>CAVXGE010000013.1:0-105839 GCA_963761225.1 uncultured Chloroflexia bacterium | reverse complement strand
GTCATCCAAGACCGCGAGCACTCGGGCAGCAATGTTCAGCTCTGCCGCGTTCTCGACGGCCGCGACTGCTGACCTGAAGACGGACGGGCTATCCTGTCGCAACATGGCGCTAAGGGCCCTCCGAGCTTTCTGGACGGCACGGACTTGCGGCTCGGGCTGACGTAGCCCGCTACTCTCTGGCAGACGTGGTCGCCTCAGTTGACTCGGTGCGTTTGGTGAGTCTCTTCAGGGCGTCCACCGCCGGCGTTCGTACTAGCATCAATGTCGCCTTGGACGTCTGAACGCGCTCGAGCTGACGAGTTGTCAACTGGGGTGACTTCTTGCCCCGCCCTGGTTTGAGAAGTCGATCGCACTCGGATAGGAGGCCTTCGACTTGCGTGACGAAATTTCGGGCGATACTGTACTGCTCGAACGGGTCCTCGTTGGTGTCCTGCCATCTGTCCTCAAGACCTTCTAGAGCGAGGCGATAGTCGTTGGCTCGACGCTCAATTTTGACCATCTCACGCGAGAGGTCTGCAAGACGATGTAGGTCGTCGAAGTAGTCGCCTATATGTCGGAAGAGCGTTTGGCGTGCCAAACCAGGCTCCAAGTCATCTCTCGCAGCGTTCGGGTACGCTTGTGAGCCGGGCAATACGTGCACCTCACCCGTATAGTGGTAGTACAGAGTACGGCCCCCTCGCGGTGGCCAGAGTGGCTTGAGCAGATTGCGATCTCCGAGTGTGAACCCCTTTAGCCTCAGAAGGAATCCCCCGGTTCCGTTCCCCTCGTCGGTACCATCTTGACTGATTCGCTCACCTTCCGTGGTGAGGGCTTGCCAGACGAACGCCAGTTCCCTTCCTTCGCTATCCCTAATCGTACAAGATGTGGGCTCGTCCACGTTCATCACGACGTGAGGAGCCACCAGCATCTCCGGTTCCTTGCCCACACGCAGCTTCAGCCGGACTGCGTTGAGTTCCACCTCAGTTCGTAGCCAGTCGTTGACGCACGGTCCGTAGGACTCGTTGGGGAAGGCCACGGGGAGAGTATTCAGCAGGTACGTATTCAACTCAGCGAAGTCGGTCAGTTGAGAACGATACTCGTGGGCAATTCCGTCCAATCGGGCAATCGTGAAGTGGTCGTCCACATTGCGGAGCCAGCGTTCAGTATAGAAGTCGCTGGACTCATACAAGAGTTCGGCAAGTGCAATACCGGCCCTCGAGTCGGCTGAGCGGTCCCTCTCCAAGATCGTACGCATTGCCGCGAAGTTGAGGACCAAGCGACATGAATCTGCGGCCCCAGCCTCGTGCGTGACGAGCGTCAAAGTGTCACACATGCCGAACGCAGCATAAATGCCTATGCCCCGAAAACCCACATGATTCCCGGTGGTCTTACTGGAGATTCCGAGTCGTCTTGCTCGCACCAATTCATTCAAGTTCATTCCCGTGCCGTTGTCGCGAACGGAAACGGTGGATTCCTCGACCGAGATGATTATTTCGTCTGCACCCGCATCCACGCCGTTCTGGAGGTACTCGCGAATCGCATCCTTGGCATCGGAGTAGAGACCCCGTGAGAGTATGTCCAGCAACTCGGCCCCCACGTCGGATGCCTCCAAAGGGAATTTCAAGTGCTGTGGCGTTGTGTCACTCATCTGATGTCTCCAGACTGTGCGGGTGACTTGAATGTGTTACCGCTATGTCCCCTAGGCAGCTGGCCCACAAGAGCCTGCCTGTCCAATAGTCTACTCCCTGAGAATGTGTTTTCACCATGGGACGGAAGAAAGGTACGGCGTCCAGAGTGGTGACGTGCTGGAACTCAACATCCGACAGGGTGCACGTAGACTACCGTCTTCCTCGCGCCGTCTCGACCGATGATGTCGTCAGACCTAGCCCTTGAACCGACAACTTGTGCTGCTCCTGAGCTGATCGGTCGAGCCACGCGAGACTTCTGCCCACGCGTTTCAGTATCCGGCGGACGCTCCAGGGGCCGCAGACTCATCCTAAGGTATGCGCGCTTTCTACCGAGTTGTTGCCCGATCCGAGACGGGAAAGCAGTGTTGTATTACACTTTGGCGTCGGAATGCGGTGGCATCGGGAGGTAGGCGACATGACAGAACCCATGGTCATTCATTCCATCAGACAGGGTGGCGCCGGAGATTGTCGAGCAGTTCAAGAGCATCTCGAGCGCGACGGCTCACGAGGCGTCGGGAGGTCGTGGAGCGCTATCGAGCCGAATCAAACCGATAGATGTGCGCATGAGAGTCTGCGGACCTGCGGTCACCGTGAAGGTCCGTCCGGGCGACAACCTGATGCTGCACAAGGCCATCTACGTCGCCAAGCCCGGTGATGTCATCGTGGCGGACGCGCAGGGCTTCACCGAGGCGGGCGCGTGGGGTGAAGTCATGACGGTGGCGGCCCAGGCGCGGTTGCTTGGTGGCCTCGTCTTCAACGGCGCGATACGGGACACCCGGGAGATAGCAGAGTTGGGATTCCCGGCGTTCTGTGCCGGCGTGTGCATCAAGGGCACCGAGAAGGCGTCCGTCGGGCCGATCAATCATCAGCTTGTTATCGATGGAGTAATCATCAATCCCGGCGACCTGGTGGTGGGCGATTGCGACGGCGTGGTAATCATCCGCAGACAGGACGCCGCCGAAGTGCTCCAGAAGGCGCGGGAGCGCGAGCAGAAGGAAGCCCGGGTGATGGAGCGGTTGCGGGCAGGCGAAAGCACCCTCGAATTGTATGGGCTTGACCGCATACTCACGCAGAGGCAACTCACTGAGGAAGGCGCCGGGGCAGATAAGGATGATGGAGGAAGAAGATGAGCGAAATCGGCTCTGACATTGTTGCTGCGTTCAAGAATCTCGATACGACCAGCGTGTCGGACGCAATGGATAGACTCGGAATCAAGGGTACGTGCCACGGCATCCAGCCGGTTGTCTCCGGTGTCAGGGCGGTAGGGCCGGCGTTCACGGTCAAATATCGTGCGCGCGGCGTGGAGTGCGGTTCGGTGGGCGATTTCATCGACGACGTTCCGCCGGGCCGGGTGATTGTCATCGACAACGGCGGGCGAACGTACTGCACCGTGTGGGGCGACCTCATGACTCTGGTGGCCGGAAGCCGCGGCATCGCGGGGACCGTCATCGATGGCGTGTGCCGGGACATCCCTGGAATCCTGCGGGCCCGCTACCCCATCTACACCCGGGGACGCTACATGGCCACGGGGAAAGATCGTGTTGAGTTTGAGGCGGCCAACGTCCAGATCTCCATCAGCGATGTGGGCGTCAAACCGGGCGATATCGTGGTCTGTGACGATTCCGGCGTCGTGGTTGTTCCCGTCGAGAGGGCGGAGGAAGTCGCGGCTGTGGCCACGGAGATCGACAATTTAGAGCGCATGATGTTCGAGCTTATCGAGAAAGGGCATGACGCTCCGCGAGGCGCGCAAGCAGGTCGGCTACCACTCATTGCAGACTCGGCGAACGCAGAAATGAGCCTTGCGCCCGATGCGCTTCCCACGCCGGCGGCGGGCTAGTCCGCAAGCTGCCACTCATGGTTGTCAGCATCCCAGACGCATTCCGCCCATTTCCCATCGGGGTACGCCAATGCGTCCACTATCTTACCGCCCGAGACCGTGTATCGAGCCTGCAGCCGTTGCGAGTTCAGCAGAAACTGCTCTACGTCCTGCGGCCCCGGGTCACCGACTATGCCGTCCCATGTGTTGAGGTTATTCGCCTGCATGTACGCAATCAGCGCGGTCTGGACCTGATGAGACTCGGTATTCGCGGCATTCACGGTGCCTCGGGCGGAGAACGATGCGATGTTCAGGATGACAACCGTCGCGACAATGCCGAGAATAGCGACAACGATCAGAACCTCGATGAGCGTGAAGCCGGAGTTGTGGGACCGGCTGCCCGAGGTGCGCACATGACTGGTGCGCTGCGGGCAAGCAGACCGACCGGAATTGAAAAGACTCCCGCCGGTTGTTCCGCTAGTATTCATCGCACCCCGCCCCGGAAGGCCACACCCGCTTGAACGTTTGCCGTTTGAACATCTTATGGGATGCAAGGAGCAAGGCGCAAGGCTGTACCTGGCAACGCTCACCGCGCACGCATGTTGCGTCTATCTACAGCTATGGTTTTGCGGTCGCCCGCTGCCTGACCAGGGGGGCCATCGGTTCGGCGCATGCAAGGCATCTTGTGCTGCCATCAATGTCGGGAGTTCGGCCCGGACACGCTCTTCTTCCTCCGCGTATCGCTGTGCCGGTGATGGGCAATATGTCTGCTCTGCCGCGGTTTTCTTAGTCGCACAGAATTCTTGCGGGCGCGTTGTCCCCTGCGTTGATTGGTGCGTCGCGTTGGCGTATGATTCGCCGCGAATTTCGTCTGGATCGCCGATGTCACACACTGCATATCGCACCTCGGGCGTCGTTGATCGACCGCGCCTGTTCTATCTCGATTGGCTGCGCGTCATCGCGATGGGCTTCATCTTCCTGTATCACAATCAGCGCGTCTACGATCTCGGCGATTGGCACATCAAGAACGCTGTTCTCAGCCACCCGTCGAGCTGGTGGGTTGAGTTCTTCAATGTCTGGATGATGCCCCTTTTCTTCGTGCTTGCCAGCGCGGCTATCTACTACTCGCTGCGCGCCCGCACGCCCGCTCAGTTCGTCAAGGAACGCTTCCTGCGCCTCGCGGTGCCGTGGCTGACGCTGGGCATGTTCGTCTTCGGCCCGGTGCAGGTGTACATCGAACGACTGTCTCACGGTGATTTCAGCGGCACATTCTTTCAGTTCATGCCTCACTACTTCGACGGCTTCTACGGCCTTGGTGGCAACTTCGCGTGGATGGGCTTGCACCTGTGGTTTCTGATGATGCTTTTCTTCTTCATCATCATCACGCTGCCGTTGCTGTTGCCGCGCGGGAGCGAGGGCCGGAGCCTGCTGTCACGTCTATCGCCGCTGCTTCTGCGCACTCCAGTGCTCCTGCTGTTGTTCGTGCCCCTGGTGCTGGCGGCCTTGCTCACCAATGCGCTGGGGCTCCAGGCCTTGCGGAACTTCGGCAGTTGGGATGCCTTCTCCTATCTGCTGTTCTTCATCTACGGCTACGCGCTTCACGCCGACCCGCGCGTAGAAGACAAGGTCCTGCGGCTTCGACGTACCATCCTTGTGCTGGCGCTCGTGATGACCGTGGTTGTCGGCGCCATGGATGACACCTCGTCGGATTGGACGTATCTGGCAGCGCGCGCGGCCTGCTCGTGGTGGTGGGTACTGGCCATCCTTGGATACGGCCACGCTCGTCTGAACTTCACCAACAACTTTGTCGAAAGGCGAACGAAGCGGTGCTGCCGTTCTACATCCTGCATCAGCCTGTCATCGTGGTCATCGCGTTCTTCGTGGTGCAGACGGACGCCCCGATACTCGCAAAGTATCTACTCACGGCTGCCACTTCGTTTGTGGTCATAGTGGCACTCTACGAGTACGTGGTACGCCCTGTAGGCGCACTCCGGTTCCTCTTTGGCATGCGCCCGAAGACAAAGGGCGCCGCGTCTGTGGCGCCGAATTAGAGCCTGTCGCTGGTCGAACGACCTGCTTCTGCTGCCCGTGACCCGCGGGCAGAGCACTGTAGCGAGTGAACGGTGCTGCTCTCGAGCGTCAGAGTGTCATGCCGGCTCGTTGGGGAAGTACTGGCAGGTTGCGTCCTGTATCACGGCTACCTTCGCTGACCGGCCGTAGGTTCGTTCAAGCATCTCGCGGACTTCGGTCCAGGTGCGCGCCCAATTGACTTGATTGTACGGGGCAATGTAGTCCATCCCGGTCCTGTCGGGGTAGGGCGCCATCACGGTGAGGCGGGAGGTGTTCTTCGGCAGACCGATCTTCGGCGACCAGGTCCTGCCACCCAGACGTTCTCCAAAGCTGCGACTAACGTAGTGAGTCCATTGACCCTCAGGAGTCACAACCAGCAGCACCATGTCGCCGCCGCTAGCCTTCAGAAGCGGTCCGGCCACCCGTGGCGCGGGCGGTATTCCGTTCGCCTTGAAGTAGCAGTTGGCGACCACGATGTCACAGTTGCCCACGAAGTCCGTCGCGTAATGGACCTTCGCCGCCTTCACGCCCTCGGCGTGCTCTTCCACGACGTCTCCCACGAAGAGCGCCGTGACCTCGCGCCTGAGATTCAGGAGGGCGTCGATCTTAATATCGAGTCCGGCCATCCTCGCCGCCTCATCCATGTCCGCCTTGAGGGTATTGCCTTCGCAGTGGCCGATGTCTGTTCTCCCCGGACCTCCCCACTTGTTATGGTTGACACCGATGGACTCGATAGAAGCGACTCCCGGCAGGATGATCTTGGGTCCGCCGCTGAAGCCGGTGAGCAGGTGAGGCATGATGGAGCCGATGCCGATCTTCAGATCGCAGCGCATCACTTCACTGTTGATAGACACCGGTGTGCCCCGGCTGGTGGTGCCCAGCGGGGTGCATAGCTCGTATGGGTTGTGGTTGTAGACCAGGAACCGCGCCATGATGTCGTCCCCGAGCTTCCTGCGGAGCGCGACTCCGTCCATGGCCCCGTGCGCACCGAGCGCGGCAACGAATCGAACCTGCTCATCCACGATGCCCGCCCGAGAGAGTTCCTCCAGCACATACGGCAGAATCGTCGCCACCGGAGTCGGCCGGCAGGCATCATCGAACAGTATCGCCACTCGATTCTTGCCCCGCGCGAGTTCACGGATAGTCCGTGAGCCGATAGGGTGCGCAAATGCCCTGCGGAAGCCTTCCTCATCCAGAGCCATCGCCCCGGAACCACTCGACCGGCAGACGGTCACATTCCACGAAGCTGGGAAATCGATCTCAAGCGAGCTGTCTCCATACCACGCGAGTTGAGGGAGCCGCACAACCTGTGGTCTCTCCATGATTCGCCCTCCTGGTCACACACCGCGCCGGCCCGGGTCGCGCGCGCGCAGTCTGGACATCAAGAACATTATGTGACCGATTGCGACGCCGGGCAAGAGGCGAATGTGCGCGTTCGCGCACAACAAATCATGGTCGGCGGCTGTGGAGCCGCCAAGACTGAGGTGGTGGGATGGGGCGAGATTACCCGGGTATCTTCTCCACCTTCTCCCACATCGGGTCATGATTCGGAATGATGATGTCCGCCAGACCCTTCACGCGAAGGGCGCTATCGAACGACTGGAATACATCGGTGTGAATGCCCGAAGCCCTCACCGGCCAGATGTTCTCCAGCTTCTCAAGGCTCTCCACGGTGTACCCGGTTACCTCCTTCGGCATGACGAAGGTATCCATCTTGCAGCAGAATCCCGTGATGATGGCGGTACCCTTTGCCGTCTGCACGGCAACTGACTGACAGCCGGGCGTGTGACCCGGTGTGAACAGAAGTTCTATGCCCTCGTCGATGCGCGTGTCGCCCTCCACCATATGCAGCTTCGCTTTGGCGAACAGTGCGCTGTCGTATGACATGGCGGAGACGGGATGCGGCGACAACCCGAACTGCACTTCGGCCTTCTGAACGACCGCCTCGGCGTTCACGCATTTGTACAGGTAGCCGCAGTGGTCATAGTGCAACTGAGTGAGGATGACCATGTCCACGGTTTCCGGCGTGAGTCCCACACGTGCGAGCGCGCCTTCGAATGTGGTGACCGCCTCGAAGCCGGGCCGGTGCTTGAGCATGACGTCAAGGGGGCATGACGTGTCCACGATGATATTCTTCGACGGACCCTTGATGTACCACGAGTAGCCGGTGACGTCGACGGCTTTGTCGTAGTTCATCAGGTACGTCAGGATGCCGGCACTCACTTTCATCCTGTGAAGGGGAAGAGGGTAGATCTCGTACTCCGGCATATGCGTATCCTCCTTCAGCGTCCCGCTAGAATGCAGCCACACCGAGCGCAGGTTCACCGGGGAAGTACTGGCTCGTAGCGTCCGGAATGACCGCGACCTTGGCTGTCTTTCCGTAGGTCTTCTCGAGCATCGCCCGCGCGTCCTGCCACGTGCGGGCGCGATTGACCTTGTCATACGGACCGGTCCAGTCCGCCCCCACTCTGTCAGGGTATGGTGATACGAATGTCAGCCGTTCAGTGTGCGGCGGGAGCGTCGACCGCTCGAACCACGTGCGGCCACCGATATTGGTACCCCAGGTCCGCCCCAGGTAGTGCGGTATCTGGCCCTCGGGCGTGATGGCGATGAAGACCATGTCTCCGCCACTTGACTTGAGGAACGGGTAGGCCACGCGCGGCGCGAGCGTGACCTCGTTGGCCTTGAAATAGCAGTTGGCGACAACGATATCGCAATCGCCGGTGAACTCACCGGCATAGTGCGTCCTGGCCACCTTGACGCCTTCGCGGTGCTCTTTGATCGACGTCGCCGACGAACAGCGCCGAGACTTCGCGTTTCAGATTGAGAATCGCGTCCACTTTGACGTCCAGCCCGGCCATCTGCGCAGCCTCGTCGATGTCGGCCCGGGCGACGTTGCCCTCGTACTTTCCGACGTCAACCGTCGAAGACGTGCCCAGCTTATTGTGGTTCACGCTGATGGTTTCGACCGAGGACACTCCCGGGAGGATTATCTTGCCGCCGCCTCCAAAGCCCGCGAGCGGGTGCGGCACGATGGAGCCGATGCCTATCTTGAGGTCGCACCGCATGACTTCACTATTGACAACGATAGGCACTCCGCGGCTGCTTGAGCCCAGCGGCGTACAGAACTCATACGGGTTGTGGTTGTAGATAAGGAACCGTTCCATGGGCTCCTCGCCCAGCTTCTTGCGGATACAAAGGCCGTTCATGGCGACATGCGCCCCGACCGCCGCAATAAGACGTATATGCTCGTCAGTGATTCCTGCCTGTGCCAGCTCCTCAAGGATGTAGGGCAGCAAAGCGTGCGCGGGCGTGGCTCTGGCCAGGTCGTCGAACAGGATGGCGACCTCTTTCTTTCCTCGTGCGAGTTCGCCGATGGTCTTCGTGCCGATGGGATTCGCGAACGCATGGCGTATCCCCGCCTCATCAAGCTGCGGCCGGGTGTGGCCGCTCGCGTGGCAGACAGTCACGTCCCACGATTCAGGAAAGTCGATATCGATGGGAGTGTCGCCGTACCATGCCATCTGGGGAAGTCGCACCGTCTGAGAGTCTGCCATGTGTCGCTCTCCTTCCTGTGTCTCAGGATTCGTGCCCCACCGGCTTCAGACACCCCCGCCGATCCACTCGCGTAGTCGACTACTGTACACTTTTGTTGTGCTCAAGGCATCTCCCCGTGTCGTCGGAGCCGGGCGCAGGACGCCCAGGTGATAGGGGACTTGGAGGGACGACGATGGACGCCAAAGAACATGCGTCGATTGCCGCGTGCGGCATCGATTGTGGCCTGTGCCCCCTTCATTACGTGAGAGCCGGCGACGGCTGCCCCGGGTGCACTGCTCCCACAGCGTCGGGTGTGAAGGGGCGATGGTGCGCTATCGCCCGCTGCGCCGTGCGCGATCGGGGCTACGAGACCTGCGCAGACTGTCCCGAGTTTCCTTGCGAACGTCTCGATGGCTGGGACAAGCGCGACTCGGTAGTCAGCCACTTGAAATCGCTTGCCAACCTGCGCGCAATAGGCGACCGGGGACTGGATGGCTTTCTTGAAGAACAACGGAAACGCATCGCCCTGCTTGAGACGATGCTCGCGGAGTTCGACGATGGGCGTTCTAAGGGCTATTGCTGTCTTGCGGCGACGCCTGCTGCCGTCTGGACGACCTTGCCGCAGCGGTGGGGCAGTCTCGCAAGGAAGCCGTCGGTCGGGGAATCTCGGACGAAGACCGGAAGTCGCGAGCGGCCATTCTCCGTCAGAACGTCGACGTGGTGGCGAAGCGACTCGGCGTGATACTCAAGCTACGCCGGTTGCCGAAGCCGACGGCCTGAGTTCGGGACGCATAGGCTCGGACGTCAGCGGTTGAAAACGGCGGCCATTCGCCTGGGTATTACCCTGAAACTCAAGCGAGGCTGACCTGCAGCGGGCTCCTCCGAAGGGCAATGTTGAGGAACTGTCGTCGGGCAGCTCCGCGAACGATTTGACAAACTGGTTGACCACTGTCTACTATCCTTGGTCACATACCCAATACGCAAAAGCTGCGAACGGGACTAGTAGTTTCACAAGCGAGCCTCAGAGAGCCGGGTAAGGTGTGAGCCGGCGACAGCGCGTGAAGTGAATGGACCCCGGAGCCGCAGACCGAAAGGGAATTCCCGAGTAGGCGCTGACGGAGAGGGCACCGTTATCAGAGCCCAGGATATAGCCCGTTGAGGGTGGTATCCGACAAGAGATGGCCGCGCATTAGTTGGCGTGCGGCCAATTAGGGTGGCACCGCGATGGGCATCAGCCCCTCGTCCCTAGGGACGAGGGGCTTTTTGTGTTCTCGGGACAACAGAAGGAGGAATGGAGATGTACTACCCGGCACTCGAAGAAATACGGCTATACTCGGAGGAGGGCATGTGGTCGCCCGTCTGGCG
Source organism: uncultured Chloroflexia bacterium (assembly GCA_963761225.1). Lineage (GTDB taxonomy): Bacteria > Chloroflexota > Dehalococcoidia > GIF9 > AB-539-J10 > SKVJ01. Next base: position 95,384 of record CAVXGE010000013.1, on the reverse strand, counting down.
TGAGGTCGTCGCGGACCTCGAGACGCCGGTCTCGGCGTTCCTCAAGGTGCACCGTGACGGCCCGTGCTTCCTGCTTGAGAGCGTGGAGGGCGGGCAGCGTCTCGCCAGGTACAGCTTCATAGGCACCGAGCCCTACCGCGTGCTCAGCACCAACAGCGATGACGGCGTCGACCCTCTGCACGCCCTGGGCGAAGCCATGCGTGAGTTCAAGGTGGCGCCGGTTCCCGGCCTGCCGCGCCTTTGCGGTGGTGCGGTGGGCTACCTGTCGTACGAGACCGTGGGCCGCTTCGAGCGGCTTCCGACGCCCCAAAGTCCGACCCGCTCGGCCTTCCGGAATCGTATTTCATGTTCGCTCATACGATGCTGATCTTCGACCACGTCACACACACCATCAAGGTCCTGAGTCATGTCCGGCCCGGTGGCGACGTTGACAGCGAATACGCCGAGGCTGTCGGCCGCATCGATTCGCTCGTGGAGCGCCTCCGCCTGTCGCTGGACCCGTCCCGCAACGTGAACGCGGCGGACGGCGTGCATCAGTCTCTGCGGTCCAACGTCACCCGCGAACAATTCGAAGAGTCAGTCGGCACACGCGAAAGGCCTCATCTCAGACGGCGAGGCCATCCAGGTGGTGCTGTCGCAGCGGCTAGTCGCCAGACGATTGCTGAGCCGTTCGAGATCTACAGCGCGCTCCGCACCATCAACCCGTCTCCCTATATGTTCTACCTGGACTTCGGTGAATTCCAACTCGTCGGCGCATCGCCGGAGATACTGGTGCGGGTGGAGGACGGGAAGGTGATGACGCGCCCGCTCGCCGGAACCCGGCGGCGCGGAACGACCGCTGCCGAAGACCTGCGCTGGAAGAAGAACTGCCACGGACGAAAAGGAACGCGCCGAGCACATCATGCTGGTGGACCTTGGGCGCAACGACATCGGGCGAGTGAGCGAGCCGGGCTCCGTCGCGGTCAGCGACCTGATGGAATGTCGAGCGCTATTCGCACGTGATGCACCTTGTCACCCACGTGGAGGGCACGCTGCGCAGCGATGTCACCGCCCTCGACGCTCTGAGAGCGTGTTTCCCGGCGGGCACGGTTTCCGGCGCGCCCAAGGTAGGGCGATGCAGATAATCGCCGAACTCGAGCCGGACAGGCGCGGCCCGTATGCCGGGGCGGCGGGCTACCTTTCATTTTCGGGCAACATGGACATGGCAATCACCATCCGGACCATGGTGACGTCAGGAGGCGTTGCCTACGCGCAGGGCGGTTGCGGCATCGTCTACGACAGCGTGCCGTCGAGCGAGTACGATGAAACGATGAACAAGGCGCGGGCGCTGCTCAAGGCCATCAATCAGGCCGAGGGGCCGCCGTCCATGAAGGAGGTGGCCGGTGCTTTTCTCATCGACAACTATGACAGCTTCACCTACAACCTCTGCCAGTATCTCGCGGAACTGGGACAGGAAGTCGTCGTGGTCGCGCAACGACGAAAAGACGGTGGATGAAATCGCAGACATGCGCCCAGAACGCATAGTGGTGTCTCCGGGGCCATCGACCCCCGAGAGCGCCGGCATCTCCAACGACGTCATTCACCGCTTTGGACCGCGTATCCCTCTGCTTGGTGTCTGCCTCGGGCACCAGTGCATCGGCCACACGTTTGGAGGAGTGGTGCACAGAGCGCCGGAGATTCGCCATGGCAAGTCGTCGCCCATATTCCACGATGGTGCGGCGCTATTCTCCGGCATTCCCAGTCCCTTCAATGCGATCCGGTATCACTCACTTATCGTGGAGCGTGCGGACCTGCCCGAATGCCTCGAGGTGACCGCGTGGACGTCCGATGGGCTCATCATGGGAATGCGGCACCGCGAATACCCGTTGCAGGGGGTGCAGTTTCACCCGGAGTCTTTCAAGACCGATTGTGGCAAGGAGTTGCTGCGCAACTTCCTCGAAGGAGCAGTGAGATGATTCGAGATGCAATCGCAACCATTGTGGCGGGAGAGTCTCTGGACATGCCGATGGCCACCGATGTCATGCACGAAATCATGACGGGGGAGGCGACGCCGGCACAGGTCGCTGCGTTTGTGGTCGGGCTGCGCATGAAGGGAGAGACCCCGGAAGAGATTGCCGGCCTGGCGATGGCGATGCGGGCACGTGGGATGCACATCGAACCGGGGGCCGAATTGGACACCTGCGGTACTGGCGGCGATGGTTCATCGAGCTTCAATATATCGACGGCCGCCGCGTTTGTGGCCGCTGCCGCCGGAGTGCGCGTTGCCAAGCACGGTAATCGGGCCATGAGTAGTCGTTGCGGCAGCGCCGACGTGCTGGAAGCGCTGGGCGTGAGACTGGACCTCAAGCCTGACGAAGTGCAGCGCTGCGTACGCGATGTCGGAATCGGATTCCTGTTCGCGCCGGTATTCCATCCGGCAATGCGATATGCCGCGGGCCCGAGGAAGGAAGTGGGCGTTCGCACGGTGTTCAATATCCTGGGCCCGCTCTGCAATCCGGCCGGCGCGAAGGCGCAACTTCTTGGCGTGGCCGAGGCATCCCTCGTCCAGACCATGGCGGGCGTACTGAATCGCCTCGGCTCGCGGCGGGCAATGGTAGTCCACGGCGATGACGGGCTCGACGAGGTGACCCTCTCGGGCACAACCAGTGTGTGCGAACTGGCTGACGGAGAGTTGCGTACGTACAGGCTGTCGCCGGACGACTTCGGACTCCCGTACGTATCGCGTGAAGAGTTGAACGGCGGCAGTTGCGAGGACAATGCCGGCATGCTTCGAGACGTGCTCTCCGGACAACCCGGACCGCATCTTCACGTGGTTGCGGCGAACGCCGCGGCCGCGTTGTACGTCGCCGGTGTGACTCCGACGCTCAAGAAAGGTGTTGAGGTCGCGAACCAGATGCTGCGCTCAGGGAGGGCCGTCGAAAAGCTGGACGAACTGGTGCGCTATTCTCGCAGCCTCGCAGAGGTAGCGGCGTGACTGCGCTCACCGGCATCGTGGCGGGAGTTCGCGAGGACCTCGAAAGCCGCAAAGCGCGCCGCCCCCAGACGCTTGTCGAGATGGATGCCGTTGAGCGGGCGCCCGCCCGCGACTTCGCCGCGGCGTTGCGGAGTGAAGGAGTGAGTCTAATCGCCGAGGTGAAGCGCGCTTCACCCTCGCGAGGAGTCATCAATGCGGACGCCGACCCCGTGGATGTGGCACGGTCGTACGCGGCGGCGGGAGCTGACGCCATATCCGTGCTCACCGAGGAACGGCGTTTCGGCGGCAACCTCGATTGTCTGACCAATATCGTCTGACGCACTTGGGCCGGGGGGGCCTCCGATTCTTCGCAAGGACTTCATCGTGGATCCGTACCAGGTGTATGAGGCACGCGCTCACGGCGCGGACTGCGTGCTCCTTATCGCGGCGCTTCTTGGCAGGCAGCAACTCCAGGAAATGTTGCGGCTCAGTGAGGCGCTGGGGATGCAGTGTCTCGTTGAAGTGCACGGGAGCGCGGAACTCGACCTTGTGCTGGAAAGCAGAGCCCTCATCATCGGCATCAACAACCGCGATTTGCGCACACTGGACGTGGACCTGTCGACATTCGAGAGGCTTCGTCCTCGCATACCGGCGAACAGGCTCGTGGTGTGTGAGAGCGGCATCCGCCGGCGAAGCGATATTGAACGTCTCATCGAGTGTGGCGTTGATGCGGTGTTGGTGGGCGAGGCACTCATGTCCAGCGCGGACATTGGCGCGAAGGTGAAGGAATTGCGATGCAGCGCGTAAAAGTCAAGATATGCGGACTGCTGGAGGAGGAGCACCTTCTGGCCGCGGCCGCGGCAGGCGCGGACTATGTGGGCCTGGTATTCGCCCCGAGTAAGCGGCGCATCGACCCGGTCATGGCCGAACACCTGCGGCAGGTGCTGGCCCGACTCGACAATGCGCCATCCGTCGTCGGTGTCTTCGTCAATGAGTTATGGGCAGACGTCAATGCCATCGCCGAACGGTGCGGTCTCGATATCGTGCAACTCAGTGGCGAAGAGGACAGCGACTACTGCGAGAAGATGGTGAGACCCGTCATCAAGACGATTCGCGTGTTTCCCACGACAACGATCGATGACATCGCGCAACAGATAGGCGCCATACGTCGGCACCGGGGCCTCCAGTCCGTCTCGTTCTTACTGGATACGGGAGGCGAGACGCGCGGAGGCACGGGACGGGCCTTCGATTGGCGGCTCGCGAGGGAAGTGTCGGCGTTCTGTCCGGTGCTGGTCGCAGGCGGCCTTGATCCCCTGGTTGTGCGCGGTCTGGTGTCCCGGGTGCGTCCACTTGGGGTGGACGTCTCCACCGGAGTCGAGCGCGATGGCAGAAAAGATACAACGCTGATACGGGCCTTCGTGGACGCGGTTCGCGAAGCTGAACAGGAGAACGACAATGGAGACAACAACGCTTCCTGACGAAAGGGGTTACTTCGGCGCATATGGTGGGCGTTACGTCCCCGAGACGCTTATGCCCGCCCTCGAAGAGCTGTCAGCCGGTTACGCAGAGGCGATGGCTGACACCAGCATTCACGGCGGACTTGACGCGACTTCTGCGCGATTACGTGGGCAGGCCGACATCGCTTTCCGACGCGCAAAGCCTCACCAGGCATTGCGGCGGAGGAAGGATACTCCTGAAGCGGGAGGATTTGGCTCACACCGGCGCCCATAAGATCAACAATGCTCTCGGCCAGGCTTTGCTGGCGCAAAGGATGGGCAAGCAGCGTATCGTCGCGGAAACCGGCGCCGGACAGCATGGCGTGGCTGCGGCTGCGGTGTGTGCACTGCTCGGACTCCAGTGCATCGTGTACATGGGAGAGGAGGACGTGCGCCGGCAGTCGTTGAATGTGTTCCGAATGAAGCTCATGGGCGCCGAAGTGCGTCCGGTCTCATCGGGCGGGCGCACATTGAAGGATGCCATCAATGAGGCGATACGGGACTGGGTGACGAACGTGGGAGACACGTATTACCTGCTTGGCTCGGTGGTCGGCCCGGCGCCGTATCCGGCTATGGTGCGGGACTTCCAGTCGGTGATTGGGCGCGAGGCGAGGCAGCAGATGCTCGACCAGGTCGGATGCCTGCCTGACTACGTCGTGGCCTGTGTGGGCGGTGGCAGCAACGCGATGGGTATCTTCCACCCATTCCTCTCGGATCCCGGGGTTCGGCTGGTGGGTGTCGAAGCCGCCGGCAGAGGATTGGGCACATCATTGCACGCGGCATCCCTGTCCGCGGGGACCCCGGGAGTGCTGCATGGGGCGAAGTCATACTTGCTGCAGGACGAGCATGGGCAGATATTGGCCACCGAGAGCATCTCGGCGGGTCTCGACTACCCTGGAGTTGGACCTGAGCACAGCTACCTCAAGGACACCGGCAGGGCGACTTACGTTGCAGTTGACGATAGTCAAGCTCTCGAAGGGTTCCAACTACTGTGCCGTACTGAAGGTATTACGCCGGCGTTGGAGTCTGCGCATGCGGTGGCGTACGCGGCACAACTGGCCAGAACCTGCGAATCGCAGCAGACGATTCTGGTCAACGTGAGCGGTCGTGGCGATAAAGATATGGGCATCGTCATCGACGCGTTGGGAGGTGCTCTGTGAGCAACCTTGAGTCAGCTTTTGTTGGACGTGGGAAGAAAGCGCTTGTCGCCTACGTCACCGTGGGCTATCCTGACGTGGAAACCACGCTGCGATTGGTGCCTCTGCTCGCGCGGAACGGATGTGACGTGGTGGAGCTTGGCATTCCTTTCTCGGACCCGCTTGCCGATGGAGCCACGATTCAGCAGGCAAGCCATGTGGCTCTCCAGAACGGGGTAACGCCGGACGTCTGCCTTGACGTTGCTGCGCGCGTGTCACGCGAGGTCGAGACGCCGCTCGTGTTCATGAGCTACTACAATCCGTTGTTGCATCGCGGGCTCGACAGGTTCTGTGCGGCCTCAGCCTCATCCGGGGTGAGCGGACTTATTGTGCCTGACCTGCCACCGGATGAGGGTGCGGAACTGGAGACTGCGGGGCAGCGCCATGGGGTCGACCTCATCTATCTCGTGGCTCCGACCACCACCGGGGAACGACTCACGCGGGCGGCCGCGCGGTCGCGCGGATTCCTCTACCTGGTCTCGCTTACCGGTGTCACCGGAGCACGTGCTGAACTCGACGGCGGGCTTGAGCACTTCGTTGCCCGCGTCCGGGCAACAACGTCTCTTCCGCTGTGCGTTGGGTTCGGCATCTCTTCGCCCGCACAGGCTTCGCGCGTGGCGAAAGTGGCCGATGGTGTCATCGTCGGCAGCCGGCTGTTGCAGCTCGTGGAGGCCGACCGTTCTCTAGTCAGCGTGGCCACGTTTGTGTGCGAACTTCGACAGGCGATTGACCTGACCGTGAGGTAATTGCCGGATCTGACTTCGCGCAGCGCGGGCGGGCTCACAATCCCGGAGTCGGCGTCCTGGGCGTACGGATGTTGAGTGTGTACCCGCCTTTGACGACGACTGCTATCTCAGCGGCCAAAACGGCGACGAGCGTGCCCACGCCGGCGGGGGCACTCAGGAGCGCCAGTCCGATAACCAGCAGCATCGCGCCCACCCCGGCGCGAAGCAGCCATTTCATGCGGCGAACCACCCGGGGGGGCACGTCACTACCAAAGAGTAGGCCGCCCTTGACGGCATGGCGCCAGGTCAGCAGCAACAGGAGTTGGATCGCGAACACGTTGCCGGCAAGCAGCAGAACCGCTTGCCGCGTCAACCCGAGTGCGTTGAGCAAGTCCGCTGAAAACGGGATGAACAACGCGGACGGCACCAACAGCGCGTGTATCAGTAGCAGCCAGCCGCTTGATTGGGTCAGGTAGTGGAACTGCAGATGATACAGAAACCAGCAGGATAGCAGCACCAGAAAACCTATGGCGCAGACTCCTGCCGCCGGCCACAGCGCCGGAAGTATGTCAGAGAGAGCAACAGCCTGGGTGGGCGACACCCTGATCCGGTCCACCAGGAGGATGACCAGGAGAGCCATGGCGGCGCCCAGCGCCACAGTGGCAAGTTGCTCGACGCGGCGTACATCCTGGTGCTGTCTTTCGACTGTCACCCTGGACGCCGGTTCAAGTTCCTCCCACGGCGGCCGCATTGGCCGCAACGATACCATCCGCACGGCACGCCCGCAAGCCTCCGGTTGAGGCAGGCACGCGGCCTAGGCCGCGACGGTTGACACTGCCTGGGGCGTCCTGGCACACGGCACGTGAATTCAAACATGTGACGCAGTGTATGTAAGTGTTATACTAAAAGTACACGCAATGTGAGTGAGTCTTTGAACACGAATCGAGGGGGAGATTACGGCACCATGAATTCGCTCAAGGAACTGATTCAGCAGGGCGACTACGAATTGGCTGCGTACCGCCTCATCTATGGCGTCGTCCACGCGTCTGCACAAGACCTTCAACCGCACGGCGCCCGGGGCCGGTCTCGCGTCGAGTGCGGGCGCGCCGAAAAACCTGTCAAACGTGAGGGGTCGAAGTTCGATGGTTAGGCGGCGTGGCGTCAAAGCCATCCCCGACCTTCCCCGGGCTGACTTCTATGCCCGTGCCCTTAACGTGGCCGAGCAGTTGGAAATGGAGGAAGCCTGTCAGGTCGATGGCGTCGATGACGAGATAGCGCTGCTGCGCGTCCGGTTGAGAACGCTCGCGGAGAGCTCGCCCGAGCGCATCGACATTCAACTGGACGTCGTGAACGCAATCGCACGCCTGGTGCGAACCCGATACCAGATATCGAGCGAACAGAAGAGATCCCTCAAGACTGCCATCGCGAAGGTCCTCGAAGAAGTCGCTGTCCCGCTCGGCATAGGCATCGGCGTTGGAGTCAGCGGCTCGCTCAAACGCTGAGCCCCGGGACTATTGGAGAGCGATAGCCTCGATCTCAACCAGGGCGCCGCGCGCCAGCCTCGAAACCTCCACCGCCGAGCGCGCCGGGGGGACATCGGGGAAGTATTGGCTATACACCGCGTTCATCGCGGCGAACTCGTCCATGTTGGTGATGAAGACGGTGGCCTTGATGACACTGGACAGTCCGGTTCCGGCTGCGGCGAGGAGCGCCTTCATGTTCTCAAGGCACTGCCGCGTCTGCGCGGTAATGCCTTCGGGAATAGTGCCGGACGAATCAACCGGCAACTGTCCGGATACAAATACGAGTCCCGCGGCCTTGATGGCCGGAGTGTAGGGAGCGATTGGTTTGGGAGCGCCCGGGACGGACACGGCTACTTGCTTCATGTTCTTCTCCTTGACCCCGCGCAATGGGCGTCGACACTGTATCACGGCCGTCCGGCACCGACAACGCGGCAATCAAAACGAGGGATGATTGCCTCGGTGTGGTGATGTTGCCAACGCCGTTCCCAGGAGTGGTACCCGGGCACGGTGAGCGTCCAGAGGAAAAAATTAGTCGGGTCTGGTGCCGGTATCGGGTCCTATGACGGGGATGCCATAGGCGGACACCAGAGCCCTCCTGCCGACGAACGTAACAGCGCACGGTGGGTCTGTCAACATTCGCCCGCGAGTGCGGCCCCGGTCAGTACAGGATTTTCTGCGGCCGGCTGGTGCCGGCCGGTAGTCTTCCTCTACGCTACCCGCACCACGTCGCGAGAACGGCCGCAGGCACCAGTGTGCAGATTGTGACGGTCATCGATGGAGCGCCGTCTATCCGTCTTCCGCGCGCCCCGGAGACCTGCCACGGTTTACGCCGCAGTCTTCACCTGTACGGGGCGCCGCTGAAACGGCTGAGCCGCCCCGGGCGTAACCTTGGTGTACCGGTTCGTGCGCGACAGGTATCTTCTGCGCACTGCGAAGACGAGAATGACGGCTGCAGTCACCGTGATGACGGCGTCAACGTACGAGATGTGCGTGCCGAGTTGCCATGGTTGCGGTGGGCTGTCCAGCCAGCGATAGAGGACCATGAGCAGGATGCTGCCGCTGGAGCCGTTGAAGATGACGGTGAGGATGACGCTCAACGCCATGGCGCTCGCGAAGAAGCGCACGATTGCCGGGATGCTGTCGCCGCCGAGAGACCAGTTCATCACCGTTCCGGGGAGGAGCCATGGCATATACCAGATAGCCCAGATTACCCCCAGAAAGAGCGCAGCCGCCAACCCGTTTACGCGCCGCTGCAAGAGTGGCAGTGCGAAACCGCGCCACCCGAATTCCCCTATCGGAATCTCGAGCAAGGTGAGTAGCCCCGCGTAGAACAAGGCGTTCGCAGCAAACGATACGGAAAAGAGGTCGAAAGGCAGGCTCTCGCCCGCCAACAGGTAGGCGAGGAGCTTCAGAAGCGGCACCCCAACGATGACCGCAGTCCACCACCGCCACTTGAATCTGCCTGTGAAGGCGTGACGCAGGAACGCAGCAACGCCGGCGCGGCCCTGCGTCACGCCGATGACGATGACCGCGGAGAGGGCGGGCGCCCAGAAGAAGAGGAACGACAGCGGCGAATACCTGTCCAGAGATATGGGGACCATGCCAAGTCTGGACGCCAGCAGGAAGAGTCCCGGGATTCCCCAGGAGATTACGAACGTGAGGACAAAGAACGACGTGAGCCTGTGCTCGCGCATGACGAGATAGTAGCGGGGGCGACGCACCGGGCGCAAGGCACAGCTACAGAGCCCGTCGATTGCTCCCGTTACGCTGGCGGCATCCTGACTGATGTCGTGCCGACTGAGGCCAAGGATTCTGGAGACGCAGGGTTTGCGTTGCACAACGTACGCACAATCGCGCACACAAATGCATTGACGCGGGCGCCGGCGATTCCGGATTCGCATGGTGAACACTATTGTCAACAGTCGCCAGTTTGTCTACGAACAACCACGAGTCTTTCTGTTGACAGATTTGTCAACATAGCGAAGGTGAGCATCACGTTGGCCGGTGGCTGCGAACGGGCGCAGACGTGCGGGCCGCTATCCTGTATCATGCTACGCCGACGGCGAGACCCTTTGGGGTAGAGCGCCGAACTCACTCGAGGTGGCCTGATGAACTCTAACGACAAGCTCAGAGCAGCCTATATTCGCAGCCACCCGGGCTCGATGGCTTTGCACGGGGAGGCCAAGCGCTATTTCGCCGCGGATGGCGCGACGCACTCGGTGCGCATCGCCGACCCGAGCCGGCCCTATATCACTCGCGCTCTAGGCTCGCGGAAGTGGGATGTTGATGGCAACGAGTATGTTGACTACACCATGGGGCATGGTGCACTGATCCTGGGCCACAGCCATCCGGCGGTGGTGGCCGCAGTGCGGGAACAGGCGTCGAAAGGCTTTCACTACGGGGAGAACCATGAGTTGGAGGTGCGGTGGGCCGGTCTGATTTCCTCGATGATGCCGGTCGCGGAGAGAGTGGAGTTCTGCGCCTCGGGGCAGGAGGCGAACATGATGGCGATTCGCCTTGCCCGGCTCTTCACCGGGCGCCTGCGGATTCTGCGCTTTGCTGACAGCTATCATGGTTGGGCTGACGAGCTATCCGCCACGGGGCAGGCGGGCTGCGCAAACGAGTGCGTGAAGGAGATTCCCCCCAACGACCTCCCGGCCGTGGAAAGGGAACTCGCGACTGGCGAGTACGCTGTGCTCATGTCGGAAGGAGGAGGAGCCCGCATGGCTGGCCGGGTGCCTTTCGATATCTCGTTCCAGCGGGCGCTTCCCGACCTGGCCCGCAGGTTCGAGACGTTGTATTGCATCGACGAGGTCGTTACCGGATTCCGGGAGGCGCCGGGCGGCTGGCAGCAACTGATCGGGGTGCGCCCCGACCTGTCGACCATTGGCAAGTGCGCGGGTGGAGGGATGGCCTTCGGAGCTGTAGTGGGCAGAGCTGACGTGTTCGAGCCTCTGAGCCCGAGATGCAGCTCCGTGGCGGGCAGTACACCACGGAGGTACGTGGAATGCGAATCCAATGACGGCAGCGGCCGGCGTAGCCGCCTGTTCACTCTATGTGGACGGAACCCCCCAGGCCGTGGCATGGGCGGCGGCGCGCCGCTTCCGGGATGAGGCAAACCGTTTGTTGCAGCGCGCGGGCGTCCGTGGGTGCCTGTATGGCCGGAGCATCGTGCATTTGTATCTTGGACCGGTCCGTAGCGATGCAGTCGATCTCGATTACTTCGCGCCCTCCGCGGATACCACCGACCTGATCGAAACGCGGTTCGATACCGTGCAGGAACGGCTGAGTCTGCACCTTTTGCAGCGCGGCGTAGCAACCCTGCGGGGCAGCATGTTCGTGTTCTCTGCGGTGCATACGGAGGCCGATATTGATCAGACACTGGCCGCATTCGAGGACTCGCTGAACGCAATGGTCGCCGAAGGCGCTATGCCATCGAGCCTTCGCGCGGATTGAATTGCCCCAGAATCGTCCGACGCGCCGTAACTCACTCGGAACGCGCTGCTCAGCCGTAGAGCCTCGGTCGGACTTGGAGGATGCCTGACCTCTTACGCCGTTGGGATGCCTCCAAGGCCTGGGGGTCGGGGCAATGGAGCAGTCCGATCAACTTAGCGCGTGAGAGACGCCACCGCGCTTGCCGCGTTCACTATGCCGTGGCCCATCCCTTCAAGTTCCAACGGCTCGGCGGTAGATTCAATGGCAGCACGCACTTCGTCGTTGATGCGGCCGTCACCACTGGCATCCCGGGCTATCCCGCAAAGAAGTGCGGCAATTCCGGATACGTGTGCGGCGGCAGTTGATGTGCCGGTCATATAGCCACAGTTGACCCCGGGGATCGCGGCGTAGGTCTTGTCGCCCGGCGCGGCGACGTCGACCCAGGCGGCCCGATTCGCGAGTGGCGCCGGGTTGTCGTTCTCATCCGTTCCGGTCACTGCTATGACCAGCGGATAGGCAGCGGGAAACACCGGCCTCAGGTTGCCACCCACATAACCGGAGATCGCCGTCAAGTCCGGCGAGCCGGCGGCGGCCACCACCACCACCCCATTCTCCCATGCGTATTCGATGGCGGACTCAAGGGAGGGCGAGGGCTCGACCGCCAGACTCAGGTTGATTACGGCTACACCCAGGTTGGTCGCAGTTCTTATGCCTTCGGCCACGTGTTCGGAGTCGCAGAATCCACGATCGTCGGCCACTTTGATACTGAGCAGGCTGCTGTTGGGGGCCATGGCGGCGATGGTGCTCGCGACATGAGTGCCGTGCCCGCATACGTCGGTGACTATCGCGCAACTGGGAATCGCAAGGTTGCCCACAATCCTGCCCACGAGGTGAGGGTTGTGGGTGTCGATTCCGGTATCGAGCACGGCGACCACAATGGAACGCGGTGCGCCCGCCATTCGCCATGCCTGCTCGATATGCAATCGTGCCGCTCCCCAGCAGTTGGTGACCACTTCCAGGTCCGATTGCGACGGTGTCAGGGTATCGACGGGGGGCGTGTCGACGGACATTGGCTGCTCGAGAGACATGCGCGCCAGCGGATCAATTTCTTGAGCCGCGAGGAATGCCCCCGGGGCCGTGATGGTCGGGGGGGGTAAAGAGGCTGCTTGCGGGAAAGTAGCAACCGCGCACGTGACCCAGAGCGTAAGCACGAACGTGCGGGCTGTTACCTCGCGTGTGGACGCCCGACACAATCCGGCGAAGTCACTTCGAAGGAGAGTCAGCCGCCTGCTCAGCCGGTTCACCACCCATCCGCTACCCGTTCCCGTTCCCATCCTGCTGAAGGATTCGCGCATGTTCATTCATCCAGCACCGGCGACGATACCGGAGGAAGAGAACAACGGTGCCGTGACGACTTTGGGACTTCAATAGTATCAGCGGGTAGCCAATGGTCGTCAAGCCCGGATAGAGCGGGGCCCTGGGGACACGTCCGATTTGGATACAGGGTGCGATGATTTCGGGGGCGGAGCGTGTTCGCGGCAGGCCCAGGGGTGTTCGCAGTACGTGCTTCAGTTCGACCGAAAGCCGTGCGCCGCTCAACAGGCACCGAAACGCAATAGTCTGCGTTGAGGATGGTCGGGCGCGTTGCCGGAGGCGCCTGTTTAGGCCATCAGCGAGAGGACGGCTGCGTGGGCATTGACGAGCCCGCTGCCCATGCCGGCTGTCGACAGCGGCATGGCGGTCGATTCGAGGGCACCGCGAACCTCGTCATTCAGCAGGCCGTTACCTGAGGTGTCGGTCGCGATTGCAAACAGAAGGGCGGCGATGCCTGACACGTGGGCGGCTGCGGGAGAGGTGCCGGTTTCGTAGCCGAATTCAGTTCCGGGAAGTTCGGAGTATATCTTGGAACCCGGCGCTGAAAGGTCGACCCAATCGCCGTGATTCGAGAGTACGGCGAGTCCGTTATTCTGATTGGTGCTGGCCACTGCCACAGCCTCTTCATATGCCGCGGGATAGGCTGGAAGGGTTGAACCGTCGTTGCCCGCCGCGGCGATGACTATGGCGCCCTTCTGCCACGCGTAGTCGATTGCTTCCTGCAGGTGCGCTGACGCCGGAACCTCAAGGCTCACGTTGATAACGAGCGCCCCATGATTCGCTGCCCACCGGATGGCCGTGGCCACCGTTTCGGAGTCGCAGCGGCCGTGCTTGTCGGCACTCTTGACGTTGAGCAGCGCGACGTTAGGGGCGACCGCAGCTATCGTGCCTGCCATGTGCGTCCCGTGACCGTTTTCGTCCAGGGTGTTGCCGTTGCCCGTGAGGTTGATGCTGGCGAGCACTCTTCCGCCGAGTGCCTGGTGAGTCTCGTCGATGCCGGTATCGATGACCGCTACTATTACGCGCTTTAAGGAGCCGGCGGCCTCGACGGCCTCGGCAGCCTGTACGCGCTCCACGCCCCACCGCTCGCTGGCGGCCTGTTGGACCGTCGCCGCGTACTCTGAGGTGCCGGTTCCATCACTGGGCTCGACCTCCACAGCAGGCGATGCCTGCATGTTGGTGAACGTTGACGTAACCGTTGGCTCGCTGCCCAATGCCGCCGCCTGGGGGGAGCTGAATGGCAGAATTCCGAGGCTTGCACCGAGTCCTGCTATGATTCCGACGGTGAGCACCAGTGCCGCCGCCAGGGTCTTTTTCACTCGTTCACTCTACGGTTCGGGTACGTGCCCACACATGACACGTCGGTAATGAACCCACAGGGAAGGTCGTATCCCTACGGGCGACCCAGTACCTTCAAGCCGCAAGGCGGGCTGTTTACGAACGACGCATAGCTCGGCGCGTCAAGTTGAGGGAATCTCGTGGGATCGTGGGTGACCGTGGTCCTTGCCCGAGTCTTTGGGCGGTACGTGCCTAGAGTGCATTGGGGATATGGTCACCGGACCACAGCATTTAGAGTCTGCGTGGCAGTCCTGACGGTGAGAGCCGCGGGAGCCATCACCTGACGAAGACGCACAAGTCACCGTTGCCTCTGTGCGCCGTGCTGCTGCGTACCCGCGTCAGCGAGTGGTCTGGTGAGCGCTGCCCCAGCGCATGCGCGAGGGTGTATCATCAGCGTGCAGGGAAGGCGGAACGGAAGTCGATTCGCCGAACACGGCGCGCGGAGGCAGGATGCAGCTAGACCAGGGACTTTTTCTCGCAGCGTTTGGGGGCGGCGTAGTAGCCGGTCTCGTTGTCCTCGGCATCGAGCTCATTCGGCGCTACTGGGAGCGGCCGCTGGTCAAGGTTACCGTCGGCGTTGGCCTATCAATGTCGGACGACCCTGACGCACGAGATGCGCAACTTGTCCTGGAGGCGGCCAATGTGCATGGGCAACCGGTCACGCTGGTCAGTTGCGGTTTAATTCTCAGTACGGGGCATAGAGTCGTACTGCCCAGATCTCAGATGAGCGAGTTTCCAACGGAGCTTGGTCTGCAGCGCCCGGTGGTAAAGACTGTCTCCGTAGAGCAACTACTCGGGCGGCTGGAAGTGTGGGGATGCGTTCCCAGTGACGTGCGTTTCGCCTACTTCACGTCCTCAACGGGCCGCATGTTCAAGACGAGATTGTCGAAGGACATCATTGCGGCGCTCTCGCGCGGATGCGATTCTGAACGGTCTCCGCAAGAAGGCTACGACGTTCCGGGAATAGCAGCGATGCGGGAGGAGCCCCACGCATTGTCGGCCGGCCGCGGAACGCAAGGCTCTTCTCTCTCATGGTCCACGCTGCGGCGTCTGACCCGTCGTTAGCCCGGACCACTGGGGCCGAAGCCTCGGGGGCGGCGTGACTGAGTCGTACCGGCGCGCCTCACTACGTCTCGGACGGATAGAGGCAATCCACCCATGGTCCGTCAGACCGAAGGTGGATTAACGGGCCCTAGTCTCCGCGGAACACGTAGACGAGTGCAATCACGAGCACAGCCACCATCAACGCGATGGCGATAAGCCCTCCGGTGCCTAGTCCTGTGTACTGTTTTGAGGCGACGGACGATTGCACCGTTCGTGGCGCAAGGACAGTGAATTGCCCCTGCATGCCCCCCACTGACACCTGATACGTGCCCGGAACCGCCCTGGATAGTGTGAACACAACGGCTTGACACGAGCCTCCTGACACCGCCACATTCTGCGATTGGTCCGCAGAGCCGTTCACGAGGAGGGTTGCTACTTGTGAACCCCGCTCCTCGCCACCGTTGCACACGTTGGCTGAGACTACAACCTGTTGGCCGGGCAGTACTTGCGTCGGATCGACGAGCAGGTACGTCAGGGACATCATCGCCGGTTCGGGGGACTGTTGCTGGGCTTTCTTCGGGAGCCCGGCCCCCCGGAGCGATAGTTCCAACGGGTCCTGGAGAGGATCGTTGGAGTAGATGATGAGTTCGGCGAGCTTCTCTCCCGGTGTTTTCGGGCAGAAACGCAGAAGGACTTCGGTTGAGTGACCGGGCAGAAGTACCTGACCCGATGGGTCCTTAACTATGGTGAAATCACCGGCCGATTGGCCCCCAATCTCCAGATGATCGATGGCGAGTATCGCGTCGCCTTCGTTCACGATGCGTATGCGCACCTGTTTGCACTCGCCGATGCTCATACCGCCGGCATTGGCTGCGTTGCCTGCAACGTCTGGGACTGCGATTTTAGGGGCAACTTCGACGGCGCCGATGTCGTACCGTGCCTCGCCATCCCCATCTCCGTCAACCGGCCTTGGTTCGTCACGCTGGTCTCGCTGGATCAGAATGCCGTCGCCGACGAGAGGAAGTGCGCCGGGCTCGATGGTGGGATAGCCCATTGAGGCCAGGATGTCATTCAAGTTGATGTCGCCGGTCGCGGCACCGCCGTCGCACGCCGCATCAATGGCCGGACTGCCGGGCAGGGGGAGGTGGGTCAACGTCGGGCCGCCGTTGTCAGCGAGCGGGCCCAGATGTGGGTCCACGTCGATAAGATCGCCGCAATTCTCGTCAAGCTGGGGTGCAGTCACATCAGTCCATCCCGCCGAGTCGCCGATTATGTTGCCGAGTAACGTCTCGACAGGACCGAACATGTCGTTTCCCAAGTTTGGCGCCGACGCGGAATTATCGGCGACGATTGAATTCTTGAGCAGCAGCAGTCCCAGCAAAGGCTGACTGGGTTCTGGTTCCTCGCTGGACGGCATGAATGTCATCGTTGACACGCCGCCTCCCACACCGGCGGAATTGTCGACGACGGTGCAGAATATGAGCGCCAGCGCGCCCTGTCCGAGCACTGATGCGCCGCCTCCGAAGCTGGGGTCACTGATGCCGTTCCCTGGCAGGGGGTCAACGGGGAAAGACGTCGCAGACACCTGATTGCCGCTCAGCGTGCAATTGACGAGGATGGGAGGCACTGACGGCAGCGTTCCGGGGGCAGGTTCTGTGTCTGAGTCTCCCGGCAGTATGTCGGGCATCTGTAGCGAGAATTCACCCAACCCGACGCAAAACCCTCCGCCAGCCGCAAATATCGAGTCATCAGAGCCGGCGCTGTTATCCGTCAGGAGTGTGCGAGCCAGAATGGTGAGAAAGGACTGGGCAACGCAAACCCCTCCCCCGATGCCGCCCTCGCCACCGTTCCCTGCCTCGTTGCCGGAAATGGTGCATTCCTGCATTGCCAGCAGAAGATTGGCTAATGCGAATACTCCGCCGCCGAGGCCGCCCATAGTATCGGTGCCGTTCCCCGCCATGTTGTCGCGGATGTCACACCCGACGAAGCTGCACTCAGAGATGAGAGTGGTGATGCCTCCCCCGACACCCACGGCATCATCCGTGTCTTCAGCGACATTCTCTTCAAAGACGCAATCCTCGGCAAGCACCAGCGCGAGGAGTGTCAGCATTCCACCTCCTCCACCCGAAAACACCACGTCTTCGTCAAGGCCGCCGGCCGTATTCTGGCGTATCGTGCACTGTTCCAACCGCAGGAGCGAAGTCGCCACCGCGATACCGCCGCCACCCATCGCCGAGCCTCGCTCGATCACGCAATCATGGAACAGGACGTTGCTGGCGAGAATAATTACGTTGCCGCCCACTCCGTCCAGAATCTCGTTATCTGAGAACACCATGCCGTTTTGAAGAGTGAGTCCGCTGATAAGAACGGTGGCGTCAGGCGGTGAAGAAGGGTCGACCTGCAGCAGATCTCCGGCCGAACCGATTCCTGAGAAGTCGTTCGTCTCGATTGCCAGCACTCGTATCTCGCCACCACCGTCGATGTGGATGATGTTGGCGCCGGGACCTTCAATCACGAGTCCATGCTCAATGAAAAGCTCGCCCAATCCTGCGTCGAGATTGATGGTGCCGTGCAGCCCGTCGGCGAAGGAAATCGTGTCGCCATCGCTCGAATGGTCGATCGCATAGCGTAGCGTGTCGGCGCCGCCGTCGTCGGCAAGCGTTGTCACCGTCCAGTCGGATGCGGCCGCAGCCTGGTTCGGGAAGGCGAGCCACCCGGGCAAGGCACCGGCCAGCAGAATGATGGCAAGAACTACGGATCCAATTCTCTGCATATTGCTCGCCTGGCGGCTCGACATGGACGCACCTCTCAGACGGTGCCCGGCGCGGTCCGGGCCCCTGCAATTGCCGTAGTACGGCTACTTGCACCACTCTATCAGTCGGCGCGATGCGCCACAAGAGGTGCCGCCGAATCCTACCGGTGCATGACGTGACTCCAGGTGCGGGACAGTGGGGACCGACGGTCGTGGCCCCGGCTGGTGTTCTCGTAGGCTCTCGGCAACGTGTACGTAAGAGTGCTCGCCTGCGGTTAACGGCTTTGTGGCTTGTCCCGTGATGGCTCCGTGCCTGTGGACTGAGTCGCGGTAGAACGGAGGAGGACTTGGTCCTCCTCCCGTTCGTATAGTGCCCTTGGGTTCTCAGACCTCGTCTTCGAACACCGCGCCCGTCGCTGCTGACGTCACCAGCCTGCTGTAGCGGGCCAGGTAGCCCTTCTTCACCTTGGGCGTGAATGGAGGCAACGACGCAAGGCGCTCCTTGATCTCTTTGTCCTCCAGCTTGACGCTGAGCGTCCGCTTTGGAATATCGATACGGATGATGTCGCCGTCGCGCAGTGCCGCGATGGGGCCCCGCGATGCGGCCTCCGGCGAAACGTGGCCGATGGCGGCGCCACGGGAACCACCGGAGAAACGCCCGTCCGTTATGAGGGCGACGGTCTTGTCCGCTCCCATCCCCGAGAGTATCGAGGTGGGCGTCAGCATCTCCCGCATGCCCGGACCACCCTTCGGACCCTCGTAACGCACGACGATGACGTCTCCAGGCTGAAAGACTCGCGCACTGATGGCCCTGGTTGCCTCTTCCTCGCTGTTGAAGCAGCGCGCCGGTCCTTCGTGGACCAGCATTTCTTCGGCTACGCCGGCGGACTTGACCACGGCGCCGTCAGGGGCCAGATTGCCGAACAGCACCGCTATCCCGCCTGTCTTGTGAATCGGCTGATCGAATGGATGGATGACGCGGCGGTCGCGCACTTCGGCGTCGCGCCATACGTCTCCGATGGTCTTGCCCATGACGGTCATGGCGCCGGGCTTCAGCCTCTTGGCTATCTCTTTCATGACGGCGGGAATGCCGCCCGCGAGGTCGAGGTCTGCCAGTCCGAACTTGCCGTACGGGCGCATGTCGCACAGGTGTGGAACGGAGTCGCTTATCGCGCTGATGCGCTCGAGGGGAAACTCCACGCCCGCGGCGTGCGCCACGGCGGGAACGTGGAGAACCGTGTTCGTGCTGCCCCCGAGCGCCATGTCGACGGCGAACGCATTGTGGAAGGCATCAGGCGTGAGTATGTCGCGAGGCTTCAGCCCCTTCTCGTACACTTTCATCACCTGCTCGCCTGCGAGAAACGCCAGCTGCAGTCGTCGACCTTCCGGCGCCGGGATCGTGCCGTTGCCGGGTAGGCCGAGACCAAGAACCTCGGTCAGACAGTTCATCGTGTTGGCGGTAGCTATCGGCGAGCATGAGCCGCATCCGGGACATGCCCGTTGCTCAAGCTCCTCGAGTTGCCTCTCGGTCATCTGGTGGGCCAGGACTTTGCCCACTCCCTCGAAACAGTGGATAAGGTCGACATCGTTGGGGCCGTCTTCACCCGGAACGCGGCCGGGCAGCATCGGGCCGCCGGAGACGAAGACGCAGGGCAGATTCAACCGGGCGGCTGCAATGAGCATCCCCGGTATTATCTTGTCGCAGTTGGGAATGAACACAAGTGCATCGAAGCCATGCGCCTCGGCCATTATCTCTACCGAGTCAGCAATCAACTCTCTGCTGGGCAGACTGAACTTCATTCCGAAGTGGTTCATGGCGATGCCGTCGCACACGCCGATGGTGTTGAACTCGAACGGGACGCCTCCCCCTGAGCGGATGCCCTCTCTCACGGAATTGGAAATCGCCTGCAGGTGCATGTGTCCCGGAATGACGGTTGTGTAGCTATTGACCACGCCGATGAACGGCCTGTCAAAGTCCTCCCTCGGGTGGCCAAGTGCATACAGCAGTGAGCGGTGCGGCGCCCGCTCGACGCCTCTCTTGACGGAATCGCTCTTCATACGTATCCCTCCTTGCGAATGCGGTGGACTCGTCATTGGGGCAGCGCTCAAATGCGCGGAGTCGCGAGGTTAACGCAGAGAATGAATCACAGCCACCCCACCGATCCCATGTTGACGATAATGGAGAAGGCCAGCCATACCACCAGAGGCATGATGAGTGACGCTGCTTCGATGGAGCGCCGATGCACGATGACAATGGTGCCGACCGTCAGTGCGACCAGGATGGCGTTCGCGGCCAAAGTGATGCGCGGATCGACGGCCGGCAGCGAGTATAACGGCCACAGGAGGCTGGATAGTATCAACACCGTCACCATGGTACGGGCGGTGGAGACTCCGATGATAGTGTAGGAGTTCAGCATCCAGCGAGCCGCCCCCAGCAACGCGAATAGAAACAACCACACGAGGCTGTTTGCCCAGACGGGAAGGGCGAACCACGGGATTGAATCGGTCGCCATGTCTCGTCCTATCCAAATGGCGACCGCGTGGACCGCGAATCCCATACCGACGGCAAGCCCGATGTTCAGTCGTCGTGCCTGGACATCGTCCTGATTCAACGCGTCCGCGAGCCGAAGCAATAGCGACATAATCAACTCATTCCGGCTGGAACGGAATGCCGGACCGGCAAAGGCAGCCTTGAGCCTGTTTCGTCTGCACTGATTGTTCCACAAGGCGCACGAATCCGATGCAAAGCCGACGTTTAGCTTGTCGTCCTCGTCCAGACCCAAAATCGTGTCCACCTCCACGGGATTCGGTCCCGGCAGTACTAGGTTGCGCTGTGCCGACGTCAAGGTCGGTCTTCATCATGCGCGCCGACTCGTGCATCGACTGAGCGGCGGCTGAGAACATGGACGGGACCAGGAAGATTCCCATGCGTACGTAGTTCGTGAGGGTATCGCTGCGCAGCAATGCCATCCCGGTTCCCGCGGCCTGAATCCTGGACGTGGGGGGTTCCGCTTTGCATCCCACCATGGCCTTAGCATCCTTTGAAGTCAGCCCGATTGCCAATATCATATCCATTCGGGCGCCCACCGAGCGCGCAACGCCGAAGACAGGGGACACCCAATCGTCCCAGTCAGGGGTATCCACGAGCCCTTCGATCGCTGACACGCTCATCAGGCGGCCACAGGTCCGCCAGGCCGCGATACATACGCCATCAGGCTGCCACACTGGCCGGTAGCGGGCGACAGAACATCCCGCCACGGTTTCAAGTTCACTCTATCATGTCAGGGCTTGACGAAGTACCGGGTGTTCAACTCACTGTCGAGGTCGAGTCCGAGCGTCTTCTCAATCTCGACCGGGCTGGGACCGGGGAGTACACTGGGCACGGTGGTGCCTTTCTTGATGTCGGCCAGCAGGTTTCGTGCAGCTTCCCGCATTGCCTTGGCCGCGGCCAGGTACATCGGCTGAACGTAAAAGACGCCCCTGTATCCCATGTCGACGAGATCGTTGTACGCCACGAAAGCGTGCGTGGTTCGCTCCGCCTGGATCGTCGCCATCGGCACGCCGGCCTTCTTGGCCACGGTCCGGAGGTCTTCAGCCTTGTTGAGACCGATGACGAGCACCATGTCGACGCCTGCCTCCACGTACCGCCTTGCTCTCGCCGCAATCTCATCCAAAGGAACGTAGGCGTCCGTCCTCGCCATCAGGAAGAACTCCGGATTGGAGCGGGCATCAACGGCCGCGCGGATCTTCTGCACCATCACTTCCACGGGCACCTCTCCTCCACCTCCCAGCGCCGAGCAGCGCAGCGGCCGGCTGAGGTCCTCGATATAAAGGCCGGCGGCCCCCACCTGTTCGACAAGTTGGACCGTTCTTCGGACGTTGATAGGGTCTCCGAATCCGTCATCGCAGTCTACTATGACCGGGACCGACACGCGAGCGATGATTCGACGCGCCACGTCGACCACCTCAGTCTGAGTCATGTAGCCGGTGTCCGTCATGCCGAGGAGTGACCATGAGACAATCGAGCCAAAGATCGTGACGGTCTCGAACCCCTCCTGCTCGGCCACCATGGCGCTGTACGGATCCCATGCGCCCATGCTGACGAGAGGCTGCTTCCGGCCGAGGATTTCCCGCAACTTCCTGGTCTGTTCGCTCATGAATGTCTCCTTTCGCCGGCGTCTCGCGCCAGGCTGTGCCATTGTACCAACGACGCATCGTCAAGTGTCAACGCGGTGCGTGGCGTGTCACTCTCCCATCTGAGTCAGCGGTTTCCAGAGGTGCCCACCCGACGGGTGGTGACGGTGAGGCCGCCGGGTGATTGCCTCTTCATCGATATCGATACCAAGTCCGGGTTTGACGGGCACATCCACGTACCCATCCCGGAGTATCGGGAACTCGTCAGTCAGTATCTCGTCATAGAGGGGCTTGTCCGGGAAGAACAGTTCCTGAATGAGGAAATTCGGTATGACCGCATCGAGGTGGAGGTTTGCCGCCGTGAGGCCGGGCCCGACACACGAGTGCGGCGCCACGCCGATGTGGTAGGTATCCGCCATAGCCGCTATCTTCGTCGTTTCCAGTATGCCCCCGGCGCAGATTATGTCCGGCATAATCATGGATACCATCTGCCTCTCCAGCATCTCCCGGAATCCCCACCGCGTGCATGCCTTTTCACCCGTTGTGATGGGGATATGCGATTCGCGGGCCACTTTGGCGAGCGCCTCAAGGTTGTCGGGAGGGATTGGCTCTTCAAACCAGAACGGGCGGTATGGCTCCAACGCGTGCGCCATCCAGATGGCGTCGGCTGTGCCGAGGCGCGCGTGTACCTCGATGAGCAGCTCGACCCCGTCCCCTACGGCTTCGCGGACGCGGCGGACGCATTCAACCGCCTGAAGCATGGCATCCCGCTCGTTGAAGATATCGAGCGGCGGACTCCAGAAGGGGTCCCACTTGAGTGCTCTGAATCCCTGGGCCACAGCGGCACGGGCTCGTTCGACAAACTCATCCAGGGTCTTTGCGTTGAAGTACCAGGAGTTGTTGTACACCTTGATACGGTCGCGCATCGCGCCACCGAGCAGTTGGTATATCGGGGCATTCAAGCTCTTCCCCAATATGTCCCACAACGCTATCTCGATTCCGGAAAGTGCCGCCAGCGGTACATGCGACTGGTGGAACCAACTGTCACGATATACGTTGGCCCAATGCATCTGTATCTGTCGTGGGTCTTTGCCGAGGAAATACTCGTGCTCCAGGTTGTGAATCGCGATTTCGACCGCCTGGTTGAGTCCTTGCAGACTCGCTTCGCCGAGACCGGTGATGCCTGCATCTGTATCGACCTTCACGAAGAGCCAGTTTCTCCACCATGCTTCATAGATGAACGTGCGGATGCCGGTAATCTTCATCCAGTGCTCCTTTCCTTGTGCTCGGTCTACTCTCCGGGTGTGTCGCCCCGGCAATGATAAGCTTCCCGAATCGATTCGAGAAGCCGTGCTCTCCTATTCGCGCGGTCGGCTTGATGCACGGCCCTCGAGTCGTGCCCGGGGGCTTGTCTCACCCCGAAAAAACCGCATGGTGACGTGATGGGTGGCCGCGCAATCTCGTGTACAATCCTGTCGCCGGTCGAGAGTCAAAGGACCTTCCGGGAGGCGTAGATGTCAGCAGATGTCGACGTGCTTGTGTATCTCGATGAGTGGCGAGAGGAACTCTCTGGTGTCGCTCGCGAAATCTGGCGGCACCCCCAGGTTGGCTTTAAGGAGACATACGCCTCCGGACGCATCGCTGACCTCTTGAAGCATGCCGGCTTCAGGGTGTCCAAGCCAGTGGCGGGTATGGCGACGGCGTTTGTAGCCGAGTGGGGTTCAGGCAGACCGGTCATAGGCCTTCTTGGCGAATATGACGCGCTGCTCGGCCTTTCTCAGAAGGTCAGCACCTCGAAGGAACCTGACGAGCCCGGCGCCCCGGGTCACGCGTGTGGACATAATCTACTCGGTGTCGGGGCCATGGGCGCGGCTCTGGCGGCGAAGCGCCTCATGGAGACGGGTGGCGCCGCCGGCACCGTGCGCTACTTCGGCTGTCCGGCCGAGGAAACGCTCATGGGCAAAGTCTTCATGGCGCGCGAGCACCTGTTCGATGGCGTTGACGCCATGCTGACATGGCACCCGATGTATGCCAATACCGTGTGGGCGGCTTCGTCGGCGGCACTCAACTCCTTCAAGCTCTCGTTCCATGGGAGGTCGGCTCACGCGGCGGCCGCCCCGGAGGCGGGACGGAGCGCGCTCGATGCGGTTATGCTCACCGACATTGGGATCAACTACCTCAGGGAGCACGTGACCTCCGATGCGCGGATACATTGCGTTGTCACCCGGGGAGGCGAGGCGCCCAACATCGTTCCGGACTTCGCCCAAAGCTGGTACTACGTCAGAGCGCCGCGCAGGCCGCAGGTCGAGCAGATATACGAGCGCGTTCTCAACGTCGCGCGTGGTGCGGCCCTCATGACCGAGACCGTCCTCGAAGTCGAGACTGTGGCCGCGTGCCATGAGTATCTACCCAATGAGGCGCTGCAGGAGGCGCTGCTGCGGAACATGAGAATCGTCGGTCCGCCGCCGTTCGATGCGGACGATGTGAGTTTCGCCCGCGCACTTAAGGAAACTCTCGCTCCGGATATGGTTGACGAGGCATTGAGGGCTTACGGCCGGTCGGCTCAAGAGATGGGGGATCCTCTGTGCACGCGTGTGCTCGATGAGGTCGGGACACTGTCCAGGGGCACCGTGCAGCCAGTGTCGACCGACGTGGGCGATGTGTCGCAGATCGTTCCGACCGCTCAAGTTACTGCATGTTGCATGCCGCTCGGGGTCCCATTGCATTCATGGCAGGCCGTGGCATCGTGTGGTTCGCCGATAGGGTTCAAGGCAATGCTCACCGTCGCGAAGACGCTGGCGCTCACCATTATGGATCTATTGCAGGACCCGGAACTGGTCCAGACAGCCCGACGCGAGTTTGTCGGCGCGACGGGCGGCAAGGGGTATGTAAGCCCCCTGCCCGCCGAAGTCAAGCCGCCTATTGATACGAAAGGAGACCTGGGATGAATGACTGCATCGCCAAGTGCCGCGACCCTCTGCGCTCAATGCTTGATTCACTCGACGCCTGGGTTACGACGACCTATCCGGATACCACGGTCACTGCGCCTGGCAGCATCGACAAGGAGGGGTGGATAGATTACTCAGTCACTCGGAGTGACGGGAGCCAGGTCGCGTTTGCCGGTGCGCGATTCCGGCGCGACAAGGCGTCCGGCGTGACGGTCGTCCTTTCGAGGAGGCCCGGGCGCGACCCGAATGAATGGGTGCATGTCGACATAGGCAAATTTCGCCCGTTGGGCTTCGCATTCGGCCTGCCCAGACCGTTTCGCAAAGAGGTCTCCCCGGATGATTGGCAGTATGTCTTTGACCTTGTGGCGCAGTCGCGCGCTTCAGTCGTGAATTAGGCTCCATGGCAGTCTGAATGGGCCGAAGCCAATCCTACACCTGGCAGCGCCGCTGGTTGGCGGACGCCCTTCGACTCCAATTCGCTATCGACTTGACCGTCGCCTGAAGCTGTCCGGCACGGTGATGCCCCCTTCTTTTGCCTCGAGGCTGGGAGCGCGTGCCATGGTCGAAGCCGGTTACACTGCACGCCATTCCTTCTTGCTCGCCTGCCGCATCACGGCAAGGGCACTTGGTTCCCGTTTTGCGAGGCTGTTGCGCGTGGACGGCCATGGTTTTCGGCCCTCACACTGAGCCACCGGGACCAACGTCACGGTACTCTGGCATGAAGAAGGGGGTCCAGAATCACCCTCCTTGTGCACCACGGACACCATCATGGGGGTCGCGTCCCTGACGTCCATCAAACGAGAATCGTTCGTAAGGCGTGCCGCGCCCCCAGCCGAAACCATCATCCAAGTACCATAGACTTTTGGGTGTGGACTTTCGTCCTCAGATACGTGTCAGCTAATAGCGATTGTAGCTGGCAAGATATGACATAGGTCACTACTGCTTGGCACTGTCTACTTCGCGGATGGTCATCTGCGCGTCAATCCCCCAGTACTTACTAGTGATTTACGCCCCAACCTGCACAGCCGTATTCTGCCCGTCGTGAGTACTGTCAACCAGTACAAGGACGTAACAACCCATATCAGGATGTGCGAGGTAATTCAGGTGAGGTTTCGGGAACTGGCGGGAGAGAGCCGCCGTGAAGGGACATAGATCGGGCGCAAGAGTTGGAAGACAAGGACCTGAGGCAAGGAGGGCACGCGAATGCAAAGAACCAGGCGAGCACTGAAGAGTTTGTTCCGGAATGAAGAGGGCATGACCGGTCTTGAGACCGCAATCATACTGATCGCATTCGTTACCGTGGCTGCCGTATTTGGGTACGCGGTCCTCTCAGCAGGCATCTTCTCGGCCGACAAGGCCAGGGGCACTATCTACCAGGGGATGGAAGAAGCGAAGAGTTCAATGGAGGTGAAGGGTAGCGTGATTGCTACCAGCAACGACGGCTCGGAGGTCTCGGTCGTGGATTTCGTGGTCGCCAACACGATCGGAGAATATCCCATCGACCTGACTCCTGAGGGTGACGATGGCAATGTGACGGTGGTGTCGTACTGGGATGAAAACCAGCACGTCGCGGAACTGCAGGGCTGGTCGGTGACGCCGCTGGCCGGCGCGGATGCGGATGAACTGCTGGAGCTGGGTGAGCAGTTCCTGGTGACCATTCCGGTCGACTCCACGGACGTCCTTACGACGCCCCTGGATGTGAACACCTCGTTCACTCTTGAAGTGAAGCCGCCTCATGGCGCGACCATCGTAATCAATCGCAGAACCCCGGCTCAGCTCGACACAGTAATGGATCTCATGTAGGCGATGCATCAGGTTTGCCAATCTGGACAAAAGGAGGAAAAAGACACAAAAGGATGAAGACACTCAGGAAAGCACTATCCCGGATGAATGGAAAGGAAGAGGGCATGACCGGCCTTGAGACCGCCATCATACTGATTGCGTTCGTGACCGTGGCCGCCGTGTTCGGTTACGCGGTCCTCTCCGCCGGCATCTTCTCAGCTGACAAGGCGAAAGGGACCATCTACCAGGGAATGGAAGAGGCGAAGAGTTCGATGGAGCTCAAGGGCAATCTCATAGCCCTGGGTGCTGACGACGCGGTGACCCACGTCCAGTTCGTGGTCGCCAACGCCATCGGAGAGTACCCAATCGACCTGACGCCGCAGGCCGACGAGAGCGGCAACAACGTGACCGTCATCTCGTACTGGGATGAGAACCAGCATGTGGCTGAGGTGGAGGGCTGGACCATCACGCAACTGGCCGAGGCAGATGAGGATAACCTGCTGGAGATCGGCGAGCAATTCCTGGTCGACGTCGACCTCTCAGCGCTGGTCACCCCGTTGGGCGTGAACACGGTCTTCACGGTGGAGATCAAGCCGCCCCACGGAGCAACCATCGTATTGAACCGCCGCACCCCTGCCGAGATCGATTCCGTCATGGACCTGAAGTAAGCACTGTATGGACTTGCCAATCTTGAAAGAAGGAGGAACAGACACAAAAGGATGAAGACACTCAGGAAAGCACTATCCCGGATGAATGGAAAGGAAGAGGGCATGACCGGCCTTGAGACCGCCATCATACTGATCGCGTTCGTGACCGTGGCCGCCGTGTTTGGCTACGCGGTCCTCTCAGCCGGCATCTTCTCGGCTGACAAGGCGAAAGGGACCATCTATCAGGGGATGGAAGAGGCGAAGAGCTCGATGGAGCTCAAGGGCAATCTCATAGCCCTGGGTGCTGACGACGCGGTGACCCACGTCCAGTTCGTGGTCGCCAACGCCATCGGAGAGTACCCCATCGACCTGACGCCGCAGGCCGACGAGAGCGGCAACAACGTGACCGTCATCTCGTACTGGGATGAGAACCAGCATGTGGCTGAGGTGGAGGGCTGGACCATCACGCAACTGGCCGAGGCAGATGAGGATAACCTGCTGGAGATCGGCGAGCAATTCCTGGTCGACGTCGACCTCTCAGCGCTGGTCACCCCGTTGGGCGTGAACACGGTCTTCACGGTGGAGATCAAGCCGCCCCACGGAGCAACCATCGTATTGAACCGCCGCACCCCTGCCGAGATCGATTCCGTCATGGACCTGAAGTAAGCACTGTATGGACTTGCCAATCTTGAAAGAAGGAGGAACAGACACAAAAGGATGAAGACACTCAGGAAAGCACTGGCCCGGATGAATGGAAAGGAAGAGGGCATGACCGGCCTTGAGACCGCCATCATACTGATCGCGTTCGTGACCGTGGCCGCCGTGTTTGGCTACGCGGTCCTCTCAGCCGGCATCTTCTCGGCTGACAAGGCGAAAGGGACCATCTATCAGGGGATGGAAGAGGCGAAGAGCTCGATGGAGCTCAAGGGCAATCTCATAGCCCTGGGTGCTGACGACGCGGTGACCCACGTCCAGTTCGTGGTCGCCAACGCCATCGGAGAGTACCCCATCGACCTGACGCCGCAGGCCGACGAGAGCGGCAACAACGTGACCGTCATCTCGTATTGGGATGAGAACCAGCATGTGGCTGAGGTTGAGGGCTGGACCATCACGCAACTGGCCGAGGCAGATGAAGACAATCTGCTGGAGATCGGCGAGCAGTTCCTGGTCGATGTCGACCTGTCGACTCTGGCAACTCCTCTCGGCGTGAACTCTATATTCACTATTGAAGTCAAGCCGCCTCACGGTGCCACGGTCGTTCTGAATCGCCGCACCCCCGCCGAGATCGACTCTGTCATGGACCTCAAGTAATCATTCGAGGAGTAGCTACGGTGTGATGCAAGAATTCGGTACAGCGCCCCGTCAGGGTCCATCGGGGCGCTGTACCAGACTCCCGGAGAGAGACAGACAATGGATGTCAATCAGAGATTGAAGGTTCTAGAGGATGAGGTCAAAGTGCTGAAGACGGAACTCAAGGCCGTCCTCCTGGACATACGGGAGCAGTACCTTAATAACCAGAACCCTTTTTCGAACTTCGACGAGACGCCGGAACAGGGACGCCATAACGGCAACCACGACGTTATGGATGCCACGGTGCCCACCGTCATGCTGCGCGAGGCGGTCATCGAACGTGACCGGACCCCGAAACACTCGGAACCGGAAACCGACGACAATGCCGAGCCACCTTCAAATGGGAAGAAGCAGACTATGCCGACCCAGCCGGCCGCGGTGCTCGCCGAGTCCTCAAACCGACGGGAAACCGGCTCGTGCTACCAGGCAGACGGTAGTCGCATTCCAGCGCTCGATATGGCTGTTATTGCCGGTCTGACGGAATGGGTTGACAGGACGATTCAGCGCATCGGCAAGCAGAGGACCGGGGCGATTATCGAGGGGCTCCATTGCATCGGCCGCCTTCCCGGCGGCATGAAGGAATTCCTGGTGCGTTTCGTGCAGTTGTCCCCGGACAGCGAACCGGAACGTCAGCTTAAGGCGAGGGACTATCTGACCGTTCTCAGCCAGCTCGAAGGGTTGCTTGGCCAGAGCGGCAAACCGGATCTATCCCTTCTCACCATCCTGAACAGTGATGAGGGGTCCGAATGGACAAAGCAATAACGACAATCCTCCTGCTGATTGCAGGAATAGTGTGCACCGTTCTCGTCATCAATACGGTGTATCCGGCGGTTAACAGAAGCACCGCCGCGATGGTGACAATCGCCGGCAAGGCCGACGAACGCATCCAGACTAATGTTGAAATCATCGAGACGGCGGTTGTCGGAACCACCGTCCAAGTGTGGGTCAAGAACATAGGCACCGCGCGGATAGTCGCGGTCGAACAGAGCGACGTGTTCTTCGGCGTGACCGGGGCGCAGACGAGGGTGCCTTATGGCTCCGGGGCGCCCTATTGGGACTATCAGATTGAGAACAACACGGAGTGGACACCGATGGCCACGGCGAGGTTCACCATCCATCTGTCGTCCGCTCCGTCAGGAAATTACGTGATGAAGCTTGTACTGCCGAACGGTATTTCGGATCAGTACGTGTTTAGTGTGTAAGAAATGGGAAACGCACTTGTGACGCTCATCCTCGTGACGGTTGTCATGGTCTCAGCCCTGGGACTGGTTTCCGGTTCGGTCTCCGCGCTCGACATGCTCGCGGGGTCGTCAAAGACCATGCAGGACCAGTTCAGCGAACGAGGACGAACATCGATAGTGTGCACCGGGGCCGACGTCTCGGATGACGCAGCGACGGTGCGGGTCTTGAATAACGGGAGTATTGCCTTGAGTCAGTTCGACGCGTGGGACGTCATCGTTCAGTACCGTGACGAGTCGGGAGCCATCAACGTGAAATGGCTTCCGTACGGCGGCGATTCGGCCGGCGTCAACCAATGGTCCGTGGAAGGCATCTACTACGGGGACGATGCCGAGTCGGTGCAGCCGGGCGCGCTCAATCCGGGCGAGGACCTGGCAATCACTTTTGAGCTCAACCCGGCGATTGGGGCGCAGACGACTAACCTGGTTACCGTAGCCACGGACATGGGTGTGTGCGCCGAACTGGTGTTTGAGAGGGGGAAGAAATGAAAGCGAGCGTTGTTGGCGAGGAGAGAGTATCCGAGGTCATATCGACCGGACATCCGGAGATTGACAGGAAGCTTGGAGGCGGTATTCCAAGCGGCTCTCTCACTCTTATTGAAGGTCAGTCCGATGCCGGAAAATCGGTGATGTCTCAGCAGATGATGTGGGGTTCCCTCAACGCTGGTCACCAGGTGGTGCTCATCAGCACGGAGAACACCGTTCGCAGTTTCAACATACAGATGCGAAGCCTGGGTCTCGATGTGCTGGATTACCTCCTGCTCGGTCGCATTCGCGTGTACTCGGTCGAATCGGCGACTGCGGAGCGGCGGAGCACATTCGATACCGTGTTGCGAGTGATGGACGCTTTGCCGGCTCACGACATGGTTGTTGTCGACTCGCTGACTCCCGTCATCGTCCACAACGACGTTGAGTCAGTGCTGCGCTATTTCGACCAGTGCAAGAAGCGTTGCGATAAGGGCAAGACGGTGCTCAATATCGCGCACAGCTATGCGTTCGCAGAAGACCTGCTTATCCGTCTCAGGTCGGTGTGTGATGCCCATTTCCGGCTGCATATCGAAGAGATCGGAGACAAGTTGATAAAGGTGCTCGATGTGGCGAAGGTGAGAGGAGCTGACCAGCAGACCGGGAATTCGCTCAGCTTCGACGTGGTACCCGGCATCGGCATGCGCATCATGCCACTGGGCAAGGCAAAGGCCTAGAAAGGAATAGACATGCCCAAGCTTCTATTACCGTTCGAGGTGCCGAAGAAGATGACGCCGCAGAAGAGGGAGTCGATGCGGAAACGCTGTCTGGCTTCGCTGCAAGACGACATGCTTGACGCGGCGAAAAAGAACGGCTTCCTTCTGGACTACCTGTCGATGTTGCCTGTTGATGTGATTGGCATGCCCGAGTATCACGTCAAGCCGAATAA
Organism: uncultured Chloroflexia bacterium; assembly: GCA_963761225.1. Lineage (GTDB taxonomy): Bacteria > Chloroflexota > Dehalococcoidia > GIF9 > AB-539-J10 > SKVJ01. The sequence goes on along the minus strand of CAVXGE010000013.1, from coordinate 64,035 downwards.
GAAGCTCGGTGATCGAGACCACCTCAACATCATCTACCCCGCTGGCGGAAGGGTCTTCGTGCACGTCTACCCGTTCGAAGGGGACCGGGACTGCTACATAGCAGTGGAACCGACCTTCGGCCGGAAGTTGGACGCCTTAATGATGGAGATAGAGAAGAGGCTGCTGGACTATTCGGAACGGTTTGAGGGGGTCGAAGACGACCAGGAGAAGAGGAAGCTGCTGCTTGAGTGCGTGGGGAAGATTTGCGGCACCAATGGCAATGGGAACGGGAGCGGCACGTTGCATGTGAGTCCGGCCGAATTAGCGGGGATCCGCTACATGATAGTGAGGGACAAGATTGGACTGGGCGTACTCCAGCCGATGATCAGCGATTCCTATATCGAGGACATCAGTTGCAGCGGCCTTGGTCAACTGTTTATTGAGCACAAGATATTCAAGAGTCTCAGGACAGGTGTGGCGTTCGAGGACTTCGATGAGCTCGACGACTTCGTGCTCCGGTTATCGGAACGCATTAAGAAGCCGGTCAGTTTTCACTCCCCGGTTGCCGATGCAACACTCCCTGACGGCTCCCGTATCAATATCGTGTTTGGGACGGCGGTGTCGAAGAGAGGCTCGAATTTCACTATCCGCAAGTTCAATGAGACCCCTCTGTCCATCATGGAACTCATCGAATTCGGGAGCCTGGACTACAAGATGGCGGCGTATCTGTCGTTGGTGATCGGCGAGGGAATGAATTGCTTCGTGAGCGGGGAGACCGCGTCAGGCAAGACGACCCTGCTGAATGCGATTACCACGTTCATTCATCCCAACGCCAAGATCGTCACTATCGAAGATACCCCGGAATTGCAGGTGCCTCACAAGAACTGGATACGGGAGGTCATCTCGACGAGCAAGGAGTCATCGGAAACCGGTGTCACCATGTTCGACTTACTCAAGGCCGCCCTTCGTCAGCGTCCCAACATGATAATGGTCGGCGAGATACGAGGAGCCGAGGGCGCAATCGCATTTCAGGCGATGCAAACGGGTCACTCGGTCATGGCCACCTTCCACGCGGCCTCTGTGGAGAAGCTGATCCAGAGGCTCACCGGCAGCCCCATCAGCGTGCCGAAGAACTACGTTGACAACCTCAACCTGGTCGTTATCCAGAGCGCCGTGCGCCTGCCCAACGGGAAGATGGGACGGCGGGCCGTCAGCGTCGATGAGATCGTGGGCTATGACGCGCAGTCGCAGTCTTTCTCGTTCGTGGAGGTATTTCGATGGGATCCGGCGACGGACACTTTCCAGTTCACGGGCAACCTGAGCAGCTACCTGCTTGAGGACAAGATAGCGATGCGGCGCGGCATCCCCACGCATCAGCGAAAGAAGATCTACACCGAGGTCGAGCGGCGAGCGAAGATACTCGAGAAACTGCATAAGGAACAGGGGGTCAGAGGCTTCTATGAACTTCTTGGCGTTCTTGCGAAAGCCCAAAAACAAGGCCTCTTCTAAGGTCAAGGCAAGCAGCGAGTTTCTTGCCATGGACCTGTATTCGCAGGTCGCGTATATGGCTGGAATTGCCGCGGCCGGCCTTCCCCGGGACAGGATATTCGAACACGCGGCCAAACTGCCCTATTGCACGGCGGTGTACTTTCGCAAGGTGCAGTTCATGGCCAAGAAGTTGAATTACAACTACGCCGAGGCCTGTCGCGTAGTCGGCGAGGGAACGAAGGAGCCTGACCCCAAAGCGCTCCTCATGCGCATGTGTGGCTCACTGACGTCCGGCGAGTCGGAAGCCGCGTTTCTCGAGAGAGAGGCGCTGGTCATGGCCGAGCACTACGGCGATGAATACGAGCGTAAGGTGGAGTCACTCAGAAAATGGTCGGAGGCGTATTCGTCGCTCATATTGTCGGGCGCGATGATTGTCACCATCGGCATCATCTCCATGCTTATCTATCCCATAAGTCCCTCGTTCATCATGACGCTCAGCGCGCTCGTCGTGTGCATCTCTGCCGCGGGGCCGTATCTGCTGTACGTCTCTTCACCGCGGGACCTGAAGACCCATTCGCTCAGTAAGAAATCCAAGGAGCAGGTGTTGGCGCGGGCGTTGTTCAGAGTGTGCATTCCGGCGGCCGTGGTCGCCTGCGCAATCATGGCTGCGGCGCACGCCGACCTCGGCTGGATCATGATAGTGGGAGCATTGTTGCTCTTGCCCCCTGGCGTGGTAACCATCATCGACGACCGCAAGATAGACAAGCGCGATGCCGATATCTCCGTGTTCCTCCGGTCTCTCGGCAGCGTGACCAGGGCGATAGGCACCAATGTGACCGAAGGAATGGCCCGCCTCGACATGCGCTTCGTCGGTTCTCTGCGCTCTTCGGTGAAGCGGCTGCAGGCAGCTCTGGGCGCCGGAGTGAATCCGGACATGTGCTGGTGGCGTTTCATCGCCGAGAATGGTAGCGAACTGGTCAAGCGAAGCACCCAGCTCTTCTGGGATGGCGTGCGGTTTGGCGGCGATCCCCAGAAGGTCGGTGGAGCGTCGGCGATGTTCGCAATGAAGATGCAACTCCTCAGGGGGAAACGCAAGCTGGTCGCCAGCAGCTTCTCGGGACTGTGCATCGCCATGCACGCGGCCATCTGCGGGCTGCTGGTGCTCATCTACCAGATCATGGTCGCGTTTTCCAAGGCCATCGAGGGCATCCAGATCGAGGGTTCTGACGTGCTTGGCCGCATGCCGGCGATTGGGCTGTTCAATGCCGGGTCCCAACTGGGTCTTCTGCGGGCTATGGTCATCACGATGATTCTCGTTCTTGTGGGCGCCAACGCTTTTGCGATCCAGTCGGTGGAGGGGGGGCACGAATACAAACTGGTCTTCTACGTAGGCCTGATGCTGGGGATTGCCGGGCTGTGCCTGGTCCTCTTGCCCGGGGTTTCGGACTCAATATTCAGCAGCTTGCCGGCGATGATGTAGGGGTGACTTATGGACTTCTTCCTTGATGTCGGAATATACGTGCTGATAGTCGTCCTGGCAGCGGCCGGAGCGGGATTCATTATGTTCCGGTTGTTAACCGCAGGTGGGGGCACGGCGCGTGGAGCCGCCTCGAGAAGGTCGCGCGCTGAATCATCGGAGCGCGATGAGGACGCCGGGGGCGACGACTGGGTTGCTCCCACTCGGGCAGCACAGCCTGACACCTCGTCAACCGGGAAGCGGCCCGCGCCCTCCCGTGCAACCGTCGTTTCTGCAGGGTCCGGTGGAGCGCCTTCGGCCCGGGCTGCGCAAGCGGCGACCAAGGGCGATTCGGACACTGTTGCGGCGCTCGAGTCTCTTGAGATGGCGCTGTCGAAGGAAGCCCAACCTGACGGCGTGAAGACGGCCGGCGCCGGTCAGGATGAGAACGTTGTTCCGCCAACCACGCCGCTGGAACCGGCTGTATCGGAGACTGTTCAATCCGTGATAGCGCCCCCCGACGAAGTCGCCGAGGGCGCCCCAGAAGATGATTCCATACTATCGATGTTCCAGGGCGACGATGCGGATGAATCGACCGTCGGTGATCTGGCGAATCGCCTGGAGGATGTTGAGGCTTCATTCTTACTTGCCACCGCGATAGAGATTGTCTCAACCAGGGCGAAAGCCGGCAGAGGGGGCAGCAATGCATAGAGTCACGCGAGTGTTCGCCATCTTTCTGCTGTTGGCCTTCCTGTTGTCGTGTCTGCCGGCAGTCACGCGTGCGGACGATACATCGTCGGATGTACCATCCGACGATGGCGATGACGCCGGCGTCGAGATTGAACGGCCGCAGCTCGAACTTTCAGCGGACTGTGGGACAGTGGGAACCAAGATCTACGTCACGATACACGGTTTCAACGCGAACGAGTCTGTCGAGGTCTATTTCTCCGACATTACCGAACCCGTCAAGACGTGGCCCACCGACGATTACGGATATCTGAAGACAGGGTTCAGAGTGCCTGATTACCCGGCCGGGCGATACAGGGTGGTCGCCAACGACGGCAAGAACAATCTGCATCTCTTCTTCGAAATCCAAAGTGAAATCATTGTCGACAAGACCAGCGGTTGCGCGGGGGATGCTGTCACAGTCACGGGTTCGGGCTTTTGTGACGACGGTGACATAGACCTGTACCTGGATGGCGGACTGATTGGGAATGCCGTGAGCAGCGCACTGGGTTCATTCTGTGCGACCTGCGAGATTCCAGAATGCAGCAACGGCCCTCACGTCATACGGGCAGAGGACGACGCCGACAATTTTGCTACCACGGAGTTTGAAACGAAGCAGCTGGTGGGTATCGACCCTGTAGAGGGCGCCCCATCGACGCAGTTCGTTGTCACCGGCTCCGGCTTCAACAAGGACTCGACGGTTTCGGTTTCGTTTGGCGATCAGGAGATCGGAGTTGTGCATACGAGCAGTTACGGGAGCTTCAGTGCACCGATGACTGTCCCTTGCAGCCCCGCGGGCGTCTATGAGGTGAAGGTCGACGATGGCGATGTTCGCGACTACGCCAGTTTCACGCTGACCAGCGTGGCCAGCCTCAGTTCCAGCGGAGATTTCGTGGGCGCGCAGCAGGTGGTCACCGGCAACGGTTTTCTGCCGGATTCTATAGTCAGTGTGGCCTACGATGGCAGCCGCGTGGCCGAGTCGGCAGCCAGCAGGGCAGGTTCCTTCACCATCACGTTTCCGGCACCTGTTGGCGGCCACGGCGAACATAGCGTGTCGGTGACCGACGGCGTGAACACTGCGACGATGGTCTTCACCATGGAGAGTGTCGCTCCTTCGTCTCCAATCATCGTCACTCCGTCAGACGGTGGGAAACTTGCGAAGCAGCTCTACTTCGACTGGGATGATGTCCCTGATCCGAGCGGGACGATGTACCGGTTCGAAATGGCAACGGACGCTCAGTTCACTGACACCGTTTTGACGCAACGGGGGCTGCTGACATCTGAATACCTGCTGACCGCTGATACCCCGCTGTCGGGTACCAGCCAGGGGGGTGGCTACTACTGGCGCGTCAAAGCGGTCGATTTGGCTGGAAATGAGGGTCCCATGGTCGGCTCCCCGATACCTTGACGCGGGGTTCACGTTTGAAATGCCGGCCTGGGCGCTCTACAGCTTGCTCGCAATTGGATTGTTGTTTGCCCTCTTCATCGCAGGATGGTTCGTGCGATCCAACCTGGGGCGAAGGCGCAACAGTGACGACGCAACGGTCGATGGTGAACTAGGTGTGGACGACGTTTTCTAACGTTGTCATCAACGGACAGGTCGAACAGGACGCTCGCTTAAGTGACAGGCAGGAGGCGGTTATGGAAGACAACTCGGTGCTCACAACGGTTACATGGATGGAACTGATTCATTTGCAGGAGAAACTTGCCGAAGCGCGACACAACGAGAAGTTTGGCTGGGGCGCTGTCATTCTGGCCGCAATTCTCGTGGCGTTGCCTTCCTTGCTGGCCTCAACATCGGACAACCCCGGCGCACAAGCAGCCGGCGCGCTGAGTGTAGTTTCGTACCAGAGCCGCGCCTTTCTGATGACCGGGTTTGACCTTGCAGCCGGATTGTTCGTGCTCTCAGGAGTCCTGGTTACCCTGGGAGTGGTGGTGGCGCTCTATTGCAGGTTCCTTCGGTCCCGGCTGTTCGATGAACTTCAGGGCCGTTCTGAATCGATATCGATGCGCGGAGAGGAGTCGTAAATGGAACAGACTATCCCGGACAGTCGGAGTCTCAGGAACGCAGTAAGGCTCGGTCTTACGTCACGGTTGTGCATCGAAGCCGATGGCTTCGAGGTACCCGTCATAGAAATCGAGCAGTTCAGGGTCCGTAATGGTGGTGCGAGCATGCTGGAGCGGATACGTAAGAGCCGTACGATAGAACGCATCGAAGTCGGGCAGGAGTCCGACGAGTTCGCCCGCCAGCGCGCCCGCATCCGAATTGGACGCGTCCGCGGAAACGGCGGATTGGGGCACCGAAGCGATGTGGCCCATGGCGCTGTGGAACGGAATAACAGCCGAAAGAAGTATCAGCAGGACGACTATCAGGACGATATGCTCTATCCACCTGAACACCCGCGCTACCGCTGGCATGTTACCCCTCCGCTCAAGACCCGACAGGACTTCAGTACCAGGACAATGGTGGCAACACCAGTGGAATATGTCAAGAGGCCGCAACATGGCGTGACCATGGACCGTCGCGCACACGCTGGGATGGCGCGCGCCGACAGCGACGTCCGCGACGCAGCCGCGAACCGTAGGATCAGGAAGAGAATGAGAGAAAGCGAGGACGGCGCCCGATGCCAGTACAACTAAACGGCGTGACGTATTACAGGACGTCTGAGGCCTGCCGGATCGCAGGCATCAGCAAAAACACGTATCTCCGTTGGACGCGGGAAGGCCAATTGCAGGATATCAATCAGCGTGACAGGCGCGGCTGGCGACTCTTCACCGAAGCAGACCTGTCTCGCCTGGTCGAGGAGGCGACGCGCGTCGACAGGGTTTGCGTGGAGTTTAATGAAGCGATGGGATAACGGACAGGACGCGTCGCCCGCCGGTGATGCTTCGCCGCCACAGCCGCCGGCGAAGCACGCCTGTGCCGCTCCTGCCGCCTTCGCTGCCGGTCGCGCCCGCTCACGGACCGGGCGGGCATGCGCGCGGGGACAGAATCACGAAGGGCCGTCACATGCCAGCGGTTCTAACGGCACACGGCGCGCCGGCCGGTTCTGGCGCGATCTCCCGCAACCGGAACGTCTGGCCCACTATGACAGGCGCTCTTCAAGATGTTCAGCAGCCTGTTTCAGCACATCGAGTTCTTCCATCGTGAACACTCGCCAACCGTTGCGATCGCGCCTGACCGGAATCGCGATTCGACCTTGTTCCAGCCAGCGCAGCAGCGTGCTGCGGGATATCCCGATGTGTCGAGCGGCTTCAGTGGTCCTGTAGTATTTCACTTCTCCGCTAATAAATGGCATAGCATACTCCCGTTCTGGTTCGACGCGAATGTGGAGTAGAGGCAGCGTCTTATGTGCAGAGTAGCACCCCGTTTGCCGATTGCAAAATATACGCAGACAGGGTATCCCCATGGCGAGGTACCGCAACATATCCCGCCATTGTCTGTAACATGTTGCCGCCGGCGATGGTTTAGTCGCGTTACTTCAGGGACGCAAACTCGCGGGCATTGTTACCACACCAGTCTGGCAAGACCCCGGTCCCGCTTCAGCGTCGCAGTCCGGTTCGTTGTGGTTGCCAGTGTGCGATGTCCATGATGCGACGGCGGGTGTCAACCGTGCATACCAGACGCGTGGTTTGAACCCACTCGGCCGGAATGGTGTCAGGAGAACGCTGCGGGCGGTTGGTACGCGTGACAGCGCCAGCGCTGATTCTGCCTACCTGTCGAACGTACGGTATTGGGGCCCGAGATCGACCGTCGTGGTCAGACCGCCATCGACAGCCAGGGTCTGTCCCGTAATATAGTCAGACTCATTCGCGCTCAAGAACAGTACCGCGGCCGTAATGTCCGCGGGTTTGCCCCATCCGAGCGGAATGGATTCGCCGATTCGAGCGGCTGCCGGGGTTTGGCGAAGCCGCTCATTGATCGGGGTTTCAGTGTATCCCGGCGCTACGCTGTTCACTCGAATGCCGTGCGGGGCCAGCTCGAGCGCCCACTGCCGTGTCAGCCCGTTTATCCCTGCTTTGGAAGCCGCGTATGCCGTGGAGATGCATCCAACGATGCCTGCAACCGAGGAGATGTTCACTATCTTGCCATAGCCGCGGCCGATCATGTGGGGCGTTACCGCCCTGGCGCACAGGAATGGACCTTTGAGGTCGGTATCCAGTTCACGGTCCCAGTCCTCTTCCGAGGTTCCGATGAGGCTTCGCCGCCTGATGACGCCTGCATTATTGATGAGGACGTCGATTCGGCCGAATGCCTCCATTGCCGCGTCAACCATCCGTTGCACATCCTCCGCCTTTGTCACGTCGCACGTGACGGCGAGGGCTGATTTCGAGCCGTCGCCGAGCGAGTGGACGGTGCGGGTCGCTGCGACAGTGTCGATATCGGCACACACGATCTTGCCACCTTCAGCTACGAACGCCCGGCAGTAGCTCTCACCCAACCCGGAGCCTCCACCCGTCACGATGATGACCTTGTCACGAAATCTGTCTCTACTCAACGTCCGTTCTCCTTCTCACACGAGTGTGATTCCTGCGGCGAAGTGCAGGCCGTTGTTTGCGAAGACACTGCGCATGCCCGGGATATGAGCAATGCGGTCTTGCGGCTGAGTGTAGACTCATCGTCAGTCAACGTCAACGGAGGTATTCGTCTGTCGCACGGGCATGCGGCGGGCCCGGCCACGAGGCTTCCGGCGCGATTCTCGTTGACGAGATTGATGTTGGAGTCTACAATGCTTGAGGACAATATGCCCCGACCACGCCTTTGGATAGGGCCGGGGCGTGTTCCGGATTGGTGACTCGAAGACATGGGATCAGCTAGCGATTCAGACGACCGTACTCGTTTGTGCCTGCTGCCGCGCAGTGGGGCGACAGGGTGTGACAGCATATCGCGTACCGGTGGAAGCCGAGTGACATGGCTTCAATATTCCCCGGAGCGCGACAAGGCGCCATAGAAACGTCTGCTCGCGCTGCGCGCTAGTCGCCACCCATGTCCGGTCAGGGTGGCGTTTTCTTTTGTCGGGAGCGTGGAGAAGAAGACACGCGGCGGGGTGGGACTCACAACCTGGAGGTTGACGTCATGGAAATTCTGGACGAGAAGACTTTCGAGGAACTCATTGAATCCCGCAACCTCAAGGCCTTGCGCGAACGTCTGATCGTGATGGACACGCTTGACATCGCGATTCTCCTCGATTCGGTGTCCGAGGAAGAGATGGCGCTGGCCTTCAGACTTCTGCCAAAAGACATCGCCGTCGAGGTCTTTGACGACTTCGATGGCCCCACGCAGCATCGCCTGCTGGAGTCGTTGGCGAACCGTACCGTGAGTCAGCTACTTGAAGCGATGTCTCCGGATGACCGCACGGAATTGCTCGAAGAAGTACCGGCGTCTGTGGCCCGAAGGCTCATGGGCCTGCTGTCTCCGGAGCAGCGGCAGGTAACCCTTCAGTTGCTTGGCTACGAGGAGAACTCGGCCGGCCGTGAGATGACCCCTTACTTTGTTGACCTCCGCAGCAACATGACGGTGGCCCAGGCGATGGAGCGAATACGAACTCTCGCCATGGATAGGGAGACCATCTATGAGTGCTACGTGATTGGTCCGAGGCGCCGACTCGAGGGTACCGTCTCGCTGAAGGAGCTTGTGCTCGCCCGCCCGGACATGAGCGTCGCCGACGTGACACATCCCAATCCGCGGAGGGTGTTCACCCACAGCGACCGCGAGGAGGCGGCCAGCGTGCTGCGTGATAACAGGCTTCTCGCCGTGCCGGTGGTCGACCGCGAAGAACGACTGGTGGGCATCATCACGCAGGATGACGTAGCGGACATCATGGAGGAGGAAGCGACCGAGGACATCTACCGTTTCGGCGCCGTCCAGGGCACGGAACGTGGCTATTTTACGACGCGTGTCTTCAGCGTTGTGCGACGACGCATCTCATGGCTCCTTCTGCTGCTGGTGGTCAATACCGTGACCGCCTCCATAATCGCCGGTCAAGAACACCTGCTGGCGGAAGTCGTCCTGCTGGCCGCGTTCATTCCATTGCTCACCGGGACCGGAGGCAACATCGGCGCCCAGTCAGCGACAGTAGTGATTCGTGGACTCGCGACGGGAGAAATATGGCCGCGCAGAGCGCTCTCCATCGTCGGCCCGCGAGCTGAGCGTCGGGCTGCTCCTTGGGCTGTCTCTTGGGGCTGCCGTGCTTGTCTGGTCCTATTGGCTGGGCCGCGACTCACATGTCTCGATGGTCGTAGCGTTAACGCTCGTGTCCGTGGCGGTACTGGCCACTTCAGTCGGCAGTGCGCTTCCTTTCTTGTTCCGACTGTGGAAGATGGACCCCGCACTGGTGTCCGCCCCCCTGGTCACGACTGTCATGGATATCTCCGGACTCAGCGTGTACTTTTTCGTCGCGCATCTGCTCATCGCGTCGTAGGTGCGGGCGCCGCGAATGATTTCTCGGCTGCGGTGCCGGCACTCGACCGCTTTGATGACCCGGCCGTCGGTCATGTGATGTCATTAACATGTAATATTATATGCAATTCTATGTTAGATAATATGTGCTGACCTGCGCGTTTTGCGCGCGCCGGTGCTAGCATTATGCCGTTAGCGAAGTCAGGTGGACTGCACCGCTATTGAGGTGTGGAGCATGACAAAGTGCCGAAAGGTGAAGTTGTGGGGCTCCTTGCCAGAGTTTGGGGGCGTGCTCGACCCCAGAGTCCGCATCGCGTGACGTCCAGTTACGGGTGAGTCTCCTTGCGTCGAACGTCGCACCGCCCCATTCCTCACTATCAGTGACGCAGCCGCGTTTGGCCGGCGGCACTTGAGAACGGCTCGATAAGCGAACTTGTAGTGCAGTGTTGCGTGACGCCACGGGGTGGCTCGGGGCAGGCGCGGTTGGCACTGTCGATAGAAGTCCGGGCGCTGCGCTCAGGAGGGACACATGATTCAGAATCATATTTTGCTGGCGTCCTCAATGACACCGGGGGCGCTCCGCGGTGACAGGCAGCCAGGTGTCAGTGTTCGATAGTCTCGTCCCCGGTAGGGGCCGAGAGAGGAGGGAAGCATGGGAGTGTACGGTTCTTGGATGCATTCATGGGGTGAACTTGGTGCCGCTCAGAAGGCCAGAACCCGAAAAGAGCGCAAAGTAACGCCAAGGGATATCCTCGCCGAACAGATCACGTCGCTTGAGAATGGCAAGGAGGTCGTGTACCAATTGGGAAATACATACCTCAAGCCGTTCATCACCGTGGTTCGAAACTCGTCCTACCCGGCGAAAGGCAAGGAGTACCTTGTATTCCAGGAGTCGAAGAAGGCCGACGGAACTCCGGGTGGAGATCGTGCCAAGTTCTGGGACGCGAGTAAGCCCCAGGACATTGCCGGCTGGGTTCTTGAGCGAGAAGGGCGGTTGTATACGATACAAGCGGCAGTCGCTATTGGCTCGTAGTGAATCACGGCCCACGGGGACGAAGTTGCGGCAGGGTTCCCTGCCGCAACTTCGTGCGTTATGACCCTGCGAGATCTTGCAGCGCCTCATGCACCCTGACCAGCGCGAGAGTATCTCTGGCGCAGTACGCGTATAGATCCCGTCTGATGAGCGGCGCCCGCGCAGGACTGTAGTAGTCGCCTTTCACCAGGAACGCGAAAGAAGCGCGCGCCGATGCCGCGTCCTCTATCTCCAGATCAATGTACGTAAATCCTGGTACGAGCGCCTGCACCACGCTCCTGAGCGAAGTCCTGCCATGGAAAGCGGGGTGGTAGAAGTCCTGATGAATGATCGGCTCCATCACGAAGGTTCGGCCCAGGAGTCTACGAAGAGCGTCCGCTAATCCGGGGAATCGCAGCGCTAGTGCCCGGATGACACGAATCTGGTATTCGGAATAGACGAGTATGCTTCCCTCCGAGCCCACGTCCTGCAGCAGGCGGTCGGCCAGTTCCCGAATGCCGGTTCGGTCTTGCGAAGACAAGAATGCCCGGTGCTCCAACAGGCTGCCCGGGCGGTCGCACGTCCGGATGGCATAGAGAAAAGGCAATTGTTCAAAGGGTGCAACGTCCGGAAACAGCGGCATGGCCGTGCTCACCGTTTCGAGGTCAAGGTAGTAGGCAGGCCACTGTATGCCGCTCAGATGACCCTTTAAATCGCCGGTCAATATCGGTCGGCCGCTGGTGACGCTCCGCCATACAATCGCCTGCCGCTTGGTGAGCGACGTGGAGTCAGGAATATCCGCAATCGCCCGGTAACCGTGTGCCGCCAGCCTCTGCAACTGTGCCGCTGACAGGTGGGGCAGTTCCACGATGTGGTTGGATATGCCCGCCCCGACGCACGACCGCAACAGCGGACAGCGCCGGCAATGAGGGATGAGGCGGGGGGCGGGGGCAGCACTGGCTCGTGTGGCAGCGTCCAGTTGCGGAAGGAGTTTCTTGAATTCTGAGGCTCGTGCGAAGACCTGCGAAGTCAGGTCCATCGGGGAGGCGAATAGCGCCCTGTCGGAAGCGCCGGAGCGATACTTGTCTGATTCAAGGAGCACCGAAGCGCCGCTCAGACTGACACCCGACGCGTCGATAACCATCCATTCATAGGCAAGTTCATCGACGATTTCGTTTGTGTACCAGGTGGCGTCTTTTACTTTGTACAGGTACCAGGAGTCGGCCGTGCGCACCAGCACGTCGGCGCGGGCGCGACACGTGGACGTGCCGAAAGCAGCGTCGAGAACGGCGGTTGTGGAGGGACGGTCAAGAAGGTCTAACGTTTGCCCGCAAGCCGCGTCGAAGCCCGGTCGTGAAACAAGTGGCGCATCCAGGAACAACGAGCGCGACCGTTCATGTATGTCCTTTGCTTCTTCAACAGGCAGGCGTTCAGCCACAGTACCCTGGTCGGGGACGAGCTGAACCGGAGGCGTCTCCAGTCTGCTGTACCAGCCGAGCCTGGGGCAGGCAAGAGAATTGAGGAACGATTGTTTCGAGAGTCTTCCCGGCATGTTTCCTTTCTCTCAGTCGTACGCAGCGCGCTTCCCACGAGGCACTCGCCGTCCGGTACCGCATTACCGTGTCCGCGTGCCGTGGTCTTTCGATTCATCGAACCGTACCCACCGGAAGCGCCTTGTATTCAGCGTAGACCGTATCGTGCGGCGTTGGTCCGCACCTCCATGATGAAGTCAGGCACAATCTGATCGAGGCTGCCATATACTGGTCGCCAGCCCCACTCCTCGCGAGCGTACGTATCATCGAACACCTCCATCTTTGCGCTTGCGTAATACTGCATGATGGCAGGGTCCGGATTGTAGGTAATCACAGCGTCCGGCACGTGGGCCCGAACCGCCAATTCGACGTCCTTCGCCGTAGGCGTGGGGGTCAGACCACCGACATTGTAGGTCAAAGTCTGGATGCATTCCAGAGAAGCGTCCGAAAGTAGTTGGAGCGATCTGACGGCGTCTTTGAAGTACATGCCTGGCCCTTTCGTTTCGGGAGTCACGAAGCACTCAAACGGTTTTCCCATGGCAGGATACTCAATCATCCACGAGTTGTACTGGGCCACCGTGCGTTGTGTCGTTCCGGGCCCGATGACGGATGGGAAGCGAACGCCACGGTAGTCCAATCCGAAGCGGGACTTGTAGAACCGGCCAAGGCACTCGCAGTACAGTTTTCCCGAGCCGTACATCGTGGCAGGGCGCTGAATCGTGTAATCGGTCGCGATCGTGCCTGCTCCTATGGCGAACGTGCTGATGGAACTGGTGAAGATGACCTGTGGTACGTCGAACAATCGCGCGGCTTCGAAGACGTTCACCGTGCCCACAACGTTCACCTGGAATGATGCCCACGGATCGGCTTGGGACGGACTGCTTAGCATTGAGCCCAGATGAAAGATGCGTTCGGCGCGCCGGTCTCGCACAGCATTGAAGACTTCTGAGGCGTTGGCGAGGCTGCCTCGGATAACCGAGACGTCGCCCATCATGTCGGCGATGCGGCCGGGATTTGACGATGGACCGAACGTGCTCACTTCGTGACCTTTTGCCACGAGTGACCGCACCAGCTCCGCCCCTATGTATCCTGTTCCGCCTGTCACCAATATGCGCACGTCTCTCTTCCCCCTCTACAGTTTCTACGAATGGCGCAATCAGTGCGCTCTCCGCTCATGAACGCAAGCCGGTCAAGAGTCATAGTATCTCATGGGATTCGCTTTGTCTGACGAGGTGGATGCTCGCCGTACGGCGGCGCCTGCCCGTTGCCGCGCCACTACAGCGTCTCAAACGGGCGCTCGTGAGCTTGCGAACTTCCTGCGATAGTATCCAGTTTAGCCGTGCCGGGTCCGGTTAAGGCAGATTGTACCTCGATGCATGTGTTCTGACTTCCTGAATGAAGTCGGCAACTACCGATTCCAGCGACTTGAATTGTGGCATCCAACTCCATTCCTCGCGGGCGCACGTGTCGTCGAATACGTCTGTCTTTGCCGTTTCGTAGTATCGCATGACCGCCGGGTCGGGTTCGTACGTCACCACTGCATGGGGGAAATGCTTGCGTATCTCGTGTTCGATATCCTGTGCCGTAGGAGTGGGGCTGAGGCCGCTCACGTTGTAGTTAACCGTCACGATGCGGTCGGCAGGTGCATCGGCTATCATCGACACTGCCCGAACGGCGTCTTTGAAGTACATCGCCGGGCGTTTTGTCTGCGGAGTGACAAAGCATGCAAACGGCTTGCCGAGGGTGGGGTATTCAATCATCCAGGAGTTATATTGCGCAACCACTCGGACCTTTGCGCCCGGACCGATGATCGAGGGATAGCGTACGGACCTGAAGTCCAACCCGTACCGGGTGCGGTAGAACCGGCCCACGCATTCGCAGTATAACTTGGTGGAACCATACATGGTGATGGGGCGCTGCAGAGTGTCGTCCGTCGTTACCTGTCCCGCGCCCAGCGCAAACGTGCCTATGGTGCTCGTGAAGATGACCTGGGGCACGTCGAACAAGCGGGCCGCCTCCAATACGTTCATGGTTCCGACAACGTTCGTTTGGAATGCGGCTTGGGGATTTGCATTCGAGGGAAGGCTGAGCATCGAACCGAGGTGAAAGATGCGCTCGATGCGATTGTCTTTCACGACATTGAAGACTTCGGACTCGTAGGCCACATTGCCGCGCACGATGATGATATCGCGGGCAATGTCCGCCACGCGACCCGGATTGGATGTGGGTCCAAACGTGACCACCTGATCCCCGCGCGCCACCAGCTGCCTGGCGAGTTCGGCTCCAATGTAGCCGGTGCCGCCCGTAATGAGTACCCGCACGTGCAGCAGCCTCCTCTGGCGAAGCGATTAGTCCAACCTGCTCGGACGCAGATATAAGCTTGGCGAACCCCGTTGAGCGAGGCGAGCTGGCGCTAGAAGAGCGACTTCATCTTGCCGATCAGCAACGCCACGCCGATAAGGATGAGCAGGATGCCAAAAATGATGTACGTCCAGGAAGGCCAAATGAGCACAATGATCCCGAGCACCAGGGCGATAATTCCGGTTGTTTTGCTGGACATGCCCACACCTCCTCCATCCGACTGTGGCACGGATTATGCCACTCCACTTTCAGCTGCGCAACGTCGGGATCCGTTGGCGGTGCGATGCACCTCGTTGTACCATAGTTGCTCATGAGAATCGTAGCAATCGATGGCAGCCCTCATGGCGAGAAAGGCAACACCGCGATGGTCCTTGAGCGACACCTCGCAGGCGCAATGGATGCGGGAGCCGAGGTGGAGCGGGTCTCGGCCTATGGACTGAAGATGCAGCCATGCTGCGTCCGCATGACGTGCTGGTACAAGACGTTCGGTGCCTGTATCTACCAGGATGAGGTCTCGGAATTGATGGAGCGTATGGCGCAGGCGGATATATGGGTCCTTGCCTCTCCCGTGCACGTTGGTGGCATGACGCACGGACTGGTGCGGGTGATGGAGCGCTCCGTCATGCTGCTCTCACCGTACTATGAGGTGGGGGAAGACGGCCGCTCCCGGCATGTGACGTCGTCTCGTGTGAAGAATAAAAAGATGGTGCTGGTATCCACCTGCGGTTTCTACGAAGCAGATGCGTTTGCGCCTCTTGTGGCACAGGTCCAAGATTTGAGTCGTTCCCATGGCATGCAGTTCGCCGGTGCGCTGCTGCGGCCCCATGGGCTGGCGCTTCGATTTATGAAGGCCCAAGGTCTCGACGTTGACGACGTCCTGAGAGCCGCATACGATGCCGGGAAGGAGCTTGTTCAAACGGGTTCGATGAGCGATGAGGTGCTGCGGAGAGTGCGGCAACCCCTCATGAGCCAGGAAGACTTCATCGCGATGATGAACAGCGCCTTCGACCGCCGACTCGCCTGCTCGGGCGCACAGTCAGGGCCATGCTAGAGGCATGAGTGGCTCGGCATTCGCCCCGCTCCACGACTTCACGTTGCGCTCAGGCCTATTTCACCAGCTTCGCTTCGGCGTGGGCTAATGCCTTCTTCGCAACTACCAGCTTCCTGTACTTGGCCAGCAGTTTTGCCGCGTCTCCGGCCGCCGCGGCCTTGGCCATGTCTCCCTCGATCTCTGCCACGTCGAGTCGCTGGTAGTAGTCGAGCGACTCCTTGAAGTGCGCCATCACTATCTTGCCGGTGATGACAGGGTGGTTGTTGGTGACGTTCGAATCGGAATAGACTGCGCCGTGCTCAAGTTCGACTTCCAGTCCGGCCTGAAAATCGGCCACGGATATGGGCATATGCGTGGTGTTCACTTCTGCAAGTATCTTCGACGCTTCCTCGGGCAATACGCCGGAATCCTTGAGTGCCGTCCAGTCTCGAATGCCCAGTTCCTTACAAACGCGCTTTACCTCTTCCACGCTGATATAGTCAGGTAGTTTCATGTCATCCCCTCCTTACGTAGGCGTCATTCACAATCGCCATGACGGTCGTGCCTCGCGTCGCGCGTCCTATTTGGCTAGGCAAATGATATCCGAACCAAACGTCGTCGCGGAATTCGCGAGTCTATCTGCCGGTGGCGGATGAATTCCGAACTTCAAGCCTGATGACAAAGCTACCGGCGGCAGGCGATTGTGTCCGTCGACTAGAATGGAACGTCCAGCATGTACGGCATCACCGGCGCTATGTAAGCCAAAGGCTCGCACCTGGTCATCGTCCCTGAGGCGATGTCCAGGAGGAGCCGGTGCAATCTGGCGCCGGCCTGCTGGATGGTCTCCTTGCCCTCGAGTATGCCGGCTGAACTGAAATCGATGCTGGCTTTGCAGTTGCGGCTCGTCTGAGGATTGCCGGTTGACCAGAGCAGGGGTGTCACGACCGCCGGAGACGGACTGAGCACTGCTCCGGCAGGCAGCGTCTCGCCGCCGAGCTGGAAGATCGTCAGAGTGGCGCCCGAGGCCGCAAATCCCGGCAGCATGGATGAGTACGTCTGCCACGAGTCCATAAAATGAAGTCCATTTGATGATGGCCGTTCGGCATAACGCAACACGCCCATCAGAGGACTGGTGCCCACTTTGTGGATGGCGCCCAACGACTTCTCTTCGAGAGTTGAGAGCCCTCCGGCAATGTTGACGGGACCGGGATTTGTTCCTCGAATATCTTCTCCGACAGCCTTGGACCGGGCCTCGGTGATTGCCACCATCTCCAGGAATTCCCTGGCTACTTTCGGGCTCGTGGCGCGGCGGGCCACAATGTGCTCTGCTCCGATGACCTCGGTGGTCTCGCCGAAAAGCACAGACCCTCCCGCTTCGACGAGAAGGTCAAGGGCAGCTCCGACTGCCGGATTCCCGGCGATTCCCGACGTGGCGTCGGACATGCCGCATTTCACGCCCACCGTGATGTGAGATTCGGCGGCTGGTTCGCGGCGCACACGGGAGGCTTCATACACCATTTCCTGGGCTAGCTCGATACCGTGTGCAAGAGCCCTCATCGTGCCCTTCTCTCGCGCTGCAAGTATCACCTCGACTCGCTTGCCCGACTTCGCAACGGCGTCAGCCAGCACGTCAGGGGCGATCTCGGTCGTCCCGAGGTTTACGGCGTCCTGCTGCACGATGACGGACGCGACGTTGGGATTCAGAGCCAATCCTATCAGCAAACGCGCGAGCGTTTCCTTGTCCCTATGCGTGCGACCGCTGCCCGTGTCGATCGAGTTAACGTGCCGGACACCGTTAACGGAGGAGGCGATTTGCGCGGCGAGAAATCCTCCGGGGACTACCAGTACCCAGTTTCGAGTGCCTACCGTACCGTTCGGACGCACATATCCCAAGAATTCAGCCACGATTTGTTCCCCCTTCTCTGCAGTGAAGCCTCACTAGGCCCTCTTGCCGCGGATGTTGTCCACATGAACGAGATAACCTCGCTTGATTGGCTGAGAAGCTTCGCCGATTGACTCTCCATACTTCAAGATGGTGTCTCCCGGCGCGATGTCCGCGAGCGCAATTTTGAATCCGAATGGGATGTCACTTTCGGCCGTTATCGCGGAGACCTCGCCGGTTGGTCCTGTCACCTCGACAATTTGCCCCTGGTGGACGTCAGACACAGCCACCGCGACGTTGTCCCGTGCGTGTATCTGCAGTGCCCGTGGTTTCTTCAATCTCGTGTGTTCTCCTTTCGCTCCCAACTTTCCGTCGGGCAGGTCGCAACCGAGCCGAGAACCGGAAGAATCTGACACTTATTACAACAGCGGGTCGGGTGTCGTCAAGCAGACAGTGGGCGAACTTCGTTGGGGAATGGACGTTTCGGTTTCCGGCGAGCACCGTTATCCGGGCAGCTGAAACCGCCGAGATAGATGGCGCTCTTCCCATGTCAATTTCGAATGGCGAGAAACGCGGGGCGTCTTTCACGCCCTCATTCGATAACCACTGCCACATTCAGTGTTCACGTCGGTGGCTTCCCTCGCCGCCGCAGTACATCTGTGCCCCGTCTGCGGCCACGAATCGAATCCCTGACATGATAGTGACGGTGTACTATGGAGCAAGCCGAGCATGAGGCACAGGAGGGAAGGACATGTCGGAGCCCACGGAACCACGCGCCACGGATGAGGAAATGAAACGGGTGAAACGGTGCTGGGGCTTACCCATGCTGAAGCTGGCGCCCGGTTCGGAGGCGCACTTGTATGCCTCCCGGAACATGACGGTCAGTTTCATCATTCAAGATGCCCACGTATCGTTTCCGGTACACAGCCATGAACCCGAGGAGATTGTCATCGTGCTTGAAGGAGAGCGCGACCAGCTTGTTGACGGCAAGCTCTATCGCCTGAAGGCAGGCGACATGATGACAGTGCCGTCGGGGTCCAAGCACGGCACGTACACCCACGAATCCGGCTGCAAAGTGGTGGAGATATTCTCCCCCGCGCCTCGACCTGCTCGCCCGGCTGGCGATGGCGTAGCCCCAGTCTAATCACCGTGCCGATGTGTGATTGGGACGTGTCGGGATTCCTGCGGCTACCAGGTCGGGGTGGAAGTCACCCAACCAGCAAGAACGCCTGCGTTGTGCGGGCTTATGCGGGGAATCTCGCGAGTTATCTCCAATGCTGCGCTCTTCCTTTGAAACGCGTCCGAATTCCGTTGCGTGGTTTTCGCCGGCAACGGACGGAGAACGGAGCCCATTTCATGACGCATGTTGAGGTCTGTGGAGTGGCCCGAGGTTTCCTTGGTCAGTCGGCTTTTCCACGTGCGAATCCTGTGATCGAGGTGCCGATCTCAATGCGGGTGTTTCGCATGCCGGCAGTTCAGCTCGAGCAGCGGTTGGGGATGGCGATTGACACCCAACTAGATGACGTACTCTGGGGTCTTGCGGCCCGTCATTTCCTCAAGGGTGAGGAAGCACACGAAGACGTCCATCTGCTGCAGTTCAGACTCGGTCGGCGAAGTACTGCCGACCAGTTTCAGGAACTCGCACTTGGAGCTGGTGGAATCGTTCAGCGCCACCGTGCCGTAACAGATGGTAGAAGCCCATCCATCGACAGTAGATTCGTCCACCTGAAAACAAGCCTGCGCATTGGCCTGGAGGTAGGTTGTTGTTTTGCCTTCCTTGCCGATGATGAACCAGATCGCCTCGCCGTCGAAAACGTGCGTGACCGGTACGACGTATGCTTCGTTCTCGAACGCCAGGCCGAGCCGGCCGTACCGCGCCTTCCTGAGCAGCCGCTCCATCTCCTCGCGGGACATTTCTTCTATAGGGCCGTGCGGATATTCCATTGTTGTGCTTCTTTCACGCCTGCGACGAAACCTGAGGTTCCGGAGCTCTTCATGAGACCATCGAAAGCCCTGTCATCCATCATGCCATGTGCGACTCGTGCATTGCACCGCACGCATTTGACCTGTGGCCTTGGACCAGGGCTCCCCGCTAGTCCAGGCGCGACACCTGGCCTGAGACCCCCACCTTCTTGAAGACGTGCTCCTCAACCACGTAGCGCCGGGTCTGGCTCTCGTCGAGGAACTTATCCTCGCTCTCTTTCATGACGTTAGCTTCATCGGAAGCCCGCCATTCCATGTAGTCGTTGTAGGCATCCATGTCCTCGAACCACATCTCGGTGATGCCGTCGGCGTCATCGGGGGCACCGGGGCTGGCTATCGGATGATTCTGCGTGTAGTGCAACACGCCCGGGATGTTCTCGACCACGAGCGCACCATGCTTGTCCAGCCAGTACGACAGGAACTGTTTGCTGCTTATGCCTTTCTTCCTGTAGACGAGAGAGATGACCTTGATCATCCGGCGCGAATCCTCCTCTGCCACGGCGGCAGTGCACTACCATTGTAACCCACTTCAATACCTCAGGCGCTGACCTGGCGACACATTGAGACACAGCCGTATCGCCTGTGCAAGAGCCTCGGTCGGCCTCCAGAAAGCCAGTGTTATGCTACAGTGACGGGCGGAGGGATGCAATGCCGGACGAGCGCAATACGGATGCAGCGCACAAGTTCAGAGTATTGTTCTTGTGCACCGGCAACTCGTGTCGCAGCCGCATGGCCGAAGGCTGGGCGAATCATCTGAAAGGCGATGTCCTTGAGGCGTATTCGGCGGGTGTCGAGGTAACAGACGTCGATCCCGTGGCGGTCAAAGTCATGGCAGAGGTCGGCATCGACATCTCTTTGGGGCGCTCGACGCATGTCAGCGAACTCGTGACCGTGCCGATTGACTACGTGGTCACTGTCTGTTCGCATGCCCGCGAAACGTGCCCCGTGTTTCCCGGTAGCGCGAAGAAATTCCACAAGGAATTTGATGATCCGCCCTTTCTGACACGACACATGGCTAACCAGGAAGACAGACTGGTCGTGTACCGCAGGGTGAGAGACGAGATACGAGCATTTGTCGAGTCACTTCCCGGGGCACTCGACGGTCCGCCGTCCACCGTGTAACTCGTAAGCGCGATAGTGGTCGTCGGGCCGGTGACGGATGTGCCTAATGGGTCCGGCTAGCTGGCGCCCTCGGGGAGCCCGGTTCCGGCAGTCCAGTGACGTCCGGTGGTCTGGAATTCGAATTCGCGTACTACGAAACGTCGGGTCTTCTTGAAGTCCTGGAATCGGTCCTCGTCCTCCTTCAGTTCAGTCGCTTCGACGGTGGTTCGCCATTCCAGGTAGCTGCCCAGTTGATCATCGTCGTCGAACCACATCTCTACGATGCCATCGGCGTCGTAGGTCAAACCGGTCCATTCTATCGGGTGGTTCTGTACGTAACGTCTGGCGAACGGTATCAGACTCGCCACCAGCGGCCCGTGCTTTTCCCGCCAGTATCCGTAGAATTCCGAGTCGCTCAGCCCCTTCTTCCTGTAGACGAGCGAGATTAGCTTTACCATGTCTGCGTTCCTCCTCGCGTACTACCCGGCGGCAGCCACGCAATTGTATCGCTTACTGCTTTGCGCATCTTTCTCCGGCCCCGCGAATCGCCGCAGCTCCACGGAGTTCAATAGCCGCACTGAGGATAAGCCTTTCAGTTGGGACAGTACAGAGTGGCAGGGAGGCGGTGCCGCGGGGCGCGAAGTCTGCGACAACGTAAAGACGTCGCGTGGACTTTGCCGGTGACAGTCTCCGAGGACCAGCGCAGCGCGTTTGCCGGCCTGCCCACGTATGAATGCCCCCTCCAAGTCATGTACTACCTGACCATACACCGTTGTCCGGAGGAGGTTCCGGTCTTGTCCCGGGAAGACGCCCGCCACCCAATACGACGAGCGCATCTCCCATCCACGATGCTATCGCAGCGGACGATATGTGGAAGCCATCCCGGCGAACGCGGGCGGATAGTTGCTGGTTGGCCGCATTGGTCTGGCTAGGAGGGGAGTTGTTCGAGTTCAGCCATCAGGCGGTCTGACGTGAGGGACTCCTTGCGAGAACGCAGGTCAAGATAGATGAGCAGGTTGCCGATCACCGTGAGAGGCGTAACTACCAACGCAAGCACTACCGTGTCGAGTCCGGGAATTGCTGAACCGACCGATTGCAGGGCAATCTCGACGATGGCGACGGCGAGAGACACAACTACCAGCTTGCCGAAGGTCGCCAGCCATGCTCTCGATACGAGCGTCCAACTACGAGAGATAGCCGTCAACGCCCCGGCGCCTTCAATCAGGGCGATGAACACGGCGAACATCAGTCTGACGGTGAAGTACGTGCCGAGTCCCACCGCCGTCGCCAGCAGTGCGCTGCCGAACATGCCTCCGGTTTCCGCCGCGAGGATGGCCAGCACGCTCACAGGAACGCCGATCGCGATGGCAATGATGATACTGACACCGAGCATATGAGGCAGTCGGCGTATCGCCGTCCCATACGCCCGGCCCACTGATAACGAGGAACCGGTCAGAACACGCGCGCCCGACTCGGCTATAGCGGCCGTCACCGCCAACAGTCCAAGCGCATAGAGCACGCTGTAGGCGGCAATGCCTGCCATTGTGGTGGCATCGATGTCCGCGGATGGCCCGCCGGGGACGTTGAACATCAGCGCCATAAAGTTCGGACCGAATGCGGCCCAACCGGCAGCCACGAGGGGCAGGGTGACGACGGCCGCGGTGGCCAGAAAGGGGACAAGATTGCGGCCGTACAGTCGAAAAGTCTCGGCCACAATAGCGATAGCCCCGCGTGGTCCGGGGCCCGTGCCGGCTGCACTGTCCTGTTTCTGCATATGATTGTGCGTGGCTTCACTGAAATCAACCCCGGAACTCATGTTCCGGGGGCCGTGCATTGCGCGGGGCCTCCGCACGGTGTACGCGGCGACGGCCAAGGCTACCCGCACGGCGCCGGGGCTGTCAAGGTGAGTTGTTGAGCTGTGGTGGAGGCGCCACGACAGTGGGGCCGGTTGCAGACCGATATGGCATTGTGCTCAGGCCATTCACCCGCATATAGTAGTGTCATGGCTGGATACGAGACGTCACCCGGGAAACAACGCATCTTTCAGTTCGTGCTCATCGCTGCGGGAGTCGCCGTTGCGGGATTGGTGTGTGCCGGAATTGTGGGTGTGGTCTCGGGCTTCGTTCTTCGCGATGAAGCTTCGGGCGTTGGCTGGGTTGCCGGCGCTGTCGGGGGTTCCCTTCTGGGCTACCCATTGGGGGCCGTTGGCGGTCTTCTGATGCTGCGCAGGGTGCTTCACATCCAGGGCTCGCTCGCGCTGGGAGTGATTGGTGCCGTGGTTGCCGCTGTCCTGTGGACTTTCATAGCCGCGCAATTGGATGGCGCTATTGAGGCGTCGCTTGTATATACCATCTATTTCCTGATTGTCCCGATACTGTCTGCTGCCGGCTTTCTGGCGCGTCGGGCGGGACGCACGGGGAGTACGACGGACCGGGACGCTGTCGTACCGTAGCAGCCATCGTTGGCCGGATGCGGCTCGGGACCTATCATGCCCGGCGTACTTGAGCGGCTGAAATGGACAGCCCTCGTCTCGCATAGCCACGGAGCGTTCTGATGAATCGCGCGAATGGGTAATTCTGGCTGCCGGCGTCATTCTGAAATGGACTTCACGATACGGCGGAGCACTCGCGCCCGGCACGTCTGGCTGAGACTGTCCGATTCCGGGGAGTTAGTTGTGGTGGTTCCACGGCGATTCGACGCCAGCCGCGTTCCGGGCATCATCGCGTCCAATCGCGCATGGATTGAACGCGCTTCGAAGCGGGCCGCCGAGAGAAGAACTGAGGCGCTGCAGACTGACCGTGTCCTCCTGCCGGACCGGATTCACCTGAACGTTGATGGCAGTGACTGGGCCGTGCGCTATCGCCCGACCGCCTCTGCCAGCGTCAGGGTTGACGCACGCGCGGGTCCCCTGCTTGACGTCAG
Organism: uncultured Chloroflexia bacterium; assembly: GCA_963761225.1. Taxonomy (GTDB): domain Bacteria; phylum Chloroflexota; class Dehalococcoidia; order GIF9; family AB-539-J10; genus SKVJ01. The sequence goes on along the minus strand of CAVXGE010000013.1, from coordinate 40,162 downwards.
CGGAGCAGTTGAGGATCGCGAGGCTTGCCGGCGGGCACTGGTGCGGTGGCTGCGCCGGGCTGCAAACGCGCGGTTGGTCGCGATGCTGGGAAACGTTGCCGGTGAACGTGGTTTCACCGTGCGGCGTGTCGCCGTGAGAATCCAGCGGACTCGCTGGGCCAGTTGCTCCCGAAATGGCACCGTAAGTCTTAACGTCAAGCTGCTGTTCGTGGCGCCGGAACTGGCGCGCCACGTCATGTTGCACGAGCTGTGCCACACGCTGCGTATGGACCACTCGAAACGGTTCTGGACGCTGCTCGCGAGTCATGATGCAGAGTGGAGCAGCCACCGGCGGGAATTGCGGGCCGCATGGCGCCGCGTCCCCGCCTGGGTCACGACTCCGCTCTCGCAGTAGTGATACGTTTACATTAGTGAACAGCAGCCGTTGCGTCAGGTCCCGCTATCCAATGGGAATTGAAGTCGGAGTGTGCTGATGATAGACTTCGCCGCGCTGCAGACAGAAGAAGTTCACCGCTGACGCCTCCTCCTCATGATATCCCTCGTTGTTCTCGCCCTCGTGTTCATCCTGATCGCCGTACGCCGCGTCGGGCGCATCCGACTTCAGATATGGCAGGTGATGTTGCTCGGCGCAGTAGTCGTGCTGGTGCTCGGACAGATATCGCCGAGGGACGCGGTTGGTGCCGTCAATCTCGACGTGATGGTGTTCCTGCTGGGAATGTTTGCGGTAGGCCAGGCGATGGAGGAGAGCGGGTACCTCTCGTATCTGTCATACCGCGTGTTCCGGCACGCACGCACCTCGAGCGCGTTGCTTCTGGCGGTACTGTTTGTCATGGGGCTGTTCTCCGCGCTGGTGATGAACGACACGATGGCTATCATAGGGACACCGGTCGTGCTTCTGCTTGCGCGGTCCGCCCACCTGCGTCCACAGTCTTTGCTGGTCGCGCTCGCCTGTGCGGTCACCATCGGTAGTGTCGCGAGCCCCATCGGCAATCCGCAGAATCTATTGGTAGCGCTACACGGGGACGTGGCCAATCCGTTCGTCACCTTTGGTAAGTCACTCCTGGTGCCGACTCTCGTCTGCCTCGTGGCGGCGTACTGGATTCTGAGGATGCTCTACCGGCGGGACTTCGGTGGCACTGCAATAGTGCACATTTCAGTGCCCCTGGCCGACCCCGCGCTTGCGAGACTCTGCAAGGCTTCTCTCGTCGTTCTTGTGGCGATGCTCCTTCTGAAGATAATGCTGGTCTTCAGCGGCATTCAACTTGAATTTCGTCTCACCTACATAGCGATAGGCGCTGCTCTTCCCGTGCTGTTGGGGAGTCCGAAGCGGAGCGGCATCATGAAGAGGATTGACTGGACTACCCTCGTATTCTTTGCGGCGATGTTCATACTCGTGCAGAGTGTCTGGCTGTCGGGTTATCTGCAGCGGGCCCTCGAGTCGACAGACCTGGACACGGGTGCGCCCGGAGTGATACTGATAGTCAGCATCCTGGCGTCGCAGGTTCTCTCAAACGTCCCCTTGACCGCACTCTATCTGCCGTTGCTGGGCGAGATGCATGTCCCCGTGTCTGCGTATATGGCGCTGGCGGCAGGAGCCACCATGGCAGGCACGCTCACCGTTCTTGGCGCCGCCAGCAACGTCATCATCATTCAGAACGCCGAGAAGAGATGCGGAGTTGTCCTCACGTTTGCGGAGTTTGCACGGGCCGGAATTCCCGTGACAGCGGTGTGTCTGGGGGTGTACTGGCTGTTTCTTGCGTTCTGAACTATCGCCAGCTATTCATCCATTGCGCGGGCACGATGCCTCAGCATCGCATGGAAACTGTCTGCTGCTTTGCGTCGCTCCCTCTCTGCAGCTTCGAACTCTCTCACCGCGGCGACGTCGAATACGCGCGATGGCGATTTCCTCGGCTCCCCGGGCACGGGTGCACCGAGCACAACGTACTTGGACACAAGGTCCCAGTAGGCCCGCTCGGCTTGCTGTAACGTTGCCGCCCAGTGGCGGACTTCATCCCCCTGTTGTGGTGACATAAGGTCTCTCTCCGTGCGGCTAACGCTAAACAGAGTTGTCCGATTCGCGCGGGTTGCCCGCATTCAGTGCTTCATGGTTCCGGATTGCCATTCTCGAACACGCCATTCGTAATAGGAGTCACTACCGTGCATCCGCGACGCTCGCTGATCATGGCCGTCGTCGACTCGACCGTCCCGGATGCCATCCCTGCTGAGAAGCCGTCCGAATATCCCTTCGAATAGCCGTCGATGTATCCCTGCTGGTAGGCGTTAACTACCGCCCGCTCGTCCGTTGCGCCAGGCAGGGCGTCCGAGTTGCCACGAGTCGCGAGTCCGATGAGCGCGATGACAAACACAAGGATAGTGCCTGCTGCCGCAGCATAGTACAGGATGTTCTTTCTATCCATGTCCTCGTTCCTCCCGCTGATGTAACGACCGCGCTGGCGGATTCGCCGATTTCCGCGGATTGTCGGCAATTCCAGAAGGTCACGCAGGGTGACTGCCCCTCCCCCTCATCCGCCCCAAGCCTCCCATTCAATCAACGGGTCGTCGGTAATTCGGCGACCCGGTGTCCGCAAGGGTAACGCGGGACCGTCGTGCATGCAAACCACATGTGGTGACCGCCCGCGGCACTCCGTTGTGGCGTTACCGACTGCGATAGACGGGTGAGGCAGCGCGGTGTTGGTAACGGATTCGAGACGGTCGCCTCAAGCCGGCCGAGAAGTGAGGACATCGAATGCCAACCGCTACTTCTTGTCCGCCTGTTCGCGCTTCTGGCGCTCCGATGCGATGCGCTCGTACTTGTTCTGGGCTTCTCTTGCAAGGCGCTCAGCCTCGGCGTATTCGTCTCGAGCGGCAACGTTAGGAAATACCAGTTGACGCTGCCCCACGTACGGTACTTCCTCGGGTGGGTATAGGTACTTGCTTGTCAGCGTCCAGACACGCTCGTCAGCCGCCTTGTATTCATCGAGTGCTTTTTCCAAGGCATGGTCCTCGGCGACGTGATAACCCTCGAAGTCACTGCCGGCCTGCGTCTCTTCTTCTTCCATGCTGACTCCTCTAGACTGATGGCACGTTCACTGTGAGATGGCACCAGGCGTCCTGGCGCGCGGTGTTGGTCAGGATGAGCCAATAGTAGTCACTGCCTGCTGCTGAAATCGCCCAGGAAACGGTCCAGTTGCTGCCGGCCCGCTCCAGGCGGGTGAAATAGCCGCCATTTCCGGCCTCGGTGGGCGGAAGATACGACTGTGTGAGCGATTGTTCAAACGGGGCGCCGCCTGGTATCAGCATCAACGAGATTCCCTCGACGGCACCGTTCAACGACGCTCCGAGGGGAGTGTTCGCCTCGACGGTTATCTCCACCGTTTCGCCTTCCTTGAGAAAGAAGCGCGTGTAGTAGCGGTTGTACCGGCACAGCGGTAACCCGTAGCTCACAGCATCATCGAGTGTCAGGTCCTGCCAGAACTGCTTCTCCTCGGACGTGAGGGTCCCGTAGTTCTGCAGCACGAAGGTGGCGTCCGTGATGACGGGTGAGTTGGGCGTCGCGGACTCAGGCGGTGCGGCGGGTGGCTCGTCCCCGGTGATGGAGCGTGCTCCCGCGATGATGAGAGCTACTGCAGCGACGATGGCAGCCGCCACAAGAATCATACGGCGGCTCGGCAGCTTGCGCGGCGCGTTCTCGGCCTCCACCCTTGTCACCATGGCGTATCCATTGTGTCACAAGTCCGCAGTTCAGTTATAGTGGCGTTCACCGTGTCCTTGGCCGGGAACTGACCGATAGCGCGTGTCTCCAGTCGCCGGCATGTCCGGACCCCCGGTTGCGATAGTCCGCGCGTCCCGACTCACGGTGACGTACTGCCGCCCCGATTGTCATCGGGGAACGCGTGTGTGCGAGGCCGACGGAGACTGGCGCATGCGACGTTGGCGCTTGACCGTGCTAGAGAATCACCGGGCACCGACAGTCCAATTTCGCTTGTCTGCCGAGTCCTCTGCCACAATGGGCGTCGGTGCCTGTGACCGGCGGTTCCTCTTCGCCCGGTAATCGTCTCGGGCGTCAGGGTTGGACGGTTTCGGTCACCCGGGAAATCATGTAGACGTGTTTGCCTGCCGCGGTTGGTTCGATGCGGCTTACAAATTCGATGTGGAGGGTAAGTTCATTGCCGAATTTCGACTCGAACATCTGCCGCACCGTGGTTCCAGCGACGCAAGCGCGCTTGCGGTCGCCGCTTCCGGAGATGGGATGAGCTTCATTGACACATTGTCCATAGTCCTCCTGGATAACCTGGTACTGCCTCATCCCCAGTCCGGCGAGGCGGTCCAGGTAGAAGGTGCCCGAGAACATGCGCCTGCCGCTTCGTGTTATCAGGAACCCGGTCTTCCTGCCGATGACGGAACCCAGTCGTGGCAGCGTTCGTCCGCATGGGCACTCGCCTTCCAGTAGCGAGCCGATGTCCCCAAATCGTATCGGATGAACGGCATGCCGTAGTTGTGCAGGTTCGTGACTACAATCCTGCCTTCGCGCCGGCGGATACAGGCATTCCCGCTTCGTCGACGATCTCAACTACCAGGTCTTCGGCGGCGATATGGAGTCCGTTGTGCGCCTCGCACTCACACGCGATGGCGAATGCCTCGTATGCCCCATAATTCGAGTATGGCTCCGTGCCGAACGCCTCGCTGATCAGCTCTCTATCGTGCCTGCGCAGTTCTGCGCCGCCGGTCATGACCGTCCCGACGGCGGGGGCTTTTGCTCCGGTGTCCAGGATAAAGGCGGCGATAACCGCCACAGCGTTGGGGTACCCGGCGATGCCGCCGGTCAAACGGGTCTTATTGAGATTCTGGACGATGGCGGGCAGTCCACTCGTCGGTGAGGTCGTCTGCTGACACCAGTATCTTGCGCCGGAAACGTTCTCCCCATTGGCGAAGCAGGCGCTCACGCGTCGTGGCATACAGACGTGGCCTGCCGATGTTCGCCGTCCTGTCACCCAGGCGGAGGCCGGTCATCTCGAGGGCGCGAACGCCTCTCGCGAATCCGCAGTTCACGTGGTCTTCGCGCGTTCCATAGAACACTAGCGGCGTGCCCTTCGAGCCGCTGGTCTTGGTGAGACGCAACTGACCTTGTCGGGAAGCCTTCCGCCAGCAACTGGGCACCGCGCTCCTGTACATCGGGTCGCGTGAGCACAGGCAAGGCTTGCAGGTCGGGCGCCGAGCGGATATCCGCCGGAGTAAGTCCGCGTTCGATCATGATGGCGCGGTAGTGCGGCACGGTGCGATACGCATGGTCGATGAGCATCCGCAGCCTTCGCGACTGCAATTCGTCGATGCGCTCAAGAGGCCACCACTGTGACCGCTCAAGTTCTCCCAGGCACCGCGCGGTGTGCGTGCCTCGCAGGACGTCGTATGCCGGCGCAAACACGTGCCTTGCAAACACGTTGTAGAGGCTCACGGCAGTGGCCTCTTGAGCCAGGAATCCGGATCCACCTTAGAGATTACGGGAACATACTTGCCCGCCGGCGACGGCTCGATACGGTCGACGAATTCGACGCTAATGTCCATTTCCGGCCCTATGGTCCGGCGCACTATCTCGTCCACTCCCCGTCGCGCGGTTCTTTGCGCCTCACCCGTTGTGGCGCCTGGCATAACGAGGCGGACGGTGAGATGGTCAAGGTCCTCCTGCACCAGCTGGAACTGCGAAGCGCCCAGCAGTGCGAAACGGGATATGCCGATCCCGGTACCCGCGAAGCGGGCCCCGGAACGTGTATAGATGGTGTCGCAGCGCCGCCCCGATTTCAGGTCCAGCAGCGGCATGCCGCGTCCGCAGGAGCACGGAGCAACGGTGTAGGAGCCGATGTCACCGGTATCGTAGCGTATAAACGGCATCCCGCGGGCGTGGAGATTCGTCACGACTACGCGTCCTTCGACGCCCGGAGCGACGGGATAGCCGCACTCATCCACGATTTCCAGTACGTGGTCCTGTGCAAAAACGTGCAGTCCGGAGTGCGCCCCGCACTCTGTTGCCATCAGGTAGTTCTCGTGAGAGCCGTATCTTGAATAGGGTTGCACGCCGAAGACGTCATTGAGAAGCGACCTTTGGTGATCGAACACCTGCTCACCGCCGGTCAGGATGGCATGCAATTGCGGAGCGGGGTGTCCACTGTCCCGTATGTGCGAGGCGACAAGGGACAACGTGCTTGGATAGGCTGCGAGGGCCTTCGGCCTTATGCGGTGAAGCAGTCGGACCACATCGTCCAGCGCGTCCTTCGATTGTGACCCTACACGAATCTGCGTTGCACGTCGGAGTCTGAGGCTGACTGGTCGAATCCGCCTTTCGAACACGGTGCCGGGCGCCGAAACCGGTGGCGAAGGAGACGACTTTGTCGCCCAATTCGATTCCTGCCCACTCCATGGCCAACAAACCGCGCGCCCGGCCATGGCTCATCCAGTCGTGCTTGGTGGTGAAGAAGGCCAATGGACTGCCGGTTGAACCGCCGGTTCGGGAACTGAGCAGGTTGCGCTTTGGCAACGTCGTCAGCGGTCATGTCGCTTATCCGGCTGCGCACAACAGCTTTGGTGAGCACCGGCAGCTTTGACAGATCTTCTGCTGTCTGAACGTGGCGGGGCTCAAGTCCTCGTTCCTGCATCAACTCGCGATAGTACGCGACGTGAGAATAGGCATGATGAATCATCTCTTGGAGGCGCTTCTGCTGCAACTCCTCGATCTGACGCGCTGTCCACCACTGGGTTTCTTCCAGTTCGCTGAGGCATGCCATGGTGTGCATCCTCTGATGAGGTCGAGTGCCGGGGCCATCACGTTCCGTGCCAAATCGTTGTACAGGCTCATCGGCTCTTTTCCGCGGGCGACGACCATACCGATGACGGGCATCTCCGCCACCGGGTCGCGAGTAATTTTCGAAATGAAGGCAAGTCGTTTCCCGGACATGTTCATGTCTATGTCGGCGACAGGTTGTACCTGCACGCTCACTGGCGCGCCCAGTGTCGAACTCAATCGTTCGGATGTCTCGCGCTGCAGTGTCGCGCATGCCGGGCTGCCGGCGGCCTCCGCTGTTACCGCGCGCAATAGGAAGTGGTCGACGCTTTCCTGCACGAGTTGGTAATTCACTGTATCGGGAGGCAGCAACGATGCAATGTCGACGTCGATTGCCGCCGTGCGCGCACCAGCCGGCGGCACAATCATGTCGCGAGTGCGCGCTATGCGAACATCCAGCAACGGAAGGCCGCGCCCGCAGGGACAGACGTCAGTCCGCAAAGTGCCGATGTCGCCCGTCGCGTAGCGGATGAATGGCATGCCGTCGTTGTGCAAGCTGGTAATAAGCAGCCGCCCCCGGCGGCCCGGAGGCACTGGCGAGCCGGAATCGTCCACCACTTCGACAACAAAGTCCTCGCTATGGATGTGAAGGCCGTCCTGAACCTCGCACTGGCTCGCCACTTCGTGCAATTCATTCGAGCCGTACCTGACGTAAGGAACGCTCCCGAAAGCCGACGTCAAGACGGACCTCTGGCGCGTGTGCATGAACTCACCGCCCACGCAGACTGCGGGCACCCTTGGACACTCGAGTCCGTGGGACAGCGCGAACGACGCGATGAAGGACGAGGGCGCTTGGATATGAGAAGATAGTGCGCGGCCGAAGGCGGTGGAGCGAGCGAACAAGGTCATACAGGTTCTCCTCAACCACCGACATGGTATCGATTACGGTAAGTTGCTGCAGTAATAGACTGATCTTGCCGAGGACGCCGCGGGCAGCCCCGGCACTGCGCTGCCTCAGGGCTATGTGAGGTTCGCCGACTTGCACGCCGGTCCATCCCTGGAGTAGTGCCCACCTGGCGTAGGCATATGTCAGGCGCTCACGTCGAGTGGAATAGAATTTGAGGCGTTCGCCTGTGGTTCCTCCTGAGGTTCCTGACCTCAGCTCATCACGCGGGATGACGGTATTCAGAAGCTCCTCGCCATGAGCCTGGATGTCTGACTTGGTGAGAGGCGGCAGTCTTTCCAGGTCTTCAACCCGTGTGATGTCGCGATAATCGAGCGCACGCTCATCCATAATGCGGCGGTAGTAGGGCACGTGCATGTAGGCACGATGCATGAGGTCTCTCAGGTGGATGGATTGTTGCTCCTGAATCCGTTCGCTGAGACCACCATTGCGATTCTTCGAGATGCGCGAGGCGCTTCATCGTGGCGGTTCCTCGCAGATGGTCGAACGCCGGAGCCATGACATGTCGCAGAATCTCGGTTCGAATGCTCATTGATGTATTTGACGCGATGAAATGCCGGTCAGATGCATGGATTATGCGGTTCCCATTTGGCTAAGGCAATGACCGCGATGGAGGAGGTTCCTACTCCATCCTGTCGCAACGCGGAACGATTCGTCGACCGGGGACGAGTTGTCACTGCACCCGCCGCGTCCGCCAGCACCGCTGAGCAGCTACGCGAGTCGGGCAAGAACGCGGAACGTCGCTGGATGATTGCCTCGACGGCCGGGGCGCTGTTACGCGCCTGCAGATGGGCGGTGGACTACTCCCTGTAGTTCTCGCGGGGCAATGAACTCGCTCTCTACCACAGTGCGACAGCCGATGGCATGACGAGTTGCGTACCACTCATGGCCGCGCACTGTTACGAGGCTGAGCTGCGGGCAATGGCCCTCAGACGCTGTTGCTGTGTCAACAGCTTCTTTCTCAGGCGAATGTTCTGCGGCGTCACCTCAACCAGTTCGTCTTGCGCCACAAAGTCCAGCGACTGTTCAAGGCTCAGTTGCACTGCCGGCTCGAGCTTCACCGCGATGTCCGAAGTGGACGAACGCATGTTGGTCTTCTTCTTTTCCTTGCATACGTTGACGGCCATATCCTGAGGCCGGGTGTTTGAACCGACAATCATGCCTTCGTAGACCATTGTTCCCGGCTCAATCAGCGTGGTTCCGCGCCCCTGGGCATTGTCGAGACCGTAGGTGGTGGCCTTTCCCTCGTCTGATGCGACCAGTACGCCATTTCGGGTCGTCTGCAGATCTTTGCGCCAGGGCTCATAGCCGAGATACAGGGTGTTCATCACGCCGTCACCCCGCGTGGAAGTGAGGAAGGCGCTCCGGAACCCGATAAGTCCCTTGGTGGGTATCCGGTACTCCAGTCGAACGTTGTCGTTGCCGTCGCTCCGCATGTCCGTCAGTTCCGCCTGCCGCTTGCTGAGCAGTTCCGTCAGTATGCCGATGTGCTCATCTTTCGTATCGATAACGAGTTGCTCCACGGGCTCCATCAGTGTCCCGTTGACTACTTTGGTAATCGCCTCGGGTTTCGAGACTTGAAACTCGTAGCCCTCGCGACGCATGGTCTCAATGAGTACGGCGAGGTGCAGTTCTCCTCTGCCCTTGACCATGAATGTATCCGGATTCTCGGTGTCCTGGACTCTGCAGACTGAGGTTGGTCTCCAACTCTTTGTAGAGCCGCTTGCGTAGCTGCCTCGTTGTGCAGAACTCGCCTTCCCTTCCCGCGTACGGAGACGTGTTGACGCCGAACGTCATCTCGACCGTGGGCTCACCGATCTCTATTCGTGGCAACGCCTCCACGCGGTCGGGACTCGCGAGGGTGTCTCCGATGGACACTTCTTTCAATCCGGTCACCGCCACGATGTCGCCGGCATCCGCCGAGGGGACCTCGAGCCGCGCCAGTCCGAGGTAAGTCAGCACCTCGGCAATCTCGTAACGGGCCACCGTGTCGTCCCTACCCATGCAGATCACCGGGTCGTGCGGCTTGACATCTCCCCTCCAGATTCTACCGATTGCGATCTTGCCCTTGTGGTTGTCATAGTCGAGGTTGGACACCAGCATCTGGAAGGGGCCGTTCTCAATCTGCGGAGGCGGAACCCGGGCGAGTATCGCTTCAAAAAGCGGAGCCACATCGGTGCCCCTCGTGTGCGGGTCCGTACTTACCGTGCCCTCTTTGCCGCTCGCGTACAGAACGGGGAAGTCCAATTGTTCCGAGGTGGTGGCGAGATCCAGGAAGAGGTCCTGCGTCAAACGGAGCACTTCCGGGACCCGTGCATTCTTCCGGTCCATCTTGTTGATAACGACGATGGGAACCAGTCCCCGGTTGAACGCATGACGTAGCACGAAGCGCGTCTGAGGCATGGGGCCTTCCACCGAATCTATCAGCAAGAGACAGCCGTCCGCCATGCTGATGACGCGCTCCACTTCGCCTCCGAAATCCGCGTGTCCCGGGGTGTCGATGATGTTGATCTTCACGCCTTTGTACATCACGGCGGTATTCTTCGCCATGATGGTGATACCCTTCTCACGTTCGAGAGCGTTCTGGTCCATGACCAGTTCACCCACCTTCTGGTTATCGCGGAACACGTGGCTCTGCTTGAGCAGAGCATCGACCAGCGTGGTCTTCCCGTGGTCCACGTGCGCGATGATTGCTATGTTTCGTATGTCGTTACGATAGTGCATGTATGCTCTCCAATTCCTCTATTGCGGTGGATGAACCACCGTAGTTCCAGCACGACGCGATTCCGCAGAGTATCCTCGGACTCAAGACGAACTCTCCATGCCGTCGCGTCGCGGCGAAGCAGTGCAAAGTACAATCACATTGGTATTGAGTGTTCATGAAAGGGCACGGCGTAGTAAGGGCGACAGTTGGCCGGACTCTAGGCGCGGGCCGCGGAACGGGCGACGAGCAACCGAAAGCGCGTGCGCCGCAAACACAGCTCACGCGTGTGGGAGAAACAACAGACAGGGTATTGTTGGCGCATTCCTCTACTGCTTCCCGCGCATCCTGAAGCCGCCACCGGGACGGCAACAAGCACGGACACGCTTCCCATATTGTATGCGTACGCGAGGCGCCCGTCCAATCCGAACCTGTCTCGCTTGCAGGTTTCGGATGGCTGTCCCGTGGTGGGTAGAAAGGTTGTGGGCTTGGTCAAGCGTGGATTATTCGTCCACAGCCTCTGTGCGGTGAAACTGAACCTTGTGGTCGAGCCTTACTCCACGGGTTCAAGCTCAGGACACAGGACCCGGCGCTTCACGATACGATGCCAGTCGCTGTAGCAATATATCCCTTGCAGTATGAGGCCGCCGAGCACTCCGTAGAACAGCGCGGGAGCTATGAGGAAATACCCCTGCAGCGCACTTGTGCCTGCGGCGACTACCGACAGCAACCAGTGATGCAGGTGAAGTTCGTGATTGCGGATGGGGATGACTATGGAGCGAACGCGACCCTGAATACCGCTCTCGGCACCGCCGCACACCTTGCAGATTCCGAAGCCGATGGCGCATCCGAGATAGAACAGATAGCCCAGGCTGAAGGCAGCGGGCAGCAGTCCAATCAGGAGCATTTTCTTTCGCATACCCAGTCGCGCGAACGTCGCAGCCACCTGGGCTCGAACACCGGACTGGATTATCAGGACTGATTTTGCAACGTGTATTTTGGAATCAGACATTTGGTTACCTGAACAGAGGATAACGGGTTTGGATCAACCGGCGCAAGTCTGCTCACGCGGAGGGTGCTGACACAGGCCCACCGCTGACGTAGTACGCCACGCCCAGAAGCCCGGGTCCCGCTATCACCCGGGTAACCGCGCTCACCTGCGCCGCAATGCATTCGGCCGGGTGCAGTTGCTCCTCAATGGTTCGGCGAAGCGGCTCGGACTGGCGAGTGTCTCCGGAATCCATGACAGCGACGTGCAGCGTTCCCCCGTTGGCTGACGAGGCGCGAACCAATTCGAAGAGTCGATTGGCGGCTTGGGCAGCGGAGCGAGCAAGTGCGATGGGACGTTCCTTGCCTTGAGATAGTCCGACGACAGCCCTGACACTCAGTAGCGTGCTGGCCCATGCCATCAACCTGGTGACACGACCGGTCCGCGCTACGTAGCGCAGTGAATCCAGGGTGAAAGCAGACTCGACGCTGCTTCTCACACGCCCCGCTTCGGCAATCACATCCTCGACGGTGCCCCCCTCGGCGGCGGTTCGCGCAGCGGCAAGCGCGACGAATCCCTGCGCCATGGCCGTGCTGGCAGAGTCGAACACTTGTATTCTCAGTTCGGGGCGGATGTGCTGTGCCATATCTGCTCCGGTCCTGGCGAGAGAGATGGTCGACGTGAACTGGGAGAACGCCACGACATGGACCAATTCAGTTGACGATCGGCCGGCCTCGAGGTACTCGTGGCAATACGTGTCAGGCGTCCACGGGGTAGTGTCAATAGCAGGCGCCTGCTGCAACTTCCGTATCAGTGACGCGTCCAATTCCTCGTCCCTGTCCTGATATGTAACCCCATCAACCGCAATCCTGACCGGGATGATGTACATGCCGTACTGATGCACTAAGTGCTGCGGTAGACACGCGACACTGTCGGTCACGACGCGCACCGTTCTCCGGGGGGAGTCGAATCCGTTATTCATCGGTCTCGGTTCCGCTCGTTTGAAATCCGCGGGTCAACCCTGCGATTGTTCAGTCGCCGACAGTGTCCGGGGCGGACCGGGAATCGTGGAGTGGCCGGGGATATTCAGGCCGGCGGTTTCGCCCGCTTCTGAGCAAGTTTCTGTGTCAGCGGCCCCAACACCTCTCGAGCTCCATCCAGAACTACCGATTGGGTGAGGCCGGTGACGAATATTTCAAGTCGGCGACTTCTCGCCAGCGCACCAACAAGAACCAGAATTGCGCCCGCTACGGGGAAAAGGGTGCTTGTGCCTCCAAGGGCGAAAAGAGCCATGCCCCCGAGAATAAGCCATACGTTTGATTTTGAGATGTCGCGGGTTGTGGCAATGCGGTCATACGCGAGACTGGTGGTCTGTCCATCTCGAAGCACGATGAGTCGAGTCGTTGTCGCGTACGCCTCGGCGTGTTTCAAGCACGTACCGAGCTTCCATCTCCTCATCCTTCGCGAGCAGGCTTCTGACGACGGCCGGAATAAGACTGTCCGCGCTGGAGGGGGTGCCGGACATCGTTGCGAGCATGTGCAGAGACTAACTACAGCCGTCGATGCTGTCAAGCGCGGGGCCGGGGAATGCGTATTGCGGCTGCAGGACAACCGCGACGGAGCCACTCAATGTCGGGCTGATTCGAGGCGCTGGTATCTCAAGATATGCACGGGAGACGGCGTAACAGCAGAGCTGTTGGGGACAGGCAGCAGGTAGTCAGCTTTGCACTGCACTCAAGAAACTCAACGCGGGAATGCGCGGTCGACTATGAATCCGCCCGGACGGGAACTGCCCCCCCCAGGTCTCAGACTCTGAGCTTCTTGCCAGTGGCCTTGCAGAACGATTCCAGTGCCGAATGCTGCACGAGGTAAGCGCGCCCCACTCTGAAGGCCTCAAGCTTGTTGCCACCCACACCACGTTTGATCCATTGATGGACTGCTTGCCGCGTCACCGGTGGATCAATGTACTTGCCGGCCTCTTCGACGCTGTGGTAGTCGCGCACGGAGCCGTCTGTGGGCCGGTCTTTCTTGACCGGGCGGCTCACACGAAAACGAGCCAACGTATCGCTGAAGTTCACGACTGTCAACTATACCATACTCGTGTCAAGCGCGCGACGGGGTTTGACAGCTTCGTGGCCACTTTTCCCCGATTTCGCCACGAGACAAAACTCCGGAGTCCGGATGATGTGACGGCGATGCGGGCGAGCCGCATTCCTCGGGGCGCCCGGGGTGACTCGGCTGGGCCGAGCCGGATGTCTACGGCGCATGGGAGGGAGAAGGAACTGTCTTATCGCACGCCGTGCCGGATGTTGGCCGAAAATGGCCGCTCCGAGTGCCATCGCACGAGTGCCAGGTGGCCATATACAATTGTCAACATCACGCGGCGGCAATGCAAACTGGCGCCTGGGCGCGCCGTATGGCACACTTTGGCGATGGACCACGCCGCATCGCAGACGCCGGACTATCGGGATGCTCGTCATCCGACTCGCGTCTACAGCGGGTCAATCGCGGATGGGCTCCGGGTGGTCACGGTGCTCGACTCGGCTATCGCAACCGGCGCGGATAATCCTCGGACACTCGATGCGCCTGTGTCTCGCGCAGTCAAGGACTGTTGCTGCACGTTTGATTGGGGACAGGAATCTCCCGGTGCGCGGCAAGTTGCCGTCGCTCTGCTTCTCGATGTGAGCGGGGATGCCGCTACTGCGGTGCGCTGGCACGAGCGTTTCGCGCAAACCTACGTCAGTAAGCTCGGCCCCTCGTGGACGGTCCCGGAGATTGATATAGCCCTTTGGCTCTATTGCTTCGACAACGCCCGGCCAGGGTCCTGAGCTACTGTTTTCCGCACCTCCTTGTTTCGGCGATTTCCGAAAGTCACGCGAACGTTGGCCGCTGACCTGCGTGATTCCCGGTGCGGCTGGACCTCACCGCTTCGACGAGCGGCCCTGTTGCCGGCGCGGCGTGCGGTGCCCGTCCGAGTATCGGGCAGTGTCACAACAGCATCCCCCCGATTCTCCCCGTTTCCTGTTGCGACACGACCCCGGCTTTCGATTTGACAGGGCGGCGATAAGTTTCTAACATATGTCAGAAACTCAAACGCAAGTGAGTGATGTATGCCAAGGCCGACCAAGTTGAGACAGGTGACGGGTATCCCTGCGGTGACGTTTTTCAAGCCGGCGGGAGTACCCATGGGCGCGCTGGAAATGGTGACGCTTGCCTTTGAGGAAGTCGAGGCGGTTCGTTTGAAGGATATCGAAGATCTGCATCAGGAAGAGTGCGCCGACCGCATGGGCGTCTCACGCGCAACATTCCACACGATCTTGAAATCGGCCAGGGGCAAATTGGCTGACGCCATTCTGAACGGCAAGGCCATCCAGGTCGAAGGAGGAACGGTGGCGTTTCCTGGCGCGCGCTTTCGATGCCGTCGTGACGGCAATGAATGGACCTTGCCGCCGGGACCACTTCCGGGTGCGACGTCGGTCGCCTGTCCATCGTGTAACGGTCACGACGTGCATCCGGTGCTTGAGTCTCCGGCTGCGTGCCGTGGGCCACATGGGAGGGGGCATGGTCAGGGTGGCCGGGGCCCGGCCGGCTGGTGTGGCCGTTGGGGCCCGGCCGGCGTGCGTGGGAATCGCGCTCCGCGTGGTTCTTCGTCCGTCGCACAGCCGGACGAAACGGATTCGAAGGGTCGGATACCTGATGATATTTGAACGAGCGGTGGAGCGAGAACTTCGCGTTCCACAGCACCGGGATGATGTAGACGGATATAAGGAGGACGGAACGATGCCAAGAGGAGATGGAACTGGACCGATGGGAATGGGTTCAATGACCGGTCGAGGCGCCGGGTTCTGTGCAGGAATCGGGCAGCCAGGTTTCAGGACTGCCGGTCCCCGTTGTGGGATGGGGTTCGGACGAGGTTTCGGTCGAGGATTGGGTCGCGGCGCCGGTTGGAGAATCGGGGGTCATCGTGGCGCAGTGTCTCGCAACCCGAACCCGGTCGCCTATGCGGGATCCTGGGATGCGCGCCAGGTGACGCGCGAAGAGGAACTGGCCTACCTGCGCAATCAGGCCGGAGTGCTGAAGGAGGAGCTTGACGCGATTTCGGGACGGATGCGCGACCTGGAAGGCGAGTCGGCTGGAGATCAGCGATGAAGGTTGCCATATCGGCTGCTTCGCCCGCGCTTGATTCGGATGTTGATCCCCGCTTTGGTCGTTGTGCGTACTTCGTGGTGGTGGATCCTGAGACGATGCAATTCGAAGCCATCGACAATGCGAATGGCCCATCAGCACATGGCGCCGGGATAGCAACGGCCCAGATGGTGGCGGAGTCAGGAGCCACGGTGGTTCTTACCGGAAACTGCGGTCCCAACGCGTTTCAGGCGCTTGAGGCGGCGGGAATAGAAGTGGTCACGGGCGTGAGCGGGACGGTGGGTCAGGCGATTGACGGGTACAAGGAAGGGCGCTTCCGTGGAAGTAAGGCGCCAAACGTGGAGTCGCATTTCGGCGCGGGCGCGTCCGCACTGGCGGGCCGTGGAATGGGTGGGGCGATGGGCGGCGCCGGCTCGGCGTCTTCGCCACAGAATGCTGACGCTGCGCTTGTTGGGCTGTTGAAGGAATTGCAGGGGCAATTAGAGGGGCTGCGCAGCCAGGTGAATGACATCAATCGACGCATAGACCGACTGCACAAAGAAGGTTGAACCAGGCGGGAGCAATCGCGATGTAGATGCGTGACGTCCGGCGCGTTGGCGCTGGCCGCCGCGGCTGCGTTGTGTCAATCGCAGTAGACATTGGAGGTCAGCTATGCCATTAGGTGACGGAACAGGACCGAGGGGTCGAGGAGCAGGTACCGGCCGTGGGCTCGGACGCGAGGTCGGGCGGGGTCGCATGGCCGGCGACAGGGCAGGTGCGGGGCCGGGAGGCACGTGTGTGTGCCCGGCATGCGGCGCCAGGGCGGCGCACGCGGTTGGAGTTCCGTGCAACAGCATGAGTTGTCCAAGCTGTGGCGCGAAGATGACTCGAGCGTAAGCGATGATAGTCTCAATAGCGAGCGGCAAGGGGGGCACAGGCAAGACGCTTGTCGCCACAAGTCTGGCACACGCGTTGAAGGGTGTCGTGCCGGTGACGTTGCTCGATTGCGATGTTGAGGAGCCGAACGACCATATCTATATGCGCGCCCGGCTGGTCCGGTCGCAGCCCGTCACAGTTCCGGTTCCGGTCGTCGACGCATCGAAGTGCACGCTTTGCGGCGCCTGCCATGACGTGTGCGCGTTCAATGCCATCGCGGTGATGGGGTCATCCGTGCTCGTGTTCAACGAATTGTGTCACGGGTGCGGCGCTTGCACACAACTCTGTCCCGCCGGCGCCATCTCGGAAACGCCGCATGAGATTGGAGTGGTCGAGCAAGGTGACGCGGACGGCACCATGTTCGTTGACGGCGTACTGGCGGTGGGGCAGCCGGCTGCGCCTCCGGTCATACGCCGGGTCAAAGACCATGTCGGCGCTGCCGGTGTGACCATAGTGGACGCGTCACCGGGCACATCATGTCCGGTGGTCGAGGCGGTCAAAGGCAGCGATTTCTGTGTTCTTGTCACGGAGCCGACGCCTTTCGGATTGAATGATTTGAAACTTGCGGTTGAGACGATGCGCGAGTTGGGATTGCCCCACGGAGCCATCATCAATCGCGCTGGTGTAGGGGATGCTCGCACGGAAGATTACTGCCAGACTGAAGGTATCCCGGTGTTGATGACAATTCCATTGGACGAGCGCATCGCGCGGTCCTATTCACGCGGTGTGCCGCTGCTTGAGGCACTGCCTGAGTACCGGCAGCGATTCCTTGATCTGTATACCCGAATAACGGAGCTGGTTAATGAAAGAAGTAGTCGTCCTTAGCGGCAAAGGCGGCACGGGCAAGACGAGTATCGTGGGAGCATTTGCCGCACTTGCGAATCGCAAGGTCCTGTCCGATTGCGATGTTGACGCAGCCGACCTGCATCTCCTGCTGTCGCCGACGATTGTCGAAGAGCATGAGTTCTGGAGCGGACAGGTTGCGGCCATCGACGCAGAGCGCTGCACGCAGTGCGGGCTCTGCGAGGCGGCATGCCGCTTTGAGGCGATACATGACTTCAAGGTGGGACGTGTAGGATGTGAAGGCTGTGGCCTGTGCGCACGCATCTGTCCCGCCAACGCCATACGTATGAAGGACAATCTTGCGGGACACTGGTTCGTTTCGGACACTCGTTTCGGGCCGATGGTGCATGCACGCCTGGGCATCGCGCAGGAGAACTCCGGGAAACTCGTGCACCTGGTGCGGCAGAAGGCGAAGGAGACAGCGGAGTCGGCGGGGATCGATTTGACGATCAACGACGGACCTCCCGGCATCGGTTGTGCGGTTATTTCGTCGCTGTCGGGCGCAAGCCTCGCCTGCATAGTCACGGAACCATCCGTGTCGGGCATCCATGACATGGAGAGGGTGCTTCAGGTCTGTCGTCACTTCAGCGTGCCCGCTCTCGTGTGCGTCAACAAGTATGACATCAACGACGAAGGGACGCGGCAGGTCGAGCAGTACTGCGGCGCTCAAGGCATCGAGGTTGTGGCCAGGATACCGTTCGACACGAAGGTCACGGAGGCGCAGGTACACGGACTGTCGATTGTCGAATACACGGACGACGCTCGTCTGGTCGCCCCGTTGGAGAAGGCGTGGGGGGCTGTGGAGGCACGACTGGACGCGGCATAACTCTGCAGCAAGTGTTGTAAGATTACAGGTCCCATGGCGTTTTCCGGCTGAAGCCGGAGCCAGGGACGAGGAGCAAATAGGAATGAGATATGCGATACCAGTTACCGGCGGCAAGCTCGCGGCTCACTTCGGGCACTGCGAGGCTTTCGCCCTGTTTGACGTTGATGAAACCACCGGCAAGATTGTTGGCAGAGAGCTGGTGCCCTCACCCGGCCACCAGCCCGGTTTTCTGCCCGGTTGGCTAGCTGAGCGGGGCGCCTCACGTATAATCGCCGGCGGCATGGGCCCGCGAGCCGTGGGCCTCTTTGAGGAGAATCGTGTGGAGGTTCTACTCGGTGCGCCCGAGGGCGATCCCGAGGAGATAGTCGAAGCCTTTCTGGCGGGTAACCTCGCGGTTGGAGACAATGTCTGCGACCACGAGCCTGGCGACCAGGGGCATGGCGGTCACTCCTGTTGAGAGGACAAACGCATAATGGATGAGAAACTGTTGCCAGTGCTGGACTCCGTTATTGTGCCCGGTGCCGAACGAAGCGTGCTTCAACTCGGGCTGATTCGCAGCGTCGAACACGCCGATGGCGAGGTGCGAATCACACTCGGCGACGCCGCCCTGACGGACGAGACGAAACATGCGGTGGAGGAAGATGTCAAGACAGCTGTGAAGGCCATTACGTCCGACGATGTCATCGTGCAGTTCACCCCCATGACTACGGAGGAAGCGAACCAGATCGGCCATACCGTCGCTGTCATGAGCGGCAAGGGAGGAGTTGGCAAGTCACTTGTCACGGGACTTCTCGCTGTCGCTCTTGGCCGCGCCGGCTACCGCGTGGGCATACTGGACGCTGACCTTACCGGTCCCAGCATCCCGAAGATGTTTGGCGTCGAAGGCAGGCCATGTGGCAGTGCCTCAGGCATACTGCCGGTAGTCTCGCCACTGGGAAAGCCCGTGATGTCCATGAATCTCTTGCTTGAGAGCACGGACCAACCGGTTATTTGGCGAGGCCCGCTCATTGATAAGGCTTTACGCCAATTCGGCAAAGAGGTACTCTGGGGACAACTGGATTTCCTTCTTATCGATCTGCCACCCGGCACCGCCGATGCCGTCCTGACAGTCCTTCAAGCATTTCCGATGGACGGAGTCGTGGTGGTGTTTACCCCACAGGACCTCGTGGACATGATCGTGCGCAAAGCCATCAACATGGCCGGGATGATGGACAAGCGCGTTCTCGGCGTGGTGGAGAACATGAGCTATCTGTATGTTCCCGAGATCGACAAGAAAATGGAATTGTTCGGTCCGAGCCGGGGGGACCAGATGGCGAAAGTGGCCGGTGCGCCCCTGCTTGCGCGTATCCCCATCGACCCGGCCCTTGCGGCACTGTGCGACAGGGGACAAATCGAAGAGTATCGGTCTGACATCGTGACAACGCTTGGCGCAAAGCTGCTGGAGGTCATGGGGGTGCCGGCCCAAGGGACGTAACTGCGCGATGGCCGGCCCTCCCACGGTGCTTCCCACGACACTAGCGGGGCGGCTGTGAGTACGTGAGTTGACTGTTATCTGCAGCGCGCCGGGCGACGTGCTGTTCCATGAGCGGAGACTTCTTCTTCTCCGCTGCACGTTGTCCGCACACGTGGGCCGACCATGGCGGAAGGTTGCACGGATTGACACAACGGCATGCCGGGCCTACCATTAAAGTAGCGTAGTTGTAACGCTCGTGCGGCCCGCACGTACTCACCGCTCTCCGTGTCCGTCCGCACTCGACCTGCCCATAGCGTGGTGGAGGTTGTGATGAACGTCTTATTGGTATATCCGCAGATTCCCGAAACATTCTGGAGTTTCAAACACGCGCTGCGGTTCGTGTCCCGAACGGCCAATTTCCCTCCCCTCGGGTTGCTGACCGTTGCCTCGATGCTGCCCCAGGACTGGCAGAAGAAGCTTGTCGACATCAACACGACCCGGCTGGTTGACGACGATATACGGTGGGCAGACCTCGTATTCGTCAGCGCAATGGTGGTGCAGCAGGAGTCTGCGCGGGAGGTTATCGACCGGTGCAAGCGGCTCGGCGTGAAGGTTGTAGCCGGGGGGCCTCTTTTCCGACCCGGATATGAGGCATTTGGTTTTGACGATGTGGACCACCTCGTATTCGGCGAGGCCGAAAATGTCCTGCCACGTCTGTTGGCTGACCTCGAGGAAGGATGTGCCGCGCACGTGTATTCGGGTTCCGAACTCCCCGACATTACGACGAGCCCCGTTCCTATGTGGTCACTGGTTGACAATAATCGCTACCAGATGATGAGTCTGCAATACTCGAGAGGCTGCCCGTTCAATTGCGAATTCTGCGATATCGTCGTGATGAATGGCCGCATCCCACGCACGAAGACGCGAGAGCAGATACTTTCCGAACTGGATGCGCTCTACAATCACAAGTGGCGTGGAGGTGTCTTCTTCACGGATGACAACTTCATTGGCAACAAGCGCAAGCTGCTGGACGACATTCTCCCGGCACTCATCGAATGGTCCAAGGCCAGAAAGCGGCCCTTCTCCTTCATGACCGAGGCATCGATCAACCTCGCCGACGATGAAGAGCTGATGCAGGCGATGACCGAAGCGGGCTTCGACACGGTATTCGTTGGTATCGAAAGTCCAAACGAAGACAGTCTCATCGAGTGCAACAAGATGCCCAACAAGGGGCGAGACCTGCTTGCATCGGTCAAGACCATCCAGAATCACGGAATGCAGGTGCAGGGTGGATTCATCGTGGGGTTTGACGGTGACCCGCCATCAATCTTCCGGAATCAGATTCGATTCATCCAGAATAGCGGCATCGTTACGGCCATGGTGGGTGTGCTGATGGCCCCTCCGGGCACGGCGCTCTACAAACGGCTGGAGAAGGAGAATCGTCTGTTGCCCGGAGGCACGGGCAACAACACCGACGGTTCCACCAACTTCGTTCCCAGGATGGGCTTCGAGGCGTTGTCGAGTGGATATCGCAGCATAGTTAATACTATCTACTCGCCCAACAGCTACTACGAACGCATTCGCACATTTCTGAATGAATATCGCCCGCGTGGTGTGCAAAGGGCGCACGTTAGTCCCCGCTACATGTTTGCGCTCTTGCGGTGTATGTGGTTGGTTGGCATAAGAGAGAGAGGCCGCAGGCAGTATTGGCAGCTGTTTGGTTGGACGCTGCTCAACAAGCCGAAATGTTTCCCGCTCTTCACGTCGTTCGCGGTTCTGGGTTATCACTACCGCAAAGTTGCTGCCAATACCTACGGCAACGCGGGGCCTGCAACGGGCTAACGGATGGCGCGTGTGGGCTGCGGTATGTGCCGCTGTTGATACGCACGGTTCCAAGAGCTGCAACGACGGCCCCGGTTCCAGCGTTCTTCTACCGTCGATGATTTCTCCCTGTTCTTCACCATGTCTTCACATACCTGTGTTACGGTTCACGTCGAGCTTCCAGGACCAGGGCCAGGACGCACCGTGTGTCTTTCGGTGAGACACTGACTTCGCGGTGCGGTGCCGGTCACTGTCTGCTCGTTGAAGCCCGGGCGGTTCGATCTGTCTCGGTCTCATGCACGAACATGCGTTGCCGAGATTACTAGCGCTGAAATTGTTGACTAAAACTGTCGACAAAGGTGACAAAGGAGTGACTGGTGAAACTGAGTACTCGTTCGCGATATGGCATGAGGGCTCTACTGGATATCGCCGTGCAGAGCAGCCGCGAACCGGTGAGGTTGCGTGAAATTGCCCGGCGGCAGGATGTATCGCTGTCGTATCTGGAGCATATCGTTGGTCCCCTTATTGCCGGTGGCATTCTGAGAAGCACCCGAGGCCCGGGCGGTGGCGTATCGCTGCTGAAGAAGCCCGAGGATATCTCCCTTAGGGAGGTCATGACGTTGCTCGAAGGGCCGCTCAGCGCTGCTGACTGCGTGCTGCATCCCGGCGTATGTCCGCGAGCGGACGGGTGTGCCACGCGGTCGCTGTGGGTGAGTCTATCCGAGGCCATGGACGCCGTCCTGAAGTCGCGAACGCTCGCCGATCTCCTGCGCAACGACGAAGGCGTGGATGAATGTTCCTGCGCCCCGGACGCGATGCGGCCGTTGGGACGCATGGTTTCCGGCATTGGTGCGGTGCGATGCAAGGAAGGGAGTATCTCGTGAGACTGTCCACAATCGTGGTCAAAGACATGGCACGCCGCAAGAGGCGCGTGCTTCACTCTGTTGTCGGAGTGTCCGTTGGCATCATGACGGTTATCGCGATGCTCACCGTGGCGCGGGCGGGTGAACAGGTGCTGCGCGCGGAAATGGAGAGATACGGGCCGAATTTGACGGTGGTTCCGGCCACTTCGAGAATGGACGTCGAGCTCGGGGGGCTGACGATGGGTTCCGTCACGGTGGGAGAGACGGTCATCGATGAGTCAGTCCTGCCGGACGTCCAGCGCGTCGCGGATGAGTTGATTCGCACTGACATGGGCATTGCCGATCCCGGTCCGATCGCGATAGTCGCACCGCGCCTCTATCTGCCGGCGGCCCTGGACGGGCGCAGCGTCACCCTGGTGGGGATTGCCCCTGATAAAGAGCGGGCGATTCGAGTCTGGTGGGATTTCTCGGAGGGCCAATATCTTGGCGGCCCGGATGCGCTTGTGGCCGGCGCGGTCGCTGCACGTTCGCTCGGGCTTTCGTCCGGCGACTCGGTCAGCGTCGGGGGTCACGACTACGTGGTCTCAGGCGTACTTGCGGATAGTGGTTCCAACGACGATTTTCTCCTATTCGTGCCTCTTGCCACACTGCAGGCGGCCACCGGCAAGCAGGGTGTGATATCGACTATCGACGTGCGCGCGCTATGTACCGGATGCCCTGTGGAGAAGATAGCGGACGCACTCACCGGCGGCATAGCCGGTGTGCATGCCAGCGCGGTCCGGCAGGTCGCACAGGCTGAGTTGGGAATGTGGCACAGCCTGCGGTCGATAGTGCTGCTCCTCGCGTCCATAACTTTGCTGGTGGGCCTGCTGGGTGTTATGAATGCGATGGCAGCCATGGTTATGGAGCGCAGGAAGGATATCGGCATCATGCGCGCTGTAGGGGCTTCCAGGCGTCAGATCGTTTCGATGTTCCTGTATGAGGCAGCGGCTCTGGGAGTGCTCGGCGGGGTCGCGGGCTACGTGGCGGGCGTTGTCCTGGCTGTCCTGATCGGCCCCCTGCTGCTTGCCGGCGTTCCCGTCGTCCCGGTCCTCGAGTACATACCCCTGGCCCTCCTGCTGGCTGGAACCATATCCGTGGTCGCCGCGCTGCATCCGGCACTGGGCGCCGCTCGCATGAAGGTAGCCGACGCAGTAAGAACGTCTTCCTAGGGGGTCCAATGCTTGAACTGGAATCTGTGTCGCGTTTCTACGGCGAAGGGGCGGCCCGCGTGACTGCCTTGGAGCGAGTATCCATTTCCATCGAAGCCGGCGCGTTTGTGTCGATAATGGGGCCGTCTGGCAGCGGCAAATCAACACTTCTCAACGTAATGGGCGGTGTCGACCGCATCTCCGAAGGTCGAATCCTGTTCGATGGTGTGCGTTTCGACTCGCTCTCCGAGGAGGCGCTGACGTCCTTTCGCCGGGGCCGACTCGCGTATGTCTTTCAACAGTATCATCTCGTGCCGTCT
Source organism: uncultured Chloroflexia bacterium (assembly GCA_963761225.1). Taxonomy (GTDB): domain Bacteria; phylum Chloroflexota; class Dehalococcoidia; order GIF9; family AB-539-J10; genus SKVJ01. The sequence continues at coordinate 16,360 of CAVXGE010000013.1, read as the reverse complement.
CTTACGGTGCTGGAAAACGTTATGCTCCCACTCGTTTTTCGGTCTGCGGCGTGCGACAGGAGCAGAGCGTGGTCAATGCTTGACCGCGTTGCACTCCAGCACCGCGCAGGTCACCGGCCATCAGAATTGAGCGGCGGAGAACAGCAGCGTGTTGCGATTGCCCGCGCTCTGGTCAACGACCCGGCCGTTATCCTGGCCGACGAACCGACCGGCAACCTGGACCAATCGTCGGGCAGGCAGATCATGAGCCTGTTCACGGAATTGAACGACGAAGGACGGGCCATCGTCATGGTGACTCACAATCCCGAGCTTGGCCGTTGCGCGAGAGAGATGGTTGAGTTGAGCGACGGACATGTAGTCCACCGCTCCCGGGTGCATGACCGGGCCCTTCCCCGCGAGGCGTCGGACACTGCCATCTCAGCACGCCGTGAGACCGTCGTTGCCGCCCGGGGCGGTGCGGCGTACACGGGAGAACCCGCAGTCGGAGGGGAGACCGAGACGTGGTAGGCGCCTCGGCGTTGCTATGGGCTCTTCTTGGGCGGAGATCCACCGGACCCCTCATTACGGCTGCAGCAGGAGGAGGCTGGGGCTCCATCCGAAGTGGCACCTGAAGGTCATCTGAACGGGATTCGCCAGAATGCTTCCGCGAATCCAGTCTATTGAAAGGACTGACGAAATAGCTAGCTCGGAGGGAATGATTCATGAGACTGAAGAGACTGTTGCTCACATTCGGCACTATGGGGCTGTCGCTTGCACTCGCCGGCTGCGCTGCCGCTGCTGCTCCCGTGCCGCCTCCGCCTCCTGCTGCTGGTGCCGCGGATACTGCCAATGACGCGACGGAGATGCCGGTGGCGGCGGTGGATATTCCCGCTGTTGCCGATAATGAGACTCCGGCACAAGGACTTTCACCTCAGCCTGGCCCTGCTCCTTCTGTGAGCACCTTCGCACCCGCGGCTATCGGTGCGGTGATTGACGGCGATTTCGTTACTGTCCCGCTGGCTGCTGTGGAAGACGCAGGCAATGCCCGATTTGACGTAACGCTGGGTGACAGGCTACTCGATTTCATGGCCTACACGCTCGACGGGGAGCTGTATGTGAGAGCCAGCGCATGTCCACCGTGTGAATCTCGCCGGTTCACGCTCGAAGGAGAGACCCTTGTGTGCGAATCATGCTGGACGCAGTTCGACGCGTTTACGGGAGAAGGAATCGACGGGGCATGTGTCGACTATCCCAAGGCGGAAGTTCGCTACGAAACTGCGGAAGGTGTCGTCACGATGCGGGTCGCGGATCTCGTGCGTGCGTACGATGAGACACTGCAGGCCGGGTCCGGGCCGCTGGTGGAGGTCGCTGTAGCACCCGAGCCGACTGAACCGGTTGACACGCGTCCGGCGTGTTGCCGCTAGTACTGAGGCGCCGGCCATGCTCGTACGCCTTGAGGACAGATGAAGATACTGCTGTTGGAGGGATGACACATGAGAACGACGAAAGGATTGATCATTGCGGGTGCTCTGCTTGCCCTTGTTACATTGTCAGCATGCTCTGCTGCCGGCCAACCGGCCGCGGCCACCTCTGAACCAGTCTCCGGCACATGGATCGATGCGTCAGTGGTCGGTGACGTGGCCGGCGTGCCGCTCGACCTCGTCATGCGGGACAGGAACACGCATTTCAGCCTCGAAACCGGCGGGCGCACGCTCGTCTTCATGGCGTACGTACTCGATGAGGAAGTGCAGGTGAGGGCCAACGTATGTCCTCCATGCCGGTCGCGAGGATTCTCGCTGGATGGAACTACTCTGGTGTGCGATACCTGTCAGACGACGTTCGATGCGCGGGACGGCAGCGGAATAGAAGGGGCCTGCGTTGACTATCCCAAGGCCGCAGTGCGATACGGCATCGTGGATGGAACCATCACGATGGCACTGGTCGATTTGGAAAACGCGTACGATGAGACGCTGACTGCCGGATGACCCTTGCAGACTTCGTCCAACATGACGACTGAGGTATTCACGTGTTCTTAACAATCGGCTGATAGCATGACTCCGAACGCCGGTTTCGCGAGGAGGGCCGTGGGCGATGCTATTGGAAAACAGCGAACTTGACACAGTTGGTGGCCTGATGATGTTCCTGTTTCTGTCCGCCTGTGCCGCCACGGGCGACAATTACGCCGAAGGCCCGTTGCCCTCCATCCGGGACCGGCTGGCCGTGGGACGCCTGTCCGATACGGACGAGGATGTCCCGCTGGCGGGCTAGGCTTCCTGGCATGGGCTGACTTGGGACATAGACACGTCGTTGTCCCTGGCGCTCATCGTGACTTCGCGCTTGGGCATGGTCGCTATGGTCACGGGAAGGCCGGGATGGACGTTCGCCTTGTGGCACGTCTCCCGCTGGCAGGTCTGTCCGCCTCCCTTGACACCCACCCGCACCGCGTCTATAGTCAACGCGTGAACGATGTCACGCGTTCACGTCTTCCTCCATCTCGGGCGTAACCAGGAGTCCTTTCACAATATGGCCGGATGCGCGCGGGCGAGGTCGGCCGGGATTCGATTCATATGATGGTGCGTGCTGCGGTTATATGGGGTGTCATCGGCTTGCTCGTCGCCCTGGTCATCGACTTTGTTACCCCCGGTGCGGCTCACCTCTGGCTCTACACCGGCTTCGGATGCCTTGCGGGAGGAGGGTCTTGGGGTTTGCAGGAAGTGCGGCGAATTCCTCAAGGGCTGGCGATCGGCGCGATTGTCGGGTTCGTGGTGGGGCTGGTCGACGGGACGATGATTGCTGCGGCGACATCACCGGGCACACTTCACCCCGCGCAATTCATCGTGTTTAAGTACGTGGCGACCGTAGGGCTGTTTGCACTCCTCGCAGTATTGCCCTGGTCCATCAAGTCAACGTAGTCAGCCGGGTCGCGCTGACGCTTCGCAGCCGGCCGGTCCTCTAGAGCACGCCCGCGAGAACCAGTATGACGAGCGCCAGAAAAGCTATGCTGGCCAGCACGAGAAGGATGATGTAGATGGGGTTCATGCCGCCATCAGTTGACGCACTGGACGGAGTCTGGGATGTGCCATCGCTCGCACCGGCGGTTGGACCCTGGGCAGGCGTCACGTTTGGTGTCGATCCAGTCTGGGGAGCGACAACCTGGAAGGTGCCGCTCATGTCTCCCACGCTCACGGTGTAGACGCCTGCCTCTGAACGCACAATCGTAACGCTGACCAGTGTGCTTTCCCTTGGCCCGAGTTCGACAGCCTGAGCATGTTCCTGCTGGCCGTTCACGGCCACCACCAGCGGATACCGGTCATCGGTGTCCCCTGTATTCGCAATGCCAATCGTTGCTGTCACCCTGCCGAACGGCGGGATGACGGCGGGTGTGACGACGAGACTGCGAACGACGAATCTGGCAGGCCCAAAGGTCGTCGTGGGCGCGAGTATCCCGAACGTCGTGAAGTGAGAAGTGGTTATGGAAACGATATGATGCTCCTTGTCTACCGTGGTCGGGAGCGTCGTCCACGTCTCGTTATCGTTGTCGTAGTACCCGATCTTGAGGTCATCCTCACTGCATCCTGCCGGCAACGCTGCGGGTTCGTAGACAATGCCCAGTTCCAGTCCGGGGCTGAATCTCGCACCGTTGGGGAACAGGTTGAAGGCGGACAACACAACGCCGTCGGCATAGGGTCTGGGAGACAACGCCTGCGCAACCGATATGTACTCAAGGGGATCCCCGGAGCTGCCCAGACACTCTGTTCCGTCCTTGATCTGCAGTGACAGTACGCCCTCGATGAGCACCGCGTTCGCGGCCTGGGTCAGGATGCCGTCAGTGGTAATCATTGGCCGGAACTCGTGGCCGAGCACGGAAATCGTCAGCTTACCCGGCAGCGGCGGGGGAGGTGGCGTCGGGGGTTCATCGGGTATCGTGCACGTAACGGTTCCTACCGCCACGGTGCGGGATGAAGATGGCACGGCGCTGGTAACGTTCAACCCATCGAGACTCAGATCTTCGAGACGCGCGGATATCACGTAGACACCGGGCGCGGTGTCCTCAGGGAATTCGAGGTCTATTGATTCGGTGGTCGAGTATTCCTCTCCGGCCCAGTCGGGCACGTCACTCACTGTGAATGTGTAGCTGTCCGCTAGAATGAGTTCGGGTCCTGACGCAGTCGGACGGGCAATCACGCTGAATCGGGCGGAGGCGCCTCGCACACCGATCGGCAGATCGTGCGTGCAACGGACCGTTGCGCTGGCGGTAATGGAAAACGGTTGCCCGGGCTCGACCTGGGTCCGGCTGAAGACGATGCTGTAGTCGTAGTCGTAGTAATCGAGCGGATTCAGACTGAGCGCCAGGGTGGGTTGAGCGCAGAGTCCCGAGCCGATGAGCGCCAGCGTTCCAACGATGAGCATTCTCGCTGCGACGAAAGACTTTGTCATTGTCATTCAGTCCACAGACCCGGAGCGGAGGAAGCGTCCCATGCCCGTTCTGCCGACAACGGCAAACAGGAGCGGTAACAAGAGTATAGCACCGGCGATCTCGGGCAAATACGCCGCCGGATTCGTGAGCAGCGCGGTGAAGATGCCCGTGAGCCAGCCGTCCGGGTTTGCGCCCAGCGGGAGTGGTCCCGCGAACGGCCAGAACAGTACCGAAGGAGTCCGCCACATTGCGTCCAGGACAAGGTGCATGGTCGCTCCGTAAGCGAGCGTCAGCAGTATGACGCTGTGCCGGGAGCGATACAGCCAGGCGCCGGCGATGGCAAGAGCGAAGGGAAATACCAGCGCGTGCGCCAGCAGGCGCCCCGTGCCGAACACGTTGGGGAAGAGCACCAGTCCTATTGGCTTGTCGATAACGTCCGGCAGAACGGAGGCAATCAGCAGGATACGAAGGTCGACGCGCTTGGACAGAGACACGATGGCGGCGCGCAGGCCCTTACGCAGCTTCGAGAGTCCGTGGCCAGTGGCCACGATGCGGGAGCGTGAGGCGACGGATTCGGCCGCCAATGCGACTGCGAATGTGATGCCGACATGTCCAAGGACCAGCATGATTGCGTACGGTTGCCCCCGTTTCGACGCTATACTAGCATGTAGCTGTCTCGACGGGCGTTGAATCGATATTTCAGGAATTCATGTGGACACCGTGTATGACGTCGCTATCATCGGTGGAGGCCCATCGGGCAGCTATGCCGCGTCTCTGCTTGCCGGCGCGGGGCACAGAGTGCTCGTGCTGGAGGGGAAGCGTGCTGACGGCGTCGAGCCAACCTGCACGGGTGTGGTTGGGGTGCCCTACGTGCAACTCGTCGGTGTCGACCGCGACGTGATACTCGCCTCAGCGAGTTCCGTGAAGTTGATATCTCCCTCCGGCGCAACGTTGCACGTCATAGCGCCCCAGGTACAGGCATACGTGCTCGATAGAACTGAACTGGAGAGGCGCCTGCGCGGCCGGGCTGTTGGGATGGGCGCGGACTGGGTCGAGGGTCTCAGGGTGTCGCGCGTTGGACGCCGAGGCAGCAACTGGGAGTTGAGGGGCTACCGCACCGGAACCGTCGAGACTTACTTCTGTCGCGCGTTGATAGTCGCTGCGGGAGTCTCTCCCGGTTTGGTGAGACAGCTTGGCATCGCCGCTCCGCCGACCTATATGGTGGGCGCGCACGCCGTAGCGGATATGGATGGGGTGCATGAAACCGAAGTCCATTTGTTGCCACATCTCGGTCCCGGTGCATTCGGGTGGCTCGTGCCGGTAAGCGGGCGACGGGTCCGGGTGGGAATGCTCTCCACGCGCTCCGCGGCCCAATGCGCAAAGCAGTTCCTCGGGACGCCGACCGTCCGGTCGAGAATTGTGAAGATGCCTGACTTGGTTCTGCAGCGACCGGTGCCCGTGTCAACCTGCACCAAGACCTACGTGCCGGGGGCGGTTGTCATCGGCGATGCTGCCGGACAGGTGAAACCTACGACCGGTGGCGGATTGTATTTCGGCGCCTGTGGGGCGCGAGCTGCGGCCGAGGTGGTGGATCTCGCGCTCAAGACCGGCGACCTTTCGTCCAGTGCAATGAGCGGCTATCAGCAACGGTGGCAGTCAGCGTTCGGGCGTGAACTGCGGCGTGGTGCGCTCACCCGCGGCATCTATGCGCGCCTCTCGCCTGCCCAGGTGGACCGCATCATCGCGCGCGCCGAGCGCATGGGGCTGGGGCGCGAATTGGTGAATTCGGATTCGTTCTCATTCGATAATCACGGCCGCACGTTGCTCACAGGGCTCTTGCGATGCCTGCCGGGTTTCGGTCACGGTGTAGCCGTGCGGGACGGCGACGAATGATGGTCTCGTCAACTCCTCCTGAACACGTCGCTATCATCATGGACGGAAACGGACGATGGGCAAGAAATCACGGACTGCCGCGTGCCGTCGGCCACCGGCGAGGTGTGGATCGCATTCATCCCATCGCGCTGGCGTGTGCTCATCGCGGCGTGCGTTACCTCACCCTCTATGCCTTCTCAACTGAGAATTGGCGTCGTCCCCACTCTGAAGTGTCGGCCTTGCTCGGACTTCTCGGCGCGATGATCGATGAAGAGGCTCGCACGTGTCTACGGGACAACCTGCGTCTCAAGCTCATCGGTTCGGTGGAAAGGCTCAGCCCCGCACTCAAGCAGAAAGTCGCCCTGGCAATCGCCCTTAACGATGCGAACACCGGGCTCACGCTTTGTCTGGCGTTCGATTATGGCAGCAGGGACGAAGTCGTCCGGGCCGCCCGCTCGATCGTGACGCGTGGGCTCCGGGTCGATGAAGTGACGGAGGATGCAGTGTCCCAGGACCTCTTCACGGCGGGTATTCCCGACGTGGACTTGCTGGTGCGTTGCGGCGGCGAGAAACGGCTTAGCAACTACCTTATGTGGCAGGCAGCGTATGCCGAATTGTATTTCACCGATGCGCTTTGGCCTGACTTCGGTGAGGCTGAGATCGAACTGGCATTTGAAGAGTTCGGACGGCGCAACCGTCGCTTCGGTTCGCTGCAGGGTGGAGGCGGCTGATGATACGGGATGTTCTGCTGGTGATTCTGACTTCGGTCACTCCGGTCAGCGAATTGCGCGGCGGGATTCCATTGGGCGTGGCCCTCGGACTGGACCCGTCTCTCGTGTTCCTGCTCTCCGTCAGTGCCAACCTGGCCATATTCTGGCCGTGGCGGCTCGCGCTGGTCTGGTTCTATCGAACGGTCTTCACAAGAATCCCGCGGTTCGACGCATATCTTGTGCGGGTGCGCCGCAAGGGTGAGCCAATCGTGCGGAAGTATGGCTTCCTCGGACTGCTTGTCTTCGTGGCGGTGCCGCTGCCCATCACCGGCGCTTACACCGCCACGGTGTTGAGCTGGCTTCTCGCGATGGGTTGGCTACGTTCGTTCCTGGCCATAAGCATCGGTGTCGTCTGTGCCGGGATCATCGTGATGCTCGCCACGATGGGCGTTGTGAGCATCGCGACTCTTGGATGATCGGCACGCCGCGCCTCTCGCCCCACGCACCGGGTCCGGCCGAATCTCCGGGTGCCCGGCAACCCGAGCGCTGGACGCGATGCGGCTGCAACACGGCGCGGTGACGTTGGTGGTGTGACGGTTGATTCGGGCCAATCGGTCTCTGCTGACATCTATTCTCCGGCTGCCCTTTAACCTTTACCTGCGTTATGCGGCCGCTCGGACGCCTGCGAATAGGGTGATGCGGCCTGTATCCACGGTGATGCATGGAACTGATTGACAGCGGTGCGTTCAATCGAGACAATTGGGGTAGCAATAGAGGCCTGCCGCACGTCGGCCGGTTATTGCAGAAACAGATGGATTCGGAGGAGCTTCACTCATGATTGTACGCAACGCCGACAAGGTTCCGGGGGCCCAGTACGCTCAGGGGGCCACCAAACGCATTCTTATTGGGGAGGACCAGGGCGCACCTACGTTCGTTATGCGCTTGTTCGATGTCGTGCCCGGTGGCAGCAGTTCCGATCACTCGCACGACTTCGAGCACGAGGTGTTCATCTTGAAGGGCAAGGCCACGCTGAAGAGCGATGGTCCGGACCGGCCGGTCGGCGTCGGGGACGCCATCTTCATTCCAGCGAACGAACGACATCAGCTCGTCAACGCCGGAAAGGACACGCTTCAGTTTATCTGCGTCGTGCCGCTTCGCGGCGAGCACTGATTGCGGTCCTGACGACGTGAAGTAGGAACGTGAGGTCCTCGAGGCCGCAATGACGTTTGCTCCTGCGTGAGCGAGGTGCACTCTGTTGCCCGCGCCCACAGGGTTGCCACGCGCAGGTGCCATCGAAGTCCCCGGCCATTGTCTTGGCAGCGTCCAACGCTCTGTCGCCGTGTCTCAGTTGCGACGGAGCGGCGGCCTGTCTCGTTGGCCCGGCGGGAAATTGCGGTTGGCTCCGGGTGGTGTTTCCCCACGTCCGCTAGCAACTGGGCGGGTTCTCTCAAAGACACGCCCACATGATGACTGTAGGTGACCGCAATCAACACCGGTGACGATCCATTGACAGGTAGGAGCGGTCCGGTTGGTGGTGTCCGGGCTCGTTGCGGCACAGCAAGATGCTGCCAGCCGCATCAGGGAGCAGACTACCCAGGTTGACATCCAGTCATGCCGGGAGGCCAGAGTGGAATTCGGGTTGGGCGAGTACTGAGGACTTGTGGAGCGACCCGGCCGACGCGACTGCGATTTGTGGGCCGGGTGAGGCCGCGCAGAGGTTGCGGCAGTTGCGGTGGTGAATGGTGGGCAGTACTGGACTTGAACCAGTGACCTCTTGCGTGTGAAGCAAGCGCTCTAACCACTGAGCTAACCGCCCAAAATCAAACGTATTTTAGCCGGAATTTCGACGTTCGTAAACAGGGAGCGCTTGCTTCGTCATATTTCTGCCCTCTCAATCGAGACCTTGCTCCCCGGCTACCAGCTCTGTGCCGTCACCGAGGGCAAGAGCCGCAGCTCAATCCAGATCGTCAGCGGCAGCGTGCGCTACTTCCGGGATTTCCTCGTCCGAGCCGGGCAGAGCACCGATGTGGACCAGGTGAACCCCCGCAGCATCAGGGCCTACATCCTCTACCTGCAGCAGAAACGCTGCTTCGCTGACCACCGCTTCAACCGGCCGCTGGAGAAGGGGCTCTCGGGACACACCATCAACTGCTACCTGCGCAGCCTGCGGGCCTTTTTCTCCTGGCTCGTCTCCGAGGAAGTGATTCCCGAGAACCCGTTCGAACGCGTCAAGATTCCGCGGCCGCCGCGGAAGGTCATCCCGGTATTCAGCGATTCACAGATCAGGGACCTGCTCAATGCCACCGATGCAGGCACGCCTGAGGGCGTCCGGGACTACACCATCATCCTGACACTGCTCGATTCCGGCCTGAGAGTCTCGGAGTTGTGCCAGATGAAGCTCGAGAACGTCTGGCTTGAGGAGGGCATGGTCAAGGTCCTAGGGAAAGGCAACAAGGAGCGCCTCGTGCCCATCGGCAAGCAGGTGCAGCGCGTGCTCTGGCATTACATCGGCCGCTACCGACCGGAGCCGGCCTCGCCACGTTGTGACACCGTCTTCCTGACGCGGGACGGGCAGGCCACTGACGAGGTACCGTGTGGGGGACGCTGATGACGCTCTACGGCAGGAAGGCGGGCGTCACCGGCGTCAGGTGTTCGCCGCACACCCTCCGCCACGCCGCCGCGGTGAGGTTCCTGCGCAACGGCGGCGATGTCTTCAGTCTGCAGCGGATGCTCGGCCACTCCAGCCTGGAGATGACGAGGCGGTACTGTGAGATCGCCGACGTCGACGTCAAGCGGGCACACGTGACGGCGAGCCCCGTGGACAACATGGCGCTGCGCCAGCGTGCCGCGCCGTCGGATGCTAGGCGTTCCCGGAACGGACGAAGTAGTCCCCGCAGAGGGGGCACGTCCCCCTGAAGTCGCCTCGCTCTATCACGTCTGCGAGCATCTTGTGCAGCTCGGCGGCGCCCGACTCAAGCCCCTCGAGGTCGCCTGTGATCTGCCGCCACACCTCGAGAGCGGGTGTTACGACGGAATTCACCGTCAAATGCCTCGCGGCAGCGGGCGTCGCCGGTGGCCGTCCCCCCGGCAAGGGTTATGGCGGGGTAGTCCCTGGGTTTGAGCCGCCACGAGCCGTCTGACTGCACCTCCGTGACAAGCTCGGGCGCGGTCTCGCGTCCGGGATTCTCGCATCACGACCTGGCACAGGTACGCGGGGAACTGGAACGACAGCCACTCCTGTGTCCCAGCGCGCATGTAGGGCAATCCGGCCACGGTGCTGCAGCTAGAGCGTGACATCGCGTGCCTGCTCCAGACACGTACCGATGAGTCGTGCCAACTGAGCCTTCCACGCGTCGATCCGGCGAACTTGGGGAACTCGGCCCGCAGATGGGATATGAGGTGGGGGAAGAGGAACTCGCCTTCCACCGCAAGTCGGGCCTCGAGTACCGTCTCGCTGCCGGCGGCGGTTGCCCTGACATCGATAGGAGCAGCGAATACCCGCCTCCACGTGTCAGTGGACGGCAGCGGTGCTCCGGACTCGGCCGCGGCGTCCACCATCTGGCACACCTCGGCCGAGAAGAGCTGTCGGGTGCTCGGTGGAGACAGTTGTCCGCGAAACGCTTCCGCCACGCTGGCGCAGCTTGCTCCAATGCTCCTCCAACCGCGGGGCGTACTTCGGGACAACCGTTCCCCCCTCAGCAATGGCGTTGCCCGGGCGCACATGGCCGTAGTGCAGCAGAATGTCGTCCGCGGTGATCCGGCCCGCCTTGATGAAGTTGTCGTTATCGAGTTCCAGTTTCCTGAACTCACGATCATCGATCAGCCTCTTGATCCTCTGGTCATTCACCAGAGCAAGCGCTTCATCCTGAGGTAGATTCCTGAACCATCTCTCGCCCTCCACCACCGACGACTTGGCACAATGCAGAACACCCGCCACTTCATCCTGATCAAGGCCCAGTGTTCGGAGGATCAGGATTCTGAGTTGCCTATCCATTTCGATCTTTTTCTGTTCCATAGCTAATGAGAACTTTTCAGAACTTTCGAGAACTGACAGTCACCCAGCCCTATTCTATCCTAGCACTTGAACTTGACACGCAGTCTCCTTCGGGTCAGGGGAGCTGCTGCTGGGTCACAGGAGTAGCTATGGTTCCAAACAACGGTTCAGATACGGATGTGGACAGGCTTCTGAGGCAGGCATTGCCTCAGCGCGGCGCCACCTCATTGGGGGCGCTGATGGAGGGATACCGCCTTTCCGCCCGAAGCGAAGGCAAGAGCCGCAACACCATCGCCATCGTCGAAGCCTCCGTCCGCTACCTCGGGGAATTCCTCGACAGCGAAGGTATATCGACCGATGTGAGTGGGATCGGCGCCAACGAGATTCGACGCTTCATCGTCTCTCTCAGAGAGCGTCCCCGGTTTGCCCACCATAGGTTTACCAAGCCGCAGGCGGGGCTCCTCTCCGGGCACACCATAAACGGATACATGCGAGCAGTGCAGGGCTTCTGGTCATGGCTGGAGGAAGAGGGATTCATTACGGTGAATCCATTTGCCACGATCAGAATCCCCAAGGCACCCACAAAGGTCATTCCGACGTTCAGCGAGGAACAGCTACGGCAGATCCTTGGCTCTGTGGACACGGCTACGCCCATCGGATGCCGGGACTACGCGATACTGCTGACTCTGCTCGACACCGGGGTCCGCTGTAGTGAACTCACGGGTCTGAAGCTCGCCGACGTTGACCTTGAGGCGCGTTTGCTGAAGGTCTGTGGGAAAGGAAACAAGGAGAGAATGGTTCCCATCGGGGCCATGGTGCAGAAAGCAATCTGGAAGTACTTGAACCGCTATCGTCCGCAGCCGGCGATTCCCCGGTACGGACAGGCGTTTCTTACGCGCGACGGCCGCCCGCTGACGAAGGACAGGCTCGAGGCAATAGTGGAGCGCTACGGCACCAAGGCAGGCATCACGGGGGTGCGCGTTAGCCCCCACACGTTCCGCCACACCATGGCTGTCACGTTCCTCAGGAACGGAGGCGACGTGTTCAGTCTGCAGCGCATATTGGGACACTCTCAGTTGGAGGTGTTGAGGGGCTACATCAATCTTGCGCAGTCGGACATCAGTCGGGTGCATCAGAGGAACTCCCCAGCTGACAACCTGGATCTCGCAGGTCACAGGAATGATGGTAGGACTCGTGAATCCCGCAAGAAACCGAGAAGGAAGTCCGGCTGGGATGAAGGTTCGCTTCAAAGGTCGGATGTCAACCACACGAAAGTGGGGCTTGGCAGCGCGCAGAAACCGACAGCGATCGAGCGGTCTGCAAATACGAAGAAAGGAGGTGAGACCAGATGCCTAGTTTGAAGCAGTTGATCGAAGAACTGCAAAGCATCAGGGTTGACCCGGCGAAAGTCATGGTTCCTGGCGTGCTCTACGACGAAGTCGTGGCGCATGATCGAGGACGAAATTGACGCCGAAGTCGACGACGAAGATGAGTAGATCCTCCATGCTAGAGCGCGCGGAAGTGGACCTGCGGACAGATCCACTTCCGCTTTCGAGGACCGCCAACTGACGCCGACCTCACTATCTCGAGCGCGAAGGGCCACTCTTGTAGACCTTCGTTGCTTGTGATCGGAACGGCAGCGTATACGCACGTTCAGGACGGGACAACACATGCTATGCAGATCCTCACAGTCAGGCGATTCGCTGATCACATAATGGTAGTTATGTGCGCAGCCGGCCGACAATCGTTGTCGAACCTCACTAGGCGGTTGGATGCCACACCAGTTCTCAGAAGCCGCCCCAGGACTCCAATTCAGACTGGCACTGATTTCGGGGGGAAGGTCAACTCCCCTAAGCGTTCAGCTAAATACGTCCGCATGCAGGACATGCCGACATTGAACCAGAACGAGCAGAGGCGATTGCAGGTGGCAACAGTCCCACGGCTGGCGAGACACGGCCATCGCAGGACATAGCGGCCACTCGACGCGAGGTCAGTGGCGTGTCTCGGAGTGTCTGTGAGCCGCTCGGTTGTTGTCATGGTCGGCGATATCGAGTCTGTCCTCGTATACCGGTTCCCGACAGTTGTCTCGCATAGCTGAATTTGTGACAACTCGAGGTCTCATCAGCTTCGGGCGCAAGCAATCCACAGCCTCCACAGCATCAAGCATGGGTCGGCTCGAAGAGAGCACCCGGGGCTTGCACGGATGCCGTACCCGCCGCTGTGCTGAGACAGTCCGGCGCTGATGATCTTGCATCCATCAGCATCGCGCGAACGTGGCCCCCTTTGCAGCAATGGCAGCGGAGGATGCAGGGGCCATTCGTGGCCTATTCCAGTTTGGCGTGTTTCGTGGCAGAATGCTGGTGACGGCTTGGAGGATGGCGCTGGGATGGGAGGCGTACGATGGGATACTGCATCAATTGTGGGGAACGGCTTCCAGATAATGCGAAGTTCTGCGCTGTCTGCGGCACCAAGCTAGACAAGGGCAGGGAATCGCCCGAGGCTCCTCCACCTGAGGTTGCGAATCCGGAGAAGGAGGCGAAGCCAGACCAGTCTAGGGCCGGAACTTCGCCAGCGAATCACTGCACGAACTGCGGATCGCAACTCCCCGAGAACGCGAAGTACTGCTTTGCTTGCGATACCAAGGTGGACAAGGGCAGGGAATCGCCAGAGCTTCCTCCAGTTGAAATTCCGGAACAGGAGAAACAGCCGAAGCCGGACGGTTCTGGAGCAGGGACAGCGCAGACGAAGCACTGCACTAGCTGTGGGAAGCAACTTACAGACAACGCGGAACATGCGCAATCTGCGGCGCGCAGGTCGCTGGTGGTGAGAAGACTAGAGGGGCCCGCTCAGAAACGCCGGGCTATTCCGTTGTGGCTCCGAGTTGCAATCGGCGTCTGCGTTGTCGCGATGGTCGGCGTTCTAGTCGGAAGCAGTGCAGCCACTAGACACTTCGGAGTCTGACACGCCTCCTGCTGCATCAATATCGCCGAGCTGAACCAATATCAACCGACCACGCCTCCTGCTGCACCATTCGAGACCGAACACGTCCAACTATTACTGCGTCTCCTTCCAGTGTGTCCATTGTCGGAGCTGTAGGGCAGGGAGGCCCCGAGATCTCCAACGGGCCCGCAACACCCTGCGGGTCCGTAGACCAGGGAGACCTCCTTGGGAGCGAATCAGCATCGGATGTTCTCGACGTTGACGCAAACTCCGTATGGCGTGCGACTCGGATGCGCCCTGGCTCAACTACAATCCCGCGACCGGCTCCTTTGACCAAGGCTTTGACGACTTTTCGATCTGGGTATCCACCGGCGGTCTAGAAGAGGGAACGTACACCGGCACTATCTCATTGAGCATCGACGGTCTTGAGGGTGTCATCGCGACTATCGACGTCACACTGGAGATGCAGTGACGTGGACTATCTACCGGAGCATCTGGTCCAGGGGCCTGACTGACTAATTCGTTCCGAGTCTGCCGTCTGAATCCCCTGGCGGTTAGTACCGTCGGGAGGGGACGACCGGAGGAGTCTTGGTCTGCCGGAATGAGGTCTCCTCGGACCGCTGTGAGGCGCGGCCTCAGCCTATGCCGTCGCCACTTGGTCCCAGAACTCCTTTCCGACCAATCCGGCGTTGCGCGCCCCGCTCACGCTCATCCTCTCGTCGATTGGCACGATCCGCTTCAGTAACATTCCGGAACCGAGTGAACGATAGCGCCCTCGGCAACATTATCGATGAGTGAATACAGCGCCTTGACACGAATCAACTGCATCGGCGTACAATTCAGGGTGAAGTTTTTGATGTGAGCGTGAGCGACCCCCTCTGCGGTGCATCCACCCACATCCGGAAGCGCAACCACTGCTCCCGCTGGGTGGTTGCGCTTCTCGCGGGGCGTGCATCTCGTGGTCTTGCGCGGCGGTATGGCGTGGGCGCGGGGAGGGTGTTATGTGTGGCCACCGGAAACATGTGTTCGGCCGGGCGTGCTGCATCGTTGCGGCCGCCTTTTGCATAGCCGCCCTGTCACTGCCGGCGAGTGTCCCACAGGGGGTCGCCGCCAACGATTCTCCGTATCAGCCAAATCCGGCGGCACTTCCCGACCCGCCAGTCCGGCACGAGAACCTAGCCGCCCCCCACACTTGAGTCGAGTCTCGTGCAGCTTGTCGAAGCGACCGAGGAGGGCGAACCCTCTCACGCGGCAGGGGCGCTGTCCATCGCCATGGTGGACGGCCTCGTGGAGGTGCTCGTCACCTGCGATGAGTCTTACGTCGACGATGTCACCGCCGCACTCCGGCAGCTCGATGTCGAGGTCGAGGACGCCTGGCGCGGGGAATTGATGTGTCTCGTGGAGCCTACCGGCGCTCGCCGACGTGGCCGCACTCGAAGGCGTTCTCTCCGTCCGCCGGCCACCGCGTTTCTTCCCTTGCGAGGTCACCACCGAGGCGCTGGGTCTCATCAACGCGGATGAGTGGCGCGATGCGGGTCTCGATGGCGCCGGCGTCAAGATAGGCGTGCTCGACAGCGGCTTCGCGGGCTATGAGAGCCTTCGCGGCACGGAATTGCCGTACCTCCGTGTCAACATACTTTCCGTCAGGTGTGGGAACGTCAACCCACGGCACGGCCTGCGCCGAGCTCATCCACGACATCGCTCCGGCCGCCGACCTCTATTTCGCGACATTCACCAACTCGGTTAACTGGCACGTGGCCGCTGTTGGCTCATCGGGTCAGGGCGTCGACGTCATCTCGTGCTCGATGGGGTGGATGGGCACGGGCCGCGCGACGGGACGTCGAGCATCTGTGAACCCATCGAGGACGCCAGGGACAACGGAATTCTCTGGGTCCAGGCGGCTGGCAACGACGCGCTGAACCACTGGCTGGAGGCCGTTTCCGGGACGCAACAGCAACGGTTGGCACGAGTTCTCTTCGAGCCCGCTTGACCGAGACGGGATGCCATTTGGGCTACGATGCGGGGCAACAGCTATGGGTCGAGGTTTGCTAACGTGGGATGACCCGTGGGGTGCTTCGACGAACGACTACGATCTCTACGTGTACGACAACAGCCTCACGACACTGATGGGTTGCTCGGAACTACCAGGGAGGCGGGTTTGACGATCCGTACGAGGCCGTCAGCTTCGGGCTCCCACCGCAGACGGGCTGGTATACGGGTCCTGGTACATGAGTACTCCTCGTCCAGGGCTGTCGATCTCGAACTCTTCTCATCTCATGATGCCTCTCTACTACACTCAGGCAGGCAGCGTCTGCGACAACGCGGCGTCGCCCGACTGCGCCACGGTGGGCGCCGTCGGCTGGCCACCCCGGCACGCTTGAAATTTTCAGCTCCTGGGGGCCGACCGCTCGACGGGCGCACGAAGCCCGACCTCACAGGCCCTGACCG
>CAVXGE010000012.1:0-85745 GCA_963761225.1 uncultured Chloroflexia bacterium | reverse complement strand
TCCGAAGAGATTGAAGATAGTGGCGGAATGACAGCCGCTCGGAATAGGCCGTCGATGTTGGCTGCGCCCCAGAGAACAATACGTCGGCGTAGTTAGACCCGATTGCCCCCCGTCAGGACGCATAAGGTCTAGCACGCCAGACCGAAGCGGGCCATGTCCAGAAATGGCAAACTGAATTCGCATAGGGCGTGCGGGCAATAGTACCACTTGGCCTTCCTGCTGGGCGTGTCATCCTCGCGTTGAAGGAATTTCTCTGGGCTGAAGGACCGCACATTGAGCCAAGTGCCAGATGCTATCGCATCAACGTGTGCGAGCCCGAGCATCTGATGATTGCAGTATCCCACGATGACCTCTTTGCGCTGAAGCTTCAATCCGGCACACAGAATCAGCAAGTTGCCGAGCCACATGGGATCATCGACCAAGTCTCGCGCGGCAGGATGCTCAGGAACAACATATACGCCTTCTACGTCCCAGCTTTCCGCAGCGCTTAGGACTGCCTACTATCTGCTCCTCGAATCTGATTGCCTCCCCTGACAGACAAATGGTGGCAAGTCGTGGCGCATCGGGTGCTACACGTGCCGCTTCCGTAATGATGCTTCCCTGCGCAGCAATCCAGAGGTCATCAACACATTAGCCATAGAGACCAGGAACAATGAACCGATCCGCGCACGCCGACGCATTGAGGTCCATCAGGCATTCGAGAATTCGGGTGAGAGGCCCCCCTCCGCCAAGCATGCCCGTATCGTAGTCGGCTGGCCAATAGTCGTGGCTGACCAGGCGGGGCGTGTGTAGCTCGAGGGCTATACAGTTGAGGGTCAATCATGATTCTTCCACCGTGTTGCGCGATGTCAGTGCCCAGGCCTCCGAATCTGAACATCTGTCTGGTCTGGAGGGCTCGGCGCCAGTTACGCACCCACCCCAACTGCTGTTTGAATTCTCGACAGAGTTCCATCATTCCGTAGCCAAACTGGAGATAGAGATCCATGTTTTGCTCCCCCTCTTCATCCAAGTGCCATTATGCTGAGTCTTTCAACTCGTCGAACCACTGCTTAGCGAGTCTTGCGGTCGACAGCCGTCGAGACGGGTACTTGTCCATCACAGACAGAAATGAACTTGGACAGGCGTCCATCCTCCATCCTCGGCCAGTGTGAGCGGCTCGGGGATCGGACGAGCTCGGTCCTTCGCAAGACGTCCAATTGGTCTCGAGCGCCAGCGGTGAACGGATGGGCGCCAGCCAGACATTCGTAGGCAAGTACGCCAATCGCGAACAAACATCAGTTCGAATGTGAATCTCCTTCTTCAGATTGCGATACTGCTCGGGTGCTGCGTAACCCGCCGTGTGAGGTCCGAATATCCTCGCCTCGGTCGGAGTGAGTGACGTCAATGGCGAGGTGGCGCGCAATGCCGAAATCCAACAAAGGTGAAGACACCATCCGAGCCCAAACGATTATGTTCTCGGGCTTGATGTCGCGATGCACAATGCCATGTATCTCCATGACCTCCGCAATCTCTAGGAGCGTGCAAACCAACTTCCACGCTTCTGTGACCCGTCAATACCCCTCTATCAGCAGAGCACTTGCCGGAGCGTCTGTCCCCCAATCTGTTCCTGGATTGGGAAGCGGGCTGAGTGACTTCACCGAAAGTCTCTTCGCCCCATTCATAGAGTCTCGCAGTGTGTGGCAGACTACATGCCTTCATCACTTCTACTTCTCGCCATACCCGCGCATCAGCCTGGTCGCTAGTCACAACTTTCACGACTACACTGCCATAGTCCGCGTGTACTCCAGCAAACACGGTCTTCTGCCCCCCCCTGACCGAGCGGAGTAACGCTACTGAGCTTTGCGCAGCTGAGCTTGGACCATTGGGGCATCCAGACCACTGCGTGTGTCTCATCATTCTCCTCGCAGCGAAGGCGTCGACCTATCCATTCATTGAACATCCACGCGCCAAATGAAGAGGGGCCTTGATGCTTTCTGCGATGCTCGAAGACGGCGCACTCTGCTGCCATTGAGAAGCAGTATGCCCACCCCAGTGATATCCCAGCGGTCCATAACAGTCCGAGCTTGGTTATCTCGACTGGCGACAGCACGTACGACTCCGTCGCAAACCAGTAGTTCATTTGTGCCTGTCGAAACGCATCATGCCAGTTCTTAATCTTGGCTTCAATTGCCACAATAGACCGCACGCCGAGTACCTTTGCCTTGGGCTGCGGTGACCATGTGCCACGTACAGCTCCAACTATCATAGCTTGACGCGCAGAGTAGTTCCAGTGGCGCATGCCTAGTACTCCCTTGCCTCGACGCCCAGCGCGCGCCACCAATATCACGACGAAGTCAGCCTTCTTGACCTGCTGGAGATGCTGCATGAGCTTGAGAAATCCCCCAGGCCTGAGTTCAAAGCCTCGCTGCAGGCCAGTCAGAGTGGCCTACTGGCAAGTACTGTACAACGACAAGGTCAGGAAACCCCGTTTCGACTTGCACCTCATCACAAGATCTGCGACCTCTCCGCTTCGCCACCGAAAACCGAGGGACGTACTGCGTGAAGCGCTCGACCAGTTCGGACTCGGGGCCGATGGTGCCATTTCGCATCAGTAGCCCAATTCGTGAGTCCTGCTGTCTGAATTCAATCAAGCTGGCACACCTCTGCGATACGCATGGCGAACCGTATTCTCACGATGCGGCGGCAACCAATCGTCGACTGTCGTCCTTGCGCAAACAAGAGCGTCTCTTCTTGGGTTCCCTCGACCAAGCGCCATCACGATATCCTCGGGTACGTCTGCCAGCGAAAGCGCAGTTTGCCACATGGATGCCAACATTGGACCCGCTTCAGCCATCGGGCGACCTACTAGTGGGGCCTTCGAAGGCAACACACAGGATTGATTTGCAGTGGTGGGCCGACACACCTTGCCATACGCCCGTGGGCCAACCAAGTCAACCTCAGCGCGAAGAGGCTGGGCCAATTCGCGCGCAGTCGCCGGACCCGTATCGGCACTTCCCGCAGTGGCCATTGCCTCCACCTCCTGTGGTCCACGAACTCAATTACGGCATCGGCCGAGAAGGAGCAAGAGCATAGCGGGCGCGTCATGCCCGAGGTCTACTCCAACAAGACTCTGTCTTCATCAGACACCGGTGCGTCGCGGCACCGTGCGCGACACTTCTCCGTGCGCACAGAGTGCTCTAGTACAATTCCTCTGGATCCACGATCCGAACATTACTACTTCATCTCAGTTTACGCGACTCCCAATAGGTACTCAACAGGTTTTGTTGCCGCTCCCGTCTGTGCCAGAGTGGGCTGAGTTTGTTGTTCACCTGACAGTCAAGCGCGCATGCCCGTGGCTCAAGACTCCTTTACATCCCCATCGCACCTGATTACTATCGCCGGAACCCTGAAACCCGCGGATGCTCGAGGGGGACGCTTGTGTCCCCAATCGGCGCACTCAACCCAGCCTCAAGGAGGAAACAATGCGGCAGACGAAGACGCGCGTCCTCGTGCTTATGTGCATCGCCATGCTGCTGGGCTACATGCCCTGGTACAGCTTCTCGGCGGTGGCCAAGTACCTCGTTGAGGACTTTCACCTGGGCGCCGGCCAGATGGGCGCCATCCTCTCCGTGTTCCAGGTGGGCTACGTGGTCATCGTCGTTTTCACCGGCTGGCTCGCCGACCGCATCGGTCCCCGGAAAGTAGTGGCGTGGGCCACAGTCTCCGCCGCCATTGCCTCGACCGCATTTCTGTTCCTGGCGCGCGACTTCACCAGCATCCTCATCCTCAGGCTCGCCGTGGGATTGTCCTGCGGCGCCATATACGCGCCCGGCATGGCGTTCCTGTCTTCATGGTTCGGCCCGAAAGAGCGCGGGAAGGCGCTCGGCGCCTACACAGCCGCGCTGACCGCCGCGTACGCGGGCGGCTATCTCGTGGCTGCGCCGCTCGCGGCAGCGTACGGATGGCGCGCCGGCATGCTGGGCACGTCGATACCCGTCTTCGTGGCCGCTTTCATCGTCTTCTTCCTGGTGCATGACCATCCCGGGTACGAGAATGCCCCCAACGGCGCTCCGTTGAGAGCGACTACCATCGACCCGAAATCGTACGGCGGCACGCATCGCACCTTGCGCGCGGCCCAACTGCTTATCTGCCTCGCGTACATGGGGCACATGTGGGAACTGTACGCGTTCTGGGGCTGGATAGGACCGTACTACGTGGCGAACGTTCTCCACGCGGGATACGGTGATGCGCAGGCGGTTTCCATCGGCGGCATGCTGTCGGCACTCGTCATCTTCGCCGGCGTACCCGCGGTGTGGCTCATCGGCTCGCTCTCCGACCGCATCGGACGGCTCAAGGCCATCATCATGGCCTCACTGAGCAGCCTTATCGTTGAATGCGGGTTCGGATTCCTGTTCGGCCAGCCGCTGCCAATTGTGGTTATCGTCGGACTGTGGCTGGGATTCTGGGTTATCGCGGATTCGGGAATCTACAAGGCGGGATTGACGGAACTCGTCAGCACAGAACGGCGGACTCTGGCGCTGGGGCTGCAGTCGGCCGCGGGTTACTCCCTGACCATCGTCTCACCCCTGGTCTTCGGCAACCTGCTGGAGGCGGCCAATGGCGCGGGCATAGACCCCACGCTGGCGACGAACTGGAAGATACCGTTCCTGGTGCTGGGACTGGGAGCACTCCTCGCCCCCCTTGCCGCTCTGGTGCTCAGAAGGCTGCCGGAAGCGAAGCTGCTGGCGAAAGACTAGCCCGCGTTCGCACTACGGAACGCGGGGCGGCCGGTTCATCCCGCCGCTAACCGGCTGTTGCGAAGCCCTGAACCAGCAGCACCACGATGACGACGGCAAGGGCGATCAGCAAACCGATCCGCAGCTTGCCGCCACGTCCGCTCATGCCGCAGCAGGCACAGCCGGGCGCACAATCAGAGCCATCGCCATCGCAAGCGCAGGCGTTCTCGCCCGACGCTGCACTCTTCTCCAATTCGTCAACGGTGGACATCTGCTGATCGGTCTTGTTCATTCTTGTCTTCTCTAATCCTTATGGATATACATACGTAAACTACGGGGCGAATCATACGTGCGCCGCACCACGCGGTCAAGTCCGGCACGTGCCCTTTGCATGCAGTTCACGATATCAGCCGCCCAGTTCAGGAAGCACCGGCGCTGGTGCGTTCAGCATGTGAGGCACGCAAAATCCAGCGTTACTTCGCTCCCCACGCGGGCGGGCGCTTCTCGAAGAACGCCGCCGCGCCTTCGACCGGCTCCCCGGCCGTATACAGACGCTCGATGAGTTCCGGCTCGGCGATTGAGACGTCGCCCAGCCACGCGGGCGACGGACGCGTTCACCAGTTTCTTCGCCATGCGCATGGCAAGCGGTCCACCGGACCGCATACGCGCGATAACATCATCGGCCATCTTCAGCAGGTCGTCAGGCGCGACGTTCATGTTGGCGAGGTTCATGCCTACTGCTTCGCCCGCCGTGAGTTGCCTGCGAGTCAGAATCAGGTCTTTCGCGTTGCCCGGTCCCACGAGGCTGACCAGCAATGGCGTGCATGCCCACGAGAAGAAATAGCCGAGGCCTGTGTTGGGCAGCGACCACATCGAGTCGTCCGACGCCACACGCAAATCGCAGGCTATGGCGACCGCGAGACCAGCGCCGATGCAGGCGCCATTGACTGCCGCCACCGTAATCTGCTCCAGTTCGCGCAGCCGCTTGATGAGTTCCTGACCGGTGCGCTGGCGCAGCCGGGATGAGGACGGGTCATGCGCAACCGACATGGCATCGCTCTTCATATCCACGCCGGCCATGAACGACTTGCCGGCGCCGGTGAAGACAACGAAACGGGATTCCGTATCTGACTCCAGTTCACGGCACAGCAGCACCAGTTCCTCGAGCATCTCTCCATCGAGTGCGTTGTGCAATCGAGGATTGTTGAACTTCACCCGCGTAAGGTCTCCACTCTTCTCGACCAGCAGCTTCTCATACATGCGTCACTATCCTCCTGCGCCGCGCCGGGCGCAAAAACCCGCCCATGATAGCACACGGGCGCCACGGTAGCGTCGTGGGCTGGCGTCTCCGTCGGCGTGAATCCAGTCTACTAAAACGTCCGGCGGGACGCAGCCGCACGCATCTTCCCCCACTGAGGCCGTCGAAGAGAGTTGCGGCCTGCCGGCCTGGCCGACTGACGCTTTCCGCAACCAACCTGCTTCATAATGCACGTCCACCATAGCCGGGCGGGTCACCCAACGCACACGGTGGAAGCACGACGGATTCATACGGGCAATCGCGCGGGCCCATTTCCGCGGGGCATCTGACTTCTCTTTTCGCTATCGTCCGGCCCAGAGGTCCCCGTGGGGCGTCGCCGTGTCCGGGAGTCCGCACGGCTCTCACCGTGCGTCGTGCGAGGTGACATGACCACGCAGCGTCCGGGTGTCCCGGCCCATATGCATCGGTGCGCTCCTGATTAGGCGTGTTGAGCCCACTCGCTGTTTGAGTGCGGCAACGCTTGACACCCTTTCCCCGCCATCCTTACAATCACTGTTCTGGAGCAAGCCTCCACCGCAACCAAGCGGTGAAGTAGGCCGGGCTGGCGTGACTGGCAGCGGGAATTCAAGCCCGTGGGACCCGAACAGGACCCACGGGCTTTGTGTTTTGGGGGTCCGAGGAGCGGTAACCGTTAATGAGCGCTACTGACCCATCAGTCTTGAAACGATTAAGCGACCTGCAGGCCACCAAGGAACGGGTGTCCAAGGTCTCTATCGCCGCGATCGCGTCGCTGATAGCCATCAAGATGCTGGCTGCCGCGGTAACAGGAAGCATAGGGATACTGGCGGACGGAGTGCATAGCCTGATCGACCTCACCGGAGTAATCATCGGCTACATGGGGGTGAGGGTCGCCGGCAGGCCACCCGACGAAGAGCATCGTTTCGGTCACGGCCGAGCGGAGGATATCGCCGGCGCAAGCATAGCTGCTCTCATCTTCCTCGCAGGCGGAATCATCGCCTACCAGGCGGTGCAGCGCCTCATAACCGGCCCCGTGGTTGAGATGGTAGACGCGGGCATCATCGCCACCGTCGCCGCCATAGCAATCAACATCGGCGTCTCCAGGTACGCCTACTCGGTAGCCCACAAGACAGACTCGATCGCCCTCGAAGCGACCGGCCGCGACCTCATGGCGGATGTACTGAGCTCGATCGCGGTGCTGGTCGGACTGCTTCTCGTACGAATCACGGGACGAGCGATACTGGACCCCATCGTTGCGCTGCTGGTCGTCGTGTTCATCGTCAGGGCCGCCATGGTCACGATGCAAAGGGCCACTACCGCATTGATGGACTCCAGCCTGCCTGCAGTTGAAGAACGCAGGATTCAAGGGCTGCTGGCGGGGCACGGCGAGATAGCCAACTATCACAGCCTCATGACCCGCAAGGCCGGAAGCCAGCGTCACGTCGTTGCCCATATCGTGGTCTCGCGCGATTACACCGTCGAGCAGGGCCACCGCATCGCCGAGGAGATCGAGGACGAGATTCGTGCGTTGCATGATGGCACAACCGTCACCATCCACGTCGAGCCGTGCACGCCGGAGTGCACCGAGTGCCCATCGCCGTGCGAACTGGAGCAGAGCCGGCGGCAAGGGCAGATAGGTTCCGGAAGCCCCGTCTAAACCGGACCTGGTCCTCGCCGTTGTACTGGTGGTGAGCCCGGACCCACCGAAGGGTCCGCGTGTCGCGCCGGGGAGACACATGGACGACACAGCATTCCACTACTCACGCACATTGCGCATCATCATGGTCCTTGCCATAGTGATTCCAATCGTGGTCATCGGCGCCCTTCTGTGGTACTTCACCTCACGTGACGCGCCTGCGCATCCGTCCGACAGCGGAACGCCCGCTCAATCCGACTCCACCAATGCAACACCCGCGCGCTTCAATATAGCGCAGGGCAGTCCTGCGCCGTTGCAGCTTCCAACCGGCGTCACGCTCTGACAAGTCAACGGCGACGCAGCCATGGCACTCAAGGGTTACAAACGTGTGCGCACAGCTCACACGAGCGCTTGACACTCGTATACGACGAACCGTACAATTGCGCCAACCGTGAAACAGTTGGGTTGTGGTTGCGACTCCTTATAAACCTGTGGGCCCTGTTCCCTGGGGAACCGGGCCTTATCTTTGTCGAAGGAACGCCACCAGACTCAGGCAACTGAGAATCGCGTCACACCGGCCAACCGCATTGCTATTAATCCGGGACTTGTGTGCCCGTGGGAGGACTTATGGCGACCAAGTACGTGTACTCGTTCGGGAATGGGACTGCTGAGGGGCGAGCGGACCTGAAGGACCTGCTGGGCGGCAAGGGGGCGAACCTCGCCGAGATGGCGCGCATGGGCGTGCCGGTCCCGCCCGGGTTCACCATCATCACGGATGCCTGCAATCTCTACCTTCACAATGGCAGCGTCTTTCCCGAGGGGCTTCAAGAGCAAGTCGAGCAGGCGCTCGAGCGACTTGAACTGACATCGGGCCTGACCTTCGGCGACCGTGACGACCCGCTGCTCGTTTCCGTGCGCTCAGGTTCCCGCGTGTCGATGCCGGGAATGATGGACACCATCCTCGACCTGGGCCTCAACGAGGATTCTGTTCGCGGTCTTGCCAAGAAAACGAATAACCCGCGCTTTGCGTGGGACAGTTTCAGACGTCTCATCAAGATGCACAGCAACGTAGTTATGGGCGTGCCGGATGCGGTGCTGAACAACGTCGAAAACCAGTTGAAACGCGAGCGCGGCGTGCAACTGGACAGCGAACTTCCTTCCGAGGACCTGCCTTTGCTGACCGAGATGCTGCGCGCAGAGGTCAAGAAGTTCACCGGCAAGGACTTCCCACTCGAACCCCGCGAGCAACTGTGGTCGGCCATCGCCGCTGTCTTCAACTCCTGGAATAACCCGCGCGCGGTCGCCTATCGTGAGATGAACGAGATATCGCATGACCTGGGTACCGCAGTCACCATTCAGATGATGGTGTTCGGCAACATGGGTGACGACTGTGCCAGCGGCGTCGCGTTCTCGCGCGACCCGTCGACAGGCGCAAAAGTCCTGACCGGCGAGTTTCTCGTCAACTCGCAGGGCGAGGACATCGTGGCCGGCACCTCTACACCACGTTCCGTCGTCGAGATGCGGGAGCTGATGCCGGAGGTGTACGCGGAGCTTGAGGCGATGTCGCGCAAACTTGAAAAGCATTTCAAGGACATCCAGGATATCGAGTTCACGATCCAGAACGGCAAGCTGTGGATTCTGCAAACGCGCGCGGGCAAGCGCGCAGCTCAGGCATCAATCAAGGTGGCAACGGACCTCACGCGCGAGCGAGTGATGGGAGCAACCGACGCTTTCCTGCGCATCACCCCTCAACAGCTCGAACAGGTCCTGCACCCCATAATCGATCCGGGCGCCAAACGAGAAGTCGTGGCCCACGGTCTTCCAGCTTCGCCGGGCGCAGCATCAGGCCGTGTGGCCTTTAACCCTGATGAACTCATCGAGATGCACGCGAGAGACGCGGGAGCGTATATCCTCGTGCGCGCCGAAACTTCCGCGGATGATATTCGGGGCATCAACGCCGCCGTTGGCATTTTGACCACGCGCGGAGGTATCACATCGCACGCTGCCGTTGTCGCCAGAGGAATGGGCAAGTGCTGCGTGGTGGGCGCCTCCGCCATCGACATCCATGAAGACAAGGATGAGTTCATCGTCGGAAACCGCATCGTCACGAAGGGCGATTGGATAACCATCGATGGCACTTCAGGCGAGGTCATCATCGGAAAACTCCCCACGACCCGCCCTGAACTGAGCACCGAGTTCCAGGAGTTGATGCTGTGGGCCGACCTGGTGAAACAGATGGGAGTCGAAACCAATGCCGATACCGCCAACGACGCGCGGGTGGCCCGCCAGTTCGGCGCCGAGGGCATCGGCCTGTGCCGAACGGAGCACATGTTCTTTCAGCAGGAACGTATCGACCATTTTCGCAAAGCGATCCTGGCCCAGGAGCAGGAAGAGCGAAACGCCGCTCTCGAGGAATTGCTTCCCTTTCAGAAGACCGACTTTCTGGACATTTTCCAGGTCATGGAGGGACTGCCCGTCACCGTCAGGTTGCTGGACCCTCCGCTTCATGAGTTCTTGCCGCTACCTCATGACGAGGAAGAGTTGACGTCGCTCGCCAAACGACTCAATCTGCCCTACCGCCGCGTGAGGGAACGCGTGCACGCGCTGGAGCAATTCAACCCCATGCTCGGACACCGCGGTTGCCGTCTCGGCATCACCTTCCCCGAGATCTACGCGATGCAAGTCAAAGCAGTCATCGAGGCCGCCTACGAGTTGATGCGACAGGGCGTAACCGTGCTGCCCGAGATAATGCTGCCATTCGTAAGCTCCGAGGAAGAACTGGTTATACTCCGGGAACTCGTATTCGCCACTGCCGAGGAAGTACGTGTCCGGATGCACTTCCCCGAGGCCAGCTTCAAGTTCGGTATCATGATCGAATTGCCGAGGGCAGCGCTCATCGGCGACCGGCTGGCGCCGTACTGCGACTTTTTCTCATTCGGCACGAACGACCTGACGCAGACCACCTACGGCTTCAGCCGCGACGACATCGGCACCTTCCTTGCAGCGTACGTCGAGAAGGGCATACTGAAGAAGGACCCGTTCGCGACTATCGACAAAGCTGCGGTAGGTGAACTCATGCGTACGTGCGTTGAGCGCGGCAAGAGGACGAACTCCGAGTTGAAGATCGGTGTCTGCGGAGAGCACGGAGGCGACCCCGAATCCGTCAAGTTCTTCCACCAGATAGGGGTTGACTACGTGAGTTGTTCGCCCTACCGCGTACCAGTGGCTCGCTTCGCCGCGTCTCAGGCTGCGATACTTACGAAACGCGAAAGCAACGGCGGGCTCGACACGCGCAGCAAGATGTTGCCGCCCATACTGACACGGTGAGGGGTTGCGCAACGGCAGTAGGGCGGCGTGCCGGCCGGTGCGGGGAATATCCTGCAAAGGGCGCGGCGGAATCGGGCGCGACCGCTCAGTCGCGCTTTACCCTGGTCACGGTCTCGGACCAGATGAAGTCTCGAGCGGCTTCGTTGGAGCGGGCCAGTGCCGCATCAAAGCGGCCCCAGTGAATCAGCGTGTCCATCGAGCGCCGGCGTGGCCCACGCCTGCGGGCCGGCTCAAGGGCCGCGGCGCGCGCGCCCTCAGTCACATCCGTATAGCCCAGCGGGATTATGTGGTCCACCATGAACGTGTCAGGTATCCCGAGAAGCTTCCGTATCTCGGCCTCGGGAGGGCCGCCCTGCAATGTGCCCCATGCTGTGGCCAGTCCCAGGCTTGCCGCTGCCAACTGCATCCCGTACACGCAAATCGCCAGGCTTTGCCGCAGCAGCACGTTACCCCTGAGTATGCTCGGGTAGGCGTCCATCATGCGCCGATCGCCCAGGACGAGGATCAAGACGGGCGCCTGTGCGAGGAATGGCTGCACTGACACACTCCAGTTAAACGTCGAATCACGCTTGCGCGCTTCCGGGAACAGGGATGCCGCAGTGTGCGCTATCTTGCGCCGCATCTCCTGGTCTTCTACGACCACGAACTCCCACGGCTGACTGTTTGCGGCGGAAGGAGCCAGGCGAGCGACGTCAAGCACTCTCTCGACGTCCGCACGCGCCACAGGTTGCCCAGTGAAGCGCCGGACGCTGCGGCGTTCAGCCGCAAGCCTGCGGAGCGTTTCATAATCCGGTGAGTTGGACATGGGGTACCTGGCGTGCGGGTCTGCGTGGACTCCCATTCCGGAAGGCACGCTATCGGACTGGGCGGCTATTCAAGTCCTCCCTGCAACAACCACTCCTTCCTTTCTCGCGTGAGCCGGTCCAACTTCTTCCTCTCAACCTGGTCCTCGATTTCCCTGTTGAACTGCTCCTGTCTCTCCCATAACACCCGCTGCGCTTCACAGAGAAGGCGAAAGTTCGATTCGCTGGTTACTTCTCCACGGTGAAGTTCAGTAAATATCGCCCCGTGCTCAACGGGGTACCGCCGCACCAATCGTTCGTACAGGAGCCTGGCTGCGCTGTTCTTCGGCCCTCCCTGGCACATCACCCGCTCCATGCCCATCAACTGCTGAATATAGTCCCTGTCTTCCCATCGCGTCGCACGCAGGCGGTCACGCACGAACTGAGTACGAATCGTACTGTAGTCGGCCACTACTGCCTCCTGTCTCCGGCGAATCGGCCTATGCCCTTGTGCACGCCCGATTCCGTCGCCAGGTAGCGCAACTCCAGCTTCAGACGCAAACGGGAATTCCAGACCGCACGTTCGCCTTTCTCTTCAATAAGTTCACGCGTCCATTCGCGTATGACCTTATGCTCTTCAGATGAGAGGCCGAGCGGTTCGAGATTGCCCAAGTAGGCGAGCGGATCCTCCGGCGCAACGGGGAATGTCAGTCCCGCGTCAGCGCGCTCGAGCATCCGGGCAAAATCTTCATTGAGGATGCCCTCGTGATTGGCAGCCGCCAGGCGGATCTTCTCCTGCCGGGCAATATCCGCAGGGGTCAAAGGGATCGAGGGGCCGTCGGCATGACCCGCCGCGGGTCCTTGGGGGCTGCCTTTCTTGCCGAAGAGACCACCCAGCATGTCGTTGAATCGCATGGGCACCTCCTTCACACAAACACAATCGGCAATGGGTCTGCCTGGAGGGTCAACCAGCCGCTGCTTTCGAGCGAGGTCACGCATGCCCAGGCCTTCCATCAGGCAGCGGTTTGTATTCTAGCACACGAACTACCTGTGGGGGCCGCATGACCCGGGGGAACCGCACGGACATACCGATGCACTCCGATTCATGCAAAGGCGAACCTGTCTTCATCCAAAATTCACACGGCGCTGGTACCTTCTCAACCGCAGTCCAAAACGGACGTAGGAATCAGAACAAGGAGGGATGATGATACGGGGCAAATATTTGACGGTGGCGTTGGCATTGGTACTGTCGCTTGTGGTGGTGGGGGGTGGAATAGCTCTGGCCGCGACTGACACGCCGGGGCCGGCTGCAGCGCAGGGAGGAGTGAGCGACCTGGTGCAAGTAGCCAGCGTCTCAACTCCGGCCGTCGCCATTGATCCATCTCAGTCGTCTGGAGTGTGCCCTTTCGCGGACGGCCAACTTTGTAGCGGCGTGTGCAGTGGAAATCCGGGCGTTGACTGTCCCGGCGTCTGTGCCGGTAATGCCGGCCAGGATTGCCCTCAGGTCTGCCCTAATGTGGATGCGGGCACTTGTCCGCAGGCCTGCGTCCAAGCTGCCACACAGAATGGCGGCGGATGCGGCGGCAGATGCGCTCAGCGGGCTGCGCTGCAGGGCGGCGATTAAGCAGAGTGCACATGATGTGACGCGGTGGGGCTGAACGAGTACCCACCGCATTCCCGCAAGCATGCCGGCCAGCACCGAGACTCTCCCATGACTGGCGAACCACATCCCCGCAGCGGCGCCGAAGCTGGAATCAGCCAGACTTCGGCGCCGCTGTTCATGTCGTTCCCGCCGAGACTTCACAGTGGTTTCACAGTGGCTACCTATACTGACCGCGACAAGGTTGGCTTCCTCTCTGCCTCCTTGGACAGGCAACACGGGGATCTGAGTCGTGAGAACTTCCCACGGAACAGTCCCGGGGTGCACGAACAGCACTTCGGATTGTGCAGGCCCGTCAGCCTGGAGCGAGGTTGCGATTGGGGCGCAGCCTCACCTCCTTACCCGCCGGTCCCGGATTGCAATCCGGGACCGGCGGACATCGCCCATGAGGGCGCCGCGGGGATGTATCGCCGCTGCGCTGTGATACCATGATATACGTAGCTTCGGGGAACGTAGAGGAAATGGCAACAGGCACCATCCTTGTCGTAGATGACGAGCCCAAAGTCTGCGACCTTCTCAGGGTGTACCTTGAAAGAAGTGGCTACGTGGTCGTGTGCGCGGCCGACGGAGTCACGGCTCTTGCTGATGTAGAGCGGCGGCATCCGGACCTGGTGCTGCTCGATCTCAATCTGCCCGGTACCGATGGACTTGAGGTCTGCAAGACTCTGCGCAAGACCTCCGACATCCCCATCATCATGCTTACCGCCCGGGATGAAGAGCCGGACCGCATCGTGGGGCTCGAGTTGGGCGCCGATGATTACGTCACCAAGCCGTTCAGCCCCCGCGAAGTCGTGGCCCGCGTCAAGGCAGTCCTCAGGCGCCGGGACCCCTCGTCAGGCGACCGCCGCCCCGTCACTCTGGGAGACATCACCATAGACCCCGCCCGGTATGAGGTTCACTACCGCGGAAAGCTGTTACGACTGACCTCGCGCGAGTTCGCCATCATCGAACACCTGGCTCGAACGCCGGGACGCGTGTTCAGCAGAACGCAACTGTTGGACGAAGTGTTCGGCATAGACTTCGATGGCTACGAGCGAACGATCGACGCGCACATTAAGAACATCAGGCAGAAGATGCTCGAATCGTCGCCGGATGTCCCAACGCCGCTGGTTACCGTGCGTGGCGTGGGATACAAGCTGGAGGCGACCGCAAGTGCGCAGTCTCACACTCAAGCTTAGCCTCCTGTTCGTCCTCATCTCTGTAATTGCGGTTCTTGTGGTCGCCCTGTGGGTCGGACAGCGGGTCGAGACGGAGTTCGACGCCTACTGTGTCTCCGCGTGCGCCGCAGCGAACGGCAACGCCGACACAGAACCAGGCGACGATGGCTGTGTCATGACAGAGACGACAGGCACACTCGAATCGGCGTATCTGGAGGCGATCCACCATTCCCTCTGGCAGGCAGCTCTCGTGGCTGCACTCGCGGCGGTCGGCCTTGCGCTGCTGTTCAGTCGCCTCATCACCAACCCGGTGAATCGCATGAAGATGTCCGTCCAGCGCATACGCGATGGAGACCTGTCACAGCGCGTTCATGTGAACACGGACGACGAGATAGGCGACCTTGCCTCGGCATTCAACAGCATGGCCGAGAAGCTGGAGGAGAATGAGCAAGGAAGAAGACACCTTCTGGCCGACGTCGTCCACGAATTGCGCACGCCTCTCAGCATCATCCAGGGCAATCTCGAGGCCTGGGAGGACGGAATCGTGACCCCGACGCCCGAAGCGATTGCGCCGGTTCACGAAGAGGCCGTGCTGCTGTCGCGACTCATCACGGACCTCCGGGATCTCTCTCTGGCTGAGGCCGGACAATTGAGTCTGTCGCTCGACAGTGTGGACGTCTCGACGCTTATCTCGTCAGTCGTCGCCTCCTACCGCGAGCGCGCTGATACACATGGCATCACTCTAACGACTGACGTTCCCGAAACGGCGGGCGGCTCTGTCTACGTCGACACGATGCGCATCCGGCAAGTGCTGCGCAACCTTCTCGACAATGCGTTGCGCCATACCGCGCCCGGCGGCATTGTGACGGTCAGCGCGGAACCTGCCACGGAAGGATTCATCAAGGTGAACGTGTCCGACACCGGGTCCGGCATCGCACCCGCTGACCTGCCTCATGTCTTTGAGCACTTCTACAAGACGGACCCGTCGCGCGACCGCAGTAAGTCCGGCTCCGGCATAGGCCTCGCGATAGTCAAGCAACTCGTGGAAGCCCATGGGGGCCGTGTGTCCGTCCAGAGCGAGCCCGGGAGAGGCAGCATCTTCTCTTTCACCCTGCCTGTCGCGCAAGGCTAGCGCCGGGCATCATCGGCCAAGCTTCCCATCCCGAGAATTGCGCCGCGCCGGTGCAGCCTTTTTCCCGGCAGATTCTGCCCGTTACATCAGGTCATTGGCTTTGACAGACGCCGGGAGGTTGAATAGACTGCTGCAAACGTGACTCACGCAAGGAGGGACACCCGGGCATGGAGCCGATCAACGTACTCGTCACCGACCAGATAACCGAAGATGTGCTGCCTCGCATCGAGGCGGTGGATCCACGCGTCAAAGTGACCCACATCGGGAAACTGCTTTCCGCGGAACTCGCGGGTGACTCAGAGGCTTCCCGCTTGATGGACGCCCTGCTGGCGGAGACCGAAGTGTACGCAGGAATGCGGTTGCCATCCAGACTCCTGGCGCGCGCGCCCAGATTGAAGTGGGTACAGATTGCGCAGGCGGGCGTCGACCGTATACTCCTTGACGAGGAATTCCGCGCGAGTCCGATACTGCTCACCAACGTCGGAGGCATTCATTCCTTCGCCCCGGCTGAGCTCGCGATTCAGTCCTGCCTCGCCTGGATTAAGGGCACAATCGAATGTGCACGGCAGAAGGAGCAGCGACTGTGGCAGCCGTTCAGTCCCGGGAGTCCTGCGTGGCAAGACCATGGGCATCGTAGGCTACGGCAACATCGGACCAAAGGTCGCCCGCGTCGCGAAGGCGTTTGAGATGTGGGTCATCGCAACCCGGAAGTCCGCTCAGAAAGAGGGCAAAGCCCGTTACGCGGACTTGATTCTGCCTTCCTCCGAACTCAACCGGCTGCTGACCGAAAGCGATTTTGTGGTACTGGCCACGCCGCTCACGCCTGAAACGTTTCATATGATGAGCACCGCACAATTCAAGGTTATGAAGAAGGACGCGTTCCTCGTCAACGTGTCACGTGGTCCTGTTGTAGACGAAGCCGCACTGGCGGTCGCGTTGAGAGACAAGGTTATCGCGGGCGCCGCTCTGGATGTATTCGAGCAAGAGCCTTTGCCCAAGGACAGCCCCCTCTGGGAGCTGCCAAATCTGTTGTATAGCCCTCACATCGCAGGCTATATCGCCGCGTATCCGAGCATGGTCCAGGACCTGTTTGTGCGCAATCTGGAACGCTACGTGAAGGGCGAGAGACTGGAGACCCTGATCAATAAGAAGCGGGGATACTGATTCTTGGTATCCGCCGCCGACACCGGTTGTTGCAGCACCCGTCCGCCGGACACCCTTGGCGAACTGCTGTCCAGCACGGAGGCTGAGACAGTTGATAGCCTCGCCTACTGGTGTCACCGAACATCCGTGCATGGGACAGGCCGCGACGATCGGACCCCGGGTTCTTTGACAGACCAGCCATCGGCACAGTAGAGTGAATCTTCGGGGAAGAAGCCGGGGCGATGAAGATGTGGAGGCCGACTGCTGCGGGAGTGCTCGAGATTCTGGCGGGGACGCGTCAGACTGTGGCCGCCGCAGCAACAGGCTGGATCGCCGGAGCGGGTTCCGCCGCGTTGCGGATGGCTCGTGTGCGGCGACTCCCGGTCTCGCACACACTGTACCCCACCGCGCCATTGCTTCCGGTGCAGGTATCCGTCTCTGCAGGCGGCTTGAGCGTTCTGGAACCTGGATGGAGGTGGATGCTGCGCAGAAGCACATATCCGCCGGCAACAACGCCTTCACCGGCATACCGCCACTCTCTTCGAGACAGTGTCTCGGGATGCATTGGACTGGCGGACGTTCAGGAGTGTGGCTCATCAGACTGAGCGTCGTGAGAGAACCGGAGGACCGATGAAACAAACATGGAAACCCGTCACTGGGGGCATTCTAAGCATAGTCGCGGGTGCCCTCGACATCACATTTGGCCTGCTGCTACTGCTGGCGGGAGGGGCATTGTCGGGAATCCTCACCGCCAATGGGGCGCCCCCCTTGATCTCGTTTCTACCGCTGCCGGTACTCGGGGTCGTCGCCACGTTGCTGTTCGTGATCGGTGCGGTAGCCATCGCCGGTGGCTCATGTGCCATTCGCCGTAAGGCATGGCCGCTGGCCCTGGCCGGGGGAATCTGCGCACTCTTCCCCCCGCAACTGATGCTTCTTGGTGTCATGTCGATCGTGTTTGTGGTGCTTGGCAAAGATGAATTTGAGTAGCGTCCTGCCTGCGTACGGACGGTGCAGAGGATGCAGGGTAAATGACCGCTGTCTCGACGCCGCGGCAGCCGGGGGTGCGGGCCTGCGCGGGGGGTGTCACAACCCGCCGGGGCCGATACAGGAGCGGGAGCGGCTGCAACATGACAAGACTGTTAGAATCAGCGGTCCCGGGAAATCGGTTTTCGGGATCGCCGGCGGCGTAGTTCCCGCAACAGCGTTTTGCTTCTGATTTCACGCGGACAATTCGACTGACAGAAGTCCGCAGGAGGTAGCGTGATGCAGAAAACCTGGAAACCAACGGCCGCTGGAGTGCTTGCGATTGTCGGGGGAGCACTTAACCTGCTCGTGGCGCTCAGCATTTCGTTATTCGTTCCAGTCGCAGCTCCTTTCAGGCTTGCCGCGATATCGGTGGGTTTCCTTGCCGGACTATTCCTTGTGACGGGCATAGTCGCGCTCATCGGCGGCATTTTCGCGCTGCAGCGAAAGCACTGGGGATTCTCGCTCGCGGGCGCGATCTGTGCGCTGATGCCTCCTGCGACACTGTTGGGAATCCTCAGTACCGTGTTCGTCGCCCTGTCGCGCGACGAGTTTGGCGAGAGCGAGTCGTCACCCAACTCGTCGACGATGGAACCGACGGCGACGTCGCCGAGTGCTGGTGACGCCGAGTGCACGCCACAATCGAGCGAGCCGAGCGAAGCCGAACGGAATGCCTGATAACGTCGCGCTGGCCGCGTAGGGGCCTGAAGCCAACTTCGGAGTGCCGCGTGCCCCGTACGGTGCGCGTGGACCTGAGGCCGGCTGATGCGCGGTTTTCTGGTCCCCGGAGTCATCTCACGACGACGACCCCGGATGAAGCAGGGGCCGTCGGCCGGGAGCGCGCCGGACGTTGTCAGCGCCGGTTCTTCTCGAAGAACCGCTGGTGGTATTCCTCAGCAGGCCAGAAGTCACCCGCGGGCACGATTTCGGTGACAATCGGACGGCGCAAACGGCCGGACTGCTGCAGCGCCGCCTTTGAGGCCTCGGCCTCGAGTCTCTGCTGATCGTCGTTGTAGAAGATGATGGAGCGATATTGGGAACCCATGTCCGGGCCCTGCCCGCCAACCTGCGTCGGGTCGTGCATTTCCCAGAACGCCTTGAGCAGTTCCTTGTAGGACACTATGGCCGGATTGTAGGTGACACGAACCGATTCCGCGTGGCCGGTTCGACCGGTTGATACCTGATGGTACGTGGGAGTCGTCGCCGAACCGCCGGCGTAACCCGCGGTGACATCTACTACGCCGGGAACCTGTCTGAACGCCTGTTCCACTCCCCAGAAACAGCCGGCCGCAAACATGGCGGTCGCAAATACCGGATCCTGCTTGACTGAACGCGTCCCTTGCTCGACGCTGTCTCGAATCCCCATCGAACCCACCTCCTCCTCCGTTGCTAGCTATCGAGTGACGGAAAGGGCGGCCTATTGCGCACCCTTCTGTCTTTCAAAGCCCTGTCACGCAGATGGACGAGCGACTGCATCAATTGCTTGCGGTCGTCCTCTTCGAGACAGGACAGAATCTGCTTCACCGATTCACGTTGAAACGTCTTGATGCAGATATCATGTCCGTAATCGGTCAGAACGATGGACACTGCATTCTTGCGGTCCGGGTCGGGCACGCGGCGTATCAAGTTGTCCTTCTCCATCCGTGACAGCAGTCCGGAGATGGAGTGGGGCTCCCTGACGAGCCACCGAGCGATATCGGCAGGCCTGGTTCTCCCTCCCATCGTATGTATCACGAACATAACTCCGGCCTGAACGGCCGAAACGTCGTACTGCTCAAGCTCCAATTCGCGTGCCTTGTAAATGGCGTTCCTGGTTTGTTCCAACAACAGCCACAGTGCCTGATCTCTATCATCGCAAGGGTATGTCTTCTTGGTATTCACGTGAGTACTCCCGATTTGTCGCAGCTTGCAGGAACATTACCGGCGCCCGAATACCGCCGACCATCGAATGCGACTATTCAGTGAATTCTAGCAGACAGGATAAGACTCGTCCAGCAGAACATGTCGCATACGAACTTTCAGCTCGTAAGACTCACGCTCGGTCAAAGGGCTTGAAGGAAGTCCTTGAGTCGCGTTAACGAATGTGGCTCGCCCTGGAGTTCTCCGGAGTCACTTACGCCAACGTTCCAGACGCGCTTCAGGCCGGCCTGGCAGGCCGGTTTGAATATGCCGGCGTGCCATTCCCGGCACGCTATCGGCCGCACCTGATAGATGCGGCAGAGAGCAACCTCGCCGCCGGAGTGGTCGAGAAACACGCAGCCATTGTCATCGTGCTTGATAAGGTGGCTCCGAGTGTCGTGCCACCGCGGGTCGCAGTAGCGTCCAACCCAATCCCAGTATTCCATGCCCATCGACTCGGCGATATCGCGGGCTTCAGGCGGTTCGATGCGGACCTGATAGACGGTGCAGCAGACCCCGCATCGAATACACGGCAGTTCGAAAGGCTCCACTGCGGGGGTGGCACTATCGGGCGATGGCGTAGTTAACCTGGCATCGTAGGATTTCGTGGGTTTCACTGACGGTTGACTCCAGTCGATGGATGCGTTCTGCGGGCGGCATAGTATAGCGCCGCCGGCTGACTGTATGATGATAACCAATCGGAAAACACCTGAAACAAGGGAGGGTAGCACCATGGCATATGTCGGGGGCGCTGCGGGGGCGGGTGCCGCGGCGGCAGCCATTGCACAGGCCGTGAAGGCGTCTGGCGCCATCGTCGGCATGGAGCCCGATGACTTCATGACAATCGTCAACCGGAGTGACAAGCCGCTTGTCGTCATCGCGCCAGGCCGCATCTTTGACAGAGCGTTCCGCTATCTTGTCGGTTACAAGGGGCTCGTCTTCCACACGAGGTCGAAGACAGCATTGATGCTTCCCGGAAAGGCCGAAGTCGTGCACGCCAACAGGATCTGGATCCCCCGGTAGCCGCGCCTTGACCGGACATTGGATGCACCTTAGAATACCTGCTCTCGTCAGGTCTAGTGCACACCGTTACGAACATGAATGAACCCATCGCAAAACTCTGCAGCCTGAGCGAAGCGGCGTCGCTTATCAAGGATGGCAGCAGGATTCACATTGGCGGCATGGCCGTGCATAACCATCCGATGGCGTTCGTCTACGAATTGTTGCGCCGCGGCACCAGGGACCTCACCATCGTGAGCCACGTGAGCGCGAGTGATGTAGACATACTGATCGGGGCCGGCAGGGTAAAGCGGCTGGAGTTCTCATATGTCGGCCTCGAGGAGTTCGGCACCGCGCCCTGTTTCCGGCGCGCGGTGGAGTCGGGTCTTATCGAATTGTCCGAATATAGCGAGCCTGTGGCGTTCGAGCGGTTCGCCTGCAGCGCCAGGGGGATGCCGTTCTTCACCACACGTGAGATGGTAGGTACGGACCTCCCGAAGGTGAATCCCGACATCAAAGAGATATCGGACCCGTTCGGAAGCGGCGTGTACCATGCGGTGTCGGCAGCGGAGCCGGAATGGGTCATCATCCACGCGGTCGCCGGCGACAAGTACGGTAACGTTCTCTTCTTCCCCCACCGCCAGTTGCCGGAAGACCTCGACCTCACGGCATCACGCACGACAAGGAATCTGATCGTCACCGTGGAGCAGATAGTGACCCACGAAAGAGTCCGGCAACTGCCATACTTGAACCTCATTCCCCGGTTCAGAACCACTGCCATAGTGGAGGTCCCCTATGGCGCGCATCCCTTTTCGTGCCTGCACGTGTACGATCAGGACCGGGAACACCTGGCGGCGTATTCGCAGGCGGGACGGCAGGTTGAGTCGTTCCGCCAATATCTTGATACATACGTGTACGGCGTGAGTTCTCACGATGCCTACCTTGACTTGATCGGTGCAGCGAGACTCGCACGACTCCGACAGGTTGGAGCAGCGCTTTGACTGCCGCGAGTGCCACTCCCTACGAGGTCATGGCGGCCACGATTGCGCGTGAATTGTGCGACAACGAGCTGTGGTTCCTTGGCATGTCGACGGGGCCTCAGACAATCCTCATGCTGACCCGAATTCCAATCGTGGCCATGGGTCTCGCACAACGCACGCATGCGCCCAATTCGTGGATGCTGGTCGCTGGATGGGTGATGAACCCCGACGTAAGCAAGGTACCGACGCGTATGGAGAGCGAATTCGGGACCAGCCTGGGCGAATGGCCTTGCGAGGCCTATAACAACAGCCTGGCGATGTCCTACATCGCCGCGCGTCAGGAAATCGACGTGGGATTCGGTTCAGCCGCGCAAGTCGACAAGTACGGGAACTGCAATACCGTGGCGATCGGAGACTACAGGCGCCCGCGCGTAAGACTTGTGGGGCCGATCAACCAGCCGGGGCATTTCTCGCTGTTTGGACGCGAGATAATCATCATGCCTCACGAGAAGCGCAACTTCGTCGACAGAGTTGATTTCGTATCCGGGGCCGGCTATCTCGAAGGACCTGGGTCGCGCGAGCATCTTGGCCTGCATCGCGGAGGGCCATGCATGATTCTGACGGACAAGGCGGTGTTCCGATTCGATAACAATACCCGCCTCGCGCGTCTCGCCTCCATGCATCCGGGCGTCGAGTTGGAGGACGTGATCGCCTGTACCGGCTTTACGCACGATTACCTCCCCGACGCAGTGCCGTTCACGCCATCTCCCACATCCGAGGAATTGCGCCTGATACGCGAGGTCATCGATCCGGCGGCTTCCATGCTGCCCCGGTAGACCGGTTAGAAGAAGAATCCCATTCTTCTGCGTCGGAGGCTCGCCGCCAGCCGGCCTTTCCCGAGGTCCGTCAGATAGAGTTCTCCGCCAACAGAGGTAATCAGCCCTTCCTCGAACAGTTCTTCGAGCATGCCATCCACATTCTTACGGTAGTCGAATCCCGCTGCCGGACTGCGTTCGGTGGTGAAGGGCAAGTCATCCGGTGTGAACGTCTGATCGTAGCGGAGCACGAGGTCGCGGCGGTTGCTCACCTCTTTGATGGTCAGTAACGTCCAGATCTTGAAGAAGTTCCAGCGATGATGGTCGGAACCGTGTTCCAGTTCGTTCTCCTCGGCCTTCATAGCGGCAACGCCCGCCCCTTTGACCCAGGACAACGCGAACGCAAGTTCCACCGCAGAGCGGAGTATCAGCGCCGCGATAACGAGCGCCATCACCGCATCAAACCCGGGAATCCCCTGGCGCGCGAACAGAAGGCCGACCAATACACCGCCGGACTGGAATACGTGATTTCGATTATCGATGGACTGCGACACCAGAGCGAGGCTGCCGGTTCTCTTGCCCACGGTACGCTGGTACATACCCAACACGAGAGACATGGCGCCGGCGACTATGACCGCCGCGAAAGCCGCAAACGGTGTGGCCACTTGCACCGGCTCCACCAGCCTCATGAGAGCATCGTACGCAACGAAGCAACCTGCCAGACCCATCAGTCCAACAACAAGAGCGGCGGAGATGAGTTCTCTGCCGAACCGCACCCCCAGCAACACCACGGACGCCGACAACACATCGAGGAGGCTATCCAGACCGTCAGCTACAAGCGCCGCGCTCCGAAACGTGAATCCCGCGGCCAGTTTCAAGATGGCGAGTATCGTGTAAGAGAGAACTGAGACTTTCGAGGCGAAGGCGGGGCTGTGCACCGTCGTGAGAACCCGATCCTCAGACTCGCGCGCCCGGTGATACTCAGAGTCCGCCAGTCTCGCGCCGTCCGATGTGAGCGCAAAGACGTCGCCGACGTTGGTCACAAACCCTCTGCGAACCAGTGAGTCCAGGTTCTCATCGAGCTCACGGTGGAAGCGCCAGCCACGGTCGTCTCCGGCGAACTTAACCGGCAATCCCATGTAGTGCAGTAGGCGCTCATACCTCTTGCGAAGACTCTGGCGAGTCTTTGCACCGTTCCTGAGCGCCATCACGATGAATGGCTGGTGTCCTCTGAGTTTTGTAGAGATCATGCGAGATCCGGAAGCATCATTATAGACCGAATGACCGTCGAGACGAAGGCCGATGCAGGCTCAGCCAGCCACGCACCGGGCCGGCCGGCATTAGAAGCACCATTCGATGCGACGCGACAACCCTACTGCAGCAGCCGTCCGTTCCACCGTCTGACGCAACCCAGATTCGTATGCAGATGACTCCGGCGAAAACAGTATCCTGCGGTATTCAGACAGCAGTGCGGGGTCGACGGCACAGACCGCCCGTGCGACAGCGGGCCACATGCCGGCCCGGCGATTCAGCCTGTCGACGAACAACGAATCGGGCCCAAGTTCAGCGGCTGCCGCCAGGAGGCTTCGCAACCCTTCTCCGCGGTCTGAAATCCCCGGCAGGAGCGGCCCAAGGAACAGGAAGGTGCTGAGTCCAATCCTCTGCGCCTCACGAAGTACCCGCAAGCGTTCCGACGGCGGAGACGCGCCGGGTTCGAACAAGGCGGCCGCATCTGGATCCACGGTAGTGACGGTCACCCCGAACCTGACGTTCTGTCTACCTGCCAGGAGGTCAAAGTCACGCTGCGCCAGGGCGCTCTTGGTCTGGAGATGCAGAGGGAATCCGGCCTGCAGCAGTTGTGCGATGCACTGTCGAGACAGTTCGTAGTGAGATTCGGCCTCCTGCCACGCATCGCACACCGAACTCATGAATACGCCGCCAGGTCGCGCACGCAGCAACTGACGCTGAAGCACTGCGGGAGCATTGACCCTTGCGTCCACGAAGTTACCCCACTCTTCACCTGGATGAGAGAAACGGGTGGCAAATCGCGCGTAGCAGTACACGCACGCGTGTGAACAACCCGCGTACGCGTTGACGCAATAGTCATACAGTCTGGACCGCGTGAGGGCTGACTTGACCTGTACTTCTCTGACTTCCAACGGTAGGGGCTCCCTTGCCAATAATAGCCCAGATTGGCCGGTGGACGACAATCGCCGGAAGGCGCAGTACCCCGCCGAATGTGATTGAAGCACTATCCAGTCAGCGCAGTCAGAGCAATGAGAATGAAAACGTGGATTCCACCGCGGCTGTTCACGAACCGCGTACCCGTTGGGAAGGAGACCCGTCACGGCGCCACGTCTCAACCACCATCGTGTCGATAAACGACCACCGCTGGCGGCGTGAGACACACGATGTCAGGGTCCGAAGGCAGGCAGCGGGCGCGCGACGCAATACGCTCGCTAAGAGCTTTCGCGCTGCTTCTATGAGCGCGAATAACGGCACGGCAAAATCGTGCCCGGTGCTACAATTCAATCGGGGAATGGTCGTCGTCCGCCGGTATCCGTAACGCCGTCCGGCTGAAGTGTGGCTCCGGCGCGGATAAGGAGGTGCGGGGTGATTGCGAGGATACTGGTACCCGTAGATGGTTGCGCGCGCTCGGAGGCTGTTCTTCCCTACATAGAGGCTCTGAGCCGTCGTCTCGGCGCCCACGTGACGTTGCTGCACGTATTCCCTCCATCGGTGCACGATCAAAGGGATGCACACGTGCATTACATCGAGAACCTCGCCTCAGAGGTCCTGTCTCGCGTTGGTCGTATCGGTATTCAAGTAGATGGCCTCGCGCTCGAAGGTAAGCCAAATCGCGTCATAACCGACTATGCGTCACGCCAGGACGTGGGTCTGATAGCCGCCACTCCACATAGCCAGAGCAGCGAAGGCCACTGGACCGTAGGACGCACAGCGGACAAGGTGGTCCGAGAGACCAGCAAGCCCGTCTTGCTTGTTGGGAGCGAGGGGGGCGATGTCTCAGGTACGGAGGCGTTGAGCCGCGTTGTGGTCCCTCTTGATGGCTCTCCGGCCAGCAGAGAGGTCCTCGGTCATGTCGAGTCTATCCTGGGCGACTTGTGGACGTCGGGGGCGGCCGCTGTGTGGTTGATTCACGTGCTTCCCGCCGAGCATTACGCGGCCGGTCCGGATATCGCAAAGCTGGTGCCGTACGAAAAAGAAGAATTGGACGGGCTTCGCGCTCAGGCCTCACGCTACTTGGAGGAAGTGGCAACGCGCTTGCGGACCGGTCGCAGGAACATAGAAACCCGCGTCACAACCGGCGATGCGGCCGAGATGATTATGCGGACAGCCTCGGATGTCGGGGCGAACCTGATCGCAATGACCACTCACGGTTACTCGGGTTTCAGTCAACTCTTTCTGGGCAGTGTCGCAGAGCGCGTGCTCCACAAGGCGACGGTCCCTCTGCTATTGGTCAAGCCGGTGCGCTATTGAGATAACGGCCCCGCGTCGCTCCGAACGCTCCGTTTCAGGGGCGAGCAGTCCGGTGCCGCCGCGCGGGAGGGCGGCGACAGACATAGAACGCGCGTTGCGCCCTCATCGTGCTCCCGGCCACTAGAGCGTCTCCCTCGACCCCATACGTCTCTATCGCGGCGAAACCGGCCTTTGTGAGCGCCCCAGTCAGTTCCTCATGGCTGTGGCATCGTTGCCACAGCTGGGCTTCACAAACAGATGCGGCACCGCCACCAGGCCTTTCGATGGTTGCCTTGAAAACACCGAGACGCCTGCTCGCGATACTGCGACCACGTACGCACCAGAGAGTCATCGGACACCAGCTCGTCCTCGCCCTTCCAATGAAGTGCGTAACCAACTTCGGTATTCACATCGAAGCACAGCCATCCTCCGGGCTTCAGGCAGGAGTACACACAGCGAAATGCCATGACCAGGTCGCTCGTCGACAGCAAGTGATTGAAGCTGTCGAACACGCACAGAACAGCATCAAACCAAGACCTCAACGCAAACGCACGAGCGTCGCCCTGGATGAGAGGCACGCCGGGCGCATTGGTCCGGGCAAGCTGAAGCATTGCCCCGGAACCGTCCAGGCCGGTCACCCTGAACCCCCGGCGAGACAGCTCGCCACTCAACTGGCCGGAGCCGCAGCACAGGTCGAGCACTCGAGCGTGGCCGGGGATGCGCGGAACGATCAATATCCCGAGCCAGCCCAGCCATTTCAGACTGGTGGGCCCCCAGAACATGTTGTACGCACGCGAGAACGAGTCATAGGCGGTCGCAGCCGACTGCGGCACGCCGGAATCAAGCGGTTCCACAGCACAACAGTAGCATGCGCGGCACGAACCGCTGATAGACCCGGTCACTCACAAAGACAGCCCGCCGCCACAACGCGCGAGCCGCGAGACAAAAAAAGGGGCCCCGGAGGAGGGCTAATAACCGGGGCCCATATCGAAAAGAGGAGAGAAGACAGTGAAGCAGTTACGGAGCGTCACCTTCGGTAAGAAGGGACGGATCGAAGGACGTGAGTGCACGCCGTCTCTCCTGTTCTGCGCTATTGGTTCTAGTAAAGTGCCAATGGTCGCATACGACTCTTACCCTCTCCATCGGCAGATGATTCGAATCGTTTCGTATACGACACATATAGTATGAACGAGGATATTGCAGCCTGTCAAGTACCCCGTGCAGATTTTCTTGCATCGCCGCAAATCGCGTCCCGCGATTGCACACCAACGCTGACGGTACCAAAACAGCCGACCGGTCCGTCTGGGAGTCGCTTGAGCGCTGCAAATGTCGCATGGGATGTACTGCGACAATTTCCCAGACGGACAGCTTCGCGCAGTCTTGACTTATACGTACACGTGATACAATTACCCCGCCAGTTCGGGCACCCCGTACTTCTGGAGGATGTTACATGAGTGAGGATCCCAGCGATGTCTTCGACTACAGGCTCGATCCGATCAACGATGACGACGACTACAATCTGATTGCTCTCATCAACCAGACGGGTCACGCCTTCTC
The DNA here is from genome assembly GCA_963761225.1 of uncultured Chloroflexia bacterium. Taxonomy (GTDB): domain Bacteria; phylum Chloroflexota; class Dehalococcoidia; order GIF9; family AB-539-J10; genus SKVJ01. The sequence goes on along the minus strand of CAVXGE010000012.1, from coordinate 58,167 downwards.
ACTCGCACGGACGCGAGAGCTTGCGGCGCACGGCCTCAGCATGATGCGAGCGGCCGTACTGCTGGTCTTACAGGTGCGCGACAACAATGCGACCCCGACCGAAATCTCACAGTGGCTCCTTCGGGAGCCTCACACCATATCGGCCCTGCTGGACCGGATGGAGAGAGATGGCCTCATCCGGAGGTATCGCGACCTTCACAAGAGAAACACGGTACGTGTCGCCATGACCGAAAAAGGGCGCACGGCCTATCAGGAATCTCTTGAGAGAGAGACATTCCACAGTGTCATGTCAGTGCTGACCACCGAGGAACGCGAACAACTGCGCAGTGTCATGACCAAACTGTGGCTGAGGGCGTTGCAGGAAGTAAAACACGAGGTTTCGTGGGCAAGCACCGCACCTTCACACATCGAACTATCCGAGCCCTGAATTGAAGGGGACGGCCGCAGATGGGTCGAACGATCTGAACCGTGCCCGCCGGCGCCGGTAGCTGCCGGGTGCAGAGCAGCCCCTACCCGCTTTCCGCGAGCGATGCCACCGGACGCTAATGTCTTTGCAGCTTCCACCCCGCTCTGTTAGCATCTTGGTCACCACTTCAGGAGGTAAACGATGGACGTACGCGAACTAACCCTGAGAAATCGCAGCTATCGGCGCTTCCACCAGGACGTGCCGGTTGACATACAAACCCTCCGTGACCTTGTTGACCTCGCGCGCATCTCGCAGTCTCCGTGGAACCAGCAGGCCGTCAAGTTTCTGCTCAGCAACCGGCCTGAGACGAACGCGCAGATATTCACGCATCTCCACTGGGCCTCGCGGATGCCCGACTGGGGCGGTCCGGCTGAGGGGCAGCGGCCTCCTGCCTACATCGTGGTTGTTGGCGATAAGGAACTTGGCAAGGTGTTTAACTATGACCACGTTGTCGCGGGAATCTCAATCCTCCTCGGCGCAGTCGAACGCGGGCTGGGCGGTTGCCTTGTAGGAGCGTTCAGCAAGAAGGGCATGAGCGCGACCCTCAAGCTCGGCGACCGTTATGAGCCTCTGCTGGCTATCGCGCTGGGAAGACCGGATGAGACGATAGTCCTCGACCCGCTGGGACCCGATGGGAACACGGCGTATTGGAATGACGAGAGCGGAGTCCACCACGTGCCGAAAAGGTCCCTGGAGGACCTCATTCTGGGCGTCCTGTGAGTGACACATCGAATGGCGCGGCCCTTCTACGAGGCGCCGCGCCATTCGCACGTCAGCACGTCCCGAACCGTTTCAGAATGCCCAGAGGTCAAACCCCACAAACTCTATATCCGAATCCCCGGGTTCGCCTTGTTCGTTGAGCCGACTCCGAACTTCTTCCTCCAGCTTATCCAGCATATCTTCCATATCCGCACCCGTCGCTACACAATCGTCCAGCGACGGCACCGAGCCCATCAAGCGGCCGTGCTCGTCCCAATCAACAGCTACTGCAAATCGATGCGCCACGAAAACAATCCTCCTGTTCCCCCGGACAGCCACCATTCAAGTCGCCGGGATTCCCGCCGCGAATGTATAGACGCGCGATTAGCGCTGTCAAGAGCGGACTATTCATAATCGTGCGGAATTCGCGCGGCCAGGGCTGGCCGAGGATGTCACGTGTCCCGCAAAACAGGGAATCGTCCGGTGTTGTGACACACACATGGCACAAACGTCTCCTACGCTATTCACTATCAATCACGAGGAGGCGGCTAGTGGACGCAATCATCAGAGGATTCGTGGAGACGCTTGTACTGGGCGAACCGAAATGCATCGGTGGATTCACGGTTGTTCCGCTCTATCGCGGAGTCGCAACCACACTCGATTACACGGCCCTCCAGACTGCCATAGCATCACAGTTCGTGCAAGTGAAGGAGGTGGACGCCGCGGGGAGTGTCGGAGAACTGCTCATAAGCAATTCCGGGGGGTGTCTCGTGCTGGGTGTCGAGGGAGAGGAATTAACGGGAGCGAAACAGAACCGCATCCTCAACACTTCGATACTCCTGCAGAACGGAACGAGAACCGTGATTCCCGTGAGCTGTACGGAACAGGGGCGCTGGTCAAACGTGTCGGTTGAAATGAGCCCTTCAGACTCGTTCGCAACACCACGCATCCGGGAAAACGCGAAACGGTCGGTGAATCGGTCACTCGCAGAACACAGAGGCTTCAGAACGAACCAGGCGGAAGTGTGGGATCGCGTGTCCCGGTTTGCCAGTTCTTCCGGCGTCCATTCACCTACCAGCGCCCTGAACGACGTAGTGAAGTCGCGCATGAGTCAGTTCGGCGGGACGGCGGCATCCATACCCGCGCAGCCAGCGCAATGCGGCCTGCTCGTGATAGCGAACGGGCGGGTACTCGGATTCGACGTTGTGTCTCGTCCGGAGGTGTATGCCGCGCTGCATGAAAGGCTTCTACGCGGCTACCTGGTTGACGACGCCCCGGCGCCACCCGCTGACACGCGAGAGCCCGCCACCCTGGCAACCCAGTATCTTCAGAGGACCCTGACAGCGCGGGAGCGGCGCTTTCCCTCAGTGGGCATGGGAGAGGACTACCGGTACGACGGAGAGGCGCTGGTGGGTTCTGCACTCGTGGCCCAGGGGCAGGTGGCGCACATGGCGTTCTTCTCCTCTACCGGGGACGAAAGAGATGTGTGAAGCCACGGAAGCCGGTACGGTCTACCGGGTGACCATACGCTCTCGCGTGGTATTGAATCGCACGATGGGTATGGCGGCGAACCGCCCCTTCAGACGAACTCCGGTGGCCGCACGACAATCGTGCAGTGGGGCCGCTCGCAGACGAGTCCGCCACCCGAGCTTCGTGAGCTGCGCAAGGCTGGTGGCAGGAGGATGATTCTTCAGGCCACCTTATGATTGGCCAGTTCTTCCAGTGCAAGCACCATCGCCGAATGATCGAGGTCGAGGCCGTCGCGGGCAGCAACCGCGCTGAACATCTCCTGCGCCAGTGCCGTTGCGGGGATGCTCATGTGCAGGCTCCTGGCTGACTGCAAGGCAAGGTTCACGTCCTTCTGATGCAATCGAATTCGGAACCCCGGTTGAAAGTTCCTCTTTATCATCCGCTCGCCGTGCAGTTCCATGATGCGGCTGCTCGCCAGTCCACCCATCAGCGCTTCCCTCACCTTCGCGGGATCGGCTCCCGCCTTCGACGCGAATGCAAGCGCCTCCGCGGTTGCCATGATCGTCACCGCAACCGCTATCTGGTTGGCCACTTTGCAGGTCTGCCCCGCACCGTGGTCGCCGATGAGCACGATGTTCTTGCCCAACAGCTCGAAATACGGCTTCACGCGGTCGAATACGTGTTGCTTGCCACCGACCATGATGGACAGCATCGCCTTCTCTGCGCCGACCTCGCCGCCGGAAACGGGAGCGTCCAGCATGTCGACGCCCATGTCCTCAAGCTTTCGCGCGAATTCCTTGGTGGCAATCGGAGAGATAGAACTCATGTCCACAACCGTGGAGCCGCTTCTGACACCTGACGCAACCCCATCCTCTCCGAACAACACCTGCTCCACATCCGGAGTATCGGGAACCATCACCATGATGAGGTCCGATATCTCCGCCACCTCTCGACTGTTCAGGCAGGCGAAGGCCCCTTTGTCCACTAACAGCTTGGCCGAGTCGGCGTCGCGGTCATAGACATTGACCCTGTGACCCGCTGCAAGCAGATGGCCCGCCATGGGCCTGCCCATGATCCCCAACCCTATAAATCCAAGTGCGGTCATATTGCGCCTCCCGTGCTGTTACAGGTACTTCTTGACCCATCCAAGTCCTGCCTCAGTGGGACCGCTTGGGTTGTACTCGCAGCCGATCCATCCGTTGTAGCCCATCTCGTCGATGGCTCGAAACAGGTTGTCGAAATTAATCTCTCCGGTTCCGGGTTCATGCCTGCCGGGCACGTCAGCCAGTTGCATGTGCGCGATGCGTTCGATGTTCTGGCCGATGGTCTTGGTGAGGTTTCCCTCCATGATCTGCATGTGATAGATGTCGTATTGCATATAGAGGTTCGGGTGGTCGACAGCCTTTAGCAGGTCGAGCATCTGACGGGTGCTGCTGAGGCAGAATCCCGGCATGTCCTGTGAATTGAGCGCTTCCACGAGCAGCATGATGCCTGCGTGCTGGGCTTCCTCCGCGGCATAGCGAACGTTGGAGACCAGCGTATCCCATATCTCCTGCTGAGAGAGAGTCACCGGCGGGATACCCGCGAGGCAGTTAAGTCGTGGACAACCGAGCGCTGTCGCGTAATCGATTGCCTGATGCAAGCCGTCGCGAAATTCGCTGAGCCGGTCCGGAAGGCAGGCGAGGCCTCGTTCACCGGCACTCCACTGTCCGGCAGGTAGATTGTGAAGCACCATCTCCAGACCGCATGACTGCAGCCGTTCCTTGAGTTCGTCCTTGTCCCATTCATAGGGGAACAAGAATTCCACCGCTTTGAATCCAGCCGCGGCAGCTCGCTCGAACCGGTCGAGAAACTCGACCTCCTTGAACAGCATGGTCAGATTCGCATTGAACTTTGGCATGTGTCAGAACCCCCTGTTGTGATAGGACCGCCGCACCTTTGCTTTGAGAGACTCATCCTGGGAATGGCCGCGGTGAGTACAAGCAGACTGTGGACGGCCTATTCTAGCATTGAGTACGGAAAATGCCGACTCGCCGGGATTCGACACCCGGAGAGCCGCCGCAGCAGCAGTGGCCCGGATCCCGGGAAGACGTCGATTGACGGGGGGCGGCTCACCCGGTCGAGCTTGCTTGGACTATAATCTGCTAGGTTCTGCTTCAGATGTCTTCACGCGGGCAGACTTTCAACGGTGAATACCTACGAGCGGCAATTCGGAATGAGAGACAGAGCCACTGCCGTGGTTCGCAGGAATGGGCTACTCCTCCTGGTCCGGGACCGCGGGTACCAGCAGTTTTCGCTGCCGGGAGGCGGCCTGCAGGACGGAGAGACGCCCGAAGAGGCAGTTGTCCGTGAATTGCGAGAAGAAACCGGATTGCGCGCAACGAGCCTCACGCGATTGCCGTCATGTTCGACCAGTGACATTTACAACACTTACCATGTCTTTGAAGTCCAGGCTGACGGGGTCTTGCACGTCGACCCCGGAGAATTGAGCGCAGCCCAATGGTGGAACGGCCAGGGCAGGTTGCCCCTATTTGGTTATGTGAACCACATACTTGCGCAACTGCGCTGGCCGAAGTAGGCGTGTTCTGTCATACTGGCGCCATACCGTGCAGGAGAAGACAATGACGAACCCCATGCGGGCCGACAGGCTGAGAGCCCGGACTGTGGCAGTGGCTGTTACGCTGTTGGGGCTGCTTGGCCTCGTCGCGTGCGCACCCGGCGGCGGTCCCCTGGTTCCCCTCATGCCTGAGCCGCCCACTTCGAGCGCGCCGGAGGCGTCATCGCCTTCCTACTATCTGCCCAACAACGGTACATTGCACCTGCCTTCGGACGCTCCGACGGGGAGGTTACCTTCGGCGGTTGGTACGGTGACGGTCGAGGGACTTGGCTCGTTCACGTTCAATCCTCTCGATGTCCAGACAACGCGACCCGACATCTTCACAGCCGGTCACTTCTCGGTGTTCGACGCGGTTGCATACCTGGCCGGTCAAGACTGGTTTCCGATGAAGTATCACTATGACCCCGCGCTCGATACTAATGTCATCGACGAACTCGACGGCAGGGCCAACTGGTGGTATCAGGCATACTACGGAGCCGGCTGGCCGGAGATCGACGCCTACCGCATGGACATGTATCCCTATCAGGACGGCATGGTGATTCGTCTGAATACTCAGAGCGAGGAGTATCTCGGACGACTGTACAACAGCTTCGCTGAAGAGCTGTTGCGCAAGTCAGTGAATCGCGGCCGCGTGGTTATCCCGGAAGTTCGCATCGGCACGGAGGTGCACGTCAATGTCCCGGTCAGCGCTCACGACATACGCGCTGACGTACTGCAGCCCGGAACAGTGACTGCACTTGATGTCCTGCTGAGCCTCGCCGACCAGAAGAAGATCAGCGAGTTGAAGCTGACATGGTATTCAAACACCGGTGATTCGGCCCCTTACGACAGCTATTACGTCGAGCAAATCGATGACGATGATGGTTCGTACGACCGGGAAGCCTCGGCTGAAACCGGCGGGTGGGTCTACGAGACCGGCTCCCGCGAATTCGCCGGTTACAATGGCAGCCATCTCCAGCTGCCTTCAGATGTCCGCATCATCGTGTCTCCCGAGTACATGACATGGTATTGGCTTGGCGAGGTGAACTGAGCCCTCGTGTCTGACGGCTGCCTCACCCCGGAGACGCGCGCTCCAATCGTGCGCTACACTTGCAACCGTGGCGCAGTTCGACGACTGTTCGGCTTCCGATGCATCAAGCGCTATCCTGGAACAATACAGGCAGGTATACCGGGCTTCGCGCGAGGGCGAACCTCTGTTGCGTTACGGCCGCCGCAGCGTGCCGGTCAGCACGATAGCCCAGCAGTTCTACTGTGAGAAAGCGGTACAGCTATCGATTGAGCGACCGCGTGCACCAACGGGAGAGATGCTCGCCGGTACCGCGGGCCATGACACGGTAGCGGCACTTGGCGTGACGATGTCACCCGAACGCGCCGTAGTTGAGGCGGTAGCCGCGCGCGAGCAGCCAATCTGCATCTATGAGTTCCGTATCGGGTGGAAGCATGGCGACGTTACCATCCTGGGATTCGTCGATGAAGCCTGGTTCAGAGGCGGGCACGTCGACCTCGTTGCAGAGCGCAAGTTCAGCGGCAATCTCGCCATCTACAAGCCATACCACGTACAGGCGGCACTCTACTGTCTGGGACTCGGGCAGATGGGATTCAGCACTGAAGACAGCAGGTATCGAATCAGCGTGTTCAAGCGTGATTGCCACATCTGTGAACGCTTGAAGTCAGGCAACTGCCCCGGTACGGCGATGAATGCGGAGAGCTATTCTTGTGAGTCCGGCGCGTTCACCAGCCAGTCGTTCCCGTTCGACAGCGAGGCAACGATGACCGACCTCAACTGGGCGTTGGAGTTCTGGACCATGGAGCGCGAGGCTCAACCCACGTCGAATCCCTCACGATGCCGGTATTGCCGCTACCGCCTGATGTGCGACGAACGCAGGTCGTAAAGAACCGCTACTGTTGGTCGACGGCGTCGGGGAAGTCGCCCCGGCGCGCGCGGGCTGCGACCGCCTTGGTGTCCTCTGCGAAATCGCTCTTGATCATCCAGTCAAGATACCCGGGGTCGTTTTCGGCAATGGACCTGATGGGTACCCCTTTGTACTTGCCGAAACCGACCACGGCCACACCGGAGGACCACATGAACTTGCCCTGCGAGTCTATCCAGTTCTCCTGTTCGCGATTGCAGAGAGCATTCAGTCCGTCAACGTTGCGGGGAAGGTCGGAGTGCATCTGCAGCATGCCGTGGACCACGTCAATCGATGCCACCACATCGGCCTCAGACGTGTGTGCGTTGGCAAGTTCCCTGCCACAATATCGTTTGTAGGCCGCCGCGAGGTCTCTCGGCTCCAGGAGATGAAACAGAATCTGCGCATCGATGATACGCCGTCCCCGCCGCGAAAACTCGACCCCCGCGCGGCGGAACTCGGCCTCCAGCAAGGGGATATCCAGGCGACTGATGCCGAATCCGCCCAGATCCGCGTCTCCTATAAACTGCTTCAATTGGGAAGCATAGAACGAGAACGGCGGCTCACCTGCGACCATCTCATTGGTGATGCCGTGGACCTCGGTGGCGCTCTTGGGGATGGGCATACCGGGGTTCATTCGCTTGGTCCACACTTCACGGCCGCCGTCCGGCAGAATCCTTATCGCCGTGATTTCCACTATGCGGTCATGGGGGGCGCTTATCCCCGTAGTCTCGAGGTCGAAGAACACCACGGGTCTCTCGAATTGCAGTTGCTCCATCTCACTCCTATACCGCGTCGCAGACAGGTCCCGCCCGCTCAAGTTCGGCGCACCTATGCTATGCCGCAATCGTGTGTGAAGTCAACGCGACAGGCAGTTCGGGTGCGTACAGATGTTCCTTGTACCGAATCGCGAGGAACTGCCTCTCACCGACCCGACGGTACGCCCGCAGCAGATTACCCGGGGAGACGGATACCTGAAGCCAGCCACGGTCTCCCCCCAAAGGGGTCGATCTCAATCACGACAGCTCATGTGGCACACGCCGGTGGGCGTCTCGACCGCATTCGGGTAGAAACGCTGCCTGAGTCGAAGTGCGACGTTCACGAGAGAAATAAGCACCGGGACCTCGACGAGCGGACCGATAACTGCCGCAAACGCCTGACCTGAGTCGATGCCGAACACGGAGACGGCCACAGCTATCGCCAACTCGAAGTTGTTGGAAGCCGCGGTGAAGGACAGTGTCGCAGACTGTTCGTACGTGGCTCGCGCCCGATACGACAGGAAGAAAGACACGGCGAACATGACAACGAAGTAGACACACAGGGGCAACGCGATGCGCAGAACATCCAATGGCAGTTGGACGATGTAATCACCTTTCAGCGAGAACATCACCACAATCGTGAACAGGAGTGCCACGAGGGTGATGGGGCTGATGAGCGGAACGAACGATTGTTCGTAGCGTTCCGCTCCCACGGTCCGGAGTCCCACGACCCGCGAGACTACTCCGGCAGCGAACGGGACACCCAGGTAGATGGCCACGCTTTTCGCTATCTCACCAATGGTGACATTCACCGTCATACCTTCCAGTCCCAGCCGCGCAGGTAGCACGGTGATGAATACGTAGGCATAGACCGAGAAGAACAGCACTTGAAAGATGGAATTGAATGCCACCAGCCCGGCGCAGTACTCGCAATCGCCCGCAGCCAGGTCGTTCCACACGATGACCATCGCGATACAGCGGGCAAGGCCGATGAGAATGAGTCCCACCATGTATTCCTGGTGGCCGGAGAGAAAGAGAACCGCCAAGCCGAACATCAGGAGTGGGCCAATGACCCAGTTCTGCACGAGAGATAGCGCAAGCACCTTCACGTTGCGGAAGACCGCGCTCAGTCTCTCGTACTTCACTTTTGCGAGAGGCGGGTACATCATCAGAATCAGCCCCACCGCAATGGGGATATTCGTTGTTCCAACCGAGAAGCCCGTGACCAGTTCCTTCACTTCCGGAGCCAGGTATCCCAGCGCGACACCCGAGAACATGGCGAGGAATATCCAGAGCGTGAGAAAGCGGTCGAGTAGCGAGAGCCTGTGCTGCGCCGCCATTGTGGCCATTCTTTGCACCTCCGTCGCAGAAATCGCGGTCTCTCGTTGCCGCATTCAACCTGGCACGCATCCCAGGCATGGGCGTGCGTTGCGTAATTGGTTATTCTACGCGCCGGTAGAGGAATATCGAACTAGAATCGCGCAGTTCACGCCATCGCACAGACGGTGGCTGCCTCCCGAATAGTTGGCCATTGGAGGAAACAGCCGCCGTACCGCCGGCAAGGGCTCTCCTCACCAATCTCAAGCGTGGTCGCCCTCTGATAGATGCGGCACCGCGGTACACCACCGAGCGCCATGGACGGGCGTCACCGGAAGTATCTTGCATCGCGATGACCCGTGTTGAGCGCGGCAAGCATGGCATGACGCCCGCTCGGCGAAACCTGCCAGCCGGAGTGCGACAATCAGGTGACATGGGCCGTCATGACGCCAACAGTACCTGCGTTGGCGCGCATCCCGGCCCGGTCTTTCAAAGCATAGCCCGCCCAGACATCTCGGAATTGGCGTTCGTCGCTACCGTTGCGCTTCAAGATCGTCCTGAACGAGTGTGTGCACGAATTTCTCCAGAGTAGACGGCGAGTTCTTCAGAGTCCATATCTCATTAACCGCCTCGCTCGTGGTATGTCCGTCCTTGTACTCGACGATGCGCAGTTCGAGCGGTTGACTATCGAACGTCTTCATCAGGTCATTGTTTTCAGGATCGTTGGAAACAACGAGGAAATAGCGCAGCTCGCCGCTCTGCAGTTCGTCCTGGAAGTAGGTCAAGACCGCTTTCTCTATCGTGTCTCCCACCTTCGCGGTGCAGGCGCAAATGTTTGTCGGCTCGAAATAGACTACATCGACGCCGTTCGTCGTGCGAGGAGCATATCTTTCAACTGAGGGTCCGGTCACCGGCTCCGCAAGGGTGACAGAAGGGACAGTCTCCTGGGTCTCGACAACTGCGGGTGCGCCTTCCTCCTCCTCGTCGTTCACATCGGGGACAATTTCCTGCTCCACGGGGCTGGCGGGCGAGATTGCCTCCTGCTCAGTAGCCAACGAGTCGGCGTCCTGCGGCGGGACATTTGGGACCGACGGCATCGCCTGCAGGCCGGCATCCGCCGAGGGCGGGGCTTCCTGCGAACCGGGTTCCGTCGCCGGAGGAATCGGTACGCCGCTCGAACATCCCACCAACAGCGGGGCCGCCAGCAGGATTCCCAATACGCTCAGTACTAGACGTTTGCCACTGTTCATTTCCCCTCCAATTCAACTGAGGCGACCGCCCGAGGCCACAGTCACCAGGAAGTCCTTAGAAGTGCTCCGAGAGCCGGGCGCGCGTGCGGTTCCAGAGCGCGTCAATAAGATGCCACTCTTCAACACGTGTCGATGTAACGCCATCTCCGCCTCGATGGAGTCATCCACGCTTCGACCCAACCGGCGATTCAATCATTTGCTCTGCCGGCACGGCACGTCACGCTAAGAACAGGTAGTACAGTCCCGCCCCAATGAAGATGACGGCCGTCACCAGGCGTATCGACTTGTCGGCCCGCGTCAGCATATCCACGAGCAGGGACACCCGGGAGACGCCGAACGTAAGCAGCGCACCGAAAATGAGGACCGGAACGCCTGTACCGACGGCGAACACCGCCGGCAGCGCCACCCCACCTGCTGTCTTCAATGCCAAAGGGACGAGAACCGCGAAGAAGAGCACGCCACTGTACGGACAGAACGCAAGTGCGAACAGCGCGCCCAGGGGAAAGCCGCCGATGACTCCCATGTCGCCAAATCTCTGGCCAAGACGCTGAATAAGACCACCGCCGGACGGCGCGGGCAACCTGTCGATAACGAGAAGTATGACGCCCACGATCACCAATAGCGGCCCCAGGTATGTCGCACCGGCGCCCTGCAGGAATCGAGATAGTGCGCTCACTTCCAATCCAACGAGCACGATGAGCACACCGATGGCGGTATAGGAAAATACTCGACCCAGCGTGTAGAGTGCCGCGGTCATCAGGGCATAGCGGCTATGTGAAGCCTTTCGCCCCACGTAAGCAAGCGCGGCGACATTGGTAGCCATGACGCATGGACTCACCGAACACAATAGTCCGAGGCCCGCAGCAGCCAGCAATGGGACATTCCAGGACATCACCCAGGCAACGTCCATCTCTACCGGTGACCTTCCAATGCGCTCAGGACACTCTGATAGACGGATGCCATGACAGCCTCATCGTTGCCCTCGACAGTCCAGACATCAGTGGAGGGCACGGCCGTTCCCTTTCCGTTGACATAGTCAACGATGAACAGGTCGAATGGCTGAGCGTTGAACGCTTCAACGTAATCCATGTTGTCCGGGGCGTTGGACACGATGACGAAGTACCTCAATGCGCCGTTCTGCAATTCGGTCTGGAAATTCGTGAGTATCGACTGTTGAATCGCATCACCGAATTCAGTCATGCAACTGCATGGATTGGACGTCATGAAGTAGACCACATCGACGCCGTCGTCACTCCTCAGTGCATACGGCTCTTCCGAAGGCCCTGTTACAGGGTCAGCGGAGCTGGTGCTGTTCTCCTCTGTGTCCGTCGATGGCGCACTGGATTCGCCCTCGTCAACAGCGCTCACGGTCGGGACAGGCTGCTGTTCGACCACGCCGGGCGTTGTCGCAGCTTCTTGACCGGGAGCGGCAGCGGGCGGAGTCGTCTCCTGGGGCACAGCGCCCTGAGGTGTGGGCGGTACGCCACCGCTCGAACACCCGGCCAGCAAACCGGCCACCGTCACCAGTCCAAGAATCGTCGCGAGAATGCGTCTGTCTTTCATTTTGTTCCTCACAATGATGCTTAGTCGATACAGGCAGAGTTCGGCCAAAGCCGACCAGGCTTCAGGGTTGAATGCGTCGCTACTTTCTGGCGTCTTCGATCATCTTGCGAACATCGGACTTTGAAGGAACATGTCCGGTCGACACAACTTTCCCATCGATGACGAGCCCCGGGGTCATCATCACCTTGTACTCGAGGATCTTCGACATGTCCCTCACTTCTTCAACATTTGCCTGGATGCCCAGTTCTCCCAGGACCTCTTTCACTTCTTTCTCTACCGCTTTGCACTTTGAACAACCGGTACCCAGAACCTTAATCTCCATTTCTTCTTCTCCTCACAAACAAGAACGATGCACCACGCCAAACCGTCAACAACCGGGACACCAACTCAGGTCAAAGAATGTAACCGGCCACCCAGCCGACGAGTGTGCCCAATACGATGATTGTGGGCACATACACCATGGCCTTCTTGCGGCCGAACACCCTGGCTATGGCCAGCCAGTTGGGCAGACTCAAGCCCGGGCCCGTCAACAGCAAAGCCAATGCAGGACCTTTGCCCATGCCGAGACTCATCAAAGTGTCCACAAAGGGGGCCTCGGTCATCGTGGCGAAATAGCTCACTGCGCCAACCATAGTAGCGACGAACGACGGCCGCAATCCTTCGCCGCCGACCGCCACCTGCACCCACTCGGGTTTGAGCAGCGCACCGACCACACCGACGATAAACACGCCGATGAGCAAGAGCGGGAATATCTGCCGCACAAACCACCACGTCTCCCGCATCCAGTCATTGAAGCGCGCACGAGTGTAGTTCTTCGCAACATACACCGCCACAACAGCAAGCCCGATAGCCCACACGACGACTTTCTGCCAGTACGGGCCATGTATGACGAGATAGTTGGGCGCGAGCAACCACGCCACGAGCAGTATGAGCAATATCAGGCTTTTGCGCTCCATAAGCGGCCCACCGCGCTCTTCAATTGTTGAGACTCGGGTCGCCTCTTCCTTACGAAACGCGTACACCATGACGAGCCCAACGACGCCTGCCATGAGGAGCGCGCTCACCAGACGCGCTACTACCATCTCTGTACCGAGGATGGAGCCGGTATAGGTGAGTGCCAGAATGTTGGCAGCGGGCGCCACCCAGAGGATGATGAACGCGGCGCCAATTCCTGCGCCGCCGTAGTAGATGCCGCTGGAGACGGGAATCACCGTACACGAACAGGCCGCCACGAAGAAGCTGCCTGCCGCGGCGATGCCAAAGGACTGCAATTTGCGGGCGGCAGTGCCCAGATAGCCTATGATAGCTTCCCGGGAAATGAAAGTGACGATACCGCCCGCCAGCAGGAACGCAGGTATCAAACACGTGAGAACGTGCAGCGCCACGTAGTCCTTGAGCGCAGTCAGTCCGCCGATAACCATCGCGTACGCCATTTACACACCTCTCTTGCCCTAAACCGCCTGACGCGCCAATCCTTCGACAGAGGCCATACGCACGTCCGCCTCGTCGGTCTCGGACCGCCGCTTTGCGCCGGCCAACCGGCGTCTATCCTGTAGACATTGGGCGTCGTCCCGTGCGCCCTTCCTGACAGATTCCAGCATGTCTCTGAGCGCTGCCGGACAGTCTTCCCGGTCCACAGAGTAGTGTTTCCATCGGCCGTCCTTGCGCATCGTCAGGAATCCCGCATCCTTCAACGAGTTGCAGTAACGCGAAGCGTTCACCTGTGAGATGGCAAGAACATCCATCAGTTCACAAACACAGCACTCGCGTTGCATCAGAAGGTTCAATACCCGCACACGGGTCGGGTCGCTCAACGCTCGAGCTGCTCGTACGACCTGTTCCATAGCCCCTCCGTCTGCTACTCTTTCATATATACGCATGTGTGTATATGATATTGACTGATTGCGGTGCTGTCAATTCATGTCAACCGGTTCCGGTGGTACTACCCAGAATAGGTGGAGACAGAAGAGTGAGGTCAGTCTCGAGAGTGGAACTCCGCGAGGAGGCGAAGTCCCGCGTCGTAGATAGCGCGTTCTTCGTCATTGGGGATAGCAAGTATGCGGACGGTTGAGTCGGGAACATGCAACGGCTCGATTCGCTCCGGGTTGGATGAGGCGTTGCGGCGGTCATCGAGACGTATGCCAAGGAAATCCAAATCCCGGCAAACCTCGCGCCGCACCTCGGGAACTCGCAAGCCCACGTCGTCGGTGAAGATAAGCAGGTCAAGGCCATTCATAGCCGCCGAGTAGGCTCCGATGTACTGCTTGATTCGGTATACGTACAACTTGAATGCCAGGAGCGCGACGGGGTCGCGTGGCATCAGTCCGATCAAGTCCCGGATATCACTTGATGTCCCGCCGCTCAGTCCCAGCAGTCCGCTTTCCGACTGCAGGAGTCCCGCGAGTGTGTCAGCGGTATGGCCCCGCCGCACGAGGTCGACAACGATGCCGGGGTCCAGATCACCGCAGCGCGTGTTCATGACCAATCCCTGCAAGGGCGAATAGCCCATTGAAGTGTCGACCGAGTGCCCGTCGACAATGGCGCACGCGCTGGAACCGCCGGTGCCCAGGTGTAGCGCCACGGCTTTGAACCGTTCCTCGCCAATGTACCAGGTCGCCTTCTCAACCACGTCCGCATACGACAGGCCGTGAAAACCGTGCTTTCGATACGTAGTCGCCAACTCACGCGGAAGCGCATACGTCCGGGCCACATCCGGCAGACCAGCATGAAACGTCGAGTCGAATACCACGAACTGGATAACCCCGGGTTGCCGCCCTTCAAGCAGGTCGATCATGCGAAGTGCAGCCATATTGTGGAGTGGAGCGAGAGGCGCGCACCGCTCGAGGAGCGGTCGGGAGTCCTCGTCGATGACCACTGCGCGCTCAAAGTGCGCGCCGCCGTCGGCGAACCGGTGCCCCACGGCCTCGAATTCGAAGGCCCCAGTGCCCAGCCAGTCAAGCACCTGGACGGCGGCAACGTGGTGATCCGGCAGTTCTACATCCCAGCGTGCATCGGCCGTGCCGCAATGGACCTCCATGTACGAACGGCCGGTGGTGTGAACGCCGACCCGGTGGCACTTGCCGCGCACCAGTGTCTCAGAGTTCCGATATAGCTTGAAGGTGAGCGACGAACTGCCCACATTGAAGACCAGAATGCTACGGTCATGGTGAGTCGATGAGTCGTGCATGCAAGTTCTCAGCAGTCCGTCGTCTTAACCCGTTGGTCTACCATCGCGTTACGAACAGGTTGACTCCTCAGTGCTTGATTCCACACTGCAACTGAACGATCTCTCGCATCAAACCCGCAAGTTCGCCGTCGGTCAGGTCTCCCAGACGCGCTATCAGTGCCTGCAGCCTGGCCACCTCGACATCGGAAATGTGCCCATGCGACATCCGCGTTCGCGCAAGTCTCGTCTCGACAATGGTCGCGCTTACCTGGGATACGAGGGCGGCCATGAAGCCGATTCCCACGACCATAAGCACCATGCCGATGGCCCGTCCCGCGGGCGTAATCGGTACGATGTCGCCATAGCCGACGGTGGTGACCGTGGCAAGCGCCCACCACAGCGCGTCCGCGACTCCATGCATTTCGCTCTGAGGCGCACGCAGTTCGATTGAAAGTACAGAGATGGCGGCCACAACTACGATTCCGGTCACAAGCACACCCAGAAAGAGCAGTTGACTTCGTTGAACGAAACGGTCAGCCAGATTGAACGACCGCCTCAGGCGGGATGGCACGAGAACGACACGCGCGAACCGTATGAGCCGCAGGAGGCGCAGCGCCACCGCCAGCAGCGGGATACCCACCCCGTACAGCGCTACGGCCGGCACCATCGCGGGAAGCTCGTGCCAGTTTGATCTCAGGAACGCTGTTCTGTCTGAACTGCGACTCAATCTAACCGCGAAGTCCCACGCAAACACTCCGCAGATGAGCAGATCGACGATGTATGGGCCCGTGGGGAATCCGCCCTGCCGAAGTACCTCTCTGGCGAGCACGATGAGAAGTATCGAGATCAGCGCTAGCACGCCCATGAGTATCTCGGTCCTGTTGGCTTTTGTCGGCATCCGTACCTCCCCGGCGATACTTCGCGAACGAGTCGTCGCTAGTCCGCGGCCGTCTTCGTTTATTTGAACGCTCACTGTAGTATATGGAAATGGCGCCCGACAAACACCGTGGCGCCGAAGAAAGAGCAGAAATAGAACCAGGCGGTGGGGGTGACAGCCGCTTGGCCACCAGGCATAAGTACGTCATGGCGGAGACAAACATGGCGCTCCGTCTTATGCGAATGCTTTGGCAGGTCCTGAATGGCGATACAGGCAGTTGGTGTTCACACCGGGGAAGTGACTCGATGAGCGTGGCAAGACCGATGATTACACTCATAGTCGCGTGCGACCCAATCTTTGCGTCACGGTGCAGCGGTGGTAGGATAGTCCACGCCGTGGGCGGCGCGGGTCAGCCAAGTCACCTCAGGTCGGGCATTCACGTTACGCCATCGCACGCGGCGCACAACTGTGAGGTATCGGCAAATGAATGACCTATCGTATCTGTTTGAACCCCGCTCCGTTGCCATTATCGGCGCCTCGGATGACCCCACCAAGTATGGCAACCGCGTGATGCAGAGCATCATCGACGCGGGGTTCACGGGCCCCCTTTACGCAGTTAACCCGACCGTGGACGAGGTATTGGGGCACAGGACCTACCCCATGATGCAAAGTCTGCCGGAGCCCGTGGAATTGGCGTTCATCGTCATCCCGGCGAAGGCCGTGATAGGAGCCATCAAGGACTGTATTGCTGCGGGAGTCAAGGGCATCGTCATCATCACCGCAGGATTCGGCGAGACAGGGGCAGCGGGGCGCGCCGCCGAAGCCGAGATCGCGGCGCTGTGCAACGAGGCGGGTGTCCCGGCCGTAGGACCCAACTGCATGGGAGTCGTATGCTTCTCGTCGCACATAATCGGCACGATGACCATGGACCGGCTTCAGGGCGAGCCGGGAGATACGTCTTTCATCTCTCAGAGCGGCACCTACGGCATCAGCACGCTCAACCAGGGACTCGCCGCAGGCGTCGGTTTCAGTAAGTTCGTGAGCAGCGGAAACGAAGCGGTTACAAAGTTCTCTGACTACCTCGACTACCTGGGAAACGACCCGTCAACGCGCGTCATCATCGGCTACATCGAGAGCCTGAAGGATGCGGCCCGCTTCGTGCCGGTTGCCAAGGAAGTCTCGAAGAAGAAGCCGGTAGTCGTGATGAAGTTCGGACGCTCCGGGGCAGGCACCAGGGCGGCAGCTTCCCACACGGGGGCCCTGGCAGGGGCGCGCGAGGTCTACAGCGCGGCCTTCAAGCAGTGCGGTGTGGTCGAAGTGCTGAGAACCCAGGACCTGCTCAACGTAGCTACCGCTTTCAGGTCGCAACCCTTGCCCCGCGGCAAGCGTATAGCAATCGCAGGCGTGAGCGGCGGATTTGCCGTCGCAGCGGCGGACTACCTGTCCGAGTTGGGACTTGAAGTCCCGGAACTGCGCATCGAGCTGCAAAACCGCATGCGCAACGAAGTGAAGGTCCCTGCGTTCGCCGCGGTGAAGAATCCTATCGACCTTGCCGCGGAAATTCGACCTCCGTTCCTGCTCAAGTGCGTCGAGATGACGATTCAGGATCCCGACATCGATGCGCTCATCATGGGCATGTGGTCATATCCCACTCCACCCGCGCCGGAAAACCTCCGTGCCCTTGAGCGGATTCAGCGGGAAAGTGGCAAACCGCTGCTGATGTGCTACTACGCTGGACGCCGTGGCGCGGAGTTAGTCCAGAGTTTGACATCCCTGCCCGTGTATGCGACACCCGAGGAAGTGTGCCAGGTCATGGCGTCACTCTGCCAGTATGCCGACTATCGCCGGCACACCGGCACGTTCCCTTCGCAGCCATAGAGCAAAGCGTCGATGCTCAGATGGTTTTGGGGCCGGTGGGCCGACACGTCGCGCGTCACGCCTGTTGACGCGAACCCTCGCGCAGGACACACTACCAACTTTGGGAGGCAGCACAATGCACAGCCTTGACAGTATTCTCCGGCCACAGTCGGTTGCCATCGTCGGAGCGTCCGACGACCCTGAAAAGCACGGCAACAGGCTCCTGAAGAATCTCATTGCGGGCGGATACGGGGGGCGCATATACCCGGTCAATCCGAAGGCGGATACCGTGCTCGGACTCAAAAGCTACCCCTCGGTTGGGGCCATTCCGGGGCGCGTCGACCTCGCCATTATCATCATTCCCGCCAACCTCGTTCTGAACGCTGTCCGCGAGGCAATCGCCGCGAAAGTGGGCGGGCTCATCATCATCACGGCGGGCTTCGGAGAGACCGGAGAAAGCGGCAGGCATATTCAAGCGGAGATAGCGAGACTGTGCACGGAAGCGGACGTTCCCATGGTCGGCCCCAACTGCATGGGTGTATGCAATTTCCCGGCAAAGTTGACAGCTGTCTTCAACGATCTGAAGAGCGCGCCCGGGCATGTTTCGTTCGTCTCACAGAGCGGCACGTACGGCGTTACCACGCTCAATTACGGTGTGAAGATGGGTATCGCTTTCAACACCTTCATCAGCAGCGGTAACGAGGCGGTCACGCAGTTCTCGGACTACCTGGAGTACCTCGGCAATGACCCCGATACTCGTGTCATCATGGGATACATCGAAAGCCTGCGCGATGGCGCCCGATTTGCCAGCATCGCGAAGCACGTGACGGCGAAGAAGCCGGTAGTCGTGATGAAGTTCGGCCGCACCCGCAAGGGTTCCATCGCCGCTGCGTCCCACACCGGCGCGCTCACCGGGACCCACCAGGTATACAGCTCCGTCTTCCATCAGAGTGGCGTGATAGAGGTAACCAGAACACACGACCTGCTCGACGTTGCGATGGCCCTATCCATGCAGCCGCCGATGCGCGACAATCGGGTTGCCATAATTGGCGCGAGCGGTGGATTCGCGGTGGCGGCAACCGACTACCTGGAAGAGCATGGCGTCGAAGTTCCCACCTTCAGTGAGGAACTACAGCAACGCATAAGGCGTGAGGCGGACACGAAGGCCTACGCATCGCTCCAGAACCCTATCGACCTCGCGGCGGACTTCAGAGCCGCGCCGTTGCTCAAGTGCCTGGAGATTGCGCTACAGCAGGACACGATCGACGGCGCGATTGCAGCGTTGCCGGCCAGCCCTTATCCCCCCCTGGATGATACGATTCGCACGATTGAGCGGATGCAGACCCAGTCCGGAAAGCCGGTGCTCATCTGCTACTACGCGAGGCCGGAGGGCGTCGATACGATCCGGGCTATGACCCGCCTTATCCCCGTGTACGGGAGTCCGGAAGAGGTAGGGCAGGCCGTGGCCAGCCTCGCGCAGTACGGAAGGTACTTGAACCGCACGATGTGATGAAGGCCGGGTAGCGACAGGAGTGCGAATCACACTATCGCGCGGCTATTGACCTCTCGGCTCCTGTGCCGCACAATTCGACCTGTATCGGTTCCATTTTGTCGTGTAACAGTTTCTGCTCGGGTCTCTGCACCAGCCGCCGCCAGGTTCACGGGCGCATACGCTGCCGCATGGCCCGGCACAGTTGAGGAGGATTCTTCGATGCATCCACTTACACCGATGTTTCGGCCCGAATCAGTTGCGGTGATCGGCGCGTCAGAAGACCCGACCAAGTGGGGCTTCGGGGTTCTGAACAACATCACGCATGGCGGCTTCAAGGGGCGCGTGTATCCGGTGAATCCGAATGCCGACACTGTATTGGGCCGGCAGTCCTATAAATCGATACGGGACGTTCCTGAACCAGTGGACCTCGCTTTCATAGTGATTCCGGCTCCGTTCGTTGTGGGCGCGGTGAAAGATGCCATTGAGATGGGGACTCGCAGCCTTATCATCATCACCGCGGGTTTTGGCGAAACCGGAGCAGAGGGCAAGAAGCGCGAGGCTGAGGTACAAGCGCTGTGCAACGAAGCCGGCATTCCCTGCGCGGGACCGAACTGCATGGGAGTTTGCAGCTTTCCGGCAAAGCTTGTGGCCACGATGGAGCCACTGGAGAGTGCGCCGGGCCACCTGTCCTTCATCTCGCAGAGCGGCACGTATGGCGTGACTACGCTGAACTACGGACTGCACCTGCACCTGCCGTTCAACGCCTTCATCAGCAGCGGCAATGAGGCGGTCACGCGATTCTCCGACTACCTGGAATACCTGGGGCAGGATGACGACACGCGGGTCATCATGGGCTACATCGAGAGCCTTCGGGACGGCCGACGATTCATGCGCGTCGCCAAAGAGGTGACCGGCAAGAAGCCCGTAATCGTAATGAAGTTCGGCCGCACGGACGACGGCAGTCGCGCAGCCGCGTCGCACACCGGCGCGCTTGCCGGCGCCAATGCTGTGTATGACGCCATGTTCAAACAGTGCGGCATCATTGAAGTGAGGCGTACCCACGACCTGCTGAACGTTGCCATGGCCTTCGACATGCAGCCGCCCCTGCGCGGCAACCGGCTGGCCATCGTGGGGCCCAGCGGTGGATTCGGGGTGGCCACCACGGACTTCCTCGCGGAGCACGGACTGAAGGTTCCCGAGTTGGACTTTATGCTGCAACGCAAGATGCGCGAAGAAGCCGATGCGTTGCCGTTCGCGTCCCTCAGAAACCCGATCGACCTCGCGGCCGACCTGAGGGTAGATCCTCTGCTCAAATGCACCGAGACGGTATTGAAGCTTGACACTATCGACGGGGCCATTATCGGGCTTCACTCGCGCCCTTTCCCACCCGAACGAACGTCTGCTGCGAAGGCTTGAGGAGATTCAGCAGGAGACCGGCAAACCGATGTCCATCTGCTATTTCTCACGGCCTGAAGGCATGGACGTAGTGCAGTCGATGACTCGAATCATCCCCGTGTACCGCAGCGCCGAGGACGTCGGCCAGGTGATGACCTGCCTATGGCAATACGGAGAGCGGCTGAACAGGCTGCAGGCGTGCTGAGCGACGTCCGCCGCTGCTACTGAACCGCCCACTGCAGGATGAGGCGGGCATCATCGATGGTGACCTGCCCATTGCCATCTACGTCGAATTTCAGATCGGGCGGAAGCGAACCGTCTGCCATCTTGAGGGCGACGAGGGCATCAAGTGCCGTGGCACTGCCCGCGTCGAGCGACGTGGCCGCGGGATTCGTTGGAGGGAAGGTTGGTGTCGTAGGCCCGGGAGTCACGGTTGGCGCGGGAGCCGGCGCTGAACTCAGAGTGAACTGCATAATATCGTACACTTGCTGCATACTCGACGCCGAGACGGCGTCTATCTCCACCCACCACGTGCCGTAGGGACTGTCCACCGCATTGAATGGCAGCGCAGGAAGCGTCACCGTTTGACCGCCGGCCAGCAAGGTGTTGTCCAGCGTGGCCAGAGGCTCATCGCCCGTCATCCCTATGGCTACAGATACATAACAGTCCTGACTCGCTTCGACGTAGATGGTGATCTGCTCGCCGGCACCGAAGGTGCCGCCGGGCTGGCTGTACCCCTGGCCGCCCTTATTGGTCCAGACATCGATGGAGAACACGTCGGATTGTGCAGAGACGGCGATGGGAGCGAGCCCGCACGCGATACACACAGCCAGCGCCATCGCGGCGCTTCTTGCACGGACTCCGGCTAATCCAGTCATTCGCAGAAATCTCTCCTGATCTTCTATTCGAACGTAATCACGGGGGGCACCACCGACAGGCTGGAGAGGTTAACACGCCCGGCCGAAGACATCGTTGCAGCTTCGGACAGGTCCGCCGCCAGATTCGCCTCCACCGACGAGATCGTCAGGACCGAGTCTCCCGAAGTTGCGGCCCCGGGCGCTCGTCTACACGTAATGAATGCCAACGTCCAGTCACCACTGAGTCCGGTGGAGGTAGCCACACCGATGACTACACGCCCCGGGGTCACGCTATTCTCCATCAACGTATTGGCGGGCAGAGCCGCGGGGTCGAGCTGTACCACCTCAATGTCAGTCTGGTCATAGGCCACTTCGATATACAGACTTCCGACTCCCTGCGCATCGTGAATCTGCACCGGCACCTGGAATTGCGATGAAGCGGGCGCAACCACCGGGGGGGCAGTACCAGTCGGCGGCG
The DNA here is from genome assembly GCA_963761225.1 of uncultured Chloroflexia bacterium. GTDB lineage: Bacteria > Chloroflexota > Dehalococcoidia > GIF9 > AB-539-J10 > SKVJ01. The sequence goes on along the minus strand of CAVXGE010000012.1, from coordinate 35,995 downwards.
TCGAAAGAGTCGAGTCTGTGTCCGCACCCCTCTCGAACAGCGAAGGCATACTGAACGAGCCGAATGCGGTCTGAAGCAGGAGGATAGCCACCGCGATAACTCCGACAGCGATGAGCACGCCGCTGCCTAGCAGCATCCACCTGGGCGCCGGAATCCCCTTCCAGCCCCGCGCCTTGGCCGCGACTTCATGCAGGGGGGCGGCCTCCTCGCGCGCCACGGAGATAACCGGAGCCGGCCTCGCGACATGAACAGGGGTGGCGGGCGGCCGCGAGGTGCGGCGCAGATCCGCCTCCACCTCCGCCTCAAGCAGGGCATTGAAAGAAGACTCCAGGCGGTCAAGCGACGCGATGCGATGACGCGTATCCGCGGTGGCGTTCCTGTACTGGAATTCGGTGTACTCGCCTGTCTTGTAGCGTGCTTCCTCGGCGCTCAGTTCGCGGCGCAGGCCGTCAAGCTCCATCGCAATCTCGTCGAGTCTATCGCTGATGAGCGCCTTGACGCGCGTTACTTCAAAGTCGGCGCTTTGCAGTCGCTCCTCGGAGGGCGCGTGTTTCCTCGCCTCGTCCCTGTCATGAAGCGCCTGCGCAAGTTGTACCGACAAGTTTTGTGATGACGCCATTGGAGTCAGATGCGGCTTGCCGCCCTCCCGCCTATGGAGCACCAAGATACCGTTGCGGCGAAGCAAATGCAACAGGGCCGGGCAGGTAACCCGTCGCGCCGCAGCTTTGGGGCGTCACTTCAAGCCACTACCGGGTGTACCACGTCCAGCCCTGTGTCGACCCTGTTCGCAGCGGCCATGCCGGGCCGGCCTTCCCACGGCTCTGCTGGCGCGCCTCCCAGCACGTACGTTTCTCCCGAAACCCGCTGACCGGCCACCGCTGTACTATCCGCTCGTGCCGCGTCCGTCGCGCCGGGCCACTGTCCGATTCGCCCTGCGAAAGGTTATAATTCCGGTGGCTCCCCTTCTTTCGGCTGAGGTTACTACATGGATACCATCAAGTTCGTTCACTGCGCTGACCTGCATCTGGACACCCCGTTTCGGGGTCTGTCGAACATCGCACCGGACGTGGGCAAGGCCCTCAACGAAGCGACGTTCCAGTCGTTCCAGAACATCATCGACCTGGCCATTCGGGAGCACGTCGATTTCGTAGTCATCGCGGGCGACGTGTACGACAGCGCGGACCGCGGCCTGAGCGCCCAGTTCAAGTTTCAGAAAGGCATGGAGCGACTCCGGCAGCATGACATCCGGGCATTCGTCGCCTGCGGCAACCATGACCCGTTGAATGGTTGGAGTGCCACTATCGAATGGCCTGACAACGTGCATACGTTTCCCGCCGAGCACGTTGACACTTGTGAAGTCACTCGTGGCGGCCGGGTTGTCGCCACAGTGTGCGGCATCAGTTACCCCAAGCCGGAGGTTCACGAAGACCTCGCTGCACGATTCCCACGGCCCGGCGGGGAAGTGCCTTCTATCGCGGTCCTGCACGGCAATGTGGGTGGTGACACCGCGCATCTTCCCTACGCGCCAACAACGATTGCCGAGCTGACTGCCAAGGGCTTCACGTACTGGGCGCTTGGCCACGTGCATGCGGGCAGAGTGCTGCGCGACGAATCACCGGCTGTCGTCTATCCCGGCTGCTCGCAAAGCCGCCATCCTAATGAGACCGGTCCCAAGGGCTGCTGTCTGGTCACTCTGACAGACGCCGGCCGGCCTGACGTTCGATTCGTACCGACCGATGTCGTGCGGTACTTCAGCGCGGCTGTCGACATTGCGGACTGCGCGTCACAAGACGCCGTCCGCCGAACGGTAGTCGAGCGATGCCGGTTCGTCTCGCAGTCCTCCGAGGGACGCGGCGCCGTCGTCCGCCTCACGTTAACCGGACGGACCGGGTTGCACCGCGAACTGGCGCGCGCGAACAGCCTGGAAGCACTGGTCCAATCGGTTAGAGAGGAACTTGATGGTTGGGAACCATGGGTATGGCTGGAAAGTCTGCCCCTGGAAACTCGCGGCGCCTATGATCTCCAGGCACAGCGGTCGCGCGAAGACTTCGTGGGAGACCTCATGTCCGTGTTCGATTCACTTCTGGAACCCTCAGCATCACGGCTCGTGGAATGGCTGAAGGACACAGATGCGGGAATGGCCCCCTGGCAGGGATATCGATTCCTCAAGCAACCGCTTGAGGACGCAACCGTCACGGACATGGAGTTGCGGACCGTCGCGGACGAAGCGCGGAGAACGACGCTCGACCAGCTGGTTGACGAAACCTGATATGAAGCTACGCGAGATTCAAATTGATGGATTCGGGATATTCGCGAACGCGCGAATCCGGGGCTTCACGAGCGGAATCAACGTGCTCTATGGACAGAATGAGTTCGGCAAGACGACGTTGCTCGAGTTCATCCGCCGCATCCTGTTCGGCTTCCCCATGAAATCGTCCCCGTTGAACCCCTATCCTCCGTTGCGGGGCGGAAAGTACGGCGGACACCTGGTGTGCCACATGAACGATGCCGCCCTGCCCGAATTGACTGTCACGCGAACCACCGGCAAGGGAGGCGGAACACTTACGATAAGCACACCCGACGGCAAGAACATCGGGGAGTCGCAGTTTGCGTCGATGCTTGGCCACGTCTCGGACGAGCTGTACCGAAATGTGTTCGCGGTCAGTCTCCAGGAACTGCAGGCCGCGAAACAGCTGCAGGGGGAGGAACTGCGCAACCGCATCTACGGTGCCGGACTGGGACTCGGACAGGTGTCAATCACCGACCTGAAGAAGTCCTTCTCAGACACGGCTGAAAGGCTATACAAGCCGCGCGGCAGCAATCAGACGATGAATGACCTTGCGAGCAGGCTGATTGCGATCGAGAAGCAGATACGCGATACGTCCAATGAATTCGGCCGCTATGACGCCAAGAAGGCAGAACGCGACCAGCGCGCCACGGATGCTTCACAGTTGCGTGAAAGGCAGCGCGTACTTCAGGCGGAGCAGCGATCGCTCGACAACCAGCGCAGCCTGTACGAGACGTTCGTCGGCCTTCAGGTCGCTCAGGACGAACTGGCGCCACTGGCAGCCACGCCGGACATTCCCGACGCCGGCATCGAGGATTTGCGAAAGAAGCAGCAGGCCATCGCTGCGCTTGAAACCCGGCTGCAGGAGACGCGCGCCCGGCGGGCCGCTCAGCAACTTGAGCTCGAGGCTCTGCAGTTCGATCCAGCGCTGTTGGAGCACGAGAGCGATATCAAGACGCTTTCCCGCAGCCTGACACAATACCGGGATGCGCAGCGGGACCTTCCGCTTCTGAACAGAGAACAGGCGCTCGCGCTCGAGCAGGTTGACCGGGGTATCCGGGAACTCGGCGGCAGTTGGAACGTTGAGACGGTACGAACATACGCCTTGACGGGGGAACAGGCCGACGCCCTGCGCCGGCAGGAAACCGGCCTGCACGCACAAGAGAAAGCGTCCGAGAAGGCGCAAGACCGGCTGGACGACTACCGTAATCAGACCAGGGCTGCCCGTGCGAGGCCCTCACTCCCACTCATCTATCGCATCATCGGGCTTGCCGTACTCGGTCTGGGAGCGGCTGGTTGCCTGCTATCGGTGCATGCTGGCGATATCGAACTGGCGGTTCTCTCGGGCGTGGTGGGCGCACTCGGACTCGTGATTGCTCTTTCACTCGGGTCGTCATCAGGCCCGCTCAGTGACAAGGCGGTGAGGGAACTCGAGGCGGAGGCCGCAGAGACAGCCCGGCTGCTGGCCGTCGCGCAGGACACATGGAAGTCGCTCCTGATGTCATTGGAACTATCGCCGTCTCTGTCACCGGAGGCGGTGGGCGACCAGATTCGGGCGGTGCGAGCGCTCCAGGGCGAGCTGCGCACGATCGACGACCGCAGAAACCGAATCACGGACATGCATTCCGTGGTGCAAACGACGGTGAACAGGTTCACGACGCTGGCTGCCGCGCTCTCCGAGACCATTCCCGGCGCCGATGTATCGTTCGGCATCGAGGCTGTCGACGCCCGGCTCGACGCGGCGCAGGAGCTAAGGGTCAAGCGAGACTCTTTGCGCAGAGACATGGCGCGGACGGAAGCCGGCGCGTCATCCCTCGCGGGCCAACTGGCTGATGAGAAAGCAGGACTGGATGCCCTGTTGGCCGGCTTCGGGGTGACTAGCGTCGATGAGTTCGTGGCGCTGCACCAGTGCGCCACCCGGGCGCGGGAATTGCGCGCCGACATCGCTCGTCGCACCCTGGCCATCCAGTCTGCTGTCGGAGTGGGCGCTCAGTTCGATTCATTTATCGCAACACTTGCAGCGACCGACCCGGAGACGCATACGCACTCGCCTTATCGTCGTGCGAGATGAGCTTGCTGGAGTAGACACGGAGTTGGAGGCCGCAAATCAGCTCATCGGAGGACTGACAACCGAATTGAAGGCGCTCTCGTCCGGTGAGGCACTCCTCGACCTGGAGGCGGCGGCTGAAGAACTGAAGCAGCAGCTCAGGGAATCGCATCACGAATGGCTCCGTGCACAGTTGGCTCTGTGGGCCATCGATCAAGCTGTTTCCAAGTATGAGACGACGCGGCAACCGGCTGTCATCCGTGAGGCTCAAGCAGCATTTGTGGCGATGACGGGCGGAAGGTACGAGTCGCTGCTGAGCCCCGTGGGAAGCGCCGACCTTCGCGTCCGGGATTCGGAGGGCAAAGACAGGGGGGTCGACGAGTTGAGCCGCGGCACAAGGGAGCAGCTCTATCTCGCCATGCGCATGGGCCTCATCGAGCAGTACGAGCAGAACTCGGAGCCACTGCCCGTCATCATGGACGACATCCTGGTCAATTTCGACGATGACCGCGGCCCGCTGGCGGTGCAGGCGCTAGCCGAATTCGCGAAGAACCGCCAGGTCATCGTCATGACCTGCCACCAGGGCACGCGGGAGATGTACCGGAGGCGGGAGCCGCAGAGCTGGTAGTCGAGCGCGAAGCCGGCACCTCGTAGACATCAACATCCGCCTCAGTCGATAAACGGCAAAAGCGAGGCCCGCCTTTCGGCGGGCCTTTTTCGCTCCTGTGCAGATTCCGGGCGTCTCTCTTCACAAAGTACCACGGAATGGAGCGCGATCCATTTTGAGACGCTAGGCAACCATGGACTGCTTCAGCATGTCCCATTGCTCGTCCATGATTGCACTCACCACGTTACCATTGGCAATCGTGACCTGGGCTACGTGGGGCGTGACCACCTGGGCAAGAACCTGACCGGTACGATCGCCGTACCCCGCATGAGCACTCTGGAAACTCACCTCGAACATCCACGTCCCATCGTCACCACCGCCAGGCGCCTCAACTGCTTCCAGTGTAGCGCCAATTCCATCGAATGCAAAAGTCGGGCTATTCCGCACGAAGTCCTGCGCCACGGTGCGAGCCCCATCCTCATCCAGCTCGATGAATTGCTGGGCTTTCATGTCCCATCTGCCATCCATGATGCCTTCAGTTACATCCATCGCCTCTATGGTGACAATCGCACGGTGCGGAGTGACAGCCTGCACAATCACCTGACCGGCGCCGTTGCCGTATCCCGAATGCTTGCTACTGAACTCATACACGAATGTCCAGCAGTACTGGCAGTCCGCCTCGCTCACGTCCAGCATCTGAACGGACCCGCTCACGCCGCTGGACATGTAGGTGCGCGACGAAACGACGAATTGCCGCGCGAGTTCCGAGGCAAGGGAAACGCTCATCAACTGCAAGCCAGTATCCTCAGTCACCTGCCCCCCGACAGCCCTGACGGTTCCCTCCCAGTACCACCCGAGCGTTGGGCTCTTCAGCGTCACCGCGTAAAGGACCAACTCGCGCGACACCAGCGCCCAGGTGATATCGGCCACCCAGTCGGCTGAAGTCATCCGCGTATCGGCCCCTCCAGCCAATGGTTGGCCGTCTGAACCGCGCGGCACCACGTCTTCAGACGTCCAGGACAGGTCAGCCGCAGGAGCTTCGTCGGGATACGCCTTCTCAACCCAGGTTAGCGCGACATTGAACGCCTGCTGCGCGGTCAGCATATCGGCAGTGGGCTGCGTGGTCGGTTGGGTGGTCGGTTGCGCCGGTGCACAACCACCTGCCAACACAGCCGCGGCGGCAAGCAACGCCGCGAATAACATAAGCTTGTTTCTTATCATTCCTACCTCCATGACACTCGGAGCATATCACCTGGCCGGCCCGCTTGCCTCATTGGTGCGTTCCTCTGACGGATGCCGCAGCTGCCGGCGCCACGGCCAAAGAGTCCGGCGCACGCCGCGCCCCATCGGTTGCTCGGGCGCTGAGACGCGGAAGAGTATCTGAGGACGCCGTCGTCAGGACGTGGCGAGGCCCGACCATGCGCCGTAAATCACGAGGCTGTGCACCATCTTCCGAAACGTCTTCTCGAACGAGCTGAAGTCCGCGCCGTAGGCGGCACTGCATACTGCAATCCAGACGATGCCATAGGACTCCATCACGAGAGCCAGATGCCTGGACTCTTCACCACCCACAACGCTGCTGAAGTCGACCAGCAGTGCACGACGCCCGTCCACCTCGGTCTCAACGCGTGAGTGTTCAACTACGTCCGGGCCCCAGGCCGTGATATCCGCATACCACGCCACCGGGTCTTGAACCATCAACCGGTCGCACGGCGGAGGTCCCCAGGTGATCCCCAACGTTGCCGCGAACCTTGCCGCGTTGCCCTCTGCCGGTTTGCCGGCAAATAACTCGTATTGACTGGATGAGGCGTCGATCCGCCAGTCTGCCGGCACGAGGATACTGAAGCGCCCGTCCGGATCATTGTAGGTGACAAAGTTCTGAGGCGTGGCGGACGGCGCACATGCCGTGCCCAACGCAGATACAACACACAGCAGGAGCGCTACGGACGCCCGCTTTGCAGCGCCACGTTGCAGGGATGAGCCCGGCTGTCTCCGACAATTCATCATCGAACCGAGATTATAGCGTAGCGTTTCAAACCTGCCGCGCGTCGCGCCGTCGAGCCCGTTTCTGGTAATCTTGTGAGCCATCGAGAGCTGCCGCCGGTGAGGCCGGGCGTCGCACACAAGTTGGCGTCATGTGCCCCCCAGGGCGAAAGGGGACTTTGTGAATCTACCTGAACCATCAACGAAGGGCCATGTCTCATTGGAAGAAGCTTTGGCCGGCAGGCGTTCCATCCGGGCATATGAACCCGGACCACTCACGAGCGAAGAGGTATCTCAGCTTCTCTGGGCCGCGCAGGGAGTGACCGGAGACGGGGGATTTCGCGCCGCGCCCTCGGGAGGAGCTACCTATCCTCTGGAGACGTACCTCATCTCCGGCAACGTCACCGGCATCGAACCCGGACTCTACCGCTACGTTCCGGCCACACACTCGCTACTCGTGGTGCAGTCAGGCGACCTGCGAGCCTCCCTGTCGGAAGCGGCGCTGGCACAGCCGTGCATCCGCGACGCGGCTGCGGTGGTCGTCCTGACCGCTGTGTACGACCGCACAACCGAGCGGTATGGAGACCGCGGCAAGATGTACGTTCACATGGATGTCGGTCACGCAGCCGAAAATCTGCTGCTTCAGGCAACGGCACTTGGACTCGGCGCCGTACCGGTAGGAGCGTTCCGCACCAGAACGATTGCCGGCTTGCTCGGTTTGCCCGAGTCGGAGACGCCGTTGTACCTGCTTCCCATCGGGAGGGCGTGATTGGATGAGCCGCAGCCGCTGGCGGTCCTCGTGACCGCCTCCGGTGATGAAGAAGCTGAGCAACTCGCGCTGGCTCTCCTTCAACGCCGCCTCATCGCCTGCGCAAATGTGGTGCCACACGTACGCTCTGTCTTTCGCTGGCAGAATAGGGTGGAGCGCGCCGACGAATCGTTGCTCATAGTGAAGACTACCGTGGCCGCGCTTCCGGAACTTATCAAGGCCGTCAAGCTCCTGCACAGCTACCAGATGCCCGAGGTTGTCGCCCTACCAATCGTCGGCGGCAGCACCGACTACCTGTCCTGGCTTGCAAGCGAAATCAGGCCACCTGCCGTGACCGGCGAGTAGCGGACCCGTTGACGCCGCGATAACGCCTCCCTAAACTGTCTGCGGCGGACCACGCCTGCAACGGCCGGAGCATGCGCGTTTCCGTTGGAGCCGGCACGACGCACCCACAAGGGAAAGGAGTTCGAACCCCATGAGATTCAGCAACGAGAAGGAACTGTTCGACACCATGGAGCAGAAGCTCTACTCATCCGTGGTTTCCGATATCGTCGACCAACTTGGCTATCGAAACCAGGCGATGCGCGCGGATATCAATCCCATGTGGCCTGGCGCTGCTGTGGCGGGCAGGGCACACACAGTGCTCAGCGTCGATATCTACGAGATTAGAGAGAACCCCTACGAAAACGAGATTGCAGCTGTGGATTCGTTGAAGCCGAACGACGTACTGGTCGGCGGCACCAATTGCTCGGTCCACACCGCTCTGTGGGGCGAACTGCTCTCGACCGCGTCGCGAGCACGAGGAGCCCGGGGTGCGATTGTCGACGGTTATACCCGCGACCTTGTTCGCATCGCTGAGATGCGGTTCCCGATGTTTGCCACCGGCACCAGACCGCTGGATTCAAAGGGGCGTAGTCTTGTCCTGGAATACGGCCGGCCGGTAATGTGCGGAGATGTGCTGGTGCATGAGGGAGACATCGTCCTGGCGGACGTCGACGGCGTCATCGTCATCCCCCGTGAGATCGAAGAGAAGGCTATAGAGCTGTCATTCGAGAAGGCGAGCGCCGAGGATAAGGTGCGCGACGAACTCATGAAGGGCGCTCTGCTGGCAGACGTATTCAAGAAGTACGGTGTGCTATAGACTGGCAAAGACCGTGAAGTCTCGGGCGAGTCTGACGGGCACAAGAGGAGGTACACGTGAAGATTACCGGCATCGAGGCAATCGAACTGCGCCTGCCTGAAGAACAGATAGAGGACAAATGCTCGTCGGGCCAGGATGCACTTATCGTGAAGATCCACACGGATGAGGGGCTGACCGGCATCGGCGAGATCGACTCTTCACCACGCGTGGCAAAAGCCGCGATAGAGGCTCCATTCAGCCACTCGGTCACGTCGGGACTGGCGCGCCTCCTCGTCGGCGAGGACCCGCTGAACATCCGCGTGTTGCAGGAAAAGATGTACCAGGCCACCTTTTACTACGGCCGGCGCGGGGTAGTGATTCACGCCATGGGCGGTATCGACATGGCGCTCTGGGACCTGGCCGGCAAGTTCTACAACAAGCCCATCCACCAGTTGTTGGGCGGCGCATTCCACCGGAAGATACGCGCATATGCGAGCATTCTGTTCGGCAGAGATGGCGATGAGACGGCCCAGATTGGCCGCAAATGGATCAACAGAGGGTTCACGGCGGTGAAGTTCGGTTGGGCGCCAATGGGCGAGAGCGAGCAGGTCGACATCGATCTCGTCGAGGGAGCACGGCGTGGGGTTGGCCCGGCGAACGACGTGCTCATCGATGCGGGCTGTTGCTGGGACACGATGACCGCCATTAAGCGAGCGCGACAGTTCGAGGAATTCGGCATCCTCTGGCTCGAGGAACCGCTACAGCAGGATAATCTGGACGGCTATATGAAGCTGAGCAGCACTTCCCGTATCCCCATCGCCGCCGGCGAGGGCGACGCGGGCAGATTCGCATGGAGGGATCTCATCGACCGCGGGGGCATCCACATCGCACAGATCGACCTCGCCCGCAACGGCTTCACCGAAGCAATGCGGGTGGCGGACTACGTCGAGGACAAGAGCCTGCGCGTCGTCAACCATTTCTACACCACCGGAATCAACCTTGCCGCAGGTCTTCAATTCCTTGCCGCGCGGAAGTCGTCGTTTATCCTGGAATACTGCGTTGAGGAGACCCCGATGCGGTGGGACGTTACCGTGCAGAAGATGGAAATCGACGCCACAGGATATGTGCAGGTTCCGGACGGTCCGGGGCTCGGCATCGACCTGGACGAGGATACGGTCGACAGGTTCCGTATCTCATGACAGCGGGGCGGCCTCGGTCAGGTACCACTGGCCATGCCCTTCGCGTCCTGGGTCGCGCTACCGCGCCCCGATGACCCGGCGTGTTGAACGCGGCCGAGCGGGTGCGCAGGAACTGAGTCGGTTAGTCGGCACTCATGTCGGGTCCGCACGAACGGCGTCTTCTACCGCGCATCGTCAGGAAGGGGGGCTAATCCCCTCTCCCTCGCACGTCGGTAGCCGTCCGCTTAGCATTTGATTTTGGCGGTAATGGCCGCGAAATCCTCCATGGGGATAACCGTCCACGTCTCAGTCTGGATGCCGGGGTCCAGGTACGAAATGGACAGCGGAACCCCGGCGGCTTTTTCCTCGTCGGGCGCCTCATAGATGAAGGACATGTCATATGGCCCCAGGATGCCGTACGAACCCAGCAGCTTGATGCCAAGGCCTTCAATGCGCATCGCGCTGTCCTGCCACTCTCTGCAGAAATTCGCGATTCCCCTTGCTTCCTTATGGGTGAACTTAACCATCGTCATGTACATCGCCATCGCTCAACCCCTCCTGTCTCGGCCGTCCTAACCATGTTGGTATCACGGAGAAAGGCGATGGTCAAACGCAAGGCGGCAGCCTTCAGCAGGCCGCCAAGGCTGCGCCCGTGACCAGCCCGGGTGGCGTGGCTCACCGGGTCACAATGGCGATTATGCCGACCAATATCAGGTATATGCCGACGATATAGTTCAGAATCTTGGGGAAGATCATCACGATGATGCCGAACACGAGGCTGGCAATACCGAACACCAATCCCGAACCAAACATGACAGGCCCTCCTTCTTCCTTCCCTGAAAGCTACCGCCCCGGCCACCTGACAAAGGGCAAACCTGCTGGCACAGCGCAGCTACGGTTGCCTGCTCCCCACACCAGGGCCGCGGCGCCAAACAGAGGCGAATCATCTCCCAGGATAGGCGCCCTTATCTCCACTTCGCCTGCGGCGGTGACGTAGGCGCGCTCCCGTGCTATCCGCGCGGCGGGTCCGAGCAACGCTTCGCCGATCTTGGTCACCCCACCGCCCACCACTATCATGGATGGGTTGAAAATGTTGATGAGACTACCCAATCCCACGCCGACATAGAAGGCGGCGGTTTCGATCATCTCGCATGCGAGGCTGTCGCCCTGGCGCGCCGCAAGCGCTACCAGTTGCGCATCGACATTGGACATTTCTCCACCGGAAAGCTCGCCGAGGATACTCTCCTCGCCCTGCTCCAAGCGATTGACCGTCCGCTGCGCAAGCGCCCTCCCCGAGGCCAGCGCCTCCCAGCAGCCGGTTCGGCCGCACGGACACGGAGGCCCGTTGACGTCAATCGTCATGTGCCCCACCTCTCCTGCCGCACCGTATGCGCCCTCCATCAGCCTGCCACCGGCGATGATTCCGCCACCGATGCCCGTGCTCACCGTGACGTACACGAGGTCCTGGACAGACCGGTGCAATCCGAATTCCCACTCTCCAAGGGCGGCGAGCGTCGCATCATTAGCGAGACTGATCGGCACGCCAAAACGCTCCCCGAGCAGAGCCCTCAGCGGGGTCCGGCGCAGAGCCGCTACGTTGGGGGAGTAGACCACGATGCCATCCGGCACGTTGATGATTCCCGCACAGGAAACGCCGACGGCTTCTATCCCGGATAGCGACATGTCCGCCGACTCGAGTGCCTGCCGCGCCACCCGTTCCACGACGTCCACGAGGACGGCCTCTTCCGTCGAGTCAGGCGTTTGTCCGCGCACCTTTCCGCTGACGCGGCCCTCGGGGTCGATGACCGCGGCGGCAATCTTGGTGCCCCCAATGTCGATGGTGAGTACGGGGGCACGATATCCACTGTTATTCATGGCCGAGCATACTACGTGCGAAGCCGGTTGGTTGTCAACGGCTCGCGCCGGCCATGACAACCACGGGCCGAGGGCATCTATCCAAGAGATGGAGAAGCCGGTGCGGGTCGTGCGGGCCGGGACGTCCTGCTCGTGGCGGACGGAATCGGTGGGCTGCCTCGCGGGGACGCTGGCAGGAGCGAACTTTCAAGGGCGCAACGGGCTGAGTTTCGCATTCCGGCAACGATGGGTCGCGTTCCTGGGGAAAGACTGCTTCCGGGGCGGATCGGGGCGGTTTCGCGCTGCAGAACTGGTGCCGCCGACAAGGGCGAACGCGCCACGACTGAGTATGCTCGGCGCCTAGCTATCCGTCTGGGGCGGCTCTTCTTCCGGCTGGGCGGCCCCTTCCATTTCCAATTGCTCCATGATGCGCGCAGCGCGTGGATAGCCGATGCGAAGCCGGCGTTGCAGGAACGAGGCGGAAATCTGCGTGTGCTCGGCAGCCAGTTTGCGGGCTTCAGCCAACATCGGGTCGGCAGCCGCCGCCTTCTGACCCGCAGCCTCGGGCCCCTCCACCTGCTCGAGATCGACGATTGCTTTCTCCTGGCGCCTCTGTCCCGCCCAGAACTGAACGAGGCGTTCCATTTCAGCATCGGACACGAACGTGCCCTGCAGCCGTTTCGGCCGGCCGGCCTCGCTGGGCAGGTAGAGCATGTCGCCCCGGCCCAACAGCTTCTCGGCGCCCACCGTGTCCAGAATGGTACGGGAGTCTACCTGAGACGTCACCGCAAAACTGATACGCGTGGGGAAATTCGCCTTGATGAGCCCGGTGACCACGTCAACCGAGGGCCTCTGCGTCGCCACGATAAGGTGAATGCCCGTCGCCCTGGCAAGCTGAGCAAGACGGCAGAGTGTGTGCTCAACCTCGTCGAACGCGGCCATCATCAGGTCAGCCAACTCGTCGACAACAAGAACGAGATACGGCATCGCCTCTCCCGGTGCACGGTCCCGGTTGTACGATTCGATGTTGCGAGCCTTGGCTTTCGCAAACTCGCGGTAGCGCCGGTCCATTTCCATGTTGAGCCACCGCAGCACCTTCACCGCCTTGTCGGCATCGACAACGACAGGGAAGGCCAGATGCGGAATCTCGCTGAACGCCACCAGTTCCACCCGCTTCGGGTCGACCAGGGCCAACCGCAGTTCGTCCGGGCTGTTGTGCATCAGCAGACAGCAGATTATCGAATCCAGACACACCGTCTTGCCGCTTCCCGTCGAACCGGCGATGAGCAAATGCGGCATCTTCGTGAGGTCGCCCGCCACTGACTCGCCTCCGGCGCCTTTGCCCAGCGCCACGGCAAGCTTCGTCTTGGCCTGCATCTTCTGGAAAGATGTGCTCTCTATGACGCTTCGCAACGACACCGAACCAAATGCCGAATTGGGCACCTCCACGCCAACCATCGACTTGCCGGGAATCGGTGCTTCGATGCGGATACTCGGCGCGGCGAGCGCCAGTGCAAGGTCGTTGGAGAGCGCCGTGATCCGGTCCACGCGGATCCTCGTGCGCGATACCTCTTCCTGCCGTTCATCCCCCTTGTCATCAACCACCTTGCGGTACCTGCGTACCCAGCCCGGTTCGACGCCGAATTGCGTCACTGTCGGACCGGTATTGATCTGGACCACTTTCCCCTCGACTCCGTAGCTGTTCAGAGCTTCTTCAATGAGACGGGCGCGTTTGTCCATCTCCTCGCGATTCAGCTCTATTTCTTTTGGCTTGTCGAGCACGTCCACCGGTGGTATCTGCCAGCCACCCATCGTCACGACGGGCTCCCGGGATAGTGCGACGACGGCGGGTACTTCCGCAGGTTGGGGCGCCTCGGGTTCCTTGCGGCCCAGGCGGAAAGTGCGTTTCTCCTGCACGAGGTCAGGAAGCGAGTCCGGCGCTTTCATCGGTTCGATTGCCGGCGCCGCTGCGCGCCGGGCCTCCTGTGGCGCCTCTTCCTGCGGCAAGACAGAGCGGCCGGAAGCACCGGGCGAGACGCGGTCGTAGGTGAACGGCACATCGCGAGAAGTCTTGCGAGGTCTCGGGCGGAACAGCCAACGCGTGGTCTTCACCAGTGGCTGCGGCGCGATAACCATGACGCCCACGAGCAACAGCGCCGCGACACGCACCTCTCCCCATACGTCGGATGACCCGAGTAGGGCTTGTCCCGTCCGGCCTCCCAGTGTGACAGTCCAGAATATGGTACCGGCAGGCCGAACCAACGCGAGCAATCCCCAGATACCCAGGGCCAGTATGCCACCGCCCAGGAATTGGTTCCAGTGAGTGCGCAGCGGACCAAAGCCACTCCAGATGAGCTTGACGAGCGCCCCGATGGCCACTGCAAGAAGAATGAGTCCGAGTCCGAAGGAAGTAAGCAGCAACTGCCACGCATCCGCGCCGGCGGCGATGAGGCGCGGACCGAACAGAAAGGCGGCTACCGCAATCGCGATAACCAGCAGCAGCCGCATCGCGATGCGAAGAGGAACGCCCACTCCCGGCCGTCTCTCGGCTTGCCGAACAGGCGGGCGGGAAGCACTGCGCGTCCTGCTCGCCGTCTTCTTCTTCGCCATGTGTCGCGTCCCGCGTGCCGCCGAATCGAACTCCGGACGGACTTGTCAGAGCGTATTCAGATACCGGTAACCACCGGAATCACCACGGGTCTCCGATGTGTATGCGTGAAGAAATAGCGTGTGAGCGCATCTCGCAACTGAGCCTCGACCGCCCCACGGTCCTTGCTCGTCCGACGGCCACCTCCGATGGCGGAAGCGGCAGCAGCCTGCGCGCCGTGATACAACTCGTCGTTGCCCCGGATGTCCACGAATCCTCGTGCGGTGAGCTCCGGCGGGCCAGCCAGCACGCCGTCATCCGGAGAGTATGAGGCGCTAACCACCACCATTCCATCGCGCGACAATAGCCGCCGGTCGCGCAGCATGTTCGTATCCAATGCGCCGGTCACCGGCCCACTGGCCACGATATCGCCGGCCGGAACCTTTCCGACCACCTTGCCACCCGACTCGGACAACTCAAGCACATCACCATTGTCGAGCACGAAGACGTTCTCGCGTGCGACACCCATCTGCTGCGCCAGCTTTGCATGTCGCGCAAGGTGCCGATATTCGCCATGAACCGGCACGAAATACTTCGGCCTCACAAGGTTAAGGATCGTCTTCAACTCTTCCTCACTGCCATGTCCATGCACGTGCACCCGGGACAGCGACCCGTACACCACGTTGGCGCCGAGGCGAAACAGGTTGTCGATGGTCTTGCTGACCAGCTCATCGTTCCCCGGAATCGGCGTCGCTGACATAATCACCGTGTCTCCTGGAACGATACGCACCTGCGGGTGCTCCTTATTGGCCATGCGCACCAGCGCTGACGTCGGCTCTCCCTGAGTACCCGTCGTCAGGATAACGACTTTGTCGGCAGGAAGGTTGTGTATCTGTTCATACTTCGCCATCAGATTGGGCGGAATCGATAGATATCCGGCCTCCGCGGCCACCTTGACGATGCCTTCCATCGAACGTCCGGTCACGAGCACATTGCGCTTGTTCTTCGCCGCGATGTCGAGAACCTGTTGAATCCTGGCGACCAGAGAAGAAAAGGTGGCTATGATGACCCTGCCCGGTGCGTCAGCGATGATGCGTTCCAGGCTCTCGGCCACGATACGCTCCGAGGGAGTGTAGCCCGGCAATTCAACATACGTGGAATCCGACATCAGGAGCAGCACCTGCCGCGTCCCGAGCAGGGCGAGGCTGTGCAGGTCGGTGGGCTGACCGATAACCGGCGTATGGTCCAGCTTGAAGTCTCCCGTATGAACAACGGTACCGATCGGCGTATGAACGATGAGCCCCATGGCGTCGGGAATACTATGGCAGACCGCGAAGAACTCCACGGACATCGAACCGAGGGTTATCCGCTCGCCGGCGGCCACCTCGTGCAGGTCCAGCTTCGCCTTCGAAGACTTCTGCTTCACTTCGAGTGCGATGAGCCGTGCGCTGAAACGCGAGGCGTACACAGGGACGTTGAGTGACTGAAGCAGATACGGCAGGGCGCCGATATGATCCTCGTGTCCGTGTGTGATGACGATGCCGCGCACCTTGTCATGATGTTCAAGTACGTACGTGAAATCCGGAATGAGCAGGTCGACTCCCAGCATCTCCTCGCTCGGAAACATGAGTCCGGCGTCGATGATGATGATGTCATCACCGCATTCCAGCGCCATCATGTTCTTCCCGATCTCGCCCAGCCCTCCGAACGGGATGATGCGGATACGACGCGCAGCGGACTTCTTGCGTGCGCTCCTGCGGCGGGAGGAAGTGCGTGTAACGGTTACGGCTTGTGTGGAATCGTTATGAGGTTTACTGTCGGACATGAACCTAATCAGAAAAGGGCGAGCTGCTGGCCGTCGTCACTGCGTCGACCGGGCTCCGTTGCACCTTTGTACTCCTTCAACACATCGGGGAGGCGCCGCATGTCCTCCATTATCGTACTTCTGAGACTGCCCTGGTGTAGCGCGGCCGCCGGATGGTACATGGGAAAACACACGAGGTCGCCTATCTGCTGCGGCCGTCCATGAACCTTTCCGATGGCTGCGTGAGGAACAAATCTGGCGAGGGAGAACCTACCCAGAGTGACCACCACCTTCGGCTGTATCATCTCCAACTGCTGATCCAGCCAGGGCATGCATGCAAGTATCTCTTCCGGCTGCGGGTCGCGGTTTCCCGGAGGCCGGCACTTGACCACATTCGTTATGTAAACGTCGGGACGAGACAGTCCCACGAGCGAAAGCAACTCGTCCAAAAAGGCGCCGGCAGCACCGACGAACGGGCGGCCGAGCTTGTCTTCATTGAAGCCGGGACCCTCGCCGATGAAGAGGATTTCGGCGTTTTCGGCGCCTTCGCCCGGCACAACCTGTGTTCGTTGCCGGGACAGGCCACACGCGCGACAGGTCAACATCTGGCGGGAAAGCTCAGTGAGAGCCGACATTCAAGCTGATAGTAGCATCAGCGCCACGAGTGGTCAATTGCGACCGAAGTCCTGGTCCTGATCTTCCTCCTCTTCTTCCTCGTCCTCGTCCTCCCCTTCCTGGTCTTCCTCGCTCTCGTCCTGCTCCCAGATGGGCTCAGTGAACTGGTCGATATATGCGGCGGTCGCCTGCTTGGAGATGACATCCATCTCAAGTTCCGACTGCTTTGCTACACCCTCCAGTTCCTCGGTATCCAACTCGATGCCCAGCATTTCGGCGAACACGCCCAGAACGGCGAGAGCCGCTTTCGGATGCGCCATTTGCGTAGCGAACCCCGGCACCTCGCCCAGGAGGCATAACCCGTCGATACCACGTTCCTTAGCGCGCCCGAGTATGAGGCCATTCAACCCGGCGATGCGCATCGTGCCCCTGAGGATTACCTTGTATCTGCCAAACTCCTCGAGCAGTTCCGTTCTCGTCGCAACGCCCCAGACCTTCGTCTCTTCCGAATAGTGAATCCTGGTTACCGCGGCCGCACAACTGTATATCCGGCTGACGCCAAGCTGCTCCGCTGCATCAAGCACCGTCTCAACCATTTCATAGCCTTTGGACCTGGGCTGCTCCTCGCCGATGAACAGGACCAATCCGAGGCTCTTGTCCTCTTTCTCCCAGTAGTAGAACTTGCTCTCGGGAAACCGGGGTTCTTCAACCACATTCTCCCTGACCATCACGCCGACCGGCTCAAAGAAGTGCAGCGGGTCAATCTCTCCCATCTCCCGCAACCCCAGCTTCTCTTTGAGGTAGCGAGCCAGGATGAGCGATACGTTGCCGATGCCGGGCCACGAAGCCAACATCACGCAATTCTCCACCTGTGGCCTATCCATCAGAGTCATCGAGATTCCTTTATGGACTCGTCTGTCTTTCATGCTGCACCTCCTCCGGACGACACCGAGACGCCTTCACACAAGACGGACGGCGTGCGCAGCACGCCACCCACCCATCGATCATCATTACCCAGGACGACCGAGTGAGAAAGCACCTCCATCACGTTGCCGGCAATCATTGTGTCCTTCACCCTGCCGACTATCTCACCTTTCTCCACTTTGTAGCCGAGCAGGACGTTGCCTCCAAAATCACCCGCGAGCAGGTTACCCTGGCCGGCGCCGATCAATTCCTCCACCACGAGACCGTCGTCGATTCGAGACAACATCTCCTGGAACGAGGTGGTTCCGGGCTCGAGTATGAAAGAACTCATACTGGCGCGGACCTGGCTTCGTGCGTCAGCACGGTGACCGCTCCCCGTTGTTTCCACCCCGGCGTCCGCGGCGGTCTGAAGGTCATACATGAATCCGGCAACCACGCCCTGCTCGATGAGCGGGATTGGCCGGGAGGCCGAACCCTCGGCATCTGAGGGGGCGCTCGTGGGGCGGGTGGAAACAGTGGCATCGTCCCGCAAACTGACGTGGGGGTCAAACAGCCGTTCACCCTGCCGGCCTGCCAGTCGTGACGTCTTATCAAATACATTCTTGCCGTTGAACGCTACGGCAAGAGGAAGCAGCAGCGCCGCACCGGCGCCAAGCGGCGTGAACAGTACGGGATACGTGCCTGTCTCGATGACGGCGCTTCGTGACGCTCTCTCGAGCTGGTGCAACATGGTGTTTACCACGCCATCCGCCGCATCGAACAGATGAGTGGAACTGGTGCTGTCTCCAATGAACAGCATATCCGTCCCATTCACCCGTATGCCCTCCATGAACATCGCGAGGTTCGTCTTGCGAAAGGATGTATCCAAGCCGGCGCTGTTCAGTATCCGAATCGTGCCCGCGGTTGCGGACACCATCCCCTCGCACTTCACTTCCTGGTCGCGCGCGGTTACACGCTCGATGACGTCGCTCCCTATGCCGACGAGCACACTCGTCTCCACGTTTGCCACTCTCTCATCGTAGATAGCGGGCGACGGAAGCGGCTGCGCTCCCGGAAAGACCAGACCGGTGGGCGCACCGAAAGCGGACGCATCAACCGCCATCCGCACGAGTTCCTCAGGTTCTATCGCGCCTCCCGCGGAGGCGAAACCTATCCTGCCGTTGCGGACCAGCCTCAGGGCCACGCTGCTGCTCTGCCGGTTCTCCACTTGCTTGAGCCGGCTGGATTCGAAATTCACAATCGTGCTTTCAGACACCGCCTGGTACACTTCGGCCTGCTGCGCCTGGCGCAACGCCAATTTCAGTAGCTCGTCCATCATCGTCCTCCCACCACGCAACGGCTGATCCTGATATGCGGGCTGCCGTTG
Source organism: uncultured Chloroflexia bacterium (assembly GCA_963761225.1). Lineage (GTDB taxonomy): Bacteria > Chloroflexota > Dehalococcoidia > GIF9 > AB-539-J10 > SKVJ01. Next base: position 16,854 of record CAVXGE010000012.1, on the reverse strand, counting down.
GAAACCGGAAGAGGCGACTGGCCGCCTTTGCCGCAGCCGCCGCCCTGATTCATGTCCAGGTCATTGCCGACCGCGTCGATGCGCTCCAACGTTGTAAACACGTTGCCGGTGAGTACGACCGGCCTGAGCATTTCAGCGAGCTTCCCGTGACGAATCATGTAGGCCTCACCCGCCGAAAACGTGAACATCTCGAGACTCGTCTGGCCGCCATACCAGTCCTTGACGTACACCCCCTCCTCGATGTCCGCGAGCATGTCTTCCAGAGACACATCTCCAGGCTCGATATAGGTGTTGCTCATGCGGACTATGGGGCTGAAGCGATAGCTGATTGCCCGGGCGTTGCCGGAGCAAGGCTCGGCCATGCGGGCGGCGGTCTCTCGTGAATGCAGCCTGCCCACGAGCGTCCCCTCGCGTATCAAGTATGTCTTCTGGCCGGGAGTGCCTTCGTCGTCGTATGCGTAGCTGCCGCGCAGTGAGGACAACGTGGCGTCGTCGACTATGTTCAGATGCGTGCCGCCAAACCGCCGGCCCAATTTCATCAATTCCATCATCTGAGGATTCGTGTATACGAGGTCAGCCTCGGACAGATGTCCGAACGCCTCGTGAGTGAATACGCCCGCGAGGATAGGGTCGAGGACAACCGTGTATTCGCCGCCCTTGACCGTGCCCGCTTCGAGCAAGTCCGCAGCGCGTTTCGCGACGTCGCGCACGTCGTTGTGAAGTCCCTCGATGGCCGAGAAGTCACCGACGCTGCCCAGGCTGACTCCGGCTTGCTGGACTTCGTCTCCGTTTCGCGCTACCGCTCCGAACCGGAGGGACAGGTCCGGCACCCGTTGCTCGATGAAGCTGCCATCCGAGGACGCATAGCGCACGGTGCGAACCGCGTCTCCGTACATCAACTGAGAACTCAGGATGTGCGGACTGGACATTATGATGTCATTGTAGCTATCAAGGAGCTGTTTCTTCTCGTTGAGAGTCACGCCTGCGACCGTCCTGCGGGGCATACTGGTTACGCTGGCCTCGACCGGAGGACGCGTGGGCAACAACAACTGCCGGCCGCTTGAGTAACGAGCGGCGGATATCGCACGAACCACGCTCGACTCTACGGCGTCGATGTCGTTGAAACTCACAAACCCCCAGCCGCCGTCCACCAGTGCACGAACACAGCCTCCGCTGTCACTGAGCAGGCTGGCCTCTTCGAGTTGCGAACCCCGGTACGTGATGCGGGTAACCACGCGTTCCTCAAAGCGGATGTCGACGTAGTCGGCTGTGCGATTGCGTAAGGCTTCAGTCAGTCGATTTTTCATGGGAGCCACCACCTCTGAACTTCCGAGAACCTTGAATTGTACCCCACCCGGTGAAGCGGGGCAAAGTAGAACAGCCGGCGCCAGGCCCCCTCGTGCCGGTTGGCCACCTGTGGTACCGGTGACTCATGTATCGTCCAACCATGACCTTAGTGTGATAGACAGGCAACGGCGATGGAGATAACGTTAGTTGCGTTGATGTGCAGTGCAGATATGGCCAAACAAGATTCTGTGAGCCGGAACCCGCCCGAACTCGTGACAACGGCCCAGGCGGCGGAACTACTCAACGTCCATCCGAACACGGTCCGCAACTGGGCGGATTCAGAACTGCTGCCCTCATACCGCATAGGGCCGCGCCGGGACCGCCGGTTCCGACGGCAGGATGTGCTGTCGCTTCTCACGTTGGGCAACGGCGGCTCAAGTCAAACTTGAGGGAATTCCCCGGTTTTCACCCGCTTGAATCCCCGGCGCTCGCATGACGCGCTGGGCTTTGTCCACGCCCTGCGATATACTGTCAGACAGGTGGTCGGGTGCACAACGTGCCCCTGACGGCTCAACAGCCTGACTGAAACCGAAAGGAGGGCGTGTGGATGAGGTCTAGTCTCATAGGTAAGATTGAGAAGGCCCGACGCTACGCCACTGAACCCGGCCGCGTCACCCTGAGTAGTCTGTCGGCCGACTTTCACGGCGAGAACGCCGAACACAAGGTCTGCTACGCCGACGGCCAGTGGTCCTGTACCTGTGACTTCTTCGGCCAGTGGGAGACTTGCAGCCACGTGATGGCGCTGCAAGAGATGTTCAGAGACAGGCTATCCAAAGAAGCCCTCGCCTCGTTCCCGGTCGAGTAGGTTTCGTACTACCGACCTGGCGCGCGGGTGGTGGAGCAGGGATACAGCGCCCAGCGCATCCCTGATTCCATGTCAGCCTGCCATTTTCGGAGGATATCTCCGGCGAGATACAAGGATCCGGCTACGCACACCGTTCCATCATCGCTCACCATGGTTCTTGCGCGCCACAGCGCATCCATCGGATCCGCCTCGCACACTACGTTCAGCCCCAGGTCGCTGACTCGCACGGCAAGTTCATAAGGTTGCAGCGCGCGCGGCTGGCCGGAGTGCGTGAACACAACTCTGGCAGCCAGATGCGCGAGCGCCTTCAGGGAGGCTCGAACGTCCTTGTCGCTTGAGAAACCGAACACCAGCACCATGTCGTCGCTTTCCCGAAGCAGCGTCAGGCTCTCCGCCAGCCGCTGCATCGAAGCAGGGTTGTGCGCTCCGTCCAGCACCAGGAGCGGGTGTCGGGCGAGGACCTGGAATCTGCCAGGCCAGCGCACAAGGGCTATCCCCGAGGCGACACACCGGTCATTGAGCGGCAGTCCCCTCTCACGGAGCGCGTCGAGCGCCGCCACTGCGGTTGCCGCGTTCTCCGCCTGAAAAGTACCTGCGAGCGGCACGTGCACCATCCGGTCCACACCACCGCCAGCACCGACGTGCAGCACCTGTCCGTCAAGTGACTGCTCCGTCAGTTCGTAGAGGACGTCCTTTCCGACAACAACCAGAGGAGCACCGACCGACGCAGACCTGGACTCAATCACACGCGCAACGCCCGGCGACTGTGGTGCGGATACAACGACTGCCCCGGCCTTGATGATGCCTGCCTTCTCCGCCGCGATCTTCTCAACCGTATCACCAAGCACGGCGGTATGTTCGAGGCTTATGGGCGTTATGACACAGACATCCGGTGTCACAACGTTGGTGGCGTCCAGTCTTCCCCCGAGCCCCACCTCAATGACTTGCGCCTCCACCCGCATTGCGCGAAAGTGCAGGAATGCAAGGACGGTGAGTACCTCGAAGTACGTAAATGAGCGCCAGCGTCCTTCGTCCCGCATCGCGTCGAGGTGCGGCCGGACCAGATGCACCGCGCGTTCGATTTCGGCTGGCGTCGCGTACGCGCCGTTAACCTTGATGCGTTCGCCGAGGTGCACGAGGTGCGGTGAAGTGTAGAGGCCCGTCCTGAGTCCGCACGCGGTGAGTGCACTCGCCGCCATGGCGGACACACTACCCTTGCCTTTGCTTCCGGCCACGTGAATTGTGCGGGGTCCGAGATGGGGGTCTCCCACTCTGTGCAGCAACTCGACTACGTGCGACAGGTCATACCCCGCGGTCGCGAACCCAAACCCCGGCAGCACCTCGTAATTCGCGAATGACGCGAGATATTCGTCAACACCTGAGTAATTCACAGGCAACTCCGGCGAGTACGTCTTCGACCGCCCACATCTTGCAACGTGGCCGAACGGCACCTACAATACCACAGCACGCACATCGGGAGGGTCACCGCAGTGGGCCAACAGTTGTACTTCGAAGACGTATCTGTGGGACAGGAACTCGAACCTCTGCGCAAGCACCCGACGAGACGGCAGCTCGTCATGTGGGCCGGCGCGTCAGGCGACTTCTACGAGATTCATTACGACACCGCCTTCGCTCGAAAGAATAAGCTCGATGACGTCATAGTCCACGGCCGGCTGAAGGCATCGTTCATGGGGGAATTGTTGACGAGCTGGATCGGCCCGGAGGGCTGGTTGAAGCGGCTGGGCTGCCGGTTCAAGGGCCCGGACCCGACGGATGTCGACATGGTAGTGCATGGCAGTATTACGGGCCGCAGAATCGAGGATGGCGAGCACCTCGTGGATGTGGATCTGTGGACGGAAAGGCCTGACGGGGTCCGTTCGACGCAGGGCACGGCCACGGTGGTCCTGCCCGCGAGGAACAGCTAACACGTTTGCTGCATCGGAGCGATTGCCAGGAGGAATTGACCTGTGGAAGAGAAACTGATGACCCTCGAAGACCTCGAGAAGTTCCTCGGCACCGAGGGGCCTCCTTACGTCCTGAACATCGAGCCCGGGATGGTACGGCGCTACCTCGAGGCTGTCCAGGATGATAACCCGCTATGGCAGGACGAAGACTATGCGCGAACGACCCGCTGGAAGGGAACCATAGTTCCGCCATACATATTCTGCGCACTGATAACAATCATGCATTGCAGCCCGGAATCCGGAGTCATCCCACTTCCGGCGCCCAACGTGCCATTGCCTCGCAGCAACGTGCTGGAAGGCGAAGAGACGTGGGAGTTGTTCGCCCCTCTGCGCATAGGCGATGTGATTACTTCCCGCGTCAAGCTCGCGGACGTCAAGCGCCGCGAAGGCCGCCTCGGCGAGATGTTCATCATGACCTATCTCGCGGAGACGGTGAATCAGCGGGGAGAGTTGGTGGCGCGCAGCAGCAATACCATCGTCAACTATTGAGCGCACAGCCAGGGAGAAGAGCGATAGTGGGCTTTAAACGAAAACTGCGCGAATCGGTTGAGCGCAACAACAGCCTGCTGTGTATCGGGCTCGATCCGGACCCGGAGAAGCTCCCGTCCGGAGTATCCATCGCGCAGTTCAACCGGGCTATCATCGACGCGACGAGCGACCTCGTGTGCGCGTACAAGCCAAATCTTCGCTTTCTACGAGTCTCAAGGGCTGCAAGGATTCCACGCGCTCGAGGAGACGATATCCTGCATCCCGCCGGGCATTCCCATCATCGGCGACGCGAAGCGGGGAGACATAGGCAATACGGCCCGGCACTACGCCCGCGCTTTGTTCGATGGGTTCGGCTTCGATGCCACAACGTTGACCCCGTATCTCGGACTCGACTCCATCGAGCCGTTCATCTCGTACGTCAACAAGTTCACGTTTCTCCTGTGCCGGACGTCCAATCCAAGCGCAAGAGACTTTCAGGATCTCGTGGTCCAGGGGCAACCACTGTACGAGCACGTGGCAGTCAAGGCCGCGGAATGGAACGTGCACGGGAACATCGGACTGGTGGTTGGCGCAACCTACCCGCGGGAACTGGCCCGCATACGAGAGCTGTGCCCGACGATGTGTCTGCTCATCCCGGGCGTAGGGACACAGGGCGGAGATATCGAAGCCGTAGTCCAACATGGCACGGATGAGTCGGGAGCGAACGCCATAATCAACGTGTCCAGGGCGGTACTGTACGCGTCGGCCGGCTCCGATTTTGCGGAAGCCGCCAGGCTGAGCGCGACGCGACTTAGAGCCGAGATCAACGCGCACAGAGGCCCCGGGGACTGACGTGTCCGAACTGCCCGCACAGGAACATGTATTTGCCCCCGGCGACGTGGTCGCATTGCGGAAGCCCCACCCTTGCGGGAGCACCGAGTGGGAGATAACACGAGTAGGCGCCGACATCGGACTCAAGTGTCTCGGCTGCGGCAGGGCGATCATGCTGCCCCGTCATGAGTTCCGTGCCAGGCTGCATCACGTGGTTCGTCCATCACCGCGCTGACGCCGACTGTACCGCCGCTTCAATCTTATGTTGCGGCCTGACTGCAGCATGTCTACAATCTCGCCATGGGCCGCTGCATCTTCCACGTCGACCTCGATGCGTTCTTCGTGTCCGTGGAGCAGTTGCATGACCCCTCGCTGAGAGGAAAGCCCGTCATCGTGGGCGGCCATCCCGATTCGAGGGGGGTGGTCTCCGCGGCCTCCTACGAAGCACGGCGCTTCGGCGTGCACTCGGCGATGCCTCTCGCACAGGCGAAGCGCCTCTGTCCCGGCGCCATATTCGTGCCGGTCCATTTCGCGCGATACGTCGACGTCGTCGCGGCGATTCATGGCTCTGCTGGAACACATCTCGCCCGCTCGTCGAGCGACTGGGACTTGACGAAGCCTTCCTGGAAATGAGTGACGTCGCGCGAGACTTCGAAGACGCACGTTCGTACGCAGTCGAGCTGAAGCGGCGCGTCCGGGAAGAACTGGGGCTCGTCGTGTCCGTGGGTGTGGCTCCCTGCAAGATAGTCGCCAAAGTCGCTTCCGACGCCGAGAAACCCGACGGCCTCGTGCTGGTGCGCCCGGGCGAGGAAGCCGGGTTCCTGGCGCCGCTGGACGTCCGCAAGTTGCCCGGCGTCGGCAAGAAGACAGCCGAGAGTCTGACCGAGATCGGCGTGCAAACCCTCGGACAACTGGCCGCCATGCCACAGACGGTGCTTCACGCCAGGTTCGGACGATACGGCGAGATGTTGCTGCGCCATGCACAGGGTATCGACAACGAACCGGTCGAGCCACGGGGTGAGCCACGGACGATGAGCCGTGAGACCACGTTTCAAGTCGACACGCGCGACCTGACGGTCCTGAATTCAACTCTGCGCGGGATGTGTGAAGAGTTGGCGCAAGACCTGCGCGGTCACGGCAAGCGCACACGGACGATCACTTTGAAGCTGCGGTACGAGGATTTTCACACGGTCACGCGCCAATCGTCACTGGCGACGGAAGTGTCCGAAGCCGGTGCGCTCTTCGACATCGCGGTGCGTCTGCTGCACGAGCTTGCCGCCGGCGAGAGACAGCGGGTTCGACTGATAGGCGTACGAGCATCCAATCTCTCCGGTCCGGAGAGACAACTGGGGTTGTTCGACCAGGAAGCAGCCCGGATGCAAAACGTTGAGAGAGCAATCGCCCAGGTTCGCGGCCGTTTCGGCCCGGATTCCATACAAACTCTGCGAGAAAAGAGAAGAAAACCGCCGAATGTCCCACGTACGACTTGACAGGCGTCACCAAAGGCCTTTACTATCTTGTCTCAATATACCCATGAATACAGTAGCTGGTTCGACTTCCCGGGGACTCATCCTTAGCATCGTCATTATGGTGCGCACCCTGCGTGCGTCTGGGAGGCTGGCCAGCTAGTTATTACCGGTTAATTGACGTTAGCAGAGGGGCCCTCCCAGACGAGGGCCCCTCTCTTTTTTGCACGAACTCCGGGTGGGGCATAGAAAGCTAAAGAAAGGAGCACCATGAAACGGACAGGCGCACAGATACTCTGCGAATCCCTTCTCAGGGAGGGAGTAGATGTGATTTTCGGCATTTCCGGCGGGACTGTCATTCCGATGTACGATGCATTCTCGGAATATCCCCAGATTCACCGTGTCCTGGTGCGCCACGAACAGGCGGCCGCGCATGCGGCGGCCGGCTATGCCCGCGTCAAACATAAGGCCGGAGTATGCGTGGCGACATCGGGTCCGGGCGCCACGAACCTCGTTACCGGCATCGCCGATGCGTACATGGATTCCACGCCGCTGGTGGCGATCACCGGCCAGGTAGCGAGCGGACTCATCGGCAAGGATGCGTTCCAGGAGTGCGACATCACCGGCATCACGCTGCCCATAGTCAAACACAGTTACCTGGTGCGCGATGTGAACGACCTGGCGCGAGTCGTCAAGGAGGCTTTTCACATCGCCCAAAGCGGAAGACCCGGTCCGGTGCTTATCGACATACCGAAGGACGTCCAGCTATCGGTTACCGAGTATGTATATCCCGATTCGATCGACCTTCCCGGCTACAGCCCGGTGCTGGAGCCTGACCCATCACTCGTGGTGAATGCGGCCGAATTGTTGAATAAGGCGGAGCGACCCGTCATCATCGCGGGACGCGGCGTAATCATCTCCGGGGCCTTCGATGAATTGCGGGAGCTTGCCGAGACATACCAGGCGCCGGTGGTCCATACGATGCTCGGCCTGGGCTCTTTCTCTCCGCAGCACGACCTCAATCTGGGGATGCTCGGTCACCATGGCACTGTGGCCGCGAACAGGGCGGTGCAAGACGCCGACCTCGTCCTGGCGATCGGCACCCGCCTGGGGGACAGGGCAACGATGCGCACGCGTGAATTTGCTCGCAATGCCGTCCTTGTTCACATCGATATCGACGCTGCGGAGATAGGCAAGAACGTGTCGGCATTCGCCTCCGTTGTCGGTGACGCCAGGGAGGTGCTGCGACAGCTCAACCCGCTGGTCAAGAAGGCGCATCGACCGGAGTGGCTCGACAAGGTGCGCGCGTGCAGGGCAAGTCACCCGCTGATGTCCTATACGCGTACCGCGAAGTTGTCTGCCCGCACTGCGATCCGGCAGGTCTGCCGCAGCGCCGGCAACGATACCGTGATCGTTACGGGAGTGGGACAGCACCAGATGTTTGCCGCCCAGGAGTATGCTTCTCCCCGCATCAACGGATTCCTTTCCTCCGGCGGTCTGGGCACGATGGGCTTTGAGCTCCCTGCAGCTATCGGCGCACAGATGGCCCTTGGGGACGGCGAAGTGTGGGTAGTCGCGGGCGATGGCAGCCTGCAGATGACGTTGCAGGAGTTGTCCACGGTGGTACAGGAGAACCTGCCGATCAAGATCGCAGTCATCAGGAACGGATACCTCGGCATGGTGCGCCAGTGGCAGGATCTCTTCCAGAAGCGCAACTACGTCGACGTGGCCATCCATGCGCCGGATTTCGTGAAGCTGGCGGATGCCTACGGCATCACGGCCATGCGCGTCGAGAACGAAGAAGAAGTCGGCCCGGCACTGGAGCGCGCCCGCGCGCATCCGGGACCGTTCCTGATCGACTTCGTCGTCGACCCTGAAGAGAACGTGTACCCGATGGTGGCTCCGGGTGAGAGCCTCGATTGCATGTTCGAGTGCCCGGAGAAAGTAACCGCCTAGTCGTCGCGAGGAGCGCCATCATGGAAGACAGACTTCACACGCTCGTGTCATTGGTCCAGGATGAACCGGGCGTCCTGACGCGGGTTGCCGGACTGTTTCGCCGCAGGGGATTCAATATCGAGAGCTTGTCCGTCGGTCACTGCGAGCAGCCCGGACTCTCGCGCATGACCATCGTGGTCGAGGGGGACGACGCCGACGTCGACCAGGTGACCAAGCAACTCGACAAGCTCATCAATGTCGTCAATGTGACCGACATCACGCGACGGGAGTTGGTGGCGCGTGAACTGGCGCTCATCAAGGTCGCCGCGCAGGCAACCGACCGAAGTGAGATAATGCAGATCGTAGACATCTATCGAGCCAAGATCGTGGACGTCGCCACAGACTCTCTCACGGTCGAAGTCACGGGCGGCGAAGACAAGATAGACTCTCTCCTCAAGCTGCTCCTTCCGTTCGGCATCACCGAGATGGCCCGAACGGGACGGACGGCGCTCACGAGGGGCAGCAAGCCAAGTATCAAGTAAGACAGGAATGGAGGATCTCGAGATGGCCAAGGTTTACTATGACAGCGACGCGGACCTTTCTTATCTCAAAGGCAAGCTTATCGGCATCATCGGTTACGGCAGCCAGGGGCATGCCCATGCTCAGAACCTCAGGGACAGCGGCTGCAACGTCATCGTTGCCAGCAAGCCCGGCGGTACAGGATGGAAGGCAGCCGAGGCTGATGGTTTCAAGGTAATGAGCGTTGCGGATGCGACAAAGCAGGCGGACATAATTACGCTGCTGGCGCCCGACAACCAGCATGCCGCCATATATAAGGAATCCATCGCGCCCAACCTCACCGCGGGCAAGACACTGATGTTCGCGCACGGGTTCAACATCCACTTCTTCCAGATTGTGCCACCCGCCGATGTGGACGTGAACATGGTCGCGCCCAAATGCCCCGGCCACATGCTTCGCGCCATCTACAAGGAACACGCCGGACCGCCCGCCATCATGGCAGTACACCAGGATGTCTCGGGGAAGGCGAAGGAGGTGGCCCTGGCTTATGCCAGGGGTCTTGGCTGCACCCGCGCGGGCGTCATCGAGACGACGTTCGCGGAGGAGACCGAGACCGACCTGTTCGGCGAGCAGACGGTGCTCTGCGGAGGCGTTACCGCCCTCATCAAGGCGGGATTCGACACCCTTGTTGAAGCCGGTTACCAGCCCGAGATCGCGTACTTCGAGTGTCTGAATGAGTTGAAGCTCATCGTCGACCTCATCTACCAGGGCGGAATGAAGTACATGCGCTATTCCGTGAGCGATGTTGCCGAGTTCGGCGACTACACCCGCGGGCCGCGCGTCATCAACGAGTCCGTCAGGGAAGAGATGCGGCAGATACTCAAGGAGATCCAGGATGGAACGTTTGCCCTGGAATGGGTGCTGGAGAATCAGGCCGGCCGACCCCACTACAACTCAATGAAACGAATTGAAGAACAGGAACTCATCGAAGTTGTCGGTGAGAAGCTGCGAGGAATGATGCCTTGGACGAAGAAGTAGACATTATCGTTGGACATACACCCGGCGCCGAGCCGGGTCATACTCCCACAAGCAAACGGTCAGACAGGACCGTGCTGATCTTCGACACGAGTTTGCGCGACGGCGAGCAGGCGGCGGGAACGAGCCTCACTCCACAGGAGAAGCTCTCCATCGCCCGGCAGCTCGACAAACTTGGCGTGGACATCATCGAGGCCGGTTTCCCGATAAGTTCGCCCGGCGACTTTGAGGCCGTGCAGCTCATCGCCGCCGAGATTCGTCGACCCATCATCTGCGGGCTGGCTCACTGCCGGCCCGCGGCGGTCGACCGCGCGTGGGAGGCCATACAGGGCGCCGCACATCCGCGCATCCACGTATTTCTCTCCGCATCAGACGTCCAGCTGGCCCACATGATCAAGAAGAGCAAGATCGAGGCGCTGGAGATGGCGCGCGAAATGGTCGCGCGGGCAAAGAGCTACACCGGGGACGTTGAGTTCTCTCCGATGGACGCGACGCGGGCTGACAAGGCTTTCCTTTACCAACTCCTGGACGTGGCCATCAAGGCGGGGGCGACCACAGTCAACATCGCCGACACCGTTGGCTACAGCACCGTCAACGAATTTGCGGCGCTGATCAACGGCATCTTCGACAACGTCGCCGGCATTCATGACGTGTGCGTGAGCGTTCACTGTCATGACGACCTGGGACTGGCTGTCGCAAACAGCCTTGAGGCCGTCCGGCTGGGAGCCCGGCAGATCGAGTGCACCGTGAACGGCATAGGCGAACGAGCAGGCAACGCGGCTCTCGAAGAAGTGGTGATGGCGTTGCGCACGCGCGAGGACGTTTTTGGGCTGAAGACCAACGTCGATACGACGCAGATCTTCCAGTCAAGCCGGCTGGTGAGTGACCTCACCGGATTCGCCGTGCAGGCAAATAAGGCCATCGTCGGCGCCAATGCGTTCCGGCATCAGTCCGGGATCCACCAGGACGGCATGGTCAAGGAGTCATCCACCTACGAGATAATGGACCCGCGCTCGGTGGGCATACCCGCGAGCAGCCTGGTGCTGGGCAAATTGAGCGGCAAACATGCCTTCCGGGAGAGACTCGCTGAACTCGGGATGACGCTCAACGATGAGGCGCTGAGCCACGCGTTCCGCGCATTCAAGGAGCTGGCAGACAAGAAGCGTGAGATTCTGGACCGCGACCTCGTATCTCTGGTGAGCGAGGAATTGCGGCAGGAGACGCAGGTCTACAAGATCGACCATGTCGACGTCTCCTGCGGCGATCACAGCCTGCATTCCGCCGCCGTCCGGCTCATCGGCCCCGATGGCACCGTTCTCGCCGACGCCGCCCTGGGCACAGGCCCCGTCGACGCGGTGTACAAGGTGATTAACCGCATCGTGGGCATCCCGAACACCCTGGTGGAATTCACCATCAACGCAAACACCGAGGGATTTGACGCCATCGGAGAGGTGCTCATACGCATCGAGAGTGACGGCGGCTTGTATACCGGCCGGGGAGCGTCCACGGACATCGTCGTTGCCAGCGCGAAAGCGTATATCAATGCGCTGAATCGGCTCCTTCTCTCGCGAGTGACCGACGATTCTGTACCCACCGCGCAAGACAGCGGCGCCGCGTCGCAGGTAAAGGAGACACTCTGATGGCCACGATTGCCGAAAAGATACTGGCGGCACATTCGGGACGGGAGAGCGTCTCTCCCGGAGAGTTCGTCGATGTGTCGGTTGATGTGGTATTGGCGAACGACATCACCGCCCCCATCTCGCTCGACGAATTCCGCAAGCTGGGGGTGGCGAAAGTCTTTGACCCGGACAAAGTAGTCCTGGTGCAGGACCATTTCATCCCCAATAAGGACATCCCGTCGGCCATCCAGGCCAAGGTGATGCGAGAATTCGCGCACGAACAAGGGGTGGTGTACTTCGAGGCCGGCCGGGCCGGATCGAACATGCATTGCTGCCTCAGGAGGGCATTGTCGGGCCCGGTCAGGTCATCATCGGCGCCGATTCTCACACCTGCACGTACGGGGCGCTTGGCGCCTTTTCCACAGGAATGGGTTCCACGGATATCGCCATGGCATGGGCCACCGGCGATATCTGGATGAAGGTCCCGCCCACCATCAAGTTCGTCTACCATGGGAAGCTGCAACCCTGGGTGGGTGGAAAGGACCTCATCCTTCACACCATCGGCGCCATCGGCGTCGACGGCGCCCTCTACTCCGCGATGGAATTCCACGGTGACGCTATCTCCTCACTCCCGATGGACGGCCGGTTCACCATGTCCAACATGGCGATCGAGGCGGGTGGCAAGGCCGGCATCTTCCCCGTCGATGCCATCACGGAAGCGTACGTCGCGGCGCATCCTCCCAAGTCAGGCCCCAGGCCGATCCTGCGCTACACCACCGACAGCGACGAAGATTTTGCGCGCATCGTTGAATTTGACGCGGGCAAGATTGAGCCATCCGTGGCATTTCCGCACAAACCGTCCAATACCAGGCCCATCAGCCAGGTGGGCACGATCGATATCAACCAGGTTGTCATCGGGAGTTGCACGAATGGCAGACTGAGCGACCTCATCGTCGCCGCCGGCATCCTTAGGGGCCGCAAGGTGCATCCGAATGTCGTCTGCATCGTCATCCCCGCCACCCAGCGCATCTACACCGAAGCCATGGAGATGGGCCTGCTGCAGTACATTTGTCGATTCCGGGGCGGTTGTCAGCACTCCCACGTGCGGTCCCTGCCTTGGAGGATACATGGGAGTGCTGGCTCCCGGCGAGAAGTGCGTCTCCACCACCAACCGCAACTTCGTCGGGCGCATGGGCAGCAAGCAATCCGAACTCTACCTTGCCGGTCCCGCGGTCGCAGCCGCAAGCGCCATCGCCGGACACATCGCCGGACCTGAGGAAGTGTCCGCAGGCAAACAGGAGGCAAAATGACCCAGATACTGCGGGGCAAGGTGCATAAGTACGGGGCGGACGTCAACACCGACGTCATCATCCCCGCCCGATACCTGAACGTGTGGCAGCCGGACCTTCTCGCTGAGCACTGTATGGAGGACATCGACGAGGAGTTCCGGGCGCGGGTGCGCCCGGGAGACATCGTCGTCGCCACCAGCAACTTCGGCTGCGGCTCCTCGCGAGAGCATGCTCCCATCGCGCTGAAGGCGTGTGGCGTGTCGTGCGTCATCGCCTACAGCTTTGCGCGTATCTTCTTTCGGAATTCCATCGACACGGCGTTGCCCGTCCTGGAGTGCCCGGAAGCGGTGGACTCGTGTGAATCGGGCGACGAACTGGAGATCGACCTCTCCTCAGGAGTGGTCACCAACCTCACGAAGGGCCTGAAGTTCACATCGCACCCCTATCCCGAATTCATGCTGGGAATCATCAACGCCGGGGGCCTCGTGGAATACACCAGGACGAGGTTGCAGGAGGCGTCGAAATGAGTTTCAAGATTGCCGTCCTGGGCGGCGATTGCGTCGGCCCCGAGGTGACCGCAGAGGCGCAGCGCGCCCTGGAAGCCGTGAGCGCGACGTACGGTCACGACTTTCAGTTCACACCGGCGCTGGTGGGAGGCAGTGCGCTCGACGCGGTTGGGATCCCGCTTCCCGACGAGACGATCAACCTCTGCCGCAATGCCGACGCCATCCTGTTCGGCTCTATCGGCGGGCCAAAATGGGATGACAATCCTCAATTCGACATGCGTCCCGGAGCGGGATTGCTGCGCCTCCGGGAATCGCTCGGACTCTATGCCAACCTCCGGCCGGTCAAGCCGTATCCCATGCTGCTCGATAGAAGTCCGGTGCGGTCGGAAGTGGTGCGCGGCACAGACATAATGGTCGTCCGCGAATTGACGGGAGACGTCTACTTCGGCAAACCCAAGAAGCAATGGGTAACGGAGGAGGGACGGCGCGCGGTCGATACTATGGACTACTCCGAGAAGGAGATTTCCCGGATCGTGCGTCTTGCCTGCGAGATTGCCCGCACGCGCGGCAAGCGCCTCACCTCAGTCGACAAGTCCAACGCGCTTATCACCTACCGGCTCTGGAAGGAGATTGTGAATGAGATCGGCAAGGAGTATCCCGACATCGAGATTACCCACATGCTTGCCGATTCCTTCGCGATGCAACTCATATCGAATCCCACCCGATTCGACGTTGTCGTCACCGGCAATCTGTTCGGGGACATCTTCACCGATGAGGCATCCGTCCTCGGTGGTTCGATGGGGCTCTTGCCGTCCGCAAGCCTTTCCGGGTTGCCGACATCCAGGGCGCTCGGACTTTATGAACCGATACACGGCTCGGCGCCTGATATCGCGGGAAAGGGTATCGCGAATCCCATCGCCGCCATTCTCAGCGCGGCATTGCTGTTGCGCTATTCCCTGATGCTGGAGACGGAAGCGCAGGCGATCGAGCGCGCAGTGCTCGCGGTGCTGGAGGAGGGATTCCGTACCGCCGACATCGCATCCGCGGGCACGAAGCCCATCGGCACCCGGGAGATGGGCGACCTCGTGGTGAAGAAGATTCGCAGCGGAAGAGGTTGACACTTTATGGCGGTGTTTCTACAATGTCATCTCTGTGTTCGCAGGTTGAAGATGATAGCTTCGGCAGACCCCACAATCGTGGTAGCAGCAGCAATGCTTAACGTGCGCATCGTGAGTGCGCACGGGAGGCTTCTTCTACCGGCGGAGTGAGCAGAGACAGCAAAGTGAGATAGAGAAGAAGCCTCCTTTAAAGGAGGCTTCTTCTTGTTTATGCGGCATTTGGGAAAAGGAGGTTCAGAGATCGGGCCACGCTCATCACTTAACCCGTCCCCCGGGCAGGTCGCAGCGCCATGGAGGCGGTGGATTCTTTCGTAAATAACGATAGGAGGAACGAAACAATTGGAACCCTACGCCTTCTTCAAAGGACAGTACATGCCCCTCAAGGATGCCAAGATAGGCATCCTCACCCAGGCGCTGCACTACGGGACTGCAACCTTCGGCGGCATCCGAGCAAACTGGGATGAGGAGAACAGAGCGTTCTGCCTCTTCCGCGTAATGGATCACTACCATCGACAGCTCAACGCATGCAAGATATTGAACATCAGCCTTCCCTATGATGAGAAGAAGATGGCTGATATTACGGTCGAAGTGGTCAAACGCTCTCGGATTCAGGGAGAACGTGTATTGCAGGCCCCTGGCCTACAAGTCATCCGAGGCCATCGGCGTGAAGCTGCACGGCCTGGAGGACGACTGGTTCGTCTCGCAACCAATTGGGCCCTTACCTCGGCACCGGCGGGATCAAGTGCTGCACTTCATCGTGGAGGAGGGTCAGCGACACCCAGATTTCGACCCATGGCAAGATAACGGGCATCTATGTGAACAGTGCTCTCGCCAAGACGGATGCGCAATCGCGCAGGCTTTGACGAAGCGATCATGCTCAACGAGGCGGGCCACGTCTCGGAAGGAACCGGCGAGAACATCTTCGTCGTCATCAAAGGGCGAGCTGGTCACACCACCCCCGTGCGACAGCATACTGCTCGGCATTACGCGCGACTCGGTCATCCAACTTGCGAAGAACGAGTTGGGCATGGAGACCGTCGAGCGTAGCATCGTGCGAAGCGAACTGTACGTCGCAGACGAGGCCTTCTTCACCGGGACGGCGACCAATGTCGCGCCCATCTCCGAGGTAGACAACAGGCCTATCGGCACCGGTAAGACCGGCCCGTTGACGGCCAAGCTTCAAAAATTGTTCAGTGAAGTCGCACTGGGGAGAAACCCCAAGTACTCTAGCTGGTACACGATCCTGAAGTACGACTAGCGCCTGAATACGAGGCAACCAACAAGGCGGCCGAGGCTCCGGTGGTGCGCATCACTAATGCGGCCACCGCCCCGGCCGCGATTGTCGTTGGTTCTTCCTGTTCATTGGCGGCTCCCGCCGGAAGTGGTACGCGTGCATTCGCGCAGACATGACGCTGAGCGCGACGCCCCGACGGGCCATCGGTCGCTCGCTCGCACCGCGCCGCCAACCCGCTTGACGTTGTCGGCGGCGCCAGAGCGATGGAGTCGATGGCCCTCCACCTTGCCTGCCTCGATGATTCCCCGTCGCCGCTCATGCCTCTGATACGGCGTCGAGCTTTCTGCCCGGCATGGGAGGCCTGAGTTCGCACCGCGTGGGAATCGATGCAGGGGAGCGCGCCGCTGATGGCAGGGCGGCGGCGGTATCGCTCACCGCAAGACCATGGCACCCGCGGAAGGATGACGACAAGAAAAGGGACTGCCAGTGGCAGTCGCCTTCATGGATGGAGAAGACAAACGGGGCTACGCGACCGGCTTATTGGCGGAACGCGCGTTGGTTTGCTTCGTCAGCCGAGACTTGAGTCGCGCGACTTTGTTCTTGTGATATATGCCCTTGATAACGGCACGGTCCAAGGAAGATACTGCTGCGGCCGTAACGGTGTCCATCACCTGCGCATCTCCCGCTCCGAGCGCCTGTCTCGCCTGGCGCAGTATCG
>CAVXGE010000011.1:0-40812 GCA_963761225.1 uncultured Chloroflexia bacterium | reverse complement strand
CCTGTTTATCGTAATCCCCAAGGGCGCCCTGTCCTGCAGCACCGAGTACTTCTGGCGTGTCCGCGCCCGGTTCGCTGAGACCGGCCAGGCCTATCGTTCTCAGTGGTCTGATGTCTGGTCCTTCACCGTTGCCGTCGGCCCGAATGGAGCCCTGAAGCTCACGGCCCCCGATGACGGCGCGACCAACGTGCCTCGCCAGAACCTCGTCTTCACCTGGACTGCCGTCACTGCGCCACCGGCTACGAAATGACCCTCTGGGATTCCAAGGGCGCTGAAGTAGCCTCCACCTCCGGCACCGCCACCTCTTACGTGCTGACCAACACTCTTGACTACGATTCTGCCTACACCTGGCAGGTCAAAGCCATGAAGGACAACAATGTCATCAGCACCTCCCCGGTTGCCACCTTCCGCACGATGATGCAGCCCACACCTCCTCCCACCATCCCTGAGACCATCATCAACTTCCCCGAGCCCGCTGGCACCCCCTCCTGGGTCTGGGTAGTGATCGCGCTGGCTGCGATATTGATTATCGTGGTCATCGTCCTCATCTTCCGCACCCGCAGGGTCTAGCCACGCTCGTTCCCTAACACTTCCGGGAGGGGGGCCGAAAGGCCCCCCTCCTCTTTTGTAACCCCTTGGGACTGGGCGATGCGCGATGAGCAACTGCGGGGCACGTCACCGGTTCAGGCACGCGCAGCGTGCCCGAACACGCGTCGGGGAAGACCATCTGTCCCGAGATGTCTTCGGTATGGTGATTGCGCGGGGGCACGCTGTGCGTGCCCGAACACGCGTCGGGGAAGACCATCTGTCCCGAGATGTCTTCGGTATGGTGATTGCGCGGGGGCACGCTGTGCGTGCCCGAACACGCGTCCGGGAAGACCATCTGTCCCGATGCATCTCGAGCATGGTTTTCCCGTAGGGGCACGCTGCCCGTGCCCGCACCCTTAAGGAACCTCCCAATTACAGCCGTCGAATTCTTCGCCACGCGGGACCGCTCGATATATCCCGCTGCGTTTTGCGTCACCGTTCGCGGGCACGCGCCGCGTGCCCCTACCGGATTGGCTGGTGGCGGTCGTGGACGCGCATGTATGTGGTTTGCCGTGCGGGCGGGGACGTGACGACAGGGCGGTCTGTTCTCTGGGCGTGCTGCCCATGGCCGTTGGTGCCCCTACGAGGTTGGCCGGTGGCGATCGTGGACGCGCAGGTGTGGGGTTTGCCGTGGGGCGGGCACGCGCAGCAGGGCTGCGGGGGTGTGACGGACGCGTACGTGCTAGAATCGACGCGATGTCGGACGCGCGTGGCGATCCTCAGATAGGGCACAGGGAAGTTGCTCCCTCGTCGGAAAACTGTACGTCTGGCCGAATACGACTACTCGCAACCGGGCATGTACTTCGTCACGATTTGCACGCACCGGAACGAAAGTCTGTTTGGTAGCATCGCTGATGGCGCAGTGTATTGCTCCGACTTAGGAGATGTTGCGTATCAAGAGTGGACTCGGACTTCTGAAGTGCGTGAGGGCGTTGCGCTCGATGCGTTCGTTATCATGCCCAACCATTTGCACGCCATCATCATCCTGTCGAATACGACGACGGAGAATGCAGAACTCGATGGTTGCTTCGGCCGCAGGGCGATTTGGCGGACCGTATCGAATTCCCTTTCAACAATTGTCGGTGGATTCAAGGCATGTGTAACGCGTCGCGTCAACGTGCTGCGGTCAACCCCAGGGGTTCCGGTTTGGCAGCGTGGTTTCTATGAAGAGGTCATACGCGGTGACGGCGCACTCCATTTGATTCGAGAGTACATAGCCAACAACCCGGTGCGGTGGATCCTTGAGCACGAGTCTGCAGTGCGAAAAGAGTCTCGCTAGGGACGCGTAGAACGCGACGCGGTCTACGGCTCCTTGCGTCACGCAGTGAGTCGTTGATCCTCTTCTCCCTTGAGGGGACGGATATGCCTCGCCCGGCGTCGCGAGTCAGAGAGATGCCGTTCATCCGCGGCCGGTTCCTACGTAAGGGTAAGTGGTTCGACGGCGCCAGTTTTCCGATAGGTGCACGCTGCGCGTGCCCAAACGCGCGCCTGGGAAGACCATCTGTCCCAAGATGTCTTCGGTATGGTCGTTCCGTAGGGGCACGCTGCGCGTGCCCGCGTCCCGGAGTAACCTTCGCATGGTAGGTGGCGCCCATCACGCGGCGCCAGACGGCAGGCAGGTTCTGTGACCTTTCGCATCACCTTCGGCGTGCACGCGCAGTGTGCCCGCACCCTTAAGGAACCTCCCAATTACAGCCGTCGCATTCCTCGCCACGCGGGACCGCTGATATATTCCGCTGCGTTTTGCGTCACCGTTCGCGGGCACGCGCAGCGTGCCCCTACCGGATTGGCTGGTGGCTGTCGTGGACGTCCGTGTATGGCGTTTGCCGTGGGGCGAGCGCGCGACGACAGTGCGGTCTGTTCTCCGGGCGTGCTGCCCATGGCCGTTGGTTTTCCCGTAGGGGCGCTCGCGTGCCGAGACGCCCCAGGAAAGACCACTGTCCCGATGTATCTCGAGCGGTTCTCCCGTAGGGCACGCTGCGCGTGCCCGCACCCTTAAGGAACCTCCCAATTACAGCCGTCGAGTTCCTCGCCACGCGGGACCGCTGATATATCCCGCTGCGTTTTGCGTACGGTGGGGGAAGGGAAGGGCCCTCCGGTGTCTGGTCGCTGTCGTGGACGTCCGTGTGGCGTTTGCCGTGGGGCGAGCGCGCGACGACAGTGCGGTCTGTTCTCCGGGCGTGCTGCCCATGGCCGTTGGTTTTCCCGCAGGGGCGCTCGCGTGCCCCGAGACGCGCCCAGGAAAGACCACTGTCCCGATGTGTCTCCGACGCGGTTTTCCCGTAGGGGCACGCTGCGCGTGCCCGCACCCTTAAGGAACCTCCCAATTACAGCCGTCGCATTCCTCGCCACGCGGGACCGCTGATATATTCCGCTGCGTTTTGCGTCACCGTTCGCGGGCACGCGCAGCGTGCCCCTACCGGAGTGGCTGGTGGCGGTCGTGTATGCGGTATGCCGCCGCGCGGGCACGCGCAGCGTGCCCCTACCGGACTGGCTGGTGGCTGTCGTGGATGCGCACATGTATGCGGTTTGCCGCGCGAAGCGGGCACGCGCAGCGGGCCGCCACGCGTGGCGGCGAGCGGCCACTGCCACAAGAAACAAACGACGGGCGGGTCGCCCGAGGCGACCCGCCCGTGTAGACAGCAAGAACCGTTTAGCGCTCTATGCAGGCGCCTGGAGGGACACACGGTCTCCGTCCTTGAGACCGCTGAGTATCTCTACGTCACGGCCGCTGCGCAGGCCGGTGGTGACGTCGTGGGCCACAGGCTTGTCGTCGCTGCCGACGAGGTAAACGATATCACCGCCGCTGGGCCCCTTGAATATGGCCGCAGAGGGCACTATCAGCGCATTGGTGTGCTTCTGGGTGATGATGTCCGCCGTGGCGCTCATGCCGTCTTTGACCTGCGGATCCGGGTGGTTGAGGGTTATTGTGGTGGGATAGAGCACAACTCCGGCCTGGATAAGGGCCGCGTCCGAGATGAAGGTGACCGTTCCCGAGACATCAACCCCGGGCAACGCGTCCAGGGTGATATCCACCGCCTGGCCGAGCTTAACGCCGGCAACATCGACTTCGTCGATGAGTCCGGTCATGTCGAGGTTGGTAGGGTCCACTATGCGGAAAGCAGGAGCGGCGACATTCGCCGGGGTAAGCACGTCGCCTTCCTTAACGTTGGCGGCGGCAATCATGCCGTTGATAGGGGCAGTTATCGTCGCGTCGTCAAGCATCTCCTTGGAGGCCTGTAGGGCGAGGTCGGCGGCGGTAACCGCAGCCGCAGCCACGTCTCGTTGATATTGCAGTGCCTTCACCTGTGCGGGCAAGTCCCAGTTGCGAGCCTCGGAACTCACTTTGGCCGCCGCGACATCGTTCAGGAGTTCGTCGAGCACGGCATTGGCATCTGAGACGTCTCCCTTGTCGGTGAGGGCTCGGGCCTCCTCGATGTGAGCATTTGCATCATCGAGCGCTTTCCACAAGCTGGGAACATCGACCACATACGTGCCGTAATAGTTGGGGTAGACGGTGGCCCGGAGTTGTTGATCGGCGACGTTGTACTGGGCTTGTGCCTGCGTGAGGTGCGCCCTGGCGATGTCGACGTTGCGCTGGAGGTCGGTCGGGTCGAGTTTCGCGAGTACATCGCCTACCTTGACGGCATCGCCCTTCTTGACGAGGACCGACTGAACGGTACCTGTAACGATGAACGAGACCAGCCTGTCTCCCGGGGCGTCCAGGTTGCCGCTTACCGATACCAGCACCGAGATGTCGCCACGCGTCGCGTTCGCCGTCGACATTGCGCTGCCGCCTCCGCTGCAGCCCGCCAGCGTGGCCACTACCATAGTCACTGCCAGGAACGCGGCAGCACTTCTTCTCATCACCGGACCTCCTTGTCTTATGACGGACGGTGCATCGACGCGCCCCGCCCGCCGCGGTTCATTATACTCGCCATGAGGTGGAAACATCTTGATTCTCCCTTCACTTCTCTCGCTTCATTCCTCCCAGCCTTTGGTCACCGTGGGCAAACTCATCCGCGTGACCTGCCTGATGGCGGGCATCTGCGAGATGAGCATGATCAACACGCTTGAGAGGGCGGCGAGCACATACGATTGCGGATAGATGACGGTGGTGAACGCAAAGCCTTCGGTTTGCGACGCCGCTTGCGCCATAAACGCAGTGGCTATTTCGAAACCGGCCGGCAGGCCGATGAGAATGCCGAGCGCGGCGATTCCCATATTCTCGATGGTAATCATGCCGGCCAACTGCCTGTCACCCATGCCCACGGCCCTCATGACGGCTATCTCGCGCCTGCGTTCCAGCACGTTGATGGTCACTCCATTGAACACGATGGCTATGCCGAGGCCGAAGCTCATCGCGAGCATCACCCCCACGAATGCCCAGAAGAACGCGATGGAGTCCTGAAAGTAGGCGAGAAGGACGTCCGATGGTTCTATCGACGCGACTTCCGGAATGTTGTAGATTCGTTCAAGCAACTGGGCATCCGGAGCCCGGGCGTAACGCACGTAGGCTGCGGTCGCCGCGCCCGGAAGGTTAAACAGATTTTGCGCATTATTCAAGGTCATGTAAGCGCGTCCACCTAGCGGCTCATCCACTATGCCCATTACCGTCAGGTCCGTATCTCCCACGGTGCCGATAAGTGGCTCCACATGTATAACATCGCCCACTCCGGCATGGAGCTTATTCCGGATCGGCGTGCTGAGCAGTATCCCATCATGCGGCAACGCGGCCAATGAGCCATCTTCAAGGTAAAGGCGGTACATGGTGTTGCCCGGTTCGAGGCCCGCTATCGCCGTGTCCATCGTGGTATCGCCGAATCTAAGGCGGTACGGCTCCTGTAGCGTAGCTTCGGCTGCCTCGACCCCGTCGATGTGAGAGATATACGTAGCGGTCGATGCGCTGCCTACTCCCTGGAAGATGACGCGCGCATCATAGTTGGGCACCCTGTCAAACAGGTCGAACATGTAGCTGATCATGTCAACGAAGGACAGCGACACCAGAATGAGCGCGGTGGCGGACATAACGCCGGTCGCCATGAACAGGGTCCGGCGCATATTGCGGAACGTATTTCGCAGCGGCAGTTTGAAGGTGGTCGACATCCGTACGATGAAGGGCAGCAGGATTTCGATGATGGTACGGTGGCCTATTGGGGGCGCGGGTGGCCGCATGGCCTCGGCCGGGTGCAGGCGGGATGTGGCCCATGAAGGCGCGACGCCCGCAATCACCGGGATGATGGTTCCCATGGCGACCCCGATGCCGATGACCGCCCACTGGGTCTGAATCTCGATATAGGGGATGCGGAGGAAGCCGACGTAGTACGTCGTCATCAGAACCGCAAAGATATGTCCCAACACCGCGCCCGCGGCGGACCCGATGATGCCGACCACCAGAGCAAATCCAACGTAGTGCATCAGTACCTGTCGTTTCGTGTAACCCAGCGCGCGCATCAGCCCTATCTGTATCCGCTGCGACTCCACCAGGCGGTTCAGCAATACGTAGATGGCCAGCGACGCAAGGCCCAGGAACAGGGCCGGGAAGAGTACCGCCATCTGCTGGAAACCGTCCAGGTCCTGTTTCAGCAACTGGTGACTTGGCTGATCGTCACGCGCGATGAGGTACGCGGTGCGCACCCCTTGAACGATATCTATCTTGCGAGCCGCCACGGTCACCGTGTCGTTCTTGCTGGTGATTCGCTCGATTCCGTAGCGCCGCAGTATGTCGCCTATCGAGGTCAGGACCGACTGTTCGTCCACTCCCGGAGCCAGGATGAACGAGATATCGTTCACCAGCCCCTGCATGCCGAACAACGCCTCGGCACGTTCCTGAGGCATGAAGACGATGCCGAAGGTTTCGGGACTGACGATCGGCTCCTGAGCGCTCTTGGATATCCAGATGTATTCCGGGCTGACGGCACTGCCGACGACGGTGAACGGGGCCTTGACGCCGTCGCGCTCGATAACGAGAGAATCGCCCGGCATGAAATCGTGGTATTCGTAGAAATGGGTTTCGAGCAGTAATTCGCGGTTGTTGCCGGGGCTGAAGTAGCTGCCTGTCTGAACCTCCACGTTGTTGACCAGCGGGCGGTGGTCTGCCGGCATCGAGACAACTCTCGCCTCCGCCCGCTTGCCACTCTCCAGTGTGAGGTCCAGCTTGACGTCGCCGATGATGCGTCCCTGGGCCGTCACCCCGGGAATGGCATTTATCTCACGAACCGCACGCGCGGGGAGCTGGTCCACCGATATCCAGTAGTCACCCATCGATAGCAGACTGTAGGTATATTCATATGAGGTGTACAGGTTGCGGTAGGACTCGTAGACCCCGACGAACGAAGTGATGCCGATGGCGATAATGGCTATGACGGCGCCAAATTGCGCCTTGGCGGCCAGAAGATCGCGCAGCAGCTTCCTGTTCAGGTTGTTGATGACTACCACCTCAATTGGTCGGGATCGAGGGGATGTTCGTTCACGGTGATGTCTGACACCTTGCCGTCCCTCAACCGTATCACCCTGTCCGCTATCTCACCTATCGGGGCGTTGTGCGTCACGACACATACCACTCTGCCGCTCGACTGATTCAACTCGCGCAGGAGCTTGAATATGCGCTTGCCTGTCTCGAAGTCGAGGCTTCCGGTTGGCTCATCGCAGAGCAGTACGGACGGGTTGGTTGACAGCGCGCGCGCGATGGCGACCCGCTGGTTCTCACCTCCGGACAGTTCGGCGGGAAAATGCTTCTTCCGTCCCTCAAGTCCCACGGCATCGAGCAGTTCGTCGACGGACCGCTGGTTGCTGACCAGCTCCGCGGCAAATTCCACGTTTTCCTTGGCGGTGAGCGTAGGTATCAGATTGAAGAACTGGAAGATGAAGCCGATGTGCGTTCGGCGGAACCACGTGAGCTTGCTCTGGGGCAGTGCGGTCACATCGATGCCGTTCACGATGACCTTGCCTGAGGTTGGAGCGTCCAGGCCGCCAATCACGTTCAGCAAGGTGGTCTTTCCCGAGCCGCTGGGGCCAAGAAACACGATGAACTCGCTCGGCCAGATATCGAGGCTGATATCGTCGAGCGCACGCACCTCCACTTCGCCCATGTGGTAAACCTTGGAGACGTGTTCCAGGTGGATGGATGGTTGCGTGCCCTTGTTGTCCGGGCGCACCCGTTCCTGGACGTTCGCCACGGGGGTCTTCACTTCGGTGCTGTCTGCCATGTATGCTCCACCCTCCCTCATACCGCGCGGACTGACATGAGAGTGTACCTCACGGCGGCGCGCATTGGACAACTGTTGACGTGTCGCAAACGCCGCCCTGGTTTGGTTGAAGACGCCTCAACAGAGCTACGCATTGCGGTGAATCTCATCGGGTAATGCGGCTCGTGAGCCTACGCCGCTGACCATCAAACTCAGATAGCGACGGATCTGGTCTCGTGCCGTGTCGAAATCGATGCCCATTCCCAGTGCGAACAGAGCGAACGGAAGCGTGACCGCCGAATAGCAGAGCAGCGCGGCTTCCTCAGCCGTCACGTCCTCTCGGACCTGCCCGCGGTCTTTGTAGAATGACGCAAGCCTCAGGGCCTGATCGAGGAAACGCTGCTTCAGGACGTACGTCTCGCGACCGTAGCCGTGCTCCTTGTCCATCGCCATCACGTAGAACTCGCGGAGCAGCACCGGGCTGCACCGTTTCGCCAATCCGAGCAGGTACTGCTGGAACAGGGCGGTCATCCCATCGACCATGTCCTCCGGGGGGTGCTCCAGTGATGCCTCGGCCTGTTCCGCTTCCAGTTCGACATGCCGAACCAACAAGGCGAACAGCAGGTCATTCTTCGAGCCGAAGTAGTTGTATACCGTTGCCGGGCCCACTTCGGCGCGGGCGGCGACCTCCTCGATGGATGTGTTGTCGAGGCCATTTGCGCCTATCAGGTCCCAGGCCGCGTCCAATATGTTGCGGCGCCTCTGTTCCCGTTGTTTCTCTCTGAGCGATGCCATCGACGTCCTCGGAAACGGCGTACTCCCGCAATTAAGATAGAGCTTACTATAAAATAGTAGTCCGCCCTCAATTGACTGTCAAGACCTGCCGCGAATCAAGGAGGGATAGAAGAGATTGTTTACCCGGATGCGGTTCCTTCGTAGGAACAAGGAAGGCGCCGCCCGGGAAACCCGAAGCGGCGCCTCGAGGCTCGTGACTCAGCCTGGTTACGACCGCAGACTTCGCGCGACAACCGTGCGGTGAATCTCGGCCGTACCTTCGTAGATTTCAATCAGCTTTGCATCGCGGTAGTAACGCTCCACCGGCATGTCCTTCGTGCAACCATAGCCTCCGTGGAGTTCAACCGCGTCATGTGCAACCTTCGCACCAATCTCGGCCGCATAGAGTTTCGCTTTCGCGGCCGCGGCTGAATAGGGTTTGCCGGCATCGGCGATGCGGGCCGCCCGGTATGCGAGGAGATTGGCCGCATCCACCATGACCGACATGTCAGCCAGCATCCACTGCACGCCCTGGAAATCCCCGATGGGACGACCAAATTGCTCTCTGTCAGCGGTGTAGGTCAGCGTCGCTTCCAGCGCAGCCTCGGCAAGGCCGATGGCCTGGCCGGCACAATGAATGCGTCCGAGGTCAAGAGAAGAGAATGCGATGCGCAGACCCTTGCCTACCTCACCGACAACGGCGGATGCGGGAACGCGGCAGTCGCGGAAGAACAGTTCCCCGGCACTGCTGGCGTGCAGGCCAAGCAATTCCTCGGTCTTGCCTGCGGTGAAGCCGGGTGTGCCTTTGTCGACAAGGAAGGCGGTTATACCCTTGGCGCCCAGGGAACGGTCGACCGAGGCGAACACGAGCACCACGTCGCCGACATCAGCCGCGGTGATGAACGCCTTGGCGCCGTTCAATATCCAGTCGTTGCCATCTTTGGTGGCGGTAGTGGCGATAGCGGCGGCGTCGCTGCCGGCGCCGGGCTCGGTGACCGCAAAGCAGACGATCTTCTCGCCGCTGATGACCGGCGGCACGTAGCGCTTCTTCTGCTCGTCATTTCCGTACTTGAGTATCGCGTCCGTGAAGATGCCCGCCGGCGAACCGAAGATTGCGGCCATCGAGACGCTGGCCCGCGCTACCTCTATCGAGGCGATGAGGTACTCCATGACCGTGCCACCCAGGCCGCCGTATTCCGGTGGAATCAGGATGCCGAAGAGTCCATAGTCCGCGAACTTCTTCACCGCTTCCTTGGCAAACTTGTTGCGCCGTTCCCATTCGTCGACGTGCGGCATCAGCTCTTTGTTGACGAATGCGCGCACATCTTTCTTGAAACTCAGTTCATTCTCGGTCAGCAGACTCTCCATGGTGCGTACCTACTCCTGAAATATCGAGATTATGCTTCAACCGCGGCGCGAGGCAAACACGCGCACAGTCAGAGCACTTGACTCGACAGATTTTACGGAGGTTTTGCGCTTGCCGCAAATTGGAGTGTCGGCTCATCGGTCTTCATCATCCGGTGCCAACCAAAACGGGCATGCTATGATAGTCGGGCGAATCTCGGACGCTCGTGTTTCAGGAGGGCTGGCCATGGAACGCAAGAGAGTCATCGTAACCGAGTTCATCGACCCCGCCGGGCTTGAGATACTGTCGAGGTATTTCGAGCTCATCTATCTGCCGGACTCCCCTGACCTCAAGCTCGAGGATGTCATCAAGACTGCGCACGGCATCGGCGTGCGGCTCACGAACATCACCGAGGACCTGATGGCTTCGGCTCCGAACCTCAAGATCGTGGCCAAGCATGGCGTCGGTTATGACAACATCGACGTTGCGGCGGCCACGGCACGGCGCATCGTTGTCGTTACCACCCCCAAGGCGAACGCTGTGTCCGTCTCGGAACACATACTTTCGTTGATGCTCTGCCTCGCCAATCGCATCTGCCGGGCCAATACCGACCTGAAAGCGGGCAGGTTTGTGAAACGCGAGGACTACATCGGTGTCGAGCTGAAGGGCAAGACGCTGGGGGTAGTCGGGCTGGGCCGCATCGGCTCGGAGACGGCTCGAAAGTGCAAGTCGGGATTCGGCATGAACGTCGTCGCGTATGACCCGTACCTGTCCAACGAGACCTTTGAGCTCACGGGCTACCGGCGGACTGAGACGCTGGGGCCCCTGCTGGAAGACGCCGACTTCGTCGTGCTGTGCGTGCCCCTGACCCGCGAGACGACCAACATGATTGGATCCCGCGAACTGTCCTGGATGAAGCCGTCTTCCTTTCTTGTCAACACATCGCGGGGAGGCATCGTGAACGAAGCCGCCCTGTTTCAGGCTCTTACTGACGGCAAAATCGCCGGCTCGGCCATGGATGTGTTTGTAAGAGAGCCACCGGCGCCTGACAACCCACTCCTGACGCTCGACAATTTCATTGCAACGCCGCACGTGGCCGGAGCGACGTATGATGCGATGAGGCGGATGGCAACGGACATGGCGGAGGAAATCGTGCGCGTCCTGAGTGGAGAACGGCCGCTGTATCCTGTGAATCCCGAGGTGTACGAGTGATAACTTCCAACGATGAGCATGCGCTTCTCCCGGTGTACCGGATACGTCCTCTTCCGCTGGCGTACGTTCGCCAGGACATGGACAACTTTACCTACCGGTTCAATAGCGGCAAGATGATCGACCTGCCCATCTTCGCCTGGTACATCGAGGGTGGCAGCCACAAGATCCTGGTGGATACCGGCGCCAACGCCGTGCATATGAGGAAGTATCGCAACTTCGATGCTCAGGACATCAACACGTTTGAGGACGCCTTGATGCGCGTTGGCTTGCGGCCGGAAGATATAGACGTGGTGATTCAAACGCACCTGATGCTGGACCATTGCTCGAACACGCTCAAGTGCCGGAACGCCAGCGTGATTGTGCAGCAGAAAGAGCTGGAATTTGCGTTGTCGCCTCATCCTATCCTCGCCCCCACGTACGTCAGGGAATTGTTCATGGGGCTCAAGTTTCAACTTGTGAATGGATGGTGCGAGATTATCCCGGGGATCGAGCTGATTCCTGTTCCCGGCCACAGCCCGGGCTGCCAGGCGGTGAGCATCAACACCGCTAAGGGACGCGCCGTTATCTCCGGTATGTGCACGATGGCGGAGAACTTCGAGCCGCCTGCGGGCGTGAGAGAGACCATGCCGGTCATCCCTCCCGGCATCCATCTCGACGCCGTCGAAGCATTCAATAGCGCGCTTCGTATCAAGGGGATGGCGGACATCATCATTCCCAACCATGAGCCACTGCTGGTCAACGTTGACAGCATACCGTGACGGGATGTGACAGTACATCGCAAGGAGGAGTGGCGTGAAACAGGATATGGTGCTGCAGTTGAAGGAACGGCTCGCCAACGGAGCAAAGGTGTTCGGTCCTCTTATCGGTCCCTACAACGAGCCTGAAGCCACCGTCTCGGCCATCAAGAACATAGGTTTCGATTTCTTCATGATTGAGAACGAGCACAGCCTGGTCGGGAAGGAGACCATCTACAATTACATCAGGCTGGCCCGGGAATACGAGTTGCCCATCCTGATGCGGCCGGAGGAGAACAACGCCAATTTTCGCTCGTATCTCGATTCGGGTATCCAGGGAGTGATGGTTCCACAGGTTGATACCATCGAACAGGCGCTGTTTGCGGTGAACCAGTGCTACTTCCCGCCGCTGGGCCGGCGAGGTTCCGGAATCGGCATGAGTCCCTATCTGCTCGACGGCATGGATGCCGCGACCACACCTCTGAGCACGATGCTTGACTACGTGAACCGAAACTTCATTCTGATGCCGCAGACCGAGAGCCTTGCCGGAATCAGGGAGCTTCCCCGGAAACTGGCGCTTCAAGGTGTAACGGGGACGGTGGTGGGTACCCACGATCTGGCGCTGGACATCGGCGACTACAAACCGGGCATGTTGCGAAGCGAGGTGAACAGTCGTCCGTTCATCGAAGACAAGCTGCGTGAAGTCCTGCAGGCGTGCAAGTCTGCCGGCAAGGTGGCCGGGATGGGCGGTTTCGCTCCCAAAGGTTTTGCAAAATGGGCTCGTGAGGGCTTCCAGTTCTTCACCGTGGGATACGTCCGCGATCACAACGTCGAAAAGTCGCGGGCGGTGCTTCAGGAGTTGAAGGACCTGATCGGATAGTGCGACTCGACAGGGTAGACGGGTGCATAAGGGAGGACACGAATGCTCGATTCAAACGGATGGGATTTCGAACTGCAATTGACGCAGAAGGTTGACGATTCGGCGGTTGGCCGGTTGCTCAACGGTGCGTACGACATGCACGTACATTTTGAACCCGAAGCGCGGATGACCCGGCGGTTTGACGCGCTGGAGACGGCGCTGCATGCACGCGAGATGGGCCTGGCCGGGTTCGTGCTGAAGAACAGGACCTACTGTTCACAGCCACTTGCCCTGCTGGTGAACCGCCTTGTGCCTGAGATCAAGGTGTTTGGCTCCCTTGTGCTGGACGCCGAATCAGGTGGGCTGAACTACAGCGCGGTGAAGGCAGCTGCCGATATCGGCACCAAGGTGCTGTACATGCCCGTGTTCTTCGCCGCCAACTCGATGCACGTCGTGAAGAAGCTATTCAATCTCACTCTCGGCGACGAAGCCATCCACATCCTCGACAGCAAGGGGCGCCTGCTGCCGCAGGTGGAGGAAATCCTGCACGTCGTGAAGGACTACGACATGGTGCTCTGCACCGGTCACATTTCTCCGCTCGAGGTGAAGACGCTTGCGGACAGGTGCATCGGTATGGGCATCCGCAAAGTGGTGGTAACCCACCCGATGTCTCTATTCGTGTGTGAGGAATTCCTGACTGACGCGGACATGGTGGCTCTTGCGCACGCGGGCATTGTCATCGAGCATTGCGCCCAGGCAATCTCGCCGACGAGCGAGCGCCGCGACCCGGCTTTGTTCGTGGAAGCCATTCGGGCGCAGGGCGCGGAGAACTGCATATTGACAACTGACTTCGGCGGCACGCCGCATCCCACGATGGCCGAGGGGCTTCGGATGTTCATGAGTACGCTGCTCAGGGGGGGACTCACCGAGAGCGATATCGAGACCATGGTGAAGACGAACCCCCGCAGGCTGCTGGGCGTGGTGGACGGCGATTGAGGCCGTAGACGGTCTCTAGCCGTTGTTCAGCAGGACCGCGACGTCGCTGGTCTGCCAATGCGCCACGGCAAGGTCGTCATGGCCGTCTCCGTTGAAGTCGCCCGCGACCACGGAACTGGGGCTCTTTCCGCCTGTGTCGAATTCTTCCAGGCGCCGGAATGTGCCGTCGCCGTTGTTCAGCAGAATAGTGAGACGATTTGTGGACGCGTCAACGACTGCAATGTCGGGCGCGCCGTCGCCGTCCATCGAGAATGACGTGACCCAGCACGGTCCGGGACCGCTTGTGGCATAGTCGGCGGTCGCTTGGAAGGCCCCGCCGCCGTCGTTGAGAAGCACCGCAATCGTGCCGGAGTCATAGTGGGAGACGACAAGGTCCGGTGCGCCGTTGCCGTCAAAATCCGCCGCCGCCGCAGACCACAGTGCGCCGCCGACATCGTAGGTCGTGCGCATCGGGAAGGCTCCCTTGCCATCGTTCCAAAGGACGTCCAGAAAGCCCTCCCCGTACGAGGTGGATACGAGGTCCGGGTCCCCGTCGGCATCGATATCGACCGCCAGCACGCTGAACGGCGCATCATGGGTGCGCAGGACTACGGGGTCGGAGAATCTGTCCTCTCCGAGGTTGAGAAACACACTTACCGTGGATAGCTGGTAGTTCGCAACCGCGATATCCGCGAGCGAATCCGCGTTGAAATCCGCGACGGTGGCGATGTGGGGAGAGCCGACAGCCGGAAGGTCCGTGCGGGGCTCACGCGTGTCGTCGAGCCGATTGTAAACGATGCTCATCATTCCGACCGCCTCGTTGGTAAACAGCAGGTCAACGGTGCCATCGCCGTCGACATCTGCCAGTGCGATGCCGAACGACCCCTGACCTGATGGATAGGCAGCCGCGTCCGCAAATGTGCCGTCGCGGCCGTTAATGAGTAGATCGATTGCGCCTCCGGTGTAGGCGGCCACTGCAAGGTCAGGGTAGCCATCTCCGGTGATATCTCCCGAGGCTATGGTGAATGGGTTTGCGCCAACGGGGTAGATGGCCGAGCGACTGAAGCCCGACGGCTCACCGGCGGGAGACAGCCGCCTCTCCGCCGAGGCGGGAGCCAGCGCGAATGCGAGCACCACCATGACCACAACGAGGGCTGACGGGAAGAACCAGCGTCCGGTTTCGTTTCTCAATTCAATCTCCCACTGCAGGGCAGGCAACGTGAGGGTGCGGCGTGTGCCCGGATTCCTGCCACGCAGGGCGTTGGAACTCTTCCGGACTGCGGCGACGTCTAAGGTCGACGCCGGTTGCGCACGCCGTCTGAATAGTAGCAGGCTTCAGGTTATCGAAGAAATACAGCAACTGATAGAGACCCACTGTCTGAAGAACCGGCCGAGGTTCTACGGCGCATAGTCGAATGAGTGCCGGCCTGGAGTGGCTCTCGTGTCGGGTCAAAGCTCGCCGACCCCTTGCCTCGCCAACGGCGTCCCTCCGGGACAGGGTGGACGAACAGGCCTGAAACGGCGCGGTCTCAGGAAGCGAGCTTCAGGGCGTGCTCGTACGGAGTGTGCTGTTGCCGGCGGCAACCGTCAGAGTTGGATGATTCCTCTCTGCAGAGAACGTGTCACCGCTTCCGTTCGGTCACCCACTCCCAGCTTCTGAAAGATGGACTGCACGTGCGTCTTGACGGTGCTTTCGCTGATGCACAGCTGCGCGGCGATGCTCTTGTTCGCGGCCCCCGTTGCCATAAGGCGCAGCACCTCCAGTTCCCTTTCGGACAGGAATTCGCCGGATTGCGACTGCCTGGACAGCGAGGCAAACTTGTCCATGACTTTGCTTGCGATGGACGGGTGTATGAGCGACTCGCCATTGTGGACGGCG
Organism: uncultured Chloroflexia bacterium; assembly: GCA_963761225.1. Classification (GTDB taxonomy): domain Bacteria; phylum Chloroflexota; class Dehalococcoidia; order GIF9; family AB-539-J10; genus SKVJ01. The sequence continues at coordinate 25,259 of CAVXGE010000011.1, read as the reverse complement.
CGAATCGCTTTGAACAATTCGTCACGAGGAGAGTCTTTCAGCAGGTATGCGCGTGCGCCGGCCTCGATGCCTTTGAAAATGTACTCGTCATTGTCGTACGTGGTCAGGACGATGAACCGCGCGGAGGGGACGCTCTTCGTGATTCTGCGCATGGCTTCGACACCGTCCATGACCGGCATGCGCAGGTCCATCAGGATGACGTCGGGAGTGGTATCGACTGCCATCTTCACCGCAGCAGCGCCATCGGCGGCCTCTCCCACCACCGTCATGTCTCCCTCCCTGTCGAGCATCGTCGCGAGGCCTTCTCTGACGACGGGGTGGTCGTCCACCACGAGAACGCGTATGTCACTCATCGATAGCCTCTCGGATTGCCGGAATGTCTATCTCCACGAGCGTTCCTTCGCCCGGTGTACTGGAGATACGGGCGACTCCGCCGCATTGCCGCGCCCGCTCCTGAATGCCAAGTAGACCGAAGCACCCCGGCTTCACACCGTCACAATCGAACCCTACTCCGTTGTCCCGGATGGAGAGAGTGACGCGACCCTCATCGAAAAGCAAGCGTACCTGGACACTGGTGGCCACCGCGTGTCTGCGGATATTGGTGAGGGACTCCTGGCAGATGCGCAGCAGCGTCTCCTCCATGCCCGCGGACAGTCGAGTCTGTTCACCGGATACGGAGAAGGTAGCCTGCACCTGGCCTTCGTCCTGAAGTGAACGGACCTCGGAGCGCAGCGCATCCACCACGGACCGTCTTTCCAGAATGGTGGGGCGCAATGCCCACACCGAGCGGCGGGCCTCCGCAAGGCTCTCTCGAGCCAACTTGCGCGCGCGGTCGATGTGCGCGGCGGTGCTGGCCGGTGAGTCCGGCAGACTCTGCTCCGCGGCCTCCAGTTGCAGGACGATACCCGTGAAGCCTTGAGCCAGCGTGTCATGAATCTCGCGGGCCATCCGGTTGCGCTCGTCAAGTACCGTGAGCTCCCGTGTTTCCGCCGCCACCCGTGCGCTCTCGACCACGCTGGCAATCTGGTCTGCCACGGTCTGTGCAGTGAACAGGTCCATCTCGTCCAGCCCGCCTTCGCGGTTCGACCGGATGTCCAGTACTCCGAGCGGCAGCGTTCCGATGGCGATTGGAACGGCCAGTTCCGCCCGCGTGTCATTCGAGTCGTCAAACGGACCGTATCGCGGCTCGCGCGCAACGTCGGTGGCAAGCAACGGCCTGCCCGACTTAAGCACCGCGCCGGCAATGCCGTTTACCGGTGGCGGGCCCTCTTCCGGATGGTCGTCCTCGATGTCGTAACCCGCCGTGGATGTCAGCTGCAGAGCGCCTGAGTCAGGCTCGACGAGGAACACGTTGACCCGATAGTACGAGAACGACTGCTGAAGGGCGGTGACCACAAAATGGAGCATCTCCCTGAGGCCGGACAGTTGGATGAGCTGCTGCCGCATCTCGAATATGCGTCGTACCTGCTCCGTGCGGCGTTCTTCGCGGGTCGCGCGTTCTTGAACACGCTCCTCAAGCTGGATGTTGGCTTCCTTGAGCCGCCGGTTGGACTCCTCGAGGTCCTGTGCCATCGCGTTGAAGCTGCCGGCAAGTGCGCCGATTTCATCGGAACTTCTCAGTGGCACACGCAGGCCCAGATTGTCGGACGTCATGGCGCGCACGGTCCGTGTGAAGATACGCAGAGGACGCACCACGGAGCCGGTTACATACCACAGCAGGGCCAGAGCCGTGGCGAGCAGCAGTGCGGTGACTGCCAGCGCCAGTATCCGCGTCAACTCACTGACCTGGATGTCGATGTAGGCGCGCGAGAAACCAATGTCTACGCGGCCAACCGTCACGTTTCCCTGGGTGAGTATGTGGCTGATGGTGTCGGTTGGCAGGTTCCCTTCGCCTTCGCTGGCAGACCGGATCAGGAGGCCGTTCGCATCGTACACCGCAAGAGACACGATGTTCTCGTAGACAAGCACCGACTCGATAGTGCGTTCAACTCGATCGTAGTCGCCAAGCTCGATCATGGGCACGAGCGATGCGGTCAGGAACTCGATGGACGTCTGACGGTCTGAGGCGTAACGCTCCCGAAGCTGTGACGTCACGATGCTTCCGATGACAAGCACGGTCAGGACGCCGAACAATGCCACTACCGCGCCGATGAACAGCACGATTCTGACCGTCAGTCCTGGACGCCAGGGCGAATCCACAGTCGATATCTCCTCCACGGCCATTGTACCATCGGCCGCACGTCTCACGACCCGTCTCGCTTTAACGCCGCCGAAACATTGCCGCAATTCCCACGTAATCTACTTCGCGCACACTTTGCCGTCATTAGACGCGAAGGAGGCACGGAGACATGCACTTACACAACTTGTTGCGTATTCCCTGGCGTGCGGCCGTGGCGGTAATAGGGGCCTCGATGGCGGGGTTTGCACTGTTGGCGGTTCCCACGCCGACGTTGGCGGCTGATCCGTCTGGAGCGATCACGCTTGCGGAGGACCCCAGCGCTCCGGCGACCTATATCTGGGTCATCGTTGCTGCGGCGCTCGTATTCATCATGCAGGGCGGTTTCGCCATGCTGACGGCGGGGCTCTGCCGGGCCAAGAACGTGGTCAACCTGATGATGAAGAACCTGATGGACTTCACCATCGGCTCGCTCGCCTTCTTCATCGTCGGTTTTGCCCTGATGTTCGGTACCGACGTGGGCGGCATCGTAGGGACCACCGGGTGGTTTCTGGCGGGCGACAGTTATGACGTGGGCACGTATCTTCTGTTCCTGTTCGAGGTCATGTTTGCCGCCACTGCAGCCACCATCGTGGCCGGCGCGGTGGCTGAGCGCCTCAAGGTGAAGGCGTACTTCCTGTACGCGATCGTGGTTTGTGCCGTCGTGTATCCGATATACGGGCACTGGGTGTGGGGCGGTGGCTGGTTGTCCACTCTGCCATACGGAGTGGGGCACGTCGACTTCGCCGGTTCCGGCGTCGTGCATGCAGTCGGTGGATTCATGGGACTGGCGGGAGCGATAGTACTCGGCCCCCGTATCGGGAAGTTCGGCAAGGATGGCAAAGCACACGCCATCCCCGGGCACAGCATTGTTCTTGCGGCCCTGGGCGTGTTCATCCTGTGGTTTGGTTGGTACGGATTCAACGCGGGCAGCACGTTGTCGGCGCTGGAACTCCGGAGTGCGGTTATCGCGGTCAACACGACACTCGCCGCTTCTTCGGGCGCAGTCTCGGCGCTGATCGTGACTTACATGGTCACCAGGAAGCTCGACGTGGGCATGGCCCTCAACGGCGCTATCGCAGGGTTGGTTGGCATCACGGCGCCCTGCGCCTGGGTTGAGGCATGGGCGTCGGTGGTCATCGGACTTATTGCGGGCGTCATCGTTGTCCTGGGTGTGTACTTCTTCGACCGCATCCATGTGGATGACCCGGTCGGCGCTGTGAGCGTTCATGGTCTGAACGGCATATGGGGTCTGCTCTCGGTTGGTCTGTTTGCCGATGGCACTTATGGCCTGTACACCACGGAAGGCCCCATGGTGACCGGGCTGTTCTATGGCGGTGGGGCGGGTCAGTTGCTGGCACAGGCAATCGGCGCGGGAGTGGTTATCGTCTGGGCCTTCGGCTTCGGGCTGGTGTTGTTCAAGGTGCTGGACGTGGTGCTGGGTGGCATTCGCGTACCCCCGCAAGAAGAGGTCGAGGGACTGGATATCGGCGAGCATGGCAGCCGGGCCTACCCGAACTTCGGTGTCATCGAAGACCTGCCCTATCGCTAAACGGGTAGAATCGCGCCAACGGAGGCAATGAAATGAAGAAGATAGAAGCCATCATACGTCCGGAGCGCGTTTCCGCGGTGAAGGAAGCGCTGGAGAAACTGGGATATCCTGGAATGACGCTGACCCAGGTGAAGGGGCACGGGAAGCAGAAAGGAGTAATACAACAGTGGCGCGGCAGCCAGTACCGCATAGAATTCCTGCCCAAGGTTAAGATTGAACTCGTGATTGAGAACGGAGATTCACTCGAGCCGATCATCTCGGCGATTGTGGCCAATGCACGAACAGGTGAAGCGGGGGACGGAAAGATATTCGTGTGGCCGATCGAGGATGTGATACGGATACGCACCGGCGAGCGCGGACCGGCGGCCGTGTGAACGCATGATTCTGCCGCATGAATGAAGCAAAGCGGGCTCCGGTTGAACCGGAGCCCGCTTTGCGCTGTCCCGTGCAGGACGCCCCTTTCGGTTGACGGCTTACGCTTGCGCTTCGCGCCGCGGTTGTGGCGAGTGCCGCAGGCGAGGTTGCGCGAGCCGGAATCTTCCGAAGATTCGTTCGCTCGCTCCTCTCACAACCTGAGGGCTGTTGTGGGCGTGCCCTTCAGCACAATGCTATCCTTGATAGCGTGGAGGCGCGAGAGGTGCTGGTGTGGCGAGCCGGGGTGCCGGCACGATGATAGTGCCTTCTCGCCGGCCGATGATGCGCACTGTTTGTGATACCATGCCGCCTCTAGCCGCAAGGACCTGTTTTCAGGCGGTGAAAGCGATAGTGAGCATGTGCTGGTTGAATGGGAGGTGAAGGATGAAACTGCTTGGTAGAGATGACCTGAAAGCTTTGCTGGACAGCCCGGCGGACACCTCGGTTTCCATCTACTTGCCGACGGAACGGACCGGCGATATCGCGCAGGCAGCCATTCGATTGCGGAATCTCCTGAGGGAGGCCGAAGAGAAGTTGCTCGCCGCGGGCGTGCGGCAGCCTGACGTCGTGCAGATGTTGGACAAGGCACGAGCACTTGCCGATGACACGTTGTTCTGGCATCACCAGGCGGACGCACTTGCGGTGTTCCTCGGACCGCACACGTTCACCTATTTCAGACTGCCTCATCGTGTCGACGAGATGGTGGTAGTCAACAAGCGTTTTCACGTGAGCCCTCTGCTGCCGTTGTTCACTGCCGATGGCGTGTTCTATGTACTTGGGCTCAGCCAGAAGAAGATCAGGCTGCTGCAGTGCACCAGGGACGGGGCTCGGGAGGTAGTCGTCGAAGGCTTACCTTCCAATTTGGCCGACTTCCTCGGATATGACGAGTACAGCCGGGAGACTCAGTTCCATACCGGCCCCCAACAAGGGGCCTCGGGAAGAGGAACGGCAATCTACCACGGCCATGGTGAGGGAAAAGACGTTGACAAAGACAACATCGCACGGTTCCTGCTCCAGGTGGACCGCGGTCTCCACGATACGCTGAAGGAAGAGCGGGCGCCCCTGGTGCTGGCGGGAGTTGGATTCATGCGCGCGTTGTTCCGCGAACAGACCACGTATGCTCATGTGCTGGAGGAAGGAGTGGAGGGCAACCCCGACCTGATGAGTCCTGCCGACTTACAGACTCGTGCATGGCCTATCGTATCGGCGTACTTCGCTCAGGACCGGCAAGCCGCCCTGTCGCGGTACGGCGACGGTCTGGCTCATGGCCTGACGGCCAACGTACTTCATGACATCCTGCTTGCTGCCCGCGACGGACGGGTGGCGGCGCTGTTCGTTGTCTCGGGTGCCCAGGAGTGGGGTGTGGCGGGAGACGACACGCACCAGACAATCGTGCACGCTGCATTTACCCAGGGGGACGAGGATCTCGTGGACGTTGCGGTGGCGCGCGCGTTGCTGACCGGCGCTGCCGTCTATGTGGTCGAACCGGGCCAGTTGCCGGGTGGTGAGCTTATCGCCGCCCTGCTTCGCTACTGATACCGGGGGCAGGGCCCAGCGCTCGCTGAGCCCTGCCCTCCGCCCGCTCGATTCAAACAAAGGAGAGTGAGAAACCATCGTGCCATCCGAGCAAGAGAAGGTCACCATCTACTGCGACGGAGCCTGCTCCGGCAATCAGTTCAAGGGCAACAAGGGTGGTTGGGGAGCGGTGCTGAAGTACAAAGAGGCCGTCAAGGAGATACGCGGCGGCGCGAAGAACACGAGCAACCAGCGCATGGAACTGACGGCGTGTATCGAAGCGCTGCAATGTCTCAAGGGCGACGACGTCGCGGTGGAGGTGTACTCCGACAGCGCCTATCTCGTGAACGGCATGAAGCAGAAGTGGTACGAACGCTGGGAGACCAATGGCTGGCTCACGTACAGTCGCAAGCCTGTGGAAAATCGCGACTTGTGGGAACGGCTGGTCGCCCTCGCACGGCGGCATCGTGTCACATTCAACAAGGTGGCCGGCCATTCAGGCGTTGAGCAGAACGAGCGAGCCGACGAACTGGCCCGGACGGCAATCAGCGAACTCGAGTAATAGTGCCCGCCTCACTCGCGCGCCGACCCGGCGGCCGCAAGAGCTGTCAGGACACCTGCGAGCGGCGCCGTTTGACGCGAGTCTTGAGCATACGTACGAAATCACGCAGCAATTCCTGCTCGTCGCTGGTCAGAGAATCCCAGTCATCCCGGAAGAACAACCTCAACTCGGGCTCAAGGAGTGCGCCGTCACCGCCCGGTTCCGCGGCGTGCGGGAGCTGCCCCGCGGCCTCGAGCATCTCCATCATCGGAACGCCCAGCGCCTTGGACAGAAGCGCGATCGTCCGAACGCTCGGCAGTGTTCGTCCCGTCTCTATGTGAGCAAGGAAGCCATCGCTGACGTTCAACGCCTGCGCCAGTTCTCGTTGTGTCATCGGAGGCTGAAGACTCTGCCTCCAGTGGCGAACCTTTGCGCCGAACTCCTTGTGACGAAACTCTCCGGTGACCATACGTACCTCGGTGTATCAGCGATATGAGTCTAGCATACTTGCCGTGGAAATGGGGCGTATACGGCCCGCCGAAGCGGGCTGTGACGTCGCGAGGCGTCCCTGGCGTTGCAGCCCCGCACGCTTCGGTACTGGTCCTCTCATGTATCCGGACGGATGGCGGTTCCACTCTTGGGGGGAGTCCGAGAGTATGCTACCGTAGACGCCGACGTTGGCCTGCGACGGGAGGCAGCTATTCATGCTGGAAGTGAAGAACGTAACGAAACGCTTCAAGAACCGGACGGTTCTGGACGGTATCAACCTGAGGGTTGCGGAAGGCGAGGTATTCGGTTGTCTTGGTCCCAATGGAGCAGGCAAGACGACCACGATGCGTGTAATTCTTGGTTTGCTCCAACCCACGACGGGAGAGGCTCTGCTGTGGGGAAAACAAGCTTCGGACAGCCCCGACGTCCGGCAGCGTGTCGGCGTGTTGCTCGAGTCCGATGGCCTCTATCCACGGCTGACCGCGTACGACAACCTCGACTACTACGCACAACTGTACGCAGTCCCGGACCGGAAGGCGCGCATCTCCGGACTGCTCGAGTTCTCCGGCCTGACGGCCCGTGCCGGTGACCGTACCGGCACGTTCTCGCGCGGCATGCGCCGAAAACTGGGTCTCGCCCGCGCCCTCCTGCACTCTCCCGAACTCCTCATGCTTGACGAGCCATCCGCGGGACTCGATCCCGAGGCGCAGAAGGTTGTCCGCGACCTCATCATTTCACTATCGCATGACTCGAAAATCACCGTATTCCTGAGTTCGCACGACCTTGATGAAGTGCAGCGCATCTGCGGGAGGGTTGCCATCCTGCAGCGTGGCCGCATACGGGTCTGCGACACGCTGAAAGCGCTGCAGGGCTCCGGAGACAGCACTCGCGTTGAGGTCGTGCTTATGGATGCCGGCCGGGCGGCTGAAGCCATCAGCGTGCTGGAGGCGGAGCCCGGCGTGACCTCCGCCGCGCGCGGGAACGGAACGATCTCAGTTGCCCTGGGGGTGGGGAAAGGCATGGGTGCGGTCGTGACGGCACTGGAAGCGCACGGCATCGGCGTAGAGGAGTTTCGACGGTCGAGACGCTCGCTTGAAGAGGTGTATCTCGATGTCGTGCGCGAGGAGAGCGAAGGTGAGTAAGACCCTGGTCATAGTCAAGAAAGAGCTTCGGGAGCTGTTCGGCGTGCGCAGTTCTCTCGTGACCGGCATCGGCTTTGCGCTGTTGTTCGGAGGCATCTATTCATTCCGTCTGACGAGCGGGTCGCCCCTTGCGCTCAACCTCTCGCTGGGCAGCCTCATGTTCTTTCTCTCAACCATGATAGGTGCGTTTCTGGCGTATTCTTCCACCGCCCAGATATTCCTGCGCGAGAAGATGGACCTGGTGGTGGAGACGCTGCTATGCAGCCCCGCGGGCCTGCGTGAAGTCTGGCTGGGCAAGACGATTGCGGTGACGCTGTTCTCGGACATCATGGCAGTCGGAGCAGGCATTTTGACCGCCGGGATTACCAGTGCCCGCATGGGTACTCTCGCCTTGCCGAATGTGCCGGTCGTGACGTACCTCATCGTGGTACTGCCTCTGGTTATCGCGTGCCTGGTTGGCGCCCTTGGTTACGCTCAATTGCTGCTGGGCATGAAGGAGAACCGCATCATCTCGATGATCATGTTCGTGCCGATATTCGCCGGTCTGTATAGCCTGGGGTTTGCATTCACCGGCACCCTTGCGATTGGATGGTTGACCGTCGGCATCGTGGCGCTGGTCGCGCTCGCCATACTGGGCGCTCTCACCTGGGGCACGCGCCTGCTTAGCCGTGAGCGTATCGTCACTTCGCTGTCGTGAACCGGCAAGGACCCGACCGGAGCACTTTTGTCACAGCTGGCGTCGTTGCAGAGGAAGCGTAGCGGGCGGGGCGCCGGTCAGGCGAAGCCCATCATGTGGCGGGTTGTGCTGACGTTGTTGGCCGAGGTAAGCATCTCCAGCAGTGTGAAGGCCACATCCGTTGCCGTAGCGGGTGAAGTAGAGGTTACTATCGAGCCGTCGCGGACGACCGATTCATCCATGACCCGCGCGCCCATTTCGGCCAACTCCCGGCGCCGCTTGCCGTCGAGAAGGTGGTAGGTAGTCGCGCGCCGGCCCCGGAGAACCCCGCTCCGGGCCACAGGCAGCGCACCTGTACAGACCGCTGCGATTGGCTTGCCCGCCGTTGTGTAGCGGCGGAAGATGTCTAGAAACGGGTCCGAATATGCGTCGTTGTAGAAACCGGCGCGCTCAAATCCACCGGGCACCGCTACCGCGTCGAATTCGTCGTCCTGAGTGTCCTCGAGGAGCACGTCAGGGACGATTCTGAAGCCGAAGGCGCCGCGAATCTCCGGTCGGAGGCCGACCGTAATCACCTCAATCTCCTCATCCCCGAATGAGGATGCGAAGCCAAGCACGTCTGTGAAAGCCGCGGCCTCATATGCCTCGAAGCCGTCTGCGAGCAGCAGCAGGACTCGTTTCATATCCACCTCCTATTCGCTTCGGTAGTGGGACGTGAACGGGTGATCTGAGAGGGGCATGTGGCTATCAGCGCGAATGGAATCCGCGGAGCAGTGCGGCAGGAACAGCCTGGCACGGGATTGAGGCTCAGGTGCACCCTTCGACTCTGCAGAAGAGTCGAACCCCCACCCACAAGCGGGGCAGCGCCTCATGACGCAAGGCTAGCATCGCGGTAGCTCCCCGTCAATGGTGCCGGTGACACGACGGCCGAGTCGCCGCAATCGTGTTTGCTTGACACTACCGGCTGCCTGACATATTCTTTTGCATGCGCTCCTGTGCGGCTTGGCCGCGTGGAGAGTGTCAAGATGCTGCTGCCGTGAGCATGTCGCCTCGTGCACAAAGTCCTTTCGTGGGTGGGGTCTGTGAAGCGGTTTTTCCCGGGCTCCTGTGCTGCGGTGGTGCGTGCCGAAGTACCCGGTGGCGGGTGGCAGTAGTGACGGTCGGAAATGACTTGCTCGATACGTGTCGAATGAGGACACCAGGTTCTCTCCGGCCCCAACTGAGGTGAACGACGGGAAGATGAGCAGACACGACAGGTTCGGAAATTCCCAGGACTCCGATGCGATTGAACCACAGAAACAAGATGTTCAGGCTCCCCCGGTGGTCGACGATGAGCGTCCCCCGGAAGGAAGCGTTCTAACCCTGCATCTGGGTGGCAAGAACCCGTTCAAGAGCTATAACGCGTACCTGATACCGGGCACGAAACACATCCTCGTGGACCCGGGACCTCCCGGAACCGCCGGCGAGCTCCTTGAGCAGCTCTCGCGAAAGCGCATCTCGCTTGGCGATATCGGCCTTATAGTCATCACGCACGGCCATCCGGACCACTTCGGCAGCGCGGCGCAATTGAAGGAATGGACGCGCGCCCCGCTGGCGGTGCATGAACTCGACGCAGAGTACGTGAATTTCGGGAGCGTGCCCGTGCTCAAGCCGGTGACCAGGCTTGGGTCTATCTTTAAGTCCCTGTTTTCCATCAAGTCCGACCCGGTTGAGCCGGATATCATCCTGCACGACGGCGATAAGCTTGGCCGGTATGCGGGCCGTGGAAGGGTGATCCAGACGCCGGGCCACACGGCAGGCTCTATCTCAATCCTGCTGCCCGATGGCATGTGCATCGTGGGAGATCTCGTCATGAGGGGATGGCGTGCCTGCCGTCCATCCGTGCCCTGGTTCGCTGAAGATGCTTCGGAAGCTCGCGTCAGCCTGCAGAAGCTCGTGAACGCCGGGGCGAAGACGCTCCTCGCTGGTCACGGCGGCCCATTCGAGGTGGACGAGCTCGCACGGCATTTCCCATGGCTGGACGTTCCCGAAGGCGACGTCACGGCAGAAGAGGGTGAGGAAGAACGCAGCGGGAGCGTGACTACCGAAGCGCGAGAGGACCGTGGAGACCGTCCAAGACGCCGGCGTCCGCGTCGTCGCCGCCCGCAGGGATTCAACGGCCCCTCAGGTGGACAGAACGGCGGACAGACCGGGCAGCGGCGGACAACCCGGAGGTCAGTCCGGCGCAAGCTTCGGCGGATAGAGCGGTCCGCCCCTTTCAAACGCGGAGGCCGTCCCGCCCGGGAGTCTCACTCCAGCAACCGCGCCATGAGCCTCGCGTTGACTATGGCCTGATCGCCGTTGTTGGTGTTGAACAGGACGTGTACATCGGAAACGGTCGGTCCACAGTCCTTGATGTGCCCCGCCCAGGGTTTCAACTCCTCGGCGTCGTAGTAATAGTCGAACCGGTCGGTTGACGACTGTCCCTTCGCTTCCCACGCCGAAGACTTCCTTCCATGAAAGCGGACCACGGCGATATCGGCCGTCGCCTCGGCGATCGGGGGCACGCTGGAGGAGAAGCCCTGCGGTTCATCAACGCAGACGAACGTCAATTCATGCTGCCGCAGGAAGGACATCGTACCCTCGCGATTTCGGTCGGAAAGCCAGCGGTTGTTGCGGAACTCCACGGCGACCTTGTGCGGCGAGAGGTACTGTTTGCACGCCAGTATGTGGTCCATCTGCGAGACTCCCGGGTTGAACCACGGCGGGAACTGCAGCAGCACAACACCCAGCTTGCCGGCCGAATCCAGAGGCAGCAAGGCATCCTCGAAGCGAGCCCAGAGATTCTTCTGCAACTCCAGCGGCACGTCACGGTAGTACAGGTGTTTCTTTTCCAGGACGTCCGCGGGCAGGGCGCCGCGGATGTCGGCGGGAAGCGCCTTGGGCTCCGTCGGGTGGCCGGTGAAGAGCCGGAAAGCCTTCACGTCGAACATGAAATCTTCAGGCGTCCGTTCCACCCACAATGTGCCGTTGCGGCGCGACGGCATCGCGTAATAGCTGCTGTCAACCTCGACGAGATTGAACTGGCTTGCGTAGAATGCCAGCCTCGCCTCCGCGGTCCGCACCGTACCCGGGTAAAACGTCCCCGCGCGGATAAGGCTCGGGTCTGTCCACGAGCAGGTGCCGATGCGTATGTGGTCAGTCATGATGTTGACGTTCCACCGCAACGAGACGCGCCGCTAATCGACAAGGGCGTCGAGTTCGAACTGCCAGATGTCCTTCTGGCCGCCTTCCCACGGTTGGCTGTACTTCAACGTTACGGTGCAGTCGCCGACGTCGACGGCTTCGAAGACCCATTCCTCAAGGCCCGGGCTTCCGGGCATCGCCACCGTGGGTTCCAGGTACTGATGCGAACGCTGCACCAGAACAGACGCATCCGAGATGACGGCGTCTTCCCACTGAAACCCGGTGCTGGCATTGGAGCACAATCGCAAGGTGATGGTGGCGCCCTTGAGGACCGTCACATCACGGGTGAGGGGGGCCGGCGCGGAGGGCGACGGCGAGAACTCGGCGCAATCAATCTGGACGACCTCGTTTCGCGGAGCGGCGGCCGAGCACGAAGTTGCAAGAAGGGGCAGAGCTGCCACGAGAAGTGCGCTAATCTTCCATCCCATTCGTCGTATCCTCCCCAGGCCATTAACTGACGGACGATTTTGTATTCTAGCGCCGTAGTTGCGACGGTGCAAGGAACTCTGTGCGTCCGGCAAGGGCCTCTGCAGTGGCATGCGGCCATTCCATAGATTCTCACTCGTCACGCGCTGCTCGGCAACTCGTTCACCGCGTCTTCCAGCCGGTGCTATCATTCGCGGTGTCGTGCACGGTGGTGACACTCGATGAATAGAAGCCGGTTTGAAGAACTCGTGGACAAGGCGCTTGGCAGCATGCCGCGCGAATTCCAGGAGATGATGGAAAATGTCGCCATCTTTATCGAGGACGTACCGTCACAGGAGATGCTTCGTGAGGCGGGTGTGACCCGGGGCCACACCCTGCTCGGTCTATACCAGGGTGTGCCCCAGACCGAGCGCACCCGCTCGTACAATCTGGTGACACCGGACCGCATTACGCTGTTCCAACGTCCCATCGAGCAATCCGGAAGGACCGATGCCGAGGTATCCGAGCAGATCCGCCGCACCGTTCTCCACGAGGTCGGCCACTATTTCGGCATGGATGAGGAGCGGCTCGACGAGATAGAAGCGGGTTGGGACGCGAAGCGGTCTAAAGGTTCGAAGTGACCGCCTGTGGCCGCCCCGTTGCCACGCGCCCGGAAACCGGTGAGGAGGTGAGGCGAGGTGATCGATAACTCCGGCTTGCTGACACAGTGCATCGAGCATGGCGTCGTCCGGCTGCACGACGCAGAAATCCTTCATCAGGTTCCGTTAGCCCTGCCTGCCGACTTCGATTTCCAGAAGGTCGAAGGGATGCTGTTGGGGCTCGCCATCGGAGATGCGCTGGGCGCGCCCACGGAAGGCGCCTTGCCGGCAACGCGGCGTGCCCGGTACGGGGAGATTCGTGACTTCTATCCCCGTACGCACGACGACCTGGGAGTACTTGGTTCGGTCACGGATGACACGCAACTGGCGTTCTGGACACTGGAGCAGCTGCTGGAGGACGGCGGTCTTGTTCCCGCACATCTCGCCGACAAGTTCTGTTCGGAACACATCTATGGCATCGGCAATACGGTCACGGAATTCATCAGGAAGCACAAGGACCAGGGTTTGCAGTGGCAACTCGCGGGGGTGGACTCTCTAGGCAATGGCGCTTTGATGCGCATCGCTCCCATCGTGGTTCCACATCTGCAGTTTCCAAACACGTCGCTCTACGCCGACGCGGCGCTGGACGCGATGGTGACTCACAACTCGTACGGCAATGTTGCCGCCTGCGTGGCGATGGTAAACATCCTCTGGCAGCTCCTTTCGATGCATCGCGCGCCCGAGCCTTCCTGGTGGGTGGAGACGTACGTTTCGACGGCCCGGGAACTCGAGGGGCAGACCACGTATCGGCCGGACATGCCCGAGGTGCACGACTACGCAGGACCGCTCTGGCGGTTCACCGAGAACTGTGTGCATGGACGCTCTGCAAGGGCGCGTGCCCGTGGTGGAGGCGTGCAACCGCTGGGGCTCGGGCGCCAGCCTGATGGAAACCGTGCCGTCGGCGCTCTACATTCTGGCGATGCACGGGCACGACCCTGAGGCGGCAATCGTACGGGCGGTGAACGACACGAAAGATAACGATACGGTGGCGGCTATCGTCGGGGCTGCGGTTGGCGCGCTGCACGGACTTGCGGGCCTCCCGCCGAGGTGGGTTAAGGACCTTGACGGCCGCATCCGGAAAGGCGGGAAGTCCGAGGTCTTCCGTCTCACTCTACAGGCCAAGCAGGCCTTCTGGCTTCATCAGCCGTAAGTGCGCTGCGAGAGGCGACTGCCGACGATGGAGTTGCATCGCAGTGGCCCCGCATCCGCTCCCGGGGCGAGTGGAGTATCTCCGCAGCGGAAACACCTCGCTCCCCTTATCTCGTGCTGCAACCGTTTCGATGTGTGGCGATAGCACCAGCCCATGATTCGCGCGTAGCATCCGGCGCCTGACCGGCCGACGAAATGGAGGGTTTGACGTATGGGCGGGCTCCCGTGTCCGCCCGCCCGGTGGGGAGGACGGATGGGATCCTCGCAGGAGCACGTTGCGCGCGCCCGCCAAGGTCTATTCGGCACCGGATGGAGAATGCCTCTCCCGTTGCCACGGATGAATCAACACCATATTACGGCACTGGCTGCATCGGAATGCTGTAGGGCGTTCGAGACCGCCCGCGCGGCGGCGCGGACGGCGTGCCCCTACGGGAACTCACGGATACGAACGGCGGTACTCACATACATTGAGAGCCGGTGCAAATCGGCCAGCTGTAGGGGCGGTTCGAGAACCGCCCGCCCGGTGGGGGGCGATGGGATCCTCGTAGGGGCACGCTGCGCGTGCCCGAAGACCGGAGGGAAATCGTGCCTTGAATGAATCAACGGCACATACGCCATCGAAATGCTGAACTCACGGCGGGCACGCGTAGCGTGCGCCTACGGGAACTCACGAATACGAACGACGGTTCCGACATACATGAGAGCCGGTGCAAGTCCCGCCCTCGGGAACCATCGCGCCAGTTGGCCGATGACCTTCGCCAGCCGGCAATCCGGCGCAACTCTGCGTACGGTTCCACAGTTCGCCGTCAGTTGCATTACAATGGTGACATCCGCCATGTGGAGTTGTGGGAGGTGAGGGATATGACGAGGACAATCATGGTGCTTCTGGCCCTGGCGTTCCTGCCCGGGTGTTCGTACGCCACGACGCAAGTCAACCAGCCACCTGTCGCGTATATCGATTCAATTACGCCGTCCGAAGTCACCGTGGGAGACACCGTCAATTTCGCCGGCCACGGCACCGACGTAGACGGGCAGGTTGTTGCCTATCAGTGGCGCTCCGACCTCGACGGCGTGCTGAGCACGGCTGCCGTGTTCCAGACGTCTTCGCTGTCGGTCGGCGACCATGAGATATTCTTCATGGTGCAGGACGACAAAGAAGAATGGTCGGCCCAGGTGACCGGCTATGTAACCGTCACGGAAGAAGTGCTGACGCCGGTGAACGTCGATTCCTTCACCGTGTCGCCGGTGACGATACCGCTGGGCGGCAGTGCGACGCTCTCATGGAGCGTTTCGAACGCAACCCAGGTGACCATCAACCAGGGCATCGGTACCGTGGCTGCTTCCGGCTCGACCACGGTGGCGCCCGGGTTGACCACCACCTACACGCTCGCGGCAACCGGCAAACGGTCCACCGCCTCGGCCTCGGTGACTCTCACCGTTGGGCCGCCGGTACACCAGCTCCGAATCATCGCGGATCCCAACAACAGCGGCTATATCCGCCAGAGTGGAGCGGGCTCGGGGGGATACGTGTACGTGGGTGACGACCAGTACAACCGGGATTTCCAGGGGTTTGTCACGTTTGACATCTCGAGTCTGCCGAACACCGCGGTCATCACCAAAGTCAGTGTGGACCTGTCGGGCTACGCCATTCCGAATGAAAATCCCTACCCCGAGATGGGTTGTCTGGGCGCATACCTCCAGGATTACCGGTCGCTCGATAATACCGACTACTGGTCGCACCCTCTGTCCGTGCCAATCGGACAATGGTGCAGCCTCGAGGCGCTGAGTCTACCCACCGATCAACCGGGGATGCGGAACGAGTTGCAGAGGCGAACCGGCGACAATACGTTCCAGTTCCGCCTTCAGTTCGGCGAGCACCGGACGGACGGTGATGACAAGAACGACCTTCTCTATTGGGCGCCCGGCAGTTTCCCGACGCTGATTATCGAGTACACGCTCTGAGCCCGGTGGCCAATTGTGTCTTGCAGCAAACCCGGGGGGCCGTGTTGACGGCCCCCCCGCTTTTCGTGGCGTGAGATTCGGGTGGCGCCGTCAACCGCTTATTTATCAGGACTGGACCAGTCCCTCGCTCAGTCGTGTGGCTGGCGGAATCGCCCCGAATTATTGTCCGGACAAGTGCCGGAACGCTGAAATATGGCTGCCATCGGGATGCCGATGCTGTTACACTCTGCCTGTCGTCCGGCTCCTTCGGGTTCTCATGACGAACGCAGTGGCAGGCGCGCGCAAAGGTCGTCCCTTCTACGGCTACTACCTGGTGGCCGTTACCTTCATCTTCCTCGTTCTGTTCAGCGGCTGCGGCGTGTTCGCGTACAGCCTGTTCGTGAGGCCGCTCGAGGCGGAACTGGGGTGGGGACGCGGACAGGTGATGCTCGGTTTCACGCTGTTCTACCTGATGGTGGGCATCGCATCTCCCGTGTTCGGCCGCTTTGTCGACCGCTACGGCGCGCGGCCCGTCATTCCCATCGGTGCCGCGCTCATGGGCCTGGGATTCGTGCTGGTAAGCCGCGTCAGTGACCTGTACCTCTTCTACATCGGCTACGTGATAGTTGGCATCGGTGGGGCGGGCATGGGGCTGGTGCCTTGCAGCGCAGTCATCTCCAACTGGTTCAAGCGCCGTCGCGGCACCGCGCTGGGCCTGATGGCGGGCGGCATCGGCGCCGGGGGGGTGGTCATGGCCCCGTTTATGGGCTACATGCTCTCGCATTTCGACTGGAGGGCCGGTTATCTATCGATGGGCATCCTCATCATGGCTGTGACGATTCCGCTGTCGCTGGGCGTGATTCGGACCCGCCCTGCGGAACTGGGACTCTATCCCGACGGCGGCAGCGCGCCGGTTGGCGAGGCGCCGGACGAGACGCGCGTGGGTGGTGAGAAGAACGGGTTCTCTTTGCGGCAGGCGGCGAGGACCTCCACCTTCTGGCTAATCGCGGTGGCGTTCCTGTTCTCGAACTTCGCCAACATGAGCACGATTCAGGCGGCGGCGCCTTTCCTCGAGGACATTGGTTATCCCACGGCCACTGCCGCCTCGGCCATCGGCGCCATCGGTCTGGGTAGCGGCGTGGGGAAGATATTCTTTGGATGGCTCTGCGACCGGATGCGGGCCAATCGGGCCTTTGCCATCGGCGTCGCGCTGCAACTGGTCGGGATAGCACTGCTGTTGACCGTTCGTCCGGATTCGCCTTTTCCGGCGGTATGGAGCTACGCGCTGCTGTTGGGGTTGGGGGTGGGCGCGTGGCTGCCGACGCTGTCGATGTTGTCCAGCATCAACTTCGGCCTGTTGTACTATGGTGCAGTGTTTGGCGCTCTTAATCTATCGCAGAGCCTGGGAACCGCGTTCGGGCCGCTGTTCTCGGGGACGGTCCATGATGTCACCGGCTCGTACGTCAATGCGTTCATCACTTCCGTCGTGCTGCTTGCCATCGCCATTCCCTTCATCCTGGTGGTGAAGCACCCCAAACCTCTTGGGTGACCGCCGCATGACCGCCGAGTCGCTCTCGAACCGTGGCCGCGGCTGCGTGCCGGCGACTCTGATGCCGGACAACATCTGCCGTCACGGTCGACGCGCCAATAGACTACAATGATTGTATCCACCGTGGGGTGAAGTTGGGAGGTGTGGGTTATGAAGAAGCCATTCATGTTGCTTCTGGTCCTTGCGTTCTTGCCGGGGTGCTCGTACATAGTGTCGCAAGTAGACCAGCCACCCGTCGCGTACATCGATTCAATCACGCCGTCCGAGGCTGCCGCGGGAGATGTGGTCAACTTCTACGGGCACGGCACGGACGTAGACGGGCGCGTCGTTGCCTACCACTGGAGGTCCGATCTCGACGGCGTGTTGAGCACGGCCGCCTCGTTCCAGACCACTGCGCTGTCAGTCGGCGACCATGAGATATTCTTCATGGTGCAGGACAACAACGGTGAATGGTCGGCTGAGGTGACCGACTATGTAACCATTACGGAACTGGTCGTTGTGCCGGTGAATGTCGATTCCTTCACGGCGTCGCCGATGACGATTTCCTCCGGTAGCAGCGCGACGCTGTCGTGGGCAGTTTCGAACGCTACTACAATATCCATCGACCAGGGCATCGGTGTGGTGGCGCCCGTTGGGTCGACGACGGTTGCTCCCGGTTCCACGACCACCTATACCTTGACGGCTACCGGCACACGTTCGACTGCCTCCGCCGCCGTGACCGTCTCGGTGGGGGCGCCCACGCGCCAGCTCATTGTCACCGCGGACCCCGACAATAGCGGCTACGTACGGAGCAGCGGCGCCAACTCTCCGGGATACGTTTACGTGGGTGATGACCAGTACAACAGGGATTTCCAGGGGTTTGTCACCTTTGATATCTCGAGCCTGCCACATAGAGCGGTCGTGGAGAAGGTCGTGGTCGACCTATCCGGTTACGAGATTCCCAATGAGTCTCCCTACCCGGAGATGGGATGTCTGGGGGCGTACGTGCAGGACTACGGGTCGCTTGGCAGTGGCGATCACTGGTCGCGCGCTGTTTCTGCGCCGATTGGACAGTGGTGCAGCCTTGACGACTTGAACACACCCTCCAACCAGCTCGGATTCCGGAACGAATTGCAGCAACGGATCACCGAGAGCGAGATCCTCTTCCAGTTACGCCTGCAGTTCGCCAGCCACGTGACGGACGGAGATGACACGAGCGACCTTTTGCTCTGGTCGCCCGGCAGTCTTCCCAGGATGATTATCGACTATACCGTCTAGGAACGGTGGTCCCCGGTGTTCATGGCAAGCCTCAGGGGGGGCCGCAAGGCGCCCCCTGAGGCTTCGCGAGTTTCCGAAAGGGCACGGTCGCCCCGGGGAGCAGTTTCCCATGCCCGCCCGTCCGGTGGGGGGGCGGTGGGATTTTCGTAGGGGCACGCTGCGCGTGCCCGCCTACGGTCTGTTGGGGGCACGTGTGTGCCACAACATACCTCTCCCGTTGCACGGCGCAGCAACACCATGATTGAGGTACGCGGCTCGCATTCGACCTGCATGTAGGGGCGGTTCGAGACCCGCCCGTCCGGTGGGGAGGACGATGGGATCCTCGTAGGGAAGAGGCATGCCTCTCCGGTTGCACGGCGCAGCAACATCATGATCAAGGTACGCGGCTCGCATTCGACCTGCATGTGGGGGCGGTTCGAGACCCGCCCGTCTGGTGGGGAGGACGATGGGATCCTCGTAGGGGCACGCTGCGCGTGCCCGAAGACCGGAGGGAAATCGTGCCTTGAATGAATCAACGGCACATGCGCCATCGAAATGCTGAACTCACGGCGGGCACGCGCAGCGTGCCCCTACGGGAACTGACGGACATGCACGACGGTTCTGACATACATGAGAGCCGGTGCAAAGCACAGTGTAGGGGCGGTTCGAGAACCGCCCGCCGGGTGGGGAGGCGGTGGGGTCCTCGTAGGGGCACGCTGCGCGTGCCCGAAGACCGAGGGAAATCGTGCCTTGAATGAATCAACGGCACATGCGCCATCGAAATGCTGAACTCACGGCGGGCACGCGCAGCGTGCCCCTACGGGAACCGACGAGCATGCACGACGGTTCTGACATACATGAGAGCCGGTGCAAAGCACAGTGTAGGGGCGGTTCGAGAACCGCCCGCCGGGTGGGGAGGCGGTGGGGTCCTCGTAGGGGCACGCTGCGCGTGCCCGAAGACCGGAGGGAAATCGTGCCTTGAATGAATCAACGGCACATGCGCCATCGAAATGCTGAGCTCACGGCGGGCACGCGCAGCGTGCCCCTACGGGAACCGACGGACATGCACGACGGTTCTGACATACACGAGAGCCGATGCAAAGCACAGTGTAGGGGCGGTTCGAGAACCGCCCGTCTGGTGGGGAGGACGGTGGGATCCTCGCAGGGGAGGCATGCCTCTCCGTTGCACCGCAGCAAACCGTGACCTCGGCTCGCATTCGACCTGCATGTGGGGCGTTCGAAACGCTCGGTGGGGAGGACGGGGATCCTCGTAGGGGAGAGCATGCCTCTCCCGGTACGCGCAGGAACACCGTGATTCCGGTACGCGGCTCGCATTCGACCTGCATGTAGGGGCGGTTCGAGAACCGCCCGTCGGTCCTGATGGGGCAGCCAGGGTTCTGTTGGAACGTGATCTTTGCGACCGCGGATGTGTCATCTCACGATGGCGGGCAGGCGTGGGAGCCTGCCCTACCGCAGGACGAATATCACGAACCGGGTGGCTCAATCCGCAACTCGCGACTTATAACCCGCAACCCGCAACTCCGGCCATGCCGGCCCACCCGCATCACTAACCCGCCACCCGCAACTCCGGCCCTGCCGGCCAACCCGCGAGTCCGCCCTTCGCCGTCCAATCCTGATACACTCTGCCTTTCGTCGCTGCACATCGAGGTTTCATGACGAACGAACCAACAGTCGCGCGCAAGGGTCGCATCTTCTACGGCTATTATCTGCTGGCCGTCACCTTCGTGTTCCTGGTCCTGTTCAACGGCTGCGGCGTGTCGGTCTTCAGCCTTTTCGTGAAGCCGCTTGAGCAGGCGTTGGGCTGGGGGCGTGGCGAGGTGATGGCCGGTTTCACCTTCTTCTATCTCCTGGTGGGCTTGGCCTCGCCGCTCGTGGGCCGCTTCGTGGACCGCCATGGCGTCCGACTGGTGATTCCCATCGGCGCAGTAGTGATGAGCCTCGGGTTCGTCCTGGTGAGCCAGACCAGCCACATCTATGTGTTCTATCTTGGTTACGTGGTGGTGGGCACCGGCGCCGCGGCGATGGGCCCCGTACCGTGCAGCTTCATCATCTCGAACTGGTTCAAACGCAGGCGCGGTATCGCGCTGGGATTGATGGCCGCGGGCATCGGCGCGGGCGGAATCTTCATGGCTCCTATCGTCGGCTACGTGTTGTCCAACTACGACTGGCGGGTGGCGTACCTCACGATGGCAGTGCTCATCGTCGCCATCACTCTGCCCCTCGCGCTGGGAGTGGTGCGTACGAGGCCGTCGGAGATGGGGCTCTATCCGGATGGCGACAGCGCGCCGGATGCGGCGAGCGCCGGCGAATCGCGCGTGAATCTCGAGAGGGAAGGGTTCACGTTGCGGCAGGCGCTGAGCACGCGGGCCTTCTGGCTTATCGCCATTGCGTTCGCCTTCTCCAACTTCGCCAACATGGGAGCGTTCCAGGCTGCCGCGTCCTACTTCGGAGATATCGGCTATCCCATCATCACCGCCGCAACCGCCCTCGGGGCGGTGGGATTCGGCAGCGCTGTGGGCAAGATATTCTTCGGGTGGTTGTGCGACAGGGTGCGGGCCAACCTGGTCTGCGCCATCGGCATCGCGTTGCAGTTGGCGGGCGTGCTGTTCCTGCTCTCTGTGCGCGCTGACTCGTCGCTGTTCCTGATTTGGGCCTATGCGCTGCTGCTGGGGTTGGGCGTGGGCGCATGGCTGCCCACGCTGTCGATGCTGGCCGGCACCAACTTCGGGCTCTTGTTCTACGGAGCCGTATTCGGTGCGCTCAATATGGCGAACAGCATCGGGACCGCCACGGGACCACTATTCACCGGCCTGATGCATGATGCCACCGGGTCGTACATCCAGGCCTTCATCATCGCCGCCGTGCTGCTGGCGGTGTCGATTCCGGCCATCCTGCTGGTCAAGCGGCCGAAGCCGCCCGTGGTCTGAACAGTACGGTGGAACACCGTACTCAACCCTGCCGGACAACCCGTAGAAATACGGGGACACCATACTCAATATCGTGCGGACAATCTGTGGATGGTGTCCCCGCATTTCGGGGGTCTGAGGGGTCGGTTCCCACGCCGACCCGGTGGCGGGGAAGTCTGACGTGGGGCCGGGGGCCTGCCCCTGCCGCAGAATGAACATCACGAACCGGTGACGCTAACCCGCAACCCGTCGCCCGCAACTCCGGCCTTGCCGGCTAACCCCCCACCTGCCACCTCTCACACTTGCATCGCGTCAGTACGAAGTCTTATTTTATGATAGAATCATAACGTAAAACAACAGCCGGTCTTGTTTTAGGATGGGCGACATGAAGAGAGAACTACAGGGACACTACGACGTGGTGTCGACCTCGGGAGAGACCGTGCAGGCCTTTGTTCCCGCGCCACTGCCGCCGGTCCCTGCACTGAACTGGACTCCACGGCTACGGACCGGATTCGACGAGGCGCTACTGGCCCTGGGACGGCTTGATGGCGTCTCGCGGCTGCTGCCGGAAACCTCGCTGTTTCTGTACACCTATGTCCGGAAGGAAGCGGTGCTGTCCTCGATGATTGAAGGGACACAGTCCTCGCTCTCGGACCTGCTCCTGTTCGAGTTGGATCACATGCCCGGCGCCCTGGTCGACGACGTCACGGAAGTGAGCAGCTATGTGGCGGCACTGGACCATGGCCTCGCACGCCTCAGGGAGGGTTTCCCTCTGTCGCTACGCCTTATCAGGGAGATCCATCGCGTGCTGTTGTCCCGTGGTCGGGGCAGCGACCGCACGCCTGGAGAGTTTCGTCTTACCCAGAACTGGATAGGCGGCACGCGGCCAGGCAATGCGGCGTTCGTGCCACCGCCTCCCGGCCGGATAGTAGAGTGCATGGGCAAACTGGAACTGTTCCTGCATGACAAGCCTGAGGCCACGCCGGCTGTTCTGAAAGCCGCCCTGGCTCACGTGCAGTTTGAGACCATCCACCCGTTCCTGGATGGCAACGGCCGGCTGGGCCGGCTGCTCATCACGTTGCTTCTCTGTGAGGGGAAAGTGCTGCGCCAGCCCATGCTGTATCTCAGCCTCTATTTCAAGACGCATCGCCGGCGCTACTACGAGTTGTTGAACGGCGTGCGCCTGACCGGCGACTGGGAGGCATGGCTCGATTTCTTCGCCGAGGCGGTTACTGTGACGGCCACACAGGCTGTCGATACCGCCCGTGAGCTTCTTGACCTCGCGGCGGAGGACCGGCAGAGAATCGCTGGATTGGGCAGGGCGGCTGAATCAACACTCGCCCTTCATCAGGCCATGCTCCAGCGTCCCGTGACCACATCAGGGAAGCTGGTACAGGAGACGGGACTCACGCCCGCCACAGTCAACAAAGGCCTTGCGCACCTCGTTCAACTTGGCATAGTTGAGGAGTTGACCTCACGGCGCCGCAATAGAGTCTTCGGGTACGAGCGCTACCTCGACATCATGAACCGTGGCGCAGAGCCACCGTCATCCTGATCCAGCCGAAGCAGCGGTGGTCTCGTGCTGCGACCGCGGCGGTGCGTGACCGTCGCGCCGGTGACCCCGCAATGCGTTACGCGGCATCACAATCGTGCGCCGGACTTCCAACAGCGGCAACCCACATTCCGATCGCAGGGGTCGGTTCCCACACCGACCGGCGGTGGCGGGGAAGTCTGATGTAGGGCGTGGGAGCCTCCCGTACGTCCTGATGAACATCACGAACCGGCGGCGCAACTCGTAATCCGCAACTCGCACCTCGCAACTCCGGCCTCCGGCCCCCGTAGCTTTTCAATGCTGTTACTATCTGTCTCTGGTCCGGCTGAGTCAATCTCATGACGAACGACACGGCGCGCGCTGAGAAACGTCGCATCTTCTACGGCTACTACCTGGTGGCCGTCACGTTCATCTTCCTCGTGCTGTTCAATGGCTGCGGCGTGTTCGCGTTCAGCCTCTTCGTCAAGCCGCTTGAGGAGGCGCTGGGCTGGGGACGCGGCCAGGTGATGGCCGGCTTCACCTTGTTCTACCTGATGGTGGGATTGGGTTCGCCTGTCGCGGGCCGGTTCGTGGATCGCTACGGCGCTCGTCCGGTGATCCCGGTCGGCGCGGTGATGATGGGGCTCGGATTCCTGCTCGTCAGCAGGATGAGCGAGCTGTACCTCTTCTACCTCGGCTACGTGATAATCGGGACGGGTGCCGCGGCGATGGGGCCGGTGCCCTGCAGCGCGGTCGTTTCGAACTGGTTCAAGCGCAAGCGCGGTACCGCCCTGGGGCTGATGGCGGCGGGAATCGGCGCCGGAGGAGTCTTCGTGGCGCCCTTCGCGGGCTTCATGCTCTCGCACTTTGACTGGCGGACCGCCTACCTGTCGTTGGGCATTCTCACGATGGTCGTGACGATACCGCTCGCGCTGGTTGTCATACGTACACGCCCCTCCGAGATGGGGCTGTACCCGGATGGGGTTGCGAAGCCGGTCGGCCTTCCGGAAGATGCGACACGACGCGGTGGCGACCTGGAGGGCAGGACGCTGAAGCAGGCGATGAAGACGCCGACCTTCTGGCTCATCGCCGGTTCATTCTGCGCCTACACCTTTGCCAGCATGGGCGTCCTGCAGTCCACCGTGCCCTTCCTCGAGGATATCGGCTATCCGGTCGCGACCGCCGCCTCTGCGATCGGGGCTGTGGGATTCGGCAGCGCGGTGGGCAAGATCTTCTTCGGCTGGTTGTGTGACCGGATGGCCGCCAATCGCGCGTTCGCCATCGGTGCAGCACTGCTGTTAGGAAGTGTGCTCGTGGTGCTCAACGTGCGTGCGGACTCGTCGCTGGCGCTCATCTGGACGTATGCCTTGCTGTTTGGAATTGGAGCCGGGGCGTGGCTTCCCACGCTGTCGGTACTGGCCAGCGTCAACTTCGGACTGCTGTTCTACGGCGCGGTGTTCGGCGCGCTGAACCTGGCGCAGAGCCTGGGCACGGCCGCAGGCCCTCTGTTCGCGGGCCTGATGCATGACGCCACGGATTCCTACATCACCGCCTTCACGATTGCCGCGGTGCTGCTGGTGCTGGCTATCCCCGCTATCCTGCTGGTCAAGCGGCCGAAGCCGCCCGTGGTCTGAACGATACGCGGGGAACACCGTACTCAACCCGGCCGGACAACCCGTAGAAATACGGGGACACCATACTCAATATCGTGCGGACAATCTGTGGATGGTGTCCCCGCATTTCGGGGGGTCCGATACCGGCTGCACGTAGGGGCGGTTCGAGAACCGCCCGTCGGCTGGGACGTGGTTTGACGCTGTTTCATGGAGGATGTAGCCTCTTGTTGGGGTAGGGTCAATTGCGGGTGCGTCCTGGCGTGAGAACCATCCGGAGGAGAATCTCACACATGGAGCGATACAGGATCGGCATTCTCAGTGGTGGGGGCGACTGCGCCGGCATCAACCCCGCAATCAAGTGGGTGGTCAAATCGGCGCTGGACACGCGGCTGTCCGCGGAACGGGACACGCAGTACGAGGTGCTGGGCATCAAGAACGGCTGGGAAGGGCTCATGAGCCTGGACCCGGCCATCGGACCGT
>CAVXGE010000010.1:0-64937 GCA_963761225.1 uncultured Chloroflexia bacterium | reverse complement strand
ACCGAAGGTTGGGGCACCTCACAACCCAGAATGGTCCTGGGATCGAGTTGCAGCCATTGGCAAATCTTGCTGAATGTTGCGAGGTCAGGGAGTCTTCCGTTTTCGATCCGAGATAGTGTGGCGGCGCTCACGCCTACCTCAGCGGCAATATCGCGAATGCCGCGTTCGCCCCGCCGTTCACGCACCAGTTTCCCGATCATGTCGAGTCGAGTCGGTGTCACCATTCACCTCCTGTTGCACTAGTGCATCACTGTCTTGCATTGGCAACGAACCTGTGGTACCATCATTGTATCATGACTGAGACTTGGTTTCCAAGTCGCAACAGGAGGCAGAATGGCAAGAAGAGGAAGTGCATCTCAGAGTAGGCATGACGCGGAAGTTCTTAGGCAAGCCGGGAGGCTGAAATGTGCGGGATGGTCTGTCCGGGCGGACATTCCCGGCCATCGACGACCTGAGGGGATAGGACGGAACAGGCGCAGGCCCGATGTCGTGGGATCGAAGGGTTCGCGCAGGAGAATCATCGAGGTGGAAACGTCTTCGTCCCTGAGAAGGGACCGCCTTCTCAACGATCCACATTTCGACGCAGTGCAGCTGGCAACACCGAACACCACATTCCGAATTGTGGTCACAAGACCAAGACGATGAGCAAGAGCAAACCGTCCCGAGACCTGTCAAGAGTGAAAGGAGGTTTCATCAGTGAAAGACAAGGAGTATGTTGAAGCAATTGTGTTGGAGCATTCGTTAGCTGACGGAAGCAATGAACTGGCTGAACTCCGCGAACACGGCGAAGGAGTCAAGGCATTTCTTCGGAACCGGTTCCCTGGAGTGAAGGTCAGTGAGGCTGGGTCCAAGAAGAAGGGCACGATGATCGTCGATTCGTACGACCTCGATCTCACCTGCTACTTTGGACATGATGATTGCATTGCTGGTGACTGTCTTGAAGAGATCTACGAGTCTGTTGCCGATGCCCTGAGTGAGAAATACCGGGTGTCACGAAAACGATCAGCGCTCCGATTGTCGGGGCTGAGTGGTGAGACAGATCTCCATATTGATGTTGTTCCAGGGCGATTCGTCGAAGGCACAGCCGGTGACGTCTTTCTCCATCAGACGTCGGGTGACAAGGCGCGCCTCAAGACGAATCTTGACAAGCATGTCGAGCATGTTCGAGCCAGCGGGGTGCGGGATGCGATGAAGCTCACGAAGCTGTGGCGCCGACGCAACGGTATCGATATCAAGACGTTCGTCTTGGAACTGCTGGTTATCGAACTTCTGGACGGCAAGACAGCCGAAGCTCTCGACGAGCAGATGATTTGGCTGTGGCAGCAGCTGGTGGAAAGGGCTGAGACAATTGCGGTTGAAGATCCGGCCAATCCCACTGGGAATGACCTGTCGGGACTACTTGACGTCGACGTCAGGAAACGACTGGCAGCCTCCGCATCGGAGACACTGGCGACTGTGGCGAATCAAGGACTACAGGCAGTGTTCGGAAACCTTAAGACGTCCGACGCAAGACGAGTTGAGAGGCTCCGTCACGTAGCAGCAACAACGCCTATGATCTCAAGGCCGTGGGCTCATGACTAGACCGTGGTATCAGACTGACTCCAAGGGATATGAAGCGCTGTGCAGCGAAATCGAGGGCAAGTATCCCGAACTGGAATGCATCGCGGAAGATGGCATTGCTGCGGTTCGCGGGTACTATCCAGTGTGTGACGGCAACCAGGTTCTGGACCGGTACCTCATAGACTTGAGCTGCCTCCGACTCGGCTTCGGGGACTTCCCCGCCTATATGAGATGGAAGGCCGGATCGAACGCAGCCTTGACAATCACATGATGGCTGATGGGCAGGCATGTGTGGTCCTGCCCGATGCGTTCTGGAATGACCATCCGGACGGCATGACTCCTCTCGAGTTCTTAGAAGGGCCCGTGCGCGGCTACCTCGCCAGTCAGAGTCTTGTTGAACGAGGAGAGCACGGTGCTTGGCCGAATGGTCAATGGAAGCACGGAGTCGCTGGGATAGTGGAATTCTACGGCACGATTCTCGAAACCACGGACCAATCGGTGATTCTTGCGTTCCTGGACAGTCTCCAAGCCGAAGTCTTGAGGGGGCACAGGCGTTGTCCCTGCGGTAGCGGCAAGCGAACGCGTGATTGCCACTTCCAGCTTATCCTAGCGCTACGGGCGAAGATACCTAGACAAGTGGCGGCACTGTCAGCCGCAGCACTCGACAGCCGTCGCCAGAGGTGTAGCTAAATGCACGCATATGGCCTGTCTCCGGACAGTAGATTGCGAGCGCAACCGTACCTCATCGTGCTAGGTCTAGCTTCTGCCTGGCTTGTAGTCTCGGGGCTCAACGCCATCTTTTCGTCGGTGCCTTGGTGGGTCGATGTCCCCTCGTCTTTGGGCACGTATGGTCTATGCTGGAGTCTGTACGATCGACTCCTGTGGCGTTCACGACTTGCTCGGACGCTTGGAGTAGCCATTGAGGATTTGCGTGGTGACTGGGAGGGTATGCTGACGTCATCGTTTGATGGGTTCGAGGCTCAGACACCTGTGCAGGTTCACATTGTTCAGACTGGAACCCGCGTGAGAATGAGACTCACAACTGAGAAATCGGAATCATACACAACTGGTGCTATGTTGGAGGCCGATGAGGCGAGAGTGTCACTGACATACTTCTTCGAGAGCCGCCCGCTACCCGATACACCAGATACGATGCATGTGCATCGAGGTGCTGGTTTCCTCGAACTCACTGGCAACGAGCTGGCTGGTGAGTACTTCACCGGACGTGACCGAACAACATACGGGCGACTCTGCGTGCGCCGCATGACGAATCGCCGATGATAACACTGCAGCCCACTCTGCCGCAGAGTGCCCCCACTTGGACGTGAATTACCGAGACGTGCAGTGACAGCATGCTTGCCGCCAAGGCTAGCTTCGATGACCTCCCCCCTCTGTGTCATGTGCTCGGTCTTCGGTCGTCGAACCTACCGAGCACAGCGTATCCGTTTTGCTGTCACCGGGAGTTCGGGGGGATATCACGCTTGTCTGCACGCTCCCGAGTTGCGGTCGCACAAATGAGGTGAACTGCGGCTCGCTTGGCGCCTGTGGCGCACGCGGTCGGCGCCTCAAGTGCGGTGTTCCCCGAATTGCTGTCCGACCACCGCGCTCTGGTCTCAATCCAGGCACAGTGTTCTCTGCCATGACTTGTAGCCGTGAGACCACTACGGCAGTGGTATCGGAGAGGTGGTCCCGTAGATGTGAATGGTCTTAAGGTCATCGGTGGGGTTCAAGTGGAGCACAAACTCGCCGATTTCTCCCGGTTCAATGCCCAGCGCAATCGTACCAGGGAGGTATGAAGCGTCCAGTGTGTAAGACACCCGCTCTCCCGTCTCGTCGAGACCCGCTGCATGCATCCCGATCTGCGTGTAGGTCCTGTGGCGGTTCTGTATGGCCCCTCGACTACGAGAACCGGGTCGCCCGGTAGAATGATGTGCCGGTCTTCGGATATCTCGTAGTGGTATTTTCTCGAGCTTTCGACTTGTTCGGCCACGACAGCCAGCAGCAGAAGTTCGGAGTGGTCGCCATTCGGACTTGTGGACAGGTATTCGCCCGCGGAAGGGAACACGGTGAGGCTCTCCGGGATGCTTGAGGGCGGCAGCGCCGGAGGAGACGGAATCATCCGGTTATCGATATCCGCGGATACTCTGAGCGTGTGTATCTCATCGCTCCAACTGACAATAATCTCGAAGTCCTGGCTGGTCTCGTCGGGAACATCAAGGTGCAGATATCCCTCTTGACTTTCGGTTGCGAGCGTCGATGCCACCAGTTCCCCTTCGAAGTCGAAGCCGTCGACCCACATGTCCACGTCGCGCGTCGCGCCGGTCGTGTTGTGTATTCGCCCTGAAACCACCACGCACCAGTCGCCTCGGGTCCAGCTCTTCCAGGTGCGCACGTTGTAGGATGAGTGGTCGAGAACGCCGACAGATGCCGACGCTCCCTCCAGCCGGATGCCCTCGGCGATGAATGCTCCCAACGCCGGTTTGATGGACACCTCCAGCACCTGTCCCTCAGCATAGGTGGACGGAACCGGGACTCCTTCCTTGGCTACCCTGAACTGCAGGCTGAACAGTCTGTACGGCCAGTCAAGATACACCTTGAACTCACTCCCGGCTCCGGCTGGCACGTCGAGGTGGACATGCCCCGGCTGCGTCTCCGAAACGACCGTTGAGGCGACCTGTTGCCCCTCGAAGTCGTAGCCGTCGATCCACATATCGACGGTCTGAGTGTCAGTTGTGGTGTTGCGGAGGTACCCCGTGACGAGCATGCAGCGTCTGCCCGCCGCATGCCGTTGCCCCGTCACGAGTTCGAATGATTCTTCAACCAGATCCCCCTCCTGAGCCGTGGCATCCACGAGAATGATGCCCTCCGTCAACTCGGTGCCCGGCGCCGGCTCGATACGGGCGTCCGCGACCTCCGGGGTCCTTGAGGTGGGCTCCGTCTCGAAGGCGAGGTCTTCGTCCTCTTCGTATGGCAGCCCGCCCTCGCTGCAGGAGGCAAAGGTGCACGCCGAAAACAACGCGAGACAGGTCAGGACAGCCCGCACGCGGGTGCGAGGCAGACTCGCCGCCTGTTTCCGAATCGCATCTCATGCTCTCTATTCGTCGCGCCTTGTCTTCCCTGTCTTCGTTGCTTAACCGGCGGCCTGCCGGACGCTGCTCACGTTAAGACTGTCACAGCCCTTTGAAGAAGCGAGCGGGGAACGACGCCGTTATCTCGTCCGGGTTACGCTTGCGTTGTGTGCATCAGCCATAGGGTCGGAACCGCAAGCTCGACGGTCGCCCTCGCCCTCGGGGATGTCCGGCGGCTCCCGAGCCAGGACGCGGGAAAGGTGACCTTACGTATCCTCTCCGCGGATCCTGGTCGTGTTCCAGCAGCCACTCCCGGGAGAAGGTGATGTGGGTCATCGTCGGACTCCGGGAGGGGAGTGCCGGGCGTGAGCGGTTCGTCCGGGATGGGGGTGGTTGGTCCGGTCAACCTGTCTTTGTAGCTGCCGCCAAAGACTCGAATCGTTCGGACGCTGTCGGACGGGTTCATGTGCAGCAGGAACTCACGAGTCTGCTCCTGGGCTCTATGTCGAACGTAACGGAGCCGCGGACATCTTCGCTGTCCAGAGTCTCGGCTACCAGACTCCGTTCCCATCGTAGCCGCGAGCGAACACCCCGATCTCCAGCTGCTCTTCGTCATGGTTCTCGACGTGCCCGGTGACGATCAGACACATGTCGCCTGCGTTGAGGTCGACATCATAGGCTACCCAGTGCGTCGCGTATGCTCTTCCACACGTCTCCGAAGCTCACGCTGACGTCTGTCAGCATGATGTTCGTTGACTCGCCCCAGTAGCCGGTGAGATAACTGCCGGCCGCAGGCTCCACCGGTATGTCGACCGGCACAGCGGGAGTCGGAGCCTTGGTACAACTGCCTGTCGCAAGCAGAATGGTGACGAGTAGCATCAGTCTGGCGGTCCTTGCTATGTCCCTACGCGACGGCAGGTTCATGAACGACATAATCGCAAGCGTGGGCCATGTCTCCTGTCCGCCAGTGGCCACGGCAATTCCGGGGAGCGCCGTGCACCTGAGTGTATGGTCGCACGCGACCAGGCACATGTCAACGGGTGGCTGTTTGGCTGTCAGGTCTCGCGATTGGCCTGAGGTGGCCCATGACGTTCTCTCGGAAATGAGTACAAGCGTTGGCCGGAGTCCTCCATGGCCTGACGAACGCAGAGCAGCCCCTGAAACGGGACGCAAGCGGTAGGAGGAGCAGAGCATCGGCGTGCTCCGGGAAGGCGGCGGTGGCATACGCGGCGGCGTATCTCGGGCGGAGCGTACGGAAAGCCTGCGACCTGGGCTATCGCGAGCGGAGCATGGCTTTGTTGGTGAACCTACACCGGCAGATATGTGATGAGAAGGCCACCCAACACCAGGCTGGCCACATTCGCTACGACAACACAAAGAGCCGTGCGGCTTCTCTTGAACTCTCTTATGATGCAGGTAAGAGCCACCACCTCCACGGCTACCACCACTATCTCGCCAAAGATGTAGCCGAGCATCCAATACGGACTTATGCCGGGCCCGGTGAGCATTGCGTTAAGCCCGCCCTGAGTAACAATATTGACTGCGAGGAAAGCGAGCCAACTCCGCCTCTTGCGATAACCAAACAGGAAGAAGACGGCACTTTCAATCAGCAGGGTCAACGCGACCCGCATTGCAACCAGACCGGGCACTCTCAGGGGAGATTGTCCTAGCGTGAGGCTTTCCGTCTTCAGGTCCAGCGACAACAAGTTGTTGTATCTGTCAAACGAGCCGGCAGGTAGCGCACACTCAAAGTTCTGGTCTCGCGCTTCGCACAATGAGCGTGGCGCCGTCCAGACTGTCATTTCCAGACGGAGACAGATGATTGAAGAATCTGTAGTACGTCTCCCACGCCTTTCGTTCCTTTGGTAATACGATTGCCTCTGACTGACTCATGTCTGCGAGCTGCAAAGATAGCGACAAATCATCCGGCGGATTCGACACGATGATAGTGAGACTGGGCGGCTCTGCGGCATTGGCGTAGACCGCCGTTGGCAATGAGATGCACAACAGTACTGCTGTAATGAAGAGTACGAGTATCGGGTTATGCCTTTTCATTCTAGCCCTCACGCATCGTGAAGCCCGGCGGCGAGATACCGGCTACGGTTTACGAATTGCTCCACATTCCCGCGACAGCCTGCCTGGAAGGCAGGGAACGTTGCAGCCGAGTCACTCCCGCCCGTATGGTGAATTGTAGCAGCAGCTCCTTATGGAATTCCGTGGACACCGTCCTCGTGCCTCATGCCGGAGCAGCACCGGTTGCCACCTACCCGCCCCCCGTCTTTCTGCACTGCAGCGCCTCCGGGATGTGGGGGTGTCTATGAGGTCGACGCAGGAGATGAAGGGCTGGTCTCCGGCGCTACGGCCGAGGTTCCTTGTCGCCTGCGCCGGTTCCCGGGCTCTTGCGTCGTGACGGCCACCACTTGGCCAGCCTGGCGGCAATTTCCGGCTCGAAGCCCTGGTCGCTCGGCGTGTAGTACCGTCTGCTCGCAGCGCCCGGCGGCAGATGTTCCTGTTCCGCGAAGTGGCCTTCGTAGTCGTGCGCGTACTTGTAGCCCTTGCCGTAGTCGAACTGCTTCATCAATCCGGTCACCGCGTTTCTCAGGTGCAGGGGGACCTGCTCGTTGGGTCCTTTCTTGATGTCCTCCTGCACCGCCGAATAGCCGGAGTAGAGTGCGTTGCTCTTTGGGGCGGTGGCGAGATAGACCACGGCCTGTGCGAGAGCCAGGTTTGCCTCCGGAAGCCCCACGAAATGGATAGCTTGTTGCGCTGAAACAGCGATGACGAGTGCATTGGGGTCCGCCATTCCGATGTCTTCCGATGCGAATCGTATCAGCCGGCGGATGATATACAGGGGGTCCTCACCTGCTTCAACCATCCGGCCAAGCCAGTACAGGCCGGCGTCCGGGTCGGAACCTCGCAGCGACTTGTGCAACGCCGAGATCAGATCATAGTGCTGGTCACCCGCGCGGTCGTACAACAGAGTCCGGCTCTGCAGCGCTTCGCGAATCACTTCGAGCCCTATTGTTCTCGTCTCCGTCTGCGCCGGTGGGCGCCGAACCTGCGGCCAGTTCAAGAGCATTAAGCGCAGTCCTTGCATCACCGCTCGAAGCGGCGACCAGTTCGTCCATCGCCTCAGGCGTGAGATGGATGCGGAGCGAACCCAGGCCGCGTTCCGGGTCGCCTGCGGCCCGTTCGATGATGGTCTTGATGTCTTCGACGGATAGCGGCTCCAGCTTGAAGGTGCGGGCACGCGACAAAAGGGGAGAGATGACTTCGAATGAGGGGTTCTCGGTGGTCGCTCCGATGAAGGTGACCGTGCCGTCTTCAACGTACGGCAGGATGGCGTCCTGCTGGGCCTTGTTGAACCGGTGGATTTCGTCGATAAACAGTATGGTGCGCTGCCCGGAAAAGCTCTGCCGCTTCTTTGCTTCGTCTACCACGCGTCGCAGGTCTGCAACTCCGGCGGTGACGGCGCTCATGGGCGCGAAATGAGAGCGTGTCGTACGGGCGATTATGCGCGCGAGAGTCGTCTTGCCCGTGCCGGGCGGCCCCCAAAGGACAATCGATGGCATCGTGTCAGACTCGATGCTCGTGCGCAGCACGCGCCCGGGACCGACGATATGCTGCTGTCCGACAAATTCATCGAATGAACGCGGCCTCATCCTCGAGGCCAGCGGCGTGGGAGCCGGCGCGCCCCGGCCTCGCTCTTGCTCTTCGGGGTTCGAGAACCAGGGTGCATTTGCGCCTGTGCTGGACATAATCTATGTACTGCGCGGCGCATCGCGCGTCATGCGCGTCGAGCCGCTCCGGCTTCATTCGAACAGTGTGTGCAGGACCTTGATTGCCTCTCGGGCGATAGTCTCCGGGTCCGGTCTGAGATCGAATACCTCGACGGACAGATATCCGGAGTACCCCACGTCCTTCAACGCTTGAGCGACCGACGGAAAGTCGATGCGACCCGTTCCCGGCCAACTCTTGTTCTCGTCATTCATATGGACGTGAACGAGATCGCCGCCATACTTGCGTATCGCGGCGGGAATGTCTACTCCCTGGTTGTACGCCGCGAAGCAGTCCAGCATCCACTTCAGATTCGGGTGATTGACCTCGTGCACCATCTTCATGGCGTCATCAGGCGTGTTGATGAAATTGGTCATGTTGGCCGCAATCGGCTCCAGGCTCAGCATCACATCGTAGTGTGACGCGTACTCGGCGGCTTCCCGAAGGGTCTCCCTTGCGTTACTCCAACCCTCCCGGTAGGGAATCTCTCTGGGGATGTTCCGGGATGCAGCCGAACCCAGGACCACGTTGGTTCCGCCCACCTCGCCCGTGAATCGGATGAGCTCCATCAGGTAGTCACCGGTACGGCGGCGTATCTCGGGGTCGGCGCTGTTCATTTGCAGCCACGCCGGACAACTGTGCAGCGGCTGAAGCCCGGGGATAGGGGTGAACAACGCGTGCAGTCCGGCAATCTCGATGCCGGCTCCATCGGCCCATCCCGTTATCCGCTGCCGCTCCGCCGCGTCCACATCGGTAATGCTTTCGCAGAACGAATAGGACGCGAGCTCAACCGCCTCGTAGCCGGTGTCCTTCGCGAATTCGAAGATATCCTGTACCGTCCACCCGGGAAACGTGTCGCTGCAGATGCTGTACTTCATCATTTTAGTACCCTCCTGCATCATTTCCGGACCGATAGCACTGCGCCGTTCATCGCCCGTAGAAGAACCGCAACGGCCGCAGGGCATGCCATATCTCGTCGCACCCTTCCATTTCCTCTCTGGTCAGCGTGATATCAAGTGCGGCCAGGTTGTGCTCCACATGTTTCATCGAGGTGACGCCCATGATGAAGGATGTCACCGTGGGATTGGCCAGGACCCACGCCAGCGCCATTTGCGCCATATCCCGGCCGTGCGCTGAGGCCAGGCGCCTGAATCGCTCGACGGCCTCGAAGTTGTCCTGGTTCCAGTACCTGTCGGTGTACTGCTTGCCCTGGCGGTCATTGGAGAATCGAGTGCCCGGAGTCGGGGGCTTGCCCGGGTCATGCTTGCCGGTGAGCAGTCCGCCCGCCAGCGGGTTGTAGACCGTGACACCCAGGCCTTCATCGGCGCACAGCGGCAGGACCTCATATTCGATGTCTCGGGTCAGCACATTGTAGGGAGTCTGGAGACACTCGAACCGTTCCAGGTTGCGGACATCGCTCGTCCACAGTGCTTTGCTGATCTGAAAGGCCCGCAGATTCGAACACCCCAGATAGCGGACCTTTCCCTGCCGCACGAAGTCGTCCATAGTCCGCAACGTCTCCTCGATGGGCGTCGCATAGTCGGGCTTGTGCACGTAATAGAGGTCGACGTAGTCGGTGTTCAGCCTGCGCAGGCTGTCTTCAAGAGCGCGCATGACGTGTTTGCGAGACAATCCGCATTCATTCGGTCGCGTGCTCATGTCGACTCCGACCTTCGTTGCGAGCACGACCTGGTCTCTGCGTCCCTTCAGCGCCTTGCCGACAATCTCTTCGGAGCGTCCGTCGGCGTACATGTTTGCGGTGTCGACGAAGTTCACGCCTGAATCCAGAATGGCGTGCGTCATCGAGATTGCGTCCGCCTCCGTCACCTGGTCGCCGAACGTCATCGTACCCAGGCACACCGGCGAAACCTTGAGACCGGTTCTCCCGACTTTCCTGTACTCCATCTGCTGCACGCCTCCTCGCGTCGTTCGTGACGATTCTCCCGGACGCTGAGGAAAGCTTATAGACGAGTTCATGGGGTGTCAATCAGCCGTGCTCCCTGATTCGACGCGGCGGCGTGATTAGCGGGGAGGGACGCCACGTCCGGGTTTGGCTATCCACATCAGGACACCGGCCAGCACTATGGCGCCAAGTACCAGGGAGAACGGGATAACGTACGAGCCCGTGATGTCGTGCAACCAGCCGGCAAGCCAGGGGCCGATAGCGGCGCCGATGGCAACCGCGAGTATCGCCGTTCCCTGGAGGGAACCGTAGTTTCTGCCGTGGAAGCAGTCGGCGATGCCTGCAAAACACGTGGGCGGCGTGATTCCGAGTCCGAATCCCGCGAAGCTGGCGAAGAGGATGGGCATCACCAGCGACTGCCCGCCCTGCGCGAGGAAGAGGAAGACGATCGACAGCGCCGCGATGAGGCTGCTGGGAAGGTAGACTGGAATCCTGCCGACGCGGTCGGACAATCCGCTCGATATGGTGCCGGCGACAAACGATACGCCGAAAACGCTGAACACTGACGCCGCCGTCATCGGGTCGAGTCCGATGTCGCGAAAGTAGTAGACCTGGTGAGCGATGATGGTCCCCTGCGCAAAGCCGGCGTTGAACAAGGACGCAAGAAGCAGCAGCCAG
This sequence comes from uncultured Chloroflexia bacterium, assembly GCA_963761225.1. Lineage (GTDB taxonomy): Bacteria > Chloroflexota > Dehalococcoidia > GIF9 > AB-539-J10 > SKVJ01. The sequence goes on along the minus strand of CAVXGE010000010.1, from coordinate 53,951 downwards.
TAGGTCCGTGTCCGTAACGCCCGGGCCACGGTCCAGTCCGCAGAGTGAGGTGAAGATGACTGGTGTCCGGATGGGCCGCCCCGCTTTTCGCCGGCAGCCTCTGCGATGAGCGCTACCTGAGAGGGACTGCGCCTGATGAAGATGAGGCACACGGAGATTACGATAAGTGAGGCGGCTGTACCGATGATGACATAGGCTGTCCGCCATCCGTATTGGGCGATAAGGTATTGGAAGATGGGGGCCACCACAAGGCTCACGCCGAATCCCGCGCTCAGCAGACCGAATACCTGGGCTTTGCGCTTCTCAAACCAGTGCGAAATAAGGGAACTGTTCGGCGTGAATCCGATCAGGCTCAAGCCTACGGCGGCGATCACACCGTAGAACAGATAGAAGTGCCACATCGCCTGTGCCAGGCTGCACAAGACCATGCCGCCGCCCACGATCAGTCCTCCGATCGAGAAGACGATCTTCGGATTGAAACGGTCGATGAGGCCGCCGGCCACGGGCGCAACGAGGCCGTAGCACAGCATCGTCAGTGAGTACATGAGCGCGGTATTCCCGCGGCTCCAACCGAAATCCTCTACGATCACGGGATAGAACACCGTGAACGTATTGCGAACGGCGTAGCCGACGAGAATCAGCGTGAAGCCGGCGGCAAGCACAACGACGCCGTAGTTGATGCGTGGAGTCTTTGTCACTGTTTTCTCTGCACCTCAGGCGCGGCACGGTACTTCGGATTCGAATCGCGGCGACTCGAGAGTCTCAAACGCGAAGCAACTGCGGCGCGAACATCCATGTCAGTAATGTACGCTTCCCTCTCTCGTGCGGATGAGCCACATCAGCAGCGCCGCGGTCGCTAGAACGCCCGCCACGATAACGAGCGCGCTCTGATAGGTGCCGGTCACGTCGTGCAGAAAGCCCCCCAACCATGGGCCGATGGCTCCCCCGACTGAGGATGCCAGGATAATGGTCCCCTGGATGGCGCCGTAGTGTCTTCCATGAAATCTGTCAGCAACCGCTGCAAAGCAGGTTGGAGGGGTGATACCGAGTCCGTAGCCTGCGGATACCGCGAAGACAAAAGGAATGGCATCATTCGGATTGTTCCGTGAGAACAGGAGCAGCACCACGCCCGCGACCGTCAGGAGGCAACCTCCAGCGAATACGTACGTCCTGCCCAGGCGGTCGGAGAGAAAACCGGATAGCGTGCCGACGGTGAAGGCTATGCCAAAGACGCTGAACACCGATGCGGCCGCCATTGGCGAATACCCCATATCCTGGAGAAAATAGACCTGGTGGGCGATAAGTATCTGTTGCGCCACACCCATGTTGCAGAAGGAGATAATGAGGAAGACCCGGTACGCATTCGTCCTGAGCGCGGTGCGAACTGTCCAGTGAGTGTCGACGGGAGGCGCACCCGGTTGTGCTGCGACGGATGCCTGAGACACGTTGACTTCGGATGCGGCGACGGTACCGTGCGAGGGAGACCGTTTCATGAACAGCAGGACAATCGGAACGATAATTGCGGTGGCGGTGGAGCCGATAATCACGTATGCCGTCTGCCATCCGTAACGCGTGATGAGATACTGGAAGGCCGGCGCCGACACCAGGCTCACGCCGAAGCCTGATGCGAGAAGGCCGAAGACGAAGCCCTTCCTTTGTGGAAACCAGTTCGTGACGATGGTGCTCAACGGGGTGATGCCGATGAGGCTGAGTCCCACGGCAACCATCACGCCGTAGAGCAGATAGAAGTGCCAGGTCTGTGTGGCGAGGCTGCACATTGCGACGCCGGAGCCGACGATGAGGCCGCCTGCGGCAAGGATGTACTTCGGGTTGAATCGGTCGACCAGTCCGCCCGCCGCGGGGGCGACAAGTCCGTAACAGAGCAGTGTTATCGAATACATTATGGCCGTGATGCCGCGCGTCCAGCCGAAATCCTGCACGATGACCGGGTAAAACACGGAGAACGTGTTGCGCATCGCATAGCCGAGCATGATGACGATGAACCCGGTCGCGAGCACCACCCATCCGTAGTACAGTCTGGGCCTGGTCACGCGGACTCCGGCGGCGCCAGGACGACCCGCTTCAGTGCGCCGGGTACGGGCTGCAGTCTTCGCGGCGCCGCGAGCGTCACGAGCAGTGCGGCGAGGATGAGCGCCCCGATCACCATGGCCAGCGCGATGGCGTAGCTGCCGGTGATGTCGTTCAAGTGTCCGGCGAACCAGGGACTGAAGGCGCCGCCCAGGGAGAAGCCGAACGTCACGAATCCCATGATGGAGCCATAGTGCTTGCCTCCGAAGAGGTCGGCTACCGTCGCGAAGAACGTGGTCACCGAGGCACCCATGCCGAGACCGCAGAGGAACATGCACAGCGCGCCCAGCCACGCCATGTCCGGACCGTGGATGACGAATAGAAGTCCGGTACCCAAGGCTCCGATGATGCATCCGGGGACGATAATCCGCTCGCGGCCTACCTTGTCGGACACGTAGGCGAACATGTAGCCGATGATGATGCCCACTCCGTACAGGCTGAACACGTTGGCCGCAGTCTGCGCGGTGAATCCGGCGTCGCGGAAGAAGTAGACGCTGTGCGCCAGTTGCACTTGCTGAGCTATGCCCATCATGAAGAAATCAGCGACGAAGATCAGCCACAGCTGGCGAGTCTTCAGCGCGCGGCGGAGTGTCCACTCGGTACTGGCCCACACCGTCAGTACCTGGCCCTGCCGGAGTGCGTTCACTGTTGCGGCAGGTTCTTCACTTCCGTCGGGCACTGTCCCCTTGTCCGCCGGACTCCTGCGCATGAACACCACGATGATGGGCACGAGTACGACGATCGCAAAGAGTCCGATGGTGAGGTACGCCTCGCTGCGCCCCAGTCCGGATATGAGCGACTGCACGATGGGAGAGCCGAGCAGGCCGAAGCCGAAGCCGGTGTTGAATATCGAGAACGCGAGGGCGCGGCGCCTGACGAACCACCTGGCCACGAGCGTGTTGAGCGTCGTCACGCCGGTCATGCTCAGCCCGAAGGCGGCCCCGACGCCGTAGAGTAAGAAGAACTGCCACTGCTGAGTCGCGATGCTGCACAGGGCGATCGAGCCACCCATAATGGTGATGCCGATGGGAAAGACCAATCTCGGACTGAACCGGTCGGCCAACCCCCCGGCGATTGGGGCAGTGAGTCCATACACAATGATGTTGATGGAAAACATCAGCGCGGTACTGCCCCGGTCCCAGCCGAAATCCTCCACGAGTGTCGGGTAGAACACCGCGAACGTGTTCCGCATTGCATAGCCGACGCCCATCATGATGAAGGCGACGGCGACTATTACCCAGCCGTAGAAGAACTTCGGTTTGTGATTCATAGCTCACCGAGGGCATTCGGCGAAGGCGCAACGCGCGAGACAGACACCGTGTGGAGGCTTTCGCTGTCGAGTCTCCCTATTCAGCCGGAGCTCGAACCCGCGCAGTATAACAGCTAGCTTTGTGGGCTACAATTCGACGTGCGTACGCAACAGAGCGCTTTTCAGCCGGCTCGGGGCCGTCGTACAGGGACTGCGGAAGGCCGGTGAAACCGCTATTTTGGCGGCAATTCATATACGGCGCCGGCTGCGGTGAAGATCAGCACCATCCGAATTCTCGATGGTGAAACCCGAATTATGCGTGCAAGTGCATCCCTGTAGAGCGTGAGTTGCTCCCGGTACAACGACGCCTGGGAAGGCGCCCGGGATGGGGCGATCTCGTCCGTCTTGTAGTCGTAGATCGCAGCCGAAACGGGGACCCCTTCGGCGTTCTGCTCAATGACGACCCGGTCGAAGCTGCCGGTAATCCATCGGTCATCCACCACGACGTCGAAGCGCCTCTCTCTCCACAGGACCACATCGCCTCGCGGACGTCGCAATTCGGAGGCAATCCGCGGAGCGGCCATGGCGCGGCGGAACTGTTGGATGGCGGACGTTTGCGTTTGCTCGTCCAGGCTGGAGTTCACGCTCCATTCTTCGACAACGAACTCGACATTCACGTCGTCGCTCCACGTGACCTTCTGCAAGAGAGCATGTACCGCGCTTCCGGATTCCATCCTCTGCTGGCGGTCAGGATGGAAGAGGGCGGCGGCATTTGTCTCGAACACGTCAGTATCGGACGGTCGAATCGCGTAGAGACGGTTTCGACTCGATGGCCGGCGGCTGGCGTCCAGAATGTCGAGTTGGTGGCCGCCGGACCGTGAAGGTAGTTGCCGAATCGGAAATGCGGCGAACCACCGTTGGTCGCCGCGCTCATACAGACAGTTGAACGTTTCGCCGGACAGGGTCATGGGACAGCCGTCATTCTCCGTCGCCTTAGGATTGCCTATCAATTGTCCCTTGAGGAATGATGACTGGTTGTATACCTGGGAAGACTTGCCGGGGTACGAGGTGACGACATACAGGCCGCGCTTCGCCCGCGTGGTTGCTACGTAGAGCAGGCACAGGGACTCAAACGCCGTGGCGGCGTCCATCTCCTCTACCTCGGCGCGAAGAGTGGCGTCACATTCGGCCACCACTCTCCGTGGAAGCTCCAGCGCCCAGCGCGGCTTCTGAGTTTTCGGTTCCCGCGACAACACGAAGTCGAGGTCGCGGCTCCTTACCATGGAATTCCTGTCCAGTTCCGGCAGGACTACCACGTCGAAACCCAGCCCCTTCGCCTGGTGAACCGTCATCACGCGGATAGCGTCATTGGCCGCCGAATCATGCAACTCGTAGTGGTCGATGTGGGCCAGGAAGTCGTCGCAGTTCATCACGCCTCCTGCGTCGAACTCCCCCGCCGCGGCGAGCAACTGTTCGAGTCGCAGTCGGCCGAAATCGTCCAACCCGCCGTGACCGCCAAGCTGTGTCGCCCACTGCCGCAACGTCCACTGAAAGCCTCGCGATTGGAACTGACGGAGGAGATACGGCGACAGAGGCTCTCCATTCGCGTTTAGAAGGGAGATCGCTTCGGAGAGAGGGCTCATCTGCAGATGTCGCCACGCCATCGTGTCACCGGGATGGGCAGCCACGGTTACGAGCGCCAGCAGGGCGGCGACAACCGGGTTGTCCTTGATTGCTGCCCGGCCCTCGTGGATAACGGTCATCTCCGGACACTCTGTCCGCAGGCAGTCGACCACCTTCCTGCCCTGCTCGTTCGAGCGAACCAATACCGCCGTCGAGAGTCCCCGCGCAAGAGGCTGAAGCTCAGTCAGGAGGCGGGCGACAAGACGATAGCGGTCCTCCGGAGTCGGAGTCACCGCGCCTTCGGAGCACATCGGCTCGAGTACGCCGGCGTAGCCGTGCAACTCGCGCAGGCTCTGTGCGGACTCATGTGTCTCCCAGTATCGCTCCCAGCGCTCGGCCGCCAGCCGCGGCAGTTCCGTTCCGGAAAGGTCTCCGAACACCTCATTCACCATGTCGATGATTGGTGGACAGGAACGGTATGACTGGTTCAGCGGCGTGACCGTGATCTTTCCCGGGTATCGATTGAGAGGCACGTCGAACAGTCGGGGATTTCCACCTCGCCACCCATAGATGGCTTGCTTGACGTCGCCCACGTAAAAGAACGTGCGTTCGCCCGAGTCGTCCTGAAGGATCTCGTCGACCAGGTTCTCCAGCACATCCCACTGCAGGTCGCTGGTGTCCTGAAACTCATCCAGGAGCCAGTGGTTCAGTTGCGAATCGAGTCGATAATCGATATACAGCCTCGATTCGCCTCCGCCGATGCAGCTCAACACGGCGCCTCGTACACCGTCACTCGACCTGGTGAGAAGATGCTGCGCATCCGTAAAGCTGAGGGTGCCGTCCCTCCGCATCGCCGTGTCGTAACGCCGCTCGTACGTGGCAAGCAGGCCGTGGATGCCCTGTGTTCTCACCAGGGCGGCCTGCAGTTCGGTGCGCACAATATGCGTTACGAGCGCCAGCACGTGTGTGGCGATGTCACCCGAGAGTTCGCAGGTCTTGCGGTTCAGTTTCACGGTGGCATTGCCTGACCGGAGGCTGACGACACATTCGGCGAGCTTGTTGAACAGGTAACCGATGTCGTTACTCCAACGCGAACGCATCGAATAGCTCCGTGCGGCGGCAATGAAGGTCTCCCATCGGCGCGCCGCCTCGTCGGGAAGCGCGAGCCCGGGCAGTAGTCGCTCCAGGTCCGAGGCCGAGCGCCGAACGTCCACCTCTCCGCTGAGCCACGGTGACCCACCGGGCCAAATGACGCCTGCGTGTCCCCACCCATCCGCGTCGGGCAGAGCGCGCAAGTGAGACTGGTACGCCGAGACGAACCCGGCGAGGCTGTCCTGGACCTGTTTGTCCAGACCGCCCACGTTTGCCTGGGAGAACGCGGCGAGGAAGTCCTTTCGAGACTCAGGTGTTGCATCACCTTCGCGCAACACGGCATCCAGCGTCCGCTGCCTCATGGCAGTGGCCCGTGCTCCTTCAGAGTCCACCAGCTCGAACCCCGGAGGGATTCCCAATTCCATGGGGAAGCCCCGCAAGATGCCGACCGTGAAACCGTCCAGCGTTCCCACGTGGAGCCTGTGCAGGCTGTTCAGCAATGTCCGCAGCAGAGCGATGCAGGCGCGTTGCGATAGTTCAGGTGTGTGCAGCCGGCCCCCGAGCTCATGAGCCTCGCCCTCGGACGCCGCGGCCCTGCATAGATAGGAGACTATCGAATCGAATATCTCTCCCGCAGCCTTGCGTGAAAACGTCAACGCAACTATCTCTTCCGGGGCGGCGCCACCGGCAAGCAGTTCCAGGTAGCGGTGCGCAAGCTGGAATGTCTTCCCGGAACCTGCCGAGGCCGAGATGGCGCGATGAGCTATCACGCTGCGGTTGAGTGTCATGTTCGCCAGACCTCGAGAAATCGTGTGAACTCCTCGCCATCGACACACTCCGCGGCATCGGCGGGAAACAGCGACTCAAATTCTTCGAACTGCACCTTTGTGGCCGGGGGCCAGAAGCGGCGACTCGCAATATCGGCGGCCACCCCTGCGGCGCACTCGCGTGCGCTGTTGATGACCGGCTCGGTGAGTCCCGCCCACAAGACGATGCCGGTGCCGTCTGTCTCGCGGGGCAAGTTGAAATAGCCCGATTCGACCGCCGCGCTCTCGCCCACGAGCGGCCGCAGCATGAGCATGTAGAGCGGCAACTGGAGGTCTATCCAGCGCCGCCATCGTCCCGCAATCTCGACCTTCGCGTACTGGGCAGTGTCTGTCCGCACTGCTCCGAGGTGGAGTTCCTCCGGGGGCTTGGACACATCTGACGTCTTGTAGTCAATCAACCGGAACATCCCCGATTGACGGTTCACATCAACCCGGTCTATCCTGCCTCTCACGGTGATGGAGCCGACGACGGTCTCCACCGCTTGTTCGCTGAGGAGAATCTCCCATCCCCGTGACGCCTCTTCGGCCTGGGCTCGCGCCGCGGCGCTGAGACGGTCGCGCGCAACCTCAAGCTGCAAGCTGAGATGAAGGGGTGGATGAGCACCGAATCGTCTGCGGGCCCACTCAGTCGGCGCAATCGTGGAGAAAGTGCGTCAACGTTGCCGCACTGGTGCATGTCCGCAGCTCGGACTCCGCAGCCATCCGCGCGAGCGCATCGTGAACCAGCACTCCGAAGTCGAGGGCATCCATCTCCCTCTTGGTATCGCTTAAAGACTGCATTCCGAGCACGTGCTTCAAATAGAATCGAAACGGGCAATTGAGATAGTCCCGGAAGGCGGTGGCTGCCAGGGAGGAGGGCGTCTTTATCGATGGGTCGGACGCCGGTGGGAGCGAGGGGCGAAGGGTGAAGCTGATACGAGATGGCACGCTCGGCCGCGTGTCATCAGGCTCGCCAAACAGCCGCTGCGCACGGGCGGCCAGAGCCTCGTCGGCGCACCGCAATAGGAGGCGCGAAGGTCTGAGCGGCTCGCCATCCTGGCCGAACTTGCCACATATGAAACAAACCCGGCCGATGGTGCGGCGCCATTCGATGCAGGTGCGGGTGAGGAAGATATCACGCGACAACCGGTCATCCTCGGTGCGGAGCCCAAGCTGCCGGCGCAGCGCATCCGGAAGAAACGCTTCGTTGCCGGGACGCTGGGGTACCGAACCGTCATTCATTCCCGTCACGATGAGCAGCGGGGCATCATTCCACGGCAATTCAAGCCACCCTTCCAGGTCCACGGAGTGAGCCGCGCGCTCCACGGTATACCGGCTGCGGCTCAAGGACATCAGCAGTATCTCGAGCTGCTCGTGCATTTCAAGGTCGAGCAGTGAAAGACAGCACTCTGACAATAGTCGAAGCGCTTCATCCACCCTGTCAGCGACGGTGCGAAACTCGTCGTCGTCCGGCGTACCGGAGCGCAGCTCACGTGTTGAGTAGACTCCGCGCAGAAATGAGCGCAGACGCGCCTCGGGCTGAGCGGGCTCATGCCCGGCCATAAGCTCTTCCACCGCGGCGATCGCAATCGCCAGCGCGGGATAGCGCACGGTCTGCCCCTCCGGGGGCCCGCGCCAAGACGTTGGGACAACTCGCGGAGTGAGCCGGGCAAGTGGATGTTCTGGAACTGGTCCAATTCGGTGAGCAGTGCCCGCGCGGAGATGCCATGTGTGTGCCACAGGTGGTCGAGCACGTCGGCGTTGCGCAGGAGGCCGCTGAGTGCAGCGTAGGAGTCGCTTGTCAACAAGTCGTGGTAGAGCTGAAGCAGCTGGAATACGGGGTGACGTGAAAACGGGATTCCGGATGGATCGTACGCAGTTATCCCACGTTCGGAGAGCGATGACTCAAGGTACGGGGCGATCGAGCCGTCCGGCACTCCCAGTGCGATGTCCGCGGAACCCCAATCTTCGCTCGCGATTGCATCCAGTGCAAGGCCGCTCTGGGCTGCAGGTGTACTCGCCAGCATCAGGTCCTGCGCGGCGATGTCGATGAGTGCGTCGCGCCATCGTGCCGGCAGCGGCCGCCCCCACCCGTCGAAGTCTTCGGCAAGTGATTCGGGGGCATGGACAAGGACGTCGACGTCGATCGACGCAGCAAGCGCTTCGAGCGCCTGGAGTGCAAGGGGAGTCGGGTCGGGGTTGCAGGCCAGAACGATTCGATCGACGTATTCCGGCAGATGGGGAACCGCCGCCGCTTGAAGCATCTCTGCGCAGGGGTCGCGCCGCCCCAGTTGCGACAGCTTTGACAGGTACAGACGCCTCGAGCCGCTCAAGGTCTTTCCAGCGGTCTATTTCTTCGAGCTCAGCACTGTAATCGGCGAGAACGGAGCGGATGCTTTGGCCGTGCTCCGAGAGTTCATCTCTCAGGGTTTGCAGCATGGATCCCGTCTGCAATGCCCAGTGGAAGTCGCCCGCCGGTGCTCCCGAGGGGAAGAGTCCCGGGAAATTCCGCATGTCGGTGCTGCGCAGTAGATGGGTCCATGCGGCTATCACGTCGACGGGATATGCCATGCCGTCATCGCTGGCCGGGCGAACCAATTGAAACGGGGTGCGCAATGCCGGCGCGAGCAGGTACGTATTGTGTTCCGCACAGTAGACGGTGAGAGCCTCTCTCAAGCGCCGGCCGGCATGCCGCGTGGGAACGAGCACAAGGGTGCTGCGCAGGTCAACAGGTCCCTCGGGCGTGGACGGAATCAGGTAATCCCGGACTTTGCGGACTGCCGGAGCATCCCAACCGAGAAAATGGCGCGTGATTGTCATGGCTTAAGTTGCGGGCGTCGCTCTCTTGCCCCACTACGGCGTACAGCGACGCCCATGCTACCACGGGCGCAACAGGTGCAGTAGCCTCATCAAACCTCTTGCGGCGGATGGATTCCGCGGCTGACGCCAGAAGCGAACCTCGCCTCGAATCGAATCGCCGACCCGGGCAGGAGTGTCTGCGTATCAGCGTGATCAGGGCATCCCGCAGGAATCTTCGCCGCTCAAGGGGACCACGCATACGAAACGGAGAGTTTCGTCGCCCGTGTTGCGCAACTGGTGACGCTCGTTGGGCGGGATGAACAGAGCTGAGCCTACGGCAAACGGGGTCTCTCCCGTCGGACCCGTCAGCACTCCCTGTCCCTGCAGAACGAGAACCTGGTGCTCGAAATCGTGCGCGTGTCCTGAACTTCCGCAGCCGGGAGGGAGGTCGAAGATGCGCATGGCGAAGTTAGGGGCGCCCTCCTTCTGCGCGAATACAACCCGTTTAAGCGCTCCCTCTCCGTACGGGATTGCCGGGACGTCTTCTATGGTGCGAATCAGCACTTCAATCCTCCGGTCAAGCAAATGGCGATATGTCCACGGTCTCAGCGCGGCCAGGCATGGCGGACGCTTGCCACGAAATCGGCGATGGCTTCGTCGAGCGTGAGCCGAGGCTTCCAGCCCCAGTCCGCCCTTGCAAGACTGTCATCGAGTTGGCGAGGCATCGTCTTGATGCCGTCCACCACGGCCGGGTCCGGGTCGAAGGACAATATGGCTCCAGGGACGGCACGCCGGATGGCTTCCGCGAGTTCCGCAGCGGTCAGCAGAAACCCGTCAAGATTGTAGCAGCGCGTCGTCAGGCTCGACGGGTCGGCCAGAGAGATGTCAATCATGCTCTGGGCCGCATCTTTAACGTACAGAATGTCGGTTGTCGTCTCTCTGGATGCGTGAATGACGTACGGGTGCCCGCGGGCGGCTTCCTCGACAGCGATGGACGTGTAAGCGGTCCATCCGGCGGTCGCCGCACGCCCCATTCCGAATATGGCAGGGAAGCGGACCGCCCGGAAATCCAGGTTGTAACGCCGGTGGTAGTACTCGCCCAGCCGTTCGGCGCACACCTTGCTCGTGCCGTACATGCTCATGGGATGCTGTGCGAAGTCATTCGGCACCAGAGGGGGCGTGTCGGGCCCGAATGAGGTCATGGTGCTCGCATAGATGACCATACCGACATCAAACATCCGGGACGATTCGAGGACGTTGAATGTGCCCACCACGTTGGCCTGAAAGGCCGTCTGAGGCGAGTTCTCGCTGAAAGGCGGCAATGCCGCGCCGGAATGGAACAGGAAATCGGGCCTGGTCTGATGCACTACGTCCGTCACTTCAGCCCAATCCGCGAGCGTTCCACGGAGCGCGCGCAGACCTCGTCCGGCGCTGCGGACGAAGTCGTCATTGGAGGCGATATCGAACAGGGTAACCTCGTGCCCCCTGTCGAGCAACTGTAGAGCCAGGTACTTCCCGATGAATCCGAATCCGCCGGTAATGAGACTGCGAGTCATCGAATCTCCTTCGTGTCACATCGTGCCGGTTGACGCCGGGACGTGCCGCATCAGCCTTTGGACTGCGGCTGGCCGGCCGGCGCCGGTGGCTTCGTCAACCCCATTCGGCGGTAGTACATTTCGGGTATCTTAGCCGGATCCTTGTAGAAGAGCAGCGTGCAGGGCTTGTCCGGGTCATCCGGGTCATAATCCTCGACAAGGCGCGTGGGGACTCCGGTCGCCTCCATCGCCATCAATTCGTGCCACACTGAGCAATGCAGACAATAGTAGGAAACGTTCTTCTTGCCCCACGACCACGGGTACGCCTCCTTCGTCGTGCCGAGGTTGAATGGTGGTTCGGTTCGTGCGGGGGTGCCATCCACCTCGCCGCCGCGCCTCATTCTGCCACCGGCGCCGCACGGGTCGCATGAGATAACGAATCGGTCAGGTTCCTCGCGAACGGTGAGGGTGCCTGTCTCGCCGGGGCCGGAGCGGTGAGCACGCATCTGCTCGGTGTACCACTGTATGAGTTGGCGCTTCGTCTTGAGATTCTTCAGCTGGTCCAGGAACACTGCCGAGATAGTCTGCTTGGTGGCGCGCAGCACATCGAGCAGTCTCTCTTCGCCGTAGTTGTCGGATATCCAGGTGAGTATGCCGTAGACCCAGTCGCAGTAGAGGTCGTGCAGTCCCTTTCCTTCGACCTGCACATAATCGATGAGTTCGAGGGCGGTCTTCGTGTCGCCGGCCTTCACGGCATCCCTGAGCCGGTCATAGGAACTGATACCGAGTTCCTCGATCGGCTCGTCGACTCGAAGGGGCCGGCCGAGCAATTCCCTGTCTATCTTGAGCATCGGCTATCTCCCGGACTTCACCGCGCCGGCGATGTCCTTGAATTCATCTTCGGTGAGTTGACGCTTGGCATCGTGAGAGAACTGTTTGACACGCCGCAGAACCTCCGCGCCCTGGTCCTTGTCGAGGTCGATGTCCAGCTTCTCGGCCCAGATTGCAACAGAGTCGATGCCGCTCTTCTTGCCCAAGACATAGCGTGGTCCGCGATGACCGACGAGAGCCGGGTCCATGGGCACCGTCTCCGTGGGATACAGACTGCGGCTGTTACGGTGCCAACTGACGACCATGCCGGACTCAACGTCGTACGTCTCCTCGCCCACGAACGGGCGGTTCGGCCCGCGCCCGGCCAGCGTGTTGATCAGATCGTAGAGTTCGTTGAACATCTCGTACTTGAGCCCGGCGTCGACGCCATAGAGGATGCGCAGCGCCATGGTGGCCTCGATCATGGGGCAGTTGCCTCCGCCCTCGCCGATGCCGGTCACCGTTGAGTGAATCACCTCGCCGCCCTCGAGCACGGCCATGATGGTGTTGGCCACTGCCATGCCGAAGTTGTTGTGGAAGTGCACCTCAAGCGGCTTGCTGATGCGCTTGCGAATCGTGCGGGTGTAGTAAGAGGCCCCGTGCGGCGAGAGGACACCGAAGGTGTCCACCAGCCCGAGTGCATCCATGTGTCCCTCGGCGGCCACGCGCTCGATGAGCTGCATGAACCAATCGATGTTCGAGCGCGTTGCATCCACGGGGAAGAACGAGACGTAGAGGCCCTGTTCGTGAGCGAATCTCGTGGCCTTGATGGAAAGCTCGGTCGCCTTTTCCATCGACCACTTGTAGGAATGCTCCACCAGGTGCTCCGAGGAAGGAATCTCGATGGTGACGCCGTCCACCCCGCAATCAACTGCGCGTTTGACGTCATCGACCATGCACCTGCTGAGCACGAATATCTCGGGCCCCAGCTTCCGCTTCACGATTTCTTTGATGGCCGCTTCGTCGTTGGGCGAGACCGCAGGAGTGCCTGCTTCGATGCGGTGGATGCCGGCCTCGGCAAGTTTCTCGGCGATTCTGACCTTCTCGTCCTTTGTGAAGACGATGCCCGCCTGTTGCTCACCATCCCGCAGCGTGACGTCGTGGATGCGGAGGCGGGAAGGCGGATTAAACCCTGCGGTGACTTCCGCCGCGAAGTTCCAGGGGCTCACGAACCACCTGTCATTCCTCCAGGGTTCTACCGTGTGGGACATGACTGCCCTCCTGTTAGACCGGTTCAGTCGAGTTTCTTCACGAGCGCATCGAGCTTCTCTGCTTCACCTTCTATCATCTTGTAGCAATGGACGTCCTCAGGGAACTGACCACCGCGGACGTCGGCCACGTACTGGGTGATGGCTTTGACTGAAATATCCGCCACTTCGGCATAGCGCCGCACGAACTTCGGCTTGAATGCCTCCCAGATGCCGAGCACGTCGCTGACGATGAGGAGCTGGCCGTCGCACAGGGGGCCGGCGCCGATGCTATATACGGGGATGTCGAGGTCCTTCGCTATGAAGCCGCTCACCTCCGGCGTGACCGCCTCAAGGAGCAACATGGCCGCGCCCGCGTCACGGACGGCACGCGCGTCTTTGATGACCTCGAGCGCGCTTTCGGCGGTGCGTCCCTGTGCCTTGTAGCCGCCGAATTGGCCGGTACTCTGCGGTGTCAATCCGATGTGGCCGCACAGGACCATTCCCGCGTCGACGATAGCCCGTATCATCGGCGCCACTCTCCGGCCACCCTCCAGCTTCACCGAATCAACCTCGGCTTCCTTCAGGAAACGGACCGCGTTTCGGACGGCATCATCAGGATTGGTCTGGTATGAGCCGAACGGCATGTCACCCATGATGAAGGTGTTCGGGGCGCCTCTCCGCACCGCCTGGCAGTGGACGATGCACATGTCCATCGTAACGGGCATCGTGCCCGACGCGTAGCCGTAGACGGTATTGCCCATCGAGTCACCGACCAGGATCATGTCGATTCCCGCCCGCTCTTCGAAAATTGCCGTTGGATAGTCGTATGCCGTGAGCCAGGTGACCTTCTCACCCTGCTCCTTCATGCGGCGGAAGTCGAGGAGTCCCTTCTTCTTCTTGATGTCCATCATGCCCTCCCTATCTGGTGCAGCGGTGTGCCAAATGCTAACCGAATCGGCTGGCAGCGGCAAGCGGCAGCCGGGAAGACTGGGGCCGGGTAACGACCATTGGCGTATACTAGCTGACCGGAAGATGTAGGCGCGTTATGGCGAAGACAATCCTGGTGGTTGAAGACGACGCGAATCTGCTGGACGTAGTGCGCCATAACCTTGTGCGCGAGGGATACGAGGTGGTCACGGCACATGATGGGGAGACCGCAGTGGAGGTCGCACGCTCCCGCAAACCCGACCTCATATTGCTCGACATAATGTTGCCGGGCCTCGATGGATTCGATGTATGCCGCATCCTGCGCAGAGAGATGAGCGTCCCGATCATCATGCTCACGGCCAAGGCCGATGAGATCGACAAGGTCGTCGGCCTGGAAATGGGCGCGGACGACTACATCACCAAGCCATTCAGTCTGCGGGAGCTTCTTGCCCGCGTCAAAGCGATGTTGCGACGGAGCGACTTGCTGAAAGAGGAGACCGAGAGATCCGCCGTGGCGGGTCGCGGCGTCGTTCGGGCCGGCAATCTGGTTATCGATGTCGACCGGCACGTCGTTTCCCGCGACGGCGTCGACATGCCGCTCAGTCCGAAAGAGTATGACCTGCTCGTGTTCCTTGCGCAGAATCCTCGCAGGGCGTTCAGCCGCGACTATCTGCTCGACAAGGTCTGGGGCTACGAGTTTGGCGGTGACTCCCGCACAGTAGATGTTCATGTGAGGTGGTTGCGTCAGAAGATAGAAGTTGACCCGGCGCACCCGGCGCTGCTGCTCACGGTGCGGGGAGTGGGCTATAAGTTGGATGGTTGACACCCGCTGGAACGGGACGATGCTGTGCGATTGATTACACTGTCGGTGTCATGGTTTCCGCAGGGGCCGGGAGGTGGTGGCCCTCCGCACATCGACGGGGCGATGCTGGTGCTGGCTGATTCCCAACTGGCCGTGGTTATCGTGGCTTGCCTGTTGCTGGGCGTCGCGGTAGCTGCATTGCTTGAACGACGCCGTGTTGTGGCAATGATGCGGCCGCTCGTGATGGCGATCCAGGCCCTGGCATCGAGCGCCGGGGCTCAATCTCAATCCGCAGCTCCGGCATCGGTTGACACGCTGATTGATGCGGTGGAGATTTCGGGCAGCCGCTTCGCAGACCGGCTGGCCAAAGCGCAATCCGAACGCGACGACTTGCTGGCCGTGCTGTCAGCGATCACGGACGGCGTTGTGGTGACTGACTCCCACGGTACCGTGGTATTTGTCAACCGCGTCGAGCTTGCACGCCAGCATCTACCCGAATCGCGTGTCCTGGGCCGCTCGTTCATCGAGGTGGTGCGCGACCATGAGATGCACCAGCTTTTTCGACAGTGCATGGCCACCCGTACCGAGCAAACCGGGATGATTGAATCCGTTCCCGGGCGCAACTTCCTCAAGGTAACGGCGTCTCCGGTGGGGCTCGATGGGGGCTGCGTGGTCGTGCTGCAGGACGTTACGGAACTCAGACGGCTGGAGAGAGTGCGCCGCGAATTCGTTGCTAATATCTCGCATGAACTGCGTACACCTCTGGCATCGCTCAAGTTGCTTGCGGAGACCCTCGAGGGCGATGGAGCCGAGGAGCCGGCGCTCGTCCAGGACTACAGCCATCGTATCGAAGTGGAGGTTGACCGAGTGGCGCAGATGGTTGAAGAACTCGGCGAGTTGTCTCTTGTCGAGTCGGGACAGGTGACCTTCTCTCGCGAGCCCGTCAACATCGCGGCATTGGTTGCACGAGCTGTGGAGCGACTCGACGCGCAGGCGGCACGCGCCGGATTGCATATAGAGGTCGATGTCCCGGTCGACTTGCCGGAACCCGGAGGCGATGAGCGCCGTCTGGAGCAGGTCGTCGTCAGCCTGATACACAACGCCATCAAGTTCACGCCCGCGGGTGGCACGATCGTGGTGCGGGCGCGTGTAGAAGTACCCGGCCGGCTCACCGTATCCGTTACCGATACCGGAGTAGGTATCGCCCCGGATGATTTGAACCGGATTTTCGAACGGTTCTATAAGGCTGACAAGTCGCGCAGCAGCAAAGGGACCGGTCTTGGACTCGCTATCGCGCGTCACATCATTGAGATGCATCACGGGGCTCTCTGGGCCGACAGCGTGCAGGGCAAAGGGTCCACCTTCTCTTTCTATCTGCCGTTATCCACAATCTAGGGGCGTGCTCCTGCCGGCCTCGCCCGGCGGACAACTTCTGGTTTTTACTTCGCCTTAACACGACCTTAACGGCTGCTTAAGCGTTCGCCTCTACACTACTGACGTTGCGTACAAGGATATGGAGCAGGTGCGTGTGGGGCATGTAGCGGTTCGGTGTGAAGTGCCGCACGTTGGTTATGAGCGACTGGCTCTGCTTCAACGAGTGAACTGAGGCGACGTTCAACAAGAGAAGACACCGCGATTGCGACCCGGTCGCAACGAATAGATAAGCGGAAACAGACAAATACGAGGAGGTTGCATGAGTAGAGCAGGAAACAGAGTAGTGATGGCTGCCGTGGCGTTGCTGGCCCTTGTCGCCGTGGCCGCTTCCGGCTGCAGCGGCGGAGGAAGCACCATCATCACGGGAGGCTCCACAACAGTCCAACCGCTTTCCGAGAAATGGGCCGCGGCTTTCATGGCTCAGAATAGCGGAGTTGACATCACGGTGCAGGGGGGAGGTTCAAGTGCGGGAGTGAAGGGCGCCGCGGACGGCACGCTGGACATCGGCGCTGCTTCGCGCGATGTCAAGGCCGAGGAAATGAGCGCGAATCCGGACCTGGTGGTCTACCGCGTGGCGGCTGACGGCGTCGCAATTGTGGTGCACCCGAGCAATACCCTTGAGAACCTTTCGCTCAGCGATGTACAGGCCATCTTCGCCGCGGGATCAAACGACGAATGGACCGTTATCAACCGCGAAGAAGGTTCCGGAACTCGCGAGGTGTTCGAGACGCTGGTGATGAACGGCGTCGAGGTTGCAGCTGACGCGGAGTTCCTTCCTTCCAACGGAGCAGTGAAGCAGAAAGTGGCGGGCACCAAGAATGCTATCGGCTACATCTCCCTGGGCTACGTTGACAGCTCGGTGAAGGCGCTCAAGATTGATGGTGTTGTCTGCAACGAAGACAACGTGTTGAACGGAAGCTACAAGGTGATGCGGTATCTGAACTACATCACGAAGGGCGAAGCGACGGGAGTGGTCAAGGAATATATCGACTACTGTCTGAGCGCGGCCGGCCAGCAGATGGCAGCGGACGAAGGGTACATCAAGATTCATTAGTCGACCATCATGCGAGACGCAGTATACAATTCGACAAGTCGGGGTGGGGAAGCAACGAGCTGCCCCACCCTGACCTTTGTGAACGGACGGTGAGCGGATGATGTCACGGTACGCGATAGACTGGATCTCACGGCGGCTGGTGTTTATCCTCGGAATCGGCTCATTCGTAATCCTGATTGTCATCGCTGCGTTCATCTTCCGCGAGAGTCTGCCTGCGCTGCGAGAGGTGGGGCTGTTCAAGGTTCTACTTGGAACCGAATGGTACCCGCGATATGACAAGTTCGGAATCCTCACCATGGTGGTCGGTTCGGCGCTGGTGACGGCCCTGTCGCTGGCCATCGCGGTGCCGTTGTCCATGGGCGCGGCCGTACTCCTTGCCGAGGTAGCGCCACCCCGCGTGCGGACCGTCGTGAGGCCCGCTGTGGAGTTGCTCGTCGGGATACCTTCGGTGGTGTACGGCCTGGTCGGCATGGTGGCCCTGGTTCCTCTGATAGCAGAAATCGGACATCGCGGCTCCGGGTCCTCGGTGCTCGCTGCAGCGATTGTGCTTGCTGTCATGGTGTTGCCCACGATCACGAGTATCACGGAAGACAGCATCAGGGCACTGCCTCGCACGTACAAGGAAGGGGCGTTGGCCCTGGGCGCCACGCAATGGCAAACCGTGTGGCATGTCCTTCTTCCCAGCGCCAGACGCGGCATCATGGCGGGCGTCATCCTCGGGACCGGACGTGCGATAGGGGAAACCATGGCGATGGTGATGGTCATCGGGAACGCGCCGATCTTTCCGGATAGCCTGTTCAGCCCCGCGCGCACGCTAACGGGCAACATCGCCGTTGAGATCAGCGCGGCGGTAGGGATACATCAGAGTGTCCTGTATCTGACGGGACTTGTGTTGTTCGTGATGGTCATGATTATCAACAGCGTGAGTTTGCTCGCATACAAGCGGAGGCCGCAGTAATGCGGCGTATCCGGCCCCGGACCCAGCAGAAGATTGCCTTCGGTGTCGTATGGGCGTGCGGAGCGATTGCGGTAGCGGTACTCCTCTTCATCGTTGGGTATGTGGTGATGCGGGGCGCCCCGGAGATCAACCTGCAGTTTCTGCTGACACCGCCGGCGGGCGGCCTCGGTGGCGAGGGTGGCATCTCATCATGCATCGTCTCCACCCTGTGGATAGTTGTCGTGACCATGCTCCTTCTCACTCCTCTGGGACTTGGGGCCGCGGTGTACATGGCCGAGTATGCACCTGACAACCGGCTTATAAGCTTCATTCGATACGGAGTCGAACTGCTCGCCGGCGTTCCGTCCATCGTCTTTGGCCTGTTTGGCTACGCGGCGTTTGTTGTGGTGATGAACTTTCGTTTTTCCATCCTGTCCGGTGCCCTTACGCTCGTGTGTCTGCTGCTGCCGTATCTCACGCGGGTGGCGGAGGAGGCCATGCGCTCCGTGCCTCAATCGCAACGGGAAGCCGCGCTCGCTCTAGGTTCGACGAAGTGGCAAATGGTAACCCGGGCGGTTGTACCGGCTGCGATGCCTGGTGTGGTGACGGGAATAATCCTGTGCGTCGGTAGGGCGGTCTCGGAATCCGCCCCGTTGTTCATAACGATGGGAGGGAGTTCCGGCATGCCCACGGGGCCGTTGTCACCCGGACGGACACTTGCCGTCCATGTGTTTTACCTCGCGATGGAAACGAACGCTCTGGAGAAGGCCCTGGCCACCGGCATGGTGCTGGTAGTGCTGATACTGGTGACAAACCTGCTCACGAAGTGGGTTTCGAGCCGCCTCCAATCCAGAATGATGGGGGGAGGTAATGGATCCCAAGATTACCGTACGCAACGTGGACTTCTATTACGGCTCGTGCGAGGCGCTGAAAGCCGTGAACCTCGATATCCGAGAACATCAGATCACGGCGCTGATCGGTCCTTCAGGGTGTGGAAAATCCACGTTTCTCCGGGCCCTGAATCGGATGAACGATACAATCAACGGGTCGAGGCTCGAAGGACAGGTGCTGCTCGATGGCGAGGATATCTACGGCTCCACCATTGATGTGGTCGAATTGAGAAAACGCGTCGGCATGGTGTTTCAGCAGCCGAACCCTTTTCCGAAGACAATCTATGAGAACGTGGTGTTCGGCCCGCGTGTTCTTGGCGAGAACAGAAAGGGACGTCTCGACCGCATCGCCGAACAGAGTCTTACGGCAGCGGGGCTATGGGACGAAGTCAAGAACGACCTGTCAAAATCGGGTCTCGCGCTATCCGGCGGGCAACAGCAGAGACTGTGCATAGCCAGAGCGCTTGCCGTTGAGCCTGAAGTCATATTGATGGACGAACCCTGTTCCGCGCTGGACCCACTGTCGACGCTGAAGATCGAAGAACTCATGCAGCAGTTGAAGAAGCAATACACAATCGTTATCGTCACCCATAATATGCAGCAGGCCGCCCGTGCTTCAGACTGGACGGGGTTCTTTCTGCTGGGAGAATTGATTGAATACGGAGTTACCGGAGAGATATTCGAACGCCCGCGGGACAAGCGCACTGAGGACTATATTACCGGCCGATTCGGCTAGGCGAGGTGAACTATGACACGAGAGAGCTATGACCTGCATCTTCGGCAGCTGCAAGACGGCGTGCTCGTTGTCGGCAGCATGGTGGAAAAGGCCATCGCGCGGTCAGTGAACGCCCTTGTCGAACGAGACCTTGTGCTCGCGCGTCAGGTCGTTGCCGATGACGCGAAGGTCGACAATGAATGCCGGGAGATGGAAGAGCGGTGCGTGCAGTTGATCATCACCCAGCAGCCCGTTGCACGCGACCTGCGGCTTATAGTATCCATCATCCATCTGCTTGGCGAACTGGAGCGCATCGGAGACCACGCCGAGGGTATAGGCAACATCACGATCATGATCGGCGATGAGCCGCCGCTCAAACCGTTGATCGACATACCCCGGATGGCGGACAAGACGCGTGACATGCTGAGGCGCAGCCTCGAGGCGTTCGTGACCCGCAACGCGGATGAGGCCATGCGGATAAGCGCCGAGGACGATGATATCGATGCGCTCTATAACCAGGTCTACCGCGAATTGCTGACCTTCATGCTCGAGGACCCCAAAACCATTACCCGGGCTACCCGGCTGATCTGGGTGGCGCACAACCTGGAGCGGTGCGCGGATCGCGTGACCAATATCTGTGAGCGAACGGTGTACATGGCCACCGGGACTCTCGCGGTAAAACACGCACAGGGTCAGTGAGACGCGCCGTTGCCGTTGGCGCCGGGGTTCCTTGACGCCGGCGCGCGTTCATAGCATTTCCAGTACTCGAGGAAGGACTGGTCGAATCGCCTGGCTTCAACCGTCGCGCGAGCGTGCAACCCCATCGTGGATAGCTTATCCCTGTCGAGCATCGACTCGATGCCTTTCCTGAGTGCCGGTGCGTTCTTGCCCTGAACGACGACGCCGGTCTCTCCCGGGACCACGATGTCGCGAGGTCCACCCGCATCGGTGATAATCGTCGGGACGGCGCACGAGTGTGCCTCGAGAATTACACACCCGAACGTATCGGTGGTCGAAGGAAACACGAACAGGTCCGCATTCCGGTATGCCTGCACCAGCGCATCCCCCTCCAGGTATCCGGGGAAGTCGACGTTGAGAGCGGCAAGGTCCTGCATGAGTTCGGCGCGGTAGGGGCCATCGCCGACTATAGTGAGCTTCACATCCTGGCGGTGCATCGACTTGAGGGCGTCCGCCAGCACGTCGAGATTCTTCTCCTTCGAGACTCTTCCGACGTAGAGCAGTTTGAACACGTCTCCGTTCTTGCTCCAATCCCGAGGAGTGAATCGCTCGGTATCCACGCCGTGAGGCATCACCACGACCTTTCCGGGTGCGATGCCGTTGAAGATGAGTTCGTCCCTGAAGGCCTGAGACGGGGTGAACACCGTATCCGCCTGATTGTAGAACCACCTTAGATATACCCACATGAAGCCTTCAAGCGACTGGTCCCCGGTGAGCTGCGCGGCGTACTGCGGCAGTGCCGTATGGTACGTTGTGTAGAACGGCCGGTTCAGCAGCTTCGCTACAAGAAGTCCCGCCAGCCCGACGGGGCCGGGTGTTGCTGAGTGGACATGTGTGAAGTCTTCGCGGAAGCAGTAATCGATGATGTCGAGGACGGGAGGGCACGCGAGCTTCATCTCCGGATACTCGGGAAGGTCGTATACCTGCACCGGTTTAAAGACTTTCTCTCCGAACAGGCTTTCCCGGTCCGCGCAGGTGACGAAGGTGTAGTCGAGGCCGAGCCGTTTCGCCTGGATAGTCATCTGCTGGAGGCTCTTAGCCACGCCGTTGATCTCATAGTACGTGTCGCTGAGGTGCACCGCTTTGGGTCGTCTCGGTGGCGAAGGGATGACGCTCAGACGTTCGGCAAATTGCCGGGTGTCCTGGAATGACTTATAGGCGATGTAGTACGGGATAGACAGTACGTACAGCGAGGAAATCGCCCCGATGCCGTTGATGATGTTGAATACGTTTCCCGTCTTGAGTTGCTCGATGGTATGGTCGAGAAGTTCCCTGACGTTTTCGTCCACAGTGGTTGACATCATGGTGAACCACCGCTGAGGAGCGTTTTCGGCCGTGAGGTTGCGCGTCATTTCGGGCATGCGCTTCAATGTCCTGCGCAACAGTATCTCGGTAGTGTTCTTTCTTCTTCTCCGCAGGCTGACCAGCTTCACGATGAGCGAGTACAAGGTTGACGGCGAATGTGGCTTCTCCATGGTGAGAAGCTGCGACATGTGCCGCAGGGCCTCATTCCGGGCGAGGTACTGCTGGATGTTCACCTTCTTCTCGATGTGCTGATACAGGATTGAGTAGATGGCGTAGGCAAGGTGCGCGGGCTCGGATGCTGTCTCGCAAGCCTCGCTCAATTCGGGATGGATGAAGAAGTCGTGCGGGTCATCGCCGGGATTCGACGTATGGCTCCTCGCGACGAACAGGCCGGAGTGGTCGTCAGAGCCGGAGATGTGGAACTTGCGTGCCGGATCAAGTTTGGGATTGTCGATGTGATGCTTTTCTGCGAGCGTTTCCAGTTGCTCGCGAGTGAGACTTGCCACGGTTGCTCGCAGCTTGCTGTTCACTTCCGGGCTTCGGAATCCGTTCAATTCGATGAGGTCAAACAGCAGCAGCAATTTCTCGAAATGAGCCTGCGTGAGCTTGTTATTGACCGAATAGAGCGGGTGTGCGATTGCGTTGGGGATATGGTACTCATCGAGGTAGCCCACCATGGCGTAGATATCCTGCCGAGCGGTCGCGAGTTCCTGGAATTGCTGCTCGGTGATGTGATACGTCAGCACGTGTACCTTGCATTGGTCTTCAGGGAAGAGCGCGGTGAATTCGCAGGAGATGAAAGTCCCCGGCAAATGCGCGATCTGCAGCGAACCGCTGATAGTATTGTGGTCGGTGATGGTAACGTGCGTCATGCCGCGTGCACGCGCGGTGCGGTAGATATGCAGAGGGTCTGTAAACGACTCGGGAATGCTGAACTGGCCCGCGAGCCAGTTTGCCGGGTGTTCCGAGTACTTGCTATGGACGTGGAGATCCGACTTCATCATTGGTCTGGCAATCCGAGCGATGGCTTGCTCGCAAATCCGCCGCGCTCAGGCACGCCGCCAGCCTCGGCGGTCGGCACGCACGTTCAGTTCGACTGGGAACCGCGTTTAAGAGCGTGGCCTCGCGTTCTTGCCTGAAGAGCGCCTCTTCAGGGCCCGCGACACCATTCGGGATTATAGCACTGGCAAATCAGGAAATAACGGGCAAGCCCGGCGCACATCGTCGAAGGGGATAGTGTTCGGACTTCCGCTTGCCTCCTGTGTCAACCGCTCGCCACCCCGTGTGCAGATGCACCGTCGAATCAAGTGAGTCTCAGGACTCTCAGCATGTTGGTGTGACCGGCCACACCAAAGGGGACACCGGCGGTGACTACGATGAGGTCGCCGGTTGTTGCCACCCCGGTGCTCTGCGCCAGCCTGGCGCCAATCGCGAAGGCCTCCTCGATAGACCGGTACTCCACAGTCTGCATCGGCGTGACTCCCCAGACAATCGATAGCCTCCTCACGACGTGCGGGTGCGTCGTGATGCCCAGCAGCGGGCACTTCGGGCGGTATCTCGCCACGCG
Source organism: uncultured Chloroflexia bacterium (assembly GCA_963761225.1). GTDB lineage: Bacteria > Chloroflexota > Dehalococcoidia > GIF9 > AB-539-J10 > SKVJ01. The sequence goes on along the minus strand of CAVXGE010000010.1, from coordinate 30,330 downwards.
CATCGCCGTGCTGCCGGAGGTTGTAAATGCCAGTATCGCGCTTGCGCGCACTTGCTCCGCGATGCTTACAGCGGCGTAGCTGATCGCGTCGTCCGGCTGCGCAGTCACTGACGCGGACATCTGAGAGAGCATCGCCTGGTACGGGAGAGCTGCTGAAGCTTCGATGGCGATGCCGGCCATGGTGCCGGCCGCCTCAACCGGAAAACCGCCCGCAGCGGTCTCTTCCGAGAGCATGACCGCATCGGCACCCTCGAATATCGCGTTGGCGACATCGCTTGCCTCGGCGCGGGTAGGACGGGGCGAGGATACCATTGACTCGAGCATCTGGGTAGCCACGATTACCGGCTTGCCCAGTGCATTGCACTTGGCCACGATTCGTTTCTGTTCGATCGGCACGCGCCGCAGGGGCACCTCAACCCCGAGATCGCCCCGCGCCACCATCACGATATCGGCTGCGTCGATAATCGGGTCGATGTTCTTGAGCGCTTCGGCGCGCTCTATCTTCGCGATTACCGGAACATTGGAGCCCTTCTTCTTGATGAAATCCTTGGCCCGGTTGATGTCGTTAGCGCTTGTGATGAATGAGAGAGCGACGAAATCGATGTCATGTTCGAGCCCGAATGCGAGGTGCTCCAGGTCCTTGCTCGTTACCGCCTCAGTGCTCAGGGCCACTCCCGGGACGTTGATGCCCTTCATGTCAGTGAGCACTCCACCGGCGACGACCACGCAGCGAATCTCGGTGTCGGTGGTGTCCTTCACGTCCAGCCGAATCGTCCCGTCGCTCACGAAGATGGAGTCCCCGGCATGCACGTCGCGGGCCAGGGATTCCAGCGAGACGGAGACACGATGCTCGTCACCGAGTATCGTCTCGGTGGTGAGCGTTATTTCCTCTCCCTCGTCGAGGCGCACCATCTCGGCCTTCAATTGGCCCGTTCGTATCTTCGGACCGGGCAGGTCCTGCAGCACGCCTATCGGGCGCCCCACTGCTTCTTCGACCTTTCGCACGTTCATGATGCGCGCTGCATGCTCTTCGTACGTGCCATGGGAGAAGTTGAGCCGTGCTACGTCCATCCCGGCCCGTGCGAGTCTCTCGATGGTCTGGTGGGACTCGCTCGCGGGGCCGATGGTACAGATAATCTTCGTCTTGCGTTGCATGGGCCTCCAGTGCTTCGTTCAACGGGTTTAGTGAGGAGTGACCGGCGACAGTCTAGCTATAGACAGACAGACCGTCAACACGCTTCTGAACAACGGGCGCCGGGACTGACGGAACGTGCGTACAGTCGGCCGTATACCGCACGTGCTTTGACGCGGGCAGGCCCCGCCCGTAGAATTGGCGGTTATGTATACGCGCACAATTCTTGACAACGGACTGACCGTGGTGACCTGCCCCATGCCGACCGCTCGTTCCGTGGGGGTGGCGCTGGCGGCCGCTGTCGGAAGCTGCTACGAGAGCGACAACGAGGCGGGCACCTCGCACTACATAGAGCACCTCTGCTTCAAGGGCACGAGCCGGCGACCGACTCCCAAGGATATCAGCGCTGAGATCGAGGGTGTGGGCGGAATCCTCAACGCCGGCACCGGACGCGAGGAGACCGTGTACCACGCCAAGGTGACAAGGGCTCACATGTCCACCGCGATCGACCTGCTGTTCGACATCGCTGTGCATTCGGTCTTCGATCCGGCCGAGATTGAAAAGGAGCGGCAGGTCATCATCGAAGAGATCAACATGAGCCTGGATATTCCGCAACAGCGCGTGTCTTTGCTCATCGATACATTGCTGTGGCCCGACCAACCGCTTGGGCGCGATATCGCAGGCAGCAAGGAGACCGTCTCGTCTCTTGGGCGCGAAGCGCTGCTGGGTTACGTCGACACGCACTATCGCTACGGCAACATGGTGGCGTGTGTGGCCGGCGATGTGGTGCACAAAGACGTATGCCGTGAGATCGAGACGCGTTGCGACGGGCTGCTCCCTGGTACGACTGACAAGGGATATCGAGTAGACCCCGCGCAGCGCGAGCCGAGAGTTGCCGTCGACACACGGGAGGGCGAGCAGGCGCACGTCTGCCTCGGGCTGCATGGAGTCTCACGGTGCAACAAGATGCGTTACGCTGCCGACGCCCTGAGCGTGATACTGGGAGGAGGCATGAGCAGCCGGCTGTTCACCGAGATTCGGGAGAAGCGGGGGCTCGCTTATGACATCCATTGCTATGGCGAGCACTTTCTTTCCTCGGGCTCGATGGTGATCTACGCAGGTGTTGATCCCGCCCGCCTGGAGGAATGCGTTGAGGCCCTGTTGCTGGAACTCACCCGAATGAAGGTGGGTGTGACCGAGGAAGAACTTCGCCGTTCCAAGGAGCTCGTCAAGGGCCGGCTGGAGTTGCGTCTGGAGGACACCCAGAATGCTGCTCTATGGTACGGGGCGCAGCAGCTATTGAACGGAGAGATATTGACGCTTGACGAAGTCTGTGAGCGCGTCGAGTCCGTCACCCCTGATGATATCGCACAGGTTGCGGACGAGTATCTCACGACGCCGAACTTGAGCCTTGCCGTTGTGGGGCCGGTTGAGTCCGTCCCGCTGCCCGAATTGCCGGCTCTCTGTTGAGAACGGATGTCCCGGTGTTGCAGGAATCGAAGAGGGGGCCGCGCTTCAAGCGCGGCCCCCTCTCTGTCACTCACTCGAACAACTGGTTAGTAGTCGCCGTAGCCGCCACCACCCGGAGGCATGGCCATAGGCTTCTCTTTCTCGGGGATGTCCGTGATGAGGCTCTCCGTCGTGAGAATCATGTTGGCGATACTGGCCGCATTCTGCAGCGCAGAACGCGTGACCTTGAGGGGATCCACGATACCTCGCTCAATCATGTTGACATCAAGCTCGTCGTTCATCGCGTCGTAACCGATGCCCTTCTTGCTTTCCTTCACGCGGTTGACCACCACTGAGGCCTCGCGCCCGCTGTTGGTCGCGATGCAGCGCAGTGGTTCTTCGACGGCGCGTTTCAGGATCAGGACGCCGGTCGCTTCGTCGCCCGAAAGCTTCAACTTGTCGAGCGCCTTAGCCGCCGTCAGCAGGGAGACGCCGCCGCCGGGAAGTATGCCTTCCTCGACAGCTGCCCTGGTGGCACTGAGTGCGTCCTCAACACGGTGCTTCTTCTCTTTGAGTTCAACTTCGGTGCCTGCACCGACCTTGATGACTGCAACGCCGCCGGCGAGCTTCGCCAGCCGCTCCTGCAGCTTCTCCTTGTCGTAGTCCGAGGTGCTGGACTCGATCTCTGAGCGGATCTGTTTGATGCGGGACTCGATGGCCGCCGGCTGGCCCTTGCCCTCGACGATTGTGGTGTTGTCCTTGTCGGCAACGACTCTGCGGGCGCGTCCGAGGTCATCGACTGTCACGGAGTCAAGTTTGCGGCCGACTTCCTCGGAGATGACCGTGCCGCCGGTGAGAACTGCGATGTCCTGGAGCATTGCCTTGCGGCGATCGCCGAATCCGGGGGCCTTGACGGCCAGCGGGCTCAGGGTGCCGCGAAGCTTGTTAACCACCAGCGTGGCGAGAGGCTCGCCCTCCACATCCTCGGCGATGAGGACGATGTTCTTGGAGGTCTGGACCATCTTTTCGAGCGCGGGAAGAATGTCGTTCAGCGCCGAGATCTTCTTGTCGGTGATGAGGATATAGGGGTCATCCAGTTCGACGCGCATCGTCTCGGGGTTGTTGATGAAGTACGCGCTCACATAGCCGCGGTCGAACTTCATACCCTCGACGAATTCCGTCTCGAACTGCAGGCCCTTGCCCTCTTCAACCGTGATGACGCCGTCTTTGCCGACCTTCTCCATGACGTCGGAGATAAGTGCGCCGATCTCCTTGTCAACAGCGGACAGCGAGGCAACCTGGGCCACCTGCTCCTTGCCCTTGACCGGGATGGACATGCTCTTGAGCTCATCGACCATGACAGCGACGGCCTTCTCGATACCGCGCTTCAACGACTGCGAATCGGCGCCGGCGGCGATGTTCTTGAAACCTTCACGTACAATTGCCTGCGCCAGGATAACGGACGTGCTGGTGCCGTCTCCGCACTGGTCGTTGGTCTTGGTGGACGCTTCCTTCACGAGCTGAGCACCCATGTTTTCGAACGGGTCGGGCAACTCGATTTCCTTGGCGATGGCCACACCGTCATTGATGACGTTGGGTGCGCCGAACTTCTTGTCGATGGCGACGGGGCGGCCGCGTGGCCCAAGGGTGACGCGGATAGTATCGGCAAGCGTGTCGATACCGGTCTTGAGTTTCTTGCGCGCCTCTTCGCCGAAGAGTACTTGCTTAGCCATTACACATTCTCCTTGCTACGATGCTACGATTTCTTGGCGAGTATGTCGCTCTCGCGCATGATTACCAGTTCGACGTCTTTGTCTTTGAACTCAGTGCCGGCGTACTTGGAGTAGATGACGATATCGCCGACCTTGACATCCATAGGAAGGCGCTTGCCCTCGTCGGTGAGTTTCCCGGCGCCTGCCGCGATAATCTCACCTTCCTGGGGCTTCTCTTTGACGGTATCCGGGAGAACGATTCCCCCTCTGCTGACTTCTTCTTTCGGAGACGGTTTAATCACAACCCGATCTCCAAGGGGTACAAGTTTGGACATACCTACCTCCTACCTCTACTTCGATTAGCAGTCGACTGCTAAGACTGCCAAAGATTATAGCACACCCTCCGTGGCGTGCAAGTCCACTTGTCGCGTCTTGATTTGTACACTGCACCGTGTATACACTCTTCGTGAGAGATGAGAGCGGCAAGCTGGGACAGGCGGCGGATAAGGGCCTTGCGCAGGCATCTGGGGTTGACCCAGGAGGAGATGGCTCGCCGTCTCGGCATCCGGCAGCAGACGGTCAGCGAATGGGAGACGGGGCAGTACGAGCCGAGAGGGACTTCGGTCACTCTGTTGGGGATGGTGGCCGAGCGGAGCAATTTCGAGTACGGCGCGGAGGACGGCGGACGCTAGTCCGTCCTATTTTTTTTCTCTTGAGTACACGGAAACGGATATTCGAGTCAGAGCGTGAGATGCATCGCTCCTGGAGTGGTTGTGTGGGGCTTCGCATGGTGACCCGGGATGGAGATTCGGTGCGCGTTGTGTATCCGGGCATCCCGGCGGGCAATTTCGGCCCTGACTACCGCGATGCGGTGCTGATTTTCGGGGACGGTGGCCACGTGACGGGGGATGTGGAACTTCATCTGGACGGTGATGACTGGCACCGCCACGGGCACGACGTTGATTCCGCGTATGACCGGGTAATATTGCATGTCGTCGCCGGCGAGCGCGGGACCTCCGCGCGGTGCGTCGCCGGCGGGCGTGACGTTCCCGAGGTGGTGCTGGAACGGGCATTGAGTCCACTGGACTCGTCGCCGCTTCCTTGCGCGCACGCGTTCAACCGTGACGAGAGTGACGTGTGCCGCCGTCTCGAAGGTGCCGGCACCGCACGCCTGTTAACTCGTGCCGCGCAGATATCCGACCTGGCCGGTCGGGTGGCCGGTTGGGAACCGCTCGCCCACGGAGTCGCGCGCGCCCTCGGCTATGCCGCAAACGCCGACGTCTCGATGGAGTTGGGACGGCGCCTGACCGCAATCCGTACTCGATGCTCTGGCTTTCCGTCGACGACGACCATCGCGGGCGCTGGTCCTGGGAGTGGCGGGACTGTTGCCTTCGCAAAGGACGGGTACAGCCCTTCACGATTCTGAACCGGCACATCGATGGGAAGACTGCTGGCGCGAGGTCATGCGGGCCATGGAGCCGATCGCCTCGCACCGATGGCGAATCAGCGGCGTATATCCCAACAACGCGCCGGTACGTCGAATGGTCGCCCTCGCCGATTTGTGGCCCGCGTTTGCGGACATTGCTGACCGGACGCCGGGCATCGTTCTGGGACTATGCGACGCGCCGCGGCAGGCCGCCGCGCTACTCGAGCGAGCTTTTCGGCTCTCCGGGAGCCTGTACTGGCGCCGGCACTATCACTTCGGACAGATGACACGTGAATCCGATATCATCGGCGCTGCCAAAGCCCGGGAAATAGTTATCAACGCGGTGCTGCCGTGGGTCGCGGCTATCGCACTGGGCACGCGAGACAGTCAACTTCTCGATGCGTCACTCAGGCTTTTTAGGGCGTACCCTGCGGCATCGTCCGAACGCGGCTACGCGTCACATGAGTCGGCAGTTCCGCTGCGGCCGCGCGCATCTGAATGCGGCGGAACAGCAGGGAATGCTGCACCTGTTCCGCGAGTACTGCCGGCAGGGCTTGTGTGACGCGTGCCCCCTGGGAAGTCGGTGGCTGCAGAACGTGGACGCTCCGGACAGGGACGGGGAGTGGGGGCAGCAGCGTGTGGCCTGATGCCCGGATTGCCGATGACACCTGTAAGCGGCGGTGCTAGACTACTCGATAGTCGAGACGGCTCGGGTGGCTCAGACGAGGTGTGGTGACTGCGTGAAAGAACTTGAATTCGGTGATGTCCTGGTTTCCGAGGTAATGCACACGGATCCACCGGTGATCGACAAGTCAGCGAGCCTCTGCAAAGTGGCGCGACTCTTGAGACTCAAGAGCCATGTCTGGGTGGTGGAGGAGAAAGAGGCGGGCGTGCGGATACTGCGTGGCGTGGTGACCGAGAAAGATTTCCTCGAACTCCTGAACCCCCTGCCTGACAGGATGTATACCACGGGCGTATTCCGTCCCAAATCGCTGATCCATGGCAACATGTCGACGGTCCAGGAGTTCATGACGTCGCCGGTGGTGACCTGCAGTCCGGAGACTACGATCGCCGAGGCCCTCGCGACATTCTGGGACAAGAAGATACGGCACCTGGCGGTGGCGTCGGGCGAGCGCCTGGTTGGTGAACTGTCGATGAAGGGAATCATCGCGGCATACTACGCCAAGAGTTGTGACATGTTGAGCGGCTCGGAGTGAAGCCCGTTAGCCGGCTTGTGAAGCGCAAGACTGCGGCGCGGATGTCACACCTGTATATACCGGCTCAAGTTCTGCGTGTAATGGCCCGGCCTGTCTGACGATGGAAATCCTGCTATCTCTCGGTCTGATACTGATTCTCGGGCTGGCCGGCGGGCTTGTGTCGCGGCGACTCGGTCTCCCGACGATCACCGGATACGTGGTGGTCGGGCTGCTTATCGGCCCGACGATAACCGGCATCATCGATGTCGATGAAGCCCTTGCACTCGAACCCATTACCTCTATCGCGCTGGGAGTCATCGCGTATCTTATCGGCACGAGCCTCGAGATCGGCACGCTGCGCTCGCTTGGGCGAAGTGTCTCGTGGATCACGCTGCTGGAGGCAATCGGTGCGTTCACTGCCGTGGCAGTGGCACTTGCGTTCCTGGCGGGACGCATCATGCCGGGATTCTCCTTCAGAGAGACGTACGTGCCCTTCGCGCTTCTCATGGGAGCGACTTCGAGCGCCACGGCGCCGGCCGCCATTCTCGCTATAGTGCGGGAGTATCGCGCCAAGGGCCCGCTTACGAGCACGCTACTGGCCGTGGTTGCACTGGATGATGCGGTCGCGGTCGTCCTGTTCGCGGTATCCATGGCCGTCTCCCTGGCCCTCGCGGGGGCCATGATGTCGAGTTCCACCCTCGCGGTGGTGGCTCAGCCGGTGCTCCAACTGGGGGAATCGGTTCTCCTCGGTGGCCTGTTCGCGGGTGGGGTTCTGCTCATGGCGAGGTTCGTGCGCGCCGGCGAGTTGATGCTGGTGCTGGTGCTTGGCGCCGTCGTTCTCTGCTACGGCGTTGCCGACACACTGGGACTATCGGGCATCATGGCGTGCATGGTACTGGGCTTCGTCGTCGGCAACCGGCGCCAGGGCGGCGACCTGGTCGTTGCGGTCGACGATGTTCAGGCTGTGCTTTTCACCATGTTCTTCGTGATCGCTGGTTTGCACTTCGACAGCGGCACGTTCGCCACTGCCGCGCCGGTGGCTTTCGTCATCGTGGTGGTCCGCATCGCGGGCAAATACGCAGGCACGCGCCTCGGCGCAAGGATAGGACACGCACCACCGCAGGTTGGCGCCTTCCTCGGTCTTGCGCTCCTGCCGCAGGCCGGCGTGTCCATCGGCTTGACGCTCATCGCGGCTCAGAGCTTTCCCGGGCTGGCCGATACGATGGTGAGCGCGACGCTTGCGTCTGTTATCATTAACGAACTTATCACTCCGCCGCTCGCGCGGCGGGCGCTGACGAAGGCCGGAGAGGCCCGTTTCGAGCCCGCAAAGGACGAGACCCATCGCGACGATACGCCGGAGCCGCCTCCTTCGGGGCCGGCCTCGGTCGTAGACCTGCCCGACGGCGGATAGGGGAGTACCGATGGACATCACTTCTCGAGTCGAACGTTTGCCGTCTGAACCGGCGCTACGCATCTTTCTGAAGGCCCGCGGGCTGGAAGCCGCCGGACGAGAGATTGTTCACCTGGAGATCGGTGAGCCGGACCTTTCGACGCCCGCGCACATTACGGCCGCCGCCAAGAGGGCTCTCGATGCCGGCCAGACGCACTATTGTGATCCCCAGGGTGTGCCGGAATTACGGCAGGCCATCGCCGACAAGGTGTCCGCCATGCGGAACGTGTCCGTCGATCCCGCCGATGTTGTGGTCACTCCGGGGCTGAGACCCATCCTGTTCTACGGGGCGCTGATGGCCCTGGACAAGGGGGATGAGGGCATCTATTTCGACCCTGCGTTCGCCGCTTTTCCGGCGACTATCGATTTCGCCGGTGCGAAACCCGTTCCCGTGGCGCTTCGGGGCGACAACGATTTCCGCCTCGATGTCGAATCGCTCGAGGCTGCCATCACGCCGCGTACGCGTCTCATCACGTTGAACTCACCGCACAATCCCACCGGCACGGTGCTGGACGGAGGTGATTTCGAGGCTATCGCCGATCTGGCAGATGCGCACGATCTCATGGTGCTCTCGGATGAGACCTACGAGGAGATCTATTACGACGCCAGACCGAGAAGCATCATCGAGTTTCCGAGACTGAGAGAACGAGCCATCGTCATGAGCGGGTTCTCAAAGACGTATTGCATGACCGGCTGGCGGCTCGGTTACGCCATCATGCCTCCGGGCATGGCGGACTCGTTCACGAGACTTGCTTCCAACAGCGTCACGTGCTCGACGACCTTCGTGCAGCACGCGGCAATCGAGGCGCTTCGAGGCCCGCAAGATTGTGTCGCGTCGATGGTGGAGGAGTTTCGCCGTCGCAGGGACGTTCTTGTTGAAGGCCTGAATTCCATACCGGGTATCACGTGCCACGTGCCGAGCGCGGCATTCTACGCGTTCGCCGACGTCAGAGGAGTGGGTATTCCCGACACCGAACTGGCGGATATCCTGCTCGAGGATGGCGGCGTCGCGACGCTCGCCGGTTCGTCATTCGGGGAGCAGGGAGTGGGCTACCTTCGCCTGTCTTACACCACGTCGATGGACAATATCCTGAAGGCGCTGGACGGCATCAGCCGAGTCGTGTCGTCGCTTCCCGTGTCGGGGACCGCGTAGCAGCGGCGCTCAGTCGAGCGAGAGAGCCGGCGCCACGTCGAGGTCGAGCCCGTCAGGCACGCGGTCCAATCCTGCGAAATACGCGCAGGCGGCAACCATTGCGGCGTTGTCCGTGCACAGGGCCGGCGGCGGAATCAGTACCCTGACGGGGGAGCGCTCTGTCAGGCGTTCCCTGAAGCGGGTGTTTGCGGCCACCCCCCCGCTCACCATGATGCAGGAGACACCCAACTCGTCTGCCGCGGCAACGGCCTTGGCAACCAGCACGTCGACCACCGCGTTCTGAAAACTCGCCGCAGCCCGCGCCACGAGGTCGGGGTGTCCCACAATATCTTCGCGGTGCACCAGGTGCCACAGCGCTGTCTTGAGCCCACTGAAGCTGAAGTCATAGGTACCGCTGAGGCGGGCCCTTGGCAGGTCGTATGCGCCCGTGGCTCCGATCGCAGCGGCCTGGATGACGGGGCCTCCGGGGTAGCCGAGTTCCAGTAGTCTTGCCGCTTTGTCGAACGCCTCGCCTGCGGCATCGTCGCGTGTCCTGCCGAGGAGCCGGTACCTGCCGTGGCCGGACATCAGATGCATCTCGGTGTGTCCGCCCGAGACGATAAGGCACAGCGCCGGAAATCTGGAGCAGTCCTCACGCCCGGTGGGAAACGCAAGCCAGTTGGCGTAGACGTGCCCCTCCATGTGGTTGATGCCATAGAGGGGGATGTCTCGTGATGCAGCCAACGCTTTCGCAAAATTGACGCCCACCAGCAGGGAGCCGGCGAGGCCCGGACCGTAGGTCACCGCGATGCGGTCGATGCCATCGATGCCGATTCCGGCCTGCTGCAGCGCCTCTTCATACACGGGCAGTATCGACAGGACGTGCTGTCGCGAGGCCACCTCGGGCACGATTCCGCCGTAGCGGCGGTGGATATCTATCTGAGATGAGACCACATTCGAGAGGACGCGTGTGCCATTTTCAACTACCGCGGCCGCGGTTTCGTCGCAGGACGTCTCGATCGCCAGTATTCTCATCTAGAAGAGATTCCTGAGACGCGGCTTCAACACGTAGTGAACGATTGCCAGCCCGAGCGTGATGGTGACGATGGCGAGCGCTGTCTCGGCGGAACTGCCGCTTATGGTGACTCCCAGCGCGGTGGCCGCGGCGGGAGGATGCTGCATGTAGAACACGACCATGAGAAAGATCGAGATTCCCACCGAACACGCATACCACGCAAGGGTCATCATCGTCGACGTCTGAGGTAACAACGCGAGGAGCGAGCCCACGACGAAGCCTATCAGGTGCCCGCCGATCACGTTGCGAGGCCTTGCGGTAAGGTCGAAGGGGCGTCCGAACACGATAAACGCACTGGCGCCAAGGGCGGCGATCACAACGGCACTCTCGACGCTGAGCAGCAGCAGGATGATGAACGTGGTCAGCCCTGCTATGGCGCTCTGCCACACGTACGCCTTCCACAGCTTGCGAAATCGTACCAACGTTATGGCGATTGAGTAGACGCTCAGAACGCTTCTCCAGTTGGAGGCGTGCGCGACTCCACGGGGCCCCTACCCGCCACGGGCGTGAAGTGGTGCCTACGCGAGATAACAGCCATGAGTTATTCTAGTCGACGATTCCTACGTACGCAACCTTCCGCAGGGACCTTGACGCTGTGGCGCTGCCACAGGTAGACTGCTCGACGGTGTTGCACTTCTCAACGTAACGCGAGGCTGTAGATACACATGGCATATAAATCTCCGCGGGATATTGTGTCGGCGGTCGATGGCATCGGCTGCGCCAAAGCGAGAGTGGACACCGGCAGGCTGCTTGTGCTTGGCTTTCTCGCCGGAGCGTACATCGCATTTGGCGGTCTGCTGGCCGTGATTGTCGGTGGGGGGGCTTCCGGAGTAGGCGCCACGAACCCCGGTCTGCAGAAGTTCATCTTCGCCGCGGTGTTCCCCGTGGGACTGATGCTCGTCGTCATCGCAGGCGCCGAATTGTTTACGGGCAACGCCGCCACCTGCATCCCTGCGGCCCTGTCTCGCAAGATCGGCTGGGGGGCGGTGCTGCGGAATTGGACGCTCTCCTACGTGGGCAATTTCGCCGGGTCTCTCGCCGTGGCCTACTTCCTCACGTTCCTGACCGGTCTTCTTGCTCAAGGACCCGTGGACGGCGAGCATTGTGGGCATCGCCCAGGCCAAGGTTTCGCAGGGCTTTCTGGTCCTGCTGCTCAAGGGCATCGGCTGCAATTGGCTGGTATGTCTGGCGGTCTGGCTCGCCGTGTCATCCGAGGATCTCACGGGAAAGATACTCGGCATCTGGTTCCCCATAATGGCATTCGTGGCTATCGGTTTCGAGCACAGCGTCGCCAATATGTATTTCATCCCTGCGGGAATCTTCTATGGCGCGCAGGTCACCTGGGGGCAGTTTCTTCTGAACAACCTGCTGCCGGTAACCATCGGCAACGTCATCGGTGGAGCCTTCTTTGTGGGCGTGGTCTACTGGTACCTCTACGGTTCGCCGGGCGAGAGCACCAAGCAACCACTACCGTGACCTGATGGCCGGCTGTGTGTGCTGCCGCGGGGCCGAACCGTCGTTGTGCGGTCACCGCCGGTCCGGACCAGGAGCCACGGCAGTTATCGTTCTACTCTCAAGAACTTCGCGTTGATGGCCACGATTGTCGCGCTGGTTGCCATCAGGGCCGCTCCGACCGCCGGGTCCAGTACGATTCCGAGGTTGTACGCCACTCCCGCGGCAAGCGGAATAGTCACGACGTTGTAGCCCGTGGCCCACGCCAGGTTCTGTACCATCTTGTGGTAGGTAGCCCTCGAAAGCTTGATCGCGCCCACGACGTCGAGAGGATTGCTGCGCACCAGGACTACGTCTGCGGTGGCCACGGCCACATCGGTGCCGGCGCCGATGGCGATGCCCACATCAGCCTGTGCCAGCGCGGGAGCGTCGTTGACACCGTCGCCGGTCATGGCTACCCTCAGTCCTCGCGACTGAACTTCTTTGACTTTGGCGGCTTTCTGTTCCGGAAGCACCTCGGCGAAGTACTCGTCGAGTCCTATCTCGTCAGCGACCCACTTGGCCACCCGGCGATTGTCGCCGGTAATCATCATGCATCTGATTCCCATGGCTTTGAGTTCCGCTATCGCCTGCTTTGATTCCGGACGCACGACGTCGGCCAGGGCTATGGCGCCCGCAGGACTCCGTCGACCAGAACGAAGATGACGGTCTTACCCTGCGCTTCCAGTTGCCCGATCCGCTCATCTGAGACCGGAATGTTCTGCTCCTTGAGATAACCCGGACTGACGGCCATCACTTCCTTGCCGTCTACTCGACCCTGAGTTCCCTTGCCCGGTATCGAGTGGAATTCTTCCACAGGAAGAGTCTCGCCAGCGGATGCGACGATTCCTCTTGCGATGGGGTGTTCCGAATTGGCCTCCACGGAGGCCGCGTACTGCAACAATCGCTTCTCGGTTGTCTTTCCGTCAAGCACCAACGTGTCCGTCACCCCAAACGCACCCCTGGTCAACGTGCCCGTCTTGTCGAACAGGATTGCCTGGATGCTTCGCGCCTGCTCGAAGCCGTCGCGATTCTTGATGAGCACGCCGCTCTTGGCTGCGAGGGAGGTGGACACCGCTACGACCAGGGGGATGGCCAGCCCCAGCGCGTGGGGACAGGCGATGACCATGACGGTGACCATGCGGGATAGCCCGAACACGAAGTCCTGGCCCAGCGGGCCTATCCAGACAAACAGCGTTACCGCTCCGCCACCGAGGGCCACGATGGTGAGCACAAGCGCCGCCCGGTCTGCCAGATTCTGCGTACGAGACTTGCTCTCCTGAGCGGTTCTCACAAGTTGGGTGACCTGAGCCAGATACGAATCGGCGCCTGTCCTCTTCACTTCCATCGTGACGGCGCCTTCTCCGTTTATCGAGCCGCCGATGACCTTCGCGCCAACCTGCTTGAGAACGGGAACGGATTCCCCGGTCAGCATGGCCTCGTTCACCGATGTTTCACCGTCGACGACCTCGCCGTCAGCCGGCACCTTCTCTCCGGGTTTCACGAGGACCCTGTCGCTCGCCACGAGGTCTTCAATGGGGACGTCCTTCATGCTTCCGTCGGACATCACCTTGTGCGCTTCCGATGGCATAAGCCTGGCCAGTTCTTCCAGGGCCGACGAGGCCGCAACGACCGACCGCATCTCGAGCCAGTGGCCGAGCAACATGACGTCGATAAGGGTTGCCAGTTCCCAGAAGAAGACGGACCCGCTCAACCCGAACACCACAGCGCTGCTGTAGACGTAGGCCGTTGTAATCGCCACGGCGATCAACGTCATCATCGCGGGGGTCCTGGCTCTCAACTCGCTGACGATGCCTTTCAGGAACGGCAGCCCGCCATAGAAGTAGACCGCGGAGGAAAGGGCAAACAGCACATAGCTATCGCCCGGGAAGCCCAGCCTGCCCTGCAGACCGATGAATCGCTGAACCAATGGAGACAGCAGCAATATCGGGATGGTGAGAGCGAGTGACACCCAGAACCGCCGCCGGAAGTCGGCGATCATCATGGCGTGGTGCTGGCTCTGGCTCATGCCGTGCATCGAGCCCATGTCGTGCGACCCGCCCGGGCTCATGCCCTTCATCTCGTGGCCGGAATCGCGACCGGACATTGCCGGCTCGTGTCGCGTTTCGGCACGGAAGACCTTGCTCCTCTGATTCTCGCTCATCGCAATCCCCCGGCGCAGGCGCCCCGTTCGCGGCGCTGCGCCCTCAACCATACTATCTCCGGCGGAGTTCAGTCACGGTCTCCTATGTCACGTTCAGGGCATGGAGCACGTGGAAGATGATGACTACGTAGAATGTCAGCGAGGCGCCGGCATGAATCCACCGCCAGTCAGCTCTGTGATGGCCCACGAACCCGAAGCGGAGAAGAATGCCTGTGAGGACCAGGAGGGCGAGGGCCAGGTACAAGGCCAGCCCCGTGCCAAGATTGGGAAATTCCTCCGGTGTTCGGCTCAATTGCTGCGTGAAATGGATGGAGATGAATCCAACGGCGAGGAGATTTCCGTATATATGGTACGCCATCAGAGCGCGACGCTTCGCGGGATAGTGCGACATCAGATAGCGCTGCACCGGAACGACGATGGCTATATAGGAGGCGGCCGCGATGGCGAGCCAGTGCCCGAAATAGAACGGCCCTAGCTGGAATCCGAGGCCGTGGATGAGTCCACGGTAGTTGGCAACACCGAGGACCACGATTCCCGCGGAAAGCAAAAGCACCAACCACAACTGAGTGTTGTGTCGCGCACGCCGGTCGTCACCCATTTGCCCCTCCTTGCCTTCAATTGGGCTCGTGGTATCCGGGCGGTCATGGCGCGATTCCTCGCGCTGGAGTGTGCGTTCCGCAGCATCATCCATACCCCGATGCTTGCACGGGATGAATCCGCGGTCAAATTCGAGGCGGTTCCCAGGGTCGATTTCGCGCCTGATCCAGCAGACCTGGACTCCGCCTAATCTGCCGGGCCCGCGCAAACATTTCAACGGGCGCGGATGCCATAATCGCGGGCCTGTCTGACGGCTCTATTCGCGTCTGGTCCTCGGCCCGACGCGACTTCACTACTCAGACTGTTGCGCAAGTTTCTGCCGCCTGCGGAAGTCCTGGATGAACTTCTTCATGTAGTGGTCCTTCCCCAGGAGTGCATCGGCGGCGAGGATGTACTGGCGCACCTTGGCAACGTCCACCACCGGACAGTTCACGCCAAGGTAGATGATCATCGACAGGAAGACGCCATTCAGAAGGGTACGCTCGGGCAGTCCGAAAGAAACGTTGCTGGCTCCAAGGGTCATGTTGGTGCCGAGTTGCTTGTGGACAGCGTCGATTGCCTCCAAAAGCACGGTCGGCGCATTTGGATTAGCCGCAGCGGGCATGTCGAGGCAGTCCATCACGATATCCTCGCGCCTGATGCCGATCCGCTCCGCCCTGTCCACGATGAGATGCGCCAGTTCGATGCGCCGCTTCGAATCGGGGGGGATGCCCTTCTCATCCATGGTCAGCCCGATTACGGCTGCGTCGTGTTGCTTCACCAGGGCCAGCACGTCATTCAACGATGACTGCTCCGCGGTGACCGAATTCACCAGTGCCCTACCGACGTAGATGTTGAGCGCGGCCTCCAGCGCTCGTGGATTGCCGCTGTCGATACACAGAGGCACGTCGACGACCTCCATGACCGCCTTTACGGCCTCCGGCAGGAGTGTCGCTTCGTCGACGCCCGTGGCGCCCACGTTCACGTCGAGGATATCGGCGCCGTCGGCCACCTGCTGTATGGCTTCCCGGCGCACGAGGTCGAGCTTTCCCGCAAGCAACTCCTCCTGCAGTTTCTTCTTGCCGGTGGGATTTATCCGTTCGCCGATGATGATTGTGGGGCCGGAGTCGCTGATGACGACCTCGCGGGTCTTGCTGGTTAGTCGTGTCTGCATATGCCTATCCTCCGCGTGTGGGGAACCGTGTGAGTGCGGTGTTGTCAACGAAGCGGCGCATGAATTCGGGCGAAGTCGCCAGTTCCAGGTAGCCTGCCTTCCGGGCCAGCTCGCGAGCATCCTCGCGATGCGACAGCGAGGCGAGCGTCATCTTGGCTCCGGCCCCCGCGGCGTTGCCGACCTGCCTAAAACGGTCCAGCGGCAGGTCCGGCAGCATGCCGATGGTGATAGCGCTGGAGATATCGATATACGTGCCGAAGGCGCCCGCGACGATGACCGATGAGAGTTGCGCAGGCTCGATACCCGCGTGTTCGAGCAGCGCCTGTATGCCCGTAGCGATGGCTGACTTGGCGAGCTGCAGTTGCCGGATATCGCCCTGTGTGACGGCCAGGGCGGACTTGCCGCGGCGCTCCTCTTCTCCGACCAGCACAAACTCCAACGACCGCCCATCATCGCGAACGTGGTGATACTCCCTGTTGATGCGGCCGCGCGAGTCCACGACTCCATGCACCGTCATCTCCGCCAGCGCGTCCAGTATGCCCGAGCCACAGATGCCCGCGGCTTCTGCGTTATCGACGGTCTGCAGCCGGATGTCCGCTCCGTCAATCTGCACGTGCTCGATGGCGCCCGATGCCGCCCGCATGCCGTCGCGGATATGTCCGCCCTCGAACGCCGGCCCGGATGCGCACGAGGCCGAGGTAAGCCGGCCGTTGACCGCGAGGCAGACTTCGGTATTGGTGCCGATGTCGATGATAAGGACAGGCTCCTTCGTGGAGCCCGCGCCGGTCGCCAGCAACGCCGCCACGTGGTCCGAGCCTACGAACCCCGCGATATTGGGAGGGAAGTGGATGTAGGCGCCGGCACCGATGCGGATGCCCAACTCCCGGGCCTTGATGTCGAGCGCGTCCCGTACCGACGGCACGTAGGGCGCCCGTGCCAGTTGTCCGACCGGAAGCCTGAGCAGCAGGTGGTGCATCGCGGTGTTGCCGACGATTACCGCTTCGAGAATGCGACCCGGGTCGGCATCCGCGACAGCGCACAGTGCGGTCACCAGTTCGTTGATAGCCCCGACGGCAGTTGAACTCAATTCCCCCGGCCCCGCATCCGAGGCAAGCGCGTGCGACATCCTGGTGACGACGTCTTCGCCATAACGTATCTGGGGATTCATGACCCCATGCGCCGCGAGCGTGGCGCCCGTGCTGAGGTCCAGCAGGTAGCCCGCAATCTTGGTAGTGCCGAGGTCGACCGCAAGCCCAAGAGTGCGACTGGGCCACGGACCCACCGCCACGAGCTCGTGGCCGCGTATGGACACCTGGACGGTCCAGTCCCTTGCCCTGATGACGCCGGAAAGCGCGCGCGCAGCCTCGATGTCGACCTTGTCGCAGGCGACGGATGACGTCTCGTTCAGTGTCGAGACCACGCGGTCGGTGTCGCCGAGTACGTCCTTGAGCGACGGCGCGGCCACGGTGACCCTGTGCTCGAGGATGGGAGGTTCAGTTCCCGCGGGCGATTGAAGTCCCTCTATCTGTATGCGCTGTGCGGAGCCGAGAGAGTCCTCCGGTACCTGCAGCACGCAGTCGGTCTCAGGCACGGACTGGCAGGCGAGCCGCACTCCGCGGGTGATTTCCTCGGGAGAGAGGACCGAACGTTCAACGCTCGTCAGCGCGGACAGGGTACCGCTCGTCAGCACTACCCGGCAGCGCCCGCACGTGCCGCGGCCGCCGCATACGGCCGCGAGGTCGACGCCAAGCTGCTGCGCGCAGGCGAGTAGATGAAGCCCGCGTTTGCACGGCCCGCGGCGGCCTACCGGCTCGAACGCGATTCGAACGGTGTCCGTCGGGCCGCCCGTGGTCTGGCTCTCCGCAGTATGTGACATAACAGATATCAGGGTGCCTGGCAGCGAACCCGCGCGTCCGATTATACGCCACGCCGCTCAGGCGCCACACCGGGACGCTTCCCGCGCCCGCGCGCAGGCGCGATCACGAGCACGTTCGAGTCCGACACGGACTTATGACTCGCGCGCGATGCTGCCCCCGATGATAAGACGCTGCACCTCGGAGACCACCTCGGCGATCTGAGCCGACTTGGCATCGCGGTAGAGCCGCTCTATCTCAAGGTCCTTCGTGTAGCCATACGATCCGTGTATCTGCATCGCCATGCCGGCAACGTCGTTGGCCACCTGGGACGCGAACAGCTTGGCGGTCGCGGAGTCTTTGCCGGTGAGCCTTCCCCTGTCCTTGAGGTCGGCCGTGCGGTACGTGAGCCAGCGGGCCGCCTCGGTTCGCGCGTACATCTCGCCGAACAGGCCCTGGATTGTTGGCAGGTCCGTCATCGGACGCTCGCGCACGGTCCGGTTGCGCGCGTAATCCAGGGACATCTCCAACGCGCCCTGCGCCACGCCGACTGACTCGGCGGCGATGCCAAGCTGACCGACATTGATGGCCGTCAGCAATATATTGAACCCCTGGCCCGCCTGGCCGAGTAGATTAGCGCGGGGTACACGTACATGGTCGAGATGGAGAGGGCAAACGTCCTCGCCGCGGAAGCCCAGGGTCTCGAGTTCCTTCTCGATGACGAAGCCATGCGACTTCGGGTCCACCAGGAATGCGCTTACCTTGCCGGTGTCATCTTTCGCGAATATGACCGCGATGGATGCCGACGGAGCAAGCGAGGCGAACGTCTTCTCGCCTGACACAACGTATGCATCGTCTTCCAGGGTAGCCATCGTAGTGATGGCGCGCGGGTCGCTGCCTGTAAGACCCTCAGTGAAGGCAAATGTGCCGAGAGATTCGCCCGCTATCAGCGGAGGCAGATAGCGCCGTTTCTGCTCTTCGGTGCCGAATCGCAGCAGGGACTCCTGCGTCAGCGCATTGATGGCGATGATGGCGCCGACCGTCATCGACACACTCGATATTTCCTCGATGGCGAGGGCGTACGACTTGTAGCCCAGGTTCGTTCCGCCGTATTCCTCCGGCATGTGCAATCCGAACAGACCGAGCCTGCCCATCTCTTTGACGAGGTCGCGTGGGAACCGGTTCTTCTCGTCGATCTCGCGGGCACGCGGCTTCACGCCGGTGGCAGCGAACTCCCTGGCTGTCGCAATGACATCTCGTTCGGTATCCGCGTAGTCAAAGTCCATCGTGTTTCTTCGCCTCCTCCGGGTCCAATGCCCGGCAACCTCGCGTCAATCTCACCCGCGCAATACGGCACGGTATGCTTTCATCTCTTCCGGAGATATCTGGCCGGCCTTCTGATAGTGCTCACGCGCGTCCTCAAGGATGCGTTCGAGGTCGTCCTCCTGCCCGTCGGTGAGCGGCATGGGCTTATGCGTAGCGATGATATCTTCCATCCGCTCGCGGGCGTAGTCCACGCAACTCTTCTTTCCTCCCTGAAGCCATTCCGGATACGTCTGCGTGTCTGACGACTTCGGGATGTATTGTTCCTGCTTCCACCACTTGCGCGTGTGGGCGAGCCCGAGGAAATGCCCTGGAATGGGCCCGACCTGTTCGATGAGGTCGAGGGCCAGCGTCTCGTCGGTAACGGACATGCCCTCGAGGTACCGGCCCACCATGCCCGCGATGTCGTCGTCGAGCACCGCCTGCAGCGGACTATGGCTCAACTCGCCGTACACGCCGCCGTGAAGCGGCCGCGAGCTTCCGCCCGAGAGGCCGGTGAAGATGGCCCTGAATGACTTCTCGTAGGCCGACTGATAGTCGGGACGCTTGGAGCCGGGGTATCCGTCCGCGTTGTACGTGGGGATGCCGTAGTGGCGGCAAATCTGGTTGAAGGCGGAGATGTGAATGCACACCGCCACATTGCCGAAGGCGGGCGCACCCGTGCTCATGTTCATCGGCATGGCGAAGTCGAGCAGCATCGTCCTTGTGCCGGGCTTCACGGTCTGTACCACGACCAGCGCCGACATGACCTCCACGAGGTTGCTGACGAGGCTCCCGGCGAGAGTGGCGGGGGCCGACGCTCCCATCACCGGCGCACCGGTGATACGGACGGCCATCCCCGCCTCGGCGAGGCTGAACGCCGAATCCAGCGCGTCCCCGAAGTACGTCAGCGGCGGTGCCGCCGTGCACGTGCCCATGATCTCGATGCCGAGGGCCTGGGCGATCTGGATGGCGAACCGCTCCGAGTTGTGGGAGTGGCCCACGACTACCGCCTTCGAGGAATTGCGCAGCCGGGCTGCGAGGCTCTCCAGCATTCCCATGCACGGCGGCACGCCGGCATAGCCGAAATAGGGGGTGTACGTCGTGAAGAAATGGAGTGTGGGCAGATAGTCGAGGACGCGCACGGCATCGTAGTACTCCTTACGCGTCGCCGGCCTTGGCTCGAAGGTGTCGAGGTCGACGGTGTTCTGCCCCGGCGCGGGTGCGAAGTACAGGGTGTTGCCGCCCATCATGAGCGATTTGGCCGGGTCTTTCGCCCGCCACGAGAAGCTGCTCGGTGCACTCCTGATGCATTCCTCCACGAGCGCCGGCGGCATATGCACCCGGTTCGAGTCGCGGTCCACCTTGCAGCCGGCCGACTCGAGGACGTCCAGGGAGCGTTTGTGCTCCAGGCGCACGCCGGTGGTCCAGAGCACCCTCAGCATGCCGCGGTGGACGTTCTCGATGTCCTCCTCGCTCAGTATGTTGAGTGGGGGAAAGTTGCGGACGAATCCACGCATCGTCATGTGACTTCTCCTTCGTGCTGCCGGCGGCAGTCGGTGTTATTCGTACGGGTATCCGGGCGCGTCAATGCTGCGGCGGTAGATAGCCATCTCCTCCGTAGAGATGAGCCCCTCCGCGGCGTAGTGGGCCCGCGCCTCCTCCAGGATGCGCTCGATCTCCTGCTCCTGCGAGGGCGTGAGCGGTGGTGGCTTGTGGTTTGCCAGGATGTCATCCATCCTCTCCCTGGCGTACGCGATGCAGTCTTTCTTGCCTGATTGCAGCCACTCGGGATAGGTGAGGCGGTCCGCAGCCTTCGTGACGTACTGCTCCGACTTCCACCACTTGCGCGTGTGCGGTTCGCCGAGGAAATGGCCGGGGACGGGGCCGACTTTCTCGATGAGGTCGAGGGCCAGTGTCTCGTCGTTGACATCGATGCCCTCGAGGAACCGGCCAACCATGCCGCATATATCGTCGTCGAGTATCGCCTGCAACGGGTGATGTGTCAGTTCCGCAGTCACTCCGCCGTGCAGCAGAATGAAATTCGCGCCGGAGATGGCGAACAGCACGGTGTTCATCGCGCGCTCATAGCCGCTCTGGAAGTCGATTCTCTTCGAGCCGGGCACCGCTGCCCCGTCGCAGACGGGCACGCCATAGCGGCGCCATATCTGGTTGAACGCGGCTGAATGCAGTGCGATGGCTATGTTGCCGAAACCCGGTGCGCCGGTGGTCATGTTCTGCGGAAAGGTGAAGTCGTTCAGAAAGATACGCGTTCCGGGCCGGTGGAGCTGCAGCAGTACGATAGGCGCGATGAGGTTGGCGCAGGCGGAGACGAGTGCGCCTGCGATCGTGGCCGGCGCGGTGCCGCCATATACGGCGCCCTCGGAGATTCGCACGGGAAAGCCGGCCTCGGCGCCGCGGAGGGCCGCGCCGATGGCGTCCTCGTAGTACGTCAATGGCGGCGAGAGCAGGCAGGGCACGCAGACCTCGGCACCTACGGCCTGAGCCATCCGGATGGTGTACTGCTCGCTGCCCTTGGAGTAACCCTCGGTCAGGAACTTGCCCGAATTGCGTATCTTGCCGGCCATCGATTCGAGCAGGCACATCGAGGGAGGCACGCCCTCGAATCCGAAGTATGGCGTATAACTCCAGAGACCGTGCACTGACGGTAGGGCATCGAGCACCTTGACCCCGTCGTAGAAGTCCTTCCTCGTGGGATGGCGGGGTTCCCAGGTTTCGAGGTCCACCGTATTGTGCCCGGGGAACGGCAACATATAGAGGGCGTCGCCGCCTACCTGGATGGACTTGGACGGGTCGCGCGTTCCGATGGTGAACGAGCTGGGGCACTGCCGCAGCGCCTCCTCGACCAGCCCAGGTGGGTAGCGCACGCGCCAGTCGTCGTAGTCGACCTGGCAGCCGGCGCGGGCAAGGATATCCAGCGCGCCCTTGTGCTCCATGTGGACGCCGGTGGTCCAGAGCACGCGCAGCGTGCCCCGGTGTATCTGCTCCATCTGCTCGTCCGACAGTACCTTGAGCGCGGGAAAGCGGCGCACGTAACCGGCGAGGGCCATGTATCCTCCATCCCGCCGGCCGCGCCGGCGGGCATGTCATGTATTGTGTCGGCGTTATTCGAACGGGTAGTTCGGCGACTTCATGCTGTCGCGATACTGCCGCATCTCGTCATCGGTGATAAGGCCCTTCTTGAGGTAGTACGCTCGCGCCTCCTCCAGCACTCGCTCCACAGCGTCCTCCTGGGATGGTGTGAGCGGCATGGGCTTGTGCGTGGCCACCAGTTCGTCCATCCTCGCTCTGGCGTAGTCAAGGCAGGTTTTCTTGCCCGATGTCTGCCATTCGGGATAGGTCAGCCTGTCCGAGGTCAGAGGCACGTATTGCTCCTGCTTCCACCACTTGCGGGTATGAGCGGCGTTCATGAAGTGGCCCGGAACGGGTCCGACCTTCTCGATGAGGTCGATGGCGAGCGAGTCGGTGTTCACCGTGACGCCCTCCATGAACCGGCCGACCATGCCGGCCATGTCGTCGTCGAGTATCGCCTGTATCGGGTGGTGCGTCAGTTCGCCGTGGACGCTGCCGTGGAACAGCATGGTGTTTCCACCGGTGATGCCGGCCGACATGACGCGGAACGCCTTCTCCGTAGCCGACTGGTAATCCGGCAGCTTGGAATTGGGGTAGGCTGTCGTGTTGTCGAGCGGAACGCCGTACCTCTGGAACAGCTGACTGGTCGCGGCGTTGTGTATAGCTATCTCGATACCGCCGAAGGCAGGCGCCCCCGAGTTCATGTTCATGGCGGCGGTGAAGTCTTTGCACAGGACACGTGTGCCGGGGCGGATGAGTTGGGCGAGCACGAGCCCGGCAATCACCTCCGCGTTGTTGGTCACAATGGCCCCGGCGATCGACGCCGGGGAAGTCCCGCCCATCACCTGGCCGCCGACCACACGCAGACAGAACCCCGCTTCCACGATGCGGAAGGTGGACTCGACTGCGTCGCGGTAGAGAGCGAGCGGCGGCGCCCACGCGCATGTGCCGAGTATCTCGATGCCGACGGCTTTCGCCATCTCGATGGCGAACATCTCGGAATCATTAGAGAAGCCAACGCACTGGAACTTGCCCGAGCATCGAATCCTGGCCGCAAGGCTTTCCGGCATGGCCATGCAGGAGGGGACGCCTTCGAAACCGAAGTACGGTGTGTACGGCGAGAAGAAATGCACGGTCGGCAGTGCGTCGAGTACGCGCACCGCATCGTAGTTCTCCTTGCGCGTCGCCTCGCGCGGCTCCCATGTATCAGAGTCTACCGTCTTGTGTCCCGGGGCGACGGCGAGACAGAGGTTGTTCCCGCCGAACATCAGGGTTCTTGAAGGGTCGCGGCCGGGGGCCGGGAAGCTGCTCGGTGCCCTGCGCAGGCATTCCTCCACCAGCGCCGGGGGGATACGCACGCGCATGTCGTCATGGTCCACCTTGCAGCCGTTCTGCTCGAATAAAGCGAGTGCGCGCTCGTGCTCGATGTGCACGCCGGTGGTCCACAATACCTGGAGCATGCCCCGGTGTATCTCTTCCACCTGCTCTTCGGTGAGCAGCTTCAGAGGAGGGAACCGCCTCGTGAATCCTCGTGTAAAGCCCATCGTCTATTTCCCCACCAGCTTCCGGGCGAGCTTCGCCGCGCCGGGAGCCGTCGGGTCGTAGCCGTCCGCCCCGATACTGTCCGCGAATTCCTGTGTGAGGGCGCCGCCGCCGACCATTATCTTCACCCCATCGCGCAGCCCTTCGGCCTTCAGCGTCTCGATAATCTTGCGCTGCTCGGGCGCCGTCATCGTCATCAGGGCGGACATGGCCAGGATGTCCGGCTTATAGGTCCGTACGGCATCGAGGAACTGGTCGCAGGTCACATTGATGCCGATATCGTGCACATTGAATCCTTCCGCCTGCATCAGCGTGGCCACCATCGTCTTGCCGATGGTGTGGATATCGCCGTAGACCGTGCCGATGACGACCGTGCCCGTGCTCTCAGTCTGGGCTCCGATGCGGCGCACCTCCGCCTCGATGATGGGCGTTGCTGCGCTCATCGCGTCCGCTCCACCGACGAGGTCCGGAAGAAACAGGTCGCCCTTGTTGAACCCTTCGCCAATCTCACGTATTGCGTCGGTCATCGCCGCGAGTATTTCCGAGGGAGCTATCCCTGCGTCGACTGCCTTCTGCGCGGCTTCCGCCGAGGCGTCAGGATCGTAGTCGAGGATCGCGGTCTTCAGTTTGTCCAGGAGCGCGTTCGCCATGGTGTGGTTCCTCCTTCGCTTCGCTGATGTGGTGACGGCGGCCCGCCGGTCCTGCGTGGGCATCGAGGGCGGAGATTCCGCCGCGCGCTGCGCGTACGCCGGAGCGTGTCACGGTGAATTGTAGGTGGTTGGCCGGACGCCGTGCAATAGCGGGGAGAACGCATGCGGACACCCTCGCAATCAACAACCTCGATGTAGGGGCACGCCGCGCGTGCCCGTGCAGCGCAGGTGAATCACGTTCGGGAGAGAACGCTAACGCCGGACGCCGAATTGAATCATTGAATTACGCCGCCTCACCCACAGCGGGCACGCGCCGCGTGCCCCCACGGATGCGGTCAAAGACGGCTTCCTTCAGGTTGCGGCCAGCCATCCCCGCCCTCCGGAGACTGAAATCGGCGGGCAGACGCAGCAACGAGAGAAGCGTGCCTCTCCCCTGCGGTCACCGGCGGGAGTGTACTTGACTTCACGCTCCGTGGCGCATGATGTAGAATAACGCACCGCTTTCTGCGGTCACGCAGAATTAAGGAGTACGGGCAGAATGACTGAGAGCAAAGTGGCTGACATGCCGAAAGTACTGACTGAAGTTGAATCCAAGCAGATGTTGAAGGCTGCCGGTATTCCGGTGGTCGAGACGCGCTTCGCGAGCAATATGAAGGAAGCCGTGGCCATCAGTAAGGAACTCGGGTTTCCGGTCGCATTGAAGGTCATGTCCGCTCAGGTAGTACACAAGAGCGATGCCGGCGGCGTGAAACTCGGACTGCAGAACGTGTCCCAGGTGGAGAAGGGCTACGCCGCGATGATGAAGTCGGTG
This sequence comes from uncultured Chloroflexia bacterium, assembly GCA_963761225.1. GTDB lineage: Bacteria > Chloroflexota > Dehalococcoidia > GIF9 > AB-539-J10 > SKVJ01. Next base: position 5,102 of record CAVXGE010000010.1, on the reverse strand, counting down.
AAGGCGGCGGTCCCGAATGCGAAGATCGACGGCGTCTCGGTACAGAAGATGGCGAAACCCGGTGTCGAGGTTATCGTCGGCATGAGCAAGGACCCGCAATTCGGCCCCGTGCTGATGTTCGGCCTTGGCGGCATCCTCGTGGAACTGCTGAAAGACGTGGCATTCCGAATAGTTCCCGTAACCAAGTTCGACGCGTCCGAGATGATTCGCGAAATCAAGGGCTTCCCGATGCTTACCGGCTACCGTGGCAGCGAACCCGCCGACCTGAAGGCTCTGGAGAATCTCATCGTGAACGTGTCCAGCTTCGTCGAGGGCCACCCCGAGGTCAAGGAACTCGATCTGAACCCCGTGTTTGCCTACAAGGACGGCGTCGTCGCCGTCGATGCGCGGGTCGTTGTCGAGAAGTAGCGCACCTGAATCACTGAATCGAAGAGGGCCCGGCGGCAACGTTTGCACCGGGCCCTTCGTTGTGTCAATCGCAACGCCATGGACACATCCCCGCAAGGAGTCTGCGGCTCTGACTATCCGTAGGGGAGGCGCATGCGCCTCCCGCAGTGTGGATCAGCCCGCCGCAGGCGCGTTTGTTACATCACCGGGCCGGTGGCGAACATGTCCAGCACTTCCCGGTACGTGGAGTACTCCTGCGTCGTGGGCTTTCCGGAGAGGACGTCCAGGAATACGCGCAGGAACTCTTCAGATGCTTCCGCCTTGGTCTGCGTGCCCTTGATAACGGCCCCCGCGTAGTAGTCGAAGAAGCTGATTTCAGGCTCAAGTGTGGGATCGCCGGTTATCTTCACGGTGGGGACGATGGGCGTCCGGAACGCACCCGGCTGGCTGGGGAACAGACCGCAGATGCCTCCTCCGAGGGAGAAGATGAACACCTGGCAACCTGCCGCAGCCATGCCCAGGAACATGTGGCACGGCCAACCGGACGAATCCATGAGGTACAGACCGGGAGCTTTCGGCGCTTCGCCGTAGTCGAGTACGCCGTTGAGTGGCCGTGTGCCCGTCTTCACGAGAGCGCCGAGCGACTTCTCCTCGATGGTGGTGAGTCCGCTCATGATATTGCCGGGAGTCGGCTGTGCGCCGCGGATGTCCACGCCGTAATCGATAATCATCTGCTCGAAGCGGCCCACGGTGTCGAGCATGTCCTTCTTCACCTGTTCGTTGGCGGCGCGCCGCGCCAGCAGGTGCTCCGCGCCGATGACCTCTGCCGTCTCGCTGAATATCGCGATGCCGCCGCCGTCGATGACCGTGTCGACCACGTAGCCGGTGGCGGGGTGGCCCGCTGCTGAGGATATCGTGGCTGACCCGCCGCACTTGATGCCGACGGACAGCGTGCTGAGCGGCAGAGGCACCCGTGGCTGCAACGCGGCTTTGGCCATCATCGAGCGCACTATCGATTGTCCCGCTTCGATCGCTTTGGTGTAGCCCCCCGCGCCCTTGACGGACAACAGTTCAACAGGCGTGCCCGTTGCGGCTATCTCCTGCGCCATCGCCTCCGGGTCGAGCATGCCGCAGCCCATCTCGATGAGCAGCGTGCCCGCCAGGTTGGGATTGCTGCCGAGCCCGGCAAGCGTGCGGTGGGCGCGGTCGTTGTCCGGCTTCAATCGCATGCAACCGTAGTTGTGCAATACCGGGACCGAGCCCGCGGCTCCGTCCGCGATGGTGGCGGCCAGCTCGTTTGAGCAGCTCGTCACGGGAAGGATGCACACGTAATTCCTGATGCCGGCACGTCCGCCGGGTCGCTCGTAGCCAAGAAATTCCGTCATAGCATCTCTCCTTGCCGCCGTCCGCCTATGCGAGTCTAGAGGTTCTTCCGTGCCCGCTCCATCGATATCCGGGCCCTGTTCAGAATGGACAGCACCTCGAACGGCTGCTCGATGAACGGATACGTGGGGATGCCACGCGGCTCCAGGAACGCCTTCGCCTCCTCCATCCGTTCCTTGATGCCGCTGAATGACACGTACAGTGGCTTGTCCGGGTACTTGTGCGCCATCTCAACGAAGAAGTCGAGGGGGGGCCGCCCGAACTCGTCGACGACCACCAGCACCGCCACAACCGCGTCGATATTCGGGTCGTCCATCACCGCCTCGATGCCATCGCGGTACGCTTTCTCGATGCCGTGCACCATGGCGGGTCCCCAGATATCGACCGGGTTCCGCATGCGAAGCCACGTTGGGCCGATGTCCTGCAGACGCTGCCGGTTCACCTCTTCCAGGTCCGGCACCTCAAGACCGTACTTCTGCTCGCACAGGTCCGTGAGCACCACGAGCATAGCGCCGGACGGGCACAGGAAGCTGACCCTGTTGCCGCGCGGCAGAGGCATGAACGAGATGGCCTTAGCCACGTTGAACAGTTGCGAGTATTCTGAAAGCTGCGTGATGCCCGATTGGCGGATGGCGGTCTCGACCACCTTCGAATCGGATGCCAGGGCCGCGGTGTGCGCGATGGCCGCCTTGGAGCCCTCCTGCGACGTGCCGCCCTTCAGCATGAATATGGGTTTCCGGGGTGACGCCTTGCGGGCAACCTCCATGAAGCGTTTGGGCTTCTTGAAGCTTTCGAGATAGAGGAATATCGCCTTGGTCGCGTCGTCGTTCACCAGGTACTCGAGAGCCTCGCTCTCCTCGACGTCTATCTTGTTGCCGAGGCCGACCACGCGGGCCACGCCGTAGTACTCGCCGCTGGTGATGTAGCGCTGGGTGTGCGTCGCGAAATTGCCGGTCTGAGCGATGTAGGAGATGTTGCCGGGCCGTATCCACCCAGCGGGAAGAAGCTGGACGTGAACTTATGAGGGGTCGAGATATTGCCGGACGTATTCGGGCCTATGGCGCGAACGCCCAGGTCCTTGATGGTCTGTTCGAGTTCGCGCTGCAGTTGTTCTCCCTGCTCGTCGACCTCGGAGTAGCCGCCGGCCGCCAAAGTGAAGGTGCCGATGCCCTTCGCAGCGCACTGGCGCACCGCGTCGGTGGTTGCAGCGGCGGACACGATGATGACCGCATGGTCGATATTGTCCGGCAGGCTCTCGATATCCGTGGTAACCGGGAGTCCGAGAATCTCGCCGCCCTTCGGATTCACGAGGTAAATCTTGCCTTCGTACCCGTTCGCCTGGAGGTTGCGGATAATCTCATGTCCGGGCCTTCCGGGTGACGCCGAAGCGCCGATGATAGCGACGCTGTCCGGCGTGAAGAAGGCATCCCATGCGTCCTTCATGCTGTTCGTTCTCCTCTCTGCGTTCTGGGTATTGTAGCGCCGCGAGGTTGACGTATACCACCCACCTGCGATCGGCGGTCGTCAGCGAGATTGCCGTGTCACTCTCGCAGTTCAGGCAGGTTCTCGTATAGTTTGAGCGACTCCGGATTGGACAGCGCGTCGCGGTTCAGCACGGGCTTGCCGTGGATGACGTTGGTCACCGCGCCCTCCACCTTCTTCATGTTCAGCGTGTAGGGGATGTCCGCCACCTCGATTATCTTAGCGGGTACGTGCCGCGGCGACGCGTTGCGCAGCAGGGCGCCGCGTATGGTCGCCTTCAACTCATCCGTCAGCTTGTAGCCCGGCTGCAGCTTCACGAACAGGATGACGCGCTCGTCTCCCTGCCATTGCTGTCCGATGGCGAGGCTGTCGGCGATGCCCTGTATCCGCTCCATCTGCGTGTAGATCTCCGCCGTCCCGATGCGGACGCCCGATGGATTGAGGGTGGAGTCGGACCTGCCGTACATGGTGATGCCTCCGGTGTCGCTATGCACCAGGATGAAATCGCCGTGACGCCACTTGCCGGGGTACATGGTGAAATACGCGGCCCGGTACCGGGAGCCGTCGGGGTCGTTCCAGAAGTAGAGCGGCATCGAGGGTATCGCCGCCTCGCAGACCAGCTCTCCCTGCTTGTCCACCACCGGCACGCCGTCGGGACCGTACGCGGCGCACTTCTTGCCCAGCGTCCAGCCCTGCATCTCGCCCGCGTACACGGGCATGAGCAGGTTGCCGCCGAGGAAGGCGCCGTTGAAGTCGGTGCCGCCGGCGATGGAGTTGAAGTGGAAGTCTGACTTCACCGCGTCGTACACCCACTCCCACCCTTCCGGGGAAAGCACGGAGCCGGTCTGGCTTATCTCCCGCAGAGATTCCAGGGCGAACTCCTTCTTCGGAATCAGGCCGTGGGTCTTGACGTAGTTGAGGTACGTGGCGCTCGTGCCGAAGATGGTGACCTGCTCCTCGTCCACCAGCCGCCACATCGCGCCGGTGTCCGGGTACAGCGGATTCCCGTCGTAGAGCACTATCGTGGCGCCGGTCATCAGCGAACTGAGCAGCCAGTTCCACATCATCCAGCTACAGGTGGTGATGTACGTGATGACATCGTGGTGGTTGAGGTCCGTGTGGATGACCACTTCGACGAAGTGATTCAGCAGCACTCCGGCGGCTCCCTGCACCATGCACTTGGGTTTGCCGGTGGTTCCGGAGGAGAACATGATGTAGACGGGATGGTCGGCGGGAAGCTGCTCGAAAGCGATGTCGCGCACTGTATCGGGCTGCGAGAAGTCCTCCCAGCGGACGGCGTGCGGTATCGGGCTGACGTCCGCCTGGCCGGCTTTCATGTAGGAACACACGACCACCTTGCGCAGGGATGGAATCTTCGCGGCCAGCGCCGCAGCGCGGGAAATCACGTCGAAGCGTTTGCCGCGGTAGAGGTATTCGTCAACGGTGAACAGGACCACCGGCTCCACCTGGCCGAGCCGGTCGGCGGCTGCATCGGGGCCGATGTCCGTGGCGCAGGAGGCCCATGTGGCGCCCACCGCAGTCGCGGCGAGCATGGCGGCGGCCGTCTCGATCATGTTCGGCATGTAGCCCACCACGCGGTCGCCGGGCTTCACGCCCATGACGCGCAATGACTTCGCAAGGCCGGCCACAGTCGCGTAGAGATGGGCATAGGTCATGCGTTGGGTCACCTGGTCCTCGCCTCGGAACACGAACGCGGTGTGGTCATCCCTGCGCCGCAGCAGGTTCTCCGCGAAGTTCATTCGCGCCCCGCTGAACCACTTGGTGCCGGGCATCTTGTACGGGTCATCGACGACCTGGTCGTACCGTTTCGACGAGATGGTCTGGGCGTA
>CAVXGE010000009.1:0-173277 GCA_963761225.1 uncultured Chloroflexia bacterium | reverse complement strand
TCCTCTCTCATCTGGGTGTGCCAGCGCCTCACGGATGCCTGCGCATGCACTGAGACTCTAGAGGAGAGTCAGGCCGACACTACGTCTGTGTTCGATGTCCACAGTCCATCCAAAGTGCTATATTGCGAACCGTGAATGGCTCTAGAGACGAGGCCGCCAAACTCCTCTCCAGCGTGGTGAAGTCCTTCCTGGATGGAGACATGGACATGGTCAAGCTACTTCGCCGGTGCGCTCACGTTTGTCGGCTCATGAGATGGGACGATAGGCTGACCTGGTGCGAGCATGAGTTGAATGGATATCCTTCTGGCACAGAATTACCGTCGATACCGTGCTAACGTAATGGGCACACCATGTGGCTGGTCGAAGGCGGAATCCGCACCGCCATTGAGGCTGAAGTCTCGGACATGTATCGCACACAACCTGATGATGCGCGCCCACCTGGCACGGTCCATGTCCGTCCCCTATCCCACTGCCGGTCGGTCCTCTCCCTCTGCCAAGTCCGGGATGTGACAAGCGAACAGGGGAGCGTAGAGAGCGCGAGCTTAGGTCCTTCCATCGCACAATCGGTGAGTACGAGGTCGAGCGATATCCGGCAGACGTCTTCCAGCATGTGTGGAGAGCCTAGAGTCAGACTGTTCTACGTTCGCGTCCACAGTCCTATGTGCCTCGTCCCGGTACGTGAACACCATAGAACGGGAGGTCCCAGCGAACCTCCAGAGGTTCGCCAGCACAGCCCTGTCGGAACTCGGTCTTACAAACCACTTCCAAGCCATCACAGAGTGTCTGGCTTCGGACAACCCCGAACGTTGGCGTCAAGCGATGAACGAATGCCGAAATGCTCTGCAGGATACAGCACGGGCACTGTGGCAAGATCCAAGAGACCGCTATGATCCTATCTCCGACCCTTCTGGCCAAGCCATTGTCGTAACCGATGACAAGTTCGTGAATCGCCTCAGAGCCTACCTTCACCAGAAAGGCCGGACCTCGGACAAGCGCGGGCGATACATTTTGGCGCAACTCGACAACACGGCCTCTGCAATCCGGGCGCTAGTTGACTTGGAAAACACGTCCCATGCGCCCGTGGAACTCCCGACGTGCAGGTGGCGGTGGTGGGCACGTATCTCGTCCTCGCCGAACTTACTATACGCACAGACTTGGGACCCGTTGTTCACTACATCGAGTAGGCGAATCACATGCACTTGACCTGCCAACGGCCTAGCGTGGATTCGGGGCGAATTCCAGAGTGGATTGCCGAAATTCCGGGAATTCCGCGGACACCTTACTCAATTGCGCTCACATTCAGCATTGCGGCTGCCGGATCCTTCAACGGCCACGTCAGGCTTCTCTGTAGCTTCTGGCTTGTAGACATAAACGTGGTGCCACCAAGACAGAAGACATTATTTGACATTTAATGACGCCATTCTCTATCATTCTTGTTAGCGCTTCATGAGTAATGGGGGTCTTCAGTGGCAAATAGTGAGAAGAACAACGGTTCCGCCGGGTAGCAGAAAAGCGTGTGAATCGCGCCATCAGAGACCTTCGGTTGGTGGGGCAATGCTCCAATCGGCGTCTCTACGACTACACTGACGAACAGATACGTTCCATGTTCTCGGCCATTGAAAGCGAATTCAGACTCGCCAGACAGAGATTCTCCGACAGTGGCACAAATGGAGGCTTCCGCTTCAGGCATGAGGGTAGTGACCAATGACGCGACTCACCCAAGAAGATGCCAATTGCCTGTTTCGAATCACTACGCTGGCGAGTTCTTGAGGGGTTTCTCTCAAGGATTCACGCAGATGACGCCTCGCAATGGTCGTGGCGACCGCTTGGTGGCAGACCGAACAACGCAGGAGCCGTTAACCTCGCTCAAGAAGCGGGGCAAGCCCTGATCGAACGACTCAACAAACGCAATGGATGCCCACATTGAAATACGCTATGAGTTTAACCACCGGCCCGAGGGCATACGGTCTCCGAGGGAAGCAGTGTCACGGCTCTGAGCGCCCACACAGCCATCGATTCCTCCTCTCCCGTATCGACGACCGGTGATGAAGCCGCGGGAATCGTCTTGAGGGCCGTCGGTGGGATGCAGACAGAGCAATCGAGCGTAGTCGTAGCGGATACGGGTATCGGACAGCATCCCAGCGACTTCGAACGAACGCTTCGACCTCAATGAGTCAAACAAGATGGACAAGCTGTATCTCTTGGGGTCTTTCGGGCAAGGAGGGTCATCGACATTCTACTTCTGTCCCTACGCGGTCATCCTCTCAAGGCGCTGCCCCATCCTGCTTGATTCGAGGAATGACGAGGTGGGCTGGACCATCGTGCGCAAATATGACGACGACTCTCTGAAGGCCTTCCGATACGAGTATCTGGTTGATAGCGAAGGCCAAGTGCCACGGTTTCGCCCCAACTTGCTTCCGCCAGAGCATTGTCTTGCTCAACATGGCACATACATCATCCACGTTGCATATGATTTGGGCAGACTGCGAACCAGATTCAGTCTGAATGCCTATCGCTACTTCGACCACATGCTGTTCGACCCAGTGCTTCCCTATGCACTGGAGGACCATCGACAGGGCACGAGTTTCAACAGGGTAATGCGCGGTGCTCGTGCACGCCTTGACTCGCAGGAGAGAAGAGGAAGGGTCCAGTCTGGCTCTCTCAGGAGTCCATCGGCGACTCCGGAGGAACGACGGAAATGTTACTGTCAAGTACTGGGTGTTCTCTCCGACTGCCACCTCCACGGATTCCGATTCAACTGGCGACGAAGTCAAACTGGACACCTACTTGGACTACCAAGGCTCCAGTCGAACAATTATCTTCACCCTCAACGGACAGCGACATCACGCCCGGGAGAAGGCGCTTGTCAAGCAGTGGCGCCTTGCCGCCTTGGCCAACCTCCTGCTTGTTCAGGTAGACTGCGACGACCTCGCTCGGCGCCTTAAGAACAAATATTCCCGGCCACTAGAGCCGGTGCCACCCGTGGCGAGATGAGAGAAGACATTCTGCTGGCGGAAGTCAGAAGAGCCCTAGAGGACCCTTGGCTGCGCGAGCAGATGGAGGCCGCTATCCGAAGGCAGCGGCCCAGATCGGCAGCGAAACGGACAGCAGGATTCGCAGGCTGTTGGATAGACTGATTGCAGTGGAACGGCGGGGTTTGGTGTCTGGGGCCGAAGGTGGCGACCGTACTGCAGGATCAGGCTCGCAACCGGAGTCCCGTGTATCGCACGACCCTCCTACATCACTCGCATTTGCCGACAGCCAGCCCCTGCTACTGGAGCTAGGGCGGACAACGACGGTGAGGCTGCGCACTGACGGCCCGGACCAGATGCTGACAAGAACTCGGAGACCGGCGCGGCTCACTATCGCGGTCGACGGGGTCGATGCTGACACAATTACAACACAAGCGGGCTCGTTATCGTCCGGGACGATTCCGCTGATTGTGCGAACGAACCCGCGGGCAAGCGCTGGCATCCACGGAGCAATCGTTGCGACCCTAGAAATGAAACCGTCCACATTTCTGAAGGCTGAACGAAGGGTCAGGGTGGTTCCTCCACCGCCATCGTACGTAGGCAACGACCCACCAAGCCTCTTCGATTTCGCGTCATCCTCTCCTTGTCAACTCGAAGTCGGACGCACCGCAAGCATCACCATCAACACTGATTCTCAGAATGACATCTTGGACCGATTGGAGGCGCCTGGTCGTGTGGCAACATGGTGCAATCTGGCGATGGTTGAAGTCTCCTACAGGAACCCCCGCGACGGAAAGTTGCAGGTCCTGGTGACAGCGAAACCGGAAGCAAATCCGGGTGATGAAGGCCGAGTTGCAGCCACGCTAACCCTGCCAGATGGCACTGCTTTCGAGACCAGCCGCACACTGCGGCTGATTCCCTACCAGCCATCCCACCCGTCAAGGGGAACCGAGCAAGCACCGATACCATCATACGAGATTGTCAGAGTCTGGGAGTTCCCACCAGAGGATGACGAGAACGCTACCACATGGGGCGCAACCGGGTCGACTTGGGATAGCAGTCGCGTGGGTGACTGGGGAATGAACGGAGACATCCTCTACCTCTATGTGAACATGGACCAAGCTCAGTTCGCCGAAGAGCGCCGCAGATGGGTACGACAATCACAGTATGTCACTGCCGGTCGCCTCTCGGACCGCTACGTGGCGTATATTGCGTATCACCTCTTCCAGATGTACGAAGCATGCGAGCGTTCCCGCGTGTTGGCAATCCAAGAACAGAGTCGCAACAAGAGAACTTGGAGCAAGGAACCCCTTGCGATTCCTCCGAGGTGGTCCAGAACGAACTTAGGAGAGTGGTCCAAACCGTAATCCAGACCATGCGGTCGGAGCAGGAACTGTTGGCACTAGCTGGCTCAGAAGAAAACAATGCGGCAGAGGACTAGCTAGTGGCTGACAATCATGGCTCCGGCAATCGAATCCTCGAGGCGGCAACGTACTCCGAGGCGATATCGATGCTTATCCACCTGCGCCCCAATGTCTCCGCCATGGCACCAGTCGTGTTGCTGCCAGCAAACGGGTCCAGCACTAGGTCGTGCGGGTCAGTGAGGAACTCAATGAAGAAGCGCGCCAGCTCTGCCTGCATTCTTGCGGGGTGCGGGTCAATCCCAGATTCCCGGCACGCACGCAGATAGCCATCTTGCGACGAGGTGTTGGCGATCGGGAGGACCTCCAAAGGTTCGCTCGAGTCTAGCCTCATCCGGAGAGGGTATTAGCACATTGGGCGGTATCGCTCCACCGTTGTCGCTGAGAAACGACGTGGCGCCTACAACATGCTCCGACGGGCGCGCACCTGGATTGTAGGTGCCCCTTTTGAGGAGCTGTTGCATACTGTCACTATAACGCGTAGCACACTCCGGTTGGATGCCTTGGGTCGTGCACTTGGTGACATCCACCAGACTCTTGTGAACGCATCCTTGACTCGGATTCGCTCTACAGTCACCCATTGCGCTGGGCTCGGGAGGCGAGCAGGGTTGTAGCAGATGAACTCTTGGCATAGATACAGATTGGCTGCCTCCAAGAAGGCCAGCAACGACCTCATTGGGAGAGTAGACATTGTGGGGCGCCCCTTCTCCCACGCATTGCCAATCTCCAGCACAATCGAGCCGTCCGGAGCGAGGTAGCTGGCAAGGATAGGAGCGATTCCACTCCTGAGCCAGTCGAGATACGCCTCGCCCTCAAGATTCCCATACTTCTTCTTGCGGTTAAGCGGGAAGGGAGGAGAAGTAAGGACCACTGCACTTGTCCACGCACATCCAGTATGGGTTGTTGACGCAACAGTCTCGGCGAGTCCCCCAAGTACATAGCTCCGAGGTCTGTCCTGTATGAGGGTTCAATCATGTTGCCACTTCACTGCCACGTTGCCCTGACCAACAACCGCTCTCGAATCCGGCAGCCCTCGACGTCACTCCAAGTAGTATAGCCAGTAGGTCAACCGCACAACAAGGTATACACTAGTGGGAATTCCGGGGACACCAACCGGCCTGAGGCCGGGGTTACGGGTTGCGAGTTCTGAGTAACGAGTCACGAGTTACAGGTTGCGAGTTACGGGTTGGCATGATTCGCAGGGCACCGGACAACGGGCCGTTCTCGAACGGCCCCCGCAGACACGCTCACGTTCAGAATCGGGCCTGCCGGCTCCTTCAATAGCCCAGGCAGGCTCTTTGCAGCTTTGGGCCTGTAAAGATAAGTGTGGTGTCCCCCATTTGCCCCCGCGAAGACGTGATTGTTCTCTCTTGCTCAATGTCAGCATCTCCTGTATGCGGACATTTTCGCTGAACCCTTAGGGGCGGACAGAATCGTAGAACATCAACACTGCCCGAATAATCCTTTGTGTCCCTGAATTGAAAGGCGTAAGGTGTGGAAGCCATCGTGTCATGAATTATGCTTCCGTCTACGAAAAGCTGCGCCTCGCTTTCCCAGGCACGCTTTGAGGGGAACAATGATGCACATCCGCTATCTTGGACATCTGCCGTCGAACGATCCCCTGGATGGATATCTGCGCTTTGACATCGCACCCCAACTCGGTGTTCACTGGACGCCTGCGGGGTTCCGGGTTTTCCAGTTCGACTTTTCCCGGGACGTCTATCTGTACGAAGAACTGGGGGGCAGCTTCCGAGTAGTGGGCAAGTTCTTTCCTCCGGGCCGCCGCCTGGCTCCGGGACTGGTCCGCCCTCCCACGGAGACCGAGTTCCAGAACCTCACCTACTTGCACCGGCTGGGCCTCAACAGCGGACCTTTCAGGATCGCTCGCCCGCTGGGCTACAACCCGTGGCTGCATGACGTGTTGGTGGTGGAGCACTTTGACGGGCAGCCCCTGGTGGAGGTCATTGACCAGGCCATCCGCCAGAACCACCACAACAGGCTGTACCGGAAGCTCTCAGGGCTCGCCGAATTCCTGGCGGTCTTGCACAACCGCACGGCAGGAGACTGGACGGTGGACTTCACGGGTCCCTGGGAATACACCGGCCGCCTGATTGAATCCCTGGTTCAAAAACGGGGAATGGCGCGAAGCGAAGCCGAGGAGTTCTACCGCCTTCGAGAGGACTGGAGAGGCCGACCCTGCATGTGGGAGGACCGACGGGTGATTGTGCATGGTGACGCCACGCCTGCCAACTTCAACGTCGGGCCGGGCAGGGAAATCATGGTGTTCGATTTGGAGCGCATGACGTGGGCCGACCGGGTCTTCGACCTGGGTCGTATGGCCGGAGAGCTCAAGCATTTCTGGATGCGGGCCACAGGCGACCGGTGGGCGGCCGAACCCTTCATCGGCCACTTCCTGTGGGAATACTGCGGCCATTTCCCGGACAGGCAGGAGGCTTTCCGGTCCGTCACGCGGCGGATTCCCTTCTACCTCGGCATCACGCTCCTGCGCATCGCACGGAATTCCTGGGTCGACTGGGCCTACCGGCGGATGCTCTTGGAGGAGGCCAAAGAGAACCTGAGGGCGACGCCATGAACATCAAGGCAATCCTCTTCGACGTCAACGGCACCCTCATCGACATTCTCACCGACGAGGGAATGGACGAGATCTACCGTTCGGTGAGCCACTTCCTGACCTACCAGGGCATTCATCTGCATCCGGGCGAGGTCCGGGGCCAGTATTACCGGATCATGGAGGAACAGTTGAAAAACCGCGACGAGGAGCACCCGGAGTTTGATGCCGTAGCCCTTTGGCGCGAATTCCTGGAGCGCAACATGGATCCTGCCAGGCACCCTCCCCGAGACAAGCTGGAAGCCATGCCCCGGTTCTTGGCCGAGATGTACCGGGGCATTTCCCGCCACCGCCTGGAGTTGTATCCGGATGTGAAATCGGTCCTGGGCGAACTCCAACTCCGCTTTTCCATGGCTGTGGTGTCCGACGGCCAGAGCCTCTGGACCCTGCCCGAAATGCGTGCCATGGGCATTGACGGATACTTCGACCCTATCGTCATATCCAGCGATCACGGTTTCCGCAAGCCGGACCCGCGTCTTTTTCAGGCCGCCCTGGACGGTGTCGGGGCCAAGCCGGAAGAAGTGCTGTTCGTGGGAAACGACATGTATCGTGACGTGTTCGGAGCCGCACGGATGGGCATGAAGACCGTGTTTTTCGCCTCCAACCAGGGCCGCCGCCAGATGGAAGGCGTGGCGCCTGATTACATTATCTACCGCTTTGCCGAACTCAGACAGGCCGTTCGATTCTTCGAGATCCGGTGAAAACCCCTCATCTTTGTCCTCGAGTAAAGAAATCCCCCTACCAGTGTTGGCAATCAGCGAAATGGGACACGTGTTTGGCCGAACACTTCCGGCATGATCAGGTGGCGCTAACCGGCTCCCCCGGGGCTCTGGTTGTAGTATCTGCGACGGTGAAGCATCAGTAGCCGCACCGCCTTTCCGCGCTCCAGTATCTCTTCTCGCCTTCCGTTCAAGACATCGACCGGCGTCACATCACCAAGGGCTTTGTGATAGCGACGATGGTTGTAGTAGTCGACGAAGCCGCAATTGCCTGTTCCAACTTGCTGGGAAGCTCATAGGGTAGCTGGTTTACCTCTCTCTTCAGTGACTGCTGGTAGCGCTCGACTTTGCCGTTAGTCTGCGGGTGGTACGGTGCCGCCTGGATATGCCCAATTCCCACCAGATGCGGAGAATTCCGGGGACACCATACTTAATTCACCTCTCACGTTCGGGAATTCCGGTTACACCCGACGCAACGGGCCGTTCTCGAACGGCCCCTACGATTCATGCTCACGTTCCGATTCAGTCCTGACAGGACGCCCAGATCACCCACAGGCGTCGCCTCAGCCCTGCACCCCGCGAGACGAGTGTGGCGGCCTGCATGACCGCAACACCTCGCGTACGGTGCAGCGGCTATTGATAAAGCCACTCCGGTAGTTCAACATGTTCTCCAAGTCCCTCGCCGGCCCCCACGCGCAGACTCTTCGGGGCCAGGTCGACATCATTGAGCGAGGGGGGGAGGCGCACATGCACCGCGCATCATCGGTCCGCTGCATCCTCGCAGTGCTCTGCTGCACGCTCCTCTTCACGTTCCTGCCGTCCTGCGGCTCGGTGGATGAGTTTGTCGACCAGGCTCAAGACTTCGCCCAGGGCGTGGGAGACGTCGTCAAGGACGCCGTCGACGACGCGGAAGAGCACCTGCCCGAGGATTCACCCGGAACAGACGCGCCGACTTCGAACCGCCCACCCAGACCCACCGGCACCATTACTGCCGGCCCATCCACCGTGGTGACGTCGCAGATTATCGATGCGAACGGCGGAACGGTTAAGGTTGAGAAGCCCGGCGACCCCCTCGACGGCCTTCAACTTGATGTGCCTGCGGGTGCCTCTCCTGAAGTCAGGCAATTCAATATCTCCTATGCCCCGGTGACGGACCACACGTTCGGCCAGTACTTCAACCCCGCCACCCCGCTTATCCTCGTCGAGAACGGCGGGCAGTACTCCGAAGAGCTGATGACCATGCGCATACCGGTCGACATACCGCCTGACCACTTCGCCATGGCGTTCTACTACGATGAAGAGAAGGGAACGCTCGAGGGGATCCCGTTCACCAGTATCGAATCTGACTCGGTTACCATCGTCACGAGTCACTTCTGCAGCCTGCTTGTGAGTATCATCAACAACACGCTGCTGGACGACCTGTTGAAGACCGATATCGACTCCCATTTCCGCCCCGGCATCGACGACTGGCAGTTCACCAACTTCGGGTCATACATCGCGAAGGGAGGTCATTGCGCCGGCCAGTGTCTTACAGCCCTGTGGTACTACTGCGAGCAGCCTGACGGACAGGACCTCACACTGAACGGCCGCTACGACAAGAACGGCGTGCAGCCTGTGACACCGGACCTGTGGGACGATGACTCGCATGGCTACCGGCTGGCCTCGACGGTACAGCACGATATCAAGTGGAGCAGCTTCGAGAACAAACTGATGAAGAACCTGGCCGGGGTGAACGACGATCTCACGTTCAAGGCCTTTGCCTACGCGATTCAGCTCACGGGAGAGCCGCAGGAGGTGGGCATCTTCGCCAGCACCGGCGGCGGCCATGACATGATCTGCTACCGCATCTACAAGAACAGCCTCTACATCGCCGATCCCAATTTCCCGGGGAACACTGACCGCCGCATCGAGTTCGCCAACGGCAGCTTCAAGCCCTACGAGTCAGGCGCGAACGCGACCGAAATCGCCAACGGCAACAGCAAGACCTACGAGACCATTGAATACTGCGCCAAATCGGCAACGGTCGACTGGAATCAGATCGGCCGCCGTTGGGCTGAGTTCAAGACGGGGACCATCGGAACCGACGTATTCCCCGCCTACAACGTGGTCGTTGTAGCAGACGATGGAAGCGAGACAGCCCTGATTAGTGGTTTCGAGGCTCAGCAGAAGCGCATAGAGATATGGGTGCGGAGCCCTGTGCCCCTCGGGACGAAGGTGTTTCTGGACGGTGTCAGAATCCAGCGCGACGCGGAAGACAAGTACGAGCTTCACGAGGGTAAGAACGTCATCGGCATCTCGATCTGGGGCGATACCAACAATGACCCGCAGAACCGGAACTACGAGTACATCGACTTCAAGTACTTCGAAGTGCAGTATGGGACGGAGGAGTGCAGCGGCTGGGTGCTGGACTCGGTGACTACTCGTGACATTTATGTGGCGGAGGAGAACGAGGGCTGGCAGGACCTCAAGTTCGCGTCAAGCGACGGGCGGTTCTCCGGTTCCGGCAGGTACCGGCTGCACCATGACGTAACCCGGCCTGATGATGACCGCTTCGCTACGACGTCGTGCTCGGGCACGTGGACAGCTCTGCCCGATTGCATCCAACCAGACACTCCGACCGTCGTCCAAGTGCAGCTCAGCAGCTCCGTAGTCTACGACCCGATGGAGAGCTACCACTGGTCGCCGGACTTCTACCTCATCATCACCGGTCCAATGGCCAAAGAGGTGGCATTCAGCCAGAACCTGAATCACGCGCAGCCGACGGCGCAGCAGTCCGAAGAAGCCATCATCCAGATTCCTGCCGGCACTGCGACCTGGAATACGACCGAGGTCATCGTCCGGATCGGCTGTCCGGAGGGAAACATCGACTACGTGTACACCTACGTATGGCGCGGTTAGGCACGCCCGGCCGGGGTTCTGGGTTCTGAGTTCTGGGTTGGCCGACTTGGGGCGGAGTTCTGAGTTCTGAGTTCTGAGGGTTGCGAGTTGCAGTTACGAGTTACGAGTTGCCACGATTCGCAGGGCACCGGGCAACGGGCCGTTCTCGAACGGCCCCTACAGGCGCGCTCACGTTCAGAATCAGCCCAATTGGACTCCTCTGCGCCTCGGCTAGTTCCGGGGACACCTTACTTAATTCACCCTCACGTTCAGAATCGGGTCTGACTGCTCCTCCAGGGCCCGGTCGAGCTCTGTGTAGCTTTGGGGCTTGTAAAGATAAGTGTGGTGTCCCCAATCTTGCACAAGACACGCACGCGTCAACAGGATACGCCTCGACAAGCGGCGATCATCGTCGGCGAGAGCCGGGAGCCGTTGCCGGCATCTCGTTCCGGGCTCCTTCTAGGGGTTGCGCTTCACAGACGAGCTGTCTTCCAACAGACGCAAGTATTCGGCCGACGGCGCCGAACGTGGGATTGGCCTCGCCGCTCTCAAAGCTTGGAAATGCGGGGACACCATACTCATTTCGTTCCTGTAGTGCGCATCGCAATGGCGTCAATGGACAGCATGGACGCTATGGACTGAGTCAACAGCGACGACCAAACCGCCCCCGCGAGACCCTTCGCCTCCTTGCCCTCCCCCTTCCAACCACGTAACCTTTCGGCCATCATGCACGAAGACATCTGCTTCTCCGACGCAACTGAACTGGCACGGCGCATACGGGACAAGCAACTCTCTCCGGTTGAGGTGATGCAAGCCCACCTGGAGCGGATAGCCGCCATCAATCCGCCACTGAACGCCATCGTCACGCTTGCGGACGACGCGCTGGACCAGGCCCGGGCCGCCGAAGTAGCCATCATGAAGGGCGAGGCCGTGGGGCCACTCCACGGCGTGCCATTCACCTGCAAGGACTCGGTCGACGTGGCCGGAGTCCGCACCACCAGCGGCTCAAAGCTGTTCGAGCACCGGATAGCCACCCAGGATGCCGCCGCCGTGGCCCGCATGAAACGCGCAGGGGCCATCTTCATGGCCAAGACCAACACGCCGGAGTTCACGCTATGGTGGCAGACGGACAACCGGGTGTTCGGCAGAACCAACAACCCGTGGAACACGGACCTGATACCGGGAGGCTCCAGCGGCGGCGAGGCCGCCGCCCTTGCCACCGGGATGACTCCGTTGGGAGTGGCCAGCGACCTGGGCGGGTCACTGCGCATGCCCGCCCACTACTGCGGGGTGGTGGGCTTCAAGCCGACGCACGGCCGCGTGCCGCTCACCGGGCTGTTTCCGGACGTCCTGCCGCGAACGAGCCACACCGGACCGATGGCGCGCACCGTGCGTGATATCGCGCTTGCGCTTCGGCTGATGTCCGGTCCGGACGGCGTGGACCCGTACTGCGTCCCCATCGAGCCGCCCGCGATGCCCGAAGTCGGCAGGCCACTCAAACTGCGCGTCGGCTGGCTTGCCGACGGCGCGTTCGCGCCGATAGACCCGGAGGTCCGGGCGGTCGTGGAGAAGGCAGCCGAGAGTCTACGGCTGGCGGGCTGCAGCGTGGAGCACGTCGGGTTGCCCGTCCTAGAAACCCACGACGTCCTGGCGATATCCGCCACCATGGGCAATCCCGAGACCGCATACTACTTCGAGCCAATCATCCGCGGCCGGGAGTCAGAGCTGTCCGACGTCATGCGGAAGCGGCTGACCGGACCATGGCCGGATATGCGGGTGTACGCCGCCGCCCTCTCAGAACTGGAGGACATCAAGCGCGGCATCACGGCGTATTTCCGCGGCTACGACCTGCTGCTCTGCCCCACCATGCCCACCACCGCCTACCCGCACGACCTCAGGGAACTCACCGTAGATGGAACCACCCTCAGGACGCCGCGGAAGCTGAAGACGGTGATACCGTGGGACCTGACGGGCTCCCCGGCAATCTCAGTGCCGTTTGGCATGAGTTCAGACGGGTTGCCCATCGGCGTACAGCTTGTGGGCCGCCACTGCGAGGAGTCTAGTGGTCCTGCAGGCCGCAATGGCCCTGGAAGAGGCCTCAGATGTGCGCGGCGTCAGGCCACCGATGGCGCCCTAAAGAGCGCCGTGCCGCCCAAGGCGGCAACATCAATGGACAGAATGGACGAGATACCGCTGAAACGACCCAGCCCCACCCACCCCTTGACACCGCGCCAACTGCACAGCCACTATGCACAGAACATCATGCCGGACACTGAGCCACTTATCCCCAGACACGGCGGGTACCGCAACCTCAAGAGCTTTCAGGTGGCGCAGCTTGTCTATGACGTGACCGCGTCATTCTGTGACGCCCACATCGAGAAGCGCAGCCGCACCCACGACCAGATGGTCCAGGCGGCGCGGAGCGGGGTGCAGAACATCGCCGAAGGCAGCCAGGCCAGCGGCACCTCCAGGAAAACCGAGATGAAGCTGACCAGCGTGGCACGCGCCAGCCTGGAAGAGCTGCGGCTGGATTATGAGGATTATCTGAGGCAGCGCCAGCTACCACAGTGGGACCGCACGGACCCGCGCCGCACCGAACTGATAGCGCGGCGGCCGGCCTGCCTGGATGATGTTGCCGCGTGGGCCGACTGGGCGGAAAAGAACAATGGACGTGATGGACGCAATGGACCAAGTGGACAAGAACAGAAGACGCCGTCCATTCAGTCCACACCGTCCACAAAGTCCATTCCCAACAGGGCAAGCGCCCACGCCGAGGCCCTGGCAAACGGTGCGCTTGCCCTGATAATGGTGGCGTCTTCCCTCCTTGACCGCCAGCTTGCGGCGCAGGCCGCCGCCTTCGAGCGGGACGGCGGCTTCACGGAGCGCCTCTATGGCCACCGCCGCGCGGAAAGAGACCGTTAAGCCCCAGGGGATCACCCCGGGCAGAGAGGAACAATGGACACCATGGACGTGGTGGACCAAGTAGACAACGCCGGCGATCAGGTCCACAAAGTCCCTGGCGGGGCTGCTGCGGCCCCACCACGTCACTGTATGCGGCAGGTCCGCGCACCTGCGTCACCGTCCCAGCAACTGCTTCGCGGTGAAGTCTCCCGCGGAATCGGGGTAGTACTTCAATACGGCTCCGAACTCCGGGTCCGGGCCCGCTTCAACCATGGCGGCAATCGTCGCCTGTTTGACCGTCATGCCCTCGCCCAGCAGGTGGTGAACCAGTAACGCGACAGCCTCATCCGCATGTGCGAGGCCCACGGACTTGTCAAAGGAGACAACCACCGATGCTCCCCGGGACACCAGCGCATCGGCCATCTCGGTGCGGCCGAGCACCGAACAACCTGCAATGACCACTATCGTGCCGGGCAACTGCCCCCGCATAGCCTGGCGAAAGAAGTCCGGCGTGACTCCAAACGTCAAATCCCGGTCGCCTTCGAACGGCCTGACGATAAGTACCCTGTTCAGCAGTTGGTCCGACACGTGCGTCGACTCACTGTAGGGCTCATTGGTGAACAGCGCCATGACACTCTCGTCCGGCGAGTCGGGCAATTCCAGGATGCCGGAATGGGACCGTATCACCAGCACGCCGTAGTCGTCCTGACCGATATTCCGATAGAGGCTCACATCGACCTGCTCACCCTGGTACACATCGAGCGGCAGCCCGAGACTTCCGATGTCCGCGCTCACAGAGGATTGGAACTCCTGGTTCGTGTAGGCAGGCGAAAGCTGATCGATGAGCGCCGCATGCAGGTCTGCTGCCTGCTGCGTCCGTGGCGTGACCAACCAGATACCAAGAATGATGACCGCAACCACACCGATGCCCGCCACCCAGAGCGACCTCGTTCCCACCCGGCTCGACCGCCCGGCCGTGGAACCAACCTTGCTGATGCGTTTGGTCATGCCTTGTTCACCGGTATGGCGCTGAAGCGCCAGCCCCAATTATCGCACGAACGGACGTAACCCGTAGAGGCACCCGATAGACAGGGGATGAACTGACGTGCGACCGCACTGGAGGCATCCTCTCAAAGATGGCATTTCCCGGATGCGCACTCCCGCGCCAGGCAGTTCTGCGATGGATGACCGAATCACAGGCCATCCACATAATCGCTGCCGCATCTTGACAATCAGCCTCGAACCTAGAACTATATAGAGGGACTAAAGTCACAGTATGTGCGTCATGCCTTAAAGGGGCTTGTGATTTGCCTGGCGGCAGTGGCGTTGCCTCCAGGGGGCGCCTTTCCGCGGGGGGCGAGACAGAACTGGTGACGGGAGGATTAGAAGTGAAACACCTGGTGGGGAATCGTCATTTGCGAGCAATATTCGTCAGCCTGACAGTCATGATGCTGTTGGCGCCCACGGTGCTCAGTCCGCTCATCGTCAATGCGGCTTCACCGTACACTGTCACTGCAATCACCACTTCGACGACGGACTACGCCGATGAGAACCGCACCGTAACGCTGGAATCTGACGCATCGAGTTGGAATATCACCTACGACGGCATTGAAGAAGCAATCACGGATTTCACCGCCAACGCGGTGCTCTATGTGCCCCTGGATGAGTCGCTTGGCAGTGCGTTTGCGCGGCGAAACACGGCGAACCCGGGGGACGACCAGGTAGCCGTCTGGCACCGCGTTGTAGCCCATGACGCCGGTCTGCAAGAGCAGACCGTGTCCGGCCGATACAACAACGACTTGGACTCCGTCTTCAGTTCCCGAAACATCTACATGGGTGCGGAAAACCTCTTCGTGAATGCGACAGCCGCCACGAATGTAGAAACCAACGTCGAGAGGATGGACTACATCTTCGCGGCACCGATGAGCGCGCGTGACGAGCTTGGCTTCGCGGTCTTCGAGCGAGGCCAGAACACCGGCGGGCTCCAACGGGACATTTCAGATTGCCGCCATCACCGGCATTCGACGGAGGCGGGCTTCCGACGTTCACGGGGAGTTCGATCATCACGGTAGCGCAGAACTCCTATGGCAGCGGCACCCTGAACGCGGTCATTCCGCTACGACGTCTTCCGAAAGACCAACTTCGCCGACACCGATTTGAACACGATTCACGACGGCAATATCAACATCGGCCCTCAGGGCATCTCTGGCGTTCTCATCACCTCAACGGAACTGGTTTCCGCGGGCACCTTCGTTTACGGGTACGCGGTTTTCGGCGCCGATGTGACTGCCGCGACTGCAGCCGAGATTTACGACTGGGACGATGACACCTATTACCCACAGGATTCCGATTTCAGCAACGACATGGACCTGGTGTCCACCGGAGCGCTCGCGTACGCATCCAGTCTCATCATTACCGGTAATGTGTTCGATGATGCCAACGGCCTGACGGACAGCACTGTCAACGGGACGGGAACCGATGCGGGCGGCCCGCTCTTCGCGATCCTGGTCGATGATACCAACACCGTCGTGGACTGCGTGCCGGTAAGCGCGGGCGGCGTCTTCATCCTTGGCGGCGCCCAGCCCAATACCACCTACACCGTAATCCTGAGCACTACGTCTGAAACCGCAGGCAACTCCGCGCCAAGCCCGAGCATCCCGTCCGGCTGGGTGAATACGGGTGAGCATCTCGGCGCAGGCGCGGGAGACGACGGTACGATAGATGGCTCACTCGAAGTTGCCGTAGTCACCGACAACGTCAACGAGGCGAATTTTGGCATCCAGGAGGCTTCCATCGAGGTGGAGAAGTCGGTGGACCCAACAT
Organism: uncultured Chloroflexia bacterium; assembly: GCA_963761225.1. GTDB lineage: Bacteria > Chloroflexota > Dehalococcoidia > GIF9 > AB-539-J10 > SKVJ01. Next base: position 156,935 of record CAVXGE010000009.1, on the reverse strand, counting down.
CCGTAACTTCCACCGGGAATGTCACCTATACCGTGGTGCTGACAAACACGTGTGATGGACCTCTCACTGGTGTCACTATCAATGATTCGCTTGAGCCGGATGTCACACCCGGCACGGCGGTGGAATCGATTACCGACGATGACATCCTGGAGGTCGGCGAGACCTGGACCTGGACCTATACCTTCATGATAACCCAGGCGATGCTCGATTCGGGCGACCCCATCGACAACACGGCCACGGTGGATACGGATCAGACCGACCCGGAGGACGATGACGCTGAGGTCACCATCGACCTCGTTCCGGATCCTTCGATTGACATCGTCAAGGAGGGCACGGTCGACATGACCGTTGTGCCGCCCGATAACCAGCCTAACCCCGGGGACGTGATCCACTATACCTTCACGGTGACGAACACCGGCAACGTGACGCTCACCAACATCATGGTGACGGACCCCAAGGTGACCGTAGTCGGCGGGCCGATCCCCTCATTGGGACCAGGCGATTCTGACAGCGTCACCTTTACAGCGACTTACGTCTTGACCGCGACCGACGTGGCAGAAGGCGAGGTGCTGAATACTGCGATCGTGACCGGAACGCCCCCCAACTCCGATCCCATAACGGCCGAGGGCGACGCAGCGAACGACATCAGGCCGGAGCAGAATAACTCGAGCACTCCTCGGTCTGTTGGTGGCGAAGCATTCTCAATCGATAAGCTGCACCTGATGTTCAGTTGGGTGATTGAAACCCTGGCGTCGCTCGTTCCGCCCTTCAACGGATAGTGCGACCCGACCTCGTATGCATCAGTCGTGATTGGCCCCGGTGCCTCGCTGAGAATGGGTGCCGGGGCCAATTACTGTTCGCCCCAACAGGCTGAAATGTGCCGGCATCGCATTCCGGCAGGCATCCCGAAGAGGCCAACCGCCTGTCGGTACTGAACCCGCTTCCGACTCCCCCCTGATTGCCAGCTCGCCGGCAGGACACCGAACCGCCGAATCATCCACGTTCCCGCGACGTGCCCCACCCCACCCGTTGTATACTGTCAGCCATGGTCCCAAGAGCACGCCGAACACGCAGGCCACAACCGTCCCGGGAGGCCGTCGAGAGGCAGAACCCACCGGAGATCCCCAAGTACGGCGGCTTCAAGAAGCTCAAGAGCTTCCGGATGGCACAGTTGGTGCGCGAAGTCACCGAGCTGTTCTGCGAGACCTTCGCCGATGAGGACGACCGCAGTTGCGTTCGCATGGTGCACGAAGCCTCCAACGGAGCGGACAAGATAGCCGCCGGCAGCGTCGCGGGCGGGGAATCCAAGAAGAACGAACTTGCGTTGACCAAGCAGTCCCGGGCAAGCCTGGAATCCCTGCGCCTGCTCTATGTGGACTTTCTGACCAGGCGGGAACTGACGCTGTGGGATGCCGCAGACCCGCGCACTACCGAGCTGGTGACCCGTCGTCCCCGCACCCTGGATGACGTGCTCCAGTGGGCAGCGTGGGCGGAGGCTTGTGGACAGAATGGGCCCGGTCGACCCAGTGGACAAGAACAAGAGACGCCGTCCACCGGTTCTATTCCAGCGGAGACCCTGGCCAATGGCGCCCTCACGTTGATTTCGCTGGTCTTCGCCCTCATCGACCGCCAGGTGTCAGCACAAACGCGCGTGGTTCAGCACGAGGAGCGGGTCGCCGAACAGCTCCGCCGCAGGCGGCTCGCCGAGTGGCCGGGCTGAGTACAAACAGCGGTTCTACTTCGTCTGCGTGGGTACGTCCTGCTGTGTCCACGGGATGACCACACGCGTCAGCCGCCCGCTACGAGTGTGACGCCGTTGGATGCCACCGTGCCGACCCATATCCATCCGTCAGCCATAGCTCGTTCGGCTTTCTCTATCCGTGAAGGCCCACTATAGCGGACATATGCCGAATACAACCCCGGTGAGACCGCCTCACCGCAATCGAAACTGAGCGTCCTCTGCATCGTTTCATGTCCGTCCAGCCTGGTGAACCAGGAGGCGTCCCAGCTATCGTGGGGCTGAGGAGCGAGGGACGCATCATACCCGCTGAGGACGACTGAGTATCCATCGCCGCCGGAGACAGCCAGCCCGCCCGAGAAGTAGTCGAACAGACCGGCGCCCATCGCGCCGGGGTCCGGCACGTAGAGAGGAGCATCGTCGTTGTTGGTGATAGTGAGGGTATAGCCTACCCGGGTGAGCGAGTTGTCACTCGTCACGCTCACGTCGGATAGCGCCACGCTCACGCCATTTCTGAGCTTGCCTGCCCTCTCCAGCGCGCCTCGGATACGCGGGTCTGCACGAGGGTCCACGGCCCCACTCAGCAAGTATGCGTCGATGTGGATGACGTCTTCGGGATACAGGTCCAAGCCGGGATAGGAACTGATAACCGGCGCCTGCGGCAACCATGACATCAATGGCGAATGGAAATATCCAAGGTAGCACCTTTCGCCGGCAGCGACTACGACGAAGGTCGAGAGCTTCGCCCCTTGAGGGTCATCGCCAAACAGAGAGGATTTGTCCGTCTTGAGGTAGATGTCGTGGCTGGAAAAGTCGTAGTACGCCACATCGTCGATCGATAGCCATGGTTGTTCCTGCAGTTTCAGACTGCCGAGGTCCGGCGATGTCTCTCCGGTCGTGCCCCCCGCCACGAGGTAGATGGAGAAGACGTCCTCCTCACCGCCGGTATCCGCAGGGGCTGAGACGGAACCGCAGCCGGAGCAGGCAAGAATCAGCCACGCCAATGCCAGGACACCGGTCAACAGAAGCCCGCGGGTTTGCTTTCCCAGGTGGTTGTCTCCAATCATGTTCCTTCACTCCATTCCATGGTCTCCATGGGTATGATACCGCGAGAAATGCGGGGCGAAGCAGCCGAACGACGGAGTCCGCCGGCGAAGAGCACATCGGCTCCCACCTCGCGAATCGAGTCACGAGAGGCAGTTGGCAGCGTCAGTGCGCCGTGATATCTTGAAGCCATGACTGAAAAGAGTGAGAAGAGAACAGGCGAACCCGCCGGGATCTCATCATCACGCTGTCGGTGTCGGCCGTCACCCTGTTGTTGTTCTTCGTGCTGCCCGGCCCGTTCAACGACTATGCGTTGGTCCTGGCCATCGGCTTCGGCATCCTGGCATTCGGGGTCTTCGTACAGCGCTGAGCTATCAGCAGCACCCGCGCGTTCCAGGTCACGCAGAAGCCCCGTAAAGAGTTTGCCGGGTAGCCGGCGCCCGATTCCAGCCCCGCCACACACTGCCGCCAGACTGCCTTGTGTCTCCAATCCGTGTATCATTGACGCGCTCAGCGCGAGTGCTGGATTCAGTATTCAGCATTCACAAAGTCAGACTTTGAGGAGGAGTACGTTGGAATTCAATATCGCATTGCTGCCGGGCGACTACATCGGACCAGAGATAATCGCCGAAGCCGTCAAGGTTGTCGACGTTGTAGGACGGAAATACGGCCACAAGTTCAGCTGGCACCGCGACGAGATAGGCGGCGCCTCCATCGACAAGTACGGCGTGCCGCTGAAAGACGAGGTCATCGAACTGTGCCGGAAGAGCGACGCAGTACTGTTCGGGTCCGCCGGAGGTCCCAAGTGGGACACGGGCGAGCGCAGGAACCCCGCTGACACCGCCCTCCCGAATCTCCGGAGAGCGCTCGGTCTGTTTGCCAATCTCCGCGTCTTCAAACCGTCCCCTGCCCTGGCGAATGCATCGACGTTCAAGCCTGAGGTCGTCAAGGGCGTCGACTTCATCATGGCCAGGGAATTGACCGGCAGTCTCTACTTCGGAGAGCCGCGGGGAATCGAAGAGACGCCCCAGGGCAAGAGGGCCATCAACACCATGATCTACACCGAAGCCGAGATCGAACGCATCCTGCGCGTCGGATTCGCGCTTGCTCAGTTCCGGTCGAAGCGCTTGCTCTCGATAGACAAGGCAAACGTGCTCGAGAACTCCGTCCTCTGGAGGCAAACGGCGAATCGGCTGGCGAAAGAGTACCCCGATGTCGCGCTTCGCCACATGTATGTCGACGCCGCGGCCATGACCATCGTGCGCGACCCGGGTAGCCTCGACGTGATAGTGCTTGAGAACCTGTTCGGCGATATCCTCAGCGACGAAGCAGCAGTCCTCTGCGGTTCGCTCGGCATGGTGCCGTCGGCCAGCCTCCCGGGGCTCCACGCCGGCAAGGTATTCGGCCTCTACGAACCCATCCACGGCAGCGACCCCGCGATGGCCGGAAAGGACGCGGATAACCCTCTCGCCACGATCCTCAGTGCGGCTCTCATGCTGCGCTACTCCTGCGGACTGGAGAAGGAGGCGAAGGCGGTCGAGGACGCGGTGAACCGGGTGCTCGAGCAAGGATACCGGACCTGGGACATCATGGAGCCCGGCAAGCAGAAGATCGGCACCACAAAGATGGGAACCCTGGTCGCAGAAGCAGTGCAGACCGGCAAGTAGCTCGCGCGGGAACGCGGCAACTCCGTACCCGGTTGCACGTTGCACGTCACCGGTGCGGCGCCTGCCCGAAGCGGAATTAACTGGTTGGACTGAGGGAACGGCAAACGACCTCTTCCGGCTGGCAGGCCCCGGCGCAACAGGCCCGGGGCCTGCCGCCGGGCCGGATGCCATGATAGAGCCTCCCGTCGTACAATCATCACCCGGCAGGCGGACCGGACCACGCCGGAATTCGGCCGGACGCAGCGGTCCGGCGTAACGAGGAGAGGAACACGACAATGACAGACCAGACGCTCGTACTGCAATGGCAGGACCTTCATGATTTCTCGAAACGGATATTTGTCCGCATAGGCATGCCCGAACAGGACGCGATTGCAGAAGCGGACACCCTCATGTGGGCGAACCTCAGGGGCGTTGATTCGCACGGCGTGGTACGCCTGCCGTGGTACGTCGCCAACGTGGAAAACGGGGTCATTAACCCGACACCGGACATACAGGTGGTGATGGACACGCCGGCCGTCGCGCTCATCGAGGCGGACCGGGCCATCGGTCCTGTGGTGACGAACCGGGCGGCGGACCTCGCGGTCGAGAAAGCCAGGGGAGTTGGCATCGGCTGGATACTGATACGCAACCACACGCACCAGGGCACGATGGGCCAGTACGTTCAGAGAATCGCGAACCACGACATGGTGGGCCTCATCTTCGTGTGCGGCCGGCCCAACACGGCACCGTTCGGCGCCCGTGCGGCAGGTGTGAGCAACAATCCCCTGGGCCTGTCCGCGCCCGCAGGCCGCCACCCTCACCTCATCCTCGATATGGCTACGAGCCTCGTCGCCTTGGGCAAGGTGGTTGTCGCCCACGACCGCGGTGAGTCCATACCGGTGGGATGGGGCCTCGACGAGGACGGCAACCCGGCCATCGATCCCCGGGATCTCGCGACTCTGCTGCCCGTCGGAGGACCGAAGGGCTCCGGCATGTCACTGTTGTTCGAGTGCATGGGCAGCCTCATGGTCGCCAATCCGCTGCTGCTCCCCGTGCTTTCCGGCCAACTGGGCGAGGTGCAAACCACAGGCAATATCGGACGCATGGCGCGGCATAATCAGAACAGCGTGGTGGCAGCTATCGACGTAAGCCGCTTCACCGACTTGAACGCGTACAAGGCGGAAGTCGACGGCCTTATCGACAATCTGAAGAAGTTGCCCAGGGCCGATGGCTTCGATGAGATTCTCATGCCCGGCGAACGGGGAGAGCGCTGCTATGCCGAGCGCGTCGCGGCCGGAATCCCCGTGCCCGCGGGGACCATCACGGCGCTGAGAAAGGTTGCCGCCGAACTGAATATCGAGTTCATCCGCGGCGTGGCATAGCGGCGAAGCCTGCCCAGCCACTCACCTTATCCTGATGCGCGGCATTGCGAGGACGCTGTTGATAGGTTCAGGCTGCCCGGGCCGGCCGCGAGGCCGCCTCGGGTTTTCTCCGCTTTTCAGCGCCGACTCGATGACCACGGTCAGAAAAGCCGGGACGGCCGTGATGGAGCCGTACGTCACAACGAGACCGACCGCCTCTTCAAACTGCGAACTGTTCGACCGGTGCTGCTGCCCCAATCCCTGTCCGCTGCCGCTCTCCTGCTCCAGCGACTTGTAGACGATCGAGCTTGACGAACTCAGCACCTGGAACGGAGCCGACAGCCAGCCGGTGAACCTGCTTGACATGGTGTTATAGCCACCATAGATGATCGCCGCCGCTACAAGCACGATTCCGAGCGGCCGTGCCACGGCGCGCGGCAGTCTGACAACTCTTGCGAACATGCTCTTCACGAAAGACCAGTGCAGTCCAATGTGCACCCCACAGAGAAGGAGGGCGACCGCCGCGGAGAAGTAGTGCGCCAGCGTCCAGAACAGCAGGTTACCGCCAATCTCGGGGAACAGCGCCCTCGAAATCATGATGCCGCTCAGGGCTATGACGATCACGCAGACGAGCAGCAACGCATCAACGGCGTACCCGAGCAAGGTCTTCAGCGGCAGTGACGGACTTACCAATCTCCTGGTAACGCCCGCCGTCCATCTCCAGTTCACCCCGTAGTGGATGATGAACAGCCCGCATGCCGCCAGGCCACCTATCTCATGGAAGTTGAACCCGAACACGGTCACCCTGTACATGAGGGTGAGCAACACGAGCATCACCACGTCCAGGATTATCTTGATGACATTCTTCTTCAACTTCCGGTACCCCTCCCACGCGAAGCATACAGTGGAGGTGATTGTACTATGCAATAGTGAATTTCCTTCTAATCGGCGGGTCGCGTCATTCCGTTTAGGGCACTGGCTCCCGCCACAATGCCGTCCACCGTATACACGCCGCCTTTGTCACTTGACTTCGGACCAAGTAGACTAGCATTCAGTATGGCCGCACAATCGCGGCTGATTCGGGAGGAAGCAGAGAATGTCGAAATCGGAACAGTATCTCAAAGAAGCATTCGCGGGAGAGTCCCAGGCGAACCGCAAGTACCTCGCCTTCGCTCAGGCCGCTGACAAGGAAGGCAAGCCCCAGGTGGCGCGCCTCTTCCGTGCTGCTGCCGAGGCCGAGACGGTCCATGCCCTTAACCACCTGAGGGCACTCAAAGCCATTCATGGCACGAAGGAGAACCTGCAGGAAGCGATATCGGGCGAGACCCACGAGTTCACCAAGATGTATCCGGAGATGATCGGGGGCGCCAAGGCCGAAGGCGACAAGGCCGCGTTGCAGTCGTTCACCTATGCTAACGCGGTTGAGAAGGTCCACGCCGGTCTCTTCGAGAATGCGTTGGAGAGTCTTGACGAAAAAGGCGAGACGTACCCGTACTACGTCTGCCCGGTATGCGGCTACACTTCAGAGGTCACCCCACCCGATACGTGCCCCGTCTGCGGCACCGCCGGTCGGCTGTTCAAGAAGATCGAGTAACCCTCACGCAACGTGAGTAGGAAACAGCGGCCGGAGCTATGCCGGCCGCTGTTTCGTCGCTTCAGCGATCCGCCTCGGACGCCGCCCGAAGTAGTAGATGCCCGCGCCGATGACGAACGTCAGGATAATGGCGAGCGCCCAAACCAGCTTCCCCATGCCATCATTCGGTTCGTTGAGCAGGCAATCCGCCAGGACACCAATCCAGAAAATGACGGCCGCCAGCACCGCGCCGGACGCCAGAACAATGAGAAGGCCTGTCCATGGCGGCTGTTGCATCACCAACGCGCCGACAAGTATGGCGACGAACAGGGCGCCGACGACGATGAGCAGAATAGAAAGGGCGCTCAGCATTCGTCCCCGACGCTGACGCAGGACTCTGGCGCCAAGCGCGACAAGAATCGCGCCGACGGCAAACAACCCGACAAGAACCAGTACTCCCACAAGTGTCATCAACACATCCTTCGAGGCATGAGCTGTACGATCACACACGGTGACTCATGCGGGACGATAGTATCGTTCATGCCGCGGGAGTGACAACCCCCACCCATGCCTGCCGGTGACGTGGCGAGACGACAGATTGAACGGCCCGGCATCTTAGTAGATCATCATTCTGCATCAAGAGGTTGGACGGGTTCCTCGAAGAAGCGGTGAAACTCCCGCGGCAGTTCATGGTAGTCCACCCCTGCTATCGCATCAGAGAAGTCCCTTGAGTTCAGCGTGTTCCAGAACAGAACGGTCTTCCCGTTCAAACGTCCACTTCTCGCGTCACCGATAACCGCGGCCAGAGCCTTGCCGGTGTAGGTGCCGTCCAGTTCGATGCCCTCCGATTCTCTCATCAGGGAGACCGCCTCCATCCCCTCGCGAGTAAAAAGCCCGTATTGGCTCCCGAAGTACTCGCGCCGGATGTCAACATCGGACTCGGAGAAATCCACCTGCGGAAACGAAGCGTCCAGAGAACGGAGCAGCGTGTTGGCCCTTTGAATGAGGTCGAACATCCGTTCGGCCCGCAGGTAGTCGCCTCCCGTTACCGCGACCGAAACCACCCGGCAGGGAAGCCCCACAGCTCGTAGCCCGAGCATTAACCCGGCGGCCGTGCCCATGCTCCCGCATGCCACGTAGATGCAGTCCGGCGCCGGCATTGCGCCATCGGAGATCTGCTTTCTCAGCTCGAGCGCGGCATTGACAAAGCCCACAACACCCCGCGGTGAAGAACCTCCGGGCGAGATGCGTGAGGGGACCTCGCCATGCAGCAGCCTGTTCCGAAACATCTGCCACAAGACCGTGGCGCGAACACGCGATCTGTTCCAGTCCGTTTCCGGAGCGCCGCAAAGGTGCAGTTCCGCCCCGTGGAGGAAGCCCATCAGCAGGTTGCGGCGAACGTAGTGGGCGTTGGGTTGGGGGCTCAGAATCGATATGGTCTCGATGTTGAGCTGGCTGGAGTAGATCGCAGTGGCAAGAGCGTGGTTGGAGCCGGCGGCGCCAAACGTCATGACGCGGCTGGCGCCCAACTTCACCGCCTGACCCAGAATGAATTCCAGCTTCCGTGTCTTGTTGCCCCCGTAGACCTTGCCACTGATGTCATCCCGTTTCACGTAGAGTTCGTCAATGCCCACCCGCGCCCCGAGTGCATTGAGCTTCTGTACTGGCGTAGGCAGTTCAGCGAGGGAAACGTACCCCAGCCCTTCTTTGAGCAGGGGGTGTTCTTCAAATAGAGGTATCACCTGCAACTCCTGTACCTAATCATCTGGCGGTCGCCGCAACTATAGGATGTCAGAGGCTGAGCTCCCAGTTCTGTCCCACGAGGTCCTTGCCGAAGGAGTGATGCCTGTCTTCCGCCACGAGCTTGAACCCGGCGGTTTCATAGATGCGGCGCGCCGAAACCAGCACGTCGTTGGTCCATAGCGTCAAGGTCGCGTATCCCTTCTCTCGCGCGAAACGGATGCACTCATCCACAAGTCGGCTGCCGATACCAAATCCCCGTGCCGAAGGCTCGACATAGAGCAGCCGTAGCTTGGCTACCCGGTCCGCCTGGCGCAGGAGAAACACCGAGCCGACTATCACGCCGCCGCGCTCGGCAATCCAGCAGCGCTCCCATTCGGGGTCGAAGTTCTTGACGAAACCCGCGGCAATCTCCGCCACCAGTGCCTCGAAAGTTCCATCCCACCCATATTCCTGCGCATAGAGCAGCCCCTGCCGGTGGGCGACCCAACCGATATCGCCGACTCGCAGAGACCGCAGGACATATGGCGTGGAGGCAGAGGCATCGTCACCAAGAAGCGCCTCCACGGTTCCCACCGCGTCCACCAGCTTTCGAATCTCGGGCTCCGTCAGTTCCGCGAGCATGGCCGCCACCTGCTCCCGTGCGCCCCGGTTCAGTGGCTCGAACGCCGCGCGCCCCGAGTCGGTCAAGGTCAGAAGCCACTGCCGCGCGTCAGCACCGGAAATCTCACGCGATACCAGGCCGCCTGACACAAATCGCTTCAGGATGCGGCTGAGATAGCCGGCGTCAAGGTCAAGCAGCGACCTCAATTCGGTGGCAGTGAGTTGATCGTGATGGGCCAACTCGTAGAGGATGCGTGCCTCGGTCAGAGAGAATTCGCTATTCAGCAGCCCACGGTCGAGAAGGCCGAGCCGCCGCGTATAGAACCGGTTGAAACGCCGAATCGTGTTGTTGGCATCGGAATGTTCCTGTGGCTGAGCGACATTCATACGCAATTTCCTTCCCGCCGCACAGAATGGAGCAACTGGTTGACCTTGTCAACTAATTAACTCGCGATTGAATAGATGCATTCCCCAGACCGCTGCCGCGGCAATGAGCGGGTTACAACAGCCGTCGGTGTGCAATAGTCGCGTCAAGCAGCTATACTCGGCAAAGGAGTCAGCCGGGCTGCTGCTAATGACTGCGCTCGTACGCGCAGGCATGTGAAGCCGGGCGGTTGATTCGGGCCGGCAGGCCGAGACCTGAGTCGCCGCAGCCCCCCGTTGAATGCGGTGCCTTGAGCCATGTCTTGTTCACAGCACAGTAAAGCGGGGCGAAACCCATGACGAGAGTGCGTCATCTGTCACTTCTGCTCGCAGTCCTGTGCTTCCTGCTGCCCTTTTTTGCGCTTGCCGGCAATGCAGTTTCGGCGGACAGCACCATCACGGTGCGAGTGGGCATCTACGAAAACCCTCCCAAGATTTTCACCGACGAACAGGGCCAGGCCTCCGGATTCTGGCCGGACATCATCCACAACATAGCCGTTCAAGAAGGGTGGAACGTTGAGTACATCCACGGAACATGGACGGAGTGCCTGCAGAGATTGCAGGACAATGAGATAGACATGATGCCGGACGTCGCGTACACGTCCGACAGGGGCAACCTGTACGCGTTCGGCAATGAGGTGGTATACACAAGCTGGGCGACCGTCTACGCAAAGCACGGCTCCGGCATCCAGTCTGTCCTTGACCTCGAGGGCAAGACTGTGGCGATATTGAAGGACAGCGTGACCGCCGAAGGACCGGGCGGCATCAAGGAGCTGGCGAAGGCATTCGGCGTCAATTGCACGTTCATCGACGTGGACAGCTATGCCGAGGTGTTTCAACTGGTAGGCAACGGGGAGGCAGACGCGGGCGTGACCAGCAAGGACCTCGGCTATCAATACAAGGCCGATTTCGATATTGACGAGACTCCCATAATCTTCCAGCCGTCTCTGCTCTACTTCGCTTTCTCGAAGAGCTCCAGCCTCACGCCGGCCCTCATCGAGCGTACCGATGCGGACATGGCAAAGCTCAAGGACGACCCGGATTCCTCTTACTACTCGTCATTGGGCCATTGGTTCGCTTCCGAATCAGCCGCTGCGCCCGTCGTTCCCACATGGCTTATCGTATCTCTGGCCATCGTCATCGGTATGGCGATTCTGCTCGCGGGCGGCGACTTCGTTCTCAGGTCTCAGGTGACCGCGAGAACCGCCGAACTCACCCGGGAAATAGGCAGGCGCAAGGAAGCGGAGCACGAACTGGGCAGCTCCTATGAACACCTGGAGGAGTTGGTGAGGCAACGGACCAGGGAATTGGAGGAAGCCAACCGGCACAAGTCCCAGTTCCTGGCCAACATGAGCCACGAACTGAGGACGCCTCTGAACTCCATCATCGGCTACACCAAGTTGATGCTCGACGGAGTGGAAGGGGCGATAAGCAGCGACCAGAAAGAGGACCTGCAGACGGTCTACGACAACAGCAAGCACCTGTTGAGCCTCATCAACGACCTGCTCGACCTTTCGAAGATCGAGGCAGGCAAATTCGAAATCATCAAGGACGAGTTCCCGGTCGCGGACCTGGTATCCCAGATAGTCCCCAGTATGCAGAAACTGGCCGCCGACAAGGGGCTCGAACTGACATGGTCGGTGACACCCGGCCTGGACCTCATATACGCCGACAAGAACAAGACGAAACAGATACTGTTCAACCTGCTCGGCAACGCGGTGAAGTTCACCCGGCATGGCGGCGTCAAGCTCAACATCGACAGGCGGGACGGCACTTTCGTCTTCTCCGTTGCCGATACCGGCGTGGGAATATCGCAACAGGACGCCGCGACGCTTTTCCAGAGCTATAAACAGGTGGGGCCGGCGCGACTCGACGGCTCCGAAGGAACCGGCCTGGGACTGGTCATCAGCAAACAATTCGTCGAACTGCAGGGCGGCAAGATCTGGGTGGAGAGCACTCCGGGCGTGGGCAGCACTTTCATATTCACGCTTCCCGAGAAGCCGGCAACCGGCTGATTCAGCTTCTCGGTTGAGCACACCAGGAGAGATTACCGATATGGAGAAAGAGGGCACCGGCAAGAAGATACTCGTCGTAGATGACAAGGAAGAAAACCGGCGACTGGTGAGAAAGGTGCTGGCTCGTCACGGTTACGCCATCGTCGAAGCGGCGACGGGCGAACAGGCTATCGAGCTGGTCCAATCGGAACTCCCCGACCTGATACTCATGGATGTCCGGCTGCGCGAAGGCATCGACGGCATAGAGGCCACGCGGCGATTGAAGGCCTTGCCCGCGATTGCGCACATTCCCATCGTTGCCATAACGGCCAGTGTGAGCCCGGAGGACATGCAGCGCGCACTCGACTGCGGGTGCAGCGGCTTCATCCGCAAGCCCATCGACATCGACGAGTTTCCCGGACAGGTGACTCGTTATCTCTCTGTCGACCAACGTTCTGACTGTTAGTTTGCCACGAAGCGGTGAAGGAGAAGACGACATGAATATTCTGGTGGCAGAGGACAACGAGGACAGCCGCAAGCTGCTGGTGAAACAGCTCCATGCCCTGGGACATGAAGTGCGGGGCGTGGCAGACGGAAACGAGGCCCTGGCGGCAGCGCTTGAAGAGGCGCCGGACGTCCTCATCACAGACATACTCATGCCTGAGATGGATGGTTTTCAGCTATGCATGGCATGGAAGTTGCACGGCGAACTCCAAGGCATCCCTGTGGTCTTCTACACCGCAACGTACACCTCCGACGAGGACGAGAAGTTCGCAGTGAGTCTCGGAGCTGATGCCTTCATACGCAAACCGGCGGAGGTGGAGGAATTCGTACATGTCCTCTCCGGGATAGTCGACAAGACCGACTCAAGCAAGACTCACCCCTCGGAGCTTGCCCGTCCCGACTACTCAGGCTTCCTGGCCGGATACAGCAAACGCCTCCTGTCAAAGCTGGTAACCAAAGTGGCTCAACTGGAGGCAGACATAGTCGAGCGGAAGAAGATACAGGAGGAACTGAACCTCGAAGCTCGGCTCCTCGATTCGGCAACGGACATGATCTACGTCAGAGACTTTGATTGGACCTTGCTGTACGTGAACGAAGCCACCTGCCGCAAGCTGGGATACCGCCGGGACGAAATCCTGACTCATGACCTTCGCGAGTTCATGACGCCGGAGAGCGCTCAACTTCTACGCGAGGCGACAACACGCGACGAGGCAATACTGGACGCGTCCTACGTGCGCAGAGACGGTACGGAACTCCCCGCCGAGGTCCACACCAGCATCACCGATTGGGGCGGCAGGAGTGTCCGCATCGCCGTTGTCCGTGATATCACCGAGCGCAAGAAGGCCGAAGAGCGCCTGCAGGCGAGCAACGAAGAACTGGAACGGGTGCTCCGGGGCACCATCGACGTCATCGAGCAGATGGTCGAAGTCCGGGACCCCTACACCTCCGGTCATCAGCGGCGCGTGGCGGAACTTGCGGAGGCGCTGGCACGAGAGATGAACCTCCCGGAGGAATCGTGTGTCTCCCCGATTCGCACGGCCGCGGTCATACACGACATCGGCAAGACCACGGTGCCTGCCGAGATACTGAGCAGGCCGGGGCGGCTCAGTGCCGCAGAGTTCGAACTGATAAAGACCCACGCGCGGGTGGGCTATGACATCATCAAACATGCCAACCTGCCCGATCCGGTCGCCGAGGTGGTGCTTCAGCATCACGAGCGGCTCGACGGGTCGGGCTATCCACAGGGACTCTCGGGCGACCAGATACTGCCGGAGGCTCAGATACTTGCGGTGGCAGATGTAGTGGAGGCCATGTCTTCGCACCGACCGTACCGACCGGCGCTAGGCATCGAATTGGCGCTGAAGGAGATTGCCGACGGCAACGGCACACGTTACTATCCCGATGTCGTCGCTGCCTGCTTGAGTCTGTTCCGGGATAAGGGGTTTACGTTCTCGTCCTGAGGCCGGATGTAGCAGCACGGATCGATTGTTCGTCCGGTGGACCGGATGCATACAACACCGGCCCCGGTGCCCTCCGCCTGGAGTAGCCCGGTTCATCCCTGCCCAGGCCGAGTGCGGTCTGCTACAGTAGTAGGCCATCACCCCACCAACCCGCTTATCTGAGCACGGGAAGAGGCGTCATGGACAACAGTTACGAAACAACCAGCTACGATGAACGCGACACGCTGTTTGCGCGGCTGCGGCTGGTGGCCGGCACGGACGAGTACAAGGAATACTACGGGCGCCACCCGGAACTGAAGGAACGCGACGATGAGTTGCGCGACCGTGGCGGCCTCGCGCGCATCGTCGTGGGCGGCGGATTGAGCCTCGAGGAGATACGCGCACTGAGGCCAGGCCCGCAGGAGTTCCCCGACCTGCTTGACCGCCTGACCGACGAGGCCCTGGCGCAGGCGCTCATCGACGACTCGACAGCCACCATCGCGGACTACGTTCGGTCGGACCTCCGTAGAAAGCCCGCTTCGAGGCAAGTACATCTGCCTCCGGAGAGAATGAGCGCACTGGTCAAGGAAGTGGCCTTGCTCTACGGCGCCTCATCGGTGGGAATCGCGGAGATGGAGGCCGGTCGCTACTACACGCACCGTCGTTCGGGAGAGCCGCTTCACCTCGACTTTCGCTATGCAATCGTCTTCGCGGTCGAGTCGAGCAAAGAACTCATCGACCGGGCTCCGCACCGGGAGGAGCTACTGGCCACCTGCAACGGCTACGTCGATGCCGCCCGCGTCGGGGCGAGGCTGTCCGGCTTCGTCAAGTCACTTGGCTATGACACGTCGCTCAATTCAATGGCACGGTACGACGCGCCGCTGGTGCCATTGGCGGAGCGCGCCGGACTGGGGCAACGAGGCAGATGCCACTTCCTGGTGACGCCCAACTTCGGCAACCGTGTCAGATTGGGGGCCGTGCTCACCAACATGCCGCTCGAGATAGATACGCCCGTCGACTTCGGGTTGCCCGAGTTCTGCGCGCTGTGCGGAAGATGCGCGGTCAACTGCCCGTCGAAGGCGCTGTCCGGCGCTCCGCGTATGGTGAACGACCGCCCCGTGTGGCAATTCGACGAGGTCAAGTGCTTCCGGATGTGGACCGAATACGCCACCGATTGCGGTATCTGCATCAAGAGTTGCCCCTTCAGCCAGGCCACTGACCCGCAGAAGGTCGCGGCGATGAAGGGACAGCCGGACCTGATGTTCGACATCCTCCGCGACGACCGCGAGCGTCATAGCGGCCCAGGCGCTTCATAACGGCCAATGACCACTTCTCGAGATGTGAGCCGGCTCGCAGTCAATGCGATACGCAATCAAGTTGAGCAACCCGCCACCACAATAGCTGGGCCTCATAGTTGCCGACGTTGCGCGTATAGTCGAATGCCGCCTGCGTCGCCGCCTTATTACAGTCGTACATCCATATTGCATTCGAATTGGGCCACATCGTGAGCAGGCCAAGCACCACAATCAGGAACGCAGCAGATATCGCGCTGACAATCAGGACAGTACGTTGAGAAACCATTCCCCCTCCTCTCTCCACCTTCGGCAGTCGTGCCCTGGCAACGGCAAAGCGTAGCGTGCGGTCGCATTCGATTCTAGCACCCTGCCATGGCTTTGAGAAGAAACACCATTGCTCCAGCCGAATCAGTATGGCAGCATACTGCCAGACTCGCCTCAGCCAGTTGCCGCCAGGTCGAAGGAGCGCCGATGACCATAGAAACCAGGATAGCCTCACTATTCAAGTTGACGGATAGCAACTGGATGAGGCACGCCAATCCGTGGAGCGTCAGAACGCGGTATACCGTCCTGCCGCTCTTAGTCCTCGCCTTCTGGAGCAGGGCATGGATAGGCTGGTGGTTCGCGCTGCCCGCCGTTCTGGCACTTGGATGGATGGTCCTGAATCCCGTGTTCTTCAAAGCGCCCGCGTCAACGAGAAGTTGGGAATCGCGGTGTGTTCTTGGCGAGCGCGTCTGGGCGAACCGCGACAAGATTCCGGTCCCGGAACACCACCACAGGATGCCCCTGCTGCTCAACGGCATATCCTCGCTCGGGACGCTGCTCTGTCTCTGGGGCGTCATCGCGCTGTCGGCGTGGCCGGCGGTGATGGGGGTCGCTGTGGCGTACCTGGGGAAGAGCTGGTATCTCGACCGGATGGTGTGGCTCTACGAGGACATGAAACACGTGCCTCAGTATGCGGCATGGCTTCATTGAACCTCATCAAGCGCAACAGGCAGACGCGGTAACGCCGGCCTCGACCGGGTCAAATCCGTGGCATTTGCCCCGTCACCCACTAGGCAACCGCGAGAGAATATGCCAGCATACGACCCAGCAACCGGGAACGGAGGACAACGGATGCCTGACACGACGGTCATCGCAGCGGCGCAGATTGACGTTAAGCTGGGTCAGGTCGACACGAATCTGGCGAAAATGCTGGCCTACGCGGGAGAGGCTGCCGGCAACCACGCCAATCTCGTGATATTTCCCGAATGTTCGCTGACCGGCTATCAATTCGACACTCGTGAAGAGGCCCTGGCCTCGGCACAGACCGTGCCGGGAAAGGCCACCCAACTACTCTCGTCGCTCTGCGCGGAGTTGGACATCCACGTTCTGTTCGGAATGCTTGAGCAATCAGGCGACCAGTTGTTCAACACGTCAGTGCTTGTGGGACCCGAGGGTGTTGCCTGCAAGTACCACAAGAATCACGTGGCATTTCAAGCCGTCGACCGGTTTGTGAACAAAGGCGACAGGCCGTTCGAGCTGTGCGAAATTCCCAGGGTGCGTATCGGCCTGGAGCTTGGCTACGATACCTTCTTCCCGGAAGCTGCCCGCGTGCATGGGTTGCTGGGTGCGGACCTCGTAGTCCTGCAAACAAACTTCGCGACCACCGGACTGGTGGAACGCGCCGCGCGCGTCACCACCACCCGAGCCATCGAGAACAAGGTCTATGTTGTCTGGTGCAACCGCGTGGGCGAGGAGCGCGGCTATCCGTTCCGCGGCAGGAGCAAGGTCATGGACCCAATGGGCATGGCGCTGGCCCGAGCCTCCGATAATGACGAGGAGATTATCTACGCCGAGATCGATCCCGAAAAGGCCCGGAATAAGCGTATCACCCACTACGATGGTGAGTGGGAACTGGACCGCTTCGGTGACAGAAGGCCGGAACTGTACGGGCTCATTGTTCAACCTTCACCGGCGGCCGAGCAGTCGTAGCAGGAAGTCTACGGGCTGGAATTCGGGAACAGTCCCGGACGGTTCGCACATCTCCTTTTCCCCCCAGCGCGCGCAACCGAGCCAGATATGAAACGGCGGGCGCGACCCGCCAGACTTCCGGCATGCATCGCCGGCGGCAATTTCAACCCCCGGTTCCACAACGACAGACCGTCAACAGCGCCTACGCCTCCGGCGCCGCTTTGCGCGCGTCATCCCACTCGATGAGGCGCTCGATGACAAAGGCCATGGGCACCACGAGCGCCAGGGTAAGCACCAGCCGGGTCGCCATGAAGCGCCATCCCAGGAATTGAAGCTCCATCAATTCCTGCGGCAACTTGATGCAGGCCCACGCCGACAACATCAGCACGACATTCGAGATTCGCGCGCCTTTCTTGAGGAGCGCGGCAGCAAGCGGGAAAGCGATATAGAGCGGCCCCGTAGGCAACGCACCCGCCAATAGCGACAGCGCCACGCCCCTCGGCCCCGATGCCCTTCCCATGTACTTGACAACCAGTTCCCTGGAGGCGAACACGCTGAATAATCCAACGATAACCATCACGGCGGGCAGTATGGTGGCCAACTGCAGCACGTACGAACGGGCTGTATCGAGTGCGGCGCCGGACCTGTCGGGGAAGCGCCACAGGAGCAATATAGCCACAAGTACGGTGGCGCCGGCGAGCGCGTAGCTTCTGAGGCGTCCGCCACCGGCTTTCGCCTGTGGGTCTTGTCCTGGCGACATGTTGCCACTCACAGCAGGGCTCCGATTGCAAACGCGATGCAGAGAGCGAGAACCGCGCTGAACACGTTGCGGAGAAGCGCCATCCTGCGCCCCAGAAGACTGATTTCCAGCGGCAAAGTGACCACCCCGATCATCGTAAGCGTGGTTATGAACGCCGCGACCGCCTGCAGCGCGGCGCCGTTCGCAAGCAGAGACGCCGCAAATGGAAAAGCGATGAGCGCGGGCATGAAGAGCACCGCGCCCAGCGCGGCCAGGATGAGAGTCCCCTTCAAGCCGGCCTGGTCACCAACCACACGCGAGATGTCGGCGGGGCTGAGGAATGCCAACATCAGCGATATCAACACGATGATCACTATCAATGCCGGGGCGATGCCGGCGAATGTCTTGAGAGACGCCCGAAGCGCTTGCCGCGTCTTGACCCTGTCTTTGTATAAGGCCATCGCCAGCCCCGCCAGGGCCAGTACATTCACGATGATTGCGGTAAGACTCATTCATCCTCCCAACGAACACACGGTCGGGGAAACCCAGGCATCCACCATCTCATGTGCGCCGCCCCAAGCCATCCCCATGCTGCGTGTGCACCGCGCTATCGACCGTCTGCCCGCATGCCCTGCCAATCAGGAAGTGGGGATTGACGATCGCCGCGAGCCGACTCCGACGTGGCGGATGGTGCGGCCAATTGCACCGTCCAGGTGCTTCCTACTGTATCAAATCCAGCGAACTGGCCCGACACTCGAATCGTCATTAGTCGTGGCGATGCGGTCCGCCCGGGACTCACCCGCAACCGCGAACCGCCCGGACGGTGAGAGATGTCGCCCGGCGCGAACTCCAGTGCTCGCCGAGCACCCGTCGTTCCCACTTCTTCCCGAACGATGACAAGCCGAAGGGGCAGCCACACTAAATATGGCTGCCCCCGCTGTCCCATCCGCCGGACGGGTACCTATCGACGCACCGAATGCTGTCCCGATCTCAACCGCGCTACCATCCCGCAATCATCTGGGACGGCAGCCAGAGAATGATCTGCGGAACAACACCAGAGACTACGTACCGCCGAGAGTGGCGAGCTGCGCCAGAGCATCAAACTTGTAGTCCTCCGGCGAGCTGACACGGTAGGCATTGCCCGTGGACACGGGCGGCTCATTCTTGATCGAGTTCACAAGGTCGAGTGCCTTCTTCACGTTGGCCTCATGACCTTCGATGGACAGGGTCACCGCGCCCTCGGAACCACCGACGCCGCCGGAGCAGATGTGATAGGCCTTCACCCCTGCCAGAACGCCGAGAGCCTGGATCTCGGTGACGACTTTGCCCTGCACAACCGGGGTCAATTTCGCCGGAAGTCCGAGGCTCCACTTGTAGTAGTAGACGCCGCTGTGCTGACAGGCGACGTCCACCGAGGCCACCATCTTCTCAAGTCCGACGGTGATGATGAGGTGAGAATTACGCCCGGTAATCACCGGGGTGAACATGCCCCACGTGCCGCCCCTGAGCGAAGACGCCATGATGCCGGCATTGCCCATCGGATCGACCGCATTGGCGCCCTTGATGAAGACATCGTTCGGACCGAAATTGAGTATCTCCTTGGTGGAGTCCGCATTCTCTACCGGCTTGCCGTCATGAACCACGTGCATCGTGCATGGGGGCGGAGCGGTGTTCCCGTTGGTGGCGCTGTTCACCACCAGTCCGGCAGTCTGATGCGTCTTGGGCTCCACCTTGATGTGGAACATCTCTTCGCTGACATATGCTGCGGTGATGCCCCGGGCGATGATGACCCAGCCCTTCTTCATTGCGGCCTGCACTTCAGGCAGGGCGACGGCAGCCTTAGCGAGAAGCCGCCTCGATGCCGCCGGATTCAACGTGATGAGCGCGTTGACCTTGTCCTTTCCGGGATCCGGTACATTGACCTCATAGAACATTCCGAAACCTCCCTATCTGAATTTGAGCATAGTCCCTGCCGGCAGCCGGCAGTGCTATTTCGTCTTCTTCGTAAGGGCCAGATACGTTTCATTGAAGCGAGGCATCGACACCTTCAACTTCTGCGCCATGCGTGCAGCATAGCCCATCATCGTCTCCAACTCGGTGGGCTTGCCCTGCTCGAAGTCAAGTTGCATCGATGTTTTTGTCTCGTACGGGAAGCTGTCAGCCTTGGCCATGGACTGTTGCACGATGTCGCCAGGCAACTGCACCCCGACCTTTCGCGCCAATGCTTCCAGTTCCTGCATCATCTCAGTCAGGAGCGCCCGGCGGGTCGGGTCCGTCAGTAGTCCACCCTGTGGCACTGCGTACAAAGCGGTAAGTCCCGACAGCGGCGCGACGAACAGGTACTTTGACCACACTTCCCGCAGGATGTTCGGGGTCAGTTCGGCATTCAGCCCTCCCTCCAGGAACACTTTCTCGATGGCCCGATACTTCTCCATCTCGCCATTCGGATTACCGAAGAAGAACTTGCGCGGCCCCCCCATCTGTTCCACCGCTCCGTCCCCGATGATATGCGTCGAGATGTAGATGCAGGCGCTGAGCACGTCACCGCGTCCCGCCATGCCTTCTTTCACGATATCGGCGTTGCCCACGCCATTGCCCGGAGGAATGATTGCCGTGTGGCTATCCACCATCACGGCCGCCATCCTGCTCGCGCTCAACAGGTCGTAGCCCTTGGTGCACATGAGCACCACGTCCACTTTGCCGAGTGTGCCCGGATCATCCGTGGCAACCGCAGGCACTGCCGTCACATCTCCATCTTTGGCGCTGAGTTTGAGTCCGTGCTCACGTATAGCCTTCAGGTGAGACTTGTTCTTCTCCACGAACAGAACCTCGTTCTTGCCACCAGCAGGGAATGCGCTCGCCAGTCTCCCCCCCAGGTAGCCGCCAACACCCCCCACGCCTACAACTGCGATTCTCATCAGATGCCTACCTCCTTCGTCGATGTGTCACAAATACTGTGAATCGTATCAGCACAGGGGAGAATCCTCTCCCGGTAATTGGTGAACCTACCACGCCTGCTTCATCCCTTCCCGTCAGTTCTGAAACCCGCGGGCTTGTGTGCTCGACAGACACCCTGGAGCCGAATCACGTGAGGGAGTTCTCTATCTCGTCGATTTTGGCCGGACTGAGCGGCAGAGTGGCATGGGCCAGCACAGACGTCAGTGCGAGCAGGTTCTCGTTCGACACCTGGTTCTCGGTCGACATCGCGAAGCACACCCGGTCTCCCTTGCCCACGTCGCGCAGCATGCTGAGTGCCTGCTTCTTCGTTTCACGGGGACCCAGCGCGTACACCGAGCCGGGGAAGCCCGTCCAGATAACCTTTGTTGGGCCATGCCTTCAGCGCCTGTCCCAGCGGCAAATCCCCCATTGGCGGCACGTGCAGCGCCTCGATGATGTCGACCGACGTCTGGGGTATCAGGTCCGCTAACGCGGCCATTCGGCCGTCGCAGTGCGCCGCAACCAGTTTCTTCTTCGCGTGCATCTTCGTGCAGCACTTCTCCCACTCAGGCATGAAATACTGCTTGAAGAGCCGCGGGTTCACCAGTACCGCATCTATGTTGTCGCACAGCCAGAACACGTCCGCAGGAGAAGACGCGCCGATCTCCCACAGGGGCTCGTATGCTTTCGAGATAGACCGGTACGTCTCCTCGACAAGGTCGGGGTACCGTGCGTGGTGGACGAAGAATCGACCCCCCTCACTGCCAACCCAATCGATCATCAGGAGTTGCAGTCCCACATGCACGACCTGATGCAGCACCACGCCATCGTCGCCGAGCCAGTCTTTGGCCTGCTCCAACGGCGAATAATCGGCCTTCACTTCCAGGTTATCGTACATGTACTTCAGGACCTTGTAATCGTCAGGCCCCTTGATAGCGCGCTCCGTCTGCCACGGCGTCACATCGCTCCAACTGCGCATCCCGTGCCACTCGCCCACACCAGGCTCGCGCTTCTCCACCAGTGAGATTGTGCCCACGGGAGTCCTGAAGGTGCGCCGAAGCGTTTGTGCCGCCGTCGTATATGATTCCCAGGTCTCCGTGACATCTACACCGTGCCACGTAAATGTGTGGCCGGGTCTTGCCCAGGTGAGACCCATGCCGCGATTGCGGCAGTCGCGCTCGGCCCAACCTTGCTGGCTATGCCGCCAATTGTGGAAGAACGGAAGGCGGTCGGCAGTCTGGCGATTGCTTGCAGCGAGTATCCTCTCGCGCCGCGTCAATCCGGCCATGCTATTTCGCCTCCTTCTTCTCGTAGGCCACCCATTCCGCACACTTGTGGACACCCTCGATAGCGTTCGCCGCGCAATGGTCGGCGCCGATCCGGGCGGCATAGGCGGGAGTCAGCGGCGTCCCTCCCACGATGACTTTGACCTGTTCCCGTAGGCCGCCAGCCTTCAATAACTCGATCACGTCGCCCATGCGCGCCATGGTTGTGCTGAGCAGCGCGGAAAGCCCAACGATGGCCGGAGCCTGAGCGCGAACCACGTCGACTATCCTCGACGCCGGGACATCCATGCCCAGGTCGATGACTTCGAAGCCCTGCACGCCGAGCAGCGTGGCCACGATGTTCTTACCGATGTCATGGTAGTCGCCCTCGACCGTGGCCACCACCGCTTTCGTTTTCAAGTCGTTCGAGGCGCCGGCAGTAAGATAAGGTTCGATAACCTTCATCCCGTCTTTCATTACCTCTCCGGCCACCACCAGTTCGGAGAGATAGAACTCGCCACTCTCGAATCTCCGTCCCACCTCCACCATGCCGGGCACCATGCCTTCAGTGATAGCCTGCTGTGGAGCAACGCCGTCATCCATCGCCGCCTGAGCTATGGCCGTGATGCCGTCGAGGTCCATGTTGAGAATCGCGTCGCGTAGCGCCTGGAGATGCGTTGAGCTGCTCATCCTGGCCCGAACCTCCTTGGACACGTCAGCGTGCCATAGTACCGTGACCCATTTCCGCCGTCAAAGAATTTGTCACACCATCGTCGCCCGGCTCTGTGGTAGAGTATGCGCGAAGATGGCCGGTCAGCCACGCATTCGACTGGCGCCCCTCGAAGACGAACACATCGTCCGGTATCTACCTCTCTCACATGACCCTGTCCTGGTCTCGACAATGGGCTGGGAGCCTTTCGAGCCCGGGGAAATCGAGCGGTTTCGGGACTACACCCAGCACCTTACCGTTCCGAATATGGCCGGCGGCCACACAGTAGCGTTCAGCATCCTGTGCGTCGAGGACGACACTCCGG
This sequence comes from uncultured Chloroflexia bacterium, assembly GCA_963761225.1. Lineage (GTDB taxonomy): Bacteria > Chloroflexota > Dehalococcoidia > GIF9 > AB-539-J10 > SKVJ01. The sequence goes on along the minus strand of CAVXGE010000009.1, from coordinate 133,647 downwards.
TTGGCTACATCTCACTGAAAGGCGTCCGCGACGGCGGGGCGGGCGCGGAAGTCGGGCTCGCCATCATGGACCGGCGCTATCGTGGGCGGGGATTGGGCACGGAGGCATTGCGGCAGGCGTGTATCCACGCATTCCGCGACCTGGAGCTATCGCTACTCGAACTGACGGTGTTCCCCGACAACGCTGCGGCTATCCGGTCTTACGAAAAAGTGGGCTTCGTCAGAACCGACATCCTGACCGACTCATGGACACTGCCCGATGGAACGCTGACCGACATGTGGGTCATGGAGCTCTATCGTCCCTTCGACGCTCTGCACCATTCCTGGAATCGGCGTTCGATGTCGGCAGCCGACATCGAACGCCGATTGCAGCTTTGACCTTCCGCGCTCGAAGCACTCAGCCGGCCTAGAAATAGGCGGCCAGACTTATCACGCCTATCACGATCAAGTAGATGGCCACAATAAATTCAATAGCCGCGGTATCGCGAGTACGAGGATACCGGCGACCAGCGGAACAAGAGCGGCTACTGAGAATCCTCCGATGAGCCCGAGTATCCCGATGATGATGAGGTAGATGCCCACAACGAAGCTGAGTATGCGCGGCACCACCAGGACCAGTATCCCCGCGATCAGCGCCAACACCGCCACTACGACTCCACCGAATCCCAGGGGGCCGATCAGCGGAACCAGGATGAGTCCGGCCGCAAACGCAACAACCAACCCCAGCAAGCCGATGATTATCAGATAGAGGGCCACTATCAGATTCAACAGACGGGGCCAGACAAGGATGAGAATACCGGCAATCAGGGCGAGCACTGCAACTACGGGTCCCACAACTGTCATTCACACACCTCCCAATCGACTCGTGCGGATAGAATCGCACGAAAGAATCCAAAAGTCCAGCGAGCCATCGCGGGGTCCCACCGCCGTCGCCACGGACCCTGGCACTGGGTTCTCGGTCCGCACCACGGGCAGGACTTTGCTCCCCCGCAGAATAGCGCAGAGACATGAAGACGGGGATGCTGCAGTGTCAATACTGGCCCCGATCCCGGCGTCCGACGAGGGGGGCCCGTCACTGCTCGAGTTGACCGTCCCCCTACAGCGCCGCCGCCACGCGATTGCGCGACTCGGCCGACTTCGCTCGGACAGCCACACAAGCAATACACAATATGCCAGACGAGATATCCGACACGATTTGCTTGATAGGGCTACATCCTCTATCGGCCCGGATGCGCCACGACCGGCATGTGGGCGCCCACGCGCCGCGGGCGCCCACATGCCGTCTGTCACCTCAACTACTGCAAACAAGCGTTTCCAAACGCCACTGAGCTAGAAGTAGGCGACCAGGCCCATAATGCCAATCACGATCAGATAGATTGCCACCACATAGTTGAGCAGGCGTGGAAGCACCAGAATGAGGATGCCTGCCACCAGCTCAATAATCGGCATCAAGGTTAAGCCGCCACCGAGGAGCCCGATGATACCTATCACAATCAGGTAGATTGCGACAACGAAGTTAAGGATACTCGGGGCAAGCAGGATGAGTATGCCCGCTACAAGCGCAAGCACCGGCATCAGAGCGAAGCCACCAGCACTGACAAGCCCCAGCGCGCCGACAATAATCAGATAGATGGCCACGATGTAGTTCATGATGCGCGGCCACACCAGAATGAGGATACCCGCTATTAGTGCCAGCACAGCCAGCGAGGGACCGACAATCGTTGTGAAGGAACCAAGATTTGGCATAGACACACCTCCTCTACCTTTCCGTCCTCTTGCAAGCGTTGCACAACGGAATCCATATGTCCAGTCGCTGCAGACAAGACCGTGCGGTGCCAAACGCGCGGTGTTACAGCGTACGCATCGACTCATGCCACTTAGGAGCAGTCGCAGCCCCATTCATGGGCGGTAGCACTTGTGTTTGACAGTGCGAGGTCGGTTTGGTTAGCATCCCGATTCGAGAGATCCCTGTGACGGAATGACGTAGGGGGTAAGGAGGAAGAGACTACAATGGACAGGAAGATTGCACGACCGCTGAGGCGCCTACTCGACCAGGAGGTTCTCGATTGCGATGGCAACCATCTGGGCGAGATGTATGACATGGTGGTCCATCTTCCCACTGGACGAGTCGCATATGTGGTGCTGTCGTTCGGTGGGAGCTTCATGGGCTGGAAGAACAAGTTCTTCGCCATTCCATGGGAAATGCTGTCAATGGAGTCCGATGAATCGGGACATGAGGGGCACCACGACCGCCGCTTTGTCGTCAACGCCACGCACGAGCAACTGGAGAACGCCCCGGGGTTCGACCGCGATAACTGGCCCGATGTCGAAGAGTTCGAATGGGTGGTTCCCGTGTACGAATACTACGAACTCACGCCGTTCTGGCTGTAGCCAATGCCGGCTTTCTGAATGAAGGTCATGATGCCCGGCGGAGATGCATTGCCGCCGGGCATCATCGTTTCAATTCGCCGCAGTCCGCCGCAAATCGAAACACGAGCACTCCCCGCGTACGCGGGCGGCGGAACAGTCGCATCACTTGCCGAGCGAGGACACTTCGTCCGGTGTCATCCGCTTCGGTTCGTATCCGGACATCACGCACAATAGAAAGACCTCAGCCGCCTTCTCGAGCACGTCAGTCAGGTCGAACGCCTCGGCCACATCATTGCCGACCGCCAGACAACCGTGGCGCTCCCACAGAACCAGTCTGCGCCCCTGCAACAGCTCCACCGTCCGGTCCGCGAGTTGCTCGCTCCCCATCGGCATATACCGCGCCATCCCCACCCCCTCCCGGAGGAACATCTTGGCGGTAGTCTGAGAGGTTTGCAGCACCCGTTCGAAATCCGGGTCGCGGTATTCCGGAAGATGGGTCATCGCAATGACATGCACCGGATGAGTGTGCAGCACGACCGATTGCGGCAGTCGCCGCGACCGCAGATACGCGTGGACCTTGAGATGTGGCACCAGTTCGCTGGTAGGTTTGCCGCGCCCTCCGTCCCCGCCCCACATCACCTCGTAGCCGGCGCCGTCAGCCGTGATGCGCACCAGCATCAGCGTCTTCTCAGGTTCACGGAGAACGTCGCGGAAACGCGAACCGCTCACCGTCACAAACAGGGAACGGCCCGCCAATGATTCAACGTCAACCGGTAGCGGCTCCACGACGGCCGCGGAGCCACCGCCTGCGCCGGCTGCTGCTCCGGTGACGTCCACCGACAGATTGCCGCCGTTGGCCGGCGACCAACCACTCTCCCAGATGTACTGGGAAATTTCAGAAATCTCATCGACGCTACGCTGCAGCGCCGGGTCCAACGTCACCTTGTCCATGTACCCTCCGATGCACCTGAGGATGATTTCGAGCGTCCCGCCACCCCACGCCCCGAACAACGCGGAACGGTTGCCATCTATGTCGTGACTTCTTCACTGTGCGAGTCGGGCTCGCCGTGGCGGTATGCAATGACCTTGACGTTCTCAAGGGTCACCAACCCCTCACCCACCATCGCATCCAGTTCAGGTAGAAACGCATCCATTCGCTCCGGCTTATCCACAATCTCGATGACTACGGGCAAGCTCTCGGAAAGTCGCAGTATCCCGGCGGTATGCATACGGCTGTGCGCACCGTATCCCATCACGCCGTGTAGAACCGTTGCGCCTGCCATGCCCATCTCTCTCGACTTCTCGACGATTGCCTTGTAGAGCGGCTTGCCGTGATAGTGGTCCGTCTCATCGATGAACACGCGCAGGAGTTGCGATTCATAAGGCAACTTCATGATGCCTCCTCCGGGCGGCGTCACACCGCTCTGCCGATAGCAAGTCCGAGAGCGAAGACCCCGAGACCCGCGATATTCATCACCGCAAGATTGCCGAGCGCCAGCAGCCAGCGGGCGTCCGCCAGCAGCGAATGGCTTTCGAAGATAAAAGTGGATAGCGTGGTGAAGCTTCCCAGGAACCCGACGAGAATGATAGTTCGAGTCTCGGGGCTCACCATCATGCGCTCTGCCGCAATCGCCCAAACGAGCCCGAACAGGAAACAGCCGAGGACATTGACCGCCAGAGTGCCGTAGGGCAACCCCGCGCCGGTGACGCGCAGCACCATTCCGGACAACCAGTAGCGAGCCAGCGCTCCCAGGCCACCTGCGAGGGCGATAAGCACTACCTTGTGCAATACCATGTCATCCGTCGAGAGGTAGAGGCCGCCGGGCGTGCTGAGAAACCCTGCCAGTTGACTCGAGCCACCGCCCGCCGCAGCAGAACGAATCAGCCTTACACCGGGGCATACGTCACCGTCAACGTGGCGCCGCTCCACTCCATCGAATCTTCTACCCCGTCATTGTTTGTTGTCCGCTGGAAGCCGACCATCAACTGGACGAGGTCGTCAATGGCCATGTTCTGTCCGATGCGCCTCGTGTAAAGGGTCACGTCGAATGAGGCCGGCGACTCCCGTAACGGTTGGACAGTCAATTCCTGAACGGGGTCCTGCTGATAGTCGGGCAGCTTGTCCGGCGGATAGCGCACGATCCAGACTCTCACACCGCCGATGCCCAGTTTCGTGTTGAACGGATCGCCCACAGTCTGCTTATACGTGAATTGCAGGCTCGCCGATTGAATGTCGCTGGACTTCACTTTGCCCAGGTCGAACGTCCAGAATGCGCGCAGTGATTCGTTGGAAGCGTTGTCGCCGGCAACCAGCCGTGTCACATCGGAGCCGCCGCGCAAGACGACGGTGCCGGTCGCCGCGGGGATGGCCTTGAATACCTCAGTTACGTACCCAAAGACGATGGTCTCTGTCGTGGTCTTAATCGCGACTCCGCCTTTCCCGTCGTCTACGGTCAATTTGATGGTGTACGTCTCCTGCCCGCCCGGAGCAACCTGGGGCGCCACCCACGTCACATTCGGTCCCGCCCCCGTGATGACCCCACCGTCAGCGGTCCACTTGTAACTGACCGAGTCTCCATCCGGATCGTGAGCCACTCCCGTCACGATGACCGAACCTCCCGGGCCAACCGATGCCGCGCTGGTAGTGAGGCTGTCGACAACCGGACTGTTATTCGCAATAACGGTCAGGCTCTGCTGGGCGGATACTGTCCCGCCCCGGCCGTCGGTGACCGTCACGGTTACCACAAAGGTTCCCGTCAGGTCAGGCGCGTGCCAGACCGCGCGGAAGCCCTCCGTACTGTCGAAACTTCCGCCCGTCGCCCCCCAATCATAGTGCAGAGGGTCTCCATCCGGGTCACTTGCAGTCACACTGATCCGTACCGAGTTGCCTTTCGCAACCGTCGTCCCCGACGGGTCCAGCGTGATAGCCGTCACCGCGGGGGCATGATTTTCGCCGGTTGGCGCCGCAGGAGTGGTAGGAAAGGTCGGGGCCGGAGCGTGTGTCTGAGTCGGTTGCTCACCGTTTCCCTGTATGTCCCACTGCTGTTGGTCGAAATCACTGTCACCCGTCGGCGGGGACGTCTTGCCAAAGGCGGCGTCGCCGCTGGACTGCCCCGAGTCGGGCGTGCCGGGCGCGCCGTCATCGCCCTTGCTGCAGCCGGCGCTTCCCACCAGCAATGCCAACATTAGCAATGTCGCCAACACCTTGGTCACCATGATTCTCCCTCGCATACGCTTTCCGTCACTCCTTGATTATGCACGGCGGGGTCACGCCGCGCAAAGCCCTCCCCTCAGTACGTCCGGTCCTATGATCTTGCCTCCGTCATCGGCCCCCACCGCTTCACATATTCGTCTTTGGCGTTGGGATTGACGATGGCGGTCGGCCACTCGCCGCGCAAGGCGCGAATCACCTCGTCGGCCGGCCGCCGCCACTGCTCCTCTACCGATTCCGGCGAATAGTATGCGTTATGTGCTGTGCAGATAACTTTGTCAAGGGTCAGCAATATGTTGTGCTCAGGCGGTTCGGTGGCAAGCACGTCGAGGGCCGCCAGCGCCAACTCGCCTGAAGTAAGTGCATCGTACAGAGCCCGTTCGTCTATGAAGCCTCCGCGGGCCGTATTGATGAGACAGGCGGTAGGCTTCATGGCGCTGAATGCCGCGCGGTTGAACACGTGCTGCGTCTGTGCAGACAAAGCGGCGTGTATCGAGACGAAGTCAGACTCGCGCAGCAGCGCATCCCAGTCCACAAGTTCAACTCCCAGGCTGGCCGCGCCTGAGGCGTCGGCGAAAGGGTCGCACGCGATGACACGCAATCCGAATGCCTTCGCTTTGGGCGCGAGCGTTCGCCCAATAGCGCCGAATCCGAACAGCCCCAGAGTGCGTCCACGGAGCCGGCTGATCCCGGGCCGTATGACATCTTTGACCTCCGATGAGTGGGGACCGAAGCCCCAACCACCGTCACGCACGGCACGGTTGAGTTGGATTATCCGGCGCGAACACGCAAGAATCAGGGCCATCGTGTGGTCGGACACCTCTTCCACACAGTAGCCGGGCACATTGGTGACGAGTATTCCCCGTTCCGCCGCCGCCGAGATGTCAAAGGTGTCAAACCCGATCTGGGTCCCGGCGATAATGCGGCACCGGGGCAGGTTGTCAACTATCTTGCGAGTGACAGGCCGCTGGCTGCCCTCAACAATCATCGCATCCGCATCGTGCGCCAGGTCGATAACCTCGTCCTCAGTGGCGCAGGGCCTGCCTTTGAACTCCATGCCCACTTCTGCGAAACGCTGCGGGTACTTGGCCGCCTCGTTGACCACCGGCATCGGCAACACGACAAGAAACCTCATGCTTCCTCCTCAGCACTGACAGCACAGAGCGGCGGTTCCCCGGACGGAGGCTGTGCGGCGGATGGACAACCGCGCAATCGCACGGCACTCACATCTCCTGTTCCCGCAAGGGCGACCTCACGGATTAGTCGGGCGGTGGTACCTCATCGGGCAGGCTGGTCTCATGTCCGCGCCGGCGCAGAGTCTCTTCCGCCTTTCTGCCTTCCGCGGCGAGTTTGCGCAATCGCGAGCGCTCCCATGGTTCGACTCCCCCATTCTCGAGCCGCCGGTCCGCCATGAGGCCGTCCTTCACCTGTTTCTGCAGTGCAGCAGCGTCCCCGGGTGCAGGCGATCTACGGCCCGGTAGCTTTTCAATTTCATCAACCATGCTGACCCTCCCGCTGCCGGCGGAGCGGCTGATTCGAGCCGGTAACTTCAGCGGCCAGCATACCACAGCCAATCGCACGTTGCGAGCGGTTTCGCCGCCCTGACGTACGCCATGCCGCGTGTCCCTGACGATCCCGTACCTTGACACTTACGTAACGACACCGGCCATCTCCCGAACCGGCAGGACTCCGCCCCCGCAAGCATGCCCGAAAATGACATAAAGGCTTGTATTCTTCATACGGGTCTGCCTATACTGCTGTCGCAGACAACTGGTGGGTCGACTGCAACACGCTCCCTTCCGGCTGGGCTCCCGAGGTGTGGTTGACATGGATATCCGGTCCGCGGTGAACAGGCACGCCCCTCGCTTCTTGCTCACTTGCCTCATGCTCGGCACGCTCATGGTGTCGTCGTTTGCGCCACTTGTTGCCGCGGATGACACAGCGCCGTACACGGCAGACCAGATTCAGACTGGCTGGTAGACACGATCTCCAGCACTGATGTCACTGTGACGGGCTCTGCGGCTGTCACTCTGAACGTCGCCGACCAATACATGCTGGTCCAGGGACTCGCCGTCGAGGCACGGGGTATCAAATTGGGACTCAGCCCCATCAAGTTCACATTTACCCCGGGAACAACGAACCTGGAGATTTTGGCTGAGCTGGACCTGTTCGGCATCTCGCCTGCGCCAAAGATTGCGTGCGACGCAACCGTCGCATTCGTCGGACCCGATGGGCCGCTGCAGGTGACCAGTATCAGCGGTATCAAGTTGGGCACTTACGAGCCCTCCCTGTCTCCGACGGACCTCGACGCCATCGCCGACGTGCTTAACCAGATTCTGGACGCGAGCGGGCTCTCGGTGTCTTCGCCGGGCGGCGACCTGACCGGCATCGACCTGGTATTCGATGGCCCCGTCCCAAGCTTAGAACAACCTGGACCGGCGGCGACACGGCGTCCCTGTACGCCACTGACATCGCAGACAACATCAATGCCATGGCGGAAAGCCTTGCCACAAGGCAACCGACTATCTCGCGGCGGGCGAGGGCAACTGGACAGTGGGTGTTAACGTTGTATCCAACACTTCGCTGGACATCGATGCCTCGTTCACCGCCTTCGGCGTCACCGCCGCACTTTCCGATTTCAACATTAGCTTCGCTACCCTCACCGCCACCGTCACGGACGCCACGTTCTCGGTCGGCTCCTGTACAACCACGTGGTCCGCCGAGGCTGAAGTCGGCTGCAGCAACTACGTGCCGTCTTTCACTCTGAATTCACTCACCCTGGGAGACCAGCACCCGGAACTGCGGGATTTCATTGCGGCTATTCAGGAGCCTCTGCTCGACGCCTTTGAGGAAGCCAGCGAGACGGTGGTGGAGAACACGGGCCTTACGTGGCCATTCTGGAGCATCACCGCTATAAGCGTCGAGGGCACCGATGTGGTCCTCCACTCCGCGGGCGACGTCACCATCGACCTTGACCTGAAGGCGGGCTGGAACATGGTCTCGGTTCCCGTTGTGCCCGATAATACCGCCCCGTCATCGGTGTTTGCCGGAAATGATGGGATGTACACGTGGAACCCTGTCAGCAAGTCGTATGTTGTGCCCCCGGCCATTGAGCCTGACAAGGGTTACTGGGTCCACGTGGTCAGCGACCTCATCGTCCACGTGACGGGCGCGCCATCCACCGCGGGCGAATCTGAACTTTCGAAGGGATGGAATATGGCCGGGAGCATGCGCCTGTTTGTGATTGACATGGATGACGTTATTGACACCCCGTCCGATTCCATCGTGAGAAGCTCGATCTACGAATGGAACCAGGTGGACAGGCGCTACGACTCTGCCACGGTTCTCCAGCCAGGCAAGGGATACTGGATAAACGGCGTCCGCGATTGCCAGATATCAATACCCTAGTGAGTCGCCCAGGGGAAGACCCTATGTGTGCTGCAGGTTTCTTCGCCTGATTGACACCCTTCATCGCTGCTGTTAACGTGCATGTCCGATGGTGAAGCCTGCGGAGTGCAATGAATACTGACCCCACCGGCCATGGTCGCATGCCACGCCTCGCCGGCGCCGTGCTGGCGCTGCTGGCGGTCGTGTCGTTGCTCTTACCGCTCGTGCCATGCAGCGCCGCCGGCAACGATGACGTCCAGTCCTTTCCATTCATGCAACCCGACGAGGCCACCCTGCAGCGGTGGCTCGACTCGTACGAGGCAGCTCCTCGCTTCGACTTCGGGATGACCGCCCAGGCAACCCTTCCCGGACATGTGGACCTCCTGCAATACCTGGACTACGTGCCCTCGGAAAACAACCAGGGGGGCTGCGGCAACTGCTGGGCATGGGCGGGCACGTCCGCGCTCGGCATTGCCCTCGACGTACAGAGGGGCGTCTACGATCGACTCTCAGTGCAATTCATCAACTCGTGCGAGCAGGGCGTCATCGGAAAGGCATGCTGCCAGGGAGGGTGGCTCGCGGATTTCGCGAACTATTATGACAGCACGGGGATGTGCATCCCCTGGTCGAATCAGGAAGCCAACTGGCAGGACGCAAGCGCTTCGTGCACCACACCGTGTGGCACGATCAGCACCACGCCGTCGTACAAGATAAACTCCGCCGGCACGCTGACCATACCCACCAAGTCCGTAGAGGGCGTCTCTAACCGGGACGCAGCTATCCGCAACGTCAAGACCGCGCTCGCTCAGCATCGCGCCGTGTGGTTTGCCTTCTTCGCCCCGTCTGCGGGCTGGACTCAGTTCACCAGTTTCTGGTCCCAGAAAGGCGAGAGCGCCGTCGTCAACCTCGACGCTCTCTGCAGCGGTATCACGCACTACGCCGGACATGCGGTGTTGTGCGTCGGTTACGACGACACCGACCCCAACAACCGTTACTGGATTATGTTGAACAGTTGGGGCACTGACGGGGGTGGCCGCCCTAACGGCTTGTTCCGCGTCAACATGGATATGGACTACAACACCCGATGCGGCATCGACGCGTTCTACTGGCAAGCCCTGGACGTGACCTTCGGCACGTACGCGCAGCTTGGAGTGCAGCCGAATAGCCTGGAATGCTCGGTTCTGCAGTACGCCACCACCCAGACGTCATTCACCCTCAGCAATGATGGCCAGGATGACCTCATCTACGAGGTCAATGACACAGATCCGGAAGCGTCGGGCGGCGAACTCGTCGCGCTGGCGTATGACGACGGCTCGGCCGAAAGCGTGCACAACGGCAACGCCGGCGCTCGTTTCGCGGTGAGATTCACCCCCGATGCGTGTCCGTCTATCCTCACCAGCGCCTCGGTTGAGTTCGAGGACACGGCGTCGCCCTGGCCGTCCGGCGAGGAACTGCAGTTCGCAATCGAGATCTATGATAACGACGGACCGGGGGAAATGCCCGGCACGCTCCTCGGAGGCACAACGGCAATCGCGGACGCGACCGGGTGGCAGGACATCGACCTCGCGTCACTCGACATCGCGACTGACGGCGACGACTTCTATATAGCATTCGATTTCCTGGCTGATGCCCCGGACTACGTCGCGGTGGGTTTCGATGAATCAACGTCATCCGGACGGTCTTACGCACGTGAGAGCGGCGGACAATGGCTGCCGGTGGAGGAAACGGGACCGGCGCCGGGCAATTGGCTCATTCGGGCCACTACCCGTACCCAGGCCTCGGCATGGGTGAACTCCGCGCCGGCGAGCGGCACGGTCACGCCCGGGGGATCTCAGCAGGTGACCGTCACCGTCGATGCCGCGACGCTACCGGCTGGAGAGTGCGAAGCCTCCATACGTGTCTCCAGCAACGACGCGCAGGCTAACCCGACGGTCCTTCCCGTCACCGTCACCGTGCTGCCGGCTGCCGACCTGGTGCCGGTCATCCTGTGCCCGACATGGGAGGACCTCGACGCCGGTATTTACGACCTCACGTGCGCCGTCGCGAACGAGGCGTACGGCCCGACGGACGCCTGCGTCGCACAGTTGTCCGTCGACGGCGACGTGATTCCGCAACCGGTTCCCGGACTTGGCCCCGGTGAGAGTTTCACCTTCACCTATGGCCCTGTGACGTTGAGCGACGGTTCAGATACGGTCTCTCTGAACGTAGACACGGGCGACGACATCTACTGGGAGTCGAACGAGGGCAACAACGAGGCTGAAATCACCGTTGCCGCGGGAGCGCCCATCACGCTGGACCTGTTGCTGTCGCCCGGCTGGAACATGGTTTCGGTCCCGCTCATACTGGCCGACCCCGCGGCGTCCTCCGTATTCCCTGGAGCCACGGCAGTCTATACCTGGGATAGCACGAAAAAATCATATGTCGTGCCCCCGACCATCGCGCCTGACACGGCCTACTGGGTTGCGGTGCAGGAGGAAACCCCGCTCTCCATCAGCGGCGCCGCCGTAACCTCGTATCTCGCCAACCTGACGCCCGGATGGCACATGCTCGGTTCGGTCCAGGGAGCTACTCCGGACCTGTCCGTCCCCAGGGCCGCGCCTCTCGAGGGAGTGCTGCCCTATGCGTACGGCTGGAACAACGGGGCCAAAGCCTACGATTCCGTCACTGAACTGCAAACAGGAACGGGTTACTGGATCGCGGCCACTCAACAGTGCCTGCTGCAAGTGTCCTGAATTCGATTCCCGCCGTGCATGCGGCTGCCCCAGTTTTCGCGCTGCAACAATCATACTTTCGAACTATTGACAGCCCGTAGGCGCCGACCTATATTGACTGAACGTGCGCGGTATGGTCCGCGTTTGGTGTCCTGGCGGGTTGCCCGCATAACATTTGGTTCTATCTGTCAGGAGGTTGTAAAAATGGCGAGATTGAGCAGGTTCCTCGCACCCCTCATGATTCTGGCGGTCCTTCTCTCGTCCGCGGCGGTCATGCTGCCCGCGCAGCAGGTCTTCGCCGCCGGACCCGGAGAGTGGGACGTTAACCTTGACTTCTCCACGTCCCCGAATACCGGGACGGCTCCCATGCTGTTCGGCACCGTCATCGGAGGCACTGCTGATCCCTATCAGACCGGTGCACCGGACTTCGACACCATCGCACCTCCACCGTCTCCGAATTCCGCGTATGCCTTCCTCAGCACCCCCCTCGAAAGCGCCCTCTACCATGACCGGCGGGATGTGCTGGGTGCCTCAACGCCGGAGACTCGATCGTCTGGACCGTCAAGGTCTTCAAGTCCACCGGCGCAGGTACCCCCGAGACCACGATGACCCTCACATGGGATTCCATCGCCGGCGTAAGCTAATTTCCCCCTCGATGCGAGCATCATGCTCACCGGATTCGGCCCGGCTGTAAACATGCGCGCTCAGGACAGCGTCACCGTCCCCAGGGGCGACTACACCGCCCACATCACCGTCACCCGCCTGCCACAGCCCGACACCGTCTGGGTGGACGATGACTACTCCGGCGCCGACGGCGCGTACGAGGGCATGGCCGGCGATACGGTCCTCATCTACGCCTACAACGCCTTCCCTGACATTCAGGACGGCGTCGATGCTGTCGCGGACGGCACGGTCAACGTCTTTGCAGGCAACTATGGAGCCTTCGTCATCAACGACACGAGACCTCACCGTGCAGAAGGTCGGACCCGGTGATGCAATCGTCACCGGAGCGCCTCTGAACTGCGCATTTGGAATCTTCTGCCTGTGCGGCATAGATGCATCCAACGACATCGTCATCAGCGGGCTCACGTTTTTCGGGTCTAATGCCAATACACCGGCATCCTCAGCTACGTACAGCGAGCGACGTCACACTTGAAGATATCGTGGCGCATGACCATGGACTACGGCGTACAAGTGTTAGTTGGGCTCGGGAACGGCACCATGCTCGTGAACCCGGACATCTACGATGTTGACTACGGTGTCTACGTCGAGAGTAGCTCCACAACCATCACCGGCGGCCAATATATCGGACTTCAACGTATGCTGGCGTGAAAGCAGTACGACAGCGCCGACGTCACTCTGACCGGAACCGACATCGACGGCATCGGCAACGGAAACGTATATGGCGTACTGCTCAACCTACAGCACCGTCAACCTGGCTGGTTGCTGCAACGTCTACGACAACCAGAACGGCATCTTCGTCGGAGACAACCAAAGTGCCGTGGTTGCCCATGGCTGCAGCTTCTGGAACAATTCCCTCTACGGAGTATCGAACATTTCCAGCGGCTTCGGTCGACTGCACCGAGAATTGGTGGGGCGACGTAGAAGGACCGATCGAGGGCCCGTCGTCTGCTCCGCGTGACGGAGTCACCATGCTATGTCGACTACGCCCCGTGGCTCGACGGTCCCTGTCCCAACGGCGAACCCGTAGGCATCAACGCCAAGTTCAAGGGCAACCTCCGCTCGGGCGCGCCCGGAGTCAGGGTCACCTTCACCGACCTCTCTACTCCCGCTCCGGGATGCTACGATCGACCAATGGCTCTGGAACTTCGGCGATGGCTCCACCTCCACGGAGCAGAATCCCACCCACGTCTACGATCGTGAGGGTACCTATGCCGTCATGCTCACCGTGTGGGATTCCTGCGACTTCTCCAGGACCGTCACGATGAAGGGCTACGTCACGATCGCCAAGCCCGCCGAGAACCAAGTCGTTGAACCCGCCAATCTCGGCGTGTCCTACCTCAACATCGATCCTGCGCAGGTCCTCCCCAACCAGGAGGTCACCGTCTCCGCCAACATCTGCAACAACGGACAGGAGCGCGGCACAAAGACCGTCTCTCTCACGGTCAACGGGGTTGCCGAACAGTCTCAGTCCGTCGGCGTCTCCGGCGGCTCCTGCCAGCAGGTCATCTTCAAGGTCTCCCGCGCGGTGCCCGGCACCTACCAGGTGGCCATCGAAGGCATGACCGGCCAGTTCTCGGTGCTCGCACCCCGGACTGTCACCAACAACGTTCCCTCGCAACAGCAGACCGGCCTCGGAACCCCCGGCATCATCGCTATCATCGCCATCCTGTTGGTCCTCATCATCGGCCTCATCGTCGTCTTCCGTCAGGCTTAACACCCTTCCGTACGTGGGGCCATCCAAGACGGGGCGGGCACTTGCCCGCCCCTGTTCCTTTTCTTTGCCCACGGACATCAGTGCGCGTGTTAGCCGCGGAGTTAGGCTGGCATCCTCACAATCGACCATCAGGCCAGACGCTTCCGACGGAACGTCATGCCCCCGTCCCCCAATCGCAGTTACCGAACGCCACTCTATCTCGCTCTCCTCTCTCAGTTCGCGAACGCCGCAATCGATTTCCACGTCACGCTCAACAGCGTGCTACCTAGCGTATAATGGAATTCCCACTCCAAACCCTGTGAGCCAGTCATGACCATGCGTACCGGCGCGCTATCGGGTCAACGCCACAGGCGACCGGCTCAACGGTCTCCTGAGCGCGAATCGCCGTCATGGCGTGCAACGATCCGCCACACTACCCGCCGTCCCGTAATCATACTTTCGAACTATTGACAGCCCGTAGGCGCCGACCTATATTGACTGAACGTATGCGGTATGGTCCGCGTTTGGTGTCCTGGCGGGTTGCCCGCATAACATTTGTTCTATCTGTCAGGAGGTTGTAAAAATGGCGAGATTGAGCAGGTTCCTCGCACCCCTCATGATTCTGGCGGTCCTTCTCTCGTCCGCGGCGGTCATGCTGCCCGCGCAGCAGGTCTTCGCCGCCGGACCCGGAGAGTGGGACGTTAACCTTGACTTCACCACTTCCCCGAACAAGGTGCGTCGTCCATGCTGTTCGGCACCGTCATCGGAGGCTCCGCTGATCCCTATCAGACCGGTGCACCGGACTTCGACACACTTTGCGTCTCCGGCCGTCTCCCGATTCCGCCTACGCATTCCTCAGCACGCCCCTTGAAACAGCTCTCTTCCACGACCGGCGGGATGTGCTGCGTGCCCCAACGCCGGCGACTCGATCGTCTGGACCGTCAAGGTCTTCAAGTCCACCGGCGCAGGTACCCGCCGAGACCACGATGACCCTCACCTGGGATTCCATCCCCGGCCTGGCTGATTTCCCCCTTGACGCGAGCATCATGCTCACCGGTTTCGGCCCGGCCGTAGATATGCGCGCGCAGGACAGTGCCACCGCCCCCAGGGGCG
This sequence comes from uncultured Chloroflexia bacterium, assembly GCA_963761225.1. GTDB lineage: Bacteria > Chloroflexota > Dehalococcoidia > GIF9 > AB-539-J10 > SKVJ01. The sequence goes on along the minus strand of CAVXGE010000009.1, from coordinate 118,479 downwards.
ACTACACCGCCCACATCACCGTCACCCGCCTGCCACAGCCCGACACCGTCTGGGTGGACGATGACTACTCCGGCGCCGACGGCGCGTACGAGGGCATGGCCGGCGATACGGTCCTCATCTACGCCTACAACGCCTTCCCTGACATTCAGGACGGCGTCGATGCTGTCGCGGACGGCACGGTCAACGTCTTTGCAGGCACCTATGGAGCCTTCGTCATCAACGACACGGACCTCACCGTGCAGAAGGTCGGACCCGGTGATGCAATCGTCACCGGAGCGCCTCTGACTGCGCATTTGGTCGACTTCCTCTGCGGCATAGATACATCCAGCGACATCGTCATCAGCGGGCTCACGTTTTTCGGGTCGAATCCCAATACCACCGGCATCCTCAGCTACGACAGCAGCGATGTCACACTTGAAGATATCGTAGCGCATTACATGCAGTACGGCGTACAAGTGTTAGTTGGGCTCGGGAACGGCACCATGCTTGTGAACCCGGACATCTACGATGTTGACTACGGTGTCCACGTCGAGAGTAGCTCCGCAACCATCACCGGCGGCCAAATATCGGACTTCGACTATGCTGGCGTGAAAGCGTACGACAGCGACGTCACTCTGACCGGGACCGACATCGACGGCATCGGCAACTTGAACGTATATGGCGTACTGCTCAACCTAAGCACCGTCAACCTGGCTGGTTGCTGCAACATCTACGACAACCAGAACGGCATCTTCGTCGGAGACAACCAAAGTGCCGTGGTTGCCCATGGCTGCGGCTTCTGGAACAATTCCCTCTACGGAGTATCGAACATTTCCGGCGGTTCGGCCGACTGCACCGAGAATTGGTGGGGCGACGTAGAAGGACCGATCGAGGGCCCGTCGTCTGCTCCGCGTGACGGAGTCACCATGTATGTCGACTACGCCCCGTGGCTCGACGGTCCCTGTCCCAACGGCGAACCCGTAGGCATCAACGCCAAGTTCAAGGGCAACCTCCGCTCGGGCGCGCCCGGAGTCAGGGTCACCTTCACCGACCTCTCTACTCCCGCTCCGGGATGCTCACATCGACCAATGGCTCTGGAACTTCGGTGACGGCTCCACCTCCACCGAACAGAACCCCACCCACATCTACAATCGTGAGGGTACCTATGCCGTCATGCTCACCGTGTGGGATTCCTGCGACTTCTCCAGGACCGTCACGATGAAGGGCTACGTCACGATCGCCAAGCCCGCCGAGAACCAAGTCGTTGAACCCGCCAATCTTGGCGTGTCCTACCTCAACATCGATCCTGCGCAGGTCCTCCCCAACCAGGAGGTCACCGTCTCCGCCAACATCTGCAACAACGGACAGGAGCGCGGCACAAAGACCGTCTCTCTCACGGTCAACGGGGTTGCCGAACAGTCTCAGTCCGTCGGCGTCTCCGGCGGCTCCTGCCAGCAGGTCATCTTCAAGGTCTCCCGCGCGGTGCCCGGCACCTACCAGGTGGCCATCGAAGGCATGACCGGCCAGTTCTCGGTGCTCGCACCCCGGACTGTCACCAACAACGTTCCCTCGCAACAGCAGACCGGCCTCGGCACCCCCGGCATCATCGCTATCATCGCCGTCCTGTTGGTCCTCATCATCGGCCTCGTCGTCGTCTTCCGCCAGGGGTAACACCCTTGCCTACGTGGGGCCCCAAGACAGGGGCGGGCAGTTGCCCGCCCCTGTTCCTTTTTGTGCCCGCGGACATCAGGCACGAGATAGCTCACGGAGTCAGGCTGGCATCCTGACAATCGACCATCGGTCAGCCGAATCGGGCGGAACACCTTGTCGCTAATCGCAGTCTTCGGTCACAGGTTGTTTGCGTCCGCATATCCAAGAGCTGATACCACGTCAGGACCTACCACTCCGGCACCGGATATGGAACCGGCGCAACGTCCCACGGGCGTCTTCGACGGTCTTGAGTGCGAACGCCGTTGCAGTCAACGAACCCCCCTGCCCGCAATCCAGTAACCATACCTTTGGACGATTGACAGCCCGTACGTCCGCTTCTATAGTGTCGGGAAGGACTCACCGTGGTCCGTGTTTGGTGCCCCGGCGGGTTGCCCGCGTGACATTTGTTCTATCTGTCAGGAGGTTGTAAAAATGGCGAGATTGAGCAGGTTCCTCGCGCCCCTTATGATTCTGGCGGTCCTTCTCTCGTCCGCGGCTGTCATGCTGCCCGCGCAGCAGGTCTTCGCCGCCGATGAGACTGGGACGTTAACCTTGACTTCTCCACGTCCCCGAATACCGGGACGGCTCCCATGCTGTTCGGCACCGTCATCGGAGGCACTGCTGATCCCTATCAGACCGGCGCACCGGACTTCGACACCATCGCGCCTCCACCGTCTCCGAATTCCGCGTATGCGTTCCTCAGCACGCCCCTCGAAAGCGCCCTCTACCATGACCGGCGGGATGTGCTGGGTCCCAACGCCGGAGACTCGATCGTCTGGACCGTCAAGGTCTTCAAGTCCACCGGCGCAGGTACCCCCGAGACCACGATGACCCTCACCTGGGATTCCATCCCCGGCCTGGCCAACTTCCCCCTTGACGCGACCATCATGCTCACCGGATTCGGCCCGGCTGTAGACATGCGCGCTCAGGACAGCGCCACCGTCCCCAGGGGCGACTACACCGCCCACATCACCGTCACCCGCCTGCCACAACCCGACACCGTCTGGGTCGACGATGACTACTCCGGCGTTAACGGCACGTACGAGGGCATGCAGGACGATACGGTCCTCATTTACGGCTACAATGCGTTCACGGAGATACAATATGGAATCGACGCCGTGGCAAACTCCACGGTCTATGTGCTGGACGGGTACTACTCCGCGTTCAACATCACCGGCCGCACTGACCTGACGGTCAAGTCTCTCTCCACCGGTATCGGCTCGATCGTCAATACGTTTGACACCCCCTGGAGCAGCTTGCGACCTGAGATGTGCCTTGTCACAGGTTCCACGGATATCACCATCGACGGTCTTACCTTCGAGTGGACCGGAGATGCTCCGGCTACCGGTGACTCGGCCATGCACTTCACCAATTCGAATTCCTGTGAGGTGGTCAATGTCCATATCGACGGCATCAAATTCGACGGCCCGACCGCCTACGTGGGATACGGCATCCAGGTGGGCAGCATCACTTCGTCTTCGATAGATCTCGACTATTGCTTCATCTCGAACTGCAATGTCGGGGTCTACGTTCACAGCGGCTCGGAAGCCACCATCGAGAATTCCTGGATCACCGGCGGCGGCGAGGATTCTCATATAACAGCACCGGAATACTGGTCACTACGCGGAAGCCGTTGTTTCCCGCACTCAGGTAAAAGATCACCATCAGTTCGTGTCTGCCGCACCCGAAACGTGTAATGGTTGGTGCTCGGACTACGGTATTGGCATCTTCTGTGACTCCGATAGTGATGTACCGTTGATGATTGCTGCGACATTTCCGACAATGAGGTCGGAATCTTCACCTGGGGAGAACCCGTTGTTCCTGGCAACGAACCGGGCGTCGCTTCCTCATCACATCTGGTTGCCAACGGCAACGACATATACGACAACGACGTCTGGGGTGTATATAACGACCTCGGCTTCCAATACTACTTCTACCTCGATTCTGAGGAGCCAGGGATTCCAGTCGTGGAACCTGCTCCGACGGACTGCACGGACAACTGGTGGGGAGATATCACCGGGCCAAACGCATGGAATCATCCGGATGGCCTGGGCAATCCCGTAACGTTCGGGATCGACTTCAGCCCGTGGCTTGACGGCCCGTGCAACCGGGGCCACGAGGTCGGCATGAATGCCAACTTCCGTGGCGTCGCCCGCACCGGCGAGCCGGGGCTCAAGGTCTTCTTCACCGACCTCTCCACTCCTACTCCCGGATGCCAGATAATGGTCTGGCTCTGGGACTTCGGCGATGGGTCAACTTCCAACCAGCAGAATCCCACCCACATCTACGGTCACGACGGCACGTACACCGTCACCCTCACCGTCTGGGATTCCTGCGACAATTCGGCCACAATCACGTTCAAGGCATACATCGAGATTGCCAAACCCGCCGAAAACCAAGTCGTTGAACCCGCCAATCTTGGCGTGTCCTACCTCAACATCGATCCTGCGCAGGTCCTCCCCAACCAGGAGGTCACCGTCTCCGCCAACATCTGCAACAACGGACAGGAGCGCGGCACAAAGACCGTGTCTCTCATGGTCAACGGCGTTGCTGAGCAGTCCCAGTCCGTCGGCGTCTCAGGCGGCTCCTGTCAGCAGGTCATCTTCAAGGTCTCCCGCGCAGTGCCCGGCACCTACCAGGTGGCCATTGAAGGCATGACCGGCCAGTTCTCGGTGCTCGCACCCCGGACCGTCACCAACAATGTTCCCTCCCAGCAGCAGACAGGACTCGGTACGGCGGGCATCATCGCTATCATCGCCGTCCTGGTGGTCCTCATCCTCGGCCTTATCGTCGTCTTCCGCCAGGGGTAACACTCCTGGCTACATGGGCTTCCTTAGAGGGGGCGGGTCTCGACCCGCCCCCTCTTCATTTCGCATCATTGCGGACGTTCCGCGAGACCGACCTTGCGCCGTGCGATTCTGATTCCCACCGCCAAACGAAACCCGTTGGGTGTGGAACGCGCGAAGATGCTCTTCCCGCGCCGTCTTCGAATTGTTGACGTCACCTCCCGACTCTCTCTATAGTCTCCGTATGTGGCACTGCTGTCCCCGGCGCATGCCCGGGCCGCTCGGCTCGTCGCACGATTCGTGTCGATTCGCACGACGAGCACGGATGACCAAGGCCTCGAGACTCCTCGCGCCCGCCGCGATTGTCCTGCTGATAGTCTCATGTGCCATATTCCTCGCACCTATCCCCCAGGTCCTTGCGGCCGACGGTGAGTGGGATATCGTCCTCGCGTTTACCACTGAACCGCCGAACGGCTCGCAGTCGTTGACCATCGGCACCGTCATCGGCGGCAGCGCCGACCCGCTGATGGCCGGTACGCCCGACCACGACGCGCTCGCTGCTCCAAGGCCCCCCGCGAGCATCGCGGCGGCATGGCTGCGCACGCCCGCCGGCGCCACGGCGTTCGTCGACCGCAGAAACGTGCTCGGACCCGACAGCGGCGATTCGACTGTCTGGTCGGTGATTCTCAGCCCCTCTGACGGCAGTGGAACCGAGACCGCCATGATGATTTCCTGGGACTCCATCGCGGCCGTCGCTCATTTCCCCGCAGACGCCGGCATCACGCTCACGGGCCTCGGCCCGGCCATTGATATGCGCGCGCAGAACACCGTGGAGATTGCCAAGGGCAACTACGTGGCCACTATCACCGTCGCCCGCCCCGGCGGCCAACCCACCGTCCCGGTCGACGGCGACGAATCAGATGTCACAGACTCAGGCGGTGGGACGAGCGGCGGCGATGATTCCGGCGACAACGCCAACGGCGCAGTTGACGGAGCAGACCGCGATGCAGACAATGCAACGGCGCCCACGGTTGTGCCGTCGACAGCGAACCCGGGCGAAGATGACATGATGGACGACGTCAACCTCACCATTGCGCCGGCGAGGGTCCTGCCCGGCCAGGAGGTTGCCATCACCGCCGACATCTGCAACAACAGCGGCGTCCCGGAGAACAAGACCGTTTCCCTGCTGGTTGACGGGGCCATCGAGCAGTCCCGGTCCATCTCCGTCTCCGCCGGCTCCTGCAGTCAGGTTATCTTCCGGCTGTCACGCTCCGTTCCCGGTCCCTACCACGTCGCCGTTGAAGGCAAGAACGGACTATTCACGGTTCTCGCGCCCGAGACCGTCCCCGGCATCCGGACAGTCTCCGGAACAGTCGGGTTCCGGCATGACGGTCATCATCGCCATCATCGCGGTTCTCCTCGTCCTGATAGTTGCCATGATCCTGGTCTTTCGCAGAGCATAGCTCGACTCTGCACCCGTCCAGACGCAGCATTATGCCGGGCCCATCCTCAGGGACGTGCAGCGCCAGCCGGCGCATCACCTTAGCGCCGCTCGCAACGAGGGTGTCACCTTAGGAACATCAGGTGCAACGCCCACCCTGCCTCCCGGCACACAACTAGTCCGCGCTCAAGCCCTCCATGCAACTTCCGGTTGATCCTTTCCCGGTCAGTCATGATCCAACACCAGTTCGTCATGGCGGGGAAGCCGAATTGCGCCGGTCGCCACGCCCGGATCCACGCACCCTGGCAAGAATCAGGCAGAATCATCCTTTCGGATGATTGACGGTATACGTGCCCCTGCTTATAGTGTCTACTGATTGGGCAGATGTGTGCCTGGTCCAGTGCATAGTGCACGTTCAAGCGATTCGGATTCTCAGGAGGTTGTGACACATGGCGAGATTGAGCAGGTTCCTCGCACCCCTTATGATTCTGGCGGTCCTTCTCTCGTCCGCGGCTGTCATGCTGCCCGCGCAGCAGGTCTTCGCCGCCGATCCCGGGGAGTGGGACGTCAACCTTGACTTCTCCACGGACCCGAATACTGGGACGGCTCCCATGCTGTTCGGCACCGTCATCGGAGGCACGACTGATCCCTATGAGACCCGGTGCACCGGACTTCGACACCATCGCACCTCCACCGTCTCCGAATTCCGCGTACGCTTTTCTCATCACCCCCCTCGAAAGCGCCCTCTACCATGACCGGCGGGATGTGCTGGGTCCCAACGCCGGAGACTCGATCGTCTGGACCGTCAAGGTCTTCAAGTCCACTGGCGCAGGTACCCCCGAGACCACGATGACCCTCACCTGGGATTCCATCCCCGGCCTGGCCAACTTCCCCCTTGACGCCACCATCATGCTCACCGGATTCGGCCCAACTGTTGACATGCGCACCGAGAACACCGTCACAGTCCCCAGGGGCGACTACACCGCCCACATCACCGTCACCCGCCTGCCTGCACCCAATACCGTCTGGGTAGACGATGACTGGTGTTGCCTGGACGACGGCTCGGTCGTCGGTGAGGGCTATATCGTCGGCTACAATGCCTTCTGCCAGATTCAAGATGGCGTCGACGCCGTATCGGACTCCACCGTGAATGTTCTGCCCGGTCACTACTGCGGCTTCAACATCACCGATGATGACGTCCAGGTCATCGGCCCCGCACACGCAGTCAATGAAGAAGACCAGGCAATCGTCGATCACGACCCCGTTCGTAAGCATCACTGGGGCTACTACTACTGCGGCGTCTTTGGCGATGGCGACGTCGTGGAGAACCTCGTCTTTGAGGTCGCCAGCGAATGCGCCGACATCGACCAGGAACCCTCATCTGACTCTGACGACCCCACGTGGCATCGTTCCAGCGGCCGTATTGCCGCGGTGTTGTGTGATGGAGTGGATGACGTTGAACTTCGCGGACTCATCATCAACGACATCCGCGGCCACCGCAGAGACATTGGATTCGGCATATACGACAAGGGTTGCAGCAACAACCAGTCGGTCGATGTGTATGGAACTGAGATCACCGGATGCGAGGTCGGCGTCTACGTAGAGGATGATGACCTCACGTTCAACGACGGCTCTATCGAAGGCATCCTCACTGCAATTCCTATCTCGCCCGAAGGTGGCTACTCGAGCAACAACAGCAGCGTGGGCATCTGGGCCGGCAAACACTCTGATGTCACGGTGTCCGGAACGGAGATCTATAACCACATTTCGGACGAATTGTGCGCTCCGGGGAACGAGTTGGACCTCGATGACGCCGCGGGCTGCGGCATTTACGCCGATGACTGCTCGTTCGTCACCGTCATCGACTGCTGCAAGATTCATGACAACTTTGTGGGCATCTTCCTCTGGGGTGAGCCGGCCAACGAAGCAATGGCGGCCGCGGAAGCAGACCCCGAGCATCATTGGTCCTTCTCGGATGTGGTTGCGAACGGCAACAGTATCTACGACAACTACTTCTGGGGCGTTTACAACAACCTTGGCTACAAGTTCTGCGGCTACTTCAACGTGGAACCGGAGGTCGGCTGCTTCGCTCCGGCCGATGCCGATTTCATGCACAACTGGTGGGGCGACATCACCGGGCCATACGCCCTGGATCATGAGGATGGCCTGGGCGATTGGGTCACCTGCGGTGTGAACTACACCCCATGGCTTGACGGCCCCTGCCCGCGAGGCAACGACACCGGCATCAATGCCAACCTGCGCGGTGTGGCCCGTACCGGCGAGCCCGGACTTAAGGTCATCTTCACCGACCTGTCCAAGCCCACCCCCGGTTGCGAAATCGTTGAGTGGCTTTGGGACTTCGGCGATGGCTCTACATCGGACGAGCCGAATCCCACCCACATCTACGCTCATGTAGGCACCTACACGGTCACCCTGACCGTCTGGGATTCCTGCGACAATTCCTCCACCATCACGATCAAGGCCTATATCTCGATCGCCGAGCCGAAACAGAACACCATACTCGAACCCGCTAATCTCGGCGTGTCCTACCTCAACATCGACCCGGCGCAGGTCCTCCCCAACCAGGAGGTCACCGTCTCCGCCAACATCTGCAACAACGGACAGGAGCGCGGCACAAAGACCGTCTCTCTCATGGTCAACGGCGTTGCCGAGCAGTCCCAGTCCGTCGGCGTCTCCGGCGGCGCCTGCCAGCAGGTCATCTTCAAGGTTTCCCGCGCGGTGCCCGGCACCTACCAGGTGGCCATTGAAGGCATGACCGGACAGTTCTCGGTGCTTGCACCCAGAACCGTCACCAACAACGTTGCCTCCCAACAGCAGACCGGCCTTGGCACGGCTGGCATCATCGCCATCATCGCCGTCCTGGTGGTCCTCATCATCGGCCTCATCGTGGTCTTCAGACAGGCTTAGCCTTTTGCTCATCACGGCTATCAAGGGGGGCGGGTAATATTACCCGCCCCCCTTCTTTACGCGGCACACCGGACACCCTGCACGCATCCCCCGTAGGGGCAGTTCGTGAACGGCCCGCCGCCAGACTTCGTGCAAGGTAACGAACACCAGCCTCCACAGGTATCTCACCCGTAGGAAGCGTTGGCGAACGACCCACAACAGGACGAGATGCGCGCTGACGAACACCATCGCAAACACCGTCCATACGCGGCGGACCCGGATGTCGGCATCCCCACACGCCACGTGCCCCCCATCCCTCGGGCGGTTCTCGAACCGCCCCTACATTTCCCCGCAACTCCACCCCGGCGGGCACGCGCAGCGTGCCCCTATGGCAACCAATGCACGTGGATAGCCGCTGCGCCAGACAGGCAACCGTAACGTAGGGGCGGTTCGAGAACCGCCCGTCCTGAACTGTGGGAATTCCATCGGACCGTAGGGGCACCCTGCGCGTGCCCGCAGACCGAAACTGGATTGTGATTGAACGTAAGCACAGGTGCAGACCCGGGCAGCGCGATTTGGTTCGAGTCGATTCATTTCCAAACAACGGGCGGGACATGTCCCGCCCCTACATTCCCCCGCAACTCCACCCCGGCGGGCACGCGCAGCGCGCCCCTGCGGCAACCAATGCACGTGGATAGCCGCTGCGCCAGACAGGCAACCGCAACGTAGGGGCGGTTCGAGAACCGCCCGTCCTGAATTGTGGGAATTCCATCGGACCGTGGGGCACGTTGCGCGTGCCCGCAGACCGAAACTGGACTGTGATTGAACGTAAGCGCAGGTGCAGACCCGGGCAGCGCGATTTGATTCGAGCCGATTCATTTCCACACAACGGGCGGGACATGTGCAGCCCCTACATTCCCCCACAACTCCACCCCGGCGGGCACGCGCAGCGTGCCCTACGGGAACCAATGCACGTGGATAGCCGCTGCGCCAGACAGCAACCGCAACGTAGGGGCGGTTCGAGAACCGCCCGTCCTGAACCGTGGGAATTCCATCGGACCGTAGGGGCACGCGAGCGTGCGCGCAGAGCGAAACTGGATTGTGATTGAACGTAAGCACAGGTGCAGACCCGGGCAGCGCGATTTGGTTCGAGTCGATTCATTTCCAAACAACGGGCGGGACATGTCCCGCCCCTACATTCCCCCGCAGCTCCACCCCGGCGGGCACGCGCAGGTGCCCCTACTGGAACCAATGCACGTGGATAGCCGCTGCGCCAGACAGGCAACCGCAACGTAGGGGCGGTTCGAGAACCGCCCGTCCTGAGCTGTGGGAATTCCATCGGACCGTAGGGGCACGTCGCGTGCCCGCAGACCGAAACTGGATTGTGATTGAACGTAAGCACAGGTGCAGACCCGGGCAGCGCGATTTGGTTCGAGTCGACTCATTTCCAAACAACGGGCGGGACATGTCCCGCCCCTACAGTCCCCCGCAACTCCACCGGCGGGCACGCGCAGCGTGCCCTACGGGAACCAACGGCCCCGTCACGCGCCGCGTGCGTGGGTTTGGCCGGTTTGCCAATCCGACAACGGGAGTGACCTCTCCCTCCCGCCAGTCACGACACAACACCTCCGTGGCCATGGAAACGCGCACCTCCCAACCCATAACCCACCTGCTTGAGCACGCTCCGCACCGTTCCTAGCCTTGCGTTTTGTTCCTGTCAACGGTATAGTTACCTGTCCACGGACGTACGTGAGGAGCGGTGATGGCAGGGAATGGCGACAGGGGCGGACTACTGAGCGCCGGCGGCATCCTGAGTATCATCGTCGGGGTGTGCCAGATGATTGCGGGGGCAGTGCTGGTCGCTGTGACGGTGTTCAAGCTGGAGCTCTGGCAACCGGATCTACCGTTTTTGCCCCGGCTCGGAAGCCTGCTCCCGGCGGAAACTGCGGGCACTCCTCTTCTTGTTGCGGGTATCGTGGTGCTGGTTCTGGGCATCCTGGCGGTCATCGGCGGGGCCTCAGCCCTGAAGAGGTCCAGCTTCGTGATGGCGCTGGTGGGCGCCCTGTGTGCGTTTGTGACCGTCAACGTACTCGGGTTGCTCGCTCTGATATTTGTCTCGCTCGGTTCCGGAGAATTCGAAAGGGAGACAGTCTAGACGCCGAAGTGGCGGAATGGCAGACGCGCTACGTTCAGGGCGTAGTGCCCGTACGGGCATGAGGGTTCAAGTCCCTCCTTCGGCACCATGGTACTCATGCGCCAGTAGCTCAGCTGGATAGAGCGCAGCCCTGCGGAGGCTGAGGTCGTGGGTTCAAATCCCACCTGGCGTACCATTCCCCCTCTACCTGATACGAACGTCGTGGGCGGTTAGCTCAGCCGGTTAGAGCGCCTGTTTTACACACAGGAGGTCACTGGTTCAAGTCCAGTACTGCCCACCACACAAGCCAGCGATAGTAAGCCAGCCGGTCCGTTTGTCTCATCGGCGGGGTGGCCGCGGATACCGCTGAGGCGCGCCGGTTCACTGAAGCGGGCTGCAACAATCTGCCTCAGGCGTGAGCCACAAGGCTCTCCGGAAACCGTGATGTACCCGAAGCCACTCGCGGCGTCACCGGATGGATAGGGCCATTTTCGGTGCCTGGCGCAGTTATACCCGAGCCTCAGCACGAGGCCCCGGGCGTGACCGCCAGGTCGCCGACGGGAGGGCGTGGCCGCCGTGTAAGACATTCTGATGAGGCAGAACGGATGCGGCCCTGCTCCTCGGCGCGTAACCCCTCTGCGGAGTCAGCCGATTAACGGCGGCCTGACCCCCGTCCACGGCCTGGACTTCTCAAGTGCAGCCGCGGCAGCCAGCACGACCTCATCGTCAAGGTGTGCCCCTACCAGTTGAAGTCCGATCGGAAGCCCTGAACGACTCCAGCCACAGGGCACTGAGATGGCGGGACAGGGAATCATCGAAATCGCGTACGTCAGGAAACACCAATCGATATACGTCTCCATCGGCTGCCCGTTAATCTCCACCGGATACGGCCACTCAACGGGGAAGGGGAGGATGGGAACCGTCGGCAACGCGAGCAAGTCATACGTGTCGAAGAACAACCTGATCTTGTCGAATAACTGTGACCGGTGTCTCTCGGCACGGGCAACGTCCTTCACGGAAAGGGTCAGGCCCTGCTGGATGGCACTTGCCATGTTGGAGCCGAGGCCGCTCAGAAACTGCCTGTCCTCGAGTTGTTCTCTATAGAGTGCCATGTACTGGAGCCCGCGAAACACGAGTGCCTCATCGCGCACCCCGGTGAAGTCAGGGCAATCCTCCGTGACGTCGCAGCCCAACTCCGTGAATACGCCGATGGCGTTCTTCGCAACCTCAAGAATCTCTGCCGCAACCGGCAGGAGATTCAAGTCGTCACTCCAGGCAACCTTCAGTCCTCGCAGGGGCCGACTCTCCGCAGCCTGTAGCCAACCGGTCGGCGGTGCCGGCAATGAGACCGGCGTTCTTCTGTCATAGCCGCACGTCGCGTCCAGCATGAGAGCCACATCCGGAACTGTGCGGGCTATCGGCCCTTCCACCGTCTTGTCGTCAAAGGTCAGGACGTTCGGAAATCGCGGTATTCGCCCGGGTGTGGGACGAAAACCCACCACTCCACAGAACGCCGCCGGAACGCGGAGAGACCCCCCAAGGTCGCTTCCCAGCGAAATCGGGCCCAAACCGCTGGCGACAGCCGCGGCGCCACCGCCGGTGGAACCGCCGGCACTCAACGACAGGTCCCAGGGATTGCGCGTGCTTCCGAATATCTCGTTGACGGTGTTTCCTCCACAGCCAAACTCGGGCGTGTTCGTCTTGCCGATCACAATCGCACCGGAAGCTTTCAGGCGTTCAACCGCAAGAACATCGCGGGAAGGCACGAAGTCCTCGTATAGCCTGGACCCGAATGTGGTCCTGATGCCTGCCGTGGGTATGACGTCCTTGATACTTACGGGTATTCCGTGCAGTACGCCTACCGGCTCGCCGTGCATGATGGCGGACTCGGCTCTGCGTGCCGACTCCAGAGCAGAGTCGGCCGCCACCGTCACATAGGCGTTGATGGCCGGATTGACCTTCTCGATGCGTTCGAGGGTTGCCCGGACTACCTCCACAGGCGAGATTGCTTTCTCCCTTATGAGGTGGCCGAGTTCAACCGCGGACATGAAGCTGATATCCTGGTTCGCCAATCTACCACCGTTCCATGCGAGCAGCGTGATGGCTGCCTGCTCACGCTATCCGGGCGCCGTTCTACAGCATCTGCATCGGCTCGCCCGTGGTGAACGTTTTGCCTACGGAGCACCTCGAATGTCGAACGCCACAGGGCTTCACCGATCGACGTTCAGCATATCGTCACCGATTCGGACGGTCAAGAAGCCGGTGGCTGCTGTCGACGGTTTGTACCGTCGCCAACTTCCAGGCATTCGCCCAGGGGCCACATCAAGCATGCGCTGCCTCTGCCATGGGCGGCGATGCGGAAGAGCCAGGGTGTCAGACCGGGAACTGGCTTCCCGACACCGGCTCGCAGGCGTCACTGTCGCACAGATTGCCAGTATGCCGCTTCTCGTTTCGTGTATCGTGGTGCTGGTTCCGGGGGATTCCGGCCCTCATGTCCGCGGTGCTTCGGATTCCAGCGCTGTTGCGTACGGCGCCGCCCACGCTCTCGCCGGACAAGCCGCTGGTTCGCCGCCGCAGCGCGGTACGTTCCAGCGTGACCTGCCGCAGGACTGCTTCCGGGTCATTACACTGACCGCCACGCCGCAAATCGCCGAAACGCCCGGAATTCTGCTACCATTGGGGGTTGCGGCACTATAGGAATTCCCCTCCTGTAATCGGGGAGAGCGGACATTCCCTCTCGTGTCCACAGGGCTGGTGGCACACCTGTCGGCCGACACAATGGCAGCGATAACGCGCACGTCGACTTCAATCACGTCCGACCGCCCCATGGACATGGTGGGGCACGTGTTCGGCCGTTTCACCGTGGTGGCTTTGTTGTTCCTCATCGGAATCGCCGCATGGTATCGCCAGACCGCAATCGTAACCCTGCTCGGTCTTACGCTTGCGACCATCGGCCTTTCGCGTGGCTGGAGCCACGTGGCGCTGCGAAGACTGCGTTGCGAACGTATTCTGTCGACGTCGTCGTTGTTTCCCGGAGAGGAACTGGTCATCACGACTCGACTCAGCAACCAGAAACTGCTGCCCCTGCCCTGGGTGGACGTAGCCCAGGTGACGCCCTCCGGGCTCACTGAAGAAGGAGAAGCCGGCGAGACAGGCGGGCACGTTCTCGCCCGCACTATGTCCATGCCCTGGTACTCACGGCTTACCTGGCGACAATCCATCAAGCCGCAACGGAGAGGCTACTACGTCCTGCCCCCGCTTACCGTTGTCTCCGGAGATATCCTCGGACTCTACCCGCGCGAGATGGAAGCCGGATTGTACGAGCCGGTATCTGTCTACCCCCGGCTCTATCCCGTGCGCCGTTTGCCGCTGCAGCGGGCGGATGCGACGGGCGACCTCACCGGCAGGCTCTCTCTTCAAGAAGACCCAACCCGGATGCGTGGCATCAGGGACTATCAGCCACAGGATGGAATGCGCCGCGTCCACTGGAAGGCCAGCGCGCGGCACCAGACGCTCCTGGTCAAGCTCTATGAGCCCTCCGCTCTGTCGCGCGTGAACCTCGTGCTGGCTGCGGACTCGTTCGACGAGTTGACTGACGACAGACCGTTTGAACTGGCCGCCAGCGCAGTTGCGTCCATCGCCTGCTTCTGCATCGAACACCAGATGCAGGTCGGGTTCCTTGCCAACTCAAACCTCGCATCCGGCCACGGTCAGGCCAGGCTGGCGCCCGGCGGCGGCAACGCGCATCTCGTCGGCCTTCTCGAACTGCTGGCCCGCGTTACACCGTCCCCCAGCGCACCGTTCGACTTGCTGGCCGGTGAACTGCGCACCCTGTCACGTTCCGGCGCCGCCTTGATCGTCCTGGTGGGCCGCATGACCCAGAGTCACGTGGCTGCCTTCTCTCACCTCTGCGGTACGCATTGCCCGCTGCTTGTATTGGAGGTCGGTACGTCGGGACCCCGGCCGGCGTATCCGTTCCACTGCAGGGCTATTCAGGGCCCCGGTGACCTTCTGGACCTGGGGGACGCATGACAGAACGGATACAACGTGCGCTCGTTCCCACCATGCAGCTTGGCATGCAGGCATGCTGGTTCTACGCATGGCTCGCTCTCATCGCCGTGAAGACGGACGTCCCCGGAACCGTCGCGCCAACCATCATCTTGTTCCTCGGCGCCGCGGCGCTCGCCCGTTGGGCGCTCATGCGGTCGCCGCTGCGACAGGTGACCCGCCTGGGTATCTACTGGGTGGCGTGGTTCCTGTTAGCAGCGATTGCCGGCAAACTACTCCTGTTCCCCTCAATGCCATGGGGCCAGGTTGACTGGTTGTTCGCCCTTCCTCGAGGGTTGGTACGTGTTGTCTTCGAGACGCGGCCTGCCGAACTGCTGCTGCTCCTGGGGTCGGGCGGGGCGTGGTACCTGGGAGGCCAATCCATTTCGCGAGGCCCCACCTACGAGACGATTCTCGGGCAGTTCCAGTTCGGTCTGGTCATGCTTCTCGGGGCGTTCCTCGCCGCTCAAGGCCTCAGCATCTCGACTGGTCATCCCCTACTGCTCGCCATCACGTTCTTCACTCTTGCGCTCACCGGTATCGCCATTACGCGGAGCAGACAGGAGCAGGCGAGGGCGCCAGGGGCCGCCAACCGCCAGTTTGCCGGTTCACTGGTCACGCTGCTTGTTGCCGTCACGGCCCTCGGACTGCTGGCAAGTGTCATCGTCACGCCGGGCCTGATCGAGGTCATCCTCAATGCCGTCGGTTTCGCGCTGCACGCGGTGGGAAGCGCAATTGTGTACGTTCTCTCGTTGCTGCCTCAACCCGACCTGACGCCTCCGGAGGGTGACGCGCAGCCACCTGCAACCGGCGACGACTCGGGATTGCTTGAGTTCTACCGCACATTTCCATGGCCTGCAGTGCTGAAACGCGTCATCTTCATTGTCTGGGTCGTCGTCATCATGGGCATGTTCCTGTTGGCGCTGTGGAGAATCTTTTCCACCATCCTCGGTTGGCTCAAGCGCCGAAGCAACATGAACGGCGTCGAGGTCGAGTCTCTTTCTTCGGGTTTCCTCGCAGACCTGTTGGCATTCATGCTCTGGTTCGAGCGCGCAGGCCATGCCCTGGCCGCCCGGTTCAGGAAGTTTGCTCGATCCAGATTCGGACCATCCGGCAAGCCCACGTGGAGTTCCATCTACCTCAATTTCGCCCGCTGGGCCGGTAAGAAGCTCGCGCCGCGTGAGCCTTCTCAGTCAGCCCACGAATACCAGGAGGCGCTGAGCAGATTATTGCCTGCTGCCTCCCGGGACCTCGCACTTATCACCGATACGTACGCACGGGCGCGCTATGGCAGATACGAGCCTGACAACGAAGCATTGCGGGAAATGCAGTCGGCGGTGCTACGCATCCGCACGGCGCCCCGCCGGCCCAAGAACCGAGTCGTTATTACACTCACGGAAGGTGCACAATGAGTATCAAACACGCTCCAGCCACACTCACCCCGGAGGAGACTTCGCGGATGAGACAAGCAGCCGATGCCTTCAAGGCTAATGTCGGCAAAGTCATCGTCGGACGAACGAATGTGGTCGAACTGTGCTTCGTCGCGTTGCTGTGCGAGGGGCACATCCTGATGGAAGACGTGCCTGGAGTTGGCAAGACGTCGCTCGCCAGGGCAATCGCCCGGTCGGTGCACGGCACTTTTCGTCGTATTCAGTGCACGCCTGACTTGCTGCCTTCGGATGTCACCGGTGTCCACTACTTCAATCAGAAGACGGGGGAGTTTGAATTCCGCGCCGGTCCGGTTGTAGCGCACATCGTCCTGGTCGACGAGATCAACAGGGCGACACCAAGAACACAGTCGTGTTTCCTTGAGTGTATGCAGGAAAGACAGGTTACGGCCGACCTCGAGACCATCGTTCTGCCCCGCCCATTCATGGTCATCGCCACTCAGAACCCGATAGAGCTGGAAGGCACGTTTGCGCTGCCCGAGGCCCAACTCGACCGTTTTCTGCTCAGAGTTCCGATGGGCTATCCCTCAGCTCAGGAAGAGATTCAACTGTTGCACCGTTTTCAGGACTCGCAACCGCTTGAGATACTTGACTGCGTGTTGACTACCGACGAACTGCTGGAATTGCAGGCTGCATGCCGCAAGGTCTTTGTCGAAGACTCGGTGCGCGACTACATGACCGCGATGTGCAGGGCGACGCGCGAAGACAGCAGTCTCCGGCTGGGCGCGAGCCCAAGAGCTACCCTGGCTCTGCAGCAGGCCTCCCAGGCCCTTGCGGCGGCACGCGGGCGTGATTTTGTGCTGCCTGATGACGTCAAGGAGCTTGCGGTTCCCGTGCTGGCTCACCGAGTACTGCTGGATACGGGAGCTTCCGTACACGGCCTGAGCGCCGTTGCAGCCATCGAGCGTATCGTCTCGCGTGTTCCTGCACCGGTCGATTGACCCGGACGTGTGCCCCTAACGAGCGCTGCGACCCGGATGCACGGGCTCAATCACTGTCGTACTGTGAGATAGGCTCCATCCCCTCGCGCACTACGCGAAAGAGGTCGTTCGCCACGGCCCGGATGCCGGCGACACTCTCGAGCTTGGCCACCCATGGCGGGGGCAGACTCTCCACCCCGTGGAGGGTTCCCAGAAGTGCACCGGTGATGCACCCGGTGGAGTCGCTGTCACCCGAGTGATTCACTGCCATCAGGACGGCCGTTTCCCAGTCCTCGCGGCCCGCGACCACGCAGTAAAGCGCGATGGCAAGCGCTTCCTCACCGACCCAACCACCTCCGAGTTGAGGAATCGCCTCCAGGGGAGGCACCTTGCCTGACGCGAGCCGAAGGGCTGACTTGATCGCCGTCAACGTCTCTTCATGGCCGGGCTGCCGTTCCAGTTCCGCTACCGCAAAATCAAGCGCATCATCCAGTGGCCGTCCTTCGAGCAGGCAGGCGATGACCGCCGCCAGCACGCCGGCGGGGAGATATCCGCTGGGATGCCCGTGCGTTATGGCGGCAGCCTCCACTCCGTGAATGAAGGCCTGCGCGGGAGGAAATGCCAGCCCCACGGGCGCTACCCGCATCACGCCGCCGCAACCTTTGCGCGCATTGAGAGGGGCCGCCACGGTTCCCATGCGTCCGGTTCTCAGCGACCAGAGGCAGGTCGCCCCCGGAGCACGATTCATGTACGGCATCTCTTGCGTGCGCAGCCACGTAAGGTAACGCCGGTAGATGGCCTGCGCCGGCCGCCACGGCTGACCGTGCCTCAAGGCGAGATACGCGTCGATGCAGCCGCGCGCCGTGGCAAGAGACATCTGCGTGTCATCGGTAAAATAGCCGGCGCGGAATTCGCGCCAGGGTTCGAGCCCGCAGATGCCTTCCGGACCGTACTCCTTCACAATCTGGTCGTAGTCAAGGAACTCAACGGGGGCTCCAAGTGAATCGCCCAGCGCGAGGCCCACCAAGCAGCCCTCGTATTGTTCCACACGTGCGGCACTGAATCCGCGCAACGCCCTGTCATCTGCCATGCATGTTCACGCTAAGCTAAGGCTGGCCCGGAGTTCGATGCCACGATCAGTTGCGGCGTTCAGCCCCTGACCTCCACTTCCGACATCTTCTCGAGCGCCCGGATAAGGGACTGAGAGCTTCTTCCGGCCTGCCCCTCACACTCGACCGCCTGATAGAGTTGATGTACCACGGACGTGGACGGCAGGAATACTTTGAGTTCGCGCGCTGCATCCAGGACCAGAGCCAGGTCGTACTGCGACGTAGTCAACGGGTACCCGCTGGTCAGATCGCCAGCCAGTATCTTCGGCGCCATGTTGTCGAGTTCCCATGATTGGGCCGCTCCTACCGACACGACACTGAAGAGTTTCTGCAAATCGATGCCCGACTTCGCTCCAAGCGTCAGGGCCTCACAGACCCCGCACAGATTCACAAAACACATCAACTGACTGCATAGCTTCGCCGTGGCTCCCGCCCCGCTCTCCCCAACGCGCACCACAATCCTGACAAGCGGTTCGAGCACAGGCACCGCACGGTCGTAGGCCTTTTCCGACCCGCCGACCATCACCACGAGGTTGCCTGTGCGTGCGGCTGGCGCGCCCCCACTGACCGGGGCATCAAGATACTCACCGCCCGCGGCCTGGTATGCCGCCGCCAGGCTGCGCGCCGACGCTGGGGCGAGCGTTGTCATGTCGACGACCACCGCGCCATCGCGAAGGCCCTGCACCACTCCGTGATCCCCCAGGTGCCATCGCTCTGCTTCCGCACCGTCAGACGCAGCCACGATAACGGTCTGTGCTTCAGACGATGCTGCGGCCGCCGTCGAGGCCAACGATGCTCCTGCCCGCACCCCCTCGGTCAATCCTTCAGGGTCCGGTCCCCATACAACCACCGGTCTGCCAAACTCCAGCAGCCGTGCCGTGACCCCCTGGGCCAGCGCCCCGGAACCAATTACTCCCACTTTGCTCATGCGACGGCACCTCCTGACGCACTCATTGAGACATTGTAAGGCTCAGTGCCCACGGCGGCAAACCTGCAATCCCGTCGTGCCGGAACCAACCGCAAGGGGAGACCGGTCTGGTACCATACTGATGCGCATGATGCGGGCTCCCACCGGAGCCTCGACACCACAGCATCAGGAGGGAACATGGCAAGACAATCGATGCGGGGCAAGGTTCAGACCGTCCTCGGCCCGATAGAAGCCGCAGACCTCGGCATCACACTGCCTCACGAGCACTGCCTCTTCGACCTGTCCATGTGGTTCTCAGAGCCGCGGAAGTCGAGTGAACGGTTCCGCGCCCACCAGCCGGTATCGATTGAAAACCTCGGATGGGTCCGCTATCACCCGTACAACAATCTCGACAACTGGATAATGCTCGACGAAGAGGTCGCCATCAAAGAATTGGCGCGTTATAAGCGCTTCGGCGGCCAATCGCTGGTCGATATGTCCAACTATGGCCTCGGGCGTGATCCTGAGGCTCTGGCGCGCATCGCGCGGGCTACGGGACTCAATATCATAATGGGCTCGGGCTACTACCTTGAGCCGATGTGGCCGGAAGGCATCACGGAAGCCGTGATGGTCGAGAGCATCGTCAGAGATATCGAGGACGGAGCCGACGGCACCGCCATCCGCTCGGGACTCATCGGAGAGATCGGCACGGAACGCTTCGGCCCGGACAGCCCGATGAGTCCAGGGTACCACATGGCGTTGCGGGCTACTGCGCAGGCGCAGAAGGCCACCGGCGCGCCGGTGAACATCCACCCGGGACACAGTCCGGACTCGCCCATCGAGATCGTTCGCTACCTCGAAGCCCATGGTGCGGACGTGACCCGCGTCGCCATCAGCCACATCGACCGTACCGTGTTCGTGCACGATGTGCGGGTGGAACTGGCGAAGACCGGCTGCTACCTGGACTACGACATGTTCTCTTTCGAGGGATGGCACCAGACGCGCCATGTGCTGTCCGAGCAAGACCCGGTCGAAGTGGAAGTTCCGAACGACGCCGGCCGCGTCGCGGAAATCGTCCAACTCGTGAATGCGGGATTCATCAATCAGATTCTCATTTCACACGATCACTGCAGCAAGCATCGTCTCTTCTCCTGGGGAGGTCCCGGTTACGCTCATATCCTCGAGAACATCGTGCCGCTGCTGCTCAATCGTGGCCTGTCCCGAGCCCAGGTGGACACCATCATCGTCGAGAATCCGAAGCGTTTCCTGCAGTTTGTCTAACTCGGCACCGGCATCCGCCGGATAGTGCGCGGGGCGCCGTGTCATACGGCGCCCTGCGTCTGCCTGTAGAGGCTTGAAACCATTCTACGATGCGGGACTCATCTCCAGCACCGCGTTCGCAACATCTTCTTCACCGGCGCGCCAGTACTGTATCTGGACCTCGTCCCCAATCTGCTTGCCGTAGATTACGTTCGTGAAGTCCTGCACGTCCGCGACATCAATACCATCGATACCGACGATAACATCACCGGGCGCCAGTCCGGCCTTCTCAGCAGGACCTCCCGATGCCACCTCGGTTACCAGTACGCCCGATTGCACCGATAGACCGTAGCGCGCCGCGACGAAGGGGTCAACCGTGTACAAACTGACGCCTATCCACGGCCTCACGACACGTCCCTGCGAGATAAGGCTGTCGATTATCGGCAGTGCCTGGTCTGATACTGATTGCGTAACCCATCCCCTCGACACCGACCGTCGCAATCTTGATGCTGTTGATTCCGATCACCTGTCCGGATGAATTCACCAGCGGTCCGCCGCTGTTGCCGGGATTGATGGCCGCGTCGGTCTGGATGAGGTCAAGCAGTGTCTGCCCCGATTGCTCGGCGAGTGAGACTCCTGCCGCGCTCACGATTCCGCTGGTGGCGCTGATGCCCATCCCGAGCGAGTTGCCGATTGCCACGGTTACATCGCCCACACGGAGCGCTGCCGAATCACCTATCTCGGCTACCGGCAGGCCGGTGGCCCCGATCTTGAGAACCGCAAGGTCTGTTGGCGGGTCCGTGTATACCTCATCTGCGTCGAAACTCCTGCCATCATCCAGCACCACGGTCACCGTCGTCGCCCCCTCAACCACGTGATTATTCGTCACGATATAGCCATCGTCGCTTATTATCCAGCCCGAACCCGCGGCTTCCGCGGTAACCGGGCGGTTGAAGATGTCACGTTGGACCAGTTCCGTGTTGATGGCCACAACCGAAGGTTTCACCTTGGCAACAACGTCAGCCACGCTCGCCAGCGGGATGCCGGGCGAACTCGTCGGCAGATGCAGCACCGGTTGGGTCGCGGAAGGCGTTGTCACTCCGGAATCCTGCGAAGCCGGAGGCTCACCGGTCTGTGTGATTGCAGGAGCACAGCCGGCCATCAACACCAGCAGTGCGACGCCCGCAATGACCGTCCTAAAGATTCGTCTATCGATTCGCTTCATTATCTCCTCCTCCAGCGGCCCATCAGATTGCTCGGCGTCAGCGCAATCCGCTCCACAGTGCCTCGCCCTCCACCACCTGAACCGCTCATCTGCCCCGAATCATAGCAACAGAATGTGAAGGACCTGTCAACGATGGAACAATGTTACCGCTGCACCACATTTGAGGAGTTTGCGAGTAGGGACGCGGCGTATTGTCGTCACCCCGGAATGAGGCCCGTACCGGACACCAGAAAGTAGATGCCGAACCCGGCCATCACCACGCCGCAGACGATGAGTATCCCGCGGTAGATGGCAGGTGTCCAGACGCGGCGCGACGTAAACACACCCCACGACAGGAATGAAAGCCATCCCAGGTCGCACAACCAGTGCGTGAGCGCGAAGGCCGCGACTCCCAGAAGGCCCCAGGCCCCTGCACTCGCTATCAGGGCAGCGCCCACGGTCGCCCACCATACGAACCAATAGGGATTCGCCACCGTGGTGGAAAGTCCCGCGAGCAGACAACCTCGCGTGACCTCCCGCTGCTCTGCCGGCTGTTGCTGCCGTGAGCGCACCAGAGCGACGCCCATCCATACCAGCACGAGCCCGCCTACGACGCTGATTGCCGTCTTAACCCCGGGGGCTGCCATGACCGTGGAGAATCCGAGCCAGATGAGGGCAATCATCGGCAACTCCACCATTCCGTGGCCGGCGGCAACCAGCGCGCCGGCACTCCGGCGCGACGCCCCTTTGGTGATGGTGATAGCGGTAACCGGGCCCGGCGCCATCACTCCCGTGAGGGAGATAGCGGTCGTGGTCGCCAGCAGGGCAATCAAAGACCCGTAGTTCTGCATGAGATGAGCACCTTATCAGCCTCGCCGAGCAAGGTCAAACAGCGCCGACGTCGAATCCGCTCGCGGTTCTTCGCGAATTACCTGCGCATGTTGTAAAATGCCGCTGACCCGTCAGTGTGGCACATATGGTTGGGCGGAGGGAAATATGACTGGCTCCATCGACATCTTCAGCCTCCTCTGGATACTGATTCTTTTCAGCTTGATGATTCCATTGCTTCAGCGCCGCATGCTTCAGGCGCGCAGGCTTCAGGCGATTCGCAACCTTGAGAAGCGTCGTGGCTCACGGGTGATAACCATGATCCACCGCGAGGAGCTGATGAGCTTCCTGGGCATTCCGTTGCGGCGCTTCATCGACATCGAGGATTCTGAGCAGGTGCTTCGAGCGATACGACTGACTCCGCACGAGTTGCCGCTTGACCTGATTCTGCATACTCCCGGAGGACTTGTCCTCGCTTCCGAGCAGATCGCGTCCGCGCTCAAGCGCCACCCGGGCAAGGTGACGGTGTTCATTCCTCACTACGCCATGTCCGGCGGGACGCTCGTGTCCCTTGCGGCCAATGAAATCGTGATGGACCCCGATGCAGTTCTCGGGCCCGTGGATCCGCAACTGGGCGGTCCATCGGGCGCTTTCTATCCCGCGGTGTCGATTCTCAAGGCGCTCGAAGAGCCGAACGCAAATCGCGACGATCAGACGCTTATCATGGGCGACATGGCCCGGAAGGCAATCGTCCAGGTCTATGACTCAGTATTAGGTCTGCTGAAGGGCTCAATGCCCGAGAAGAAAGCGAAGGACCTCGCACAGGCGCTGAGCGACGGCCGCTGGACGCACGACTATCCCATTACCCCCGACCAGGCGCGGGAACTCGGACTTGCAGTGACCCACGACATGCCCTCCGAAGTGTACGAACTAATGGACCTCTATCCTCAGTCCAATCAGCGGCGTCCATCGGTTGAGTACATTCCCGGTCCCTATGTTCCTCCCGTGAGGCGTCCCCAAACCGGCAGACACGATTGACGCTCGCCCCGTGTGGAGCGATGACCCGCACGTTGTGCATGCCGGCGCGGTGAAGTGCGTGGTGGAGAGATGGCGGTGAGAAGTGGTGGTGGTGGACGCATGGACCGGAGGATGAGAAATCCCTCAGTGACCGCCGTCTGCGCCTGCGCACCGGCCTCGTCGTATTCATGCGCCATCGGCGTTGCGCCCCTGCTTCTCGTTATTACCCGAAAACAAGTCTCTGATTGCAGGCAGGTGTGATGTGATACTCCCCACCCTATTTCGTACATATCTGTGGATGATGGCAAAGGCGATGGTGGCCGATCCCGGCCCCGGTGGTCCGGTGAACCGGGAAGGTGGCCCCGTGAGCGGCCTGAGACAAGAGTTCGAAGTGATGTATGACACGTATATGCCGAAGATTTACCGGTACATCAGTTACCGCACCGGCAACCCGGGACTTGCCGAGGACCTCACCTCCGACGTATTCGAGAAGGCGCTGAAGCATTTCGACTCGTATCGCCGGGAAAAGGCATCACAATCGACTTGGTTGACGACAATCGCGAGGAATACGGTGACCGACCATTTTCGTAAGGAGAGCAGGGTAACGGTCGTTCGAGAAGAGGATGCTCCCGAAGAGGAATCCGGAGACCCGCCTGTGGATGAACAGGTCGAGCGCCTCGAACAGACGCGACAACTCAGGGTCTGCCTGGCCGGATTGCCGCAACTCGACCAGGACATTATCTCCCTCAAGTTCGGCGCGGGCCTGAACAACCGGGAGATAGCCCGCACGTTACAGCTGTCGGAATCAAATGTCGGCACCAGGCTCTTCCGTGCCGTCAGACACATGAGAGATTCGTTCAAAGGATGGGAACATGACAGCCAGAGATGACACGGGACGAAAGTTCTCGGATGACGTCGAACGGCTGCTACGCGGAGAAGAGCCGCCGGCGGAGGGCGCCGACCCCGATTACCTGGAGACTGTGCAGTTTGCGCGCAGACTGGTGGATTTGGGGCAGGAGCCGGATGCTGAATTTGCACGGCGACTCCGCGGCAGACTGTTGACGGAGATGGCCGGCCGTGATGCGGATGCCCGCGACTCACGCTCCTGGTCCGTGAGATTGTTTTCACGGCCCGGATTGCGGCTCGCCATGGTTTCGACATTTGTCGTCGTGGCTGCTGTCGGCCTGCTGTGGCGAGCAGGACTGTTGTTGCCGACCGCGTCCCAACCACCGCAGGAGGCCGCGCCGGGCATGCTGAGTGCGCCGCCGGCCCCGATTGCACCGGAAGCCGGCGCCCCTACGACGGCGAGTGCGGCTGCCGATACCGGCAACGGCGCCACGCTCGCTCGTACCGCGCCGTCGACAAGCCCGTTGGAGATAACGGGTTATTCGGAGTCCGCCGCTGGACTCGGGGAGGACATCAATATTACGATCGAATTCCGCAATACGGGCTCCGATGGCTACGTGCTCACGCCCTTCCCTCCGGCCGTAACCATCCGTGACGTTGCGACCGGTCAGATTGCATACACGTCCGCTGCAGGAACTTCGCGCTACTCGCTGGCAGCCCTGCAGAGTATTGACTATCAACTCACGTGGGACCAGAGAGACGATGGTGGCGCACAGGTTCTACCCGGGCGTTACCAGGTGGATGTGGAGGGCGTCGAGGCTCAACTTGAGAAAGGAGGAATGTCTGTGCCGGCGGGCGCGAGTGACGTGACCGCGTTCGACATCCTGCCTCAAACGGCGGACGGCACGGCCGGGGGAATGGCAACCACAGTGGGATAACACGCGAGATGATTGGCTGAGATTCACTTCAATGCTTTAGGGAGGCCGACCCAAATTCGGCCAGGAGGACACGATGAAGAAGACAAGGATCTTGATGGTGGCTGCGGCCCTGGCGCTGATTGCGCCGATACTCGTGCTGACGGGTTGTGCGGCACAACAGGCACCGGTTTTCACACCCAATATCACTGTGGGCACCCAGCAGGAAGGCCTCTGGGCTAACGGAATGGGACAAGTTCAGGCAGTTCCCGATGTCGCAGTGCTGAACCTCGGCGTTCAGGCCGAGGCAGCGACTGTCGCTGAAGCCCAGACCATGGCCGCCAATGCAATGACCGCGGTGATGGCGGCGCTGAAGGCCGGAGGGGTCGCCGACAAGGACATCCAGACGAGCGGCTACACCGTCTATCAGCAGACCCAATGGGACAACAACAAGCAGACATCAGTGGTGACCGGCTATCAGGTCTCCAACACACTTCAGGTGAAGGTCCGACAGGTCGCTGATGCGGGAACGGTACTCGATGCGGTCGTGGCGGCCGGTGGAGACCTGATACGGGTCCAGGGCATCAACTTCCAGGTTGACGACCCCACTCCGTACCTTGAGCAGGCACGCGGCAAGGCCATGGCAGATGCGCAGATGAAGGCCAAGCAACTCGCCGACTTAGCCGGCGTCACCCTGGGTGCGCCCATCTACATTACGGAAAGCTCGAGTTCGCCGGTCATCTACCGCAGCGCGGCGATGGGAGCAAGTGACAGCGGCGCGCCCGCTCCCACCACGCCGATCAACCCCGGCGAGACCACGATCACCTCTAATGTACAGATCGTGTACGCCATCGGCTGATCCAGCCACGTGACAGGCGTAAGAAAGGAGGAGCCTCAGTGAGGCTCCTCCTTTCTTTTAGACACGACCGGGACGGCTCCAGGTGCGCCGTTACGGTCTTGAATGACCCTTGCCCGATGGTAGATACTGTTCTCCACCCGCGGGTTCCACGACGAGGGCAACAAGGAGAACTCCACATGAGAGACGCCAAGTCTGTGTTCAGCAAGTATGCGGTTGTGCTCGTGTTCTGGCTCATTCCTGTGGTCCTCATCCTTGTGCCGCTGTTGTACCCCACACAGGGAAGTCTTCGTGACATTCTCGTGCTGCCCGTGATACTCGTACTCCTCTATGTGGCAATCCTGCTGTCTCCTCTGTTCCGTCCTCTGCGGAACATCGACTTCTTCGACGACATTCCCGACGCCATCGAACGTTATGTGGATGAACAACGTGCCCGCAAGGATGCGCGCGACCTCATCAAGCTCTACGTTGGAGGTCACTTACCCAACGTTTACGAATTGACGAATCTCACTCCGTTTCAGCGGCAGTTGGCGCACACCCTGGAGCTGTTGAAGAACAGCTCCGAATGGCACGCGAGCAACGCCGAGGTATCGCGAGATATCGTGGACCGTCTGGAAACGCTCATGAGAGCCACTGAGACTGAGGAACAGGCAGACGAACCGGCACGGCCGGCCAGGAAAAAGAGCGGCAAGAGGCGCTAGCTCAGTGGACCTGCGGCTCCGCTCGGGAACTCATCCAGTCCTATGTCCCCGTTGATACGCGGCGAGGCCGCAACGGTAACGCTGACTCCGTGAACCCGCTGCCGCTACGCGGAGCGTGCCCACGGGGACGCCCTCCACGACGTTCGAATCCCGGCACGTTTGACATGACGGTTGCCGCGGGCTACTCTCACGCCGCAGGGCAAGAACCGGTGCAACCGGCGCGTCGGCGCCGTGTGCGGAAACGAAGAGGGGCTCCACACGAGGGGGGAAGTGCTGAGATGAATGACGATATCGAACTGTTGACTGCAACCGGTAATGTTGCCGACGACGTGCGAGAGCTTGTACGCCGCCTCGGCGGAATCGAGCGCTTCATTCAACCGAATGAACGGGTGCTCATCAAGCCCGCTTGTAACAGCCCGTACGCGTTCCCGGCCACAACTGACCTGAACGTGGTAAGAACGATGGTGGAGATGGTGCGTACCAGGACGGAACATGTCACGGTAGGAGATTCATCCGGCATGATGCACAAACCCACCAAGGTCGCTTTCGATGGGATGGGGTTGACGAAGCTCGCTCGCGACCTCGATGTGCCCCTGGTGAATTTCGATGATTACGAGTGGACCGCCCGTCACGACGACCGCGCCACGTATCTGAAGGACGTGCACATCACGAGCATCCTCGCTCAATTCGATCGGCTTGTCTTCCTGCCAACCATGCGGACGCACGCCTGGGCGCGCATTACCATGGCGCTTAAGATAGGAATGGGCTGCGTCCTGCTGTCCGACCGGAAGCGCATGCACCGCGAGCACCTCGAAGAGATGCTGGGAGAACTCAACCTCTATTTCACGCCGGACCTCGTCATACTCGACGGCAGACAATGCTTCATCAACGGAGGTCCCGACAGCGGTGAAATACGTGCTCCGGGACTCCTGCTTGGAGGAACGGCACGAGTGGCGCTCGACACCGCAGCGGTGCGAATCCTTCAGAAATTCGGCGCCGCGCAGCTCGATATGAGTGCGGAAGACGTGCCCATGATTCGCACGGCGCGACAACTTGGCATTGCGTAACGCATGTCCATGAAACTTGCCCGCGTCAACCCGTTGGCGTGCCGCGCGCTGCCCCGAAGTCTTGACAGCTAGCTTCAACCACGGTATTGTAGCGGACTATATCTTCATAGTTTTCTATAGTTCAGCCGGCGGCAACCTGCTCAAAGAACACCGAATCATGGCTGACCAGCGGGCGCAATGAATTCGGCCGGCCAGCCGGTCACCCGCGTCAGCCGGAGGTCTCAGAAGCGAATCAGTGGAGGGACAGCCAGCAATGGGCGTTACCGGCGCGCCTCACTATTGACAGGGAAATGCCCTCCCCCTAGGATACTCCTGCCCATCCATCTAAGGGAGTGATTGAGAAGCACGATGAAGCCTACCTGCATTCGCCCCACGCTCATACCCGCGTTGCTCGCCTTGTCTTTGTTGGTATCTGTGTTGCCTATCGCAACTGCCTCGGCGGCGGACACCACGTCAACCTGGTCAAAGTCGAGCACTCCGTCCGACAAGGACCTGAAGATAGTCCCGGGTTCCGATATCATCGATTACGCGGTAGCTGGACCTGATGGAGATACGATTTACGCTATCGGGCTGTGGTTCGACGAGTGCCTCGACCCGGGTGATTATCAATACTGGTCAGACGGCGAGAACGTGCAGAACGACCGTCTCGTGCCGCGTTTCTGGAAGTCGTCAGACTACGGAATCACGTGGAAGGACTGCACGGACGACGTGCAATCCGCCTCCGGCATGCCCGCGGGCGAGCAGTTCGTGTTCTTCTCGGCGATTGCCGCCGCACCGGACGACCCGGATTTCGTCGTGGTGGCGGGGTATGACCGTGATATGCACGCCATCGTAGCCGGCTCGCTCGATGGGGCCGGCATTTTCACGCTGCCCGGCTGCTCGGCTATTACCGGCGAAGTGCTCTGTCTGGCCGTGTCGATCGAAGTCGACGGTGCACGCGAGATTGCGGCCGGAACCAAGGACCTCGTCAATGGCGGACGCGTGTGGCGCATGGAAGTTGGCGGCTATTGGCAGGGCTACTGGCTGGACACGACCACGTACGAGGGCTGGCTGGCCATGCCCTGGTGGACGGGCAACGAGGATGTCTTCGCCGTCACGTCTCTGGCTTTCTCGCCTGATT
This sequence comes from uncultured Chloroflexia bacterium, assembly GCA_963761225.1. Lineage (GTDB taxonomy): Bacteria > Chloroflexota > Dehalococcoidia > GIF9 > AB-539-J10 > SKVJ01. The sequence continues at coordinate 89,278 of CAVXGE010000009.1, read as the reverse complement.
ACGACGTCGATGGCACGATAGTGGGAGTCGCGCTCGGGCGCGGGTTCAGCCCTGACCTCGCATCGGCCCCCCTTTCCGATCCTCTCGGCTATGGGGCAGGCTCGTATCCGGCGTTCTTCTACTTCGCAGGCAACTGGGATACGCTCGACGCCTGGAACAGCGCCGGTGACTTCCCCGGCTTTCCCGGATTGTTTGGTGCGGGCTCCCTGCTCATGTATGCATCAACATACTACGACGCCGGCTGGACGGGATTCTTCGAGTCGCCTTTTCTCCGCATGGCCACCGACATCGCCATGCCATATGACTTCTCCGGCGACTCGTCCAGCGACATGGTCGCTCTTGTGTCCGTGAACGGCTCGCTCGTGCCGGCTGCTGCGGGCTTCCCCGCCGCCGAAGGGGGGTATGTATTCCTGATGGTGAGCCTGGCGCCGGCCTTTGAACTCATCAACCAGGAAGGCAATCCTTTCGTGTCCAGCGTCGCGTATCATGGCTCCGTCAAGCTGCTGGGAGACGCGATGGTGGGTCTTGCGTTCCCGCAAGGCTGGACGTCTTCGCAGATACGCGACTGGTACGAGACCGGCTCACCATCGCTCGGCTGCTGTCAGGGCGTCACCGTCCTCTATACGGATACTCCCATCGGACGAAATCCCTGCTGCACCAACAACTGGGGGCGGCCGCAGAAGCCCCCGAGCGGCCAGTTCAATGCGCAGGTCGCGTTCGGCCAGGACGGCACTCATGCGTACGCGAGCACGGAGGGCTACAGCTTCAGGGCGGACGACGGCACCGAATGCTACCGAAGCGACGAAAGCGCGTTCTCGGTCTCATTGGATCGTGGCGGCTGCTGGAATCAGTCGGGACTTATCGATACCGATATCGACTTCATCGCCGACGTCGCGGTTTCGGCGGAATGCGGCGACGTCGTATTGGCTACTATCAATCGGCCCGACACGGGCGAGTGCTGCGACTGCGACAGCGTCTGGAAGAGCTCGGACAACGGCAAGACGTGGCTACGGATATGGCACGTCGCGCTCCAGGGTGATTATGACAACGGCGCGGAATGGGCCGTCCTCGGCGTCGCGCCGACGGCGAGTGCCGAGATTACCGATATCTACATGGCCGACCTGGGTACCTCTACGTTGTATTCAGCCACGTTCGGAGGATTGTGCGCCTGGGACGCACACCGCACAGTTCTGGACGATATCGTTGACGTCGCCGCTCTCGACGAGGTCCGCGTCTATATACTCGATTCCGATGGCCGGGTCGCACTTTCGGAGAATAGTGGCAGGCGCTGGCATGACCCGGTTGATACCCTCGCAGCGGACGATCCCGGAGAGAACGCTCACCACCTCGTCGTGCGAGGCGACTGGTTGCTGGTGGGTGGCGACCTCGGCACCGTCACGTACTCAATGGACAGAGGCGACTCTTTTAGTATCCTCGACGACATCGGTACCGGAGAGGTGCATCCCGCCTTCGATTCGTACTTCGAGCAGAACGGCTACGTCTATGCCGCTGTTGCCGGTCCTGACGCGGGCGTTTACCGGACCACCATCACCGCAGCGCATTTCAAAGATATGGACGCCTGCGACTACGACTATTACGGTATTGTGGTCTCCGACCCCGACAGCAATCCAAAGACTGACGCCTCCACCGGAGGAGTCCTTTACGCTTCCTACAACGGTTCGGAGGAGTGCGCCCACAGCGGCGTAGCGCGTTTGCTGAATCCTGCATCCCAGAGTTGCTGCGGTGCTCTCGCCTGGGACTACCTTTTCGATAACCTCTGGGAATACGCTTCCTTCACGACACAGCCGAGTGACATCGCCATCTGCCGTGATGAATCCAACGGCCACACCACAATCTGGGCAATCGATACGCAGTGGACGTCGTGGCTCAACTGCCCCGGCTTCGATTGCGAAGTGATTGATGCGTTTGGTTACTACAACGGGTGGAACGACTGCTACACGAAGATGGATGACGACAATGTCGGCAGGCTATGGAAGTTCACGGACTGCTTCGCCACGGCCGGCCCCACGCTGCTCGGCATAGAAGATGGTTCGACCGTTGCGTCCGATGACTGCGAATGCGTCAATGCCACTGCCATCCTTGAGTGGGACCGCATCTGCGATGCCTGCGAGTACGACGTTGAGATCGCGTTCGACGCCGCCTTCAAGTACAAGGTCTGGACCGTCCGACGCCATCAACGGTGTCTGGAGCGCTGCGACCGTCAACACTCACGAGTACTGCGATGGCGTGCTCGAGTGCAATTCACCTCAATCGTTCTACAAGCCATCCGATCCGTGCGCCCCGTCTATCGTGATCCCCAAGGGCGCCCTGTCCTGCAGCACCGAGTACTTCTGGCGCGTCCGCGCCCGGTTCGCTGAGACCGGCCAGGCCTATCGTTCTCAGTGGTCTGATGTCTGGTCCTTCACTGTTGCCGTCGGCCCGAATGGAGCCCTGAAGCTCACGGCCCCCGATGACGGCGCGACCAGCGTGCCTCGCCAGAACCTCGTCTTCACCTGGACTGCGGTCACTGCGGCCACCGGCTACGAAATGACCCTCCGGGATTCCAGGGGCGCTGAAGTAGCCTCCACCTCCGGCACCGCCACCTCGTACGTGCTGACCAACACTCTTGACTACGACTCTGCCTACACCTGGCAGGTCAAAGCCATGAAGGACAACAACGTCATCAGCACCTCCCCGGTTGCCACCTTCCGCACGATGATGCAGCCCACACCTCCTCCCACCATCCCTGAGACCATCATCAACTTCCCCGAGCCCGCCGGCACGCCCTCCTGGATTTGGGCGGTGATTATCCTGTCGGCGATGCTGATTATCGTGGTCATCGTCCTCATCGTCCGCATGCGCAGGATCTAACCACGCTTGTTCCCCAACATTCACGGGGGGCCTGACAGGCCCCCCTTCCTTTTGTGCGAGGGGCGACCAGGCGTCGCGACCCATGGACGGGCCACAGTCGTCGGAAAGGGCCGTTCGCGAACGGCCCGCAACAACCGTAACGACGTGTCCCGATGCCGATCCACCACAATGACTGCGGGCGCTTCTCGAAGCGCCCCTACAAGGGCACTATCGTTCCAGTCCGACGGACTGCCGCAGGCGGTGAAGTTCCAATATCGGCCGGGAACCACCCCGTAGGGGCCGTTCGTGAACGGCCCGCGGCGCACGTGAGGATATAACTGGAGGCCATCGCACCACGAGACGTGCGGGCGCATCTCGATGCGCCCCTACAAGAACGGCAGTGTTCTGGTGTGATGGGAAGTGCGGCGGGCGGTCAAATTGGCATAGCGGCCGGGAACCACCCCGTAGGGGCCGTTCGTGAACGGCCCGCAACACCGGTAACGACGTATCCTGCCGCCAATCCACCACAATGACTGCGGGCGCTTCTCGAAGCGCCCCTGCAAGGGCACTATCGTTCCGGTCCGATGGACTTGCCGCAGGCGGTGAAGTTGCAATATCGGCCGGGAACCACCCCGAGGGGCCGTTCGTGAACGGCCCGCGGCGCACTGAGGACATATCTGGAGGCCATCGCACCACGAGACATGCGGGCGCATCTCGATGCGCCCCTACATCTGCCGACTACTTCGATGGTCACATGCATATTCTGACGACCGCGCAGGGCGACCGCCACCCTGTAGGGGCCGTTCGTGAACGGCCCGCAACACCGGTAACGACGTGTCCTGCCGCCGATCTACCACAATGACCGCGGGCGGTTCTCGAAGCCCCCTGCAAGGAACGCCAATGGGTGTCAGTCCGGCCCTCTAGCCGCATTCCTGAATCTCCTCGTCTCCAGACACACATAAGACATCAGGATGGTAGAATGTCGCGTCGGAGGTGCGGACACGTGGCCAGAGGAACGGACAATCCTGATACCGAATATGACCGGAAGCTGCGAGTGCTGTTCCTCCTCCACCTGCTCAATTGCAATTCCAATGGACTGACGATCGCGGCGATCGCCCAACGGTGCGGCGTGTCCCGTCGCACCGTGTACCGTGATATCGACGGTCTCGAATCCATATTCGGCGCCAGGGTCACCAAGAACGGCAACCGATACATCCTGCTTCCGGGAACCGCACTGCCCCCCGTGCTCGTGACCACTCCCGAGGCCATGGCCATCTTCATGGCCGCGCGTCTCCTCCTCCAGCAGAGCAGCGTCTATAACCAGTACATCGAGAGTACCTTCACCAAGCTGGGCAGCATTGTCCGCCCACCCCTGCGCGACGAGATAATGAAGACCCTCCGATGGATGAAACGGCACAGACCGGACGGAGCTACCGTCAAGATGTTGACTATCATCAGCCAATGCTGGAATGAACGCCGCCAGGTGAAGATTCGCTATTGGCCGCTGAACGCCGCCGGCTCTGAAGTGCGCATAATTGAGCCGTACTTCATTCAACCGTCCGCTCTCGAACATGCCGTGTACGTCATCGCGCACTGTTGCCTGCGAAACGAACTGCGCGTGTTCAGACTGGATCGAGTGCTTGAGGCACAGGCTCTGGACTGCACCTACGCGATTCCCGACAGTTTCGACGCAAACGAGTATCTCAACGCGTACTGGAGCATCACCGCCAGCGGCGAGCCGCGGACCGTCAAACTGAGGTTTCGTCCTGAGGTCGCTCGCGTCGCGCGGGAGACGGTATGGCATGACTCACAGGTCACCGAGTCCCAGATGGACGGCTCCGCGATAGTGACGATGAAGCTGGCTCTGACCCGAGATCTCGTGTCGTTCGTTCTGGGCTGGTCGGACATGGTGCAGGTGCTAGCTCCGCAGGCGCTGCGTGCCGAAGTCGCGAGGTCCGCACGCAGGGTGCTGGGGCTGTATGACGTGCGGGAATCGCCCGAATCACCGCAATACATGCCCGGGCCGGCAAAGCAGACCGTCGTGCCGCCTGAAACCGCCCCGTCTTTCGCCGACCAGGCATCCGGCGAACCGCTGCTCGGACGCGAAGTCGATGGGATGCAGCTGGCGCTATTCGACACGAGTAGCAGGAACGCATCTACCGGAGCGCCGCATCCGCAGTAAGCGCATCGAACAAAGCCGCCTCGCGAAGTCCTTCCGCCACTCCCCGCCTCACCGGCGCATTGGTCCTCGGACACAAAGAAAAGAGGGAGAGTCGCTGAGCGACTCTCCCCTTTTGTTGACTGGTTACTTTTGACGAAGCGCCGTCATCGACGCAACACCACATTCACTAGCGTCAGAATTCTAGTACCTGCGGCCGCCGCCACCGCTGCCACCGCGACCACCGCCGTAACCGCCGCCACCACCACCACCACCGCCGCGGCCGCCGCGGAATCCGCCGCCGCTGTCTTCACGGGGGCGAGACTCATTGACGGTCAGCGCCCTACCCATCAGTTCCTTGCCATTGAGAGCTGCAATAGCAGCCTCGGCATCGGCATCGACGGGCATCTCGACGAAGCCGAAGCCCCTCGAGCGGCCGTTAACACGGTCGATCACCACATTCGCCGAGGCGACCTCACCAAACGCGGAGAACTCCTGAGCCAGATCCTCATCAGTGGTTTCAAAAGGCAAATTTCCTACGTAAATCTTCAACTTCGAACTCTCCTGTCTTAATTCTGCGCGCACGCAGTCTGTATCTCGCGGCGCCGCACATCGGCGGCGACACACTACCAGGTTCGCTGGCTGCCCGGCATTGAGGACGTGCTGTCGCGCTTCGCGCGGCGGCAGGTCGGACAACGTTTGGGCTCATTCGTGAAACCCTTCTCGGCAAAGAACTGTTGTTCAGATGCCGTGAAGACGAAATCGTGACCGCAATCGCGGCACTTGATGGTCTTGTCTTGATAGCTCACCGAATGACCTCCTCTTAACGTTACTTCTGGTTCGTTTGAGTTTCGGTCATTCAGGGCTCGACTGGGATAGAAACGCGAACGAGGACTGAAACGGCCTGTACTTCAACTACCAGCATCAGTGTACAGCGTGTTGGCAATTCACACAAGTTGTTTGACAAAAACTCCGGAACGGAACAACCGGCAGATGTCCATCCAGGGGAAACGCGGGACAACGCCCGTCGGCCTTCGTCCCGCGCAATTCCACAACGACTGAACCTTCCACTTCGCCCCAGTACCAGAGTTCTGTGCCCTCCGGACTGCACTCCAGCCACTACGACGTCACGCCGCGGCGGACACGTTCGGCCGGCGGCGAGGGCGCTGCGGACTTGCTGACGCACCTCGTGCTTCCGGACGACGGCTGAATTGCCTGGGCGCCTGCCCCGGTTCACGAACCATAGGCGCATCGTAGTCGAATCCTTCTACCTTCAAACATTGGAATCGAGTGTTCAGCAACGCTTCGACCCCACTGATGACGTCAACGTCGTCGCGCGTGGCGATATTGATTGCCTTGCCTGTGCGATTGGCACGGGCGGTACGCCCCACACGGTGCGTGTACGCATCGACGGTGTCAGGCATATCGTAATTCACGACATGAGAGATGTCCGGCACATCGATTCCGCGGGCGGCGATATCCGTAGCCACCAGTATCTGGATGTCTCCCCTTCGGAAGGCGTCCATGGCGGCCTGACGCTTGCTCTGCGACATGTCGCCCTGCAAGCACGCTGCCCGGAAGCCGTTCCGCTGCAGACGCTCGGACAAACGAGTCGCCGCGTGTTTCGTCCTGGTGAATACAAGCACCGGCCCCGTCTCGTTGCGACGCAGTAATTCAACCAGCAGCGCTCCCTTCAGGTGAGGTGCAACCGGGTACAACGCGTGAGACACGCCCTGCACCGGCCCCTGATGACCTACCTGAATTATCGCGGGGTTGCGCATGAAGTCCCGCGCCAGCCTCTCAATATCGCTGGGCATCGTGGCGGTGAACAGAAGGGTCTGCCGCTCACGTGGCAGCAATTTGAGTATGCGCCGAATGTCAGGCAGGAATCCCATGTCCAGCATGCGGTCGGCCTCATCCAGCACAACCACCTCGACCTGTGACAGGTTGATGCACCCTCGCTCAACCAGATCCAGCAAGCGTCCGGGGCACGCAACGACGAACTCGACGCCGCCCTGGAGTTTCCGTATCTGCGGCTCGTAACCAACCCCGCCGTATACCGTTGCGCTACGCAACTTCGTATCTTTGCCCACGACGGCCAATACCTCATGTGTCTGCTGTGCCAATTCGCGCGTCGGTGCCAGCACCAGCGCCCTGATTCGACCCCTGGGGCCATCGATCAGACGGTGAGAGATAGGCAGCACGAATGCCGCCGTCTTTCCGGTTCCGGTCTCAGCCAGCCCCATGACGTCGCGTCCCTCGAGTATCGGGACCATGGTCTTATCTTGAATAGGCGTCGGTGTCTCGTAACCGAGCCTCTTGATGCCATCCACGATGCGCGGATGGAAATTAAACGAATCAAAACTCACGAATATACTCCTCTTGTGTTAACTGCAATGTAGTATGGGTTGCATCTTCATTGAAGGGAACGATGTAGCGGTAAGAGAGGCAAGGGCAACCCGGACCGAGCTCGTTCGCTACGAGCCCGGCGCCGGGACTGCCTGAACTTTCTATTTCATCGCGGAAATGATACAAGCGCCTGGCGCTACCGAACCGCCGCGGGACTAGTATCTGCTGCCACCTCGGCCGCCGCCACCGCCACGGCCACCACGTCCACCACCACGGCCACCACGGTCGCCGCGGTCACCACCACCATAACCGCCGCCGCCACCACCGTAGCCGCCGCCGTAACCGCCGCCGCCACCACCACCGTAGCCGCCGCCGTAGCCGCCGCCACCACCACCAAATCCACCACCGCCGCCTCTCTCCTCACGGGGACGAGCCTCGTTGACCACGAGGTTTCTGTTCATGAACGCTTTGCCGTTCAATCCCTCAATCGCTTTCTCGCCGTCAGCCTTTGTCGCCATCTCGACAAACGCGAAGCCTCGAGAGCGGCCGCTGAACTTGTCCGCAACGATGCTGACCGATGTCACTTCACCGTAAGCCGAAAATGACTCATTCAAATCCTGCTCGGTCGTCTCGTACGGAAGATTGCCTACGTAAATCCTCACTAACTGATTCCTCCTGCTCTATCTCACCGGGCTCCGGCCAGTTCCTATTGCTGCCAGTCCCGTTGGGCGCTCTCCTGGCCGCCGCGCTGTTGCCGCCGGTTTCGCCTGCATGCAGGACAGCGCTTGGGCTCATTGGTGAACCCTTTTTCGGCAAAGAACTGTTGCTCCGATGCAGTAAACGTGAAATCCGTTCCACATTCGGCGCACTTGATGGTCTTGTCCTCAAAACTCATCGAATGACCTCCTCTCTATCATGGTTAGAAGAGTTGCGGTCATCCCGGACTTGGTTGAACCCGTGGTGAGATCGAACGAAGCGGTTAATGGCCAAAACCTCAACTACCAAACACAACTGTACGACATTGCCACGTGAAGTGCAAATATATTCACTCGCAAGCAGGAATACCCCCGGGCATCTGTCGACGTACGTTGCGCCATTGACAGTTGCGGTGGCCCCGTTGTAAGGTGCCGTGGTTCCTGAACACTATGAAGTGCTCCCATCTCCTTTCTTCCTGCTTCAGGCTTGGCGCGCGGCTGTCTATCCCTGCACTGTGCACGGCGCTGGTCCTGCTCGTTACTGCGCCATGCGCAGCGCAATGTGCGCTGGCCGATTCCTGCGGCCCCGCGGAATGGCAACGCGTGTCGACGCCGTCCCACGAGAACCTCCTTGTACTCCCGGGCTCGGATATCGATAGTTTCGCCGTGGCCGGCCCGGACCGCAACACAATCTACGCGATCGGCACGTGGAACAGCCCCTGTGCCAACGTCACTCCTATCGACCCCTTCTCGCCACCTGCCACCCTGTTCTCCACCGGCCAGGCTCCTCGACTGTGGATGACAAGCGACGGAGGCGTCACGTGGGAAGATAGAACCGCGCATGTCCTCGATGCCTGCAATCTCCCCGATGCGGGCGCCGGAGAGTATGACGACTTCCTTGCGTTTACCGCGGTGGCCGCCGCCCCGGACGATCCTGATATCGTCCTTGTCGCAGGGTACGACCGCGACGGCACGGCGGTTGTGGTCGCCTCCAACGATGGCGCGCAGAGCTTTTCTTACCTGGGATGCGACGCGATCGACGGGATGGTCCTGTGCGCCGCCATTTCCCCCGGCGTCGAAGGCATCAGACAGTGCGCCGTCGGCACTTCGGATGCCGTCAATGGCGGCAGAATCTGGCGATATAAGGTGGGTGCCGGCCTCTCAGAACACTGGACCGACGCCTCGGTGTGGCCGGGCTGGGCAGACCACCCGTCGTGGGCGGGCGACCCTTCCAACGTCTACGCGATAACCTCTATCGCGTTCTCACCGGACTACCGTTCGGACGCGTCGCTCCTCGCCATCGCGGTGGCAAGGGCCGTGGAAGCGGACGGAGACGTCTACACCGGATTCTACCTCGTGGAGGGCGTGTGTGATGCAGCCGCATCCTGGAATGCATCCGCAGGTTTCGAGGACTACCCGGTCCTCATCCGTCAGGCCGGCGGTGTCATCCACGCACCAACAACTCCACCCGCCTTCCTGCTTCGCGGGCTTACCGACCTTGCTTTGCCGGCTGACTTCAACGCTGACGCGGACGTCTCGCGCGTCTCGCTCGTTGCCGTCAACGGCATGCTCGTCAATCCGTCAACCGAATCGGTCCTGACAGAGGGCGGCTTTCTGTGCTGGATCCTTGATGACACTCTCAGCCAGGATTTGGTTCGGGATGAGGGCAACCCGTGGATTGCCTCCGTGGCTTACTCGGGCACCGCCGACGGGACGGGAGAATTGCTTGTCGGGACATCGTATCCTCAAGGGTTCACATGGGCAGACGTCGAGTCATGGTTTGTAACGGGCTCCCCTGACTTCTGCTGCTGTAGCGGGGTGGACATCCTCTATTCCGCAGGGAACGATGCATGCTGTCCGCGATGGGAGTGGTCCGCAGACCCACCCAGCGGACAGTTCAATGCACAGATAGCGTGGTTGACCGGCGGAATTGCGTGTGCGTCGACTTCCGGAGACGGAAGACTGTGGATTGGCGGCAACTGGTACGCAGACGAAAGCGCATTCTCCCGATCGGCGTCGCCCATCGACCATTGGGAGCAGACAGGCATGGTCGACACGATGATCCACCACCTGGCCGCCATGGCCTACGATCCGGCCGAAGACGCGCTTCATCTCCACACGCGATTTGACCCGGAAGCCGGAGCAGTATGCTGCTGCGAGAGTATCTGGCGCAGCGGTGAAGACGGGGCAACGTGGCACCGAGAGTTGCTCGGGAATCCGGAAGCCAACGACGCCGATGACGATGCCTTCGATGCAATCATAAATGGATACTACCGGGGCTTCTACCAGCCGGTCACCGAAGGCTACGTGCAGTCCGGCAGCATCGGTTATCTCATCGGAGACGCCATCGATGAAGACGATGAGCGGCTTGTGCAGCAGGACTTCCAGGCCGGCACCATATACCGGCGCATCGAGGACGGCGGAGAATGGCTCAGAATCAGTGACCTTGTGCTGAACTATGAACGGCTGCTCGACATCAATTGCTCGAGCGACGCTGGACGTGTCCTCTACGCAGGATTCGACAATCTCTGGTGGGACTACACCACCAATGAGCCTCTCCCCTACCAACCTGACGGGACCGATCCGGTGCGTCCGTTTGGACACGACTGCCGGAAGGTCAGCGGAGCCTTGCGTCTACTCGACCCCCAACTCGCAGGTTGCTGCGGTGGAGCTGAATGGGACTACCTGATTCGCGGGCTCTCCGGCACGTCTGACACCAACGGTATCTACGAGCAGCTGCATCTCGCGGGGTCCAGTTGCTCCGAATGCGGAGTCCGCGTGTGGGCTATTGACGACGGTAACCGCTACTGGAGTGCAGACGGGGATGACAGCGAGACGTACGATTGGTGTGCGGCCAGATTCAGCAACGACCGTTGGGGCAGGCTGTGGGTGTATGACGATTGCTACGTCACCGGCACGATTACCACAACTGCAGACGACCCTGAACGTACCATCCCTTCCGATTCTTGCCGTTGCGCACACGAAGCGTTCTCATTGGATTGGCAACGGACGTGCGACGCCTGCGAGTATCAATTGCAGATAGCGTTCGACCGGAGGTTCACCCAACTGGTTCTGGAAACTGACACATACCCGCCGGAAGCCGTCCCCACGGGCACACACTTCTACCGTCCTCCACAACCGGACGCTCCAAGTCTGCTGGTGGACGAGGGAACACTCGACTGCAACCAGGAGTACTGGTGGCGCGTGCGCGCACGTCTTGCGGAAACGGGAGAGATAATCACTTCCCGGTGGTCCGCGCCCGAACGAATTTTCACCGCTCCGGGCCCACCGGGGCAGATCCAACTGCGCTCCCCAGCAGACGGAGCGTCATCGGTGGCGGTCAAAGACATAGGGTTCACATGGACGACCGTTACGGGGGCCACCCGGTATGATTTCCTGTTGGTGGACGCCAATCGAGCCCACGTGGCATCTCAAGTGGGTGACTTCACCGCATTCATGTTGCCGCTGACGCTGGATTACGACACCGCGTATGTCTGGCGCGTCATCGCCCTCGATGGTGACCGGGTCATCACGGAATCCAACCGGGCAACGTTCCGAACGGAGGCGGAACCTCGACCGCCCGCAACTTCCGTCACAGGACCAACAATCGTCACGGCTCCCGCCTCCGCGAGCCAGAATTGGCTCTGGTACTTCAGCGGAGCGGTTGGATTCCTGTTGGCGCTGGCTCTTGGCGCGCTGTCGCACGTTAATCGCAGAATAAGACATGAGCGAGAGACGAATCGCGACTTCAGGCGGAATGCCCCGCGCAGGTGACGCACAAGCCTAGCTCGAAACCGAGGTGGCGGAGCTATCGTATTCGACCCCACACAACTGTGGATCGCCGGCTCCGCGGACATCGAGCCACAGCAGTATCGTCAGTGCCGCTACCAGTGCCAACGCGATTATCACAGTCCAGTGCCGTCTCTTCATTGGCGCCCGCCCCCAAGTGTTCCGTGCTCCGAGGCAACGTTCTAGCTGTCGCCCGGATCCGTGACCAAGCCCCCCATCGTTGCATCCACGGAACACCCGCCCGGTGAGCCGCTCATCACCGTGCTCTCGGCGCGCTCATCGGCAGCCATTGCCATGACCGCGGGCGGCCTTGCACGACCAATCAGATAACCGGCAATGAAGGCTGCAACCACGAGAATCACCATTCCCACGATGTTTCCGATTCCGCGTGGCAATCCGGGTGGCCCCGATCGGCTCTGTTGAGAACGTGGTGTACGCGAGGCGGCACGTGACGGACTCTTCGTGCTCCGTCGTTTGCGAGTAGTTGAGGTAGCCATCTGCATCATTCTAATACGAACGATTGTGCGGTGCCAGCGTCAATCGGCCATCACTCTCCAGCTGCCCGAACGAGGGCCTCGTCCCGAGCTTCAGACTGGCATTGACGCGGAGCCTTCGTCGGCTTACCATAGTCTGGATTCATCCCCGCAGTGCGGTTGATAGGAGGTAGGGTATGGCGCTGGTGACTGTTGCGAAGAAGGGTGACATTGCGAATGGGACAATGATCGGCGTGGTGGTGGAGGGCAAGAAACTACTCATCGCCAACGTGGGCGGAAAACTCTATTCTATTGACTCGGTCTGCTCGCATATGGGAGGAGACCTGTCGAAGGGGCGTCTAGAATCAACCGTGGTCACGTGCCCCCGCCATGGCTCGCAGTATGACGTGACGAACGGAAAGAATCTCAAAGGCCCCAATTTCATAGGGAAGGCGGCCAGCTTTGGCCGCGGGCCGCACGACCAGGCCACTTTCCAGGTGACAGTGGAAGGCGATGACGTCAAGGTAAACGTGTAGCGTTCGCCTGCCCTCGAGTCTATCGTGAGCATCGAGGGCGAATGGGCGCCGGGCACTGCACCAATTGGTATCGTAGCGCGCTGCCGCTGCGGGTGCGTCGGGAATCCCCCGATCCCGGGCGTGATTCGTTGCTGATGTCGCTTGCTCGCGCAGTCCTGTGCCATGTAGCGGCGCAGGCGTTGTGCGCCGCGGGCGTGCTGCGTCACCCGGCGGCCTTGAGATACGGCCTTACCGCCGGTTCGCCCGTCGATTTTGTTGCGGCGCGGTGTAAGTGCACTGAAGTGACCCTTGACGTTCCCTTTGCACACACCCCACAATAGCTTCATCATGAGTGAAAAGCCCGCTTCCCTGCCCGTCTACATTGATGCCCACGCACACCTCGATGAGTATCCGGATACATGGTTGGGGCCGGTCTTGCGCGAGCTTGACGAGTTGCACATCGCCACCATCAGCACCGCCATGGCGCCGGGCGCGTATGAACGCACGCTCCAGATACAGGAGCGTTCACCCTGGGTGCTCGCCACGCTCGGTATACACCCCTGGAACGCAGCCCATTTTGTGACCGGCCTCGACGACCTGGAGCCGGCTCTGGAAGCGAGCCCCATGTTCGGCGAAATCGGGCTGGACTTCCGCAACGTACACGACGCTACGCAGTATGACGCCCAGGTGCGCGTTCTGGAGTTCTTCCTATCAGCTGCGAAGGAGCAGGACAAGGTAATCAATATTCATACCTCGGGGGCGGAACCGGAGGTCCTCGAACTGCTTGAGCGCTACGACATCCGCCGCGCCATCATCCACTGGTATTCCGGACCGGTTGAGCCGCTGCGTCGAATGGCTTCGCGCGGCTACCAGTTCACGTTCGGCTGTGAGCTGCTATCATCGGATTTCATTCAATCGCTGGCTCGAGAGGTTCCGAGAACACAGGTGCTCACTGAGACGGACAATCCCGGAGGGCCACAGTGGGTCTTCGGCGAGCCGGCAATGCCCACCCTTGTGGTGCCGGTGCTCCAGGCTCTGGCCATGGTCCACGGACTGGACGAGGCGGAGATGCGGGAACAGATACGGCTCAACATGCTGCTGCTCATCGAGAATGACGGTCGACTCGTCAGATTACGCAGCGCATTGACCGGCGCAACCTAGCCGGAAGCGGCATCAGGAACGCGGCAAACGACACGGGAGGGCGAGCTCCGATTCAGGCGGACGTCGCTTGAGATGAATCCTCGCCGGTGACGGCCTGATAGCCGGTGGTGATATCGAGCAACTCCCCGGTTATGGTGGATTGGCGCAGCCGGTGGTAGGACGTATGCAGACCTTCAAGCCGCTCATCGATGTTGCGTTGTGCAGCCTGCATCGCGCGCAGACGGCTGGTGTTCTCGCTGGCCAGCGACTCGATGAATGCGCGATAGAGGGTGAAGAAGATGTGCTGCTTCACCAGGCCCGCGAACAGTGAGTCCCAGTCCTGGCTGAACGTTGGAATCGTGCGACCGGGCCACTTCTGCTCGGCTAGACCGCGAAGCCACTTGATATCGATAGGCAAGAGGACCTGCATCACGGGCTCGAAGGTTGATAGCTCAGCGGGCTTGTTGTAGAACAGAGCGATCCGTTCTATGCCCCTGCGATCGTTCCAAGCCTCTATCTTCTCCAGCACCGAAAGTATCACTCGCGTGATTACGCCCTGTTCACCGACAAAAGGCAACCGCGCTTCGATTTCGTGTCCCGCTGCCTCGATATAGTTCGCCGGGCGTTCGCCAACCACGACGATAGCCCGCGATTCAGGTTTGAGACTGGACTCCGCCATCCTCTCGAGCGCAAATTCGGCTATCCGCTCGTTGAAGTTGCCACACAATCCCTGGTCGGAACCGACCACGATAGCCCCGAAGTAGTCGGGATGGCCGGAACGGATGCCCAGTTCCCGCGGCTGCTGTTTCATCACCACTTGAAGCCCGGCGGCAATCGTCCGGCCGTACGCTTCGATCGATGCAACGGCTTGCTCGTGCTCCCGCACTTTGGCCGCGGAAAGTGTCCTCATCACGTGGACAAGTTCCTGCAGTTCCGCCGCCGTGGCGATCTGGTGCTTGAGTTTCTCTTCCTCCACGGCTACACGTCCTTCTTCGCCAACGCCGAACTGAAAGCCGCCACAAGCGACGCGCGCTGTGCATCGCTCAGGACCTCTCCGGACACAATCTGCTGGGACAATTCGGACTGGGTCTCTCGCATCACCTTTCTGACGACCACTTTCGCCTCTCGTATAGCATCGATGTCGATGCTATCGAACGCGCCTGACGTCAGAGCGAGCAACACGGCCACCTGCTCAGCAACGGGGACAGCGTCGTACTGCGACTGCTTGAGGACTTCGCGCACGCGGCGCCCCCGATCGAGAGCCTTGCGCGTCGGCTCGTCCAGTCGCGTGCCAAAACGGGCAAAGGCTGCCAGTTCTTCGTACTGCGAATACGAGAGCCTCAGATCCCCGGCCACCTTACGGTAGGCCGGCAACTGCGTCTTTCCGCCGACTCGTGATACGGACAGACCGACATCGACGGCCGGCAGTACCGCCTCTTCAAACAACTGCGGCGACAGGTAGACCTGACCGTCGGTGATTGAAATCAGGTTGGTGGGGATGTAGGCGGATAGATCCTGCGCTTCCGTCTCAACTATCGGCAGCGCGGTCAGAGAGCCGCCCTTCCGCAGATTCGCCGACCTCTCGAGCAGGCGCGAGTGGATGTAGAAGATATCTCCCGGAAAGGCTTCCCGCGCCGGCGGGCGGCGCAGCAGCAACGAGAGTTCACGGTAGGACCGGGCATGATGGGTCAGGTCATCGTAGACGATAAGCACGTCCGCTCCCCGGTCCATGAAATACTCGGCCATGCTGGTGGCGGCGTACGGGGCCACGAAATTCAACCCCGGGGTCTCGTTTCCCGCCGCAACGACCACAATCGTGTGCTCCATCGCACCATTTCGCCGCAGATCCGCGACAACTTTGGCAACCTTCGAATTCTCCTGCCCGATAGCGCAGTAGACGCTGATCATTCCGTTGTTCTTCTGGTTGATGATGCTGCTCAAGGCCACAGCGGTCTTGCCCGTCTGCCGATCGCCAAGTATCAGTTCCCGCTGACCGCGGCCTATCGGAATGAGCGCGTCGACCACCTGCACTCCTGTCTCGAGAGGAATCGTGACTGCGGCGCGATCCATGATTGCCGGCGCGTCCCGCTCTATCGGCCTTCTCTCCGAGGCACTTACGCTATCTCCACCGTCCAGAGGGCGCCCCAGTGGGTCGACTACCCTCCCGAGCAGCGATTCGCCAACCGGCACATCCGTGACGCGGTTGGTCCGATGTACCTCTTGCCCGGCCTCGAGCCCTTCCTCCGTGTCCAGGAGAACGATTCCCGTCCGGTCCGCATCAAGATTCAAGGCTATTGCGAATCTCCCTCCGGGCAATGCGACCAGTTCCTCGGACTGAAGGCGATTCAAGCCGCTTATCCACGCGATGCCACGTCCGATGGACGTGATCTGTCCGAGTTCCTCAACCTTCGGCGCCGATTGATGGTGCGCGGACGCCTTCTCCAGCACGGCTATCGTGTCATCGAGTACGGCGTCAAGGGGGTCGCTCTGTCGTTTTGTCATTTCTCGGGTGCCTTGCCGGCATCTTCGGCCCCTTCCACGGCCTTCGACACCTCTTGCTCCAAGTCATCAAGGTAGCTCTGCAGTGTCCAGGATATCCTCAGTTCGCCAACGCGCAGTTCAATCCCACCAATCAAGTCGGATGAAGTCGTGAACTCCGCGTTCACCTCCTTGCCCAACTGCGCCTTCAAGGCGTCACGTATCTGCTCGCGCGCATCATCAGAGAGTCCAAACGCGCTTGCCACGACTACCGGCGTCTTGCCCTTCGCCAGGCTCTTCTTGAGGGCTGCGGTCTCAGATTTGCCGGACTTCTCGAGGCGTTGGAGGAATTTCGCGACGATTCGCTCTTCGAGCGGTGCATCTGCCAGGTCCTGCAACGTCCGCCTGACCATCGCGACAACTTGCTCCGCGGCGCGAACCCGAAGGCGTTTTAAGAATTCTTCCTGCTGATTCTTCACCGCTTCGCGCCACCGCGCCTTATCGGCGTCCACATCGGCGCGCGCCTCATCGGAGAGTTTCTGGCGCACTTTCTCGGCGTCTTCTCTCGCCTTGGCGGTCAACGTCTCCGCGGAGGCGGCCAAGTCCTGCTTCTGCTTGAGATAAGACGCCTCCTCCTTTGTTGCCTCCTGCAGCTTCGCTTCTGCCGCGTCAAGGCGAGAAGTGATGAGCTTCTCCCGCTGATCCATTGCCCGGATGATTACCGGGTACAGAAAACGGCGCAGCAAGTAGACCAGCAACAGGAAGTTGATTATTTCGGCAACGATGGTGAACCAGTCAATCGTCATGTCCGTCCTGCTTGAACCACGGCCTATTTTGCGGTGCTGAGAACCTGGGCCCAGAACGGGTTGGCAAAGATGATAACCATCGAGATGACGAAGCAGTAGATGGCGACCGACTCGATGATCGCGAGGCTCACAAACAGGGTCCGGGTGATGGTGGCCGCCTCGTCAGGCTGTTGCGCAATGGCGGTCATTGCGCGCGCAGCCACCCACGCCTCACCGAGCGAAGGGCCGATCGCGCCCACCGCCATCGTGGCGCCTGCGATGATGATCGATATCTGACCTATTGTGGTGACGCTATCCATTCTTGACCTCCGGACTGATTCGCACTGCCGAATTGGTTACTTCGTTGTCACGGCGCGTGGCGGCGCCGATGTAGACCGCCGCGAGCACGGCGAAGATATACGCCTGAACCTGGCCTATGAGCAATCCCAGAACCGTCATGACGACGGGCACGAAGATGGGTACGAGCGTGAGAAGGATCGCCACCACGAGGCTGCCGCTCATTATGTTGCCAAATAGCCTGACGGCCAGCGCGAGTGTCCGCGTGACCTCCCCGATGATGTTGAAGGGCAACATCAAAGGCGTTGGCTGCGCATAGTGCTTCATGTATCCGATGAACCCCCGCTCGGCGATGCCAAATATCGGCACCGCGAAGAAGACGACCAGGGCGAGTGCCGCCGTGGTATTTATGGACCCGGTCGGGGCATGGTAACCCGGCACAATCTCGAGCATGTTGGAGACGGAGATGAAGAGAAACAGGGTTCCGATAAATGGCAGGTAGCGATCCGGGTCCTGGTCGGTTATCTCCCGGATCTGGCTCCGCATGAAGGTGATAAGCATCTCAAAGAGGGTCTGGCGCCGGGACACCGAACTTCCTGAACTGAGATGCCGGGTCGTCAGCCAGGCCACTGCAATCAGTAGCGCCATCACCACCCACGTAAATACGATAGTGGCGCTGAGAGTGGCAAAGCCCCACGTGAAGTAGACTATTTGATCCGGGGTTATATCTATTTGGGGCATCGAGTCGCGGCCCCCTTCATCGACAGTCTCAAGAATGCAATCTGCACGGCTATGAATCCCAGCAGGGCGGACGCGATGCCCGCAAGGCCCAGGAATCTGACAACCAGGAACAGTCCTCCGATGCTTATCAGCGAACGAGCTACGAAACTGGCGACCGTCAGCAGGGCAACGTTGCGCGTGCGGTTCATGCGGGCCGTGGTCAGCCTCAGACCGCCAAAGAAGACGACGCCGAGAGCGACGCCCGCAATCACGCCAATGGCAATCATTTCACTTTGAGTCATCTTCCTCTGTCTGGCGAATGGTCCCGCTCTGCTTGCGCACCCAGTAGTAGGCGTTGAGACATCCGAGCGCAAGGCCGATGAGCAGGAGCGTCAACGTCCACGAGACGGTCCCCTGCAACCGCGCGTCCAGCCAGCGCCCCAGCAGCGCTCCCACGATGGTGGGAACGACTATCGACCAGCCGACCACACCCGTCGTGCCGAGCCCGAACCATAAGCCCTTGCCCTTCGCTTTTCTCGCCCTGAGCTTGCGCGCCTCCTTGGCTCCAATGCGCTCCGAGAACTTCTCATGCGACTCGTGCTGGTCTGTCATCACGGTCTGAACCTCATGGTGCTGCGTACGAAATCGGTTTCCAGCCTGGCAATTATCGACCGCGCCCGCAACTCCTCGTCATCCAGCGCCACGAACTCTTCTTCCACAGCCCGCTTGAGCGCGCCCAGATCATCGCTTCGCATCGCATTTCTGGTCGAGACGGTAACCTCGCTGCCGTTCTTGACGAGAATCCCTTCATCCACTGCCACGAACTCCTCATGGCCGGAATCAAGCGTCACGTAAGACATGATGCCAGGAACAAGGGACGCCACGAAGTCGATGTGGCGAGGCAGCAGACAAAACGACCCGTCCTCGGCTTCGGCTATCACCTTGCCGACCTCAACATCAACAAGGACCTTGTACGGCAGGAAGACCCTCAATCTCACTTGTGCGCCTCGTCGACCGCGCCGATCATGTAGAGCGCGTGCTCAGGATAGTCGGCGAATTCGTCATTCAAGATCCGCTCGCATCCGTCAAGGGATTCCTCGATGGAAACCAGCTTGCCTTCGTGCGACGTGAAGGACTCCGTGGTGAAGAACGGTTGAGTCAGGAATCGCTCAAGACGCCGGGCGCGGTTGACTGTCTTCTGGTCCTCTTGCGACAGTTGCTCCAGCCCAAGCATGGCAATGATGTCCTTCAGTTCGTCGTACGCTTCCAGCGTGCGGCGCACGTTCTGCGCGATGGAGTAGTGCCGTTCGCCCACGATATCCGCACTGAGCATCTTCGAACGCGACTGAAGCGGGTCGATGGACGGGTACAATCCTGCGCTTGCCATCTTGCGTGATAGGACAATGGACGAAGAGAGATGGCCGAACGCGTGAACCACCGCGGGGTCAGTGAAGTCATCGGCCGGCACATAAACCGCCTGCACGGACGTGATAGCACCGCTTGGCGTGCTGCAGATGCGCTCCTCCAACTCGGCCAACTCCGTGCCGAGCGTGGGCTGATAGCCGAGGCGGGAGGGCAACTGGCCGATGAGTCCCGATACCTCCGCGCCGGCCTGCACGAATCTGAAGATGTTGTCGATGAGAAGCAAGACGTCCTTGCCGGCATCGTCCCGGAAGTACTCGGCCATGGTGAGAGCCGCGTGTCCGACCCGGAACCGCGCACCGGGCTGCTCGTTCATCTGGCCGAAGACCATGATGGCCCTGTCCAGTACGCCGACGTCGCCGATCTCCCGGTACAACTCCTCACCCTCGCGGCAACGCTCACCGATTCCACAGAAGATACTGATGCCTTTGTACTTGCCCGCCATGTTGTGAATCAACTCCATGATGAGCACCGTCTTGCCGACGCCCGCTCCGCCCAGTAGACCCGTCTTGCCGCCTCGCTCCAGGGGTGCCAGAACGTCGATGGCCTTGATGCCCGACTGAAACACCTCCGAGGTCGTGCTCAGGTCGGCGAGTTCGACGGGGCGGCGATGGATGGAACGCCACTCGCGGGCCTCCACGTCGCCGCCATGGTCTATGGCCTCCCCAAAGACATTGAATACGCGACCCAGAAGTTTGTCGCCTACCGGCACCATAAACGGCTTCCCCGTGTCTGTCACCGTCTCGCCGCGGGCAAGGCCGTGCGTCGGTGTGAAGGCGATTGCCTGTACAAGCTCCGGGCTCAGGTGTGACAGCACTTCAGCGGCGACGGCGTCGTGCGCCCCCGCACGCAATTGATTGCCCATGTCGGGCAGCCGGTCCGGGAAGCGGGCGGTGATGACGCTGCCCCTGATGGCAACGATCGTTCCCCGGTTCGGTTTGTCCTGCTCGTGGGCCACCTTTGTCCCCTCCCTCTCCATGATAGCGCCATACGGTTGGTGTGTGAAGCCAGCGCCGCGTCCGAGACCGACGCCGAACGCCATGTGCGCAGGGTGCACGGTGCGCCCCCGAGGGACATTAACTCGCCGGCATCAACGAGGCCGCGTGCCCCACCGGGCAGTTGTCCGGGCGAATCGTCGCCTTGCAGCCAGGAAATCAGAAGGGGCGGCCGAGGCCGCCCCTTCGCTCGTTCAATCGGAACCGACTTAGTAGTCCAGCGCACCGACCAATTGGCGGGCTGTGCTGGGCTTGCGCAGCTTCCTGAGCGCACCCTTCTCGAGTTGGCGAATACGCTCGCGGGTGAGGTTCATCGTCTTACCCACTTCCTCCAAGGTCCATTCTCTCCCATCCACCAGACCGAACCGCAACTCGATGATCTTCCGCTCTCTGTCCGGCAGGACCTTGAGCAACTCGCGTATCTGCTCGCGCAGCACGGTGCTCGACGCTACATCCTCCGGCGCCGGGGCAGATTCATCCTCCACCAGGTCTCCAAGAGACGTATCTCCATCCTCTCCCACCGGCAGGTCCAGCGAGAGCGGCTGTAGGTGTTGCAGGTCTTCCAGCATCTCGACGAACTCCGGTGAAGCATCCATCGCTTCGCCCAACTCTACCGACGTCGCCTGGCGCCCGCTGGACATGGTCAGGTCACGGCGCGTCCGGTTCAGTTTGTGCATCTTCTCCGCCATATGTACCGGAATCCGAATCATGCGGCCCTGCTCGTCCACGGCACGCCGTACCGCTTGCATGATCCACCATGTTGCATACGTGCTGAACCGGTAGCCCTTCCTGTATTCGAACTTCTCCACTGCACGCATCAGCCCCACGGCGCCTTCTTGGGCCAGGTCCAACAGAGGCAAGCCCCAGTTCAGATGTCGCTTCGCCACACTGACTACGAGCCTCATGTTCGCCTGCACCAGCTGATCCCGGGCGGCCTTTGCCCGTGCTTTGATTCCCGCGAAATGCGCGTCCAGAGAGCCCTCCATCGAATACAACTCCTCGATGAACCGCTCGTCACTCACAAGCAACGAAAGCTCTTCCGCCGTCGCACCAGAACCTGCGAGGTCGATCACTTCATGAGGCAGCAACCTCGGCGACACCGACAATTCCCGAACCGCATGCTCGAGATTCGCCCTTGTGCCCACAACCGGCATCAACTCGTCGATAAGCTGTTGGCTGTATACCTCGTCGCTCAGATTCCGGAAAGCCGGGTCGGTCAGCGTCCCCAGAAACCCTTTCCTGTCTTCGACTCCCGCGCGCTGGGCCATGATGGCCGCCTCACGGCCGAGTTGCGCCGCCCGCTGCAGCAGCGCCAGGACAAAATGAGGTCCGTCCGGAGACACGCCTTTCGCCTGAATGAACATGTACTCGACTTCGTTCAGAACCTCACCTTCTTCAACGACTCGCGCCAACTCCACCACCTGCTTGTTGCTCAGCAACGGAACCGCACCGATCTCCCGCATCCATAGCTGCTCGATATCGGCCGACGCTTCATACTCGCGAGTCCCGAGAATGCTCGAGAACTCATCGTCGTCCATTTCGAACGGTACATCTGCAACCACAGACTCATTATCCGCCGAGAGCACTTCTGCAACAGGCTCAAGTTCGTCTTCGTTATTGATTCTCACTTCTTCTTCCATCACTGCGCCTCCTTCTCAACAGTACAACGCACCACCCTGCCCCACGGTTTGCCCTTCATGCCATTAGTCGTATAACAAACAAGCGGACCCTCGATCCCTCGAAGAGTCCGCCGGTGACAACCACCCCACGTTCTCTTACGAGCCCCCCACGCCTCCGAGGAGAGTAAACAGGCGTTTTGGTTCGGGGCACTCAGTACGTCTTGCCATCGGATTATGCCTTGCGCCGTTCTCTCCCTTTCTTGAGGTTGTGCCATGTTAAACTATCTCACATGACTTGTCAAATCACTGTACGAACGCAATCAAGTATCTTTTTACCAGATTCCGACATAATTCTCACCAACATACCTGACAATCCGCCCCTCCTCGAACGCGGCAGCCCCTCCTACCGGCGGCATGCCAACAATCCCGCGTCTCACGCCCCATCTCATCGTCCGGCCGTTTAGGCCGCACCCCATCGCCCTGGTTCGTCGCCATTTCGCTGTGCGGCCATCTACGACAGGTTGAACGGTACCATGCGGATGTGAAGTAGTTGTGAAATCTGTAGTGAGACGTTGTGAGGTCTGGCCGGTGCGGGTAGCATGGGGAGCAATCGGTGAGCTTCGCAGGGCGGTACGGACTCTTCTTCGATTCGTTCGACCGGCCCAAGACCACTCGGGGCTTCCTCACGCGCCGCCGGCAGATCTCATCAGCACGGTGGCAAGTCCCAGCAAAAATAGAAAGCCGGTGACATCCGTCGCCGTGGCCAGCAGTACGCTGGAACCCAGTGCCGGGTCGGCACGAAACCGCCGGAGCAGCAGAGGAACGATCGCTCCCAGCCAGCCCGACAGTGCCATGGTGAGGAACATGGCTATCGCGAGCACCTGCGCCAGCCGCAAGTCCCCCACCCACACATAGGCAATGAGCCCAGAGACGATGGCGATAGCAGCACCGTTGATGAACCCGAGGGCGGTCTCTCTTCTGATGGCGCGCCAGACCATCGGTGTGCGCAGTTCTCCAAGGGCGATACTCCGGACAAAGATGGTTGTTGTCTGCATGGCCGAGTTCGTGCCCTGCGCTGAGATGAGAGGGAGGAACGCAGCGAGCACCACATACATGGCAATGGTGGACTTGAATAGATTGATGACGAACCCGGACACAAGCGCCATGGCGAGGCTCATGGCAAGCCACGGCAAACGCCGTCTGACCGAATTGCCCACAGGCCGTGACAGCCGCTCCTCCTCACTGAGACCCACCATATGATACATATCCGTTGTCGCCTGCTCCTGCGTCACGTGGAGCAGTTCACGCAGGGTGATTACCCCTACCATGTGGCCGGCCGCGTTTACGACAGGCAACGAAGATATGTTGTAGTGCTCCATCATGCGGGCGCACTCGCGGTCGGATGTATCCGGCGTCACTGACAGCACCTGCTTGTCCATGAGACTGCGCAGGCGCGTGCCCGGCCGCGCAAGCACCAGTTGACGTAAGGTGACCACACCCCGCAACCTTCCTCGTGCATCCATCGCGTAGAGGGTGTCCACGGTATCTCGTCGTGGTTGTTCGGCCCGGATGGCGGCAATTGCGTCGTCGACCGTCATGTCGTGCGCCAGCGCCACGAACGAGGTCATCATGTGCGCGCCCGCGGTACCGTGCGTGTACTGGAGCAGCGGCACGACCGCGTCGCTGTCCTTCAACTGTGGCAACACTTCCTTGATGATATCTTCGGGCAACGTTCGGAGTACGTGTGCGGCAAAATCCGGATTCGTCTCGTCGAGCACGTCTGCCAGCGTCAACGGGTCCATCGCCTCGCAGAATACGCACACGTCTGACTCGCGCATGGCAGCCACCAGTCCTGCGAGTTCTTCTATCGACAGGTGGGACAGCACCTCCCGAATGTGGTCCCGATCGAGCTGGCACACCAGGCCCGCTTCGTCCGCCTTGCGTAGTCTTGAAAGCAGCGCCAGCATTGCGCTCCAATCCTGATTCTCAACAAACTTGTGCAGCTCTTCCGTCTGACCGCACAAGACTTGTTCGCTGGCGCCTTCCGACTGATTCACGCTGCTCACAGTGCCTCCCCCATGTCCATCCTGCTCGATGTGAAGGTACGGGACTCTAGATGCGTCCAGGTGCCGCAGACTCGCGCCGCGCCCCGAAACCTGCGGTCAACGGAATGGCGAATGGACAATTCATGTTATTCGTCGCTGCGAACGGTGTCAAAGCAATCGAGGTCGCCACGCAACCACGCCTCAATCGTGCACGGAGGGCGCGGCGAAGGTGCCCATTTCAGCGCGTTCTGTTACAGTCTTTCCGACTTAGGAGTGGCGAACTTATGATTTCCGATCCGTATGAACGGTTTGCGGAGCGATACGACCTGTTCTTTCCTTCGTTCGCCGACCACGACCCGAAGAAGGTTGCGTTCTTCCGTGAGCTGTTCGCCCACCATGACGTTCATTCAGTACTGGACTGCGCCTGCGGCACAGGCAGGGACCTGCACCTGTTCCTTTCCCTCGGACTCGAGGCCTGCGGCTCGGACCTGTCGCCGGCCATGTTGGCGCAGGCTGAACGCAATCTCGCTACACATCACGTAGATGCGCCGCTCGACCAGGCGGACTACCGCGACTTGCACCTTACGTACGCGCGCGATTTCGACGCCGTCGTCTGCCTGTCCTCTTCATTCTTTGAGATGCCCGACGAGGCCGAGTTGCGCAGGGCATTCTCAAGCATGCGTGGCGTCTTGCGGGACGGAGGCATCCTCGTGCTCACGGCAGGAATGAGCGACAGGACGTGGAATGAGAAGCCGCGCTTCATTCCCGAGATCAGCCGCGGAGACTTTACCAGGCTGTTCGTTGTCGACTATCTGGACCGCGGCGCCAGATTCAATGTAGTCGACCTGCATCACGACCAGAACCGGCAAGACATGCAGGTATGGAATATCACGTACCAACGGGTCTATCTGCACGATGACATCGAGGCAGCGTTGCAGTCGGTCGGTTTTCATTCTTATAGCTTCTATGGCAACTACGAATTCCAGCCGTACGACAAGGCGCAGAGCGGGATGACGATTGTGGTTGCCCGTAAATAGTCGAGCCTGCCCTAACCGGCGCATTCAAGTGATACCATTCTGTATGACCGAAGCTCGGCTGGAGAGATGACACAATGAAGCCGATATCTCTGTTATCGACGTGCGCCGCCCTGGCGCTGGCCGCATCGCTTACTCTGTCGGGATGCGCGTCCGGCAGCGCGCCGAACGTGGCGCCCGGTGAGGCGTCGCGGCCCGACACCAGTAACGGTCTTTCGGGAGCGACGGCTCCGATGCCGCCTGTGACTTCCTCTTCCCCCTCCGCGCCTTCATTCGGCGTCGATGCAGAAACCGCAACAACCGCCTCGATTCCCTCTGACCGTAGGGTAGTCCGCAGCGGCCGCATGGAACTGGTGGTTGACGACGTCAACGCCGCGGAACAATCCATCGTCGGATTGGCCGATGTATACGGTGGCTATGTCGTCTCGTCCTCGGTCTACCAGGACAATGGAAAGACGTTTGGCAGTGTGGTCATCAGGGTTGATGCCAGCCGCTTCGAGAGCGCACTCGGCGCGATACGGGCACTTGCGGCCGAGGTCTCGTCGGAAACCACGTCCAGCACGGATGTTACCGAAGAATACGTCGATTTGACCGCGCGGCAACACAACCTGGAACAGACCGAGCAGCAACTGCTGGCGCTCATGGAACAGGCCGGAACCGTGGAGGAACTCCTCAAGGTGCAACTCGAGGTAAGCAACGTGCGTGGCCAGATCGATCAACTTGAGGCAAGGATACGGTACCTCGACCAAACGTCCGCCATGTCACTCGTCGAAGTGTCTCTCAGGGAATCAGTGCTCACTGTCTCGTTCAACGCCGATGGCCGAGTGGTGGACGAAGGCGATCCGGTGGGATTCTCGGCCGACGTCTCGGGCGGATTTGTCCCTTACACCTACGATTGGGATTTCGGCGACGGAGAATCCAGTAATCAGGCGTCACCATCTCACGCGTACCGCGACGGAGGCTGGTACAGCGTGACGCTGACGGTCACCGATGACAGGAGCGCCAGCACGAGTCAGTCCCGTGACTCCTATATCCAGGTGCTAAGCGTATGGAGTCCGGCCGATGTGTTCCGCGATGCCGTGTCCGGGCTTGGAGCCGTCGGCCGCGGCTTCCTGAGCTTCGTCATCTGGTTCATCGTATACATTCCCGTTTGGCTCGTGCTTGGTGGCGTCGCCTACCTGTTGTACCGTAGGGCGATGCGCAAGCGAAGAATGACCGCCGATAAGTGACAGGAGGAGTAACGCATGGATAGTCAACTTGACCTCAACCAGGAGCGTCTAAGGCTCATCGAGAAGATCAAGTCGGTCATTCCGGACACCATCGCCGCCGAGCTGAAGGTGGGGGACAAGGCATACGCGGCCGGTGCTCTCTCTCCAAAACACAAGCGGCTCATCGCCCTGGGCATCGCGCTCGGTCGCGGCTGCACCAATTGCATACTGGGCCAGACAATGCGAGCGCTGGAAGCCGGCGCCACCGTGGAAGAGATTCTCGAGACGACCGGCGTTGCCGTGGCAATCGGCGGAACGATGGGCATGGCAGAGTCCCTGCGAGTGGTGCGTCTTCTCGAGGACATGGGCAAGATTTAGTTCCAGAGTACGTGACCTGTGACTCAGCCGTTGCGGCGACGGTGAGAACGCCGACGTCCGGGGACAGACCAGGCCGCGTATAGCGTAGGCAGGCGCGCTTACATCCGCGTCCGCAGTGCCTTGCGGGCCTTTGGCAGCACCTGCTCGACGAATTGCTGCATCTCGTCCGCGGTCATTGAGGAAAGTCCGTGGCTCACGTCAGTCAGGGCGATTAACTGCGCCCAGGGAACCTCGCCGTAGGAGCTCTTGACCTCATCCGGGATTGAACCCGCCGTCCTGCCGATGATGCCGAGTTGGTTACTCATCCACGCGCCACGAGCGAGATCGCACGATGCTCCCGAGCAGCCCCGCGCTGCATAGCGCGTGACCGCGTCGACGGCCTCCCGTATCTGCCGAATCTGTTGCGACTCGTCCGTCATCCCTGATGCCTTCATCCTTGTCACTCGCCGATTGCGGCAATCATTCCTTCGCGAATCCGATGTGGCCTCGCGGCTCCTCGGCGGCCGTCAACGAGCCGTGCTGTTGCTCGTACTTCCGCATGTTCTCCTGGAGCGCGGCAATCATCCGCTTCGTGTGGCCCGGACTCATGATGATCCTGGCCGTCACTGCACCGCTGTTGGGTGCAACCATCAGGAAGTCGAGGATGAATTCCTCCCGCGTATGCACCACCATCATGTTGTTGGCGTACACACCACCTTTGAGTTGCGCCGGAAAGTCGATCGGAATCTTCTTCTGCTGCGCCGCCTGTGGTGACTGTTCCATCCTGATGACCTCCTGCGGGTACCCTCTTTGCGTATGCTAGCACACGCAATCGGCCCCCTGAGCCGCGTCACCAACGCCACACCCTGCGAACAGCACAAACGACCCGAATGTCATTGTCTCCGCAACGCGGACGTGTTACAACGTGGGCTGTCAGGAAGTCTTACGCCACATGGATTCACGAGTGCTGGTCACGGACGCTCAATCGCGAGCCGGACTCTCCGTCATCCGTTCGCTCGGTGAGAAAGGCATCCGTGTAACCGCCGCCGATCACGACCGCGTGGCCCTGGGATTCTTCTCGCGATATTGCTCCGAACGCCGGTGTTACCCTGACCCGGCGCGTTTTCCCGAACAGTATCTGGAGTGGATGCTCAATGAGTTGCGACGGCGTCGCTACGACGTGGTGCTGCCGCTCTTCGACTGGACCCTGATGCCACTGGCGGAGCATGTGGAAGAAGCCACCAGTCTCGCCCGTTTCCCGTTTCTGCCTCTAGACCGGCTCATGCAGGGCCGGGACAAGGCCCTCACCGTGGAAATCGCCCGCCGTTGCGGACTCAGAACACCCGACACCATTGCGGTGAGGGGTCCCCGTGACATACACCGCGCCGTTACGGAATATGGCCTTCCCCTCATTGTTCGCCCCCGGATGGAAAGCGCCAGCAACGGGCTCTGCCTGGTCAAGCGCAGTGACGACGTCGGTCCCTCGTGCGAACGCATCGCACGCGCGTACGGCCCGGTCATCATCCAGGAGTATGTGCCATGGGGCGGCGCCACGTATGACGTCGACATACTCATGAACCGCGCCTCCATCCCGCGTGCCGCCGTGGTTTGCAGACGGCTTCGCACGTATCCGGCTCTGGCCGGCCCAACATCCTGTGGACAGGCCGTGCACTGGCCGGAGCTGGTCGACACTGCAGTCAAGCTGCTGAAGGAGATGCGCTGGTACGGCCCCGCCGAGGTCGAGTTTCGAATCGATCCCCGTGACGAACAACCGGTGATGATGGAGGTTAATCCACGGCTCTGGGGTTCACTCCATACCAGCATGGTTGCGGGGGTGGACTTCCCGTACCTGCTCTATCGCCTTGCGATGGACGGAGACATCGAGCCGATGAGTGACTACCGTGTGGACCGGAAAGCTCGATATTTCTTCACTCTGGATCTGCTGTGCATGCTTACGCACCCGAAGAAGCGCTCCATCGCCCGGCAATGGCTGACTGACTTCTTCGACCCGAACACGAAGATGTTCATCCCCTCCCGGCGAGATCCCATGCCTCTGTTTGGCCGGTTGCTGGCAACGGTGGTGTACGGACTGCGGCCCTCGCGACGCAGGCAAAGACTCAACAGGGTAAGGGTGAAGAACCCCTAGCTCGGCATTCTTCGTGGACGCGCTATTGGTCCGCGCGGACGCGGCAGGACTCATCGGGCGGACACATCGTCCACGATGGGCAACAGCACCTCGAGATACGCAACGCGTTCGGGGGTCCGCCACGTCCTGACTCTGCCGCCCCAACTCGCGGCCTGCGCCTCCAACTCTCCAAGGTCCATGTACTCGGAGGTGCTCCATTCGGGCCTGTTCGGTCCATGCCCATCCAGTGCGACACGCATCACCACCGCACGCTTGTGCTGCACCAGTGTGACAACTAGCTTTGTCGCCACAGCGCGAGTTGCGGCGTGACTGAGCGCCTGCTGGAGTATCCTGAACAGCAGACACTGCGCCATCCTGCGAGATTCTCAACGCATCCTGTATGATGCGCATCTCGCAGGCAATCCCCGTACGGAACTGGAAGTCGGCCATAGCCCAATCGATGGCCGCGGCAAGTCCAAGATCCTCCAGCACCGCGGGAACGAGAGTCTCGCACATCTCTCTGATGCGTTGAATTATCGCCTTGAGGCCGTCATCGATCTCTCGAGCGGATTCACCCGCTCCGGCCGGCAATCGCTCGGGGAGCTTCCGCACGAATGTGTCGAGGTCCATTTTGACCGCCGTCAGATGCTGAAGTATCTCGTCGTGAAGCCCGCGGGCAAGCGACGCACGTTCCCGTTCTCTGTCCTACCTGCAGGGTTCTCGCCAGCGATTCCAGGTGAGCCTTGGCTTCCCTGAGTTCCCTCTCCACGGTCTCGCGTTCGGCAATCTCCTGCCGCAGCATGTGATTGTCGAACAATAGAGCAAGCTCATCCTGTACAAGGTCGCGGAACTGCAGCAGGGTCGCCCGGTTCAGCGCCGAGTATTCATGAGGTCGATTGTCGAGGACACAGATAGTGCCGAAGATGTGCCCGGAAGGCCACTCAAGCGGCAATCCCAGGTAGGAAACCATGCCCTGCACGATATCCGGGTTGTGGTCCCACTCCGCATCCACCAGGGCGTTCGGGACGACCAGTTCGCCCCGGGTCGTCATGACCTGCTCGCAGTAGAGCCCCGAATCCAGGGGCGTTCGTTCCCCTTCCTCGTAGACATGGCCGTCACCATTATTGCCGGCGAACACCTCGATGTCCTCGCCACGAAGGCGCATGACCAGAGCGGCCTTGACCTGCAACAGGTCCGCGAGTGTGTTGAGCGTGGTCCGCCAGCGCTCGCGGAAATTTTCGGCAACATCGACAGTCGTCAGGACGTCGTACTTTGGCGGCAACCGCATCTGCCTCCCCCGATAACCACCCACTGCCACCCACCCGATGCCTACGCGGAACCTCGGACAACCAGCCAATCTGCACGGGCACGCGGCCGACCAGTACTGAAGTCATGATACTACATTAACGCCACGGCAACTCCAATCTTCATCCGGGAAAGCGCACCAGCGCGAAGAGCGGCGATAGTCATCGCCACCGTCACTCAACGCCAACACCCCGCCCGTTGGAAACCAGTCGAGGCAGAAAACCATGGGGCGTGCATATGTGCAAGCCCCGACGTACTTGTCGTATCATTGCAGGGGAGGAGGTGACGTACGATGGCAGACATCATGGTGGATTGCGTGGGTCAGAACTGTCCCGTTCCTCTTGTGGAAACCCGCAAGGCGCTGCGCAAGGCATCGCCGGGTGACATCATCGTAGTGACCGGGACGCACCCCTCATCGAAGAAGGAAATTCCCATGGCTGCAAAGGCGATGGGTCTCGAAGTACTCGATATTTCCGAAGAGGGGAACCGCTGGACCATTCGTATCAAGCGCTGATGAAGGGGTAGAGAAAATGGCCGACAAGGCGACGATTATCGTACAAAGCGGCGACTACGACAAGCTCTACAGCGCGCTCATAGTTGCGAATGGCGCGCTGGCAATGGGCATGGAGGCTTCCATGTTCTTCACTTTCTGGGGACTGCAGAGGTTGAAGAAGGGACAACTCGAGAGCGGTCCGCTGTCCAAGATGCACTTCCTCGGTCTCGGCAAGTGGATGGTGAAACGTCGGATGAAGAAAGCCAATATCGCTTCGTTGGACAAGTTGCTCGCCGACTTCGTTGAGTTGGGAGGCAAGCTCATGGCCTGTGACATGACCATGGAAATCATGGGCATCAAGAAGGAAGACTTGAGAGCCGACCTGATCACCGAATATTGCGCCGTTGGCTCCTATATCCAGGAGGCACGCGAGTCGGCCATAACGCTGTTCATCTGATACGGGTGGACGTGACAGGAGGAGGGTGCTGATGCAGAAATGCACATACATGGACAACGCAGCCGCCACACGACTGGATGAGCGCGTGTTGGACGCGATGAAACCATACCTGTTTGAGACCTACGCGGTCGCAACATCCGAATTCGGCTACTCACTGGGGATCGAGGCGCGTGAGGCGCTTGACAAGGCTCGGGCGTCGCTCGCTACGTACCTCGGGGCCTTGCCTGAGGAATTCATCTTCACGTCCGGTGATACGGAATCCAGCAACATGGCTCTTAAGGGTGTCGCACTCGCGCTGGGCGAGAAGAAGGGCAAGCACCTCATCGTCTCCAAGATTGAAGACTTCCCCGTGCTGCACAGCGCACAGGCGCTTGAGCGCCAGGGCTTCAAGGTGACCTACCTTTCCGTCGATGGGGACGGATTCGTCAACCTCGACGAGCTGGAGAAAGCCATCGGCAAGGACACCATCCTCGTGTCCATCCAGCATGCCAACCAGGAGATTGGCACACTGCAGGACATCGACGCAATCGCAAAACTGTGCCGGAAGAAGGGCACGCTGTTCCACACCGATGCAACGCACTCATTCGCCCGCGTTCCTCTCAATGTAAAAGAAATCCAGGCGGACCTGGTGACGGTGTCCGCACACACCCTCCATGGTCCCCGGGGCGTTGGCGGCCTCTACATCCGCAAGAAGACACCTATCGCCAAGTGGATGGACGGTGGCTTTCAGGAGTTCGACATGCGGGCCGGCCTTGAGAACATCCCCGGGGCGGTGGGATTCGCGAAGGCCGTAGAATTGGTGACCCCGGAAGAGAACGAGCGGCTGAAGGCGATGCGCGACCACGCTATTGATTACCTTCTCACGAAGGTCCCCCACACGGTGCTTAACGGGCACCGTACGCGTCGAACGCCACAGAATGCCAATGTCTCGTTCCATTACGTGGAAGGAGAGTCCATCACCCTGCATCTTGACATGCAGGGCTACGCGGTAAGTACGGGCTCCGCCTGCTTCTCGCGTTCCTTGCAGGGAAGCCACGTGATATTCGGAATCGGCGGCGACCACGAGCGCGCGCATGGCTCCATCCGCTTCACTTTCGGCCGGTATAACACCATGGACGAGATAGATGGCGTCGTCACGACGATTGCCGGCATCGTGCGCGACTTGCGCAAGATAAGCCCGCTCGCTCCACACGATGAGAAGGAGAGCGGCAAGCAGGCGCCGGCATAACGCAAAAGCGGCAGCGACTTTCGAGGAGGGAGAGAAAATGGGCAAGACCGTGTTCATCATACACACGAATCAACTTGCGGGGACCGACCTGATCCGGCTGTTCGGCGAGATGGGACCGGACATCACCGTTCGCAATATTATCGATGACAGTATGCTCCCCGAGGTTATGGCCAACGGCGGCGTGACCCCCAAGGTTCTGCGGCGCTATTGTCAGTATGCAGTGCTTGCGGAAGATGCGGGAGCCGACCTCATCCTCAACCAGTGTTCATCGGTCGGCGAAGCGGCTGACACTGCGCGAGCATTCGTGCATATCCCCATCGTCAAGGTGGACGAGCGCATGGCGGAGATCGCATGCCAGACCGGCAACCGAATCGGTGTCGTCGCGACGGCCGGTTGTACGATGGGGCCCACCACCAGGATGCTGCGCCGGACCGCGGAAAACATGGGCAAAGAAGTGACCCTCGTCGAGGCACTCAACACCGACGCATTCAATTGCATGATCGCCGGCGACAAGAAGGGCCATAACGAGCACCTGCTCAAGACGATTAAGGACCTGTATCCGAAGGTCGATGTGGTCGTCTGCGCTCAGGGAAGCATGATCGCGTTGAAGCCCGAACTCGGCAAGACGCCCATACCGGTGCTCATGAGCCCCCCTATCGGCGTCCGGCATGCCGTCGAGATGCTGCACGGATTGGAATGATGGCGAGAGGTCGAAACGACGTTGACGTGAAGCGAACCGTGGCGATCGATGCGCAGGGGGTAACAGCACGCATGAGTAAGACTGTGTTCATCATTCACACCAGTAGTGTGTCGGTGATGGATCTCGGCACACTCTTCGCTGAGATGGCGCCTGGTGTTACCGTGCGCAACATCATCGATGACAGCCTGCTGCCCGAGGTACTGGCCACTGGGGGCGTCACACCGGGTGTGACAAGACGTTTGTGCCAATACGCCGTGCAAGCCGAAGCCGCCGGAGCGACCATTATCTTCAACCAGTGCTCGTCGGTCGGTGAGGTTGCCGATGTTGCGGCACGCATGGTGAACATTCCGCTGATCAAGGTCGATGAGCGTATGGCGGAAACGGCGTGCCGCACAGGGTCACGCATCGGTGTCGTCGCCACGCTTCCCACTACCATGGGCCCGACGGTCCGGCTCATCAAGAGGATGGCGGAGAAACTGGGCAAGACAGTTACCGTGACCGAGGAATTGACCGCGGGGGCGTTCGAGAAGCTCATTGCCGGCGACCGCAAGGCACATAACGAGATGGTGATCGCCTCCATCCGCAAACTCGCGCAACGCGTGGATGTCGTCGTCTGCGCCCAGGGCAGTATGCTCGCCCTCAAGGCGGACCTCGGGAAGACTTCCGTGCCGGTCCTGATGAGCCCACCCCTGGGAGTGCGGCACGCCGTTGAGGTACTTGCGACGCTGCCCTAGACGAGGTGGAACAGTCAACCGGAGACGTTTATACTTGACGGGGCAAGAGGAGGAGGAAACATGGCTCTGCCGTACACAGAGAAAGTGATGGACCACTTCAAGAATCCGCGCAACGTGGGCAAGCTTGAAGACGCGAATGCAAAGGCGACCGAAGGCAGCCCCGCATGCGGCGACATGGTCAGCGTATACCTTAAAGTGAACGACGAAACCAAGCGCATCGACGACGTTTCGTTTGAGTCCTATGGCTGTGCCTCCAACATCGCCACGGGCTCAATCATCACGGAGCTTGCGAAGGGCAAGACGATCGACGAGGCGAAGAAGATCACGTGGAAGCAGGCATCGGATGCTCTCGGAGGCTTGCCGGCCATCAAGGCGCATTGCTCGGTGCTGGCCGTCGAAGGATTGCGCTCCGCGATAGACAACTACGAAGAATCACACGGGTTGATCAAGGAGCGAAAGCCCACCACCGTGGAAGAGGTGCGGCGCCGGTTGCAGAAGGTCATGAACCCGCTCGTGGGACTCGACCTCGTCAAGACAGAACTGGTGTCAGGCATCATGGTGGAGAAGGGCAAAGTGACCATCGTCGTGGACCTTCCCGAGACGAACCAGTTCTCCGACGTCATCCGGCAGGAGATTGTGGAGAAGATCGAGCCGCTGTGGGACGTGAAAGAGGTTGAAGTCCGCTTCGCAAAGTGAAACGGACCGCCAATCCCGAAGCGTTGACGCGGCTACGCACGCTGCGCAACATCGGCCCGAAGATGGAAGCCGATCTTCTGTCCCTGGGCATCGACACCGCGGAGCAGATGCGCGCGGCGGACCCGGATGCCCTCTATGAAGAATTGCGCCGCCGCAACGGCGGCAAGCTGGACCGTTGCGTCCTGTACGCGTTTCGGGGGGCTAAGTACGACATCCCCTGGCCCGCATGCATGGATCCGTTCGAACCACCACAACCGCAATTGCGAGGAAATGCTGGCAGTCATCTGTAGATGCTTGACAGGCTACGCGGCGCTGCTCAAGGCGTGGAGCCGCAGACTAGAACACGCGTACTGTGCAACGGTCGCCTTCACGACGAACGGCTGAGAGTCCCATGAGCGATACGCAGCAGTTGCCGCCTCGAACCTTCGGCCCAGTCCCGTCCCGCCGCTTCGGGCAGAGCCTGGGACTGAACACGATCCCATCCGGGACGTGCAGCTATTCTTGCGTGTACTGTCAGGTGGGAGGAGCCGACCACCTTACCGTCGGGCGCGCCGCCCATTGCGCTCCCGGCGAACTTGTAGCCGATGTGCGCTCCGTCCTGCAGAAACTGCGGGACAGAAATGAACCAGTTGACTACATCACCGTCGTGCCCGAAGGTGAGCCGACCCTCGACGACAATCTGGGACGCCAGCTTCGCGCACT
Organism: uncultured Chloroflexia bacterium; assembly: GCA_963761225.1. GTDB lineage: Bacteria > Chloroflexota > Dehalococcoidia > GIF9 > AB-539-J10 > SKVJ01. The sequence continues at coordinate 53,909 of CAVXGE010000009.1, read as the reverse complement.
GCGGTCCATGGGCATCCCGCTTGCCGTCATCACCAACGCATCGCTGCTGTCCCGCGAGGATGTGCGACGCGACCTTGCATGGGCCGATCGCGTATGCGTGAAAGTCGACACCGTACGTCACGAGACGTGGCGGCGCGTAAACCGGCCGCACGGCGACCTTCGCCTCGAGGAAATTCTCGACGGCGTGGTACAGTTCGGGCGAGAATTTGATGGAGAACTGGACACCGAGACAATGCTCGTGAAGGGCGTCAACGATTCCATCGACGACCTTCGGCCGCTCGCCGCGTTTCTTGAACGGGTGAAACCGGACAGGTCGTACATCTCCATCCCCACTCGTCCCCCGGCGGTCGAGGGAATCCAGCCGGCGGGCGAGGACGCGCTCGTGCGCGCATACACAGCGATTGCGGCATCGGTGGGGCAGGTCGAGTTGCTGACCGGCTACGAGGGAACCGATTTCGCCTCGACCGGCGATGCGCGGAATGACCTTCTCGCCATCAGCACCGTACATCCGCTTCGCGAGGACCAGGTCGGGGCGCTTCTCCATAAATGCGGTGCCACGTGGGATGTGGTAGAGTGGCTGGTTCGTCAGCAACAACTCAGAGAGGTTTCCTGGCAGGGCCGGCGTTTCTACGTGCGCCGATCGACCTGCTCATAGTCTACATTTGTCACACGTATCGGGAGGACTTCAATGGACATGAATTTCACATGCGCAACGTGCGAGAGCGTGGTGTGCCACAGCGACCACGCCATGGACGGACCTGACAACTGCCCGACGAAGACGATGCCGGACACGTTTGAAAGGGTCAAGGCAGAGTATGCCAAACCCGAAGTCGCCGAGTTCGCGAGACAGGCCTCGATTCAGGAATTCGAGTGCTATATGGAGCTCCCTGAAGGCAGGACCCCTCGAAACCCGCGGATCGAGGAGGTAGTGCAGTTCGCGAGGAAGATGGGCTACCACCGGCTCGGCGTTGCATTCTGCAACGGCCTCCGACAGGAAGCCCGGATTGTCGATGATATTCTCCGACGCAGGGGCTTCGAGGTGGTGTCCGTGTGCTGCAAGACCGGAGGCGTGCCCAAGGAAGCCATCGGCGTCGCACCGGAACAGAAGATCCGTGGCCCACAGTCATGGGAGAGCATGTGCAACCCTATCGGCCAGGCCACGTTGCTCAATGAGGCGGGCACCGATTTCAACGTCGTCGTGGGACTCTGCGTCGGTCACGATTCCCTCTTCTTCAAGTACGCGAACGCTCCCACTACCGTCCTGATCGCCAAAGACCGCGTCTTCGGGCACAACCCTGCAGCCGGTCTGTACCAGTCGAAGGCGTATTACGCCAAGCTGCGCCGCCGCGACGATGCGAGCGCGGACACGTAGCGGAAAGTCCCGTAGCGCCGCGGGCGACAATCGTTCCTAGCGCCGGGGTAAGGCGACGTGCTACAGTGTTTGGTTGGGTATGCCCGTCTTTGCGTCCTTCAGGAATAGTGTCAGACAGCGAGACCTAAGTGCGGCGGCCTGCTGCGTCGTTTCATCGGGTATACCCTATTTGCGTCATAGGAGCAGTGGCAGACAGTGAAACAAGGCGCCTGCCCCGAGCCTCTCGGCTCATCGTCCGGGTTGTTTGAACTCCACCCAACACTTGATGCGCTCTCAACCTTAATATACGTGAAGGACCGGGACTTGCGTGTCGTGAGCGCGAATGCGGCGTTTTGCGAAGCTCTGGGCATCAGCCGGGATCAACTGGTAGGAAAGACCACCGACCAGTTTCTCGGTGACGCCGGACCGGAGTCGGCTCGTGTCGACCGCGAAGTCATATCATCGGGCAACCCTCGACTGGGCATAGTTGAACGCTACCCTTCTCCCGACGGTGTGCGCTGGGTCGTGACCGACAAGGCGCCTATCTGCGGACCCCACGGGTCCGTCGTTGGTCTGATCGGCACTTCAATCGATATCACCGCACAGCGTGAAGCTGAGGAGAGGCTGCGGCAGAGCGAGTCTCATCTAAGGTTCCTCAGCGAGAACATGGCCGATATCCTCTGGACGTTGGACCTGGCGCTGCGCACTACATACGTCAGCGCCTCCGTGGAGCGGGTTCTCGGCTTCACTCCGGAGGAGCGTCTACAACAGACTCTTGAACAGATGGTCACGCCCGAGTCAGCCCGGCGCATCCTCGCGGCATTGCAGCAGCATCTGGAGCGCGAGACCTCGGGTGCTGGTGCGGCCACGGACTCACTGACCATCGATGTCGAGTACTACCGCAAGGACGGAACCACCGTCTGGCTTGAGAATGTGGTCAGGGCGATTCGGTCGGCGGATGGCACTCTCAGCGGATTGCTCGGCGTTTCCCGCGATATCTCCGACCGGTTGTGCGCCACGGGTGCGCTGCGGGAGAGCGAGGCGAAGTACCGGGCACTGTTCGAACAGTCTGTCGACGCCATCAATCTCGTGAGCCCTGACGGCCGCTTGATGGAGGCTAACCCTGCCTGGTTCCGCCTATTCGGTTATACGCTGGACGACTTGCCCTCATACAACGCTCGCAATACCTACCTGGACCCCGCTGACAGAGGCAAGTTTCTCGAGGCTATCGCCCGTCAAGACCGCGTTGAGGATGAGTCACGGTTCAAGCGCAAGGACGGAACCCTGTTCGACTGTCACAGAATCGTCACCGTGCGCCGTGCACCGGACGGCAGCGTCATCGGCTTCCAGACGGTCTTCCACGACGTTACGGAGACGAGGAAGGCCGAGCGGGCCCTCAGGGAGAGTGAGGAGAAGTACCGCACCGTATTCGACCAGTCCATTGCGCCTATCAGCGTCTTCAGTGTCGACTCTCAGCTCATCGATGTGAACGAAGCCTGGCTGCGCCTGTTCGGATACTCTCGAAGCGATATCCCTCGACTGACCGCCTACGATCTGTACTACGATCGCGAGGAGAGAGACCGCACCTTGCGTCACGCGTTGGCCGAGGGGCGGCTGGTCGATGACGAAGCTCGCATGAGGACAAGGGATGGCACCCCCATCGACGTGCAGCGCTCGATCACGGTGCTGCGCAATCCCGACGGTGGGGTGGCCGGCTTGCAGGCCGTGTGGCGTGACATTACCCGGGAGAAGGCGGCTGAACTCGCGCTGAGGGAGAGCGAGGAGAAATACCGGCACCTTTTTGAGTTGTCGCGTGACGCTCTATATCTGGTTCGGCCCGACGGCGTATTCATCGACGTCAATCAGGCCTGGTTGGACCTTCTGGGCTGCGACCGGGAGGATGTCGCGAGGTACGACGCGGCGCACTGGTACGCCGACCCGGCAGGCAGGGCGAAGTATCTTGAACGCATGGCCAGGGCCGGCGAGACGCTCGATGATGAAGTTCAACTGCGCAGGAAAGACGGCTCCGTATTCGACTGCCAGCGGCGTATCGTTGCCCAGCGCGACAAATGCGGAAACGTGGTCGCCTTTCATGGCGTGATGAGGGATATCACTGAACAGAAGCGGGCCGAACAGGCACTGCGCGAGAGCGAGCAGAAGTATCGCCAGCTCTTCGACCAGTCGGTGGCGCCTATTAGCCTCGTCGCGCCCGACGGTCACATGATTGAGGCCAACGATGCGTGGTTCAGGTTGTTCGGCTATTCGCGCAACGATGTGGCAACGTTTCATGTCGCCGATATCTACACCGTCGCGCGAATCGAGGGATGAATCACTGCGGCGCCTCACGAGCAGCGGGCTCTTGCTTGACGACGAGACCCGCATGAAGACCAAAGATGGCAGGCTCCTCGACGTCCTGCGCTCTATAGTCGTCCGGCGCAACCCCGACGGGAGCATACTCGGCTACCAGACCGTCTATCGCGATGTCACTGAACTCAAGCGAGCAGAGCAGGCGATGCGCGAGAGCGAACAGAAGTACCGCCAGCTCTTCGACCAGTCGGTCGCGCCTATCAGCCTCTTCACGGCCGACGGCCTCGTGCTCGAAGCCAACGACGCGTGGTTCCGCCTCTTCGGCTACGCGCGTGACGAAATGACACGGGTGACAGCGCGATGACCTCTACGAAACCCCTCGGAGAGGGACAGGACCATAGAACGTCTACTCGCAGCGGGAAGCCTCATTGACGACCCGGCTCACGCATAAGAGAAGGGACGGAAGCTTAATCGATGTGCTGCGGTCCGTCAGCGTGCGGCGTGACGCTGAAGGCAACGTGACCGGGTATCAGACCGTGTTTCGTGACGTCACGGAACTCTCCCGTGCCCGCGATGAGTTGCTTGCCTCTCGCGAACAACTCCGTAGGCTCGCGGTGCGCATCCAGGAGGCGCGGGAGGATGAACGCAGCTATCTGGCGCGCGAACTGCACGACCATTTCAGCCAGGAACTCACTGCCCTCCGGCTTGACCTGGATTCGCTCAGGCGCGGCCTCCCTCCCTCGGCGGACGCGGCTCTCAAGCGGATCGATGACATCACCGCGATGGTCGACGGCATGTCTCAGGAGATGAGACAGGTGATATCCGAGATGCGGCCGGGGATGTTGGATGACCTCGGGCTCTGTGCCGCCATTGATTGGCAGGCCGGGCAATTCACCGAACGCACCGGCATCAAGTGCAATCTTTCGCTTACCGCCGACGACCGGGATATCTCGCCCGCGTTCGGCACCGCGTTGTTCCGGGTGCTGCAGGAACTGCTCAACAATGTGGCGCAACATTCGGGAGCCGCATCGGCCGAAATCAGCCTGACCGCAACCGAAGATACAATCTGTCTGACGGTATCGGACGACGGCAAAGGCATCACCGATGCCGAATTGAATAGCCCGTCATCACTCGGACTCCTGGGTATGCAGCGAGCGCCTTCACGCGTGCGGAGGCACCCTGGAAATCGGCGGTCGACCGGGCGCGGGCGTCACAGCGGTCGCGTCAGTGCCCAGGCATCCCCCGACCGATGCGTGGCAGACCCGACTCGCAATTGGCTGACGCGCCAACCTGCAGCCACAACAGCAGACGCGCCCCGGGGTCCGGGAGCGCGTCTCACCACCACTCTTCTACATCACCCGACACGGAGAGTCCGCGTCGCCACAATCAGTACTATTTCGCCGCGGCAGGCTTCGCTTCACTAGCCTTGGCGCTTGGCTTGACTTCCTTGGCCTTGGCGCCGGGTTTCACCTTGATGGACTTCGGCTGCACCGCCTCCGTCTTCGGCAGCGTCACCGTCAGCACGCCGTCCTCAAACTCGGCTTCAGCCTTGTCTATCTTGGTGGGTACGGGAATCTCGAGTGTCCTCATGAATGACCCGAAGCGCATCTCTTTCCTGAAGTAGTTCTCGTCCTCAACCTCTTGCTCTTCGCGATGCACTCCCTTGAGGGTCAACATGTCACCGGTCACCGAGATCTCCAGGTCTTCAGCCTTCATCCCGGGCACGGAGGCCTTCACGACCACTTCCTTGTCCGTCTGGTACATGTCGATGGCGGGCGACTCACCCCGGATTCCCGCCAGCAGCCCCGTTGACCTTGCAAATGAGTCCTCGAACAACCGGTCCATCGCCTGCCTCAAGCTGCTTACGCCCATGGGTTCCCAACGAATCAGATCAGCCATTTCCTTCACCTCCACAACAACGTTTCCTCCGTTTCAAGCGGGTGACAGGGCAACCCCTCATCTCAGGATTCGGGACTCACCCCGGCGTCTCGCCGCCCCACCCCTCCGCGTCCAGTCAAATCCTCCATACCATGTGGACGGCGAAACGCCGGCAGTGCTCCCCCGCCCCCGACGCCATCCATCATCACCTGCAAATACTATAAAGAATCTAACGAACCATGTCAAATATCATCAGAACTTGTTGGAGATATTTCGTCTTCAGATTACGGGGAACCGACTCAAAACCGGACCTGCTTCTCCGCGTCGGAAGGCGCCCTGCCCAGGCGCAGAGCGCAGACCTGCGGCACAGGCAGCCCCACCTGCCCCTCGCAGCACGGAATTAGAATGGCAGCGGGTGGAGGCACCCGACTCGGACCGTGCGCCGAACGCCAGTCGGTCGGGGCGCCCAGCTCCCACAAGTGCATAGTGCCGTAGCTCGGAGCCACCACGCACGGGAGCCGCCAACCCGCGGCGACCGTGCCACTTACACGAACTTGACGGAAACAGTCCCTACCCGGTCGAATTCGGCTCGATAGAAGTCGCCGCGCAACACCGGCTCCGGCTTCACAAGGCTACCGGTAATCACCACCATGCCTTTGCGCAGGACCCGCCCGAACATGGAGAGCTTGTTGGCCGCCCAAACGAGCGACTCGATGGGATTGCCAAGCACCGCGGCCCCCGCACCGGTGGCAACGATTTCGCCGTTCTTCTCAAGCACGCACCCCAGCAGGCGCAGGTCCAGCCCCTGGACTGGCGTAATCTTTCCCCCGAGAACCACTCCCCAGCCACCCACGCTATCGGCAGCCACGTCGATGGCGGTTACCTTCCAGTCCTTGACGCGACAGTCAACGATCTCAATCGCCGGCATCACCCCTGCCAGAGCCTGAAACGCAGTAGCCGCCGTCACACCCGGGCCGGGGAGATCTTCGCCGAGTACGCACGCAATCTCCGGCTCGATGCGTGGCGAGATCAGTGCGTCGAACGGAACTCTGGAACCGTCCCGGTACACTCGGTGATCGTACAGCATCCCGGCGGCGGGCTCGTTCATGCCGAATTGTCTCTGCACCGCATCGCTCGTGAACGCCACTTTCACTCCAATGATGCGCGCGCCGGCCCGCTCCCTTTCGTCGATGCTTTTCAGATGAATGGCGTATGCCTGCTCGAGTGTGAGCCCCGGATACCGCTCAGAAGGCGCCGTAACCGGCGCGCACTCGCTCTCGGCGTTCAGAAGGTCCTGCGATATGTCCTGCATCGCCTCGTTCCCGATAGTGTCCATTCTCTCTCCTTTGCCGCACTGCGGCGGACCGGCAACATGCCCCGGTCGACTGGCCCCGTTGCACGTGTTCCATCGGAGCGCCCGCAGGTTAAAGACCCGCGTTGTTCGCGATATTCCTGCCCAGTTCGGCGAGTGACTCAGCAACAACAGGATTCGCTGCAAGGTCTCCCGGGCTCTTCGCCAGAGCACTCACATCGCCGACCCATTCCAGGGAGCACACCTCGGCATACGTCATCAGGTTTTCTATCGCCTTGCCCACCGTATCCTCGGCCACGGCCACACCCGCCGCCCTCTTGCCCTTCAATAAGGGCCAGATGGGTACCGTCCTGTCCATGAAATTCTTGAGCAGCGCGGACAGCAGGTAGAAGTACACCGGCGTGCCGAACACGAAAGCGTCAGCCGCCAGCATCTTTCCCAGCAGGGGCTCCATGTCGTCCTTGATAACGCAGACCCCGGGCCGTTTGCTGCCGCCCACTTCGCACGCGAGGCATCCGCGGCAAAGGCGTATGTCCATGGTGCGCAACAGGATAAGCTCCGTCTGCGCGCCGGCACTTTCCGCGGACTGAAGCACCGTCTTCACCATCCACTCCGTGTTGCCATTGCGCGGCGACCCCGATATTCCCAGTATCTTCATTGTCATTGCCTCCCCTGCGCTCCAATAGTGACGGCGCCCTACTTCGGATTGTACATGGGCCGCCGCAGCGATGCACAGCTAGCGAAAGTTGCTCCCGGACGCCGCTTCTGATTCAATCGTCCCGGCGAGCACCTTTGGGAGGCTGAAGCAGTTGAGTGCTGATCGGCCGGCGCACCCACACGGCGCATCGCGCGAAACGTCACGCGTGTTCGCCGGCGATTATCCCGACCTGGATGCGGGTGAGTGACGAGCGGCGCCGGGGCCAGGCGTGACGGTGAGGTTTGCGCTGCCGACGCACTTGCCATCACGTGGGCCTTCCCCCGCTTCGTGCGGGCAGGAAGGCGCCAGTCAAGGATTTCCTGAATAGCGGGAGGAATGAGTTGGCAGATAGAACCATCGCCATTATCGGTGCCGGCATGGGGGGACTTTCGGCCGGCATCTACGGACAGCTCAACGGCTACAGGACCGACATCTTCGAGATGAACGCTCTTCCGGGGGGACAATGCACCGCATGGAAGCGCAAGGGCTATACCTTCGACGCCTGCATCCACCATCTCTTTGGCTGCGCCCCCACGTCTTCCCTGTACGCCATCTGGGAGGGGGTAGGCGCCGCGCCGCGCCAATTCATCCCCCTCCAGGAATGTGTGAGCGTGCTGTCACCTGAGGGTAGGCTCTTCCGGGACTTCTACGACACGCAACTGCTTGAGACTCACATGAACGAACTCGCGCCAGCCGACCATCGAGCCATCCGCGACTATGTCAACGGCATCAAGGCAGCGGCCAGGTCGGACGCCATGGGCACAATGGTGGTTGGCTCCACGCTCGACCTCGCCCTGGCCCTCCCCGCATTCATGCGCTCGTGGCGCTGGCTCAAACCAACCATGGCCCGGTACGCCGAACGCTTCACCGACCCCTTCCTGCGTCGTGCAATGGCCCTGCTGGTCTACTCGAACCCGGACATTCCTCTCATGGTGCATCTCGCGCGCCACGCATACGGGCTCAGCGGCGCGCTGCAATGGCCTGCGGGTGGAGCGCTGGAGTTCGTGAAGTCCATCGAACAGCACTACCGCGACCTGGGCGGCGAAGCCCACTATCGGTCAAGAGTCGTCGAGATACTCACGGCCGGCGGCAAAGCTGCAGGCGTGCGACTTGAAGACGGTACCGAACACCATGCCGACATCGTCATCTCGGACTCCGACGGCCGTCGAACTATCCAGGAGTTGCTTCACGGCCGGTTCACCGATGCGCGCATACAGGAGTATTGCCGGCCAATGAATGACGAGATGCCGTTCGCAGTGCAGGTCTTTCTCGGCATCAACCGTGACCTGTCGATGGAGCCGTCGTCCATGATACTGCTGCTGGACCAACCGGTGACGTTGGCGAACCACGTCTGCCACGAGGTGGAGTTGCAGACCTACGGATTCGACCCCTCCATGGCGCCGGCGGGCAAGGGCGTCATCAAGGTCGAACTGACTTCGCAGTACTCATATTGGAAGAACCTGACCGGGGATGCGCGAAGCTACGAAGAGGCAAAGCAACAACTGGCAAGCGAAGTCATCGACCTCCTTGAGTCGCGGCACTTCTCCGGCCTGAGGCCACAAGTCGAGGTCGTCGATGTGTCCACCCTCGTCACGTGGGAGCGTTTCACCGGCGGGACGATGGGCCTCGGCATCTACCCCAACAAGAAGATGACCGCCATGGGCAGCATCTTTTCAAAGGGACGTCCCTCTGGATTGCCCGGGCTTGAGAACTTCTACTTTGCCGGTACATGGTCCACATCCGCCGGTGCACTCTTTATGAACGCGCTCTCCGGCAAGCGAGTCATTCAGGGCGTCTGTCACGGTGATGGAAAGCGCTTCCGCGCATCCCGCGGGTAGCACCGGTCCGCACTCTCGTGGCGGTGAGTGGCCTTGCGTTGCGACGTTGACAGTTGTACACTCGATGCACGGCAACGACGGAGAAACATGGGTAATCAGTTCTGGAGCATCCGCAAAGACATCGCGCTAAGATGTGCGCCGGGCGTGGCGGGCATTGTGTGTCTTGTGGTCGCCTTCGTGACGACCAGTCCGTCATCCGCAATCTTCGTCCTGCTCCTGGGCGAGGGTATACTGTTGTTCGGTCTCGCCGCGTTCCTGCTCTGGCGTTACCTGAAGACCCCGGCGTAGTCTCGCCCAGTGAGCCTCCCACTACCCGGCCGCATGGTACAAATCAACCTGCTGTCAGAATTGTCACACACTGTTTGTTCCGATCGTTGCGGTGGCAGCCGCGCATGCGCGCTTTGACGCCGGTCCATCCGTGCCGGCTGGCACGTTCACGTGCTCACTGTCTCCACACGCCGTTTCGCCCACATCCCACGAGCCGTTCGGGAATTGCAGCGGGCATGCCGGGTCAACCAGTGCGGAGAGCTAGTGCGTGTTGGCCCCGGGCTTCAATGGTGCCGCCTCTCGGTCACCATGCACATTGCGGCGACGCTTCCCGCCCAACTCGCGCCGAGCGAGCCACAATCCCGGCGCCAGCGGCAGCCACAGTGTGAATACCCTGAACAGCAGCGTGGCTGCCAGCGCTGCCTCCAATGTTGCGCCGTGTGCATCGAGCAGCGCCACACACGTGGCGTCGAACGTCCCCAGGCCTGCCGGTATCCACGTGAGCGTTCCCACCACCGATGACACGACCAACGTGGCGAACACCACGTCGGGCTGAACCGTCTGTCCCAGCGCCGCCAGCATCACCCCCAGTGTGGCGGCATCCAGCACGAATATCGCCGTCTGAAGCGACACTGTCTCACCGATAAGTCGCGGCGCGCGGAGCAAATGGGGGGACAGCCTGGACAGCGCGTATATCCCGTCTCGCACGGACGGCAAACGCGTGGCCCACGCCGGCAGATGCTGCAGGCCACGGGCCCGCATCCAGAAGAGCGCGACCGGCAACATCGCGATAACGAAACAGAATACGGTCACCAATACGAGGACGGGACCGGCCAATGCCCCCCTGTGCAACAGCACAAGCAGCGAGGTTGTCGCCACCAGTGCGTAGGCGATGTAGTAAGCCGCCAGACTCGTTACCAGCGCACCGAAGGCGGCGCCGGCCGGGACCCCCCGGCGCTCCAGTCCCCGCACGATAAGCAACGTCCCGCCCAGTCCCACCGAGGGGACCACCTGATCGGTGAACAACTTGGCTAACCCCAGGTACGTGAGCCCTCGGAGTCCCCGGTGCACGCCATGCTGGGACAGTGCGCGTTGAAGAACACGCGCCGCGCACACATACGTCCCGCCCTGCAACAGAAGAGCGACGAGCAACCAGGATAGACGGACCTGCCGCAGCAGCACCACGAGCTGGTCCACTTCGGCGATATGCGTGGCGACATAGATTATGCCCGCTACCAGCAGCGCTCCCAACACCCACCGCAGGGCGGTAAGTATGTGCGACGGTTTGGCTGATTTCATGATGCTTGTTCGCGTGACACCAATCGAACCCTATCCGTCCCTCGCTTCACTGTGTCGCGGTCTCTTACTCACTTTGCGAGCACGGGGAACCTCGCCATTGAAATGCCATGGTGCTCGATCATCGGTTACTGCTCACGAACTGCTACGCAGTTCGTGTTGCTCCACGCCGCCGGTAGAAACGCGTCTTGGCCAGGTCGGCGCTCCCCATATACAGTGCAACTATCCCCAGAAGGATGAACGGGTACATTGCCGGCAGCGGAGCGAATCCCATTACTCCGGCCACAGGTGTGATCGGGATAAAGAGCGCCACGACAGCAACGGTAATTGTCGTGGCGATAAGGGCGGTTGCGGGCCGGCTCCTCCAGAACCGCTTGCGCGTGCGCACCACAAGGACCACCATGCAGGCGGACACCACGGATTCCATGAACCAGCCGGTCCGGATCTGCGCAGTCGAAAGCCCGGGCAACGCAAACAGGACGGCGAACGTAATGAGGTCGAACACCGAACTCAGCGGTCCGAACACCAGCATAAACCTGCGGATGAACGCCACATCCCAGCGCCGGGGACGTGCGAGAAGCTCGGCGTCGACCCCATCGCGCGCAATAGTCATCTCGGGAAAGTCGGTCAGCAGGTTTGTAAGCAGTATCTGCTTCGGCAACAAGGGAAGGAACGGCAGAAACAGGGACGCGCCCGCCATGGTGAACATGTTGCCGAAATTGGCGCTGGTAGCCATGAATACGTACTTGAGCGTGTTGGCAAAGGTGGCGCGCCCGTCTTCGACACCGTCAACCAGCACATTGAGGTCCTTCTTGAGCAGCACGATGTCCGCCGTCTCCTTCGCGACATCGACAGCCTGGTCCACAGAGATTCCGACATCGGCGGCATGGAGAGCGGTCACGTCGTTGATGCCGTCTCCCATGTAGCCGACCACCCGGCCCGACTTCTTGAGCGCGAGGACGATTCTCTCTTTCTGACTTGGCTCAATCTCAGCGAACACGTCGGTGTCACCCACAAGATGCAGCAACGCGTCATCGCTCATGCTCTCGAGCGCCTCTCCGACGACTATTTCACGAGCAGCCAGACCGACCTGGCCGGCAATGTTGGCGGCGACGAATCGGTTGTCGCCCGTGATCATCTTGAGTCCGACTCCGAGTCTCTTGAGTCTCGCGATAGTCTTGGTGATATCCTCCTTGACGGGGTCGCGCAACACGAGGAACCCCGCGAACACCATGTCGGACTCGTCCTTACGAGTGACGGCTTTGCGGGCCCCCATATCCCGGTAGGCCATGGCCAGCACGCGAAAACCCTCGGTGCTGAGCGCCTCATAGCGTTTCTCGATATCGGAACGCATACCGTCGAGGTCCACGACCACGTCCGGTCCAAATTCGACTCGCTTGCAGACCTCCAGGATATTCTTCACGGCCCCTTTGCAGGTAAGCAGCGAACTGCCCTGGTGACTAACGAGGATGCTGAGACGCTTCCTCGTGAAGTCATAGGGAATCTCGTCCAGCTTCTTATAGCCGGACAAATCGAACTTGCCGCTGCGCCGAATCGCGTCGTCGATCGGATTGAGAAAACCTGATTCGAACGAGGCGTTGACGAATGCCAACTCACCCACTCTCTGCGAGATATCGCCCTGTGCGTCCAGTCCGGACTGGACCTCGACCTTGCCCTGGGTGAGCGTCCCGGTCTTATCCGAACAGAGCACGTTCATGCTGCCGAAGTTCTCGATGGAAGCCAGGCGGCGCACAATCACATGGCGTGTGGCCATCCTGCGTGCGCCGTGCGCAAGATTGACGCTGATGACCGCCGGCAACAACTGGGGCGTAAGCCCTACCGCGAGTGCCAGAGAGAACAAGAGCGCGTCCAGAACCGGACGGTGCAGCAGCACATTCGCGGCAAATATCGCAAGTATCAGCACGAAGGTGACCTCCATCAGGAAGTAGCCGAACCTCCGCACCCCGCGCTCGAAATCAGTCTCCGGCGCCCGCAGACGAAGACGTTGCGAAATCTTGCCGAATTCCGTGTCGCTGCCCGTAAGCACCACGATGGCCCGCGCCCGGCCGCTCACGACGTAGGTCCCCTCGAACAGCGAATTGGTGCGCTCGCCGGGCCGCGATTCGGCCGGAACCTGCCCCGTGGCCTTCTCGACCGGGTACGTCTCGCCGGTGAGGGACGCTTCGTTGACGAAGAGGTCGAGCGCCTCCAGGAGAAGGCAGTCCGCGGGGACCGTCGAGCCTGCACGGAGTATAACGATATCCCCCACCACCACGTCGTCGAGTCTCACACGGGTCTCGCGTCCGCCACGCAGCACGGTCGCCGTTGAGGCCACGACGGACAGCAGCTTGTCAATCGCATTGGCGGAGCCCCTCTCCTGCCAGAAACCGAGCAGCGCCCCCGCGAGGACGATCCCGATGACGATGAGCGCATCGCTCCGGTCATGCAGGAAAAGGGAAAGCGCCGCGGCGCCGAGCAGCAGCAGCGTGATCGGACTCTTGAATTGGTTGGCGAGAAGGCGCGGCGAAGTCCACCTTCGTCCGGCGGCTGCAGTGCCACGCCGGCGCGCCTCCAACCGTCGCGCCGCTTCCCGCGCCGTCAGTCCATTGGCGGACGTCCCAAGAGATGACGCCACGTCGGCGGCAGGACGCGACCACGGCGCGGCAACCTGTTCACCTTTCTCTGCGCCGCGCACCATGCCTTACCACCCGCTCCTGCCTTGATGGCGATTGTAGTAGAGCCGACGCCGCAGCAGCAAGTATCCCGGGCATTGGCGTTGAACAACGCTGCTCGAATTAGTTCCCTTGCACCGGCGCACGGCTCGGATTACAATCGCCGCGGCGCCATGACGATCTCCAACGTCTCGATACGAGATGCCACTCTCGAGGACATTCCGGCGATAACCGCCATCTATGCCCAGGCCGTGCTGCATACGTTGGCCACGCTCGACACGGAAGAGCCGACAATCGCGTCGCAGACCGAGTGGTTTCGACATCACGACGACCGCCACCCCGTGATCGTAGCGGTGAAGGATCTCGAAATCGTTGGTTGGGCTTCACTCAGCGAGTGGTCGCCGAGAAAGGGCTACAGCGGCACCGCCGAGGCGTCGGTGTACGTCTCTCCTGCCTATCACAGGCAAGGCATCGGCGCGGAACTGCTGCGCACTATCATTGCACGGGCCCGCTCCCTCGGGCTGCACATGCTGCTCGCTCGCATTTCCAGCTCCAACGTAGTAAGCATTAGACTCACGGAGCACTGCGGCTTCAGCCGCATCGGCACGATGAAAGAGGCAGGCATCAAATTCGGGGCGTACGTGGATGTCGAGATGTTGCAGATGATTCTCCGCTGAACACAGACCTGAATTCCGCCCGGGCATCAGGCCGTCTCATGCAGTGCCTCGCAGTGTGTGGTATCGTGTTACGTCATTTTGAGTACAGGCCACAGATACCATGACATGACGCGCGCCGGACCATGAGAAAGTACCGTTACTACGAGATACTCGAGGTCAGTAGGGAGGCGTCGCAAGACGACATCAACGCCGCCTTCCGTCGCCTTGCCCGCGTCTGGCATCCGGACCGTAATCCGGACCAGGCCGAAGCAGAAGCCGTATTTCGCCGAATAAACACCGCCTACCAGGTCCTGAACAGTGAGACTACCAGGGCCGAGTACGACCGCAGCCCCGTGGAATGTCCCACCTGCGGAACGCACGAAGTCATGAGCACCAACGATAGCCGCTGGCAATGCAAGCACTGCGGCTGTCGCTTCGACGCCACGGGTACTGCCGAGATGCAATCCATCGATGCCCCCAGCGCCCCTCCACTCAAGCGTGCCCGGTTCCGCGCCTTCCAGGCCACCCAATGCTCATGGTGCATTCGGTTCTACAAGCGTGAGTCCAACAATTGTCCCCACAGCGCGCCTCAGACAAATTGCGAGGCGTTCAAAGCAGTCCTCGACAGCGAACGCAAGGCTTACTTGTCCAACGCCGCGCTGCCTTCGCTCGCCGATGACTGGATACGGCCTACGTCCGAGCGCGGCCTCATCAAGAAGTGCACCTATTGCGGCGCATTGAACCCGAACCCATCACGTATGAATGAGCCGTGCTGGAATTGCCATCGACCGCTCAAGGATGAGTGTCCGCACTGCGGCCTCCCGATGATGTTCTACGATGTCGAGCGTGGCACCTGGCGCTGCGCAAACAACCAGTGCGGGGAGAAGCATTTCGCCTTCGACAACAACGCGGGACGCTGGAACGCGACCGTGCAGCGCGCACCATCTCCCCCGCCCGCCAGGAAGAAACGCCGCCCAACGCAACCCACGTGTCCCAAGTGCAACGCCGGACTCATCTACAGCGAACAGCAGGCCATGTGGTGCTGCGTGGTCTGTAGAAGCTTCTTCACGCCGGAGCAGGCTGGCTGGCCAGCGCCTCAGGATGCACCCATTCCGGTGAGAGGACCTCGAAAACGAAGTGGTGCCGTGCGACCGGAACGCGTGCGCCCCGAACGCACCCGGAGACCTCCTGCACGGGAGTATGCTCAACCCGAATACCGCCCGGCACCGGCTCCTCGAAGGAAGAAGAGCGCCGGCGACTACCTGCTGCTGGCAGCCGCCATCTGCCTTGTGATCGCCATCGGCGCCGCGGTGCTCCTGGGTATGACAGGCTATTTCGGATAGCTCTCGCGACAGGCTTGTCCTCGCATTCGAACACCTGCTCAACCGACACTCCGAACACGCGTGCGATCCGGAATGGCGGTTCGAGCGGCGGAACGTACTTGCCCTGCTCGAGAGCGATACTGGTCTGCCGCGTCGCAACTACTTCAGCGCCATCTCGTAGATGCGCCAGGTCTTGTAGCGATGGCCGCCCATGAACTCCGATGAGCCGATGATGCGGTAGTTGTCATCCAGCAGCATCGACGCTTCACACCGGGTGTAGCCGTGCTGCTGCGCGTAGTCCTTCACTTCGGCGTACAGCAATCCGTCGAGGCCCAGGCGCCGAAACCGGGGCGGCACGCCGTAAAACATCAGCCGGATGAATGCTATGTGACGTCGCATTCGCATCAGCCTGGCGACCCTCACAATGTCCGAATCCCCGTACCATTTCCAGCGCGGACGCAGTGCCCTGTTCGGGTCCGGCAAGGCTCCGAGCACCGCGGCCGGCTCTCCATCAACATAGGCGAAACGCATGAGACCCGGATCGACGACGGGCCGCAAAGTGTCCGCAACCGAGTCCGCCTCCTCGTTCGTGAGCGGCAGGAATCCCCAGTTCTCCGCCCACGCCTGGTTGTAGAGATGCACGATGAGGCGCACTTCGTCCCGCAGATTCTTCATCTCGGCCCTGCGGGTGGTCACATTGTGTCGCCGCCGCACACGTTCGGCGAGCAGCAGCAGCCCCGGCTCGATGGGCGTAGTCACGTCCAGGACGTACGCGTGATAGTCCATCGCTCGGGTGAGTCCATAACGCTCCATGAACTCGCCGTAGTACGGCGGGTTGTGCGTCAATTCGACGGTGGGACAGGTATCAAACCCATCGATGAGTATCCCCTGCCGCTCATGCGTCGCGTTCGAGTACTCCCCCGGGCCGCGCATCACATCCATGCCGCGCGCCTCAACCCATTCGCGCGCATTGTCAAGGAGAGCGCGGGCAACATCATAGTCCTCAATCGACTCAAAGAAGCCGAAAGAGCCGATGCTCGATCGGTAATACGCGTTGAAGCGGCGGTTGATTGCGGCGGAAATCCGCCCGACCGGAGTGCCGTCTCGCCATGCGAGAAAGTGCGTCACCTCCGCGTCCTGATGGTAGGGATGAGCAGGCGTGAGCAGTCCCTTAAGGCCGAGCAGCCGGCTTCCCAGCAGGTCGCCGCGCAGCGGCGGGGTCCAGCACGGATCCCCCCGGTAGAGAGTCCAGGGCAACTCGACAAACCTCTTCAGTCGGTGGTCGCCGAGTGGTATCTCCTCGATGCGAATGTCCATAGGAGTGCTGCCCTCCATTCTCTCCGCATGATGCCGGGGCCGCGGTGAGTGAGCCTCGACGTGCCGACGTGACAGAATAGCAGATTGGGTGCCCTTCGCCACGAGTGCCAACTCAACGTGGAATCAAAACGCGCGTGCCGCCGAAAGTGCAGAATCGCGGTTCGATAGCACCCGATTGGCGTCTGTTAGAATTCCGTGCGGCGGCTCGTGCGTGGCGCTGTTCTCTCGAAGATACGCTCCCGCCATGCAGGTGCACCGCCTGCGGAATCGACGAAAGGTCAAGAAAGGAGCAACCATGCCACTCTGGAAATCGGACCAGGAACTATTCGACCTCGCGAAACGAGAGTTGTTTACCGCAGTGGTGGGCGACGTGATGGACAAGATGGGATTGCTGAGGCAGTTCCTGCCGCCGCAGATAAAGCCGATGCGCGACGACATGATTCTTATCGGCCGCGCGATGCCCGTCCTCGAAGCCGACGTCTTCGGAGAGACGGATGGCAGTGGCGCCAACCCCGTGTTGCTCAAGCCATTCGGTCTCACCTTCGAGGCGCTGGACAGTCTCCTGCCTAACGAGGTCTGGGTCTCCACGGGCTCCAGCCCCACGTACGCGCGTTGGGGTGGCCTGATGAGCGTTCGCGCTACGCACTTGCGGGCCGCAGGTACCGTTCTCGATGGCTACGCTCGAGATGCCCGCGAGATAATGCGCCTCAACTTTCCCTGCTTCTGCTATGGCAACTACGCGCAGGATGGTGGTCCCCGCGGCAAGATTCTGGACTACCGCCTGCCCATCCGCGTGGGCGATGCGTACGTGCGACCCGGAGACATCATTTTCGGCGATATCGACGGCGTGTGCGTCATTCCACTCGAGGCCGAGGAAGAGGCATTCAGCGCCGCCCTCGAAAAGGCGCGGGGCGAGCAGTCTGTCAAGAAAGCCATCGAGGCGGGCATGAGCACCGTCGAGGTGTTCAAGAAGTTTGGCATCATGTAGTGGTCTGTAGGAAGGAGAAGAACATGGCGCGCATCACAAAGCTCAGCACTGCGGTAGTTCAGGCGAATTTCGAGTGGACCTACGTGCGCGTGTACAGCGACGCCGAAGGTGGACTCTATGGCACCGGGGAATGCTTTGTCGCCCCGGGTCTGCCCGGCATCATCGCGGAGTTCTCAGGAGTGCTGGTCGGAGAGGACTTCACCAACGTCGAGAAGCTCGTCGAGAAGATGCGCTGGGCGGCGTCCGGCACCGGGTCGACCGCCGGCATCATCTGGAATGCCATCACCGGCATCGAAGCCGCCCTGTGGGACCTGAAAGGCAAGTACCTGGGACTTCCGGTCTGGCAGTTGCTCGGCGGCAAGTTCCGCGACGAGGTGCGTATCTACGTGGACTGTCACGCCGCGGGCGCGCTCGAATGCCTCTCTCCGTTGCTGCAACCCACTCCGCCGTCATGGAGGGTCGAGACGCCGCAGCGGGACCTGTCCCGCGAGGAGGTCATCGACGGCTCAGCCGAACGCGCTGCCGAGATGGCTGAACGCGGCTATACGGCGGTGAAATTCGACCTCGATCTGCCGGGTACGACGTTCGATTCGGCGACCGGCTATACGCTCACCAGCAGTGACATCGACTGGATGGCGGACCTCGCAGGCGCTATACGTCAGGCCATCGGACCGGATGTCGACCTTGCGATGGACGCGCACTGGCGCTACAAGCCAAACGACATCCTGCAGGTGGCGATGCAACTGGAGCCGCTGCGGCTTATGTGGCTCGAGGACCCGGTCCCTCCGGCTAACGAGCAGGCGCTCAAATACCTGCGCCAGCACACCATCACGCCGATTGCCACCGGCGAGAACCTCCAACTCCGGCAGGGATTCTGGAACCTCATCGTGAACGACCTGGTCGACATCGTCACGCCCGACCTTCAGAAGGCGGGCGGTCTGGCCGAGGCCAAGAAGATAGCGGACATGTGCGCGGCCGTCGACAAGCCGTTCGCGCCCCACATGATCGGCAGCCCTATCGCCCTGATGGCGAGCGCGCACCTGTGCCTGACCGTTCCCAATTTGCTGGTCTGCGAGTTCCACGCGCACGACGTGCCTTTCTTCTACGAACTGGCGCAGGGTGACATGTCCGAATGGTTCCGTCACGGATGGGTGACCCCGCCCAACCGTCCCGGCTTCGGCATCGAGCTCGACGAGATAGTGGGCCGCAAGTACCGCCTCCCCGGCTCCACCTGGTTCGACGAGAAGTAGTGGCACAACTGCAGAATGGGAGGAATCCCGCTCTCTATTGCGCAGTGCAGGGGAGTGCAACCGAGCGCGAACGAGAGTGTGGACGGATATGGCTAGACTTGCAGTTGCGCGAGGGCTGCGGCAATTCGTTTCAACACTGTCACAACTTGGTCACGCTCCGAGTTGTCCAATTGCTTCCGCGTATACCATTCGATCTTGGAAAAGAACCAATTCTCTCAGCCTGTCATCCCCAGCAGCGGCACCGCAGACCGATTGAATGGCGGAATTGTGGTAGCTCGCCAGCCAACGATACTTGCCCCATACCAATGGGTCAGCCGCGAATTCGTGTTTCGATAGCTCTCGCGTAATTAGCTGACCGTGCAGCCGGAACTTGTCCACCCCCGTCACATGACTCAGGTCAACTGAGTCTACCTTGTTTCCGAGAAGTTCCGCGGCCCTCACCTCGACCCTGTGCTGAATCCAAACGGCAATCGCTGCTATAGTGCCTAGGTAGTCTAATGCCGGAAATCCATCCTGACAAACGATGCAATTGTTGCGCACCACTTCGGAGAAGTCCCCCTCCTGAATCTGTGGGTCAACTATCACTCTCGGCCAGATTGCCAACTTCTCCAGGTCGTAAGCCCTGATGAGAGCAGGACCAAACAGGACGGGGCCATCAATCAGGATGTCACCGCGGGCGATTCCACCTCGCAGGGCCAACCCTCTTGTGAACGCAGTCATCTCGAAACTGGACACCCAATTGAGGAGCACTCTCAGCGAGTCATGCGCGCCCACCGGTACACACCATACAACCGTGTCAGAGAATTGGAGTGCAACCGCGCCCTTCATGTTACTTTGAGTCGACGTTTCTACGACGCGCTTCGACTCCTGCAACATATCCCAGATTTCGCGGATTGGTCCGGCGTTGCTCCCTGCGCGCCTGACACGTTCTCGAAACCCCAACAAGTCCACGAAAACCACGAATCCTTCCTGATAGCACAGACCTGGTTCCGGAGCCTGCATGGCAATCCTCCTTGTCAACTTGACCACACGGTGAGAGCTATCCTATGGATGATTGCAGCCACCCTCGCATCTGTTCGCTGTACGCTCTCGAATGCGTCGCGCCCTTGTCGCGTGATACGAACCACGGTGTGAGGCTTGCGGTCGATGAACGTCTTGTCCGACTCAACATAGCCGGCCGCTTCAAGGCGGGCCAGATGCGACGCCAGGTTCCCGAACGAGAGTCCCGTCTGACGCTGCAGAAAAAGCCAGTCAGCCTCCTCCACCATGGTGAGCCGGGCCATGATCGCCAGCCGCGCCGGCTCATGGATGAGCCGGTCGATGCCCTCGAGTCCGGATGCCTCTTTCTCGGAATTCGCTCCTTCAGACATCGGCGCTCGCCTCCACCACGGGATTCTCTCGCAGGAAACGCCTGAGTACGTTCGCTCCCGAGATGGCAATAACCACTCCGGCAACCGTGATTGCAGGGCCCAACGGCATACCACCCCACTGGTGGACGACGCCCGCGAGAAAGATGAGGGTCCCGTAGGCATAGAACCGTCGGACATTGAAGGATAATGCCACCACCGCAACGAGCCCTCCCATCGCCAGACCGGTTAATACGGGCAGGTAAGATTCGATGAGCGTTCCCACGGCCGTCTGCGACTTGAGCAGCACGAGCCCACCGCCAACGACCATACCAACGAGGGCCCCCAGGAGACCCCGCCATCGACTCGCAGGTCGGAATCGAGCATAGCCGATGCGCGGGTGAGTGATGCGCCTCTTGGCTATCCACAGGAACGCGAACGCGGCTGCGCAGACCACTCCGATCATCACCGACATCTCGGTGTCAATCAGGAGTCCCCACGCCAGCACGCAGGCTCCAACAAACAGGTCCCACAACCCATCCTGCGTGTAGTACACCATCATCCGGCGATGGAGCCCTCGCGCGTCCAAGTCATTGCCACCCTCACTGGCCATATCTTTCATCTCGAACCTCCTTCACACCTATCTGCTTCGGACGCCGCTACGTCTCTTATGCCGTGATGAGTTCCAACCGTGCCCGTCCGTTCAGTTCAGTTTGTATTGCAAAGTACTTTGAGAATATTAGGTACTTTGTGGCGACTTGTCAAGACTCTCCACCGGCAAATCTGGAGGAATCCGCCGGCCCAGCGCGAGCTTCCGCCGGCGACGCTGAGTCCATACACGTAACACCGGAGGCAAGAACTGCGGGGACACCATACTCATTTCCTTCGTGTGCCCCGATTTGTTTCGTATTCGTGGCGGGCACGCGTCAGCGCGCCTGCCCGTGGTCACGTGATCGCATCCGGGTCAGCCGTGTCAGCACAGCGAGCCGTTGCCCAGGGCACACCGGCGATAAGGGCCGTTCGTGAACGGCCCGCCTCCAGGTCGAAAATAGAGCGAGCCATCGCCGGGGCCCTACGCGAAATGGGGGACACCATTCACTGGAGGAACTGCGGGGACACCATACTCATTTCCTTCGTGCGTCCCGACTTGAGTCGGATTCGCCCGCTGGCACGCGTCAACGCGCCCCTGCCCGCGGTCACGGGATCGCATCCGGGTCAGCCATGTCAGCACAGCGAGCCGTTGCCCACGGCATACCGGCGGTAAGGGCCGTTCGTGAACGGCCCGCCTCCAGGTCGAAAATAGAGCGAGCCATAGCCGGGGCCGTACGCGAAATGGGGGGACACCATACTCATTTCCTTCGTGCGTCCCGACTTGAGTCGGATTCCCGGCAGGCACAATCGGGTACGGTGTCAAACGAATCGAGCAGGAGTCCTCCGAGGCCAAAGGCCGACCCTCGTTGGCCGGAAGACGTCACTCCTTGCTGCCGGCCTTCGCTTTTTCCTTGTGCCTGGCGTCGGCACGCTCGACGCTCTCCTTGAGAGCCTGAACCAGGCTCGGGCTCACGACCGGTTCTTCTTCCTTCACTGGCGGTAGCTCCTCGCCCTTGAGCTTCGCCTGTACGACGGCCTCCAGCCCGATGCGGTACTTGTCCTCGTAGCGGTCGGGTTCGAAGTCCCTGGTCATGTGATCGACGAGGGTCCGCGCCATTTCGAGTTCCTCTTTGTCAAGCTTCTGTTCCGGGATGTCGATTCCCTCTGGAGGGTCGATCTCTGCGCTGTAGTGAAGCGAATCCAGCACGAGCATGTCGTTCAACGGCCTCACACTGCAGAGATGCTCACGGGTCTGGAATGTGACTTTGCCGATGGCGACGCGCCCGGTCTCGCGCAGCACGTCTCTCAGCAGTACGTACGGCCGCAGGCCCAGTTCCTCGGGCTGGAGATAGTGCATGTCGTAGTAGTAGCTCGGGTCTATCTGCTCCTGGCTCACGAACGCCTTGACGTCGATGCGGTGACGCGTTTCCACAGGGACTCTGTCGAAGTCTTTCTCCGCGAACACGACGAACTTCCCCTTTGAGTACTCGTATCCGCGCACGACGTCGTTGCGGTCGATGTACTCGTCGTGCTTCGGACAATACAGGACCTGCTTGACCCGCGCCTGGTCCTTCTTGTGCAGCAGGTGAAAGTGTGGAGTGATATTTCTCGTGGCAACGTACATGCGGACCGGTATCACCACAAGTCCGATGTTGATAGCGCCCTTCCAGAATGCCGCAGGCATCGCAACCTCCTCATGGATCCCCCGCCGCGGAACGCGTAACCCAACGCGGCCCGCCCGCAGGACCATCCCCGCCCGACTTTCGGGCGCGCGGCAATTCTACCTCAGGGACGAGGACTCAAACAGCGCCGTGTGCGCCTACAGTCACGTAGACCTGTATTAGTCATGTGTGGTGTAACGAACTGCGTGGTGCCACGCACGGACCACCGTGGCATCGATGTATTGGAAATGCGGGGACACTATACTCATTTCCTTCGTGCAATCGAGTTTCCCGGGGAAATGCGGGGACACCGTACTCATTTCCTTCGTGCAATCGGGAAATGCGGGGACAGCGTACTCATTTCCTTCGTGCAATCGAGTTCCCCGAGGACACCCGCGAGTGTACCCGGCCACAGTCACGAAGCCGTATCTATGGCTGCAACAACAACGGAGAGAGCCATCTCGGGCAACGTAGACGCTGCAGAAGCCGTTCGTCAACGGCCCACCTCGTCCAGTAGGGACATGGTATGCCGCAGTCCAACCACGTACTGCACTACGCCGGCGCCCGACTTGCGCCAGTCCACGCCGCTATCCAATCGCAGGTCGGCGCATGTCTCACTCGGGAATAATTGCCAGTAGTGCCAGCGCACGCAGACCCGTGGACCATCAACGCGTGTCTGCCGGTCAGTTGCATCTACGGCGTGCGAGCATTATATTTACGCATAACGAGCCGGGTGGGATGCGGGGGTGCTCCTTCGGGAGGTGGGACCCGGTCGTTCGACGCGAGCATCCTCTCAATCCAGCCCGACCGATGAGTAGGGGACGCGTGTCCGGAACCCACGAGAGTCGGCACAATTCTCGGGCTACCGGGACAGCGAAAGGGGATGATGGGATGAAGATCAGGTCTCTCTCGGTTACGCTGGCAATGGTTCTGCTGCTCGGGTTTACAATTGCTTTTGCGGGCTGTTCATCAGGCTACGGCAACACACCTCCAGCCACCACGCCGACAAGCGAGAGCCGAATGCCGACGTCACAGTACGACGTCGACGTCGCCACAAGCTCGACGCTCGGGCAACACCTCGTGGACGCGTTCGGCATGAGTCTGTATTGGACCACGGCCGATGCGCCGGGAAAGAGCAACGTGCCGGACAATCTATTGACCACCTGGCCCGTGTTTTACGCCGCGCAGGTGACAGTTCCGTCCACGCTGATGGCTTCCGATTTTGGGACAATCACGAGAAGTGATGGCAGCATGCAGACGACGTTCAAGGATTGGCCGCTCTACTACTACGGGAGCGACACCGCTCCGGGGGACACCGCGGGGCAGGGTCTGGGCGGCAAGTGGTCGGTAGTTACGCCTGGTGCGTCCGGGCCTCAACCGAGCTAGCTCAGTCGTTGAACGGGCAGGCAGTCTGCCTGCCCGTTCAACATCGTGTACATTGCGTCCACGATCATTGATCGCCGGGACAGGTCACCGTGATCTGCGACGCCGTCCTTGCAGGAACCGTTCGTGAACGGCCCTCTGTGGCCACAGCTGGGACGTGTTTTTCGCATCTGCCGTGGTCCCCGTTCGCATCGCGGGGCGCTTCTCGAAGCGCCCCTGCAAGGACGGCATTGTTCTGGCGCGATGAACTAGCGCGGGCGGTCAAATCGCTATAGCGGCCAGGAACCACACCGTAGGGGCGGTTCGAGAACCGCCCGCAGCACACGTGATGACCTGTTCTGGGGGAATCGCACCACTCGACGTGCGGGCGCTTCTCGAAGCGCCCCTACAATTTGCTTTCGTCACCTGAGCCACCGTCTTGGCACGAACGGTTCGAGAACCGCCCGCCTGCAGGACCACAGTGGAACCAGTCCGTACTGAGGGGATGCCCGGCGGCAATACCACCGTGGTCGCACCGGCATCGCGCAGTCCACATCGCCCCACGCACCCTCGCGCTTGTCGCCACTCGGCGCAGGTTTCACGTCACGACTATTGCCGATCATGCGGGTTCGGACACACTCCCAAATACCATCAATGGTATTTCACCGTCCGGTTGACAGGTTGCGTGCAACATGTAAATATATGTATATGTTGATGGGCGACCCACAGCATTCGAGGAACAGATGAACGCAGCGGCTACGGACTCACGCGAAGGCCTCGCTCCCATTCGTACGCACGGCAAGTTCACCGACGCTGCCTATTCCGCCCTCCGCACGAGCATCCGAATGGGCCGCATCCCCCCCGGCGCCCGTCTCCACGAGGCCGAACTGGCACTCCAACTGGGCACCAGCAAGACCCCTGTCAGAGAGGCGATCGGTCGGCTGGTCGCTGAAGGACTGGCCACCGCCACCGCGGGCGGCAAATCGGCGGTCTACGTGGCAACCCTCACCAGCCAGGAGATAATCGACCTGTACGAGGCGCGCACCATTATCGAGCCGCCTCTCGCCAGGATGGCCGCGGAGAGGGCTGACGACCGCGACGTTGCCACACTGCGTGGCATAGTCAAGGAATTCGAGTCGGCCCTGGCAGCGGACGACGTCTACTCACTCATGGAGATCGATAGCCGGCTTCACGCCGTCATCGCATCCATCGCCGGCAATCGCGCTCTCGCGCAGGCGAGAGAGCGGCTGGATGACGGCATTGCCATCGCCAGGGTGACGTCCGTCCAGAACAACCACTACAGGACATCGGAGCAGGCGCTGAGAGAGCACTCGCAGATATGCGAAGCCATAGCCTCTCACGACGGTGCGGTGGCGGAGCGGCGCATGGCGGAGCACATCCATCGCAGGCGGGACGGTCTCATCGCCCAATCCGCCGGGACAGCCGGCAGGGACTGAAGTAGAGTCGATGGACAAGCGGACACAGGCAACTCGTGTGGGGCATGCCGGTCCGGCATCACGGCAGCCATCCGACGACCGGGAGTCCGACTACCGACCTTCCCATGGTGTGTCGCCCTTAGTGTCACGGAACGGCTTGCCGCATTCGTTGGCCTCGATGCGACTCTTGCTCGTCTCCGAGCCGTCACCAACAGTCCTTCACGCTCCCCGATTGAGTCGAAAACGATACGCAGGCCCGTTGCTTGTCGTAGTTGAAGGAGGGATTCCGGCATGACTAACGCAATTCGACAGCTCTGTACCGCTCCCACCGGCGAGGTCGCCGTACTCCAGGGCAATATCGCGTTCGCGGTGGGCTGCGTCCGTGGCGGGGTTCACGCTGCGGACGGATATCCCGGCACGCCGAGCACCGAGGTCATCCACCGCGGTCTATCGGAGGTGCAGGACCTCATCACCGTCGGCTGGTCGGTCAACGAGGCGGTCGCCTCGGCCGTCGGTCATGGCCACACCCTTGCCGGCCGCGATTGCGTCGTCACAATGAAGACACCCGGTCTTTACCAGGCGGCCGACGTCTTCACCAGCGGAGCGTTCTACGCGCACGAGCGCGGCGGACTGGTCTACTACATCGCCACCGACTTCATCCCGAGCGCCACTCAACACGTCGTTGACCCCCGCTACCTGTTCAAGAGCTGCTTCATCCCGGTGTTCGAGCCACGCGACCACCAGGAATTGCATGAATCCGCCGCGCTGGCCGTGGAGCTCGCGCGCAAGTACCGAACCCAGGTGGTCATCATGCCAAGCGGCGTGCTGTGCCACAGCGAGGGTCTCGTGCGCATGATGGAGCCTCAATCACGCGCGCCCGTCGAAATGCCGGCCAGCCTCAGAGGGTTTGTCGTTTTGCCCGGGTTGGCACGAACCAACTACGACGCCGCCGTCACCAGGCGTCTGCCCGCCCTGACGGAGATGGTTGAGAGCAGTCCTCTGAACCGGTGGAATCGGGGCGCCGGCAGGCGAGGCGCAATCACGTACGGAATCTGCGACATGTACGTACGGGAAGTGAAGGAGTCGATGGCCCCGGACATCGACATCCTGTCGCTCGCATTCACGAATCCGCTGCCCATGAATCTCATCCGCCGTTTCTGCGAGTCCATCGACGGCCCGGTCGTCGTCATCGAAGATGGATACCGCTTCGTGCAGGAGGCCATACTGCAGAACGGAATCAAGGTCGAAGGCAAGGAGGTGAACGACCCCCTGACCGAGTGGTCGCCTGCCCTCGTTGCCCAGCGGCTCGGTTTCGCACGAGAACCCTCCATCGTCGACGCAGCCCAAGTTGCGCGGCCCCCATCCATCTGTGCGGGCTGCCCGTACCGCATCTTCGCACAGGAACTCGCCACGATGCACAAGAAGGGGCTCATCGACACCGTGTTCGGCGACATCGGCTGCAATGCGCTTCTGTATTTCCTCAACGCGTCTGACACCAGCCTGGCAATGGGCGCGAGCGAGGCGATGCGCCAGGGGTTGACACTGTCGCGACCCGAAGAAGCTTCACGCTGTCTCGCCGTCGTCGGCGACAGCACGGAGTGCCATACCGGCATGGCCGCCACGCGCAACGCCGCCTACCGAAACATCGCGGGCGTCAAAGTCATCCTGGACAACTCATGGACAGCCATGACCGGCGGTCAGCCGTCTCCCACCTCACCCGTCAACCTCGCGGGCCAGCAGATGCACTTCGACTTGCCCGGGAGCCTGGCGGCGCACGGCGCGAAAGTGCACGTGGTCGCGGCCTACAACCGGAAAGCGGTGCACGAAGCGCTTATCTCGGCCCTCGAGGATGCCAAGGAAGGCGCGTTCTCAACCATCGTTATCGCGGAAGGCCAGTGCCTCAGGGAGAGCGCGACGAGTTCGCAACGCGTAAGAGTCGATGCCAACCTCTGCAAGCAGTGCGGCCTGTGCCTCATCTGCCCCGGAATCGAGAAGGGGCCGGATGGCGTACCGGTCGCCAACCAGCTCTGTTCCGGCTGCGGCGGACACACCCCGGCGTGCGTCCAGATGTGCCCGTTCGGCGCGCTGCAGCCAACCGATCTCAAGGACCTCGACGCGCCGGCTATCCCGGAATATCCCGAGCCGGCCCTGGCCGCGGAGTTGCCCGCCATCGCGAGGGAATCACTCCCGCACAAGTTGTCCCTCGCTATTCGCGGCGTCGGTGGACAAGGTAACCTCTTCTTTGGCCGCGTGCTGACACAACTCGCCTTCCTCGCCGGGTACGGAGATACCAATATCGTGAAGGGCGAGACTCACGGCATGGCCCAGATGGGCGGCCCGGTCATCAGCACGTTCGCGTGTGGCGACGTCGTCAGCCCCATCCTCATGCCCCGGAGCGCCGACGTGCTCATCGCCCTCGAGCAAACCGAGGTGTTTCGCCCCGGCTTCCTTGATATGCTTAAGCCGGACGGCACGGTGCTGCTGGCCACCACGAAGATACTGCCGCCGGGACTGCCGGCGGACAAGTACCCGAGTGAGGCGGAGATCGACGAACGCCTGCGACCCTATCGCGTAGTCAAGATCGACGTCCTCCGGCAAGCGCTGTCGTTGGGAGATCCCACGGGACGCGTGGCCAATGTGGTGATGCTCGGGCTTCTCAGCACGACCGCTCCATTCGATGTCTTCCCTGCGGAGCTGTGGTATGAGGCACTGCGGTCAGCCAATTCCCGCCGCGGCGTCTGGTCCGCAAACTACGCCGCGTTCAAAGTCGGCAGAAACATGGCATCCCTCGCCGGGTAGTCAACGCCCGGTATCCCCGAAAGGAGAGATGGGCCGATGGAGGGTGGCAGCCCTCCGTCGGCAACCCCGGAGTCATATATGACAACAACGGCTACACTGCGGACCCTTCTCGAACCCGCCAGCATCGCGGTGATAGGTGCGAGCGATGATATCGCCAAGCCAGGCGGCAAGCTCGTTCGCAATATCCTGCTGCGCGGCTATGCGGGCGACCTGTACCTCGTGAATCCCAAGTCCGCCCAAGTGCAGGGTGTGGCGGCGTACCCGTCGGTTGATGTGCTGCCGGCTGCGCCGGAACTGGCGTTCATCGCCATCCCCGCAAAGATGGTCAGGCAGTCGGTTCAGGACCTTGCCCGGAAGGGTGCGAAGGCGGTCGTCGTGCTCAGCGCAGGCTTCGGAGAGGTAAGCCCGGCCGGCAGAGAAGAGGAGCGCGGACTCGTTGACATCGCCAACGCGCACGGCATGCTGCTCATCGGGCCGAATTGCTCCGGCATCGTTTCACACGCGCACGCCAGCAAGTTCAGTGGCGTCCCACCCGTGAGCCACAAGGGGGGCATCGATTTCCTCAGCGGCTCCGGCGCCACCGTCGATTTCCTGTACGAACTGGCGACGCGTCGCGGGCTGCGATTCAATTCCCTCCTTAACGTCGGCAACTCCGCGCAGACGGGGGTCACGGATCTGTTGCGGCTCTATGACGAGGCCGATGAACCCGACAGTTCGCCCATCAAGCTGCTCTATATCGAGGTCATGAAGCAGCCGGAGGCATTTCTCCGCCACGCGCGAAGCCTGAGCCTGAAGGGCTGCTCGCTCGCCGGTATCAAGTCAGGCGCCACCGAGGCCGGCAGCCGCGCCGCCGCGAGCCACACCGGCGCCATGACCACCAACGACACCGCGGTCCAGGCACTGTTCGACAAGGCGGGCATCATACGGGTGCAGTCGCGCCCGGAACTGGTGGACGTCGCTACCGCACTCTTCTGCGCGAAAGGCCCCCTGGACGGCCGCCGCATCGCGGTCGTCAGTGATGCAGGTGGCCCGGCAGTCGTTCTCGCAGACGAATTGAACCGGCTCGGTTTCGTCGTACCTCCATTCGCACAACGGACGAAAGAGCGCATCGCGGCAGCCCTGCCTCCCGGTGCGTCGGCCGGCAATCCGGTCGACTGCCTTCCCACCCGCAACGGCGAGAGCATCGGCAACGTGTTGCGCATCGTGGCAGAGGAAGAGCGAGAAAACATCGACTGCATCCTCTTCATCGACGGCGACTCCGGCCTGGCGGACAACTGGGAGATATGCAAGTCCCTCATGCACGCGCAGGATGTGGGGGGGATACCCATCCTGCCGTGCTTCCTCTCGCCCGTCTCCGCGGAGGATGCTCTCGCGAAGTTCCGCGAGGCGGGCCGGTGTTACTTCGAGGACGAGGTAGCCATGGCACGCGCCCTGGCTCGCGTGGTGAATCGCCCGGTCGTCACGGAGCCGGTGACAATTGTAAACGGCTATTCGCGCGAGCGCATCGCCTCGCTGCTTGCCGGCCGGACCGGCCCTCTGAGTCCCGCGGTCGCGCGCGACGTGCTGGAGGCGGCGGGCATCCGGGTGCCTCAACAGGCAGAATTGGCGGAGAAATCGAGCCTTGCCACAGTGAACGTGCCGTTCCCGTGGGTCATGAAGGTGGTGGGTCCCCTGCACAAGAGCGACGTGGGCGGTGTGCGGCTGGGCATCAGGGACCTCGCTGCGGCGCAGTCTACATGGGATGCCCTGATGCGCATCGAAGGGGCGACTGGCTGCCTCGTGCAGCAGATGGTCACGGGCACTGAGGTCATCGTCGGCGCGAATCGCGAGGAAGGTTACGGACACCTGGTGGCCTTCGGACTGGGCGGCATCTACACCGAGGCGCTCAAGGACGTGCAGTTCCGTCTCGCCCCACTCTCCCTGCAGGAAGCGCAGGGGATGATACAGGGCATCCGTGCGCTGCCGCTCATCAAGGGCGTGCGCGGGCAGCCGGGCATGGACCTCGACGCCCTTGCGGACACGTTGCTGCGCGTCAGCCTGCTGGTCAGTCAGTTCCCGGGTATCCGTGAGATGGACCTGAACCCGGTCAAAGGTTGCGGCACAGAGTTGTACGCGGTCGATGCACGCGTCATCCTGGACTAGCGGCAGCACTGCGTCCCGATTGAAGCGAACCTGCGCTGTCCGCCGTCTGCTCCGGCATGGAGGAAACGTCGCCATCAGAAGCGGCGTGGGGGAACCGCGTTGTCCTCCTCACGATGTTCTCGGTATAGCACATGCCGTTGGGCGCGGTGCGCCAGAGGAAAGTCCGCACCGGTTCCCGTTTCGCGCCGGGAAGCGCTCCTCCGGATGCACGTTGCAGCCACGCACGCAGCGCCAGCCACGGACGCGCAAGCGTGGCTTCACGCCAGTAGTCCCGGAACCTGCCGAATTCGGGGACATGGTCAACGCCGGGGAAGTCGGCGAGGACGGCCTCGAGATGCGGGTAGTCACGTTCCCTGGGAAATCCGGAGACCTGTTCCAGTATCTCGAACAACCGGTCCTCATACTCCATACCTGTCCTGTCCGCCTCAGGCCGCGCGCGCGACTGGCCTCCGGTACAGGTCGCTCAATGCTCTGAAACCGTGACTCGCCGCTTCATGGCTATTCCCCGTGCAATCGCCGTCTTCTCCCATACTCTTTCCTGATTCTGCTCCTCTCCTCTCCGGCCCTCCGCCCTCCCGCGGGTCTGTTTCGCAGTGCTTTTCGCCGCGCGGTGCATTGATTTCCGGTGAAGTTTCTGAAGAAGTCTGTGAAGTAGTCTTAAGAGTAGTCTGTGAAGAAGTCTCTGCCGTAGTCTCTGTAGATGGAGTGCCGGAATTCGACAGAGCGGTCTGCTGATTCCCGACATCCGGGTCTGCCGGAGTGCAGCTTTCCGCGTTGCAGCTATCCGGCGACGGAGCCAGCGATAAGACCGCAATGCGCAGTGCCGCCATGTCGAGGCGGAAGTGCATCACCCGCATGCCTCTCGCCTTGCGGTGCGTCTCCTGCAACAGTCCGAGCGTGACAAGCCGTTGGCGCGCCCTGTCGACCACGGAACGCCCCATGCAGAGTTCGTCTTTCCACTGCGCGTGGGATTTGTAGACCCAGCCTTCCGGGTCGGAGGTGCGATCGGTCCAGTACAGGAGTTGCGACAACACCAGCGCAGAGAAGTGGTCGCCGGTTACGTCGATGAAAGACCGGGGCACCGTCAGGAGATTGTCGTGCCCAAGATGTTGTCTCGCAAGCTCCAGTATCTCGTCACGTGGGCTCATGGAATCTCCTTCCTGGAATGAAACGCATTCGCCGCCGCTCGCTCCGGCCCCCACTATGGGATTGTCAGAGCGACTGATACAACGTAGTATATCATTAGTATAGTATAGTTGTACTCTTGTGCGGAATGGCTGGCGGGCGCTCCAGCCTGAGCCATTCTCAGCCGCATCCGGCGCAGCGGCCTCTAACTTGGCAGGGTCAATATCCCGGAGAGACGCTGCCCGCCATCGTCTGTGCGAGTTCACTCTTGCGCCAAATGGTGGTAAAGTACCGTCTGAACTTGAGAATCGGCGGGTTGGCGGCCAGTCAGATTCCAAACCCTTGCTGGACACAAGTGAACATCTGAGACACAGGAGACGCATCATGGGCAAGAACCTGATTACCGGCGGATTCGGATTCATCGGCCACCACCTCACAAACCTTCTCCTCGAACACGGAGAGCAGGTGTCGATTTTCGACGTGGCCGGCGGCTCCCGCCTGGGCAAGACCCCTGAAGGCGTCACGGCGTTCCGGGGCGACATCTCGAACTGGGCGCAGGTGATGGACGCAGTCAAGGAAAGCGGCGCCGATTGCATCTACCATTCCAGCGCTATCCTGCCTCCTGCCAGCGAGCAGAACCCCCAGGCCGCCTTCACCGTCAACATCACCGGCACCTATAATGTTCTGGAGGCCGCACGCCTCTTCGGGGTAAAGAAGGTCATTTTTCTCAGCACGCTCGCGACATTCGGCCGCGACGTGCCCAAAGTGGTGCCCAACGACATCGCCCAGCACCCGCCAAGCATGTACGGCACCACCAAGGTGTGCGGTGAGCGGCTGGGTGAATACTACCAGCGCAGATTCGGCATCGACTTCAGGGGTGTACGATTCACGCCGCTGATGGGCATGGGGCGATTCGACACGGCACAGAGTGCGTACATCTACCGGGCAGTGCAGGAGACCGCTCTTGGCAGGCCGTACACGATCTACGTGAAACCCGAGACCTCCATCCCCGTCACGTATGTCAAAGACGGCGCCTGGGGCCTCATGGACCTCAAGAATGCCCCGGAAGACAGTTTGACACGGCGGGTGTACAATCTGTTTGGTTATTCCGTCACTGCGGGGCAGTTGGCCGATGCGATTCGCCGCGTGGTGCCGGATGCAAAATTGGACTTCGCACCTGATGAGAAGATGATTGAGTTGGTCGAGAACCTGCCCGAGCGACTTGAGGACACGACAGCCCGCCAGGACTGGAACTGGAAGGTCCGCTATGACCTGGATGGCTCGGTGCGCGACATGGTGCAGGATATCAGGGCACACCGGCACGTGTACGAGCAGTGAGCAACCGCCACTATCCGGCTGAGACGCCGGACGAACTTGACCTCGAGGAACCTGACGCACTCGATGTGCGTGAATCCCGAGCGTCCCGCAACGGACGGAAGTCGTCACGCGATTTCCTGACCGACGATGATGGCAGCTTCGGCGGTAGCCGGCCTCGCCGGAATCTCGCTCGCCGGGACGACGGCAAAGATCAGAGACGGCGCGTTTCCCAGTCCCGCGAAGAACCTTCGTTCCCGGCGCCACGTGCGCCATACAACCCGGGGAACGGCGGCTTCCAGCGAAACCGCGATGCTACACCTCCGTTTGCGTCGGGAGGGGCACGGGTACCCGAGCGCCCCCGCGCGCCCTATCCAAATTCGTTCGACCGCAACCAGGGCCGGCCTCTCAACAACCCCACATATGGAAGCAATCCCCCGGACAACCGGGGACCTGCATTTCGACCCGCGCGGCCGATGAATGATTCACAGCCACCCCGCCCTCCAATAAGTGGACGGGATACGCCACCCCTGCGAGATGATCGCCCTGCGGCGGGCCGTCCCGCTCCAGACTCCGGGAACAATCGACCCGCGAGTCCAGGATTCCAGCGGCCCGACATCCGGCAACCTGTGCCGCAGCAAGGCCAGTCGCAACCGCGAAACACACAAGGCGGCTACAGCACTACCTCCCGATCGGGAAATACGCAAGGCCCGACGACGCCGGGAGGGCGGCCTCCTTTCCGACGCCCTGACGGCCCTCCGTTCCGGCCCCTCGCACCCCGTGACGATCCGCGCCGGTTGCGCCGCGACGACTCCAAACCGGCCCCTGAGCGGCCGTAGGCGCCAACGCCAGGCCGACGACTTCAACTGAACTGAGGCCACCGCCTCACCGCTGGAGCGGCTGCGGCCTAAGCGCCACGCGGGCACGTCGTGCCAATACCAAGCGCGCCTCAAGATTTCCAGAGTCCTTGCCATCGTGACATGCCAGTGCACCAGCAGACAGAGTATGGGCCTCTCTGCGTGGCTTTCCCGGAGTTCACAAACATGAGCCGGCAGGGACCGCACCACGATACTCGGGGAGCATTCCACAGCACTGTGCATGGTCGCGGTCCACTGCCGCCGCCCCACCCTGCCACCCGTCGCCCTGGCTGTCGCGGCCGAACGCGCCGCAACGCAGAGCGCCTCTCTGAGCGCCACCCGTCAGGCCTCGGTCAACGCCTCAGCCTTCCGTCTAGCGGCGTTCTCAGATGCGAACAGCGTGACACAAGGCTGTGCCAACTGTATGTCACGATTCCCGCAAATCGTAGAGTTCCACGCGTGTGGCGGGCTGCCAATCGTCGGAATTGGCAGTTGTGGAGTGGGCCTCGTTGCGAGGAACAGCCCGCGTGCCCGCCGGCGGCATGCCGTGGCGTCTTCTAAACTTCCCCGCGCATCCCGTGGGGCGGCGTGGGAAGCGCCCCTGCTCCGATTCACCGGACCA
This sequence comes from uncultured Chloroflexia bacterium, assembly GCA_963761225.1. Lineage (GTDB taxonomy): Bacteria > Chloroflexota > Dehalococcoidia > GIF9 > AB-539-J10 > SKVJ01. The sequence goes on along the minus strand of CAVXGE010000009.1, from coordinate 19,503 downwards.
TGGCCGGCATCCGGCCAGAACATCTCGATTCATGGGCCAGTCGTGTGACTGGCGTCCTCGCGTTGACCATACGCGCCCACCGGTGCGAGAACGAAGGGATTCGCCGGGGCTGGCACACCTCGATCAGAGTCCCCAGGTGCAACGCAACGCAATGATGATGGCCGTTGGCACGAGTATCGACGTGGATGCGGGGGCGGTTCGGGAACCTCCCGCCTGAGGGGTGGCGATCAACCTGCATACGATTCGCCGAGACGTGGCAGCCATCGGGTCGGAACATGTCGAATCCCTCGGAACCCGTGCGAATGGTGTCTCCGCGTTCAGCGTGGCTAGCCTTCCACCGCGAATCCCTTCTCCCTAACCAGCCGCACAAGGGCCTCTACGGCCAGAGAGTCATACAGTACACCGCTGTGGCTCTCCAGTTCCTGCAAAGCCGCCTCCGTGCCCAACGTGGGCCGGTACGGTCTGTGGGATGACATCGCCTCAAAGACGTCGGCCACGGCGAGGACGCGGGCCTCGGGAAGCATCTCATCGCCCTTCAACCCCTGAGGGTAGCCCGAGCCGTCGATGCGTTCGTGGTGCTCCCGCGCTATCTCTGCAACGGGCCAGGGGAAATCGACGCCTTTAAGTAGTTCATAGCTGGCCTGCGGGTGTTCCTTGATCAACTGGTACTCGACGGCAGTCAGCTTGCTCGGCTTGGTGAGTATCTCGGCGGGTATACGCAGCTTGCCGAGGTCGTGTACCCGTCCCGCGACTTCGACTGCACGAAGCGACTCAGCGGACATGCCCATCTCTTCCGCGATGGCCCGGGCAACGATAGTGACGCGCAACTGGTGGCCGGCCGTATACGGGTCACGCATCTCCACGGCTGCCGACATTACCTGGACCGTGGCCGTGAGCGCCGTCTGGACACGGGCCAGTGCCTCCTCGCGCTCGTGCTCACGCCGCCTGCGCTCGATAATGCCCGCCAGAGTGTTGGCGACTGCGGAGAGGTATGTCACGGCTCCGGCATCTCGAGGGTGCCCTTCCTTCGTGTACACGCTGACGACACCACGTACGACATCGTCAAATAGAATGGGAATACAGTAGTGACCGTGAGGCGGGAGACCCTGAGATACGATCTCCTGCGTGCTCTCCACGTTGTCCGCAAACTGAGGCTCTTTGGTGAGCGCGGCGCGCCCGCACAGGCATCGCCCGAATTCGAGACGGCCACACTGTTCCTGAACCGATTCCGCGAGCCCCAACTGGGCCTTCATGACCAGCGTGTCAGGCTGGTCTTCAACCAGGAAGATGGCTCCGGTCGACTCGAACGAGAACCACGGGATGGAGAGAATGTGGATAAGCGAGCGTTCCAGTATGGACTGCAACGGCAGGTCGGCAAGAGAGAGTTCAAGGATCTCGTTGAGTGATGCGCGAGTGTCGTAACTACGCCAGAGGTCCTCTTCCATCTGCCTTCGGGCCGTAACATCCTCTATCGATGCCACCACGCTGCTGACAGCCAAGTTCTCGCTGTGCAGCGGCGCCGCACTGATGGAGAGTATCCGCCGGCCACTCGGAGAATCGAAAGCGTATTCCACCCCGTATATGGGCTCTTGCGTCTTCAATACATGACACGCCGGGAGCCGGTCCTCGGGGAGTGGGGCGCCTCTCAAGTCCAGGAGGAGAAAGTCCAGGCCGCAGGTCATGCCCAGCAGTTTCTCGTGCGGGATGCCGAGCACCCGATCGGCCTCCACGTTTGCGAACACGATGCGGCGGTCTGTGTCGAAGACGAGGATGCATGCGGGGCTTGTCTCCATGAGGGCAGCGGCAAATCCACGCTGATCGCGTTCCCGGCTTTCCGCCTGAACCAACTCCGTGGTATCGTAGATGAAGCCCTGATACAGTTCAGCGTTCCCACCGGCGTCGGGAAGCTTGATCACCCTGAGGCGCGCGTCGAAGACCGTGCCATCCTTGCGCTTGTACTTCACCATGCTGCTCACGGTGCCATATTCGGCTGCCTGTTGAAGGATGCGCCCGCGCAATTCCGGGTCCGCATACAGATCCTCGGCGACATTCAGCGACGTCAAGTCGTCGCGAGAGTACTGAAACATGTCCAACCAGACCTGGTTGACTTCCTGGATTGCTCCATCCCCGGAGACCACGATGATGGCGTTTAGAGCATTGTCGAACAGATTGCGGAACCGCGCCTCGCTGTCGCGCAATGCCTGCGCCGTGTGCTGTCGCTGGGTAACATCCGCGCCCAACACCAACAGACCCTCCGGCACCGGAAACAGGCGGGCCTCCAGCCATCGAGTCGGCTTCCCATCCTGCGTAAGTTCGTGCGTGACGGTGGTGGAGGTTCGAGCATTCATCACGCGTTGGAAACCTTCTTGAAGAGGCGAATTCCGCAGCGCGGGGACAAGGTCGCGCAGTTGTTGGCCCGTCGCGCTTGAGGCCGGCACGCCCAGGATATGCGCCGCAGCCGCATTGGCATACATGACGCGCCAATCGAAGTCCAGAACGACTACGGGGGAGGACGAGGCGTCTCCCAGGACACGATACCAGGGGGGGCTCTCCGGCGGAGCATTGCGGGCGGGAATATCGGCCGTCCGGGGATTGCGTGTTGGCGATGATTCATCGTCCTTCATGTCTGCGTCATCTCGTCCGAAATACTTCGCATCGGCGTAATGTACGTGAAACACGGAGTGACGCAGGACAACGGGCCTGGCTGGAACGTGGTGACGCCAAGTGAAGTCGAATAGCTGGCCATTATTCTGCGCCCAGATGGGCCGAGAACCGGGAGCGGCTCACCTCACCTCTACCTACAGTGTTGCGCCTCCCAGGGTTATTGTCAAGGTTGTGATGGCAACTGGCACAAGCGTCTCCATAGGGATCACACGACACCAACGCCGCCGGCCCGCCAGGCATAGTGTGCGCCTCTGTGTGAGGCGCCTCCCGACGAGCTTCGTTCTCCCGCAAGAGCAATCTCTCGCGCTGGTTGGCTGTCCGGCGGAACCACGCCTTCGTGGCCGCGCGGTCCCCACGAGACTGAGGCGGACGTCGAGCTTGAATCGCCCTCGGAAACCATGATGCCTAGGCCTCCTCGAATACTGCGCGCGCAACGTCGACCGGCACGCCGCGGATTGCCCGCCAGGGCGAAGACACGCCGTATCCGTCAGAGAAACACGCCCATGCCGAAGCTCCGCTGTCCCCGGAGCCTTTAGAAGTGCCCCCCAATGAGTCTGCCGCTTGCTCAACTGGAGTTGCGGTGACACCCCACCGTGCTAGGATTATCCGTGGGGCTATCACACTGAAACATAGCGTCAGTGTGGGGGAAGTGGATACTATGAAGTGGGTAGCAGTCGCAGTCCTGGTTGTACTTGTCTCTGCCGTAGGATGCGCGCAGGCGCAGCCACCCGGCGGCCCCGGCGCGGAAGGCACGCCGGTGGCAGTTGATTCCTTCACTGCCGATCCGCCCGCCATTGCCGTTGGCGAGTCTTCGACTCTCAGTTGGGACGTCTCGGGCGCAGAGAGTATCGTTATCGACAACGGCGTCGGGCTGGTGTCCGCGACCGGCACCGCAACAGTGCGGCCTACGGCCACCACGGCCTATACACTCGTGGCGGTGAGCACTGGGGGCGAAGAAGTGGCCGCGACGGCCCAGGTGCTGGTCTCCAAGACGTCTTCGCTTACGCCCGGAGCGCCGGTCATCGATTCGTTCGTTGCCAATCCGCCCCAGGTTTCCTCGGGTAACCCGTCAATGCTGAGTTGGACCGTGTCGAATGCGAATTCGGTAACCATTACGCCCACGGGAGGGACGTTTGCGCCCGTGGGAAGCAAGACAGTTCTACCGTCGATAACGACTACGTACACGCTGGCTGCCATGAATGAAACCGGCACAACCACGGCCACAGTGACCATCGGCGTCTCCTGAGCGATGATGACCGATCCGTCCTCTAGAGGTGGGGTGGGGTTGGTGCCCGGCGCGGGTGGAGAGTTGCCCTGCGTGCCCTCGGCTCGCACCTCGCACATCCCTTCGTGGTGACCGGCGACCCACCTTCCCTCGCCCGTAGTGCTTCTGCACAAGGTCATGTTGCCGTTGAAGCGCCTTTCGGACCCCGCGAGTTGCGGTGGCGCCCCACCCTGCTAGTGTTATCACTATAGGGCTATGACGCTGACAGATATTGTCAGTGTGGGGAGGTGGATAGTATGAAGTGGGTAGCAGTCGCAGTCCTGGTTGTACTTCTCTCTGCAGTCGGATGCGCGCAGGCGCAGCCACCGAGCGGCCCCGGCACGGAAGGTACGCTGGTGGCAGTCGATTCCTTCACCGCGGATCCCCCGGCAATCTCCGCAGGCGACTCGACAACGCTCAGTTGGGCCGTCTCGGGCGCCGAGAGTATAGTCATCGATACCGGGGTGGGCGTCCTGTCCGCAACCGGCACCACCGTCGTGAAGCCTACCGCCACTACTATGTACACGCTCGTGGCGACCAGTGCTGAAGGCGAAGAAATCGCCGCTACCGCCCAGGTGGTAGTCTCCAGTTCGCCCGGGTTGATGCCGGGGGCGCCCGTCATCAATTCGTTTACGGCCACCCCGACCCAGGTTTCCTCGGGTAACCCGTCCACACTGAGTTGGGACGTGTCGAACACCTACTCGGTTATCATCACGCCAACCGGGGGGAACTTTGCTCCCCATGGCAGCAACATGGTCCTGCCGTTGATAACGACGACCTACACGTTGAGCGCCATAAACGAAAACGGCACTACTACAGCGACGGTGACCGTGAAGGTTGTGTAGCCAACGGCCGGGACCAGCTGAGTACAGGCAATCCCGAAGTGACCCGGCCCGGCTTCGTGAGCCGAAACCGGACCGGGTTCTCGCGACCTGAGTTCAGTCAGCCGCCGCCGGCTGGAAGGAGCGTGTCGCCGGTCGCCCGCGCCTTCGTGTTCATTCGCGACCCCAGCCTCTGTCGCGGGTAGAGTATTTCCGCAGTCTCATCGTAAGATTGACACCATTCGACAGAGCGACTTGGTTTCTTATGCTGGTGTGCTAGGATAGCAGCCACAAGGCTATGGCGCTGGCGCCATCAGTCAGCGGAGGGGAGGACAGTATGAAGTGGTTGGCACTTGGAGTCCTGGTTTTTCTCGTCACGACGGCCGGATGCACGCCGGCTGAATCACCCAGCCCCACACCCACGGTCACGCTTCTCGCCATCAATTCGTTCTCTGCCTATCCGGCGACGGTTCCTCCCGGCGGTTCGTCAACACTCAGTTGGACTGTCTCGGGTGCCGAGAGTATCGAAATCGATACCGGTGCAGGTGAGGTGGCTTCAAAAGGCACCACCGTGGTGAGCCCCGCGGCGACCACCGTATATACGCTGGTCGCGACGGATGCTGAAGGCGAAACCATCACAGCAACGGCTGAGGTGACGGTGGCAAATGCGCTCTCGCTAACGACCGACTTACCAGTCATCGAGTCCTTCATCGCCGACCCGCCCCGGGTTTCCGAAGGCGAGGCGTCCACACTGAGTTGGGTTGTGTCGAATACATGGTCCGTAGTCATCACGCCCGTCGGAGGCAGCTTCACCCCATCGGGCAGCACCATGGTTCTACCAAAGATAACGACCACGTATACACTGACTGCCACGAATGAAATCGGCCTCGCGACGACGGCAACCGTGACTGTCGAAGTCTCGTGAGTAACGACAACCGACCGGTCCTCTAAAGGTGGGCTGGGGTTGCAGTGACCCGGCTCAGGGCAATCACGATGGAACCTTGGCCGGGTCATCCTGAGCTGGAACGTTTCGGGCACTATGTCGATGGCCACTGGACCGAGCGGAGGATGCTTCGCCTCTCTCCGGGCGGCAACATCGGCCGCCGACCACTACAACGACGTATACGCTGACGGCCGTGAACGCAACGGCAAGACGACATCAACCGCGCGGGTCGAAGTAGCCTGAAGTGCGGGGCGGCCGGTTCGCATCGGTCTGCCTCTATCCAGGCAACCCCCGGCTCGAGCAGCTCGAGCCGGGCCGCCTGGTCTTACGAATCCGGGTGCGCCTCGTTTTTGAATCTGATCCGCACCGGCTGATGAAGTGGCGTCAGTCAACAAAGACCCGTTGAGGAACATTGCGATTCAGGATTCGACCAACCGTCGAAGTTCCAGTGCATTCCCTATCGCGTACGCGTTGGCGTCATTATTGAAATACGCATACGCATCGCGTCCGGCGTCGAGTTGTGTTCGTACCCACGCCGGCAATCTCCGCAAGATACTCGTGGCTGTAGTTGTGCGAGTAGTCGACGCCGTGGAATCGCAGATAGACCCAGTCCGCGGTAACCTCCCGCGGATGGTCCTTGATCTTGTCGTGAATCACCAGCGCCGCATTGTGGTCGCGCAGGACCCGGAACACGTCCTCGACCAGCCACGCGGCGTCGCGGAACTCAACGGCCCATCGCACGTTCGATGGCGCCGCATCCAGGAACGCGCGCAGCCGTGGGACGTCCGGCTTCCATCGGGGTGGCAGTTGCACCAGTATGGGGCCAAGGAAGGAACGAAGCCGCTGCGCCCGCTCCATGAAGTTGCCTATCGTGGCATCGGGGTCTTTCAGCTTCTTCATCTGGGTGCCGTAGCGGCTGAACTTCAGCGCGTAGCAGAACGCCCTCGGGGGCCTCCTCGCGCCACGCGTCGAAGGCTGCGGCGGTGGGCAGGTGGTAGAAGGTGTTGTTGACCTCAACAGTGTCGAAACGCTCTGAGTAGAAGGCGAACCACCGGTCCTTCGCAAGGTCAGCCGGATAGAAGAGGCCCTTCCAGTGGTCGTACTGCCAGCCGGACGTGCCGATTCGACTTCTGCCCCTCGTCGCCATGCACCACCCTCCTGTCACCGCCTGTCGCCCGCGATGCCCGGCGCCACCTGCGCCGCGTCGCAGACGAAGACATCCGCAGCCACGATACCAACGCCCTTCGAGCCTGTCAAAGCGAGACTCAGGCCGTTGCGGCAACACGACAGGCATCGTGACTTGACTTTGCGAAATGATAGTTGCAGCGTATCGCTCTATCAGTGAGGGAGCAGAGGTGGCGCGATGGAGAACGCGGACCAACTCAAGGAGTATCGGGACAAGCGGCATTTCGACCGCACGTCCGAACCGCAGGGAAAGGCGCAGAAAGCGGTGATGCGGGTAGCAAGACCGATCCACGTTTCGTGATTCAGAAGCATCAAGCCAGGAACCTGCATTACGATTTCCGGCTCGAGATCGACGGCGTCCTCAAGTCCTGGGCGGTGCCCAAGGGGCCGTCAACCAATCCGGGTGTGAAGCGACTCGCCATGATGGTTGAGGACCACCCGCTCGATTACATCGACTTCGAAGGCACTATTCCGGAGCATGAGTACGGCGCGGGAACCGTCATGGTCTGGGACACGGGCCACTTCCGCAACCTGAAGGACAAGCCGTTCGACGAAGCCATTCACGACGGCCAGCTCGAAGTGTGGCTCGAGGGAAAGAAGCTGAAGGGGGGCTACGCGCTGGTGCGCATGGGGGATGTGGTCGACCGCCGCTGGCTGCTCGTCAAGATGAAGGACGAGGATGCGGACGCGAAGCGCGATCCTGAGACGTCGGAACCGGACTCCGCGCTGACGGGTCGAACCCTCGAAGAGATAGCCGGGGAGGAGAGCCATGCCGGGTAGCCCGCTGGACAAACTGGAATCATCCGAACGCGCCAAAGCAGTTGCCGCGCCATTCCCTGAATGGCTGTCGCCGATGCTGGCCACGCTCACCGATACGCCGTTCTCGAACGAGAACTGGCTCTTCGAGACCAAGTTCGATGGCGAACGGTGCCTCACCTTCCGCCACGGTGGCGAAGTGCGCCTTATGTCACGTAACAGAAAGGACATAAGCGGCACGTACCCCGAGGTTGCGGAGAGCATCGCGCGTCAGGCGCTGACCGATTTCGTCGTGGATGGTGAGATAGTGGCCTTCGAGGGCGAGGTGACGAGCTTCAGTCAGGCTTCAGAACCGCATGAAGCTGACCGACCCGGCCGCGGTGCGCGGCAGCGACGTCCCCGTGTTCTACTACGTGTTCGATATCCTCTATCTGGATGGACACGACGTGACTGGCGTGCCGCTGAGGCAGCGCAAGGCGTTGCTGCGTGCGGCGCTGCAGTTCCACGACCCGCTTCGCTTCACCGAACACCGCGACCGCGACGGCAAGGAATACTTCGCCGAGGCGTGCCCGAAGGGGTGGGAGGGACTCATCGCGAAGGATGCCCGGGCGCCCTACGTGCATGACAGATCAAAGCTGTGGCTCAAGTTCAAGTGCGTGAAGGAACAGGAAGTGGTCATCGGCGGATTCACCGACCCCGAGGGCAGCAGGGTGGGGCTCGGTGCGCTCCTGGTGGGGTACTACAAAGACAAGAAACTGATGTACGCGGGCAAGATCGGCACGGGCTACGACGATGCCACGCTCGTCGACCTGCGGAACACGCTGGGCAAACTGGAGACCGACGCTCCTGCGTTCGCGCCGGATGACGAATTGCCCCGGCGCCACGTGCATTGGGTTGAACCGAAGCTGGTGGCGCAGGCGAAGTTCACCGAGTGGACGGACCACGGGAAGCTGCGGCATCCCGTCTACCTCGGACTCCGCGGGGACAAGTCGCCCAAACAGGTCACACGGGAGGTGGGGGGATGAACGAGACACGGCACATCGACGGACACGATATCGAATTGTCGCACCTGGACAAGGTGTACTTCCCGGACTCCGGCATCACGAAAGGGGAGGTCCTGGACTACTACGAGAAGATCGCCTCCCACATGCTGCCGCATATCAAGGACAGGCCGCTCACCATGCAGCGCTATCCCGACGGCATCGAAGGTCAGTCTTTCTACCAGCACGCCATCGCTGACTACTATCCGGACTGGATTGCACGGGTTACCGTGGACAAAGAGGGAGGCACGGTCACGCACGTCGTCTGCAACGACGCGGCGACGCTGTTGTATGTGGTCAACCAGGGCAGCCTGGTGCTGCACCTGTGGCTGAGCCGCAGCGACCGGCTGAACTACCCGGACAGGCTCGTGATGGACCTCGACCCTCCCGAAGACATCGAGAACCTGCCGGCGTTGCGCTCGACGGCGCTCCGCATGCGTGAGGCGTTCGAAGGGCTCGGCCTGGCGACGTTCGTCTCGACCACCGGCTCAACGGGGTACCACATCTACGTGCCCATCAAGCCCGAGAAGACCTACGACGAGGTCAGGGAGTTCGCGCATGGCGTCGTCACCCGGCTCGCCGAGCGCTACCCGGATGACGTCACGGTGGAGCAACGGAAGGCGAAGCGCGGGGAGCGCATCTTCCTCGACACGCTGCGTAATTCGTACGCCCATACGGCGGTGGCGCCGTACTCGGTGCGCGCCAGGCCGGGAGCGCCGGTGGCCACGCCGCTGTCGTGGGATGAATTGGAGGCGGGGACTGTCGCCCCGCGCCGCTACACCATCAAGAACATCTTCCGTCGCCTCGGCGGCGGCAAGGACCCGTGGGCCGACATGTACCGGCATGCGTCGTCACTGGGCGCGGCCCAGGACCGGTTCGCACGTCAGAAACCGTAGGGGACGCTGCGCGTGCCCGCCACGACATGGGGACACCATGCTGAATCGGTCGGGTAATGTGGATGGTGTCCCCGTGTTCTCCATGCGCGCCCGCCATCGAGGCGGGGCGGTGGTGTTGTCCGTAGGGGGGAGAGGCATGCCTCTCCCGTAGTCTCGATTGCCACTGTGGTCGTGAAGGCCGCCAACACTCGATTCCACCTGGCTCCTGTAGGGGCGGTTCGAGAACCGCCCGCCCTGCGCGGTGGGGCCAGGGCTGTCTGCCGTAGGGCCACGCTGGCGTGCCTGCCCGTTTGGGTGATGTGTCATCTCGTAGGGGCACGCTGCGCGTGCCCGCCAGGGGTGGGCGGGGGTGTATCCGTAGGGGAGAGGCATGCCCTCTCCCGTGGTCTCCATTGCCACTGTGGTCGTTCAGGCTATCAACGTTGTATCTCGTCCGGCTCCGTAGGGGGACACGTTCTGCGCATCCGCCCGCCCTGAATCCGGGGACACCATACTGGAATCGTTCGGACAACCTGTGAATGGTGTCCCCGGATTCTCCATGCCTGCCCGCCATCCGGTCGTCTCACCCGACAATGGTCGGAATAGACCCGATGGACGTCAAAGCCGGCCGCGCCACCGCACCTACCGATATGCGCCACTTCCGACCTTGTCCCCCACAAAGGTATTCCGCTCGGCTCCCTCCACCCTGGTTTGCCCCCCGGGCGGAATTCGTGTATCTTCAATGTATCTACTTCGGGAAAGAGAACACAACCATGAAAACACGCGTTCAGAAATGGGGCAACAGTCTCGCACTGCGTATCCCCAAGTCATTCACCATCGAGACCGGCATCGAGGACGGCGCACCTGTCGAAGTGACGCTCCGGGACGGCACTATCGTCATTGTGCCGCTCGCACGGCCGGCATATACGCTCACTCAACTGCTCGCAGACATCACCCCCGAGAACCTGCATGCCGAGATAGAAAGTGGTGAGGCCACAGGCAGGGAATCGTGGTAGAAGAGCGCGAGTTTGTTCCGCAACGCGGCGACATTGTGTGGATCAGCCTCAATCCGCAGGCAGGGCATGAACAGGCGGGACGCAGGCCTGCGGTGGTCGTTTCTCCGGGTAGCTACAACACCAGGACGGGACTCGCGCTGCTCTGCCCCATCACCAGCCAGGTGAAGGGGTACCCGTTTGAAGTGGAGCCTCCCCGTGGGGATGCCCGCGAGCGGGGCGGTGCTGTCAGACCAGGTGAAATGTCTCGACTGGCGTGCCAGACACGCGGAACTGCTGTGCGCCCTTCCGCAGGAGACCATCAGCGAGGTCTTGCAAAAGCTGGCAACGCTCGTGTCGTAGCAGCGACCATTCGTCATTCAGCCAGTCACCCCTCACAAATAACCTGCACATTTGCATTTCGATTGCAGAATTGCACAGAGTCGCCATTGGTGGCGCCACGGCGCCCGGCTGTCGCAGGAGCTCCACGCTCCTCCGGCAGTCGAGTTGTTCACTTGCAGGGCGCGGAGTCCTCACCCCCCACCCCACCGGGTCGGTGTGGGAACCGACCCCTACAGGTGAATTATCGCAACGCGACCTCTGAATCGTGAGGTGTGTGGCTGTCCGCCGTAGGGAACGCTGCGCGTGCCCGCCCGCCACGAATACGGGGAGACCATACTCAAATCGTTCGGGCAACGCTGTGAATGATGTCCCCGTATTCTCCATGCCTGCCCGCCGTCGAGGCGGGATGGCGGGTTATCCGTAGGGGAGAGGCATGCCTCTCCCGTAGTCTCGATTGCCACTGTGGTCGTGAAGGCCGCAACACCGATCCACCTGGCTCCTCTAGGGGCGGTTCGTGAACCGCCCGCCACAACTACAGAAACACCATACTCAAATCGTTCGCGACAATGTGTGAATGGCGCCCCCGTATTCTCCATGCCCGCCCTCAGCCCACCTTCGCTACTGTCAGTATGCCCGAGGTGTACCGTTAATAGTAAGGTGTCCCCGAATTAGAATCGGAATCCCCCCGTCACGGCTTCTCGGCACGGATGACCACCGAGGGGAACGTCAACTGGCTCACGTATTCCTCGTGTATGTTAGCGAAGCCCGCCTGCTCCACGGCCGTTCGCAGAAACACCGGCCGGCATCCCGCCATCAGATCCGGGGCAGCACCGATGAGCCAGTCCCAGATACGGCTGTACCAGTGCCTCGCTCGCGTCCAGCTCGTGAGTGCGATCCTTCCGCCGGGCCGCAGCACGCGCTTGAACTCCAGCAGCACCATCGAGAAATCCTCCGTGGGCAGCAGGTCGAACATGTAGTTGCAGACTATGAGGTCGAAGCTCTCGTTCTCGAAAGGCAGCGCGTACGCGTCGGCCACCTTGAGCGAGTAGTTGGAATACTTCCGGCTGAGGCGTTTCTCCGCCACCGCCAGCATCTCGGGGGACAGGTCGATGCCCTCGTTCCGGCCGGTCATGTTGGCGGATACGATCTGCTCGAACACCCGGCCCGTGCCCACCGCCACTTCCAGAATGTCCTCACCATCCTTGATGGCAGCCAGTTGCAGTGCCCTTTCCGCCGCCTTTGCCTCCGTCAGGACGCCCCAGGCGTCGTACATCCGGGACAGCCTCGCGTATATCTGCACGACTTCAGCCTTGGACTTGGTCGCCGGCATGTTCCGCGGTTCTTCGGTTCCCATCTTCCCCTCCCCACCCCATTCTAGTACGAAACCATCGGAAACGGACACCGCGGCCCCCCGAAAGCTCGCGAGCTGGACTCTCAAGTTCCGTCCAAGCGCCACTTGTCATTTGACAATAGCCTCGATTCACATTCCGGACGTAGGAGTCGGTTCCCACAACGCCCCGGCGGGGCGGGGTGGAAACACGGTGATGTCACGTGGATGGATAACCTTGCCTGAGAACGAATCCAAGGCTACAATGGCCATGTACGAAAGACCGGTCCAACTTATCCCATGGAGTTGCTGATGGCACGCAGATTCACGGTAGTGATCGAGAGAGACGAAGACGGCATGCTGGTGGGGACCGTTCCAGGTCTGCAGGGGTGTCACACACAGGCGAGGTCTCTGGACGAGTTACTCGACCGCATGCGGGAGGCCATCGCGCTTTGCCTTGAGGTGCAAGGAGAAGAACCCGGCCCCACCTTGGAACTCGTGGGGTTTCAGTCGGTTGCCGTATGAGCCGCCTTCCACGGGTCGGCGGCGCGGACGTAGTAAGCGCGCTCGAGCGGGGCGGCTTCTCCGTCGTTCGCCGGAAGGGCAGTCACGCGTTTCTCAGGCATCCCGACGGGCGCGTCACTGTAGTCCCGGTTCACACTGGAGAAACGATTGGGGCCGGACTGCTTTCGAAGATTCTCCGGGATGCGGGACTGAACAGGGAGAGCTTCGAGCGCCTTCTCGCGTAGTGCTGGTTTCTCGAGGGCGGCAAGGACCGCGAGGACGCCGTACTCACAATTGTTTAGGCAATCCGTGAATGGTGTCCTCCGTATTCCCCTCGGCTCCCATGCCTGCCCGCCGCGTGTTCCGCCCCGTTCTCAATCTCCCGAATTGTGTGCAAATTTGCATTTCGAATGCAGGATTGCACGGTATGCTCCTGGAATGCCAGAACGCTGCTGCATGATACTTCACCTCTCCGCGCTATGATGCTGCCGCAAGGCGGGTGGATGGGGGACGGAATATGCAACTCGCGACCTGCGACTCCGGACTATCATTGGTATAGGTAGGGCAAAGAGCATGAAACGGGAATACCACGGGGTGACGCTCGAATGCGTGCACGGCAACATCGTCGAGCAGCCTGACATCGATACCATCGTGAACGCGGCCAACGCCTGGCTGGCGCCGGGGGGCGGGGTGGCGGGGGCCATCCACCGGGCTGCGGGACCGGGGCTTGCCGAGGAATGCCGCCACCTCGCGCCCATCCGCCCGGGCGAGGCGGTCATCACCGGGGCGCACCGGCTGCCCAACAAGCATGTCATCCACTGCCTGGGGCCGGTGTACGGGGTGGACAAGCCGTCGGACGTCCTGCTGGCCAACTGCTACCGCAACGCCCTGAAGCTGGCCGAGGAACACGACATCCCGTCCATCGCCTTCCCCGCCATCTCCACCGGCATCTTCGGCTACCCGGTCGAGGAGGCCGCCCGCGTCGCCTTCACCACCGTCCTCGCCGAAGTACCGCACCTGACCTCAGTGAAGCTCATCCGGTTCGTGCTGTTCAGCAAGGCGGATCTGGATGTGCATGAGCGTGCGCTAGGAGAGTCTGCGAATCGGCCAGGCGAGAAACGTCCATCCAACAGCGCAGGACAATAACATCTGCCCGCACGGCAGAACCACGGTGGATGACAAAGTTGCTGGCGCACCTATGACCCGTTGACGCGGCACAGTGCACCGGTTAGAGTACAGCAGTCCCATGCTCCCCGCGGCAAATCGCTCCCTTTGATTGCCGCACACAGGACGAAAAGCTCGGCAAGAAGATGGTGTACACCGTGTGGGTCTGTGGCGCGCGGGCGCGATGCCGCAGCCCGTTGTCGTTCGGTCCAGTTACTTGGAATGCCCTTACGATCGATCATTCGACATCAGCGTACTATCACCGCATTCCCACATCGTCGTGACACACAGTTGTCACACTTTTCGGGCACCATCGCTTGGATTGAGAGGCACTTGTGTCGCGAAGTAGTGAGGCGTGGCCCCATCACAGTTGGTCCTGTAGGCTGCGTCACTTGCGGCGGAGAGACTTTCATGAACTGCGCGGGAACGCGTTTCATGTCCCACCCATCCCCCACGGCGTTCCACCCGAGTCTCCGGATCAGAAACAGTTCAAGATGGTCAGTTCGCGCGCGATAGATCAATCTCCTTGACGCTGTCAGATATTGTTGTTGGAGGATTGAGAATGGAAGCCCTAACCTCTGGACCAACCGAATGAAGACACAGGCGTGTCGTCTGATGATGACGCGAAGGCTACCGTGCAAGCCAAGGCCGCGAGGCACGAAGGAGGTATTGCAGGTGTCGAATCGCCGCATAAACCCTTCTACGTAAATGAGGCTCTGCGGGAACAACTCATCGAGTCTCTCAAATGCATGGTAACGGGAGAGCCCGCCAAACAGGCAATCCGCGAACACCACCTTGCGCAGCGTCGTGAGAGAGCCGAGTCGGAATACGAATTCGTGCGGCGGGAAGGCAGACGAGCCCTGACCTGGTTCGCAGAAGGCGCAGAAGTCTGCCCAGCCAAAATCAGGCCATACCTTCGACCGCTGTCCCGTGCTACGCGTGACGAATGCAACGTGTTCCGCGCGGCCACTCTTCTCTGGTCCATTCCGGTCTCTCGTGGCTACGGTAGACGTATGCGCTATTTGGTGATGGACAGGCAAAACGACAAGCTAATTGGCCTCTTGGCACTCGGCGACCCAGTCTTCAATCTACGCTGCAGAGATACTTGGATCGGCTGGAATACAGACCAGAGAAGAGAGCGTCTAGCCTTTGTCATGGACGCTTACGTACTCGGGGCGGCTCCTCCGTATTCAAGTCTCCTAGGGGGCAAGCTGGTGGGCGCAATGGTAGCCTCCAAGGACATTCAGGACGACTTCCGCGTTCGGTACGGAGGCAGTAAAGGGGACGGGTCCCCGCAATCCCGCAAGAATCCCCATTCTTACAGTGGCTACTACAACGTCCGCCCTCGGGCGGTCTTCGATATACAATCGACTACGCCTTCCGAATGCAGTCAACTACATCAAACTCGGATTCACCAGCGGATGGGGCACTTTCAAATCGGGACTCTCTCTTTCTTCAGTTGCGTGAGGTCCTCCATCAGAACGGACATCGCTATCACAACAACTATCGTTTTTGGGCAAGGCCCGAACTGGAAGCTGAGAGCCCTTAGGCAAGCATGTACCGAGTTGGGTGTTGACTCCGATCTATTGCGCCATGGCATCCGCAGGGAAGTCTACGGCATCCCATTGGCCACGAACTGGCACGAAGTCCTTCTTGGTGAGGATGCCCAGCCAACCGCCAATCCCCCACGGTGGACGAGATTGGAGCTATGGCCGTCGACAGATGGGTATTGCCTCGATCCGTTCGAGACAGTACCTACCGCACTTGGTCGAGAGCTGACACTTGGCAATTGCTAACTAGATATGTTCACGATATTGAGGAGCCCCCCCCGTTAACCACTGGACTCTCATGAACCAACGTACGATACTCGGAGATGCATGGCACAGATGGGCATCCACCATCGCAAATGTGGTGGGCCTTGACACAGCGGGGACCAAGAAGTCGTCCTACTAGGACCATCCACGGGGCGAAGCGACCTATCACAGGGCGAAGCCCAGGAGTTGGCGGACACAGTCCACGCTGCCCTATTCTGCCCCTCGTGCAACCCGGAAGCTCGACTTACTAGGCTTCTCAATGAACCTGCGCTGCTTTCTCTGCCCCTTCTCTACTACTCTGCTTGGATGCTCAGGAACCAAGAACACTCTCGTGCCTTCTGGTCCACTTCTGCGCCGAGGTCGTTCGTGACAGGCTGGCGCAAAGCACTGTACAGCAGCGCCTCGCGCCTCTCATCTCTCGCCTCTGGGCCAACGCACATCAAGAACTGAACGTCTATCGTCCTGCCGAAACCGCGCTCATTCACGTGAAATGGCCACACGCACATGCCGGCATAGTTCCAGACGACTTGGAGCGGCTCGCGGACTCTCCTCTGGCGATGCCCAATTGAGGATGGCGTGCCCACGATTCTTAGGGGCGAGCCACACGACTTCCTATCACAAGTGAGAATAATAGCCCGGGACACTCCGCTCTCGCGTCGTCTGCTCCAAGCCATTTATGGTCCGGACAAGTTCGCTTTGGTCGTCGCGGAACTTGCACAGAGTCGACTCCGGATATTGTGGCCTTCGACCACCGGCCCTGTTCGGGGTGGTCCGACACAACAGCTTCTGGCGCCGCGACTCCGACTTGCCGCGGATATGCTCCACATTGAAGTGGAACTGCCTGCCGGCGTCGTCGAAGGACGCCATAGTGCTGGCGCGCTATGGTAAGGAAGAGATTCCGCTTGAGTCAAACTACTTTGAGGCCGATGGAGAGACCCGCTATTCAGGGCACGGTTGGCCATTCTCGGACTACCCTGGGAGACCAATCTGCATCTCCGATTCGGTCAGACCTCCCTCGAGGTTCGGCTACCGATGAGTGTCCTTATGGAATCGGCACTTTTTTCGGCGCGTTGCTGTTCGACAGGGACGCTCGCTATCTGGTCAAGAAATGGTGGCCCGGCCGGGATACTACCTGATGCTGGCCGCAGATACGCTGCCGGCATGGGCTAAGACGCTGTTTGTCGACGCCGAGCACTCGTCAACTTTCGCACTAGGGAGTATGCGACTTCACGTGTTTAGTGTCCGCGGACAAGATTCCTGCAACATCCCGATCAGCGAACCTATCGCAACCCTGTTCGATGCAGAGACCCAAATTGAACGAGATAGGACGTTGATATCTTTGCCCTCGGTTCGTGAAATCCAGGGCGCGCATGTCGCGCTTAGAGGCGACCGTTAGAGCGAACTGGCCAAGTGCCTGCGTACTACCAAGGCTACGAGCCTGATCTGTGCGCTTACGGAAGAGCAAAGACAGTCAGTCTACACAGGCGTAATGACGTGGGACGTGATGTCCTGTTGGCATCCACTCAAGTCAATCTCGAAACTTGGAAAGACTCCGTTGAACTGGAGCTTGGTCCACTCGAACCCGGACACTACTTCGTAGACTGCGGTGGGGAGCGCCAGAACTTCCATATTGTCGAGCGTCACGCCCGTCCGCGTGAACGACGTCTCGCGATATCACTGCTCATTCCTTCAGATGGCTCCGCGACGGAGCACACGCTGCGATCACTTTGTGAGTGTGGTGTCCGCGTTGACGCGTGGAGCAACTGTCGATTCGCCCTTACATGCGTGTCGGCGTCCGGCAGTCTCACCAAGTTCTTTTGCGCCGACAACTCGGGACAATACGTGCTACACCTCTCAGACTTGCCCATCAACGACGCTGTCACTTGGATCAACCTTAGGGCACGCTCATGGCTGGCACAAAGCAATGAGATGCATTTAGTCTCAAAGCCGTATGTGGACAGACGAGATGTGTGCATTTCCGGTGGATGGCTGCGAGCCAAGGTTCATGGCGCACCTGCCGGGACGCCAGCTTCCGTGATGCTCGTCCCTTCTCGACCTTGGCGCGACCAACTTGAGATCATCCCAGTGGTTGTGGCCAGCGACTGTCACATAGCGACCAAGATACCCGACTGCAACAACGTCGAGTGGCTCGCAATCGTCGATGCCCAGGTCGCCACTGCATGGCTCATTTCGCGGGCACCAAGACCGTCAACCCCAAAGGTTACTGATTTCCGCAGCGCTGTCCAAGGGATCTCGAAGATGCAAATGCAGTTGCAGCTACTCGGAGTGCTTGGAGCAGACGCCGCCGAAATCGTAGGTTTTCTGAGCATGGCATTACTTGCGCAGAAGGTGGCAATCCCGGCAAGTCGGCCCAGACACCCAACTGGCTGACGCGTTGGGTTCTCCACGAATTCTGCGAGGGGTCACTGATGGTCACGCTTCCTGCCTCTTGGAGTACCTGTAGCGGTGCAGTCGCGGCCTTGCACTTGACTGGTCCGCAAGCTGTGCTAGATGTGGACGGAATGCAGATTCAAGTGCAGATTATTCCCAGCCAACGATGGGAGCATAAGACTGGAATGGATCGATTCGAGCGGACCGTGCATTTGCCCACGTTGCGGCAGAGTGATGCGGCAACTTGATTGGTGGGGACACGGACACGCGCACGGCGGCGAAATCGTGGTCCTCGATCGTGTGTTCGATGTGGAACCAACCATCAACTGGGGATTGGCGCTCACAACCGTAAGATCCTTCATCCTAGAGGCCCTCGCCGAGAATACGGCAGGTGGACCACACCCGCTTACGGACACATGGAACGCACTCCGAGCATCCCATCGCATGCTCCTGACCCTCGCCCCTCGCCCCACGACTGGACGGAGAACGTCTTCGGCGCCGCATTGGAACTGTCTAGACTGTGTGCGGGCCTTGGTCCCGCAGACTCCTGGCAAGCCATTGACCAGAGGGTTCTGTCAGTTGCGGGTGGAATCACAGCCATTTCGATTCTCTGGAGGGTATACCGTGCGGCTTGGCGTGATCCCGAAAGCCGATGCCGTGTCCCGTTGGCACGGCAACTGCCCGTACGCGGTCTTGGTGTACGCATCGCAACTCGCTACTGTGAGTGAGCGAGACTTGCGTCATTTCGTGCGCGACTATGCAGGACTGACTGATGAGGATTCCGCGAGCCCTTACTCTGGAATCGTTGACATTCTCCTCACTGGGGCCATCTGCAAGAACATTGGCAAGGCACGTTCTCAACTATGCCGACTTGGGCTGTCGAGCGTGGTCCGGATGAATCGACCATTCACGGCGACACTGGTTGCGATGTCCTACTCGAACAATCGCAAGGTCTGTATGGCGTCACATACACCAATCGCGGAAGCAACCCCGTATTCACGCGCTTGTTCGTATCTGACCAGGGCAAGACTATCTTGTGTCACGTGGGCATCGCGGGTGACTCCGGTGGATGACATCCTTGATCTTGTACCAAGTGTGACGGATCTCTCGGTACCCGAGGCCGAGCCCGATCTTGAACCGGTCTTCTTCAGATGGCAGCAACCCAACCATGACGGTATTTGGCTCACTGTCGGGATGCGCCCAGTGATCTGGTTCGCGGCGTGTGCCGAGGCGTGATTGATCATGGGCCCGGGACAGCCTCCGTACACCAGTTACTTTTATCATCACAAGCCCGGGTGGAGCCGCCTTCACGAAAGAAGAAGCTATGCTCTTAGAATCGGTGCCGCGGCTGCGAGTGGACGTCCAATAACGGCCGCATTATTTTCCCCGCGCGAAGAGGCTTGACCTACCACGCGCTGTGC
>CAVXGE010000008.1:0-377878 GCA_963761225.1 uncultured Chloroflexia bacterium | reverse complement strand
TGCGCCGTGCTGGGCGACGCCTGCTACAAGGTGACCTGGGACGCCGATCAGTCCCGCATCCGCATCACCGCGCCGTCCGTCAACGGACTGTACGCGTGGTGGGCGGGCGACGATCCGTCCCACGTCTGGCGCGTGGCCTCGCGCTACACGCTCTCGCAGGAGGCGCTGTCCGCGCTGCACGGCATCGCCACCTCCCGGCGCGAGGCGCACCTGACCGAGCTGTGGACCGTCGATGAGCTGGCCCTCTACGTGGACGACGCGCTGGTGGAGCGCAAGGTCAACCCGTACGGCTTCATCCCGTTCGTCATCTTCCCCAACCTGCGGGAGCCGAAGCAGTTCTGGGGCATCTCGGACATCCCGGCGCTGATGGAGCCGCAGCGGGAGCTGAACCGCGCGGTGACGCAGCTCTCGCGCATCCTGGAGTTCTCCGGCAACCCCATCGCGGTGCTGGAGAACGTGGACTCCGCGCAGGACATCCAGACGCGGCCCGGCCAGACGTGGGCGCTGCCCGAGGGCGCCCGCGCGTACCTGCTGGACCTGCTGCAGGGGGGTGGGGTGCGGCTGCATATCGACTACATCGAGGCGGTGTACCGGACGCTGCACGACCTCAGCGAGACGCCGCGCGCCGCGTACGGCGGCACGGAGAAGGACCTCTCCGGCACGGCGCTCGCCATGGAGATGAACTCCCTCATCCAGAAGGTGAACCGCAAGCGCGCCATCCGCAGCGCCGTGTATCACCGCCGCGACGAGATGGTGCTGCGGCTGGCCGAGCGGTACATGGGACTGGATACCACCGGCATCGCGCACCGCACCACGTGGGGGGCGGTGCTGCCCGAGGACACCACCCGCATGGTGCAGGAGGAGCAGGGGCTGGTGCAGGCGGGCATCCATTCCCGCCGCACCGCGATGGACCGGCTGGGCGTGCGCAGCCCCGATGCGGAGTTCCGCCTCTGGTGCGATGAACGGGCACGCATCCTGGATATGAACCGGGAGTACAAGGTGAAGGGGACGGAGGGTGGGGGTGGAAGGAATGTAGGGGAGGGACATGTCCCAGTACGGCCGTGGACAATGGTTGGATGGACACGGGTGCGGTTGCCAATCCGAATGTAAGGGCGGACTCCGCGTCCGCCCGCCATACCCGGGCCGACGTGCGGATCAGTACGGCGAATGGTATCCCCGTCTGACATCGCATGGTGTCCGCATTGTTCCAGCTGGCGTGTCGTCCCCGTGGCGGAACGGACACGGCAGGTGCCCCTACGGGATCGGTCTAGGACAACGGCGGCGCGGTGGCGAGCTGCCGGTTGTGTCGGTGATGTGGATGCGGTCGACCCCAACCCGTCAACTGGCAGACCATGAGATCCGTCGACGTAGGGGTCGGCTCCCACACTGACCCGTTGGGGGAAATACGGGTGGCAGCCATGCTCAATTCGGGTGCGGACGATTGCGGTGAATGGCAGTCCGCCCGTATGGCACACGTCGGCCTCGTGCGGAGACGCACTACTCATGGCAGCGCTCACGTCTGGACGATGGCGGGCGGTTCTCGTGCCGCCCTTACACGGAATGGCGGGCACGCGAGTCGCCCCTACCCGCAACGCCGTAACTCGCAACCTACCGGCAACCGCAACGGGGCCTCCCGGACAGAGTGAGAGAGAAGCGCGACGTCCGGAACAGGCTCCTGTACATGACATAACGAAAGGAGGGAGACGAGTGCAACTCGAACATGACGAACCCTCGGCCGCCGGCAACGGCGATTCCACACCATCGGAGCGCGAGCAGTTAGGCGCCACGCTCCAGCAGGAGCAGCAGGACCGGCAGGACTTCGTGGCGGCGCTCACCGAGCGTGACGACCGCATCGACGAGCTTTCCACCCTGCTGCAGCAGGCCCGCGACGATATCGAATCCCGCCAGCAGGCCGCCGACAACGCCTGGACCGAGATGACCGCCCTGCGCCAGGCGAAGGATGAGGCGCTGAACGCCTGCCGCGACGCCCTGCGCCTCGCCCACCCCGAGGTGCCGCCCGATCTCATCCACGGCGAGACGGTCGAGGAACTGACCGGCTCCGTCGATGCCGCGAAGTCGCTCGTCGAGAAGGTCCGCGCCGCGCTGCAGGCGGACAAGGCCGCCGCGCGAGTTCCCGCGGGCGCGCCGGTCAGCACCGGTCCGGAGCTGGACGGACTCAGCCCGCGCGACAAGATAGCGGCCGGCGTCAGCACACCCAAATAGCGAGGAGGGTGATACCACATGGCACTGACACTCACCGAGGCGGAGAAACTGTCCAACGACGTCCTGCTGCAGGGCGTCATCGAGACCATCGTCAAGGACTCGCCCGTCCTGCAGATGCTCCCGTTCATCCAGATACAGGGCAACGGCCTCACCTATGCGCGTGAGTCGGCCCTGCCGTCCATCGCCTTCTACGACGTGGGCGATACCTGGGCGGAGTGCACGCCCACGTTCGCGCAGGTCACCAGCACGCTCAAGATCATGGGCGGCGACGCCGACGTGGACAACTACCTGAGGTCGACGCGGTCCAACATCAACGACCTCGAGGCGGCGGTGGTCGAGCAGAAGGCCAAGGCGCTGCGCCACACCTTCGAGGAGTACTTCGTCTACGGCAACTCGGCCACGAGTTCCAAGCAGTTCGACGGCATCCGCAAGCTCATCAATACCGCCACGGCGTCCGCGCAACTCGTCGCCGCGGGCGCTGCCGGCGCCACGCTCACCCTGACGATGGTCGACGAGCTCATCGACGCGGTCAAGGGCGGCAAGCCCGACCTGCTGCTGATGTCCCGCCGCAGCCGCCGCAAGGTCCAGAACCTCGCCCGGGCCGCCGGCAGCAACCTGCAGGTGGGCCAGGGAGTCCTCGGCGAGCAGGTGCAGCTCTAGAACGGCATCCCCATCGGCGTGTCCGACTGGGTGCTGGACACGCACACGGTGAGCGGCAGCGTGGAGACGGCGGTCACCGGCAGCACGTGCTCCGTCATCTACGCCCTGCGCTTCGGCGAAGGCGCGCTGTGCGGCCTGTCCAGTCCCGAGATGCTGCAGGTGGAGCGCGTGGGGCAGCTTGAGACCAAGGACGCCACCCGCCACCGCATCAAGTGGTACGTCAGCCTGGCGATGTTCTCCACGGTGACCTGCGCCGCGCTGATAGGAGTGAAGGACTAGGCCGGCCGGAGGCGCCGGAGTTGGCGGGTTAGCGGGTTGCGAGTGATGGGTTGCGCCAATCGGAACGTAGGGGCACGTTGCGCGTGCCCGCCCGCAGACCGGCAAAGGAATCACGGCGTTGACGGCCACCGGAACGAACATCAATCCCAATGTAGGGGCGGTTCGAGAACCGCCCGCGGGGCGGGGTCGGCGATGCGGCGTATTTGTAGGGGAGGGACATGTCCCTCCCGTAGTGCGGACGTGAACGATGACCGTGACTGTGGACACGTGGATTCTGGAACAACGCCGACGCGTTCGGTCTGGTTCCCTTCGGAACAACGGGCGGGACATGTCCCGCCCCTACGGATGCCCCCACCCCCCGCGGGCGCGCGCAGCGTCCCCCCACGGGAACAACCGGGATTGAACAACCGTCGCGACACAAAGGACACCGTAACCAATCCGAACGTAGGGGCGGTTCCAGAACCGCCCGCCCGGAATACAGGGACACCATTCACCGGTCATCCAGACATCGTTGAGTATGGTGTCCCGTATTGCCGGCGTGCCCGCAATTTCAACACCACACAACAAAGGAGGTTCACACCCTATGTCAGTAGAGATATCTGGGATCGTAGCGCTGGCCTTCCAGCTTGATAACGCGGATGCGGCGCTGGCCGCCACGGACGCCGCCCTCGCGCCGGTGCAGGGAAACGGCTCGGTGACGGTGCTGCATGCCGTCCAGGACGGGTATGTCCGCGGCCTCGATTGCGAGCTTGAGGCCGCGCAGTCGGATGGGGACGACGTCGTCTTCAGCGTCTATGTGGGCGGCACACGTGATGACGACTCCGAGGTGACGGTGTCGGGGGCGGGGAGTTCGGCGGGCGCCACCTACGGCACCGCACGGTTCGACCGCCCCGGCATCCCGGTGTCCGAGGGCGACTCGATAGTCGTCAAGGCGAAGTCGACCGACGCCGTTAACTGCAAGCCGGGCGGCCTGCTCGCCGTGGTGTACCTGCAGCTCGGGGAGAGCGGCATCTAGCACGGAACGAGACATGGAGGGAGGGCTGCCGCAGCCCTCCCTCCGGAGGAAGGAACGAATGGAAGAGTATCCACGAGTCATCTACGGGCATGACGGCTCGGGCAATCCGCAGTGCCCGGCGGTCGATGCCGCCGGCGTACTGGACGTGTCCGCCACCCGCGTGTCCGGCTGGAAGACGGCGACCATCGACGTCTCGGAGGACGACGACCTCTCCGGCGCGGTGGACCTCGGCGAGCACTACCGCTACCTGGCGGTCATCATGCCGGCGCTGACGCTTGCCCGGGTGGGAGTGCACGTTTCCGGCGCGCCGGACGGAACGTACGTCGCCCTTGGGGCAGGCACGGCGGCGCAGACCGAGCCGACCACCGGCGGCTATGCCACGGTGTTCGACATCGGCGGTTGGCGCTACGTGAAGTTGAGCGCATCGGCTGCCCAGGAGGACGACCGCGAGTTCGCACTCCAGGGCGTGAGGGGGTAAGCCATGGGCATCGACATTCGTGAGGGCATCGAGCTATGGCAGCCGCGCGTATTCAACGAGTGGCAGGCGGTGAGACCGGGCAGCTACTACGGCGGCGCGGGCAGCAACGTTCAGAACATCTCCAGCAACCGGCTCTACGCCACGTACCTGGCGATACCTCGGGCGGTAACGGTGGACCGCATCGGCTGTGGTCATCAACGAGGCGGCGGTGGGCGGCAACCTGCGCATGGGCATCTATCGTGACGACAATCTGGACACCTATCCGGAGAGCCTCATCCTGGATGCGGGGGTCGTGGACGTGGGAAGCACCGGCGAGAAGACCATCGCCATAAGTCAGTTTCTTCCGGCGGGCATCTATTTTCTCGCGTTTGTCAGCGACGCCACGCCGAAGCTGTGGCTGCAGGCGGATCCCCGCTGGCGCTGCCCGATGGGGCAGGGTGGCGCGATCGGTTACTACGCAAACATCTGGCAGGTGAACTCCCAGGTCTATGGCGCATTGCCGGACCCGTTTCCCGCCGGAGCCGCGGGCGTGAACGACGAGTGGCAGATTGCAGTGCGGGTGGCGGCGGTCGATTAGGGCGCTGTAGTTACGAGTGGCGAGTTGCGAATCATGGGTAACGCGAAAGATGACCGCGGCATTTCCGGCGTAGGGGTCGGTTCCCACACCGACCCGGTGGGGTGTGGGGGGCCGAATGGAGGGGCGGTTCGAGAACCGCCCGCTCTGACATCCGGGGACACCATTCACCGGTTGTCCGTACGGAATGAGTATGGTGTCCCCGGATTTCCATCACGGCGGGCACGCGCAGCGTGCCCCTACGGGAACAAATGAACGTGAACCCCATTGTAGGGGCGGTTCGAGAACCGCCCGCCCGGTGGGGCTGGTGTGCGGTGTATGTGTAGGGGAGGGACATGTCCCTCCCGTAGAACGGACGTGAATTGCGGTAGGTTCTATGGACACGCACGGTCACGTTGCGGTGGTAACCGGTTCGATATGGTTCCCTACGGACAACGGGCGGGACATGTCCCGCCCCTACGGGAAACGCATCGCCCTCCGCCCCCGGCGGGCACGCGCAGCGTGCCCCCGAGGGGACAACAGTCAGACGTGTGCGCCACGCGACGGAAACGTGGAACATGGGATCGCCGACGCCGCATCGGACGTCTCACACAACAAAATGGGGAAGGGGTGGCAGCTTCCCTTCCCCGAAAGGAGAGGAGGACCGTGTGGAAGACTGCTTTTGCTTCGCTAGTTACACCACAACCGCAACCACCACAGGTCCTTGAACCCCATGCTAATCGCATGCGATTAACAATGTCAAGTGCCACGGCGTCGCGTATCGAACATCAAGGGCACGGCAGTGCCACTGCCGAAAAAAAGGGGGGGCGAGAGAGGAGGCTCCCCTCTCCTCTCCCGCCGCTGGTGGGAAGAAGGGATCCGCGCACAGTGCTGTGGTAACAAGCACCCGGCGGATAGGTCAGGGAGCATGACAGAGAAAAGTGTGTATGTCAATTCGTACACGACCATAAGGAGAGAGAATGTCTTCAGATATTTCGGTTTTGAGGACCCGCCTCCGGGTCGACCTCGCTGAACCGGCGGCCGACCGGTGGACGAATGATGATCTGGACAGGCATATTCAGCACGCGGTGCGCGACCTCAACCGCGTGGCGCCGCGCGAGATGGTTGATGCCAGCCTCACGATTCCCGACCCCGCGTCGCAGCAGCTCGACGTTTCGAGTCTCAGCGACCTGGTGCACATGGTTGCGGTGGAGTACCCGGTCGGCGGTTATCCGCGCCGCTTGCGCCATTTCGAGCTATGGGGCTCCACGCTCACGCTAAGCACCGACACGATGCCCGAGGCGGGCGCGGCGGTGACCTGCTACTACACCGCCCGGCACGCCGTCGATTCCGAAGGGTCCACCCTGCCCGAGGGGCTTGAGGATATCGTGCTCGTTGGAGCGGCAGGGTATGCCCTGCTCGGGTATCTTGCGGCCACGCATGACCGCGTGACGATAGGCGACGGCCGCACCGCCGAACAGCTTCGCTCGCATGCGAACGACCTCCTGATGCAGTTCCGGCAGGACCTCACCGACCTGAAACGGGAGCGTCAGGTCGTGGTAGCCACCGGAGAGCTGTGGGCGGAGGATGAGCGATGAGGAAGCCGACCAGTATCGTGCACTTCGGCCGTGGGGGTGCTGGCGGCGTTCCTGGCTCTGCGCAGCATCGGCCTCGCGCTCATGCTCTTCTTCGGGTTTGCCCTGTACGAATACTGGTCCGAGCGGCGCGGCGATGCCGGCGGCTACAAGGACTTCTGGGAGGCGCTGCTGGGCCTCGGGCTGGCGTTGCCTGGCCATCGATGTGTGTCCCGTTGGTCCGGGCGGTGCTGAGATGACGGAGACGCTCGACTCCGCGCTGCAAGAGAGTGTCATCGAGCCGCTGGTGCGTGTGGTCGTCAGCCGCGGAGCATCGTCGTTTACGTATTACCGCGACCGCATCCGTTCCGCTGAGGAAACAGCCGAGCCCTATTCGCACACGGCCGAGCTCGTTCTGGACAATTCGGATGGCGAGTTCACCGCCAAAGACCTCCGTGGCTACCGGGTGGTCATCGGCTGGGGCGCGGTGACGGCCGCCGGCGATGAATACCTCGACTCCCCACCCCTCACCGTCATCCGCCAGGAACTGCTGTCGGAGCGCGGCGTGCTCACATGTCGCCTGTCTTGCCAGGGCGTACCCGACGGACTCGCGGAGGACCGCGCCTCGGAGTCGTACGCCCCTGACGCTGCGGACACCACCACGGTGCAGTCGCTCATCAACGCCATCCTCTCCGGCTCCCTGCCCTGCTATGCGCATTGCGCGCGCGGTGGCTTGCGAGTGGGACGATGCCGACGTGCTCGCCACCGGCTACAAGCCGCGTGATGGCTTCCGCGTGTACACCAACGGGTCGCGCCTTGCGGCGGTGCGAAAGCTGCTCGATTTCACCGCGCTGCGCCATGCGCGTGGAGTCCGATGGCAAGCTGCATTTCTTCCAACCGGTCATCTCCGGGACTGCGTACGACCATGAGTTCAGCCTTGCGTCGGGCTCGCACGCGTTCCTGCGGAAGGCGGGATTTCAGACGCTGGTGATTCCCAACAGGATAGTCGTGCGCACTCCGGAGGACTGGGCCATCGCGTACAACGGCACGGCAACGGATAGCGACAGCTACGCGCTGATGCCCACAACTCAGTACCAGACGGCCGCGGCGGATTCGAACGCGCAGGCGGCGCTCATCGCGGAGTCCATGCTGGCAAAGCACCGTCTGCAGTCCCGTCGCGAAGCTCACCGTGCCCCTCGCGCCGCAGGTGCGGGTGCTGACTATCTCAAGGTTACGGATGCACGGCTTGGCGACTCCGTCTCCGGCAACGCGGGCATGGTGCGGCACCGCTGGTCCGCGGGGCAAGGGGCGTACGCCCTGTATCTGGCAAACCGACATCGAGCTGGGCGGCTGGTCGTCCGTCCGCAGCCTCGCCAACCGGCTGGAGGTCTACCCCACGCCGCAGGGCTACGAGCGGCTGGGCCGCCTGTCCGTCAAGGACCTCGAGGCGGAGAACATCCGCGCCGGCAGCATCGTGCTGGAGTGGCTTACGGAGGCGGGGGCGGTGGACCTCTCGAAGATAGGCGATACGCTCGACCACCTGCCCGACGGCAGCACCTACGCGAAGCTGAAGTCCACCAGCATCTCCGCGGGCAACATACTGCTCTCCAGCGCCGTGCAGGTGAAGACCGGCACGAACAGCAAGTGGTACGACGTGGGCTACATCGCCATCGACTCGGACGTGGGCCTCACCATCGGCGGGCAGGACCTCATCTTCGCGTACGGGACGCAGAAGCACTACGTCTATCCGTCGACCGACGAGCTGGACATCATGTCGGCGTCCGGCTGCGATATCCGTTTCCTCAACGGTCCGGTGAAGCTGTCATGCCACATGGACCCGAAGACGGATGACGCCTACGACCTCGGTTACTCGTCGCGGCGCTTCGGCGCGGTGTTCTGCCACGACCTGTACGTGAGCAATGAGCCGTGGGACGAGGTGGACGACCTGGCGCTGGTTCGGGGGATACGTGCGGATGCCGCGAAGAGCGGAGCGTACGACCGTGCAACCATCCCGCCGATGCTGAAGGCGTCGCATCGCAGGGACGAGAAGCTGCAGCGGCGCACGGAGCAGATAGACCGGGACGATGAGGAGATTCGGGCGATTCTGGACGACGCCATCGCGCGTGAAAAGAGGCCGGAGAAGCGGGATGAACTGGCCGCGGCTCGTGCCGAAGTTGGCAAGGACCGGCAGTCCCGCATCGACCGCTATGCGGAGTCGCTGGATGACGACCGCACTATCTCGCTCGGCAACAGCGTCGGCCTGCTGTTCGGCGCCGTCAAGCAGCTTGCGGACATGGTAGACGCGCTGTCAGCGCGAATCCAAGCGCTCAAAAGGTAGCAACGCGGGTCTTACCTGTAGGGGAGGGACATGTCCCTCCCGTAGTACGGACGTGAACGATGATTGGATGCAGAGACGCGCACGCTCATTCACGGTGTCATCGCGTTCGTTGAGGTTCCCAATCGGACAACGGGCGGGACATGTCCCGCCCCTACGGGAACTCACGGATGTGAAATGCTGTCGTGGCAGAAGCGGAACGGTTGTGAATCGCATTGTAGGGGCGGTTCGAGAACCGCCCGCGCCGGAATTTGGGGACATCATTCACCGATTGTGCGGACGGAAATGAGTACGGTGTCCAATTTCCACGTAGGGGCACGCTGCGCGTGCCCGCAGACCGGACGTGAATCGCCGCTGTTACGCACTCACGACGGTCGTGAATTCGAATGTAGGGGCGGTTCGAGAACCGCCCGCAGAATGGCGAAGGAATCATTCACCGATGTATGATGGAAATGACGCATGGTGTCAATTTGCACGTAGGGGCACGCTGCGCGTGCCCGCAGACTGGACGTGAATCGCCGCTGTTACGCACTCACGACGGTCGTGAATTCGAATGTAGGGGCGGTTCGAGAACCGCCCGCGCCGGAATTCGGGGACACCATTCACCGATTGTACGGACGGAAATGAGTATGGTGTCCCCGAATTTCCACGTAGGGGCACGCTGCGCGTGCCCGCAGACCGGACGTGAATCGCCGCTGTCACGCACTCACGACGGTCGTGAATTCGAATGTAGGGGCGGTTCGAGAACCGCCCGCGCCGGAATTCGGGGACACCATTCACCGATTGTACGGGCGGAAATGAGTATGGTGTCCCCGCCACGGTCGTGATGGTTACGGGAACGAACACCAATTCGGATGTAGGGGCACGCTCCCACGCGTGCCCGCACACCGGGGCGGATGGATGGCCGCATCATGTGACGGCATGCCTCACCCTGACGGCCTCGTGTATTCCGTCCATTGTGGGCGGCTGGCAATTGGACTGGCCGGCCGGTTTCGGGGACACCACCCCTTCACCGAACGTTGTATCAAGACGAAATGGCACAGTCAGGTGTCCGAACGCGGCTTCACGCTGAGCGTGCCCGCACTGTGAACAAAGGAGCAACGACATGAGTGATTCTGACACGAAGATCGATTTCGCACTGGCGGCAGCCGGCCCTCAGCCCGAGGACGATGAACCGGAGGAGTCGCCCGCCACAACCCCACCCCCACCCCGCCGACCGCCACGGCCACTGCGCGGGCAACCTTTCCCGCGGTGACCAACGTATGGCGAGGACTGTTCACCCTCTCGCTGGGCTTTGCCCTGTGCGCCATCGCCATCGCGGAGTCAGCAGGCGCAGCCAATGCCCCGGCCTGGTTTCTCGGTTTCGCCATTCCGGTGCTGACCGAATGGGTGGGTGAATGGGTGGTGTACGGGAGGAAGAAGGCCGCCTGACGGGACAGAGAAGCCGATGCGGGTGTGCCGCAAGCGCAATACGGGGACACCATACTCATTCCGTGCGGACAATCGGTGAATGGTGTCCCCGTATTGCGCGATTCTTGTATCGGTAGGGGCGATGGCACGCCTCGCCCGTAGTACGGACGTCAACGATGATTCGATGCAGAGACACGCACGTACAGTCACGCACGGCCATGTGTGGTGCCATCGCGTTCGTTGAGGTTCCCCATCGGACAACGGGCGGGACGTGTCCCGCCCCTACGGGAACACACGGACGGGCCAGTGCTCCTCGCGTGAAAACTACGAAGATAGACGCACTCCTACGCCTCCCCCCTCACATTTCGTGCCTGGCAAACGCACGAATCGTCAGGGCCAGCAGGGCGACCAGCAAGATGCTGAGGAGGACCAGGAAGCCCCACGCCAACACCGTGAGCCATAGCGCATGGGTGGCGGAGCTCATCACTATCGTAGCGATGGTGAGGGCGGCAATCGGGAACGAGTACGCCCACCACGAGATGGAGAACTGCAGGTTCCTGAACATGCGCCAAAGGTAGACAAGCAACAGGAACAGGAACAGCGCGAAGAAGTACATGACCCGGGCAAAACTGTCTACCCCTCCGGCCAGCCGGACGTAGCTCAGGAACGCCACTGCCGGTGGCGCGATGAGGATGAAGAATGTGGGGAGCCGCTGGCTTGCGACCGGGTGGTGAAAGATGATGCGGTACAGGAAGATGGTGAACAGCATAATCCAGAACACGACGCCGATGCTGAAGAAGAACCAGGAAATATCCACGTGGCCGAGCTGCACACCGGCGATGGGCACGAGGATGTTGCCGACCACCGGGATGAACCAGCTTGGCTCGATGTGGTTGATCTCGAAATGTTCCTTCTGGATCCAGATGCTCAGGGTCTGCAAGGTGAAGAGCAGGTGTCCGATGGTGCCCACTATCCAGAGCACGAGCGCCAGAGTGCGGGCAAACGGGAGGAACGCAACCGCCAGCAGTATGAAACTGATGGATATCGTTGGGAAGAAATGGAGCTTGACCGGACTGTCGAACTCTTCACGCACGTTGGCAGGGTATCGGATCGTCTTAGCCCCGTAGGCGACGATGAGAACCGCAAACAGAATGGCGGTGACCACCGTCAGCAGGAAGCCGGCGGCAAGACTGTGCCACAGCACCTGACCCGCCCGAAGGTAGACGAGAGCGGTGCCGGCCATACCCATCACGATGGAGAATATGGGTACAGGCAGGTTCGGCAGCCTTCCCGGTATAGCGGTGGGACGTGGTGCGGATGATGATGTCGAGCTCACTGATTACCTCCCCTCCCGTCACAACGCTCGCGCTTCAGACGTGTCTATTCTACATTCTGCGCGGTGCGCCTTGTCAATCAAGATGGGGCCGCATTCCTCGGCTGCCCTCAGGGTATCCGGTATCACGCACCGTATCTGCATGGCGATTGGAGCGCGGCTACTACGAAAGGGGAGGATGGTAGATCTGAACGCAGGGGCACGCGGCGCGTGCCCGGGGGTTGACGTTGCAGGGTATTTGTAGGGGGCGGTTCCCACACCGACCCGGCGGGGTGTGGATGTCCGAATGCAAGAGCGGTTCGAGAACCGCCCGCCCGGGACCGGCCGAGGACACTAGTTTCGGATTGTGAGACCGGAAATGAGTATGGTGTCCCCGTATTGTCGGCTAAACAAGTGGGGCGGCAGCTGCCGCCCCACTTGTAACTAGCCGATGGGTTTGAGAATCGTCACTATGGCGCGGGCATGGTCAGGGTGCAGTCCGCGTTGGTTGACATCCAGTAGCCCAGTCCCTGCTCTATCTCGCGAGGGAATCCGTAGGACTTCCCGGACGGGTCCCAATGTAGATGGAGCCGATGAGGATCGCATCATCGGGATCATCGTCGAGGGCATTGATGTCTACACGAGTTACCGCACACCGAGCCCACCATGTTCCAGCCCATAGTGAGGTCGTTGTCCCAGTCGTACTTCGGCATGCCGGTGATCTTGATCGTCTTGTCTGCCGTGACGAGAGACCCAGTAGCCTCGCTCGGGCTCAATAGCGAGCGGGGTGACGTAGGATTTGGCGCCTGCGTCCCAGCCATAGATCCCGTCAATCTCCCCCTGGAAGACTGCGGCGACAGTGTCCTCTCCTTCCGCCAACTCCAGCGGCACCGAGACCATGTTCCAGCCGGCTTTGAGTGCCAATTCGATCGTATCGAGTTCCGAATAGGTGAACACCTGTACACGGTTGTTGCCGTAGTCGGCAACGTAGATGTCACCGTTCGGATGCACGGCGACGCCGAAGGGCATGCTGAACTCGCCATCGCCCGAGCCATAGGAGCCCCACCTGGTCATGAATTCGCCGTCGCTGTTGAACTTCTGGATGCAATGGTCGCCGTAGTCGCTGACGTAGACATTGCCATCAGAATCCACAGCGATGCCGTAGGGAACGTTGAATTGGTCCGGGCCCGGTCCGTAGGAGCCCCACATCGTGAGAAGCGCGCCGCTGGTGTCGAACTTTTTGATGCGGGCGTTCTGGGAGTCCACTACGTATATCCAGCCGTTCCCGCGGTCCACGGCGATGCCGCGTGGGTTGTAGAACAGATCGGCGCTGGTCGTGTCTCCGTAGGTTCCCTTTGTCCCCGCGAAGACGGACCATTCTCCGCCGTCTGCGTCGAGCTTCTGCACGCAGTGGTTGCCGCAGTCGACGACGTAGACATTGTCATCAGCGTCGACGGCGACCCCGTTCGGGTAGAAGAAGAGGTCTTCCTCCGGGGCTCCCCATCTCTCGACCGATGCGTAATCACCGGATATCTCGTCAATGGCAAGCCGGTGAATGCGATGATTGGTGCTGTCCGACACGTAGACACTGCCCTCGGAATCCACGGCGATGCCCACGGGTCCGGAGACCTGGTTGTCACCGGTGCCGTGTCGTGCCCCAGGTCGTAATGAAGCCGCCGTTGCCGGTGAACTTCTGCACGCGTTGGGCGTCTTCGCCAACGTACACGTCCCCGGCTTCATCGATGGCAATGCTGAGTGGAGAAGTCAGACCTGCGCCCTCGGAGTCCCACTCCCTGAGGAATCGCGGTGGGTCCTCGTAGAACTCGGCGGTACCGTACGTCTTGAGGCAGTCGTTCCCGGTATCTGCCACCACAATGACGCCCCCGGCCGTAACTGCCACGTCATTCGGGCCGCTGAACCCGTAGTTCCCGCTTCCGTTGACGCCAAGTGTCATGAGGAAGTCACCGTCTTCAGTGAACTTCTGGATGCGGCCGTTGCCCGTATCGGCCACGTACACATTGCCGGCAGCGTCTACCGTGATGCCGGCGGGTTCGTAGAACTGGCCTGCGGCTTGCCCGTACTCGCCCCATTGGCGGATGAACGCGCCGTTGGCCGCAAACTTCTGGATGCGGTGGTTGCTGGTGTCGGCGACGTAGACGCTGCCGTCGGGTCCGATCGCTACCCCCTCAGGATTGGAGAACTGCGCCTCGCCACTGCCGGGCTCGTCGTAGTCCCCGATTGTGAAGGCAAAGACGTACGCACTATCGACCCGAGTGAAGCAGTGAACGCAGTGGTTGTTCTTGTCCACCACGTAGAGCGTGGCTCCATTCGGAGTCACGGCAACGTCGTACGCATAGTCGAACTGCTCGGGCCCTACCTCGGCTCCGGTGAGCACGTTGGTGACGATACCCGCGTCATCGAGGATGACCACACGGTTGTTGTCGGTATCGGCAACGTATATGTTGCCCGCGTTGTCCACGGCGATGCCCTCGGGGTCGTTGAACTGATTCGACCCCGATCCTTCAGTGCCCCACGCTGCAAGAGACGTTCCATCGCTGTCGAGAACCTGGACGCGATCGTTGTTGGTGTCGGCCACGTACACCTTGCCGTCTACGCCGATGGCCACGCCGCGTGGGCTGGAGAACTGGCCGGGCATCGCCGTACGTCACCCCACTGGTCGAGGAATATGAATGGGGCATCGTCCGCCAGTGCGGGGCTGACGTAACCGGCCGCTGATGACAGCAGCACGAGAGCTGAGAGCGCGATGCTGACTGTGGCCTGTGCGACGAATCTGGAAGAATGGCGCGACAAATGGAACGGCCTCATAAGGCTGCCTCCTTCGAGCGGGTTGTTGTGTCGCTGGCAGGAAGGAAGCTGCCGCAGGGTGGAGGAGGTGGCGCAGTGCGCACCATCTTCACCGCCTTGCCAGAGACCAGTCGGTAGCGTACTAGACCCGCGCACAGGCGGTCAAGTGCTGGCCTTCGATGGCACCGTACTCATTTCAGCTTCGAAATGGGCCATAGCGAGGGTTCTTCCGGCGATGGAAGGAACGTTAGGTCTTCACTACCATAACAGAGCGGGGCGGCATAGCCGCCCCATGGTCGTACGTCAGCACGGCCGTGTTCTGATCATGGCACTGGTGGCGGCGCGCACATGGTCAAGCAGCAGTCAACGGTGGTTGACATCCAGTAGCCCATTCCCTGCACGATGTGACCGGCGGTGTCATAGCTCTTGGCTGTTGGATTCCAGCCATAGATGGAGCCCGTCAGGATTGAACCATCCGGGTCGTCATCCAGGGCGCTCACGGCCACGGGGTCCCCGCAGACCGAGCCCACCATGTTCCAGCCGGTCGTGAGGTCACTGTCCCAGTCGCACTTCGGCACGCCGGTGATTGTGATGGTCTTATCCGCCGTCATGTGAACCCAGTAGCCGACCTCTGGCTCGATGGTGTCAGGCGTTTCGTAGGACTTGGCATCGGGATTCCAGCCATAGATGCCGTCATTCTCCCCCTGGAAGACATCCGTGGGAGTGTTGTTCGACGGATCAAAGTGCCAACGGCACCGAGACCATGTTCCAGCCGGCGGTCAAGTTGAGGACGACATCGACGGAAGTGGAGGGCCCAAACACCTGGATACGGTGGTTGTAGGTATCGCCGACGAATACCTTGCCATCCGGTCCTGCGGCAACGCCATGTGGGCCGCCGAACTTGCCATCGTCTGCCCCGTTTGAACCCCACTTCGTCAGGAACGTGCCGCTGCTGTCGAACTTCTGCACACGGTTGTTGTATTGCTCCACCACATAGATGTTACCGTCCGTGTCGATGCTCACTTGCCATGGCGTATCGAACTGGCCGTTATCCGTGCCACCCATCGCCCCAGGAGAGGACAGTGCGAGTGTGTCCCGTCTCCGGGGTTGTAGCTGAACTTCTGCATGCAGTGTTTTTCATTGTCGGCGACGTAGACGTAACCGTCGTCATCCACAGCGATTCCCGTCGGCGAATAGAACTCGCCATCGTCATCACCCTCAGTGCCCCACATGGTCATCAGCGTGCCATCATTCGCGAATTTCACGATGCGCTCATTTCCAGTGTCAGCCACGTAGACACAGCCCGCTGAGTCGACGGCCACGCCCCAGGGGTTGTCGAGTCCTCCGTTGGCATAGGTCCCGACCCCATACTTGGTGAGGAAGACACCCCCACTTGTGAACTTCTTGATGCGGTTGTTGTAGACGTCCGCCACGTAGACGTTTCCGCTTGAGTCGACGGCGATTCCACAGGGTGACACGAATTGATTGTCATCGGTTCCAAAGGAACCCCACGTGAGCGTGTGCTCGTACGCTTCGCTGACCGGGTCGTAGGTGAATTTCTGGATGCGATTGTTGCCCGAATCCACAACGTAGACGTGACCTGCTGAGTCGACGGCAACCCCCATGGGACAGTTGAAATCACCATCCTCCGTCGTCCCATACTCGCCCCACTTGTCGATGAAGTGCGGTGAGGTTTCGGCGGCGAGCACCGGAGTCACGCCACTGAGGGCAGTCGACAAGAGCAGGACGGCCGGGAGCGCCAGGTCGCGCGAGAATTCGTGCATGGTGATTCGAGTGCGAGTGGAGGGCGATCGACAGTCTCATGGTCTCCCCCTTCGTACAGAATGGCCTCACTACGTGGACCGCCAAGCCGGTGCCGAAGGTGGAAGGTTGGCACGCGGCGCCTGCGGCGTCTTTCGAAGCCAGCCCTGGACAGTACGATAGTACGCAGCACCGTCAGGGCTTTTCAATAGGTCGCGCGAAACTATCGCCGGAAAATCCGCCGGAATCCCGGCAATTGTTGGTTGGCGAGGGGAAGCGCAGGGATACTTTACCCAGTTCAGCTTCGGAAATAGGAGAACGGCATACGTACTTGAGAAATACGGGGACACCATTCACCGGGTGTCCGGACGGAATTGGGTATGGTGTCCCCCTGTTTCCGCGGTGAAAGGAAATGGGGCGGCATAGCCGCCCCATGGTCGTACGTCAGCACGGCCGTGTTCTGATCATGGCACTGGTGGCGGCGCGCACATGGTCAAGCAGCAGTCAACGGTGGTTGACATCCAGTAGCCCATTCCCTGCACGATTTGACCGGCGGTGTCATAGCTCTTGGCTGTTGGATTCCAGCCATAGATGGAGCCCGTCAGGATTGAACCATCCGGGTCGTCATCCAGGGCGCTCACGGCCACGGGGTCACCGCAGACCGAACCGACCATGTTCCATCCGGTGGTGAGGTCACTGTTCCAGTCGCACATCGGCGCACCGGCTATGCTGATGGTCTTATCCGCCGTCATGTGAACCCAGTAGCCGACCTCTGGCTCGATGGTGTCAGGCGTTTCGTAGGACTTGGCATCGGGATTCCAGCCATAGATGCCGTCATTCTCCCCCTGGAAGACAACCGCGGGAGCGCTGTTCGACGGAAAGAGCGCCAACGGCACTGAGACCATGTTCCAACCGGCCTTGAGGTCGAGCTCAATCTCATCGGGAGTAGAGTAGCTGAACACCTGGATCCGGTTGTTTCCGCTATCCGCGACGTAGATGTCACCGTTCGGATGTATCGCAATGCCCATAGGCGCATCGAATTGACCGTAGTCAGACCCGTAGGCGCCGAACTGAGTCAGCAACTGTCCGTCCGCATCCAACACCTGGATGCGGTTGTTGCCGGTGTCGCAGACGTAGACGTTGCCATCGCCATCGACAGCGATGCCGGACGGGTTGTGCAACCCGGTGCTATCCGAGAGCACCTTCCACTCGTCGCCGTCGAACTTCTGGATGCGGTTGCCGGCCCACTCGGCCACATACACGTTTTCTGAGGCATCTGTGGCGAGGCCGAACGGATACTCGAATATCCCGGAATCCCAGAGCGTGACGTAGTCACCATCGGATCTGTACTCTTGCACGCGCTCGTTTCCCCAGTCGGTCACGTACACGTTGTCGTATTGGTCTGTGGCGATGCCGAACGTCCAGTTGAACTCCCGCGGGCCGCTTCGGCTGTCTCCGATCGATGCCCCACTGCCCAAGGTATCCGCCTTCCGCGTCGAAGTATTGCACGCGGTCGTTGTCGCCGTCACAGACATAGACGGTACCGTCAGAACCCGTCGCCAGATGGATAGGCTGGTCGAATTGTCCCTGCCCCGTCCCGTACGCACCCCACGTGGTGATGAACCAGCCGTTTGTGCTGAACGCCTGGACGCGACTATTGTTGGTGTCCGACACGTAGACCGCGCCGTTCGGGATTGGCCACTCCCTGGGGGCCGCTGAACTGGCCGTCTCCATGCCGACGTGCCCCACGAACCGATGAACTGCGGTGGGGTTTCCAGCAGCGACAGATGATTGCTGTAGACATCCACGACGGACTCCTGTTGATTCCACACGGCGATGGCGTTAGTGCCGTCTGCCGCAACGTGGGCCGAAAACGAGCAGGCAGCGACGTCGTCCTGAATCAACTCCGCGCTGCTCCAATTCGCGGCGCCGTCACCGGAACAACTTGCGTAGATTCTTGTGGCGGTGCCGTCAAACCTCTGCCAGACAACGATTGCATTGTCACCCGATAGTGCTATCTGAGGCACAGGCGCGTCCCCCGTGTTGCTGTCATCAACGATCTGAGCGCCGTCCCACGAAGCTCCGCCGTCGGCGGAACGATTGCTATGCACCTTTATGCCGCCGGCCCCCTGGTACCAGACAGCGACCACATCGGAATCCGACATCGCTATTTGCTGGCCGTCTTTCCCACCGACCGCACCGTTGTCCAGCATCTGGATCCCCAGCCATGTTTCTCCGCCATCCGTCGAGCGGTTGCTGCAGATGCTGGAGTTGCCGCCGCTGTCGTTCCAGACGGCTACAACAATGAGATCTGACATGGCCAACTGCGGAGCGTATGAGTTGTCGGCCTCGCTGAGGAGTTGTGCCCCGCCCCACGTCTCCCCGCCGTCATCGGACCAGTTGGCGAAGATTCGGCGGAAGTAGCTGGAGTCGATGTTTACCGTAGTTGCCCAAACCGCCACCACCTTCGCTCCGTCCATCGTTATCTGGGGATGCTCAGCCATATCAGACGTGACTTCGCCATAGTCGAAGTCGATGAGTTGCGCTCCTTCCCACGTGGCTCCGCCATCGGCAGACCAGTTGCTATAGATATTCTGGTTGGTGCCGCTCGGACTCCACCCAGACGGCGACGACGTTGGAGTCCGATATCGCTACCTGCGGATCGGAGACTCCGTGCAGACCGTTGAAGTCGATGGGCTGAGCTGTGCCCCATGAAGCACCGCAATTCGTAGAGTAGTTGCTCAGGATTCTACCCGCACGCCCACCACCTCGTACCATACCGCAACTGCGTTGTCGCCGGATAGCGCCATCTGTGGTGCGTCGCGGTAGGACGACGTGCCCGTGCTCACCGGTTGGACGCTGCCCCACGTGACTCCACCGTCGGTGGAGTAGGTGCCTTCGATGGAGAAGGGGCTGGAAGAGTTGTTGCTCTTCACCCAGACGACGACTGCGTTGGAGCCGTCCATCGCTATGTCAGGTAGTTCCGCCCACCATCCATCATCATAGTCCTCGATGAGCTGAGCGCCGTCCCAGGCAGAGTCAGCCAATACGGTGACAGGGGAAGCAACGTGAGAAGTATCGCCACGAGTGTCGTGCCTGCAATTGCGTTTCCCATTCGTGACCTTCATGCGGAGAACCTCCTCATGCTTTCGACTCGGATTGCCCCTAAGGCGCTGTCATGGTCAAAGTGCAGTTCACAGTGGTCGACATCCAGTAGCCCAGTCCCTGCACGATGTGATCGGCTGTGTCGTAGCTCTTGGCTGTTGGATTCCAACCATAGATGGAGCCCGTCAAGATTGAATCAGCGGGGTCGTCATCCAGGGCGCTCACGGCCACGGGGTTGCCGCAAACTGAGCCGACCATGTTCCATCCGGCTATCAATGGGTACTCTTCCCAGGACGTCACAGGCGTTCCGGTGATCGTGATGGTCTTGTCCGCTGTGACGTGAACCCAGTAGCCGATCTCAGGCTGGATGGTTTCAGGCGATTCGTAGGACTTGGCAACAGGATTCCAGCCATAGATGCCGTCAATCTCCTCCTGGAAGACCGCCGCAACGGTGTCGTCGCCTTCGGCCAACTCCAGCGGCACGGAGACCATGTTCCATCCAGTGGTGAGTACGAGGTCGACCGTCTCTGTAGCGGCTCCTCCGCTTTGCAGTTGGAGAACAAGCCCATCATACCAGCCTGAGTAGTCGCGCACGGGGTCGTCCCAATCGGTGTCGCCAGTTCCCGCGATGCTGACGAGCCCGCCCTCGTCGACATCGATGGCAAGACCAGATTCATTGCCGCCGCCGCCGGCGAAGGTATTCCAGAGGAGCGTGCCGTTGGAGGTAAGCTTCGCGACGAACACATCCTCCCCACCCGAATGATCCTGCTCCGGGGAACCCCAGTTGGCGTAGCTGCTTCCCGTGACAAATACATCGCTGATGGTGTCGAGCGCAATGCCGTAGCCGGAGTCGCCGCCTGATCCGCCCAGGAATGTGTTCCATGTGAGGCTACCGTCCGAATCGAGTCTGGCGACGAACGCGTCAAAGACACCACCGCCGAAATCCCGCACCGGGTCGTTGCCCCAGCTTTCGTAGCTGTACCCCGTGATGAAAGCGTTTCCGTCATCGTCGACTGCGACGTCTTCGCCGTAGTCATAGCCATAGTCGGAATCGCCACTTCCCATGAACGTGTGCCAGGTCAGGGAGCCGTCGTCGGCATCCAGCCTGGCAACGAAAGCGTCATCCTTGCCTCCCGAGTACTCGTTGACGGCGTCCTCGGTCCAGCGCGAAACGCCTGAGCTTGTCACGTAGATGCTGTCGCCATCCGCCGCGATGCCGCAGTTCCATTGAGAACTCTCTTCGCCGTCGCCACCCAGGAAGGTGTACCAGGAGAGGCTGCCGTCGTCGGTGTCCAGTGTTGCGACGAAAATGTCGTAGCCACTGCCTGAGTGCGACCGGACTGGAAGCAGGCCCCCGGTCCACGCTGTGTAGCTACGGCCTGCAACGCAGATGTTGCCGGCGCCGTCGACTGCGACGGCAACGCCAGAGTCGCTGCTATCTCCTCCCAGAAATGTGTACCAGGAGAGGCTACCGTCGTCGGCATCCAGCTTCACTACGAAGGCATCCTCGGAGGATGAATGCGCTCGCACAGGGTCGCCGTCCCCGGTCTGGGCCCACGCGTAGTTGTCGCTTAACCCGGTGACGAACACGTTGCCGCTGTCATCTACCGCGATGCCGTAGCCGTAGTCGTTCCCGGGGCCGCCCAGGAACGTGTACCAGATGAGATTGCCCTCGTCGTCGAGCTTTGCTGCAAAGGCATCGTAATCGTATGTGTCTGGAGGAATCGGTTCGGAATGCGGCCGCACAGGGTCGCCATCCCCGGGCTGGGCCCATCCACCCTGACTTCGTCCGCTGACGTAGACGTTCCCGGTGCTGTCCCGTGCGATGCCGATACCCTCCTCGTAGCCGCTGCCGCCCAGGAAGGTGAGCCAGGGGCTAGACTCTCCAGAGGCTTCACGGATTGAGTCGTAGTCCACGTCCGCCACACAAATGTTCCCATCCGAATCAATGGCGATGCCGGATGCATCGTTGAATTGTCCGTCACTCCCGCCAGGTGAGCCCCACTTGTTGATAAGTCCCGGCGGGACCTCGTTCGCCAGGACGGGCGCCACGAGGGCGATGGACAGAGTTAGCAGCAGCACGGCTGCCAGTGCGAATCGTAACGGCGAATCAGCAGCCATGCGCGGTCTTGAGAGTTCCAACTTGAGTATCTTCATCGAGTCTCCTCCATACCGAATCCGCGCGCGGCACGGGCGACAAGAAGGGTCCCGAACTCAAGGAAGGAATGGAACGCAGTGTGTGACACGTCTTCTCAGCCGCGCCAGAAATCGACAGATACTAGACACCAACGATTCGGATTTGCAATCCCTGCCCGAATCTGGGCTTGCGGAATCTGTCCGGCCGTTGGCGGATTCTCCCGGGCGGTCCGCCCGTCCGTTGGAAACTCGGGGACACCATACTCAATTCGGTGGGGACAATCGGAGAATGGTGTCCCCGTATTTCCCCAGTCAACGCAACGAGTGAGCGGGGCAGCATAGCCGCCCCATGGTCGTATGTCAGCACGGCCGTGTTCTGATCATGGCACTGGTGGCGGCGCGCACATGGTCAGGGTGCAGTTCACGGTGGTCGACATCCAGTAGCCCAGTCCCTGCACGATGTGATCGGCTGTGTCGTAGCTCTTGGCTGTTGGATTCCAACCATAGATGGAGCCCGTCAAGATTGAATCATCCGGGTCGTCATCCAGGGCGCTCACGGCCACGGGGTCGCCGCAAACTGAGCCGACCATGTTCCATCCGGTAGTAAGGTCACTGTCCCACGTGGATTTCGGCACGCCGGTGATTGTGATGGTCTTGTCCGCTGTCACGTGTACCCAGTAGCCGACCTCTGGCTCGATGGTGTCAGGCGTTTCGTAGGACTTGGCGACAGGATTCCAGCCATAGATACCGTCGATCTCTTGCTGGAAGACCGCGGCAGGTGAGGCGTCCGCCAGTTCCAGTGGCACGGAGACCATGTTCCAGCCGGTTTTCAGCGGCAGGTCCAACCGCCTCCGTCCGAACGCCTCTATCCGGTGGTTGCCTGCGTATCCGCCACGTATACGTGGCCACCGAATCCACGGCGACGCCGATCGGAATCTGCATCTCGCCTGTCCCTGTGCCGTAGGAGCCCCACTTGGTGAGGAATTTGCCGCTCGCCGTCGAATTTCTGGACGCGGCTATTGCTGCTGTCGCCACGTAGACGTCGCCGGCTTTGATCCACGGCGACGTCCATCGGTGAGTACTGAACTCCCTGTCTCCGTCGCCGGTGGCCCCACTTGGCGAGAAAGCCTCCGTCGCTGTCGAACTTCTGAACCGGTCGTTGCCAGATGTCCGCCACCCACACGTTATCGATCCGCGTCGACGGCGACGCCGAAGGGGCCCGCGAACTGTCCGTTTCGCCGCCGCCGCCTCCCACGTGGCAATCCAGTTGCCGTCGTTGTCAAACTTCTGGATGCGGCTGTTTGCTGGTCTGCCACGTAGACGTTGCCGTCTGTGTCGACTGCGATATCGGACGGCCAGTGAATTGCC
The DNA here is from genome assembly GCA_963761225.1 of uncultured Chloroflexia bacterium. GTDB lineage: Bacteria > Chloroflexota > Dehalococcoidia > GIF9 > AB-539-J10 > SKVJ01. Next base: position 354,864 of record CAVXGE010000008.1, on the reverse strand, counting down.
CTCGGCCGCTCCGTGCGAGCCCCACTTCAGGGCATACTCGTAGACTGCGTGTCCGTATTGTAGTGAACTTCTGGACACGTTGGGTGTCAAATCGTTCCACGGTGAACACGTTGCCGGCCGTGTCAACTGCCACCCCATACGGCCCTAGTCGCAACTGTCCGTCGCCGGCGCCCGAGGAGCCCCCTTGCCACGAACGTGGTCCACTCGACCCATCGAACTTCTGGATACGGAAGTTGTCCTTGTCTGCCACGTACAGGACGCCGGTGCGAGGTCGATCGCCTCGCCGCTGGGATGGTTGAACTCGCCGGCGCCCGCCTACCCGACTGCCCCACTTCGCGAGAAAGGCCGGGGGCTCCTCGTCGGCGAGCACGGGCGTCACGAGGGCGATAGACAGAGTCAACAGCAGCACGGCTGCCAGTGCGAATCGTAACGGCGAATCAGCAGCCATGCGCGGTCTTGAGAGTTCCAACTTGAGTATCTTCATCGAGTCTCCTCCATACCGAATCCGCGCGCGGCACGGGCGACAAGAAGGGTCCCGAACTCAAGGAAGGAATGGAACGCAGTGTGTGACACGTCTTCTCAGCCGCGCCAGAAATCGACAGATACTAGACACCAACGATTCGGATTTGCAATCCCTGCCCGAATCTGAGCTTGCGGAATCTGTCCGGCCGCTGAGGATTTCTGTGCGGAAGGACGGGGCCGCCACAAGTCCGGTGGCGCCCGGTCGACGAAACAGAGGGGGGCCAGCTTAAGCCGGCCCCCCTCTGTTCACAGATGGTTTTGGAAACGGTCACACCGGCGCTGTTATGGTCAGGGTGCAGTTCACGGTGGTCGACATCCAGTAGCCCAGTCCCTGCACGATGTAATCGGCGGTGTCATAGCTCTTAGCTGTTGGATTCCAGCCATAGATGGAGCCCGTCAGGATTGAATCATCCGGGTCGTCATCCAGGGCGCTCACGGCCACGGGGTCGCCGCGAACTGAGCCGACCATGTTCCATCCCATAGTGAGGTCAGTGTCCCACGTGGATTTCGGCACGCCGGTGATTGTGATGGTCTTGTCCGCTGTCACGTGAACCCAGTAGCCGACCTCTGGCTCGATGGTGTCAGGCGTTTCGTAGGACTTGGCATCGGGATTCCAGCCATAGATGCCGTCAATCTCCTCCTGGAAGACTGCCGCAGGTGAGGCGTCCGCCAAGTCGAGCGGCACCGAGACCATGTTCCAGCCGGTCTTCAAGTCGAGGTCGATATCCACGGTCTCGGATTGAGGGCTCTGAAGCTGGATCACGAGCACATCTTGAACGGTGCCCACCCAGTCGCGCACGGGGTCGCCCCACGCGCTGTTGCTGGTTCCCGTGAGGTAGACTTTTCCAGCGTTGTCTGCGGCGACTGCATAGGCCCACTCGGGGTAGATAGCGTTGTCGCTGCCGGCAAAGGTATTCCAGAGGAGGCTACCATCGGCGCCGAGCTTCGCGGCGAAGCAGTCCCCTCCACCCGCAAACTCCTGTTCCGGGTTGCCCCAGTTGCCCGTAGCTGTAGCCAGCCAGATAAATGTTCCCATCGTCGTCCAACGCGATCGGCCCGCCGGTTCGATCCTGACCCGTCCCGCCGAGGAACGTGTTCCAGATGAGGTCGCCGGTGTCGGCTGCCAATTTGACCGCAAAGCCGTCGCGACCACCCGAATACGTACGCAGAGGATTGCCCCAACTGTTGCTACTGTAGCCACCGACATAGACGTTCCCGTTGCCATCCGCCGCGATACCGCAATGTGGAGCGTAGTACTCGAAGCAGTCGTCCCCGGTTCCGCCGAGAAAGGTGTACCAGGAGAGGGCGCCGCTCGAGTCGAGCGCGGCGGCGAAGCCATCTGTGTCGCCCGAGTTCGGCCGCACCGGAGTCGGATCCAGTGGGTCGCTCCAGGTAAGGCCGCTGAAGCCGGAGACATAGGAATTCCCCTCATCATCCACTGCGATGCCGTACCCGTATTCTCCGCCGTCGTCGGAACCCAAGAAGGTGTGCCAGACGAGGTCGCCGTTGTCTTCAAGCTTCGCGGCGAACGCGTCGCTACTGCCCGAGTAATCCCTGACTGGGTCGGTGCCCCAGTCCGCGTCGCAGAAGCCGGTCACCCAGATGTTTCCGGCTGCGTCGACCGCGATGCCCTCACCGCCGTCGCTGCCGCTCCCGCCCAGGAACGTGTGCCACGCGATGACGCCCGTTGCGGCGTCCAGCTTGACCACGAACGCATCGTAGCTGTCGGAATGTGTCCCTACCAGTGTGCCCGCGTCCGACCAGGCATAGTCCTCGCTGCGGCCCGTGACATACACGTGCCCTGAGTCATCCCCCGCGATGCCGCGGCCCTCGTCGCCGCCGCTCCCGCCGAGGCACGTGTACCAGTCGAGTCTTCCGTCAGGGAAGAGCCTGGCCACGAAGGCGTCGCCGTCTCCTCCCTGGTACCCGCGCACCGGGTTCTTCAGCCCACGCCGACGGGGTGGTGCCGATGACGTAGGTGTACCCGTCATCGTCAACCGCGATGCCATAGCCTGTCTCATAGCCGGTACTGCCCAGGAAGGTCATCCATGGCTCCGGTGCGAACACCTCTATGCGGTTGCTTCCGGAATCAGCGACGTAGATCTTCCCGTTCGGGTGCACGGCAACGCCTGACGGGCCGTAGAATTCGCCGTCGCCGTATCCGTAGCTCCCCCACGTGGTGAGAAAGTTCCCGTCGCTGTCGAACTCCTGGACGCGGTTGTTGTACGTATCGGCCACGTAGACGTTGCCATAGGCGTCGACGTCCAGTGCCCACGGTGAATTGAACTCACCATCGCCATCGCTGGGGCCACTCCCCCACTTGGTGACGAAGGTGCCGCTGCTGTTCAGCTCCTGGATGCGAGAATTGTCTTTGTCTGCGACATAGATATTGCCGTCGCTGTCCACGTCCACGCCCGTTGGGCTCCAGAATTCCCCGTTGCCCGTCCCGCCCGTACCCCATGTGGCCACGAAATCGCCGCTGCCATCGAACTTCTGTATGCGGTTGTTGGCGGTGTCCGCAACGTACAGGTTGCCGCCATCGTCCACCGCGAGCCCCCACGGTCCGTCAAACTGGCCGGGGTCCGTTCCCGAGGAGCCAATCGTGGCCGAGTATACGTAGTCCCCCGAATCGTACGTGAACTTCTTGATGCAGTTCCCATTGTTGTCGGAGACGTACACTACTTCACCGGAAGAGTCGACTGCCACGTCATAAGGCGCCTGCAGACTGGTCGTTGCCCGGGCTGTCGGAGCCGAACTCGGTGATGAAGTCGCCATCGGGGTCAAACACCTGCACGCGGTGGTTGAAAAGATCGACCACGAATACGTTGCTGTCGGAATCTACCTCGACTCCCATTGGGGTACTGAATTCCCCATCGCCATCGCCGCCTGAACCCCACTTGTCGACGAACACGGGCGGATTCACGTCCGCCAGGACGGGCGTCACGGAACCGGCAAGCAGCATGAAGAGCAGGATTCCCGGGAGCGCGAGTGCGCGACAAATAGTGCATGGTGTTTCGAGTGCGAGTGGAGGGCGATCGGTGGGCTCATGGTCTCCCCCTTCGTACAGAATGGCCTTACTACGTGAACGGCAAAGCCGGTGCCGGGGGTGGAAGGTTCGCACGCGGCGCCTGCGGAGTCTTTCGAAGACTGCCCCGAGCAGTACGATAGTACGCAGTAGCATCGGGGATTTTCAATAGCCCGCGCGAATCTGCTGCCGGGGAATCCGCCAGAATTCAAGGAATTATTGGTTGGGGAAGGAAATCCCAATGCAGGGGCACACTTCGCGTGTCCGCGGGGTTGACGTTGTGGGGTATTTGCAGGGGCGACGGAATGCCTCGCCCGTAGTACGGACATGAACCGCCATTGAGAGGCGAGGGGAACGGTAGTGAATCCCGCCGTAGGGGCGGTTCGAGAACCGCCCGCCCCGGGCCAGCGAACATCTTGCTCAATCCCGTGTGGACAGTCGGTGGACGGCCCCCCCGTATTTCTGAGACGGCTACGTTATCCCCAGATCGGGTATCCCCCCATTTTGGGAACCGTTATCGCGGCGCGCACATCGTCAGGCAGCAGTCCGCGGTGGTTGATATCCAGTAGCCCAGTCCCTGCACGATCTGACCGGCGGTGTCATAGCTCTTAGCTGTTGGATTCCAGCCATAGATGGAGCCTGTCAGAATTGAATCATCCGGGTCGTCGACCAGGTCATGGATGTCCACGGGGGCCCCGCAGACCGAGCCAACCATGTTCCAGCCGGTGGCGAGTTCACTGTCCAAGTCGCACTGCGGCATGCCGGTGATTGTGATGGTCTTATCCGCTGTCACGTGGACCCAGTAGCCGACCTCAGGGTTGATGGTGTCAGGTGTTTCGTAGGACTTGGCAACGGGATTCCAGCCATAGATGCCGTCAATCCCCCCCTGGAAGACATCCAGGGGAGTGTTGTGCAACGGGTCCAGAGTTAATGGCACCGAGACCATGTTCCAGCCGGCGGTGAGTACGAGGTCGAGGTCGATAGTTGGTTCCTCGCCGAACACCTGGATGCGCTGGTTGCCGTTGTCAACCACGTAGATGTCCCCGTCGGCGTTGATAGCGATTCCTTGTGTATACGCGAACTCACCGTCTCCGGCACCAAGGGAGCCCCACTTAGTGAGGAAGTCGCCTTCGCTGTCGAACTTCTGGATGCGATGGTTCCAGCTGTCGGAGACGTAGACGTTGCCGTCGGGGTCGACGGCAACATACGTGGGTCTATAGAACTGCCCATCGCCGTTCCCTGGCTCTGTCCCACCCCACGTTGCTAGCCATGTGCCGTCGGTGTCGAACTTCTGGATTCGATTGTTGTAGGTGTCAGCGACATAGACTGTTCCGCCGGATGATACCGCAACACCGTTGGGGCAGAAGAACTCGCCGTCACCCTGACCGTAGGAGCCCCACTGCCAGTTGTAGTCGCCGGTCGACTCGAACTTCTGGATGCGATGGTTCCCAGGGTCTGCCACATAGACATAGTTGTCCGAATCGACGGCGACATCGTTGGGACTGTTGAATTCTCTGTCTCCAGTTCCGGCGGAGCCCCACTGCCTGTTGTACTCGCCGGTCGACGAGAACACCTGGATGCGATTGTTCCCGGAATCTGCTACGTACAGCTTGTTGTAGAGGTCGGCAGCGATGCCGTGCGGACCGTCGAAGGTGCTGTTGGTGGAGCCATAGGAGCCCCACTGCAGGTCGTAGTTGCCATCCGCGTCGAATTTCTGGACGCGGCAGGGCACGGGAGTAGCGGCGTCCACCACGTACACGTTGCCGTCCGTATCGATGGCGATGCCGTACGGGTTGTTGAATTCCCCTTGTCCTTCGCCGGTTCCACCTCCGTTGTTGCCCCACTGGAACAGATAGACCGGTGGGTCTTCGTGATAGCTGAACGCCTGGATACGGTCGTTGGATGCGTCTCCGACGTAGATCGTGCCCTCCGGCGTCGATGGCGATTCCCAACGGCCCCTCGAAGTACCCCTCGTCCGTGCCCGATCCTCCCCAGTGCTCAAGAATGCGCCTGTGCCGTCGAACTTCTGGATGCAATCTCTGCTCGAGTCTGCCGCGTAGACGTTGCCCGCGGGGTCCGTGTCCAGCGAATATATGTAGCCGAACTGTCCGTCGCCGGAGCCTCCCGAGCCCCACTGTGTCACGAATTGGTACTGCAAGTTAACGGAGTCCCATTCGAACTTCTTGATCCGGTCGAAGGCGCTGTCGGCCACGTATACAAAGCCGGAGTTGTCCACTGCAACGTCGTTCGGATAGTTCATCTGGTCGTCGCCGGAGTCAGGGCGGCCGAACTTGGCGATGAGTGTGCCGCCGCTGTTGAACTTCTGGATGCGGTTGTTGTCGGTATCGGCCACGTAGAGGTTGTCCTCGTTGTCCACGCAAAGGCCTTCGGGATTCCTGAAGTAGCCGTCGCCGGTGCCGTAGGTGCCCACGGTGGCGGCATACTCGTATGCACTACTTCCCGAGTTGTAGGTGAATTTCTGGACGCGACCGATAAACTCGGAGACGTACACCGCTCCGGTGGAGTCAACCGCCACATCGAGGGGTGTCTGGAACAACCCGTCGTGGTGCCGTATTCCCCAAATTCGGTGACAAACGTGCCATCGCTCAGGAACTTCTGGACGCGACTGTTGTCCATGTCCACTACGTACACGTTTCCGTCGCTGTCTACCGCCACACCGTGCGGCTGGTGAAACTCTCCGTCGCCGGTGCCGGTCGAGCCCCACATAGTCAGGAAGTGCGGCGGAGTCGTGGCTGCTAGGACGGGCGTCACGGGACCGGCAAACATCGTGAAGAGCAGGATGACCGGGAGCGCGAGTCGTGCGAGAAATAGTGCACGGTGATTCGAGTGCGAGTGGAGGGCGATCGATGGTCTCATGGTCTCCCCCTTCGTACAGTATGGCCTGAGTATGTGGACTGCAAAGCCGGTGCCGGGGGTGGAAGGTTCGCACACGGCGGCTGGGGCGTGTTTCGAAGACTGCCCCGAACGTACGATAGTACGCAGTACCATCAGGGATTTTCAATAGCCCGCGCGAATCTGCCGCCGGGGAATCCGCCGGAATCCAAGAATTATTGGTTGGGGAAGGGAATCCCAATGCAGGGAGACGCTGCGCGTGCCCGCGGGGTTGACGCTGTGGGGTATTTGTGGGGGCGACGGCATGCCTCGCCCGTAGTACGGACATGAACCGCCATTGAGAGGCGAGGGGAACGGTAGTGAATCCCGCCGTAGGGGCGCTCGAGAACCGCCCGCCCCGGGCCAGCGAACATCTTGCTCAATCCCGTGTGGACAGTCGGTGGACGGCCCCCCCGTATTTCTGAGACGGCTACGTTATCCCCAGATCGGGTATCCCCCCATTTTGGGAACCGTTATCGCGGCGCGCACATCGTCAGGCAGCAGTCCGCGGTGGTTGATATCCAGTAGCCCAGTCCCTGCACGATCTGACCGGCGGTGTCATAGCTCTTAGCTGTTGGATTCCAGCCATAGATGGAGCCTGTCAGGATTGAATCATCCGGGTCGTCGACCAGGTCATGGATGTCCACGGGGGCGCCGCGGACCGAGCCAACCATGTTCCAGCCGGTGGTGAGGTCACTGTCCAAGTCGCACTGCGGCATGCCGGTGATTGTGATGGTCTTATCCGCTGTCACGTGGACCCAGTAGCCGACCTCAGGCTTGATGGTGTCAGGTGTTTCGTAGGACTTGGCAACGGGATTCCAGCCATAGATGCCGTCAATCCCCCCCTGGAAGACCGCCGCGGTGAGTGTCTTTGCAACGGGTCCAGATTCATGGCACCGAGACCATGTTCCAGCCGGTCTTCAGCGAGAGTTCGATGGTCTCCTGGGACGAGAGTTCGTAGTCCTCGACCTCACCATCTTCCGCTTCTCCGGTGCAGGAAAGACCTCCGGCTGAACTGAAGCGGAACCGGGCGAAAGTGGAGGACTCGGCTGAGGCGTCTCCGGGGACAGGGATGGAGAGGCTGTTGACGCCCGCGGCGAGCAACTCAGAGGTGAATACCTGCTCTCCCTCATCGGTCCAGTCACCGTCGCTGTTGAAGTCGACCCATGCATCGAGATAGCCTTGTTGCGAGGCCGTCACTTCAAGCGTCATGTCCTCGCCGGGGGCATAGGCCGAAGTGAAAGCCACTCCGTCCCCATCATCACCATCCAAATCAGTGTCGTCGCCGGTCGCGCTCGCATTGGGCTGACCATCGTCCTCTGGTCGATGGTGGAGCCCAGGTACAGCGTCGGGTCGATGACGTGACGCGCGCCGTCTTGACGCGAGCAGCGTCGGGTAATCGGGGTCAGGCGCATCGCCCCAGTCATACAGTGGGTCCGTGGTGAACGACACTTCATCGCCGTAGCCGTACCCGCCGAAGTTGAGGGCATAGGCCCTTACGTAGTAGGTCTCATTCGGTGACAGGCCGGTCATCGAGGCGGTGAAGGGACCGGTGCTAAAAGAGCCCGTGAATGACGATTTGCTGTCATCGACATCCGGGGCGGGTGAAGTGCTCCAGCAGACGCCTCTTGCGATACAGTTCTCACCACCGGTGTCGGTGATGGTGCCGTTGCCGGTCGCAGTTGTGGAGCCGATATCGCTGACCGCCTCAGTGGTGACCGTTGGCGGTGGTGGTGGTTCCTCTCCAAAGTGGACTATGGTGCCATCGGCGCCCACGGCAAAGACGTCAATGCCCGAGGTTCCCCACACTCCCAACAGGTCTGATAAAGAACTGCTGTCCATCTCGCTGAATGCGGAGCCATCCCAATGGAATATGGACCCGCTGGCGAATACGTCCTCTGCCGAGGAGCCCCACACATCATAGAGCGGCGTCGAGATGGATGTGTCCAGGATTGACCACTCGTTGTCCAGGTGGCCGTCATAGTCGATGGCTGTGCCGCCGTCGCCCACGGCGAAGACGTCGTCGGCTGAACTGCCCCATACCCCGTGGAGAGCTTCTGTGGTGTTGCTTATCATGGCGCTCCATGCTGCGTCCGCATAGTGGAGGACTGCGCCGCCGTCACCGACCGCGAAGACGTCGTTGGGCGCACTGCCCAGACATCGGAGAGGGCTGCGGTGGTGGGTGTTGTCATGGTTGTCCAGACGCCGCCCGGATCGCCGTCGTCATAGTGGAGCACGGTGCCTGCGCCGCCCACGGCGAAGACGTCGCTGGTGGAACTACCCCAGACTCCGTTGAGAGACTCCGACACATCGCTGGTCATCGCGCTCCATGATGCGCCGTCGTAGCGATAGATGGCGCCGGCCTCCCCCACGGCGAAGACGTCGTAGCTCGACGCGACCCACAGATCGTACAAGGTTGTGTCGGAGGGAAGGCCATCCGTTATCTCGCTCCAACTGACGCCGTCGTAGTGGAGCGCCGTGCCGTCTCGCGCCCACGGCGAAGACGTCAGAGGGTGAGGTGCCGTCCACCGCGTGGATTAGCTCGTCAGTCCCGCTGACCATGGTGCTCCACACCGGCTCTCCAGTGGTGTCGAAGGCGTCAGCATACTGGTAAGACATCGTTGCACCGCTAAGGTCGGATGACCACGCACGGTAGTAGTAGGTTGTCCCGGGAGCGAGCCACGTGTCCGCCCAGGTAGTCCCGGTGCCGAAGTAGACGAACGTGCCGTCGTTGCGTTTGACGGGTAACTCCCTTCCTTTCTCCGTATCCACGTGTTGTCTGCGCCATCCCCTTTGGTCCAGGACAGGTTTATCTGAGTGAGGCCGTATGGACTGGCCGTGAGTTCGGTCGGCCCACAGGGCTTGGTGTGAAAGGTGATGGAGTTGCTGCCGTAGCCGTAGCCGGCGGAGTTGTGGGCATAGGCCCTGACGTAGTAGACCTGGTTCGGTGACAGGCCGGTCATTGAGGCGGTGAAGGCGCCGTCTGTGCTGCTGAAGGAGCCGCTCTCCTCAGATTTTGGGTCGTCAACGGTCGGGTTCGCCTCGGTGCTCCAGCAGACGCCTCTTACGTCGCAGTTCTCCCCTCCGGTGGACGTGATGGTGCCGCTGCCTGTGGCAGTGGTTTCCAGCACGAGTGAGGCGTTTCCGTTGACCAATGTCGGCAGTGAAATGAGGGTGGCGTAGCCGGTGTCCGGTTCACTGAAGGCGCTGTCTCCGGCGACGTCGTTGTGCGCCTTCACCCAGTAGTAGTACGGCGTGTTGGGAGTGACAGAGGAATCATCGTAGCTTGTGCCGGACACTGCTGATGCGAGTTCCGTTGCCGAGCCGGAGTCGTTGCTCGCGTAGCGGTACACCTTGTAGCTGTCCGCGCCTGCCGCGGCGTCCCAGCTGACCACCACCTTGTCCTCGTAATCGCCATCCGTAGCGGCGACGTTCTGAGGTACCGGCAGCGCTTCGGTGGTCGCCTGCGCAGTGTCGTACGCATCAGACCAGATGTCGCTTCCTTCCACCCATGACCACGCGCTGTAGTAGTACGGGGTGCTCGGGGAGAGGCCAGTGTCCGATGTACTGGTCCCCGTATCGAAGTAGACCTCCTCTCCCGAATTAACAGTCGCAGGGGAGGACACGGTTGAGCGGCGTATCATGGTCTTCTGTGCCCCATCGCCGTTCGTCCATGAGAGGTTGACCTGTGTGGGGCCGGCAGCGGTGGCGCTGAGGCCGGTAGGCTCACCGGGCTTGGTGGTGAAGGTCATCTCGGAGCCGCTTCCCGTGCCGCCGCTGTTCTTGGCCTGCGCCCGGTAGTAGTACGTCTCTCCCTTGCTCAGTCCAGAGAGTGATTCGCTGAAATCGTCGCTCGTGCTGAGAGAGCCTGTCCAGCCTGTGTCATGGTCGTAGACTCCCGTCGACGTGCCGTACTCGAAGCGGTAGACGCAGGATTCTCCGCCGTCGTTCGTGACGGTGCCGTGTAGCGTGGCGGTTGTCTCCTCCACCAGCGTGGCGGACTGGGTCGTCACCGTCGGTGAGGAAGGGGGTGGGGGTGGACCGTAGTGCCGCATAGTCCCAAAGGCTCCCACGGCGAATACGTCATAGGCTGAACTCCCCCATACTCCCAACAGGTCGAAACTCGCGCCAGTGGTCATCGTGCTCCACGAAGCGCCGTTGAAGTGCAACCCTGCGCCGCCGTTGCCTACGGCGAAGATGTCGCTCGCAGATGACCCCCAAATCTCGCGGAGAAGTGCGGTCGTGCCGCTGGTCATGCTGCTCCATGAGGTGCCGGTGTAGTGGAGCAGCGTGCCGCCTGCGCCCACCGCGTAGTAGTTGTTCCAAGCGCTGCCCCACACTCCGCGGAGATCCCGAGGTCGTGCCGCTGCTCTTGGTGCTCCATGACGAGCCGTTGTAACGGAGCGTGGCGCCGCCGTCGCCCACGACGAAGACATCGCTTCCCGATGTGCCCCAGACGTCCTGGTAGGTTGCCGAGCCGGTTTCGGGCATGGCATTCCCATGCGCCTCCAGCATTGCCGTCGTAGTGCAGTATGGTGCCGTACTCTCCTACGGCGAAGACGTCGGAGGCTGAAGTCCCCCAGACACCGTTGAGACCCCATGTGATGTCGCTGGTCATGGCGGTCCAAGACCCACCGGCGTAGCGGTATATGGCGCCGCCGGAGCCCACGGCGAAGATGTCGTCGCTTGAGGCAGCCCATACGTCGTAGAAGTTTGCGGTGATGCCGGAGCCCGTGATGGCGCTCCATCCACTGCCGTTGTAGTGCAGTGCGCCGCCGCCGTAGCCTCCGACGGCGAAAACGTTGCTGGATGAAGTGCCGTCCACACCCCAGAGCGTGTCGCTGGTCCCGCTGGTCATCACGCTCCAGGAACACACCAGGTCGTCCGTGGTGTCAGATGCGGTGACGTAGGTGTCTGACCACACATCGCTGCCCTCAACCCATGACCATGCACTGTAGTAGTACGTGGTGTTGGGGGACGAGTTTCGTGTCCGCGGTACTTGTGCCCGAGTTGAAGTACACGAGGTCGCCCTCGCTTGTGGATGTTGGATGACCGGGTGTCTCAGAGCGTCGTATCATCGTCTTGGCGGCGCCGTCTCCGGGTGTCCAGGAGAGGTCTATCCTGGATGAGCCGTCGGCGGTGGCGGTAAAGCCGGATGGCTGCACCGGAACCGTGGTGAAACTCACCTCGCTGCCATAGCCTGTTCCCTCGGAGTTGACCGCGTACGCCCTGACATAGTATTTCGTTCCCGGCGTCAGTGAGGTCAAGTCCACCGTGAACGCGCCCGTCGTTCCGGTTGTCGTCACTGTGGCGTCGGCAGTCGTCGGAGCGGGTGAGGTGCCGTAGCACACTCCCCGCTCGGTCACCGTTAGTCCGCCCTCACTGATGACCGTGCCGTTCCCTGTAGCAGTTGTCTCGCCGACTAGAGGTCAAGGCTTCGGTGGTCACGGTGGGTGCACCAAGACCTCCCCAGTGGAATATCCTGCCGAAACCTGTCACCGTGAAGACATCATTCGCTGCACCGCACCAGACGTCGACGTAATCGGAACCCGTCGTACCGGGCGGCATGGGAGCCCAATCGCCCTCGAGGTTACCGTCGTAGTGGAGCACGGTGTCGCTCGCGCCCACCGCGAAGACGTCGCTTCCCGAGCCCCAGACGCCAAACAGGTCTACGGAGGTGCCGCTGTTCATGGGTGTCCATGTATCTCCATCGTAGTGCACGATGATGCCATCGTACCCGACGGCGAAGACATCGCTGCTTGATGAGCCCCAGACTTTTGAGAAGTACGCGCCTCCGACCCCCGGGTTCATTGCGATCCACGTTGAGCCGTTGCAGTGCAGTATCCCGGCTCCAACGGCAAACACGTCCGTGCCCGAGCTGCCCCAGACCCCCTCAATGGGATTTGCCGTGCCGCTGGCCATGGGGCTCCAGTAGCCGCCGCTGTAGCGCAGTATGGTGCCACCTGTGCCGACAGCGAAGACGTCGTTGCTGTCATCTCCCCAGACCTCAAGAAGGTCTTCCGAGGTATTGCTTGTCATGGGACCCCAGGAGCCGTCGTACTGGTAGATGACGCCATCGCGGCCCACGGCGAAGACGTCGCTTCCCGATGAACCCCAGACGCCTTCGAAGTACGCCGTGGTGGTTCCCGCATCCATCGCGGCCCAGCCGCCGCCGTTGTAGTGGAATACCGTGCCTCCCTCACCTACGGCGTAGACGTCTGTTCCTGATGCGCCCCATACGTCTCTGAGTATCTCACTGGAAGGAGTGGTCATCTCGCTCCAGCCCGAGACCGAGTCGGCGGATGCCAGGGGCGCAACCGCAGGCAATGATGGGACGGCGCATGCCAAAGCGAGTAGGACAGGAAGAAGAATCCTGATAGTTCTGCGTGCGCGGGAAGCGACGTTCACCGGGCCTCCTCCGCCTCACAACGCTCGGGAGTGGATGCCCGCTGCAAGACGATTGTCGTTTGTGCAGCCGCGAACTGATGGCGGCTAGCGTTGACCTCATCCTAGCGGGCGATTCTTCAGAATGTCAATGGGGGGCGGCAGTCATGTTGACGGTATGCGATTCTGTCGAATTACGACTTGAAAGCGGGCGCACCCGAATACGAGAGACGCCGGAGCAGTGCATGCCGGTTCTCTCCGCCTCTGACAGGTCGCCGGGTCTGTTCCGGCAGTCCCATAGCGGAGTTCGCCTCAACCACGGGGACGCCCGGCAATTTCCGGCTTCCATCGTCACGACCGCGCCATGCGGTCTCCCTGCGCCGCGTGACCGACACGAGTCGTTCACCGTGGGTCTTCCGTCACTCCGGGAATACTTTGCGGTTTGACGCGGAGCTTGGTGTGGGACCCGCCAATCGACGCTGCACTCTTGTTTCACCAACCCTTGACACTCGTGACTTGCGGCATATAGCATCGCATACGAGCAAGTATACCCACCACTACCCGTGCCCTCCGGTTGGGGCGATGGAACGGACCCGTTTCGGCGGTAACACGCCACACATTGATGCCGGACAATCGCTTGTCCAGCCTCGCCTGAGGTTGCCGCTTCGTGAACCATCCATAGCTTCACACGGTCTGCGGTTGGTGAAAGGAACCCTGACCTGCTCCGGCGACCACTGATGGAAACGCTCAAGGCGGCGGGCGCGACGGCGACGCCATCCGCTCTGAGGCGAGCGAAATCGCGCCGGCGTGCTAGATTGAGGGTAGGGCTGCGACGCGCATCGCAGTCTTGACGTTTCCTGAGAATGCGGAGACAGTGGCGACCGCAAGGAGATGACATGGGAGAAGATGACGTGACACGAGCAGTTCGTGGCAGAAAGCGACCCGGTAGAGCAGCGTCGGAGACCGCCAATACCGCCGGCTGTCCAGATGGCCATCCCGAAACCCGTTCCATCGGCGATGGGCGTCTCGTGACAGTGCTTGAGTCGCTCCGGCCGCACGACCATCTCTGCCTCATCTATGAGTCAAGGGAGGAATGGAGGGCCGCCGCCATCCCCTTCATCGCAATCGGACTAAAACAGGGGCAAAAGTGCGTGTACGTAGTAGACGCCCACACGGTGGACGATATCCGCCGATGTCTCACCGAAGAAGGGATCGATGTCGCCTCGGCGGAGCAATCGGGGCAACTTGTAGTCCTTCACGACACCGAAGCCTACACCAGGGACGGTTCCTTCGATCCCGACCGTATGATTGCCCTGCTCATCGAGGAGACGAAGAAGGCGGTTGCCGACGGCTATCCCGCGCTGAGAGTTACGGGCGAAATGACGTGGGCGCTCCGCGGACATCCCGGGTCGGAGAAAGTACTGGAGTATGAGGCGAAACTGAATCGTGACCTCTTCCCCAACCACCCTCTGCATGGGTATCTGCCAGTATGACCGCCGGAGGTTCGACCCCGAAGTCATCAAGGGCGTCATCATGACGCACCCGTTGCTGGTACGGGGTCACCACGTCTACCGCAACTTCTACTACGTCCCGCCCCAGGAGTTCCTCTCCGCGACGCATGCGGATACGGAAGTCCGGCACTGGCTTGACAACCTCGAGCGGGAACGGCACACGGACGAGGCACTACGCGAGAGCGAGGATAAGTTCCGCTCTCTGTTCGAGCGGTCCATAGACATGATCAACATCTGCGCTCCCGACGGCTCCGGCCTCGAGGTGAACCAGGCGTGGCTTGACCTGTTCGGCTACACCCGGGAGGAGTTGCCCGGCCTCAATGCAAGTGACATTTATGCGAATCCAGTGGACCGTATCGACTTCCTGCGCAGAATCGCGGAGGACGGATCTGTTGACGACGAGGTGCGTCTGAAGAAGAAGGATGGCACTGTCAGGGTTTGCCGAAGGACCGCGGTGGCGCGGAAGGACGAACAGGGGAACATCATCGCCATCCAAGGCACAGGCCATGACATCACCGCGCGAAAACAAGCTGAAGCGGCACTGAGAGAGAGTGAGGAAACCTTCCGTGCCTTGTTTGAAGCGTCGCAGGCCGTGATCCTGGTTCTCGACATCGAGGGGCGCATCGTTCGGTTCAATCCGTACATGGAGCAGATATCTGGATACTCTCTGCAAGAGGTTCGGGGAAAGGACTGGTTTGAAACGTTTCTCAGACCCGAGGACAGGACCTCGGTCGAGGCTCTATTCGGGCGGGCCGTCCGCGGAGTGCAGACACGTGGCGAAGTGAATGTCATCGTCACCAAGGACGGCCATGAGGTCATCTTTGAGTGGCATGATGATGAGATGAGGGACAACAACGGCAACGTCGTCGGCCTCCTTGCCGTCGGGCATGACATCACGGACCAGAGACTCTCACAGCAGGCATTGAAGGAAAGCGAGGAGAAATACCGCTCCCTTTTCGAGCAGTCCGCAGACGTCATCTACATATGTACCCCCGAGGGAGCCACCGTCGATGCGAACCCGGCGTGGCTGAACCTGTTCGGCTATTCGCCGGATGAGTTGCGTAGCTTCAATGCGGCCAGTCTCTACGCGGATCCGAAGGACCGTGAGGACTTTCTGCGCAGGATAGCTGAAACCGGCGTAGTGAAGGATGAGGTGCGTTTCAAGAAGAAGGACGGCACGGTAATCGTGTGTCAGAGGACTGCTGTGGCACGGAAAGACCAACGCGGAAAGGTGGTGGCGTACCAGAGTACAGCCCGCGACATCACCGAACGCAAACGTGCCGAGGAAGCCCTGCGACGAAGCGAAGCCTACAACAGATCGATTGTCGAGGTTATCCCCGACCTCATCGTCAGGGCCAATGCCAGGGGAGAGCTGCTGGACGTCACGGCCTCTTCTGATGACAAACTTGCCGTACCACGAGACGAGATAGCGGGCAAGACGGTCGCTGACATTCTGTCCAGAGAAGATGCTCTCCGCGCGGAGCAGGCCATCAAGGAGGCTCTGAGGACCAGGTCACTGCAAACGATGGAGTACCAATTGGAAGTGCCTTCCGGAAAGCGGTGGTTCGAGTGTCGCTTCTCTCCTTCAGGAACCGGGGAAGTGGTGGCCCTCATTCGCGACATCACGGAACGCAAGAGCGCCGACGAAGCCCTCCGCGAGAGCGAGGAGCGTTTCCGCGCACTCTTCGAGCAATCGATGGACCCTATCAACATCGTCTCTGCTGATGGACTCAGTGTCGAGGCGAACAAGGCGTCGCTCGACCTGTTCGGCTACTCCCGTGATGAGATGCGGGGTCTCCGGGCGGCCGATTTCTACGCCGACCCGAGAGAACGAGAGGACTTCTTGCGCAGGATAGCGGACCCCGGATTTGTTCAGGATGAAGTGCGTTTCAAGAAGAAGGACGGCACAGTCGTTGACTGCATACGCAACGTGGTGATACGGAGGGACCTGAAGGGAGATGTGGTTGCCTATCAGACCACGCTGCGTGACGTGACGGAACGCAACCGGATGGAGAGACGGATCGAAGCGGCGAACCGCGAACTGAAGGAGCTTGCTGCCCGCCTCGAGTCGGCACGAGAGGAAGAGCGCGCCGAAGTAGCGTGGGAACTGCACGACCATGTCGCCCAGGCGCTGTCAGTGTTGAAGGTTGACCTGCACTCCTGCCGCAGCAAACTGAGCGGTGAGGCGCTCACTGTCGTGGCGCCCACGATGGACAGGATGACAGGTGTGCTCGATGACACGGTTGAGCGTTTGCGCAGGCTCTACGCGGGTCTCGCTCCGGTAATGTTGGAGGACCTTGGACTGGCGGCCACGATTGAGTGGCAGACCGGGGAGTTCTCACGCCAGTCAGGGATCGAATGTGAACTGCGGCGAGTTGAGGACATCAAGGTGCTGCGTGGAAGGGTGGCCCTGGGACTGTTCCGCGTGCTGCAGGAAGCATTGGACAACGTACGGCGCCATTCGGGCGCCACGAAAGTGACAGTGGATTTCGAATGTGATGGCAGTTGTGCCGTATTGAGGATTGCCGACAACGGACGTGGATTCACACAGGATGAGGGGAAGAAGCCCGGAGCTATAGGCCTCACCGGCATTCGTGAACGCGTCCAGTCATGGGGAGGGAAGTTGGTTGTCAACTCCACCGTCGGCTCCGGAACCGTGCTTGAGGTCACCGCCCCACTCGAAGACGGGTCCGCGGACAAGACGCTGGCCTAGTCCAATGGCGCCAGTGGAATGTCGCGCGGAATCGCGGGGGTATTCGCGCTCATTCCTATTTGATCCCGATCGCTGAGCCATGCTGGCTACATTTGTCTTGTGAGCGGGGAGAGTAACATCGTTCTCGCGGAAGACCACGATGCATGCGTCGACCACATCAGGGTAATACCGCGTTCCACGCCGGGCGGCTATCTCGATCAGGAGATGCGGGGGACACCGCCCTCAATCTCGTACGGACAATCGGTGAATGGTGTCCCCCTACTTGTAAAACAAGTAGGGTATCCCCGTATTTCAATCTGAACGCAGGGGGCATACTCCCATGCTTGCCCGCCGGTGGAGAATCCGGTCGGGCGGTACCAGTAGGGTCGACGGCATGCCTCGCCCGTAGTGCGGACGTGAACCGCCATTGCGAGGCAAGGGGAACGGTAGTGAATCCCGCCGTAGGGGCGGTTCGAGAATCGCCCGCCCCGGGCCAGCGGACATCTTGCTCAATCCCGTGCGGACAATCGGTGGACGGTGTCCCTCGATATCTCAGTCGCATTTGCGGGGGCGACGGCATGCCTCGCCTGCGTAAAACGCATCGTCCTCCCCACCAGCGGCCACGTCTTGCTCCCGAAAGCGGCGTGGTCAGACAGAGATGAGCCACCCGGCGAGGACCCCGACAACGATGGCCGCCGCAAAGCTCATCATCGTACCGATAAGCACGTATTCCGCCTCGCTGCGGGCGCCGCCGCGCGAGATCTCGCCGTAACGCAGGATGGACTTGGCTGCCACGAGAAATCCGATAGCCTCGAAGTGGTTCAACAGGATGAAGGTGAGCACCAGGAACCGCTCCAGTCTTCCTATCCAGAGCCCGCCTTCATCGAGGCCGTCAGTCGTGGCCCCTTCGCCGACGCGTGAGCCCTTCCAGCGCGCGGTGAAGGCGCCCACAAAGAGACCGACGGGCCAGATGACTATGCCATACGCGACGAGCAATGACCCAGAAGGGCACGTTCTGCACGAGGCCCGGCGCTCCGCTGGCCAGTGTGCGCAGACCGACTCCGGACAGCAGCACCCAGCAGGCGGCCAATACCACCAAGTGGCCGAACTGGTCCGCGATGCCCGCTTTCGCCGCCCCTGTCCGTCCGGCCATCAGACGGTCCGAGATGAGGTGGGCGGCGAGAATGACCACGGGCAGCCACCAGGCGCTCCAGCGCGCGGCGAACAGATAGGCGGCAACGGCCGCGGCGACGCCGTGCAGAAGCGCTCTTCGCCACCTGGCCGGCCCGGCTACTGACGACCGCGCCCGCGCATCGAAGCCCAAAATGTGGTCCACAAGTACATGTGCGGCGAGCAGCCTCAGCAGCAGCGTGACGTCGAGAGCGTACATCCAGCTCATGTCATCGTGTCCCAGGCCTATAGTGGCGGATTATAGGTCCCCGCGCCGATGTGTTGTCCTAACAGGGTGCGATACCGTCGCAGGAGCGCCCCGACCGCCCAGGCTTGCGCGTTCTTGAGGCGGGCGGCCACGGATGGCTGGCTGATTCCGAGGCTCGATGCGATGCCGGATTGTGTGAGCCCCTGAAGGCGCAGCGCCAGCACCTCCGATTGCTCGCGCGACCATTTGCTCGCAATGCCGTCGAGCAGGGCGCACTCCGCATCGAGTTCCTCATCGACATCGGGCCACGGCGTTCGGATGACGAGTCGCCGTTCCGGTTTCAGCCCATCAAGAGCAGCCGCGACGCGAACGGCCCCGTCTTCCCGTGAGGAGGGCGCCGGGGGGCCAGCGTTCTTCGTTCCCGGGGACGGGGCAGACCATCGGGGCTCGCGCTTCATGAGGTCCAGCATCTTTCCCGAACGCCGGAAGGCGTCTCCGTCGCCCAGCGTTTCCTGGCCGTCCGGCATGAAGAAGTTGGTGCCGATGCCCACCGCGATGTAGGCGTCGAGCCCCTCCTTCAGTGCCGCGTCCTTCAAGCCCCCTCTCAGCGTGGCGCGGAGCAGCAGCGCAGCGTGCAGTGCGTGGAGCGGGTTCCCGAGGACGCCCTGAAAGCTGTCACCCCGGTAGATGATGAAATGCGACTCGACCGGTGCGAACAGACGCTCGACCGAATCGAATGCCGCCTGCATCCCATCGAGCATGGAGCGGCGGGACCGCGCACTGGGCCCGGACGATTTCACCACGTCGCCCGTGATCACCGCGTACAATCTTTGCTGTTGGCTCATTCCGCGTGCCGGCACTCCGTATCGTTATAGGGCCCTATATCGGCTGATTATAGCACTTCAACACTATAACAAATCCTTCGACTGCACAGTGGTCATGTCAGCACTGCGGGAACCACGATGCATGGTAAACATCCGTCGCCTCAGGTGCGCGTAGACGGTCACCCGTGCGACTGAACACGCTGCTCCCCTTTCGTTCGATATCTGGACATGGTGCAGCATGGCAACGCGGCGGTTGGAGGTTATTGACAATAGGGGGGCCAGAGAATAGATTGCTGTCATGCGGTTGGGCGGTCCAGAAATGGTCCGTGGGAGGGCGTGGGGTGGCAGCGATATCCGGCGGACGCGGACGCATCCGGTGGGGGGCGGTGTCACTTCCGTCCAGCGCAGGTATTGGCCAGTTTCTTGACCAGCCCCCGTTTGGAGCGTCTTCAGAGGCTCCCCGGCCTTCCAAACCTGCGAGACCCGTAACCCGGAAGTTGGCAAAGAAGGAATGCCCGCGACGGCGCCACGGAACTGAAGAGCCGCGGAGACATCAGGCGGTCGGAGGCTAACGGAATGCAGTTCGCGTACACCTATCGGATCTTGCTTCCGCTACTGGCGTTGGTCGTCGCACTTGTCCTGATTGGCCGCGTGTTGCACCGCCGCTCATCGCCCATCGCGATGACATTCGTAATACTGATGTCCTCCCTGGCGATGTGGTCGCTGGCGGTAGTGTTGGAACACGCGAGCGAAGGTCTCCCCGCGAAGGTCTTCTTCATCAAGCTTTCGTACCTCGGCATCGTTGTCTTGCCTGCGGCCTGGCTGGTGCTGACGCTGCAGTATTCACACAGGGATAAGTGGGTCACTCGGCGAAACCTCGCCTTGTTGGCCATCATGCCCGTCATAACGCTGTTCATGGTGTGGACCAATGACACGTTCCATCTCATGTGGAAGGACATCTACCTGGATACCAGCTACTCCCCGCCCGTTGATGCCGTGGTTCACAATCTGGGATTCTGGGTACAGGCCGGCTATTCCTATCTGCTCATCCTGCTTGGCACGCTCGCCCTGCTCTCCGTATTCCTGCATTCGTCAGGAATCTACCGGAGACAGGTCGCGGTGATGCTGGTCGCCTCGATGGCGCCGTGGGTGGCGAATTTCCTGTACATCGCCGCCATCGGCCCCATGTCGGCGGTGGACCCGACGCCTCTCGCGTTCGCCATTTCGGGCGCCGCCTTCTTCTGGGGTTTGTTTCGCCTGCAGTTGCTGGACATCATGCCGGTAGCGCACGAGTCGATATTCAACAATATGGCCGACGGTGTGGTTGTGGTAGACACGAGGGGCCGCATCGTGGAATTGAATCCGGCCGCGCAAAGCATGACGGGGTGCAACCGGGCGAATGTCATAGGGCGGTCTTACCACGAGGAAATGCCCGCGCCGATGGGGGAGATTCTCCTTGACGGTGGGGAGCGGGAACGCGACTCTCAAAGTCTGATTTCCCTGGGAGAAGGCCTGACAGTGCGGCACTACAGGATGGATATCTCCCCGATCACCACCAGGGGAGAGTTCAACGGCCATCTGGTTTTGCTCCACGATGCCACAGCCAGGGTCAAGACCGAGGCTGAGTCCCGAGAGCGATTGCGGCTGGAGACCGAATTGGCCGAGCGTCTCAGGGAAGAGCAGATACTCAAGGCGTCCGAAGCACGGTTCAGAAACCTCGTGGAAAACGCCGCCGTCGGTATCATCGTGAATCTGCCCGACGGACGCATATTGAACGCCAATAGGGCCATCCTGGAAACATTCGGTTACGATTCTGAAGATGACATCAAGCGCACGACCACTGTGCAGCTGTACGTCAATCGCGACGACAGACTAAGGATGCTCGAACTGGTTCAGGAGAGGGGTGTGGCAAAGGGGTTCGAGGCGCAGATGCGGCGCAAGGATGGCGCCACTCTCTGGGCATCCCTCAACGTCATCACCCAGGTGGCCGAGTCCGGCGAGACGCAGTATCTGTCTCTCGTCGAGGATATTTCGGACCGCAGGAACGCGGAGGATGAGCTGGCGGCATCGCGAGAGAATCTGCGGCTCCTTGCGCAGCGCGTTGAGCAAGCCCGAGAGGACGAGCGAACCACAATCGCGCGCGACCTGCATGACCGCGTGGGCCAGACGTTGACGGCCCTGAAGTTTGACCTCGACCGGCTTCAGAGGACCCTCGTCGAGCCCCCGCCTGAGGTTTGCAGCCTGCTGAATGGCATGCTGATGTTGGTGGATGACGGCGCCGATGATGTACGGCGCATCTCGTCCGAACTCCGTCCGGGCGCCCTCGATGACCTTGGTCTGGCAGGAGCCATCGATTGGCAATTGGACCTCATCCGCGAGCGTTCCGGCGTGTCCTTCAGTTTCGATTGGAATGATCAGGAATGTTCCCTGGATACAGCACGTAGCACAGCACTATTCCGGGTCTTTCAGGAACTGGTTACCAACGTTGTGCGTCATGCCCGGGCGACGTCGGTCAATGTCTTTCTGAAGCGGGAAGACGGTTCCTGCATCCTCACGGTGGTGGATGACGGCTGCGGCATCGATGAGCGAAAAATTGCCGACCGTACCTCGCTGGGTATCGCGGGTATGAGGGAGCGGCTGCTGCCCTACGGCGGCGAACTACATATCACGGGGGTCCCCGGGAAGGGGACAACCGCCCGCGTGGTGATGCCCTCCGGGTAGAGGCGCACGCATCGTTCGGGCGCGGTCTCGATGGCAAGAGCCGCCCCGGAGCAGGCCGGGCGTCCTCATGATGCCGCTCCAGGCCGGACGTCGGATTCGACCTGAGACGTTGAATCCGTCGCCTGTAAACATGAAGACGCGAGAAGTCACGATGTCGGAGCAGTAGTTCCTGCGGGAGCCTCACGGCAACCCGCTGCAGCGCCGAGTCGAGGTCTCGCGCCGCGCCATTGGGCCGATACGCGGACGCAGCTTCTACGATGTCGGCAATGGCGATCGCCCGGGCTTCAGACGCTGTCGCGTCTCCGGTGCATACGGATTCGTGCCGGCTGATTCACCACAGGGGTATCGGTGTTATCAGGATGCCGGGGAGCGCATGAGAGCCCGCAGCCACCGCGGGTCCCGTACCATCCATCAGAAACAGCCAATTGACGCCGCTGTACATAAGACCAAGCAGGACGAGGGCGCCGAGAGCCGCTGAGGCGATTGCCGCCCCCCGGGCGCTTCCCTCAACCCGCCAGGCCGCCGACGCTCCGGAATAGACCGCAAGCACGGCGAACACCAGGGAGCCGAACCAGATGTACTCCGGGAGCCAGTAGATGATGTCAGTCTCCAGGTTCGCCACGAGGTGACCTGCAAATGCAGCCACTGCAAGGACCGCGAAAACCATATGAGAACGCATCATTGCCTCCCTGCCCACAGTGGGGGTGGAGCACCCGCGACAACTCGAGCGACTTGCAGTGTGGGCAACACGTCGCCATGCACTATTGTAGTACTTTGCCGGGATGCCGTTGAAATTCGGGGACAAATACTCGTTTCCGTGCGGACAATCGGTCAATGCTGTCCCCGGATTTCAAGCCGAACACAGGCGCAGCCTCCCGTGCCTGCCCGCCGGGACGAGGCGGGGCGGGGGAGGGTATCCGTAGGGGAGAGGCATGCCTCTCCCGTAGTCTCGATCGCCACTGTGCTTGTGAAGCCCGCCAAGTCCCGACCCGTCGGTCGGTTGTAGCGGCGGTTCGAGAACCGCCCGCCCCGGATTTCGGCGACACTGACGGCCCCGGTGCGGTTATCGTCAGGGTGCAGCACTCAGTCCAGACCACCCGGCCCCGCTCAGGACATGATGCTCCGGAAACGCAGGCTGGCCACCGTGACCAGCACTGCGGTTGCCAGGACGATGGCGACTACGTCCACTGCCATGTGGCTGTAGTCACTGGTGACCAGGAGTGCCCTCATGGCGTCGACGATGTAGCTCAGAGGATTAACGGCCGATATGGCCCGGAGCCAGTCGGGCATCAACTCAACGGGATAGATGGCGTTGCTGGCGAAGAACAGCGGCATGGTGATGGCCTGTCCGATGCCCATCATCCTCTCCCTGGTCCTGAAGATGGACGCGAGGCACATGCTCAAACTCGAGAAGCACATGCCGCAGAGGATCACGATGCCGAACACCCCGAGGACGTTCAAGGGGGCCAGAGAAAGGTGAACCCGGATGACCAGCGCGAGGACAAGCACCGCCAGCGCCTGGAAGATGCCGCGCACGCCGGCGGAAAACGCCTTGCCGAGCACGATAGCTGAGCGCGGGGCCGGTGTGGAGAGCAGTTTGTTCAGCAGGCCAAGATCACGCTCCCACACAAGCTGGATGCCGAAGAATATGGCCACGAACATTACCGATTGGGTCAGCACCCCCGGCGTCATGAACTGCAGGTACGAATAGTCGCCGGTCGGAATGACGCGAATCCTGGTGAAGACCTCGCCGAAGACCAGCAGCCATAGCGCCGGCTGGACCGAGCGTAGCCAAATCTGCGACGAGTCATGCCTGAGCTTCCGCAGTTCGAACTCGGCGAATGTGAGGACACTGTACAGGTACTGAGTCACGTTCATCGCGTCAGCCTCCTCACCGTCCTGCGCGTCATGCGCGTCTCCCGCCAGGACGAGGCGTCGCCTTCCTCGATCGTCGTGCCGGTGTACTTGAGAAACACATCGTCCAGAGTCGGCTTCTTGAGAGACACGGCGTCCACCTCCACCCCACCGGCCTTGAGGCTGTCCAGAAGGTGAGGAATCAGCGCCTCGCCATCCTGGACGACGATATCAAGCCGTCCGTTGGCGGACTCCGATATCGTGGAGTAGCCGAGTTCCCGGACCTTGTCCGCCAACCCGGGCGTCTTCGAGTTGATGGTCACGAGGTCGCCGCCCACCATGGACTTCAGGTGCGATGGGGTACCCAGTTGGACCAATTTGCCCTCTGTCCATGATGCCGATGCGGTCGCATAGTACGTCCGCCTCGTTCATGTCGTGGGTCGTGAGAAGCACGGTCGTGGAGAACTCGTTGCGGAGCTTCGTTATCAAATCCCAGATGATTCGCCTCGCGCCCGGATCCAGTCCGATGCTCGGCTCGTCCAGGAAGAGGATGCGGGGCCTGTTCACCAGCACCTGGGCGATCTCGAGCCGCCGCATCATGCCGCCCGAATACGTTTTCACGAGGTCATTGGCCCTGTCCTGAAGGTCCAGGTAGGCCAGCACTTCTCTCATGCGGCTCTCCCTCTCCCTGCGCGGCACGCCGTAGAGCTTGGCGTAGAGGAGGAGATTCTCATAGCCGGTCAGGTCCCCGTCGACGGACACGTCCTGCGGCACGTATCCCGCCATCCGCCTGGCTTTCTCCGCGTCGCGAGTCACATCGACGCCAAACAGGGTCGCCGAACCGCTTGTGGGAACGATGAGCGTGAGGAGCATGCGCACCGTGGTCGTCTTGCCCGCGCCGTTCGGACCCAGCAGCCCGAATATCTCCCCGCTGTGAACGGTAAACGAGACGTCATCGACAGCCCGGATCCGGGGGTACTGTTTGGTAAGTTCGTGGGCGACGATTGCTTCCTGTTCCACTATTCACCTCGTGCTGCATCGGCGCCCGGGCACCGGGCGCTTGTTGAACAGCGTTGAAATATTAGTGAATAGTGCATACAATGTCAAAGTGATATTCACTATATCTCCGGGGAGCAGTCCATGGACAAGACCGAACTGATCAGTCGAATCAACCAGCTTCAGCGGAAGGTGGACCGGGCCCAGAGGCGCAGCACGACCGACGTGTGGATGACTCTGCCTCTCACGATAGCCCAGGTGAAGAGCCTGTTTTTCATCACCAATCACGGCAGCAGCACGTCGGGCAAACTCGCCGAGGCCCTCGGGGTAACCCCGACGAACATCACCGGCATTGTCGACCGGCTCGTGAAGCAGGGTCTGGTGAGCCGCACCGAGAACCCTGACGACCGGCGGATGCAATTGCTTCGCGCCACGGAAAAGGGAGAGGAACTGGTTGCCGGCCTGAGAGAGAGACGGAGAGGCTACATGACCGAGGTGCTGGGCCGCATGACCGAAGACGACCTCGCCGTTCTCGCGCGGGGTCTCTCCCTGCTGGTCGAGGCCATAGAAGACGGTGAAACGCGTTAATGTGGGGACACCATACTCGTTTAATTCGGGGACACCATACTCATTTCAGCTGTGAAGCCTGGGTCAATGCGGGGACACCATACTCATTTCAGCTGTGAAGCCTGGGTCAATGCGGGTCAATACGGGGACACCATACTCATTTCAGCTGTGAAGCCTGGGTCAATGCGGGGACGTCATACTCATTTCAGCTTTGAAGAGAGTCAGCGTTAATGCGGGGACACCATGCTGATTTCAGCTGTGAAGCCTGCCGAGTTAATGCGGGGACACCCTACTCATTTCAGCTGTGAGGCCTGCCGAGTTAATGCGGGGACACCATACTGATTTCAGTCGTGAAGCCTGCCGAGTTAATGCGGGGACACCCTACTCATTTCAGCTGTGAAGCCTGCCGCGGCCCGATGTTCGCCGGGGTTTCCTTCCCGCCCTCTGTGGCTGCAGACTGCGCCCGAGCCGGTTCTCCATCGCGTCAATGAAAGCCGTTGAGCCCAGCGGACGCCCTGTACGCTCGTGAACGCGAAGCATTTGCGTCTCAGTTTCGTGCGGTTTCACTTCGAGGAACTCGGTCCATGATCCATCGACCAAGTCGAGCAGAGGTCGTACGCTGACGAGTGCGTCGTTCTCACCTGAGAGATGTGCGCGAGCGCTGCTCCAGGGCCATTCCGCCGGTGCCGCTGCCAGACCGGCACGCACGGGATTTGTTTCGGCATATCTTACACACGCGAGCAGGTACCGTTCGTCCATCACGTACGAAGCGAATCGCCCTTGCCACAAATGGCCTCGCCATCCCTCACGTTCATTGACCAACTGTGTGTACCGCCGATGAGCTTCGCCTATGGCTTGCGCCAGCGAATCCTCATGGGCAGGTACGGCCACGATGTGGACGTGATTCGGCATAAGGCAGTAGGCCCAAATGTCCACGCCGCAGTGCGCACACCACCGGTGCATCAGCTCGACATACGTGGCATAGTCGGCGTCGGAGAAGAAAGTCGGCTGGCGGCGGTTTCCGCGTTGGGTGATGTGATGGGGAATGTTTGAGACTACGGCTCGAGCAATCCTTGCCATGACTTGCAATCATGGTCTCGCGCAGGCGGCTTCGTCAAGATGGCTTGGGTGAAATGCGGGGACACCATACTCATTTCAGCTTTGAAGAGAGTCAGGATAAAGGTTCAACGGGTAGCGAGACCCTGGCTGCGCGGACAAGTTGCGTTGGAAATGAGTATGGTGTCCCCGCATTTCCCCGTTGGAAATGAGTATGGTGTCCCCGTATTTCCACCCGTATTTCCTGGGCCGCATGACCGAAGACGACCTCGCCGTTCTCGCGCAAGGTGTGGCCTTGCTGGTCGAGGCTATCGAAGACCGGCGTAACGCCGGAGGTGCAGGGACGCCTCAGCGTTTTCGGCTACTCGAACTTGCAGGTGCAGTCCTCGACGAACATCTGCAGGTGGGCGGAGTTTGTGTCGCCATGCCCATCGGTGACGGCAACAGTTATCGTTGCCGGCCCACCCTGCTGCGGGGCCTGCCATATCGCCGTCGCGCCATCGGCAGTCAGCGTGCCTCCGTCCGCCGTCCACACGTACGTAAGAGGTTCATCACCTTCCAGCACGACGCACTGGATGCTGCTGGACCGGCCCAGGTAGGTATCCCACACGACGCCATCAAACCTGAGCATGTTGTGCATGATGGGCTCGACCACGAAATCGCCAATCTTCGGCGTCGGACTCGGTGTCACATTGATGAGGATATCCTGGTCGGTCCGGCCGCCATATGCGTCGCGCGCCGACACGGTGACCACGTACGAGCCGACGCGTTCCGGGGCGAGCCACACGACGGAATCGCCGTCTCCCTGCACCTCGCCGAAGTTCGCGCGCCATACGTAGGTTACCTCGTCTCCGTCGGGATCGACCGCGGAGCACGAGAACGGGACGGAGGCACCCGGACGCACCCCCGCGACGAATGAAGAGACCGACTGGAACTCCGGTGGATTGTTGTACTGGACGCGAAGCGAGAGCGAGGATTCGGTGACGCCGCCGTTTCCGTCGTCCACCGAGACCGACACACGAAACAACCCCTCCTGATTCGGGGCGGCCCAGGCTACGGCCGGACCATCTCCGGTGATGTCGCCCTGGGTGACTGTCCAGGTATAGGTGAGCGTATCTCCATCAGCGTCCGCGGCAT
Organism: uncultured Chloroflexia bacterium; assembly: GCA_963761225.1. GTDB lineage: Bacteria > Chloroflexota > Dehalococcoidia > GIF9 > AB-539-J10 > SKVJ01. Next base: position 327,305 of record CAVXGE010000008.1, on the reverse strand, counting down.
CGCACGTGAGCTGACACTGGTCGAGGGGCTGCAATCGCTCGGTGCCGGGCGTGACGCTGAGAATCACCGGCGCCTGATTGGAAGTCGACGCCGACGCACCCGGGCCGATGGCCAGGGCATTGGAATTCAAGGCCACGACTGCCGCCACGACTCCGATGCACCCCAGTCCGACGAGGAGCGCCTTCTTGCTCTTCGGCCCTCCGGTCTTCTTTGGGGAACTCTGGCTCGCGGTTTCAACTGCGTCGCTCAATTTCCAATCCTCCGAACGAATGCGTCAATGCCGCCAAGAGTGTAGCACCCCGGCACATCTGCGCGCGGCCTGGACGTACTGCACGGCGAGCATCAAACAACACTATCGCAGACAGACGTGAAGGTATCGTGAAGACAGGCACACTCCGGCGTGAAAAAGACTGAAACCGTCGCCGGCGGCAGGGGTATTTTCAGGAACGCCACGAAAACGCCGGCCACACTGCAGTCCCGTTGTCCGGCCGGACTCACCGTTACGTGTCGGCCTTCTTGCCGCCGCAGTTGATGCCCGCGATCTTCTGGGCGTACTTCTTCTTCGTCTCGATATCTGCGCCGCGCAGCACCGTCATCCGGTGCGTTTCAGGCGACCCTGCGCCGTGGACATTGGAGACGATGTCCCGGCTCTCGAACGCCAGCTTCTCGACGAGCCGCCCAATGCGAACTCTGTCTTCGGTGGACACGTCTTCTTTGCCTTTCAGGTATTTCCGCAGCATGTCGCCGATATCCGCATTCGCGAAGTCCTTGTCCGACGGCAGGTCCGTCGAGATACCGCCGGCTATCTCTATCATCATCCGGTACACCTCGTGCAGTTCCTTGCCCTCGTAGAGCTTCGAGACGTTGGACAGCACAGGGTTCACTATCTGGATGCCGGACGGCGTGGGATTTGAGTCGACTGATGCCGCGATGGAACAGCCGTAGATGGCCTCGGTAACCTTGAGCATCTCCGCGAGCTTGTTATTGATATGGGAGACCTTCGCCACGCCGTTGTACTCCGCGGCGGTTGCAGCGGCTCCGATGATGATGTCGCCGAGTCCGCACTTGCAGCCCCCGTGCGAATGCCGGTGGAAGTTGCCGAATTCGCGCACCATCGGGCCGGCGTACTCGTACTCCCCGCACAGGAATACGCGTTCCCACGGCACGAAGACGTCCTTGAAGATGACCATGTTCGCGAACTTGGTGTACTCGGCGTTGCCGAGGTCGCAGCCTTCAAGCGAGCGAGCCTCCAGCGTGCCCCGCCCGTATACGTGGATGACGCCCTCCTCGTCCACCGGGACGGCGAAGGACACCGCCCAGTCTTTGTCCGCGGGCTGCATCTCGCGGGCCGGAACCACGATGCCCCAGTGCGCGCAGAGCGAGCCCGTCTGGTGTATCTTGGCGCCCCTCACCACGATACCCTTGCTATCCTTGCTGACCACGTGCAGGTACAGGTCCGGGTCCTTCTGCTGAGATGGCCGCAGCGACCGGTCGCCCTTCACGTCGGTTACGCCGCTGAAGACGGTCAGATCTCCCGCCTGCAGCAGGTCGATGAACGCGAGCAGCCGCTTCCAGTATTCGGTGCCGTGTTTCATGTCGCAGTCGTACACCTGGGTGCCCACCGCGTTCATGCCGTCCATGCCGGTGCAGCGCATGAAGCAGGTGCCGATTCTCTGGCTGATGAACTTCAGCATCCGCACCTTCGCGATGAGGTCGTCGGTGCTCTGATAAAGCTTGACGAAGCGGCTGACCGGCTCGCCGCGTTCGTTGCGGGTCACCAGTAGTTTCTCGCCTTCGGGGTCATGTTCGAGGTCGTACGTTCGGGCAACGCCCATTATCATGGGGTGGATGAGGGGATGCTCGTAGGGGTTGGTCACTTTCTCCCCGAGGATGTAGCTGGTGGGATGCAGCGTTCTCCAGAGACGCGAGGTATTCCGCTCCGGTCATAAGCGCCATTGTGTCCTCCCGGGCGACCGGTGTCCTGTGGGGCAGGAGTCGGGAGTTCCCGTATCGCCGTTTGTCAGCACTACCGGCGGCCCGATTCTAGCAGAGCCACTGGACCTCCGATAGCCCTGTTTTGGCCGGCATCTTCACCAGTGGCAGGAAATAGCGGCCGCGGTGAGCCAGACGGCGGGTTTCACCACGTGAAACCATCATCTCGGAAGACGGCGAGACACGCGGCTACGACATCCACGTCGTACGTCGTGCCGCTTCCCCCGGACACGACTTGAAGCGCCGCATCGATTCCCAGGGCGGGACGGTATGGACGATGCGAGGACATGGCCTCGACGGTATCCGCCACTGCCAGTATCTGTGCCTCGGGTAGGATGTTATCGGCCGTAAGATGCTGCGGATAGCCACTGCCATCGAGCCGCTCGTGGTGTTGCAGCACAACTTCAGCGACGGGGTCGGGCAGCATCGCCTTCTTCAGTATGTCATACCCGATCTGTGGATGAGCTTTGACCACGTTGAATTCCGCGTCGGTGAGCGGTGTCGGCTTGCTGAGTATCTCTGCGGGCACGTTTATCTTGCCGATGTCATGTATCAACGCGGCTGTCCGTATCACCGCCACGCATGACTCCTCCGGCAAGCCCATCTTGCGCGCTATCGCCTCCGCCAGGGCGGAGACCCGCCTCTGATGGCCCGACGTGTAGGGGTCTCTTGCCTCGGTCATCTGCTGTATGACCTCAAGCGTCCCCTGCAGCACCTGTTCCAGTCGGTCGTGGCCTGCCTTCAGTTGCTGCTGCGCCCTGGTACGTTCGGTGATATCGACGGCAGCGCACGTGATGCCTGCCACGCCGCCGCTCTCATCCAGCACCGGTTTCACGGTGAGGTCGTACGACAACGTCCTGCCGCCAACGGTGGTCTGAACCACATCCCGGGATGGATTGCCGGTCTCAAGCACGCGCCTCTTGATTTCCGTCAGTACGTCCGCCTCCTCCGGAGGGAACAGGTCCTCGTCGGTCTTTCCCAGAGCGTGGTCCATCCCGAGTGTGGGGTTCGTGTTGTGGAGCCACGTGTATCTGAGTCCGCGGTCCTGGTCGAACAACACGATCGGAGCGTTCTCGATGGCAAGATTCAGGCGGTCCTGGCTCGTCCGCAGAGCGCTCTCGGTCTGCTTGCGTCTGGTGATGTCGTGGATCACGGTCTGGTATGCCACGATCCGGCCTGTCTCGTCGCGCCTGGCGACGGACGAGCGGAGGCAATCCATCACCGTGCCGTCGGATTTCACCAGCCGGTGTTCATCGTCGATTACCATTCCCTGTTCTTTCATCCGTCGAAGGTAGCTATCCCTCTCTGCAGGGTCCTCGTAGTGACTGCGCACGTTGATGCGCCCCAGGTCCCGGGGATCCCAGCCGAACAGCCGCCAATACGCCGGATTGGCATCGAGCAGGGTTCCGTCTTCGGCGACAAGAGAAATAGCATCCATGGACTGCTCGAACAAGGTTCGGTACTTCTCCTCGCTCTCCCGCAAAGCCATCTCCGCCTTCTTGCGCTCTGTGACGTCGCGGGACACGCCCTGAAAGCGGATCACCTTGCCCTGAGAATCCTTGAGGGCGACGACTCTCCGTTCGGCATCGAATACCGTGCCGTCCTTGCGTTTGAAACGCACTTCATCGCTGACGGCCCCGGTTGCGGCCATTCGTCGCATGAAATCATCGCGGTCCGCGGGGTTGACGTAGACGTCCGCTGCATTCAACGTGGGGATGTCTTCAGGCTGGTAGCCGAACAGGTTTAGCCACGCGCGATTCACCTCGTTGCCGGTCCCGTCGGGGTTGAGGGACCATATGGCATCCAAAGACTGTTCGAAAAGGGCCCGGTACTTCGACTCGCTCTCGCGCAGAGCGCGCTCCGCCCGTTTCTGCTCGGTGATATCGTGGAAGACAGCCTGAAATCCGATAACGGCGCCGTTCGGTGCGCGGCGCGCGGTGACACGCCGCTCACAATCGAACAGTGTGCCATCTTTGCGCTTGAATCGGACCTCGTCCTCGAGATGCCCCTGTTCCGCCATCACGCGGAGTAGGTCCTTCCGTTCCGCGGGGTCGGCGTACACGTCGCTCGCCGTAAGGTTCTTGAGTTCGTCCGCTTCGTAGCCGAATGCCGCAAACCACGAACGGTTCACCTCAAGGATCTTACCCTCAGGCGAGACGAAACTGATTGCGTCCACCGATTGCTCGAACAGTGACCGGTACTTTTCCTCGCTGTCACGCAACGCCTGCAGCGCGCGCTTCTGCTCGGTAACGTCCTGCACAAGGGACAGGAATGCCACGATGTCTCCGCGTTCGTTGCGCTGCGCGGCCACGCTTCGACGGCACTCGACGATACTGCCATCCTTTCTCCGGTAGCGCACTTCATCTCGAAGGAAGTCCGTGGCGTCGATGCGCTTCAGGAAATCCGTCCTCTCTGAGGGATTGACATAGAGGTCCAGAACGTTGAGTTCTCTCAGTTCATCGCGCGCATAGCCGTACAGTTGGAGCCACGCCTGATTCGCCTCCAGGATTCGACCCGACGGCTCTACTATGGCGATGGCTTCCTGCGATTGTTCAAAGAGGTCTACATATCTCTCTTCACTCTGTCTCAGTGTGTCGCGCTGGCGTTGTTCCCGCTCGAGGTTGTTCAGCCAGTGCTGTGCTTCACGCGCGGCGCGGCTGGGGGTCAGGAATTCTTCCGGAGGTACGTAATAGAAGTTGTGGTACAGCCGTCCGCCGTGTATCAGAAGCGGATGCGTCATGATGACGCCCTTGACGACCTCGGGGTCGACGTTCCAGCGGTCGTACTGACACATCCCGAGACACGGGTAGTGCGGAAAGAAGTCGCGGCCTAATTGCGCCTCGTACTCGAGAATCTGTTCGGTGGCTGGAGCACCGTGGACCGCCCACGTCATGCCGCCGGTCACCCTGAGCGCCGAGTAGCCCTCTCGCACCGCTCTGTCGGCTTCCTCGATGAGAAGCGCGATGCTGCGGGCAGAATCGAAAACGCCATTCTGCATGTACAGATAGGCTTCGCTCAGCACGACAATCCGGCCCGACAGCAGGGCGGCCGCGACATCGACACCATCTTCGGTCAATTGCTGTCGAATATCTTCGGCGGCAACGTTGTCCGCCACGCAGATGCACTTCTCGCCACGCGCTAAGCCGCTGGCGACAAAGGCAGAGACCACGGCCCGCCGCTCCTCCGGTGTCTCGAAGAGGAACGCTACGTGGTCATGGGGGCCCAGTGTCTCGACCATCCTGGCGAACGCCAAACCGGAATCGTGAGCGTCGGCCGGGTCGCGGAGGACGCCACCCGCGCCCTGTGCCCTTGCCGCGGACTCACTCGAATCAGGAGGAGCGCCGGACTGGTTCAGCCGGTCTTGCGTGTCGCCTTTTTCCATCAACCCACATCTCCGACAGGCGTTGCGCTCAGATAGCCGTACCCGTGACGACCCGGAGCTGAACCAAAGTGCAGTACATTCATGTTTGTACCATCAGGGGTGGGCTCGGTTCTGCAACCCATCCACGTCAGGCCCTTGTTGATGCGGCGTGATGACTGCTACGCAACAATACTCTGTTGTGCATCACCTGATTCGAGAGGTGGGAGCTCATTGAACGTTAGTCCGCTTGCAGAGCCGGCGTCAAGCGAGGCGACCGCCGCGTCAGTCATAAGTCTACATAATCCTACGACTCTATCCAAATGCGGCGCGGGGGTATATGCCGCACGTCGCGATCGGCCCATGGTTCGAGCGGTGGGTGCGGAGTGTGTTGTGGGGCGAAACAGTGCTCATGTGCGTTACGCTTTGCCTAGGCGTCGTCCCCGGGCAAAGTGGCGGACTCCACACGATTGCGGCCCGCCGCCTTCGCGCGGTAGAGAGCTTCATCCGCCCGGCCAACGAAACTGTCAGTGTTTTCGCGGTCCACCAGTTCTGCAACTCCCATGCTCACCGTCACCTTGAAAACCTTGCCCTCCGAAGTATGTTCGGTCATAGCTTCCAGGGCCGCGCGGATTCTCTCCGCCAGGCTGGCGGCCCCGAAGACATCTGTTCTTGGCAGCACGAGGAGGAACTCCTCGCCGCCGTATCTGCCGGCGAAGTCGGTTGTACGCACCTTCTGTTGCACCATGTGCGCGATGTCAGTAAGTACGCGGTCGCCGGCCTGGTGACCATGACGGTCGTTGACCCGCTTGAAGTGGTCGATGTCGAGCATGGCGACGCTGAGATGTCCCCTGTACCTCCGCACGTGTTCTATCCACTCGTCGAGCTTCTCGAGCACGATGCGGCGGTTGAGAAGACCGGTGAGCGCATCGAATTGGGCGAGATGCTCCAGTTCAGCATGGTCAATCATCTGCTGAGTGACGTCGCGCATGATTCCCTGGAATGCGATGATGTTTCCTTTCTCGTCGCGCCGCGCCGTGACCGTACGTGCGCAGACAAACTCGGTTCCATCCTTCTTCTTGAAGCGGACTTCGTCGGCAACGTTGTCGGTTCGGGCTATGGCCGCAAGCAAGTCTTTCCGGTCATCGGGGTTGGCATACAGGTCGATGACATTGAGCGTTGACACTTCCTCGCTGGTGTATCCGAAGAGCTTGAGCCAGCTCGGGTTCACCCGCATGTGAGAGCCGTCATAGTTGACGATGTAGATGGCGTCCATCGACTGCTCGAACAGCGTGCGGAACTCCTGCTCGCTCGCACGCAGTGCGCGTTCAGCTCTTCGTGCCGTCGTGACGTCGCGGATGACGCTCTGTTCACCGATTACATGGCCTACTTCATCCCGGCGGACGACCACCGTGCGTACGCACTCCATCACGGTGCCGTCTCGTTTCTTGAGCAGCACCGCGTCATCGCGCAAGGTCTCACTGGTTGAGAGCCGTTCGAGGAGCCTGGTTCTGTCCTCGGGATTGACGTACTGGTCTTCGATATTGAGCTTTTCGATATCTGCCTTCGAGTAGCCGAACAGGTCGAGATACGCCTGGTTCACCTCGATGAAGCGTCCGCCGGGACTTACCAGTGAAATCGCGTCCATACTGTGTTCAAACAGATCGCGGTATTTCGCCTCGCTGGCGGCAACCGCAAGTGCGGCTTGCTTGCGCGCTGTGATGTCGTGGTGGACTCCCTGGTAGGCGACGATTGTTCCCGTGTCATCCCGGAGTGCAACGACGGTGCGTTCGCAGTCGAATACGGTCTGGTCCTTCCGCTTCAGGCGTACCTCATCTTTCACAAAGCCTGACCCGGCAATGCGTTCTCGAAGGCTGGTACGTTGGGTCGGATCGGCATACAGGCTGGCAGCGCTCAGTGAGGGCAGTTCGTCATGGGAATAGCCGAACAGCTCCAGCCATGCCGGGTTAGCCTCGATAATGGAGCCGTCTGCCGTTGCGATGTTGATCGCATCCATCGACTGCTCAAAGAGTGAACGGAATCGCGCCTCGCTCTCGCGCAGGGCATCCTCGGCGTGCTTGCGGTCGGTGATGTCGCGAATCAGGGCGACAACTTCGTCGCGCTCCGCAGGCGAGAAGCGCGCCTCAAACCAGCGCTTTCCGGCAGGCATTTCTAGCTGGTACTCCATGGTTTGGACGGAGCCGGTTTCCAGGGCTTCTGCGACGGCCTCTTGCGCGCGGAGGGCGTCCTCCCTTGACAGGATATCCGCCATGGTCTTCCCGGGTATTTCGTCTCGTGGGACCGCGAGCGCTTCATCAGAGGACGCGACGATGTCCAGCAATTCTCCCCTGGTGTTGACCCGTATGATCAGGTCAGGGATGACCTCGACTATCGAGCGGTTGTAGGCTTCGCTGCGCCGCAGAGCTTCGTCAGCTTTCTTGCGAGCGGTGACGTCCCGGATGATGCCCTGGTACGCGATGACCCTGCCCGAGTCATCCTTGACGGTGACGACCGTTCTTTCCGCGTCGACCACCGATCCGTCCTTGCGTCTGAAGCGCACTTCGTCCCTGACAAATCCATCCCGTCCGATACGCTGCAGAAATCTTGCTCGGTCGGCCGGGTCTGCATAGACATCTATCGCGTTAACGGTCTGTACGTCGTCGCGTGAGTAGCCGAAGAGGTCCAGCCACGCCTGGTTCACCTCGAGGCTTGAGCCGTCCGGAGCGGTGACGTAGATGGCGTCTATCGACTGCTCGAAAAGTGAGCGTAGCCGCAGCTCACTGGCGCGCCGCGCATCCTCTGAAGTCCGAAGCAGGGAGACATCCCGGTACACGCCTTGAATCGCGATTATGTTGCCCGAAGCGTCCTTGTGCGCCACCATTGAGCGCTGGCACAGAAAGCGGGAACCGTTCTTCCGCTTGTAGAGCACCTCGTCCTTGACGACTCCCTTGTCGGTGATGCGGCGCAGAAAGCCCGCCAGATCTGCCGGGTCGGCGTAGAAGTCGATAGCATTGAGGGAAGGCAGGTCTGCGACGGTGTAACCGAAAAGATCCAGCCATGGTTGGTTGACGTCGATAACGCTGCCGTCGGGCGCGCCGACGTACACGGCGTCGAGTGACTGCTCAAAGAGCGAGCGGAATCCCTCGACTTCGCTCTTCTGTGTTCGCTCACTCTTGCGTCGCGCCATGTCTCTCCCCGCGCAGCCTGCGCGGCCCGGTATGCAGACCATCATCGTATGCGAGCGTTATGATGTCAAGCGAATGTCAATGAGAGGCATGGAAGTCTTGTGGGAATGCCGGGCGGATTCCGGCGCCCGGCCCCCCGGGGAAGTGGCGCCTGAAGGGTCCCATCCCCTTGTCCGCCTATGATTGCGGCGACGGGACCTCGGGTCGCGCGCCGCGCCAAGACGCCGGGCAATCGAGCCGCCATCCGCCCTCATCGGGCCTGACGCCATGGCTGATGCCCCGGCCGTGCATCTCCACACGAGTTCTCTTCTATCTCCCTGAAGTCCCGTATAATGGTTGCGGGGAGGAGGCGGTAAGGGGGGACGGTGTGGAAGTTCCAGGGTTTCTTGAACTCACCGAGCCCGTGGAGAGAGCAAATGGCCCGGAAGAGCACCGCAGGAACGTCCAATTCACTCGGATTTGCCGAGAGCATCATCAATACCGTGCGTGAGCCCCTGATCTGTCTGGATCAGAACCTCAGGGTGGTCACCGTCAGCCGCTCCTTCTACGACTTCTTCAAGGTGAAGCCGGAAGAAACCGTAGGGCAACTCATCTATGACCTGGGCAATAGACAGTGGGATATCCCCAGTCTGCGGGAACTGCTGGAAACCATCCTTCCCCAGAAGACGACCTTCGACGGTTATGAGGTGGAACACAGTTTCGCCACCATCGGCCGGCGCACGATGCTCTTGAATGCCCGGCAGATTGAACGAGGGATGGGCAAGGAACGCATCATCCTCCTCGCCATCGAGGACATCACGGAGCGCAAAGAGATAGAGGCCGGCCTGGAGAAGACGCGGAAAGAGCTGGAGGTCATCAAGCGATCCGCGGATGAAGCCAGTGAGTTCGCCGAGAGCCTCATCAACACCGTGCGCGAGCCCCTGATCTCGCTCGATCAGAACCTGAGGGTGGTCACTGTCAGCCGCTCCTTCTACGAGTTCTTCAGGGTGAAGCCTGAAGAGACCGTGGGGCAGCTCATTTATGACCTGGGCAATAGACAGTGGGATATCCCCAGGCTGCGAGAACTGCTGGAAACCATCCTGCCCCAGAAGACAACCTTCGATGACTACGAGGTGGAACACAGTTTTGCCACCATCGGCCGGCGCACGATGCTTCTGAATGCGCGGCAGATTCAGAGAGTGTTCGGCAAGGAACGGATTATCCTTCTGGCCATTGAGGACATCACTGAGCGGAAGCGGACGCAGGAAGTACTGGCACAGCAGGCAAGAGACGCTGGCTCGCACTAACATGGAGCTGGCCGCAGTGAACAAAGAACTGGAAACCTTCGCTTACTCCGTCTCACATGACCTGCGGGCGCCATTGCGTGGTATCGATGGCTTCAGTCAGGCACTGCTGGAGGACTACGGAGATAAACTGGACGAGCAGGGCAGGGAGTATCTGGGGCGGGTGCGTGCAGCCACTCAGCGCATGGGGCACCTTATCGATGACATGCTCATCCTGTCGCGGGTGACGCGTAGCGAGATGAGACGTGAAACAGTCGACCTGACCGCCCTGGCTGGAGTGGTCATGGCGGAGCTTCAGAAGACACAACCGGAACGCCAGATGCAGTTCGTAGTCGCTGAGGGGCTGACAGTGAATGGAGATGCAGTGCTGTTGCGAGCGGTGTTGGACAACCTGCTGGGCAACGCCTGGAAGTTCACCGCAAAGCAGACAACGGCCAGGATAGAACTTGGTGTCACCCTGCATGAGGGCGAACGGGCATATTACGTGCGCGATGACGGCGTTGGCTTTGATATGACGTATGTGGGTAAGCTATTCTCACCGTTTCAGCGCTTGCACTCGGCTTCGGAGTTCGCCGGTACCGGCGTTGGGCTGGCAACGGTGCAGCGCATTGTGTACCGCCACGGTGGCAAGGTCTGGGCTGAAGGTGCGGTCGGGAGAGGAGCCACATTCTACTTCACACTTGGTTGAGCCGATTGGAGGGGAGGGACTAACATGGACAACGGAATCATAATGCTGGTAGAGGATAACGCGGACGACGTGGATCTGACACTGCGTTCTCTCAAGAAACAGAACATATTCAACGAGGTTGTAGTGGCCCGTGATGGGGTTGAGGCGCTTGATTACCTCTTCACTACCGGCCCCTATGCCGGTCGCGACGCAAGCATCATGCCGGCAGTTGTCCTGCTGGACTTGAAGATACCCAAGATAGACGGCCTGGAGGTACTGCGGCGTCTGCGTGCTGACGAACGGACACATTTTCTACCCGTAGTCATAGTCACCTCGTCGAATGAAGAGCAAGACATGGTTGCCGGCTACAGGCTGGGCGTCAACAGCTATGTCCGCAAACCAGTGGACTTCGTCCAGTTCAGCGATGCGGTGCGGCAACTGGGGCTCTACTGGCTCCTCTTGAATGAACGGCCACCTTCAACCACGAGAACGTAGATGGGCCAGCCGCTTCGTGTTCTGATTATCGAGGATAGCGAAGACGACGCGCGGTTAATGCTGCTCGAACTGGGGCGCGGTGGTTACGACACTATCTCCAGGCGCGTCGAGACACCGGAAGACATGCGTTCCGCGCTGGAGGAAGGGACATGGGATGCTGCTATCAGTGACTATACCTTGCCCCGCTTCAGTGCTCCTGCCGCATTGAAGTTATTGCAGGAAATCGGAATCGACTTGCCCTTCATAGTCGTGACCGGCGCCGTTGGAGAAGAGACAGCAGTCGAAGTGATGAAAGCCGGTGCCCATGACTACGTGATGAAGCACAATCTGAAGCGGCTTCCCTCCAGTATCGAACGTGAGTTGCGTCAAGCTGCGGTGAGGAAGGAGCGCAAGCGAGTTGAGGAGTCACTGAAGGAGAGCGAGCAACGCCTGAAGGATGCTCAGAATCTGGGCAAGATTGGCAGTTGGGAATCTGACGCCGCCACCCATGCGGTTGAATGGTCCGCTGAGACCTATGAAATATACGAGCGCGACAAGGCGCTCGGCCCGCCGTCGCAGGCTGAAGAGGCCGGCTACTACTCCTCGGCGGAAGTCGAACGCATGCGGGAATTCGCGCGCATCGCTATGCAACAGGGGAAGGACTCTGATTTCGACATCAATGCCACGCTCCCCGGCGGCATCACAAAGTATCTGCACATCTGGATACGCCCTGTGAAGGATGAAGCCGGACACGTGGTCAAGCTCTTCGGCAGTGTCCAGGATATCACCGAGCGGAAGCAGGCAGAAGAGCGTGAGAAGGAGGAGCATGTCTTCTCCGAGGCGCTCATGGAGACGAGCCCGGCCTGTATATTGGTGGTCGACTCTGACAGGAAGGTAGTCTTTGCCAACGCAGAGACGGACCGCGTGCTGGGGCTATCCCGGAACGAAGTTCAGGGCGTGACCTTCGGAGAGGACTTCCACCTCCTGGATGTCGATGGCGCCCCGCTGCCGGAAGGTCAGCTTCCAGTGAGCCGCGTCTTTCTTGTCAGGCAACCGCTGTATTCCACCGAGTACGCTTTCGACTCGCCGACCGGCAGGCGCATCCTGTCCATCAGCGCTGCGCCACTGTACGATGGGGATGGTTCCGTCAAACGTGTGGTTGCCACCGTCGAGGACATTACCAGTGCTAAGCGCCATGACGAGGAACTCGAGCAGGCCGTGGAGCGCCTTCAGAAAGCCATGTACGCCACCGTTGAAGCCATGTCTGCAGCCATAGAGATGCGTGACCCCTACACCGCAAGCCACCAGCGGCGCGTCACCGTCGTTGCCTGCGCTATTGCCGGGGAGCTGAGTGCCGGCGGGGACTCGGTCCTGGCCCTCACCATGGCGGGCAGAATGCATGACCTCGGCAAGCTGAAGGTTCCGACGGAGATTCTCACCAGGCCTGGCAAACTCGGCCCGCTGGAACTCCAGATGATAAGGGAGCATCCGCAAGCTACCTATGACCTGCTCCAGGGCATCGACTTTCCGTGGCCTGTCGCAGAAATTGCCCTCCAGCATCACGAGCGTATCGATGGCTCGGGCTATCCGAGGGGATTGAAGGGTGTCGAGATGCTGCCGGAGGCACGCATCCTTGCCGTGGCCGACGTTTTCGAGGCCATGTCCTCACATCGCCCCTACCGGGCGTCGCTGGGCATTGGGGCGGCCATCCAGGAACTCGAATCCCATCGCGGGGTTCTTTACGATACTGCTTCAGTTGACGCTCTCGTCCGGCTGGTTCGTGAGAAGGGCTTCGAACTTGTGTGATGCGGACCGGCGGTCGAGACGTCTGGCGCGGCCACAAGACTGGACGCACTCATGCTCCTTCTTCCAGGGGTGAAGAATACGTGTCTCGGCACTTTACACTGACTTTTCTCACTCAAGGTGGCCGCGGTGCCGGTGGGCAAGGCCGAGACCGAGCCGGTTGGTGCTGCGGAGGACGTTGTCGCCGCCATGACCGCGGTCAAGTAGCACGCATCGAACGGCGCCGCCGTTCCGGGGATACTGCACCGCTGCCCCGGAATAGTGGTCGTATGCCGGTCCACCGAGGCGCCCCCCGTTCCGCCGCAGTGCGGACACGGGCGTCTGCCGCCTTACGGGCCCTCTGCAACTCGCCCCGTACCTCCTCCCGGATTTGACGCCGGACGGGCGAGGGCGCTACAGTGGGCGGCGATGCCCTTCTTTCATTTCATTCGCCATTCGGAGGTAGATTCGTGAAGATAGCAGCCGGATTCATGGCCGTCATTGTGGCGCTTCTTGGCATGATTGCCGGCATCGGCAATCTCGATGGAAGCATCACGTTCGGCGAGCCATCCACGGACGCCACCTCTGTCGACCAGGGCGGCCCCATGACCAGTGTGGAGAAAGCTTACCTCGACTTCATGATTGCCACCCTGCAAAGTGTGAGCAACGACATTCACGACCTCGGCGTGCTTTTCAACGAGCCCGCGCCCGACGATGAGAACTGGCAGGCCGTCGTCACGATACTCCTCAATCGAATCCAGTTAGGTTCCGGTGTTATCAGCACGGTCGAACCGACCCGCCGGCTACAGCCGTTTCAGGATGCGTCGGTAAGCGCCCTTGACCATAGCGCTGAATTCGCGAGGTTGGTGCGCGTTCAGTTGGAGCAGGGCGACACGGACCTGACGGAAGGCGCCGCCACGGAACTGATGGCGGCTGCCGACGCGTTTGGTCAGGCGGAAGACCTGCTCACTGGATTCCTCGCTGCTCATCCCGAGCCGGAGTAGCGGCCGGGAGCGGACTCTCGTCGCTGCCGCACCGAGGACAAGACCGGCCAGGCGGAACCCAAGGGCTTCGTGCGTCCCGATCGAATACGGCTCTCAGTGTCCCCTGAGCTTCGCCCAGGCACGCCGCATCGGCAGTGAGCGAGTGTACTCCGAGTATGCATCGCCGAACTTTCGTTTGTTGTACTCGTTCTCCGTGACCGATGCGGCGATGGTGAAGGCGACAATCACGCCTGCAAGGATGGCACTGGCAAGCGAATACCGGCCGATTCCAAGACTCGCGGCCCAGAGGGCGATTCCCAGATACAGGGGGTGACTCACGACCCCGTACACACCGGTCTTCACGAGAGTGGCGGGTTGTTGCTTTGTGCCTGCGGGGCTGTCCGTCGTTCGCAGTGAGTTGAACGCCAAAGCCACCAGGCCAAGCGCCACCAACTGCATGAGAAGAGCTGGAACAGCGAGGCTTTCCACCTGCGAAGTGGTCCATGCACCGCTGTACACAAGGAAGAGAAGTGATATCAACGCGGCGAAGCACAGCGCGGCGAACACTTCGTGCGGCTGCCGCTTGCGCGCAGCGGGCACGATCCAGGCAACGATGAACAGGACCCACATTACAGCAAGTCCGATGAAGACTCCGGCGTGTTGCATAAAGGTAATCTCCCTCTCGATTCAGACTCCGGCGGGCAGGTCAGTGATGTTGGGACGCGCGACCGTCTGGTCGCTCGCGCGTCTTCAAGCGAGGAGACCCGTCGCGCTCGCCGCCGCGGCGCGGCTCGAAACCATGTCCGGACACTGGTTCGCGGTGCCGGGTGCTAAGCCGTCGCCGTGCTTCCGCACGCAGCCACAGCTTCGGTGCCCTGTCGGGACGCGGGTTCGCGCCCTGCCTCTTCCGATATCACATCGGTGCGCCCGGGCCGGCTGGAACACGATCGGACCGCCGCTTCCCGCCCCGCGGGTCGCGGCGCCACCGTGCCTACTTCATTCCCGGGAGGTCGAGATACCGCGGGGTACGGGTGCAGTAGTCAACGTACTCTGTGCCGAACGTGTTCTTGAGGTGTTTCTCCTCGACTCTCACCATCATCGAGGCCAGAATTGCATACAGGACCACCCAGAGCGCGCCGGTCCATGATGGCCATAGCAGCGAGTAACCGATTACTGCAAAGCCGTAGAAGATTACCTGCGGGTTACGGCTTCTCCTGTACATGCCCGAACAGGTCAGGCCCGAGACCTCGCGTCCCATTGTCTTTCGCAGTCCGAAGTGCACCCTGGTGCTCAGCAGCAACGCCAACCCACCGATGATGAGCACGACGGCGAATCCGAACAGTGGACTGCTCGTATCGATGGCATCAATTTTCGATTCGAGGAAAACGAGCGATGCCATCCCGTGCAGCACGAACACCAATGCCTGGAGGAAACTCGTCAACCGGGTAAGCCTGCCGTAGCGGTCGTAGTCTCGAGACACCAGCCGAAAGACGAACGCGCCCGCCAGAGGTAGGAGCAACGCCACCGCGATAATAATCACCATCGTGGGCAAGATACTACCACCTCGATGTCCTGAACGCCAAGGCTGCGAGCTGATAGTATCGACCGAAATCGGATAGAAGTGTTCTGCTCTCCCTGATACGATTCGATTGTTGACATAGTGTTGCAAGAGCGCTTCGAGTTCTCCGCATGAATGCTCGCGACTGGCTTCGATTGCTGCTGCTCTCGCTGGTGTGGGGAGGCACATTCCTGTTCGTGTCGCTCGCGCTCAGAGGCACGCCCGGGATTCACACTTGTGCTTCTTCCGCGTGGCGCTGGCCGCGGCTGGTTTCTGGATATTCATTATCGCGACCGGCAGGCGGATGCCTCGCGACCGCAGACTCTGGGGAGCAGTTTCTTATCAGCGGCCTGATCACCAACGCTATTCCGTTCAGCCTCATCACGTGGGAACAGACACAGGTCGAAGGTGGCATCGCGGCCGTGATGAATGCGTTGACCCCATGTTTTGTGGTCGTGCTTGCGCACTTCTTCACGAAGGATGAGAAGGCCAGCGTGCGGAAGGCTGCCGGCGTGCTGGTCGGGTTTCTTGGCGCGTATGTCCTGCTGTCGCCGGAGATCCACGGAGGGGTCTCGATGCGGGGCCTTGGGATGATGGCCGGACTGACCGCGTCGGTCGCGCACGCGTCGGCCTCAATCTACGGCAAGCGGTTCACCGGGCTGTCCCCACTCGTTGCCGCGACCGGGATGCTTACGGGCGCCACACTCTGGCTGCTGCCGGTGTCTCTCATCGTCGACCGCCCCTGGGAGACGGTGCAGACGAACGTCGTGGCCGCGGGCGCCATCGGCGCGCTCGGACTGGGCACGGTGGTCGCCTATCTTCTGTACTACCGAATACTGCGGTCGGCGGGAGCTACGAACCTGATGCTCGCACGCTCCTGGGACCCGTCTGGGCCACCATCCTCGGCACAGTCGTTATCGGAGAGGCGGTCTACGCCACGTCAATCGCCGGTGCGATTATCATCATCGTAGGCCTGAGCATAATGGACGGACGTGTGTTGTGGCGGCTGCAGGCGATGCGGCAAAGGCATCTGCGGGCACAAG
The DNA here is from genome assembly GCA_963761225.1 of uncultured Chloroflexia bacterium. Taxonomy (GTDB): domain Bacteria; phylum Chloroflexota; class Dehalococcoidia; order GIF9; family AB-539-J10; genus SKVJ01. The sequence goes on along the minus strand of CAVXGE010000008.1, from coordinate 310,980 downwards.
AGGGCGCAGGAACCGGAGGAGGATAGCCATGAGAGACCTTCATGAAGACGCGCTTTGGACCGCGCTGGAGAATCGCGATGCCTCGTACGATGGTGTGTTCTACTTCGGCGTGCGGACCACCGGCGTATTTTGTCGTCCCGGCTGTCCCAGTCCTCTTCCCAAGCGGGAGAATGTGGCGTTTGCGTTCTCTCCCGAGGCACTGGTCCGGCAGGGTTTCCGGGCATGTCGCCGCTGTCGACCCGACGAACCCGGGAGGCCCGGCGTGTCCGTCGGCGCCGTCGTGGACGTATGCCGCTACATCGAGGAGTGCGATGACGTACCGTCGATGGCCCGCCTCGCTGAACGGGCAGGAATGAGCGAGTCCGCGCTCACGCGCCTGTTCAAGGACGCACTCGGCATCACCCCGAGGGAGTACGCCGACGCATGCCGCAGACAGCGATTCCGCAAGGCTTTGCGTAGCGGCTCCGGCATCCTGGACGCGTCATCGGAGGCGGGGTACGGGTCCACCAGCAGGCTCTACGAGAGTTCCAACCGGCACCTCGGCATGACGCCGCGGGCGTACCGCAACGGCGGCGAAGGACAGCACATCGGCTGGGTCGTGGAGCCGACGCCCATGGGCTATCTGCTCGTGGCCGCCACGGAGAAGGGAATCAGCGCAGTGAAGCTCGGAGACGACCCTGCGCCGCTTGCTGGCCGAGTTGCGGAATGAGTTCAGCCGTGCCGAGTTGCACGAAGGCGACCCTCAACTGTCCGTATGGACCGGATTGCTTGTTGACTACCTTTCCGGAAGGCTGCCATGGCCCGAACTGCCCTATGACGTGAGGGCGACCGCGTTTCAGCGCAGGGTGTGGGAGTTTCTGCGCGAGATACCCCCGGGCACAACCATGCACTACAGCGAAGTGGCTGAGGCCCTCGGCCAACCGACGGCCACGCGGGCAGTGGCGCGCGCCTGTGCCACGAACCCCGTCGCGCTCGTCGTGCCGTGTCACCGCATTGTTCCCAAAGGCCCCGGGTTCGCGGGCTTCCGCTGGGGCATCGAGCGCAAGCGCAGGCTCCTCGAGTTGGAGGATTCCCCGGAGGCCCGGCGGTGACGTGGTATCATCGCGCCCTGAGTTGACGAGACTCATCGCGGGCAATCGAAGGGAGGTACGGCATGCGCATCACGAGAAGCGCCGGCTACTTCTGCGCGACCATTGGCATCCTCAACCTGCTGTTGTGGGCGGCACTGTTCTTGACGGGACAGGTCACGGACTTCGCGGACCGGAGCGTTGCGTACACGTTCCATCTGACCGCCGAGTTTCTGACTTCCGTACTGCTGATAGCGGCCGGAGTCTCCATCCTGAGGTCAGGACAGTGTGCCCGCAGACTCCTGTTTTTTTCCGGAGGGATGCTGTTCATCGCGGCGCTGGGGATGATGGTGGTCTATATCGCCGGAAGCTACCCACCGTTTGTTGCCGTGGGAGCCGCGGTTACGGCGATACTGGTGGTGTTCCTTTGGGTGAACTACCGGGCCACGGCGGATCTCATCTACCTGGCGCTCGGCGCCACGCTGTATGTCGAACTGACGATACTCGGTAATCTGCTGCAGGCGGGAGACTCCATCTCGGCGGCGTACGTGGCCATCGCGGCGGCAGTGACGCTTCCGGTCACGATACTGATCTTCAGACGTCCGCTGTAGCCATTGTCTGGGCCTCACTTGACAATCGCCGGAGCGTTCACTTACTATTTAGTAAGTAAGGACACGACATGTCAACCGTGAGCGCTCAGAAGGACACCAGGACCGCCATACTCGACCTCGCCGAGCAGTTGATGCTGGACAGGGGCTACAACGGTTTCAGCTACGCCACCATCGCCGCGTCCCTTGGCATCCGCAATGCGGCGATCCACTATCACTTCCCGGGAAAGAGTGACCTTGGCGTGGCAGTCATTGAGCGGTCGCGTGGACGCTTCCTCGAGTGGGCTCGCCAACTCGACCAGGCGTCAGCAACCCCTGTCGAGCGACTTGAGGCATTCTTTCGCAGGTACATGCGGCATCTTGAACTGGGCAGGCGGGTGTGTCTGGGGGGCTCGCTGGAGACCGACTACAAGACGTTGCCCGTCGTGATGCAGGCCGAGACCACTGCCTTCGTGACCATGGTGCTTTCCTGGTGGGAGAAGGTGCTGGAGGAGGGGCGACGCACCGGGGTCTTCAGCTTCCCCGGAGACGCCCGCGATCAGGCGGTAGTCGTGATGTCCACCCTGCAGGGGGCGCTGCAGTCGAGCAGGGTTGTTGACACGCCGTGTCTGCCGGCCGCCATGCAGCAGTTGCGGTTGATGATGATAACGCAACGATGCTGAGCCGCCTGTCGATGGCTTGGTCCGGTGTTCCCGGACCGGGCGAGCCACGGAGCTATCGTCCACGCAATCGTTCAAGGAGAGGAAGTCACACATGAATATCCGCACAACGGGGTCGTTGACGCCGGCCATCGCCGCCATGCCGGTTCGACTGTCTCACGCGCGAGTTGTCGTAGGCGTGCTCGCCGCGGTCGCAGCCATCGGCCAGGTGTCAACCACCATCTATCTGCCATCTATTCCGGCTCTGTCAGCGTCTCTCGCTACCTCCGAGAACCTGGTGCAGTTGACGATAGTCGACTTATCTCGTTCCGTTTGCGCTGTTCCAGCTTCTTGCCGGTCCGGTGGCGGACAGTCGAGGGCGGCGCACCACGCTTGTCGTGGGGATGGGGCTCTTCATCCTGGGCACTGCACTCGCGGCACTCTCGTGGGACATCGCGATCGTGTTCGTCGGCCGCTTCCTGCAGGGCGTCGGCGCCTCAGCCGGCTATACCATATCCAGGGCGGTGGCGCGCGACCTGTTCGAGGGGGCACAGTTGACCCGTGTCATCGGGGATATCGCCCTTGCGTTTGCACTGGCTCCGGGCTTCATGCCGCTTGTAGGCGGATTTGCCAATGATCTGCTCGGGTGGCGCGCGAATTTCGCCATCACGGTCGTTTTTGGCCTCGCCATCCTTGTCTCCGTGCTCTTGTTTCTGCCGGAGACTCTTCGCACGAGGATCCCTTTGATATTGTGCGACTTGCCGACCTTGTCTACGCGCCCATCGCGAGGTCGACTCGCTTCCTTAGCTTCGCATTCCTGTCGACGGTTCCCTTCTTCGGGCTGTTCTCATTCTTCACCGCGGGGCCCGCGTACACCATCAACGTGCTTGGCCTTACGCCCATGCAGTTCGGGATGCTGCCGCCGATCGCAGTATGCGGATTCCTCGTGGGGCTGACGTTCTCCCGCAGGATGATTCGCATTGGCTTGCAGGCGGATGCTCGGTATCGGCATCGGTGTCGGGCCTTGCTCGCGGCGGTTCCCATATTTGTCCTCTACCGCATAGGCTTGCTCAACGCCGCTTTGTTCACGGCATGTATGTTTACCCATGCGACGGGCATGGGCATCGTCATTCCCTTAGCCAGTGCCGAGGCCATTCGGCCCTTTGGCGCATCTGCGGGGGCGGCGTCCGCGCTGCTTGGCTGCATGCAGATGAGCGGCGCAGTGGCAGGAACGCTGTTCACCAGTGAACTGGGCGCCATGCTCGGGCGGTATGCGTTCCCGGAGGTGATGCTTTTCGGCGCGGTGGTCGGTTGCGCCGCGCTCCTGGTTACCCAGCGCGAACTGCGGCCGGAGGAGCCGGCTGCCGCTCCGGTGGCGGGTTAGGATGCAACCTTGTTCTGGCCGGCCCGCCGGTTTGGTCAGTGGAGCAGTCTGCGACAAAGCGAACGGATAGCTTGCAGGAGGAAACATGGCACTCAGCAGTCAGCAGATAGAACAAGTCGCACGCGAACTCGTTGCAGCGGAGAAGACGGGCACCCCCGTCCCGACGCTGACCGAACGATTCGGCGACATCACTTACGAGGATGCGTACGCAGTCCAGTTGAAGGCCGTTGAGATGAAGACCCGGGCGGGTGCGGCAATCGTGGGTAAGAAGATCGGCTTCACCAGCAAGGCGATGATGGACCAGTTCAATATCCGCGAGCCCGACTACGGGATGATTGACGACCGGATAGTGTTTCGCGAGGGACAGACTGTCGCAATGTCCAGCCTCATCTTCCCGCGTATCGAGCCCGAGATAGCGTTTCTTCTCAAACGCGACCTCGAAGGGCCGGGAGTCAATGCCGCCACCGTCCTCGCGGCCACCGAGGGAGTGCTGCCCGCGCTCGAGGTGGTCGACAGCCGCTTTGGACCGAAGCAGATCACCGTGAAGGATTCCATTGCGGACAACGCCTCCGCAGGACTGATGATCCTGGGGGGCACGCTCACACCGGTGGAGGGTCTTGACATGCGCCTGGTTGGCATGGTGTTCGAACACAACGGCAGGGTGGTGAGCACGGGCGCCGGCGCGGCGGTGTTGGGCAATCCCGCGCAGTCGGTCGCATGGCTGGCCAACAAACTGGCCGGGTTCGGCATCGCGCTCAAGAAGGGCGAGTTCATCATGTCGGGCAGTCTGGTATCTGCGGTCAAGATCGAGGCGGGGTCGTACTTCCGGGCAACGTTCGATCGCATCGGAACGGTCTCGGCGCTGTTTGAGTAACGGTCGCGCCGTCAGGACTCCAGCGAATACCGCACCGTGATGTGGAGGCTCTCTCCGCTTCTGGACGCGACCTCCAGGGCGTACCTGCCGCTGTGTGGCGCCTCGAACGTGACGACTTCACAGTCGCCCCGGCTGCCGAAGTCTTCCGCCACGACCACGTTGTGCCAGTTGCCATCAGCGGCCTTTTCAAGCTCGCACATGCGCATCGTCACCTGCGTGTCCTTGGAATAGGAGAGGACGCAGCAGGCGCTGAACTGCTGTCCCGCAACGAGGTCGAATGCGTGCGAATCGGGTGACGCTCCGACAGTTGTGGTGTACTCGGACTGTGCGTGGAATTCACCGCCGCGGATGAGAAGCAGGGCGATGATGCCGCAGATGGCCAGCGCGACCATCGCGAACGCATGCCAGTGAGTCCGCAGCGAATCACTCATTGTTCTCAGTGCGCCGGGCTCATGATATCGACTACACGCAGCGGGGGCAACAGCCGTCCATAATTGTGGTGTCGCGGGAACGTACCCCGTGGAGTGGTTGTCGTACCCTGGCGACCGTGCGTCTCAGCACGACGCTATGTCGGGTCAGTGTTACGTTGTCTTGCGAGATGGTCTCTTCTTCTTCTTCGTCTTCGTGTCCCACTTGTTGCGATTCGTAAGCCCGAGGATGAGGTACACGAGCCCTACAGCGGTGAAGGGCAAGGAGACGATGGGAGGCAGTCCGAGCGCGATGAAGCGTGATTGTCCACAGCAGTCCGAGCGGAAACCACACGATTCCCATGATGAAGAATCCGTTGTAGTCAGGTCCTTGCCGCTTGCCACGCCCTTTCTGCCTGCGTTTCACCGCCACCACCACGGCCACGACGGCAACCACCATCGTGACAAGGGACACGGGGACAATTGCGGAGAGTATGACGCCCATCGGACCTCCTTGCGGCTATTGCCTCACAGGATAGCAGTGATGGCAGCTGGCGCGCCTGGATGGCGTCTCTTTCCTGTTCCAGCCTCATGATTGGGGCAGCTACATTTCCGGCGGAGTACAATTGCGGCTACAGTCTGCACCGTCATGCCACGTCTTGTGTCGCGGCGTGACATGAGGAGTGAATCATGGAGTACGAGAAGATTCTGGAGCGGCTCGCGCCCTGTGGACTCGATTGCTCCCGCTGTTTCAACTACCACGACGGCACCATCAAACGGCTCGCCGCGGAGCTTGGCGAGGCGCTACAGGGCTTCGAGAGCCGTGCCCTGGCGATTACGAAGACCAGGTACCCTGAGTTGGCGGACTACGAGGCATTCAAGAAGGTCCTGGACGTGATGACGCGTGGAAGGTGTCACGGATGTCGCACAGGCGAGCCTCCCATGCCATTCTGTGTCGCACGCACCTGCGTTCGAGAGAAAGACGTGGAGTTCTGCTACCAGTGTGATGAGTTTCCGTGCGGGCGCAACAGCTATCCGGAGGTGCTGGAGAAGAAGTGGCGTAACAACAACCAGCGCATGAAGGAAGTGGGCGTCGAGCAGTTCTATCAGGAGTCACTCGAGAAGCCGCGATACGAGTAGTTCGGCGTCGCCGGCCGCTTAATCACGAGGAGTTGGTCATGCCAGGTAGTTCGCCGCCCACGATGAATGTCGCGGCTGGCTCGCACTTCCCTTTGACTTCTGATTGCGGCGGAACCGTGCCGGCCCTGTTCGAACACTGGTCCTGCGGTGGCTGGCGGGTAGCGCGGATCGATGTTCCCGTCGGCCGTCTTCAGTGGCGGAGCCCCGGCTGCGTTCCCCCGAGGGCTTACCGGTCGTCTCGCTTCCAGAGGCCGACGGCCAATGCGACGATCCCCCCGACCGTGACCAGCACGGGTACAAAGAGAGAGAGGTTGAGCAGACTGTAGATGAACGTCGCGGCCACTCCGAGGACTATCAGCGGGACGCCGGATGTTGACACAGCCGCCTTCCACATGTTGCGCGGCGGCGGCACCTTAACCACCTTGATGAGCAGCACCGCGGCAACGCCCACAGCCACGATGGCTACGATGACTGCGAACACGACCTCTATGACTTCCATGAGACTCGCCCTCCGACGGGGTCGCAGAACTGTATCGGTTCGGGCAGGTACCACGCAATGCCCATTGGCGCAGATGCGGGCAACGCCAGCATGTCATAGTGATTTCTATGGGAGTTCTCGGCTTGCTCACAGGCGGCATGCGTTAACATGACCTTGGTACGTCGTGAGTACCGTGTGGAGGTTGTCGCAAGGGAAGTGACCCGGTAACGCCGCTTGAGTGCCTCGCCGGCATTGGCCGCATGGCAGTCGTTCCAGTCTTCCTCAAGATTTCAAGCCCCAACGTCGTTGCGCACGGACGCATGCGCCGGGACGCGGCCGAGGCTGGATTTAATCCCTGTTTAACGTCCCCTTAATCACGCTTTGACGTACCTTGCATATGATGGTGATGGCGCTTAGAAGGCGCCACAGACAAAGAAAGGGAGGATGATATGACACCCATTACCAAGGAGACCACGCAACCCCACTGCACCAGGGCCGCAGGTTCGGGCAAAGGACGTTCCGCCCGTGATTGCGGCCTCGTTGCTCAACTCGGCTGGGATCTGGGCGATCTGACCGCAGCCGTGTACCACACATCCGAGACGGTCGGCTCATCGTTGCTTATCGGCGAGATGCTCGCCGGCGCTGCTCGCTAGGCGCGGCTCTCTGTTTCGCTCCCGCCCTCCCGCCCCTTCGCCATTCGAAGGGCTCCGGGAAGAGGCCCGGGAAGGACCTGCCCCCGATTTCCTTCTCCACTCGCGATTTCGTGATTTCCAGTGACCTTGTGACCCCGCCGCGTGATTCCGTCGTATCATTGAAATAAGGCGATGGCGTCTGGGTGTTGCGTCGCCCTGCGTTGCGCAAGGAGGTATGCCGGTGGCTGACATAACTCTGGTTGATGTTCCCGACCAGCTCGTTCTGGGACTCCAGAAGAGAGGGCGCTACCCCGAGATTCGTGCCGCAATCCGCACCCTGTTTGAATACGGCGTGGCACACGGTGTTGAATTCACCGGCCGGCCTATCGCAATGATGCACGAACTGGGCCGGAAAGCGGCGGTGAGGGCGGAGCAGGAAGGAAACGTAGTCATTGACGTGGCGTGCCCCGTTGCGGCCGAGATCGAGGCGGATGGCGACATTCTGTGTTATCTGCTGCCGGGCGGCCTGATGGCCAGGATCGTTCACAATGGGCCCTACGAATCCTGCGAGCCCGCGTACAACGCCTTATTTGAATGGATTTCGACGAACGGCTACATGATTACCGATCCCACGCGTGAGGTCTATCTCAACGATGCTTCCATGGTTAAGTCCCATGGGCTCATCATGGAAATCTATGCGCCGGTGGAACGTCTCTAACCGGATGCGCTCGCAGCGCCCCTGGTGGCCGTCGCGGTTGCCCGGGACGGTAGGGCGGCTTCGCTCAGCGGCTCGCCGGGCTCAATACTCACGATCAGCATGGATGTCAGTCGCGTCTTGAATACGGCGAGTGGCTCCTCACGGATTTCACGCGGTGTTCATCTCTTCTTAACGCGTGCTTAATATCCATCGGCTAGCATGCAGTCAGTGAAAGGCCGCCGGGTGGATGTAGCGATACAACCACGTAAGGGGACTGGCGGCAGGGGGGCGCATGCTGGAACAGGAACTGGTTGACCTTAGCGAGCACTTTGGCGATAGTGACGGAGCTTGGGACTCGCGCGGAGGGCAGGGTTGGAGCCTTGTCACCGGCGTATGGGACGCGCGCGGAAAGAAGTTGATCGGGTGCCTGCGGATGGAGTCGAACGGCGGCATGGGAGATTCCGACCTGGTCACTGAGTTCGAAGACGCGCCGTTCGCCTGGTAGGTCTCCGGTCTTGACGCGGGTCCGCGCTGCGTAGCATCATGCCGGTTGGCCGGGTGACCTGGTCGCCCGCGGAGGCGAACTCATGGCTGATGTTACGATTGTCGAGGTGCCTTCTCAGCTCGTACTGGGAATCCGCAGAAGGGGTCATTATTCCGAAATCGCGGCTGCCATCGCTGAGATAGCGCAGTACGCGGTTGCTCACGGAGCACAGTTATGCGGCGCTCCCGTCGCGCTCATTCACGAGTTAGGTACGGAATCCGCCATGGAGGCTGACGCCGGGGGAACTGCCATCATCGATGTCTCCTTTCCCGTGGCGCGTTCGGTCGCTGGAAACGAATCGGTGCGTTGTGGCGAACTCGCCGGCGGCACGATGGCCAAAATGGTCTACACGGGGCCGTATGAAGCGTGCCAGGAGGCCTATACGGCACTGTACGACTGGATCGTCAGCAACGATTACCTGATTACCGGGCCGACACGTGAGGTGTACGTCAACGACCCACGTGAAGTTCCGCCGGATGAATTGGTCACCGAGATTTACGCGCCTGTGGGGCGCGCATGACGGCCGGTTAGGGGCCGCTGCATGCGTGACCCGTGCGGGCGGTGTCCGGGGGGCGGGTTGACGCCGCGGGAACGCAATTATCGCGGCTCGCGTCACTTCTCGCCTGGAACATCGAATGATAGAGGGAGGGCATCCGGCCATGGAAACCGTTGAGAATCTGTGCAGTCTTCAGGGTAAGGTAGCCATCGTCACCGGCGCGGGGCGTGGGGTGGGCCAGGGTATATCGACCGTGTTTGCCCGGGCGGGTGCCGATGTCGTTATCGCTGAAATGAACCACGAGTTCGCGTTAGAGACGCAGAATCGAGTGGAGCAGGCTGGTGCTAGAGCGCTCATCGTGGAGACCGACGTCACGGATGAGGCGAGCGTCGCCCGAATGCTCCGCCGTGCGCTCGAGGTCTTCTCGCACGTGGACGTGCTGGTGAACAATGTGGGAGGTGTGGTCAAGCCGCGCATGATTGCCATCGAGAACATGGAACTGGACGAGTGGGAGTTGACGCTGGCCCTGAATCTCACCTCTCAGTTTCTGTGCTCGCGCGCGGTGATACGGCACTGGCTGGATGCCGCCAGAACCGGAAATATCATCAACATCGCCTCGCTCGCGGCCATGGTGCCGTACAAGACGTCGGTGGCGTACGGTGCCGCCAAGGCGGGTGTCGTTAATATGACGCAGACGCTTGGCAGTTCATACGGCAAACGAGGTATCCGCGTGAACTGCATCGCCCCCGGTCATGTCAAGACGCCAATTACCGACGCGATGTATAAGGACCGGCAGGAAGTCCGGGCCGCACAGGACCGCATCATCCCACTTGGCCGCTACGGTATCCCGGAGGAATTCGGCAAGGTGGCCGCGTTCCTCGCTTCGGACGCGGCGAGCTACATCACCGGCCAGACGATAATCGTGAGCGGCGGCATGCACTACTTTCTCACGGAGTTGCCGTAGCCGGAGCGTGCTACGGCACCGCGTACAGCACGGCGAGTGCGATGCTGATTGCGGCGGTCAGTATCAGCCACGCCTTGAACCCCGCGGGCGCGATGAGGTAACCCGCGTACAAGAATGCCGGCACCAGGAACAGCGGCACCACTTCCGTCGGTTTTCCGAGCACAGTCTTGAACAGCACGGCTATACCCAGGATGAGGGCTGCGGCCACGAGGGCTGACGTGATTTCTTTCCTCACTGTGGTCCTGTCTCCTTCGCGCTTAGTTCCTGTTGCAGGCAGTCAGCGCGGCTTCCATCTCGCCCTTCGCCGCTGCATCGGTCTCGATCTTGAGAGCCGCCTCTATCGCGATGCGCGCCTCATCCCCTCCGAGCCTCCCGAGAGCCCACGCGGAGTAGCCACGGACCAGCGGTTCGGGGTCGTGAAGCGCCTCCACCAGATACGGCACGTGCGACCTGTCGCCGCTGTTGCCGAGAGCGATGGCTGCATTGCGCTGAAAGTACTTCTTCCCCCGGATGTAGTTGTACATCACCGGGCGCAATACCTGTTCGTAGTATTCGTCGGTGAGCAGCAGTACCTTGTGCAGGTCGAACCGCGAGGCGATAAGCGCGAGAAACTCGTTCACGGGAGGATTCGCCTTGAGCTTCCTCTGATTGCGCGGGCACACCTGCTGGCAGATGTCGCAGCCGTGAATCCAGGAGCCCATCTTCTCGCGTATTTCGGGCGGGATGTAGCTCGAGGTGGACGGCGCGTAGTCGTCCTGCGTCATGAAGCAGTTGTACGCGATGCACTTGCGCGGATTAAGCTTGAAAGGTTCGAGCGCGCCGGTGGGGCAGGCGTCGATGCACAGGCGGCAGTTCTCAGGGCATGGGGCCTCGACGGTTGGTTGGTCGTACTCCAACTCCGCATCGACGGCGAATGCGGTCAGCACGACGAACGAGCCGGCGTCCTTGGTGTAGGCGAAGTTGTTCCTGCCGAAAGTCACTATGCCTGCGCGGGCTGCGGCCATGCGCTCCGGAACGTTGAGTTCAGGGCCGAGCATCACCTTCATCCCTTGCCCTCCAGGAAGTCTTTGAAGAGGTTGCGCCGCGCACCGTTGATGCGGTTTCGCGGCGCGTTGTAGCTACGCGAGCCTGGTAGAGCCGGCCGAGTTTGCCGACCAGCTCCGGGGGGAAGCCCTTCACGCGCGTAATCATAGGCCACAATGATGATGGACTTCGCCGACGGCATGATGTTGGTCGGTGTGGTGCAGTCAAGCATCTTGAGTCGTCCGTCGATGAGCCAGCTGTAGGCCTCGCGGCGCAGTTCAAGTTGTTCCGCGGCGGACACGAACGGCTCGGCCGTCGTGATACCGACGGCACAGTATCCGAGGTCGAGCGCGAAGTCCTTTATCTCTTGAGTCAGCGACATAACTACCTCTCCCGGCTTCCTCGAGCGAAATCACGAACAGGCAACGTACAAATGTACACGGATGGAGATGAACCTGTCGAATCACGGCTGGGCGGCCGCAGATGCCGGAAATCGGGGGACACCACTCGCGGACGGTCCGGATGAATTGGGTATGGTGTGCCGCATTTCCGAGGCACCCATGTTTACCCGCGAGACAGCAGGCCAATTCCCGGTAACGGTCAAGGATGCGACGGTCGCGCATCTACCGTGCCTTGCCTCAAGCGGCCGGCACTCGCTCGGTTTGGGCTAGCGTTCCTCGACGCCACCGGACGGTGGTGAGCCGCCTGCATCGGCGAGAGGTATGCTCAGGTCCAGTTTTGTGCCCAGTGCCGGAAGTGACTCTATTCGGAGGGTTCCGCCAAGAGATGTCACCCGCTCGCGCATGCCGAGAAGTCCCAGGTGTCCCTGGGAAGCCAGCCGGTCCATGCGTAACTTCGGCGTGAGTCCACGTCCGTTATCCGCGATCTGCAGTTTGAGGGAACCATGCGAGAACTTGAGCGTGACCCAGGCCTCCGTGGCTTCCGAATGTCTTCTGACGTTCGTCAAGGCCTCCTGAACGATTCGGAATATGGCCACCTCTGCCTGCTTGTTCAATCGTTTGGGTTTGCCGGTTACTGTCAATCGAGTGGGGATGCCTGCATCGGCGGCTGTCTTCTCAGCCAGTGAGCGAAGAGCCGGTACCAGTCCGAGGTGGTCCAGCGTGCTGGGTCTCAGGTCGGAGCTTATTCTGCGGAGTTCACCCGCCACGCGCAGACTCGTGTCCTTCATGGACGCAGCTTTCGCGCCCAGGCCTACGTAACACTGTGGGCACTCTTTGAGCATCGCGTCTGCCGCGTAGGCGAGCGCAAGAAGGTCCTGCAGCGTCTCGTCGTGGATTTCTTTCGCGATCCTTCGCCGTTCCTCTTCTTGAGCTACCAGCACCTTCTGGATGTACAGCTCACGCTCCTGTTCCCGTTCCAGTTCGATGCGCCTTTGCGTAGCCCTCCAGTGTCGCTCGAGCGTGATGATTCCCCCTGCGAACAGCGGCAGGAACCAGAACCCAAGGTTATGCAGCAGAGACTCGGTCGACAGGGTAAATTTCACCGTCCGTGGCAGATGTATCAGAAACGCGGCCAGCCAGGTGTAGGCGAAGCCGCGCCAGGAAAAAGCCAGAGCAGCGAACGCCAGGGCTACGAAGTACAGGCTACCCTGAATATCGTTCCGCAATTCAAAGAAGAACGGGCCCGGGATGGGAAGGAGGTCCAGGGTGTCCATGATGACGTAGTAGTAGATAGTCGGCACGAACAGAAGCACGACAACGATGGCCACCCGATACTTGGTGGGGCGTGAGAGCCTGCCGAGCGGCAGAATGCTCAACCGGCCTCCGCGTCTCGCTTCTCGTGCCGCAGGTCGCTGATGGAGATGATGCCAAGGTCCAGTGCCGTGGCCACCGCTTCCGTCCGATTAGCGACCTGCAATTTCAGGAAGATGCTCCCCAGATATCCTCTCACCGTCCTGGGACTGAGTCCGCATTCGGCGGCCATCTGCGTGTTCGTGAAGCCGTGCGCGGTGAGTCGCAGGATACGCATCTCGCGGTCCGTGAGTAGTGGACTGCCGGCGGTGCCGGCGCTGACTTCGGGTCCAGTGTGCATTACCACGCTTCCCAGAACGGCGGGTGATAAGGCGACGCCTCCGGAGGCAACGGTTTGCACCGCGTGGACCACCTGGTCGCCGAGCGCATCCTTGGTGAGATATCCGGAAACGCCGATTTCCAGCATTCGCCGCACATGTTCGTTGTCGTCATGCACGGTCAGGACCAGTATAGCGACCTCCGGACGCCGGGCCTTAATCGCTTGTGCAGCCTCGAAACCGCTCAATTTCGGCATCGAGATGTCCAGTATTGCCACCCGTGGCGCAAGCTCCAGCGCCATTCGCACCGCGTCCTCACCATTGGACGCTTCTCCGACCACCTTGATGTTGGGCTGCCTTTCGAGCACGCTCCTCAATGCTTCCCGCAGTAGCGGATGGTCGTCGGCAAGCATCACCGTGATGGGGAGTTCTGAATCTGACTGATCTGGTGACATGGCGCACGCAACCGCAGGCTGATTGAGAACAAGTTGTCTCGTGGAGTCGCACGACGAACAACCGCTCTGACTCGACCATGGTATCCCGTGGCCTTCGCTCTGGCAAGTAGGCCGCACCGCCATGGCTTGATGGCCATCCCGAAAGGGCCAACTGTCCGTTGCGCCCTCGAGTTGAGGCCCCTAACCTAGTACTATGGACGAAAGGCGAGAACCCTCGGCTTGGAAGGCCGGAGGTGTGCTCGTCCAAGCGCGATCGCCGTTCGGCCGAGTTCACTAGGAGGAGAATCAAATGAGACTACAGAAGCAGTGGTCGTTGGTGGCGGCGCTTTGCCTGCTCAGCTTGCTGCTCACTGCAGGACTAGCCGGTTGTGCGGCACCGGTGTCCCCGGCTCCCACGGATACTTCGAGTCCCGCGGCACCGGAGCAGCAGGTCTACGAGTGGAAGCTTCAGAGCAGCTGGACCGGCATTGGCATTACGCAGCAGGACGAAGCCTGTCGCCGCTTCGTTGAGCGGACAAAGGAGATGTCGAACGGCAGACTCCTCATCACCAACTACGATGCCGACGTTCTGGTGGGCGCAAATGAGTGCTACCAGGCTGTGGCGGATGGCGTCGTGGACATGGCGGTCGCTTCGCCCAACTTCTACGGCGGAGTGGAGCCGGTCGGCCTCCTCTTCTGGATGGTGCCGTTCCTCACGGAGAACGAAGAATTCTACGACATGATCTATTACGAGTTGGGCGCAAGAGAACTCTGGCGGGACGTGTACGCCAAGCACAACATCTTCGCCCTCAACTACATGCTCTCCGACGAGTTTGGCTCCATGGCTTCCAGGGTACCAATCAACCACCTGTCGGATGTCAAGGGACTTAAGATACGCTCAGCGAGCCTGCACGGCGAGCTGATGCAGTCGTATGGCGCCGGCGTTACCATGTTCCCTCCCGCAGAGATGTACTCGGCCTTCTCCACGGGCGTCATCGACGCGGCGGTCTTCGGCTCTCCGAACGGCTGGCTCGGGCTGAAGATATACGAGGTGGCTCCGTACTACATCGACCCTCCGATGGTGCCCTACGACATCAACGAAACCATCGTGTCCATGGACAGTTGGAATGCCCTTCCGGACGACCTCAAGGCCATCCTCGAGGCGTCTTCCAGACTCCACAGCTCCGAGTGGGCTCAACTGGGCGTGCTGGCCGATAGTCTTGCCCGCGGGTTGCTGCGTGACGCCGGCATGACGTTCTGCACCCTGCCTGACGACGAAATCATCGAGGCCAAGAACAAGTGTGCCGAGCTTCTGCAGGCCAAGGCCGCGACTGATCCGTATTGTGCGGCGTACGTCGATATCGTCAACCGGGCCCTTGAGATCAAGAAGGCCTTCTACGGCCCGAGGCAGATCCCGACCTAGGAGCTAGATACCTGTCGCGACATCTGCGGGAGCCGCTACGTAGCGGCTCCCGCAGGGTCTTGCGCACGAGTGACGAACATGAGAGTAATCAGCCGTCTGTTGCGTGCTATTGACCACCTGAACAAGAGCCTTGGATGGGCGTTCGCATTTCTGCTGGTGCCCATGGCCGGATTCGTGCTCATCGAAGTTGTGATGCGGTTCGTGTTCGATCGCCCGACCCTTTGGGCGTACGAGAGTTCTCTCTTCATCTTCGGCGGTTACATCGTGATCACGGGCGCCTATACCCTATTGATGAAGGGACACGTGAACGTCGACATCATTTATAGTAGCAAGTCGCCGAGAGTCCGGGCCATTCTCGATGTATGCACGGCGTCACTGTTTTTTCTGTTCATGTGGTACCTCCTGCGCTACTCCCTGGCACAGACCATCACATCATGGAGACTGCATGAGGTCACGAATACACTGTGGCATCCACCCATATACCCGTTGAAGACCACCCTCCCCGTGGCTTGCATTCTGATGCTGCTTCAGGGTCTGGCGAAGTTCATTCGGGACCTGTACATGGCATTGACTGGCAAGGAGTTGCCCAATGAGTGACCTCGGCCCCGGCGTCCTCACGCTGCTGTTGTTTGGCAGTCTTATCGTCGTTCTCCTCGCAGGCTTACCACTGGCGTTTGCACTTGGCGGCGTGGCGGCGGTCTTCGTGGTCTTCGTTTGGGGCCCACAGGGACTTGGCGTGCTTGCCAGTCGAGCCTACACCACCATGGGGTCGTTCATCCTCGTTGCTATTCCGATGTTCGTGTTTATGGGGGCGATGCTTGAGAAGTCAGGCATCGCCGACGACCTGTACACGATGATGTACTACTGGATGGGTCGCCTGAAAGGTGGCCTGGCTGCGGGGACGGTGCTTATCTGTACGCTGTTCGCAGCGATGGTGGGCATTAGTGGCGCCTCAACCGTGGCCATGGGGTTGCTGGCGCTGCCTGCGATGCTGAAGAGGGGATACGCGAAAGAAATGGCGCTCGGCTGCATCTGTGCGGGCGGTGCGCTTGGCATTCTCATCCCACCGAGCGTGGTCATGATTATCCTTGGTGTGTTCGGCCGGCTCTCGGTGGGACAACTGTTCCTGGGAGGAGTGCTCCCCGGCCTCCTGCTCTCTTTCCTTTTCATAGCCTACATACTCATTCGCAGTCACTTTCAGGGACACCTTGCTCCGGCAATTCCGGCAGAGGAGATGATCCCATGGGAGGCGCGGCTTGCGTTGTTGCCCAAACTGGCGTTCCCCCTGGGGCTCATATTCCTCGTCATGGGGTCCATCTTCTTTGGTGTCGCCACCCCAACGGAGGCTTCCGCAATAGGCGCCGCCGGTGCTGTCCTGTGCGCGTTCATCAAGAAACGCTTGTCACGAGGAAACTTCACCGATGCGTTGCTCACCACAATGCGTCTCAGTTCGATGATCCTGTGGATCGTTATCGCCGCGTCGGCGTTCACTGCGCTCTATGCGGTGACTGGAGCCCAGCACCTGATAACGGACATACTGCTAAGCGCACCTGGTGGACGCTGGGGCGCCATAGTCCTTATGCAGCTTGTCTTCTTCGCCCTTGGATGTTTCATGGACCCGACCGGCATCCTCATGATTACCACGCCCATTTTCTTCCCGGTCGTTCAGACGCTCGGATTCGACCCTCTGTGGTTCGGGGTCCTGTTTGTGGTCAACATGGAGATGGCCTTCCTGACGCCGCCGTTCGGTCTGAATCTGTTCTTCCTCAAGGGGGTGGCTCCCGAGGGGGTTACCATGGGGGACATATACCGCTCCATCGGGCCGTTTGTTGCTATTCAGGCCGTGGCGCTGATTTTCGTCATGGTGTTTCCGTCGCTGGCGACTTGGCTTCCAAGTCTCATGATTGCTCGAGGTGCGGGGTGACTCCGCGCAACGCACTTAGGAGGAGGATTACATGGAGTGCAAGATCACGACTATTGCAGAGAACTACGCTGGCAAGCCATATTTGACCGGTGAGTGGGGCTTCAGCGCCTTTGTTGAAACCAAAGATGTCAATGTCCTGTGCGACGCCGCGGTTGGCACAGCAGCGACTACGAACGCAGAGTGGCTGGGCGTAGACCTCACCCGTGTGGACAAGATAGTCCTCTCTCACTCACATTTCGACCACACGGAAGGGCTCCCGCTGGCACTGCGCAAGATTCACAAAGATATAGAGGTCATCGGCGCGCCCGACCTGTTTGAAGGCGCGAAATATAGTGTCGACGGAAGGGTCAGACCGAAGTTGTTTATCGGTATACCCTACCAGAGACCCTTCCTCGAGAACTGGGGTGCCCGGTTCACGCTTACGAGGGAGCCGATGAAGCTGGCTGCGAACGTCATGACCAGCGGCGAGATCCCATTGGTCACCGACTTCGAGAAGGTCGGAGAGGACTACCTCGTTATCGAGACCAACGGAAAGATGGTTAAGGATGACTTCATCGATGATCGGTTCCTCGTTGTCACGACCAGCAAGGGCCTGGTAGTCATCCTTGGTTGCGCACATCGCTGCCTTATCAACAGCCTGTACCATGCGAAGAAGGTGACGGGCGTGGACAAGATACACACGGTCATCGGCGGCTGCCATCTGGTCGATGCATCGGAAGAGCGCATCATGAAGACAATTTCCGCACTGAAGGAACTTCAAGTGGAACGGGTTGGTGTGTCTCACTGCACCGGACTGCGCGCGGGCGCGATGATGGCGCATGAATTGGGCGACCGCTTCTTCTTCAACACATCTGGAACAACCGTCAGCGTGCCGTAACCGTGTCGGGGAGGCCGGCACTTCACCTCCTGCGAGAGCCTGTCATGTCGATGGCAGGCTCTCCTTTGTGCAAGGCGCAGCGCTGATGTTGTCGAGCCGGTTTCTCATGACTGCCGGCACAATGGGATGCCCTTCAGGGATTGCCGGCACGAATTGAGCATGCTGTCCCCCATTTCCCGGGTGGCGCAGTTGATCCAGGTGCCTGCGGATATCCGTCTTGCCTGTTGATCCAGGACAGCCATTGCGGGTTCGAATGGTCCGCCACGGCACTGTAGGGGCCGTTCGTGAACGGCCCGCCACGCCCCGTGCGAACATCGCTGAACCCAATCACCAACGCCGCCTCAGCCTCCGTGGGCGCTTCTCGAAGCGTCCCCGCACCAGACAATCAATGCGGACGCCAACTTGGGGAATCAAGGGACGCCATTCAACGGTTGCCGGCACGAATTGAGCATGCTGTCCCCATTTCCCGGGTGGCGCGGCTGTCCAGGTGCCTGCGGACATCGTCTTGCCTGTTGATCCAGGACAGCCATTGGGGGTTCGAATGGTCCGCCACGGCACTGTAGGGGCCGTTCGTGAACGGCCCGTCGCGCCCGTTCTCGATGTCAGTTCAGCACAAGAATCCGACGCGATCCCGTGTGATGTTAATACCGTCATGCAGGTCAATCCGCAACAGCCACTGGGGGTTCGAATGGTCCGCCATGGCACTGTAGGGGCCGTTCGTGAACGGCCCGCCGCGCCCGTTCTCGCTGTGGTTCCGTGCAACGATTCGTCGGGACCCGTTCTAACGCAAGGAGACGCTCCGATGCCTGCCCGACTGGTTGCGCCACGCGGTCTCTATCTGCCCTGCTTGACGCAGGTATACGACGTGGTGAACCGCTCGGCCAGCTTATTCAGGACCGCGAAACCGGACTGCCGAAGCATCTCTTCGATGACCCAGGCGAACGTGGAGAACTCTTCCCGGATGTGGACGATAGTGGCATTCGCCAGTTCGTCGCCGCCCTCTCGCCTTACTCCCGCCAGCATTCCCGCGAAATACGCGTCGTAGTCGGGGACTCCGGTAGGGTAGACGATGTCCCTCAGGTAAAACTTGCCGCCCATCCGTATGGAGCGCGCGGCGCGCCTTAGCCCGGTGAGCTTCCACAGGTCCGGCAGGTGGTGCAGCGTCAGTTGGCTGACTGCGGCGTCAACCGGTTCCGGTGGCACGAAGCCCGACAGGAAGCCGCCTTCCTCAAAGCTGACGTTCTCGATGCCGCGTTCCGCAGCCTTCTCCCGGGCCCGTGCAAGCATCGCGGGGCTTACGTCGGAGGCATAAACGTAACGGCAGCGTGATGCGAGCCCGAGGGCCAGCTCTCCCGTGCCGCACCCTATCTCCCAGACGGCTGCCGCCCGAGAAAGAGACAGCGCCTGCGCAACGACCTCCACTTCTTGTGAGACGTTGCGCAGGCGCTGCATTCCTGCATCGTAGTTCCTGACGTTGGACGGGTCGGCGTAATCGATGCCGACCTGTTTTCGCTCGTCATAGACCCACGGGTTCTGCATCGCCTGCTTAGCTCAGGTTGACCACCTTGGCCTTGAGCATGCCCTCGATGGCGAGGACCTGCTGGAAGACGTCGTCCGGAAGCTGCTGGCCGAGGCACAGCGCCATCATGGCGGTGCCGCCCGCGTGCGCTCCGAGGCTCACCTGCATCTGGGAGATGTTGATGTTGTTCCGTCCCATGACCATGCCCACGAGTCCGATCATGCCGGGCTTGTCCACATGTTCGGTGAAGAGCATCGCAATATCCTGTGGCTCTATCTGGAGTATGTAGTCGTTCACCTTCGTGAGATAGGTGCGGCCCTGGAACGACGTGCCGGAGACCGTGGTGGCGCCCTTCTGTGTCACGACTTCAAGGGTAAGCGCGCTGGTGTAGTTGCCCGCGTTGCTGTCCTTCTCTTCCTTGAAGCGCAGGCCGCGGTCCTTGGCGACAGCGTCAGCGTTGGTGATGGTGATGCGCTCTTCGGTGGTGGTTCCGAGCATCGCGCGCAGCACCTCAACCTTCAGAGGTTCGATGGCGACTGAGGCTATCTCGCCCTCCGCGCGCACGGTAACTTCTTTCGCCTGGCCCTCCATGATGCCGGCCGCAATCTTGCCCAGCTTCACGGCGACGTCCATGAACGGATTGAGCAGAGCCATGTGCTCGGCGGGGATGATGGGGGCATTGACGGGGGTGGTGGGCGGCAGTCCCTTGAGGACGTCCGCCACCTGGTTTGCCACGTCGGTACCTGCATTGCGCTCGGCCTCGACGGTGGAGGCAGCAAGGTGCGGGGTCACCACGACCTTGTCGCTCTTGACGAGAATGTTGTCTGTGGCAGGCTCGGAGCTGTAGACGTCGATGGCGGCGCCGGCGATGGTGCCCTTCTCAAGCGCGTCGTAGAGCGCCTGCTCGTCCACCAGCTTGCCGCGGGCGCAGTTGATGAGCATCGCGCCGGGCTTCATCAGCGCCAGTTTCGATGCGTCGATTATCTTGTCGGTGGCGGGGGTCAAGGGCAGGTGCAGCGTCACGAAGTCGGACTGCTTCAGCAGGTCGTCCAACTCCATCATCGTGACCCCGATCCTGTCGGCCCATTCTTGGGATACGAACGGGTCGTAGGCGATGACGTTCATCTTCAGGCCGCGCGCCATCTCGGCGACTTGCGTGCCTATCTTGCCCAGGCCCACGACGCCCAGCGTCTTGCCGCGAAGCTCGATGCCCTTGAGGGAACGGTTCCACTTGCCGCCCTTGAGTTCGGTGTATGCCTTCGGTATCTGGCGTGCCAGCGCCATCATCATCGCGATACTGTGTTCCGCGGTGGAGACGGTGTTGCCGAGGGGGGAGTTGACAACGATGATACCGTGCTTGGAAGCAGCTTCCACATCGATATTGTCTACGCCGACGCCGGGTCGACCGATGATGCGCAGTTTGCCGGGGTTGGAGAGGAGGTCGGCGGTCACTTTCGTCTGAGACCTGACCACCAGTGCGTCGTACTCGCCGAGGATAGCCTTCAGCTCCTCGGGGGGCAGACCCTTCTTGATGTCGACTTGACCGGCGGTCTTGAGAATCTCAATCGCATCCTCGGCGATTGCCTCCGCCACGAGAATCCTGGGCATGCTCTCTTCCATGTGGTGCTCCTTCATGCACTGTCGAAATCCGCCCGGGTGCCCGATATGCAAGCCCGCGCGTGAAGCCACTATTATGCCATGAAGCGCGGGGCGGGGGCGAGGGGGATGACAGTTTGCTGTTCTACCGCGAAGGCGGTCATGAAGGTTCGTTCCTGTGTCGACGAGGAACGAGTGGACAGGTTTGCGTGCGACTTCCTGATCCCACCTGATGCATATCGCAAGTTCGTTGCTGTCGCGATGTTCTCCGAGGCGGCAGTGACTATCTTCTCCAGGAAGATTGGTATCGCGCCGGGCATCGTTGTCGGCCGCCTGCAGCACGACAGTCACGTGCCATACAACTCTGTGCTGAACCACCTGAAGCGGTCGGTCGAGTTTTCAGAGGTCTGATGACCCTGGAATCGGATGCGGGCGCGACGGCGTACGTCATCTCCCACGGTGCGCCAGGAACGCCGCACATTAGCACTTGCACCCCCCGGCCTACCCCGGAGTATCATCTTCTGTAGAGGAGGTCTGGAATGACGAAGCACAATATCTTTCGCCTACTTCCGGCGGGCGTGGTCCTCTGCCTCCTGGCGCTCGCCGTCCTGCCGTCTACGATGCTGGCCGCGGATAGAGCCATCCGTGTAGTTCCAGGCGAGGCCGCTGAAGATGGCTCGGTCAACGTACAGGGAGAAGGTTTTGCGCAAGGCTATCCTTCAGTGGCACTGCGGGCGGGTTTCGTTTTTGTGACCCTCTACTTGTCACCCGAGTTGGCCAATCCGGGAGATCGCATAGGCGTCGACGTGGTTACGTATGCCAAGGTCACCCCGTCTGCCAGGGTCGACGAATTCGGCAGATGGAAGACCGCGTTTCCGGTTCCGGACTGTCTCGCTGACGGAATCAACGATGGCATCGGCGTCGATGTGAAGGAAGGAGCGTACTACGTCTACGTGACCTTCTGGAACGACGACGTGATTCAAGAAATGGGGACGGTTCAGGTCAAGGAAGTGGTTCCAGACTGGTTCCCGTTCGAGCGAGGATACCGCGGGTTCCCCCCGTCGTGGTACCGGCCGTACGATTACTCTGACGATTGCTCCTGTCGCGATGACGGGTGGACATGGGTCCGTTGCGGCGACCACATCTTGTGGGTACCGCCAGACGATTGGTGCGGCGAATGGCCGGACGGCTGGTCGGGCGGCTGGTCCGGTGGCTGGTATCGCGTGGCGCCGCCCTGGCTGACGTGTGAGGAACAGGACTGAGGGCCCGCTCACCCGCAGCGCCGTCTGCACGCGGAAACGCGTATCGCGTCCGCGGCGCCGGCGGTGCTTGTGCTGCCACGGGTGACACGCCTTCGTTGACGTGCCGGTTTGCTCTACTTGTTCCGGTCCCATCGGTCTCGCGTGCCGGCCATTGACGAGTCACGACACGTTCACGGCCGCGCTATGGATTGTCCGGGCGCCATCGCTCCGTGCGCAAACCGACCCACACAGTACGCAGCCGTATCCCCACGGAGGCACCTTGCAGTCCTCATTTGCACTCCCCCGCCCAATGCGAGATATCATTGGGTAGACAGGAGGTCCGGGATGAAGAAGCACAGTGCACTCAGAGTCCTTCCGTTGAGCCTTATTCTCGCGGTCGTGGCGCTTGCCGTCTTGCCATCGGTGATGATGGCGGCTGATAGAACCATTCTGATATGGCCGCCCGAGTCCCAGGTCGGCGCTTCGGTGCAGGTAAGGGGACACGGTTTTGGTAGCGACTATCCGGCAGTTTCGGTGAAGAGCGGTTTCCCGTTCGTAACCGTGTACTTCTCTTCAGAGGAAGCAGGGATAGGAGACCAGGTCTCGCTGGCGCTGCAGCACTACGAGATTGTCGATCCTTCGGAACGGGTCGACGAATTCGGAAGCTGGCAGACGAGCTTCATGGTGCCGGATTGGTTGAGTATGGGCTCCGTTGAGGGCCAACGGGTGGAGATCGGTGCCAATTACGTGTACGTGACCTACAAGGATGACGACCACATCGTGGCTGTCATGCAGTTCAACGTCACTAACCGCCCTCCCGACAGGTTCCGGCTGAGGTTGACTCCGTATCGTCCCGGAGGGGCCTATCTATCGTATTGGGACGGCAACCCGTGTGATGATTGCACGCTGCCTGACAATGACCACGGTTCTCCGTTCCCGTGGTCGTCCCCGGCTGACGAATAGCGCGCCGATTGGCGCGGCTGACATTACGGCGACCGGCCCTTTTACTAAAAGGGCCGGTCGCTTGCCGTTTCCCTCTCATGACACTCCGCAGAATTAGACCGTCGTCCTCATTGCCTGCAGAATACCTGCCCCTCAGGTAGATGGTCTGGACGCCGGCCGGGAAACGGCATAGTTCGTTTGCTGCTTCAAACCCGCGGCAACGACCCGCATCCGGTGAACGCGTTCCATTGTCTGCACGTGTGTGCCTCTGTCATTGTGATAGAGCGCCCGCACGCGATGCAGATGCCTCCGCAGCCGTCACACCGTGGGGGCTCTCATCAGCAATCGGGTTTACTGCGGCGACGGTCTTGCGAGTCCATTGTGCGACAGTTGACAGACTTCGACGAAATTGGCATTATTGCGACTGGTTGCAATAACAATGAGTTGCAGTGTCACTCTCAAACGGAATGGCTTTCGAATGACGCCGCAGCGGCGGATGATTCTCGACGTCATTCATGAGGCCCACGATCACCTTACCGCCGAGGACATCATCGAGTACGTGCGGGCGCGCGTCGCCGGTGTGGACAAGTCCACCATCTACCGTACATTGGAGTTGCTGGAAGACCTTGGCTGCGTCTACCGCAATCGCGTTGGCGACCACAATATCTACCATCATGCCGAAGGCGGACATCACCACCACGTGGTGTGCAACGCCTGTGGCAAGAGCGTCGACCTCGATGACGATGTCTTCGCGCCGGTTCAGGCGTCGGTAGCGTCGAAGACAGGTTACCGTGTCGCCTTCTCCCATGTGGTGATGCGCGGACTGTGCCCTGACTGTCTTGCCGAGGGCGTGACGGACATGTCAGGTGGCGCTCATCCCGGAGACCATTCCCATCATCATTCAGTTGCCCCTTCGCATGAGCACTGACTGGTCGAAGTGACTTCGGCAACGTAAGGAGGTAGAGAAATGCACATCCCCGATGGCTTTCTGTCTGCAGGCACCGCAGCGACCACGTACGTGATATCGGCAGGCGGTGTGGGCAACGCCGTACGACTGGCAAACAAGAAGCTGACCGAGCAACAGGTGCCGTTGATGGGCATCCTTGCCGCGTTCATCTTCGCCGCCCAGATGCTGAACTTTCCCGTGGCCGGCGGCACATCAGGGCATTTTCTCGGAGCCGCGCTGGCGGCGATACTGCTGGGACCGTGGGCGGCCATACTCATCATGAGTGCGGTGCTGCTGGGGCAGAGCCTCATCTTCCAGGACGGTGGACTGCTCGCCCTGGGCGCAAATATCTTCAACATGGGTATCGTTGCGGCGTTCAGTGGCTACTATGTGCATAAGCTGCTCCGCAACGTGATGGGCGATTGGGGACGTGGGGAAGCAGTCAGTGTCTTCGTTGCATGCTGGGTGGCGGTCGTGCTCGCTTCCGTTGCCTGTGCAATCGAACTGGCCGTCTCCGGGGCGTCGCCCCTTGGCGTGGTGTTGCCGGCTATGGTGGGTGTTCACGTCTTCATCGGCATCGGCGAAGGGCTCATCTCCGCGGCCGTGGTGAGCCTTGTCACCGTGACGAGGCCTGACCTCCTGCGACTCGAGAGCATCTAGGATAAGGAACCGAAGAATGAAGAAGAAATGGTGGGTCATCGCGCTTCTACTCTGCCTTGGCGTGGCGACGCTGTCGCCGCTTGCCTCTTCATCTCCCGATGGGCTCGAACGTGTTGCCGAAGACCAGGGATTCCTCAACCTGGGGCAGGAGCCTCCGTTCCAGGTGATTGCCGACTACGTGTTCCCGGGCGTTCAAAACGAGGCATTTGCGACCATACTTGCAGGGTGGACGGGCACTCTTCTTTTGTTCGGAGTGGTATACGGCGTCGCGTGGGCGGTACGGTCGCGCAAGACGGTCGCGCACGCGTAGGTAGATTGTCTTCTTGCCAGGCAGCTAGACATGCAACACAGCTTCCTCGACCGGTATAGCGACCGCGACAGCATAGTGCACAGGCTCGACCCGCGCACGAAGTTTGTGGCGACGCTCGTGCTCATACTGGCTGTTGCCCTGACGCCGCCCGACATGTGGCTGTCCTACGCCGTCTATGCCGGTCTTCTCGCTGTATGTCTTGTTGCCTCTCGCGTCCCCCCACGGTACGTGCTGCGCCGTTCTCTGGTTATCGTCCCCTTCGTGGCGCTCATTGCAGTGTTCGTGCCGTTCTTTCACGACGGACAGATTGCCGGCAGCTACAGCCTTGGCGGATGGCAGCTGTCAGTGACGTATGATGGGCTCCAGGTGTTGCGCAACATCCTTGTGCGCGCCTGGCTCTCTATTACGGCGCTGGTGCTGCTGGCTGCCACGACCAGGATGAGCGAACTGCTGCATGCGATGGAGATGTTGCACTTGCCTCGGGTGCTCGTGATGATTCTGTCCTTCATGTACCGCTATATCTTCGTGCTGGTCGACGAGGTGATGCGATTGAAGATGGCGCGCACCAGCCGCAATTTCGGCTCCGGAGGCACGCGCCTCTGGAGGGTCCGGGTTGTTGGAAGCATGATTGGCACGCTCTTTATCAGATCCTACGAGCGTGCCGAACGCGTCTACGCGGCCATGGTGTCCCGCGGATTCGATGGCGGCACCAGGTCATTGCGCAGGCTGCGCCTCGGCAAGGCTGATTTCGCGGCCGCGGCGCTCTGCGCCGGCTCTATCGCCGTGGCAATGATGGCGGTGGTCCTGTAGCACAGAGAAAGGTCAATGATGGACGAAGCAATAACTATCTCCGAACTCTCCTTCAGCTATCCGGACGGCCGCAGTGCCCTGGAGTCGGTGAGCCTATCGGTCGGCACCGGAGAGTGCGTCGGCATCGTTGGCCCGAACGGCGCGGGCAAGTCGACTCTTCTCCTCCACCTGAACGGCATACTGCGTGCACCCGACGGCGCGGTGAAAGTGCTCGGACAACCTATCAGCAACTCGAATCTCAAGTGGGTGAGGAGCAAGGTCGCGCTGGTCTTTCAAGATCCGGATGACCAGTTGTTCTCACCGTCAGTGTTCGATGACGTGGCGTTCGGCCCCATCAATATGGGATACGACGAAGACCAGGTCCACGAAGCGGTCTCCCGGGCTTTGAACGAAGTGGGCATGGCTGGATTCGAGAAGCGTTCGTCGCACCACTTGAGCTTCGGCGAACGCAAGCGCGTCTCGCTCGCCACAGTCCTGGCCATGGGCCCGGAGATACTCGTGCTTGACGAACCCACCAGCGGCCTTGATCCCGCTGGACGCTGGTCGCTCATCGAGCTACTGCGCGGTCTCCCCGTGACCAAGCTCGTGGCGTCGCACGACATGGACCTGGTAGGCGCCCTGTGCGACCGCATCGTTATCCTGCACTCGGCCCGGGTTGTGGCGGATGGACCGGCGGCCGAGGTGCTTGCCGACATTCCATTGCTTGTTGCGCACGGATTGCTGCCACCCGCGCTCGGCGAAGTCTCCAGGCCGGTGTGAGACAGGATGCCTGATTCTCAACTGACCGCATGGCGAATCGCACGGCCGAAGTGGCTCGAAGACGTCAGGCTGAAGTCGTAGAAGCCGCCTATTGCCTGGTGAACTCCAGTGTCTCGTCCCCACACTCGATAGTCAGTGTGTTCTTATCGACGCCGTACGTGTGCGCTTTCTCAAGTGCAAACATGTAAGCCTGCTCGGTGTTCATCGTGCCGCCTGCCGCCATGCAGGCCATCGTGGTCCAGCGGAGGTCGGAGAATCTGATGGAGTCGCCGTCTACCTCGTAGCCGCCCACATACTTGTTGATGCCATAATTGCCGGTGACCTCACCGGCTGCCGGCCCGAAGGTGATGGTCGCGTTGCTGAAACCGGCAAGAGAAATATTCTCCGTCGGCTCTTCGCCAGTGTTCAGTACCCAGGTTGTGTTCGTCAGTTCCGGACCATTGGTAGAAGCGCACGCGCCAAGCAGAACCAGCATGCCGCCGGCAAGGGCCACGGTGAGCAGTCGATGTCGCATCTTCATTGGGAATCGTCGCAAGCCTACCGGCGTTTGAACACCAGCATCCTTTCGCCGCAGTCGATGCTTAGCGTGCTCCCTTCGATTGAGTACCGCTGCGCCAGAACGATTATCGCGAGGAACATCTGCTCCTGCTCAACGATGGCGGAGAGGTCGCATCGAGGGCCCGGACTGACCTGATAGTGAATCGTCAGTGCGCCGCCCCGTGCCTCGTAGGTTCCCTGGAACACGTTGCAGCCGGTTGAGCCACTCACGATACCGCCCGTCTCGAAGTCAAGGGACACCGTCGTGCCCTCGATGACAGGAGTCAGATTCGCAGGTGTGCCATATGATTCGAGAATCCAGGAAGTATCGTGCAGGTCGGAACCGGACGTGGCACAGGATGTCGCCACAATGGACCACGCGAGAATCATTCCCACGAGACCGAGTCTCTGTGTCATGGTTACCTCCGTCCCTGCATGCTGACAACGGCGTGACGCGAGACAGCGCATCCTCCGCCGCCGGCGGGGGGCCGGCTAGTCTGGCGACAGCACCAGCAGCATACCGTCGCCCGAGATATGCAGCTTGCCCCCGCTGAACTCATATCGTTCCGCTCCAACAAGGTCATCGAGAAATTCCCGCTCCTGCGCGAGCATATCCGGCCAGAAACAATAGATCTGCGAGCGGAGGAGGGTGCTCACTTCGAGCGTCCCGTTCAGGTCGGACTCGTACGTGCCATGGAACGCATTGCAGCCGGCGCTGCCTGAAATGCCGGTATCGCCCGTGAACTGCAGGGTGATATCGCTGCCCGCCAGCGTCAGGTGCTGGCTGTCCGGAGCGCCCAGGGAATCAAGCATCCATGATGTATCCGCAAGGGGTGGCTGGATGGTCGATGATTTGGGGATCGGCTGTACCTGGGGGGCGCATCCGGCAATCGCCGAAAGGACCGCCAGCATCAGGAGCGTGACCGTCACCGTTCTAGTTGTCATCTGTTCCCCGCCGGAATCTGCGCCGGCTGTACCTACAAGGCTGAATCCCTGGAGCCGCTCCAGGACCAGCAACATTCCCCCACCCGAGATACGCAATTTACCGTCCACCACCTCGTATGTCTGGGCGAGCGTGAGCGCGTTGAGAAATGCCTGCTCCTGGATCATCACGCCCGGCTCCGTACAGGACATCTTGGTGCCGCCCAGGCCGGTGATGTTGAGCGTGCCGTCAGGCCTTGACGCGTAGTGTCCAAAGTAAGAATTGCATGTAGCCTGGCCAGACAGGGCGCCATTGTTGAACTTGATCGTCGCCTCTCTCGTCGGAAGGGCCGCTGCCAGCTTTCCCGGCATTCCGTAGAAATCAAGCTTCCATTGTGTGCCATCGAGCGAAGGCTCCTCGGATGTCCGGGAGACACCTCGCAACTCCGGCACACAACCGGCGGCGGAAACCAGCGCCAGCACCGCAGCTAGAAGGACAAGGGGCAATCTGCCGTTTCTCACGTACTCATCTCCAGTCTTGTGTCATACAACATACGGAACGCGCGATGCATCGGTGGAGGCGCACTGCCGCCAGGTCATCTCGATTCATGACAGCACCATCATCTGACCCCCTCCCGTGATGGTGAGCTTTCCGCCGGTGACCGTGTAGGAATCAGAAGCCTCGAGACCATCCAGAAAGGCATACTCCTGGTTCGCCACGCCGGGCTTCACGCAGAGTATGTGGGTGCTGGTGATGCCGCTGATAGACAGTTCGCCCCCGAGCGTCGACTGGTAACTCCCCGTGTACGCATTGCAGCCGGCGTTGCCGCTCACGTGCCCGTCAGCCGAGAAGTCCAGGGTAACCTGAGTGACCGTAAGAGCGGGTGTCTGCTGGCCCGGGGTTCCCATGGACTCGAGCGTCCACGTTGTGCTAGCGAGGTCAGGCTGCAGCGCCGGCAGAGACGGCACCAGGGTTGGGTGCAGAGGCTGGATCGGTTTGACCGGCAGTGTCGGCTGAACGGGCACCGTCGCTATCGTCGGCATTGTGGGCTGTGTCGGCACGGTCGGCTGCGTCGTTGGGGCCGGCGTCGTCGGTTGCGTCGGTTCGGACGATTGTGCAGGTGAGGCCGGCACGTTTATCGTGACACAGCCTGCGGTTATCAGCAGCGCGGCTGCCGTCGCCAGGAATCCGATTCGCAGGATACTGCCTTTCATCTATCTGCCTCCCGTTCCGATTGAACAACCGATACACCGACCTGCGGCCGGCTAACGAACTGGGGGTGGGGTGTGCTGATACCGGGAATCCCCGATTCACGCGAATCGTTCGGGATGACACACATTGCACTGGAGGAGCGGCCGGTTCAGCCTTGCCGAGTGCTCCATCGTTGTCTTGTAGTCCTCGAATCCGGTCCATGTCCCGGGCAATGGTCTGGTGCCGTCAAGGCAGCGTTCACACTCTGACCGGTGAATCTGCACGTAGTTTCCGGCAGGGTTTTCAAGCACCCAGAATCGCATAGAACTTCCTCCCTATGCTAATGCTACAACCATATAGGCTGCAACTTCAAAAGTCCCTGCGGAGACACGGCAATCCGTAGTGGTACAATCGTGGACCAATTCGTGCGCAATCGTTGCAATCCTGCTGGAAAAGGAGTTCCATGATTAACTCCCGCGAATCGCGACCGTGGCTGAAGCTTCACCCCGCCGGTTATCCGCGGGAACTGGATGCACCCGACATCACCGCCCTCGACATGTTCGAGCGAAGTGCGAAGCGCCATCCCGAAAAGGCGGCCGTCCACTACTTCTCACGGACGCTCACCTGGGGTGAAGTCGACCGTGCGGCAAATGACTTTGCAGCGGCACTTGCGGACATGGGGGTGGCAAAGGGAGACCGCGTCATCGTCCAGCTTCAGAACGTGCCGCAGTTTGTGATTGCAGTGGCCGGTGTCTGGAAGGCGGGCGCGATCGTGGTGCCGCTCAATCCGATGTATCGCGAGAGCGAACTCAGCTTCTATTGCAGAGACTCGGGCGCTCGCGTCTTCGTAACGATGGAGAGTTCCGCCGCCGAAGCTCGTGCCGCGATGGCCGGGACCGGCGTACAACACCTCGTCACCACATCCGAGCTCGACTACGTTGACGGTGGCGAAGAGCTGTCTCCGCTCCTGCGCGATTCCGTTCGCGTCAGAATCGAAGGCGCACTCGACCTCGCTTCTCTCCTCGCGGAGCATTCGGGACAGGTTCCGGTCCCCGTACATCTTACCCGCGACGACATAGCGTACATAACGTACACATCGGGGACCACCGGCCCGCCAAAGGGAGCCATGAACACCCACGGCAACGTCTCGTACGCCGCGACGGCGTTCGCGACGGCATACCGCGTCACCGGTGAGGACCGGGTCCTGGCATTGCCTCCTTTCATTCACGTGACCGGCTCCATCTGCCTGCTGGCTGTTGCGATGCTGGTAGGCGCACCGGTTATCGCCTGTTTCAGATTCGATGCGGGTGAGGTGCTTCGCCTCGTGGAAAAATGGCGCGCCACGTACACCAACGGACCGCTCACCGCCTACATCGCGCTGTTGAATCATCCTTCAATGAAGGAACGCGACCTCGGTTCGCTGAAGAAAGTGCTCAGCGGGGGGGCGCCGGTCTCTCCTCGCGTTGCCCAGGAGTTTGAAGACGTCACCGGCACATATATGCACGACACATACGGGCTCACCGAGACCACGTCACCCGGTATCATCACGCCTCTCGGCGTGCGGGGGCCCATCGATCCCGAAACCGGAGCGCTATCCGTCGGGTTTCCACCTCCCGGCTCATTGGCGAAGATCGTTGACCTCGAGACCGGCGCCGACCTGCCTCCGGGCGAGTTGGGAGAGATAGCGATAAAAGGGCCCAATATCGTTCCAGGCTACTGGCAGCGGCCGGAGGAATCCGCCCACGCCATCCGCGATGGCTGGTTGTTCACGGGCGACGTCGGCAAGATGGAGCCCGAGGGCTGGTTCTACCTTGTGGATCGCAAGAAGGACCTCATTAACGTTTCCGGTTTCAAAGTCTGGCCGCGCGAAGTAGAGGATGTGCTGTATCAGCATCCGGCGGTTGCGTCGGCGTGCGTCATCGGCGTTCCGGACGCGTATCGGGGCGAGACCGTGAAGGCGTATCTGACCCTCAAGCGCGGCCACGAGGGAGCCTCACCTGATGAATTCATCGACTTCTGCAGGCAACGGATGGCTGCCTTCAAGTATCCTCGTTTGGTTGAGATTGTCGATGAGATTCCCAAGACAGCTACCGGCAAGATGCTCAAGCGCCAGTTGCGGGAGATGGATGCCCGCAGAGGAACCGGCCGCCACGAGTAGGCCACTCGCTCCGCGCGACGAATGCCGGTCGACCGGTTCCCGTTCTGTCCCACGGTTTCGCGGCGCGCACACGAGACGGTAGTTTGACAGTTACGTTGAGCACGCCTACACTGCTGTTCGGCGAACCGTGCTACCGGGGTAGCATCGGGCGAAGTCCCTCAGTCCGGGAACCACCGCCGGGACGCCATACACGAGAGGCTGGTTCATGAATCGCGTGGGCCTGCCACAAGAGGTCTTCCCGAACTGCCGTTCGGCCCGGTCCCGTTGGAACTGCGGAAGCCCTTCCGCTGCCGGGGGCTGGTGCGGCCACCGTGTCTTGATTCAATCTCCGGCTGCTGCCCGCGACGTCATCGAAACAAACAGCTCCTCGACGCCGTCCGCTTGTGCGACTCTTCGTGGTTTGCGCTGGGACACGCCCCCTGCTGCACATGGCCGGGTTTCGGCGCGGTCCCCTGGTTGTCGTCCCGCATGGCCATGCGCCGGACGGGAACGGCAGGCCGAAACGGCGCGGCGTTGTGCAGGCGTGAATCTGCAAGATGTGAAGGAGTGACTTACCGGCGCCGTGAGGTCACGCCTCTGTCGAAGTCGTCTTCTCCACGTCATGCATCGGGGTGTGACCAGCCGGACAAAGCAGTTCAAGGCGTGGAGTCGTCGCAGGTCAGCGGCAATGGAACGAAGTAACGTGCGCAAAGAAAGGATATCGGTGAGGCAAGGCGCCTTGCCGGCAACGGGTTCGCGTCATCGGAACTTCGGTGCGGAGTTCCGCTCGGACGGAATGAGAGGGTGAAGAGCGTGTCGAAATCAACGGCTGCCTCGGGAAACTGGCTATCATCCATCGTTACGAGCGTGGGCTCGGCTATCGACCACGGACATGCACACAGGCCGGTATCTGACGAGCCTGCCGAGATTGCGGGCGTGTGCAAGCTGAGCCGCGACGCGTGCGCCCTTCAAGGGTTATTTGCTCGCGCCAGGGGAGAGTCCGGCGGTGATTGCGCCGCCCAATGTGGGCCTTCAGGGCGGGCAAATTCGCACGTGAGTTCGCTTGAACGCCCGTGTCAGTCGCGTGGCGAGGCGCTCGTCGCCCTGGAGTTTACGCTGCGTTCTTGCCGGGACGCCCTCGCCGAGTGCAGCTCGCACTTGCCGCTCCCGTGCCGGCGCAGCCTTGAAGATGCCTTGAGAACACTGGAGACCGAATATGTTCGACTGCGTGATGCAGAGCGATTCCTGGCCGAGCGGACGCTCAGGAGTAAACGGACCGGGGAAGCGGACGACGACCCGGAATTCACCATCATTCTCGAGCGCATCGTCTGTGCCGCAGACCAGGGCGATGATGTTGCGGCGTCGGTGGCGCAGGCGGTTCAGAAGATAGTGGTGGCCCTGCTTCCGTATATGGGGCAGCCGGACTAACGCCGCGCCCGGCGGCAACTCCATCGTTCGTGTCGCACGAATCCGGTTGCGCGCTGATGCCGCTGGGCCCCACGTTGAACACAAGAAAACGCCGGAGCACTGCAGTGCTCCGGCGTTTTGTGAACTTACGCGCAGACCAGGTCTACCTGCTGTACTTCTCGGCGAGATCTCCCACCCAGGGGAGTTTGTACATAACGTTTTGATATGCCTTCACCATCAGCAGTATCCAGAGAACCAGCCCCAACAGTGATAGGAGTGCACCAAGTATCCAGCCCAGGATCGGAATCCAGCCCAGTATGATGCCGATGATGGTAAGTCCACCGAATACGAGGATGGACTGCATCGCGTGAAAACGCACGAACTTGTTGTCCTTTTCCAGCAGGAAGAATATCAGTCCGGTGATCCACCCCAGCACGTAGCACAACAATCCGGCCACGTTTTGCTCAAGTCCCATGCTTGTCTTCTCTCCAGCCATTCTCACCTCTCCTTCATGACTACAGTCAATTCACATTACTGCGTCACTCAGGCTAAGTCAATGGGCCGGAAAACCGATTCCGGGCGTGTCACCGCGAAAGCTACGCTATTCCGCCCGCAATGCGTCGATAGGATTCAGGCGAGAGGCCTGCCACGCCGGGTAGAAGCCGAAGAACAGTCCGATGCCCACGGATACGGATACTGCAAGTATGACGATGTCCGGGGTTACCACCGGGGTTATCTGCGGTACGAAGTATCCCACGCCGGTAGCTATCCCCCAACCGGACCCGATGCCGATCAAGCCCCCGGTAAGCGTGAGTAACGCGGCCTCGATGAGGAACTGCGTCCAGATGGCCCGTTCCTGGGCACCGAGAGCTTTGCGGATGCCGATCTCGCGCGTGCGCTCCAGCACCGACACGAGCATGATGTTCATCACGCCGATGCCTCCGACGAGGAGCGAGATGGCGGCGATGGCGCCGAGGAAGATAACGAAGGTGTTGATGGCAGTGGATAGCTGCGCTGCGATCTCCTCCGTGGATTGGACGCGGAAATCGTCATCCGCGGTCGCCGGCAGCCTGTGCCGGGTGCGCAGCAGTGCGGTGATGTCGTCCGTTACCTGCGTCGAGTAGTCGGTACTTTCCAGGCTGAGAGCGATAGTGCTGACCACGTGGTCGCCCTGCGCGGTACGCTGTTGCGCTGAAGTCTGCTGCACGAAGGTCAGCGGGACATAGACGTTGTCATCGGGGCTCATCATCGCTGCCCCCTTCTCGGCGAGCACTCCGATGACTCGCACGATGGACGTGTTCAGCTTGATGGCCTGGCCGATGGGGTCAGCTTCGCCGAACAGGTCCGTCGCGACTGTTGCGCCCAGTACGACCACTTTCGCGGACCTGTCATAGTCGTAGCCGGAGAAGAACGCTCCGTTTGCAATCTCAAGATCATAGGCGGCCAGGTAGGAAGGTGTTGTGCCGATCACGCTTGCCGATGTGTTCTCACTTCCGGCAATCAACTGCGCGTTTGACTGGAGGATCGGCGCAACGTTTTCCACGTGAGATATTTCTGTCTGGATGGCGTTCGCATCTTCCAGCGTAAGCGTCCGGGTGGCGCCGCCGCCGCCTCTCACCCCTCCCACCCCGGTGGAGAATCCGGGAGATATCTGCACCAGATTGGCTCCGAGCGATTCGATGCTCGAGATGATCTGATTCTGTGCACCCTGCCCGATGGCCAGCAACGCGATGACGGCGGCAACTCCTATGACGATGCCGAGCACGGTGAGAAAGCTGCGCAACTTGTGCGCGATGACGCTCGCCGTCGCGGACAGAAGCGGGTCAAGAAGACGCATCATACCTTCTCCTCCCGCAGGACCAACCCGTCCTTCAGGTAGATGATACGTTCGCAGTACGCGGCCATGTCAGGTTCATGAGTGATCATCACCAGGGTGTTGCCCTGCTCACGATGAAGGTCGACGAGCATCTTCATGATGTCTTCGCTGGCGTGACTGTCCAGGTTGCCGGTGGGCTCATCCGCAAGTATTACCGGCGGCCGCTTGGCGAGTGCACGGGCGATAGCCACACGCTGCTGCTCGCCGCCTGATAATTCCGTGGGCTTGTGCCCTGCGCGGTCGGCAAGCCCTACGCGGGTGAGCGCCTGTCTCGCAAGGTCAGTGTCGTGTATCCCCGCGTACTTGAGGCCAAGTTTAACGTTTTCGAGCGCGCTCATGCGCGGCAGAAGATTGTACGATTGGAACACGAAACCGATCTTCTTTGACCGCACGGTGGCGAGTTCATGTCGGTTGAGCCGGCTCACGTCGCGGCCATCCAGAAAGTAGCGCCCGCTCGTGGGCTGATCGAGGCACCCCATTATGTTGAGTGTGGTCGACTTGCCCGAGCCTGACGCTCCCATGATGGCCACCATCTCGTTGGGCTCGATGTTGAACTCGATGCCGTGCAGGACGGTTAACTCGCGTTTACCCATCGGGTAGGTCTTGGTGATGCCTTCAAGGCGGATCATCCCCTCGGCCCCCCGGCGAAGCCCGGAAGAAACACGCCGTTGGGTCTGCCCTGGCCACTGGTCGCAGGGTTGGCAACGGTGCCCGTTGTTTCGATGATTTCACCTTCAGTGAGTCCATCGGTAATCTCGGTGAACTGCCAGTTGCTGACTCCGGTGGTGACCTGCCGTGTTTCCTGGGTTCCATCAGCCGCTATCACGGTTACGAAATCGCGGCCTCCGCTGGTGCTTATCGCCGCGTTCGGCACAAGCAACACGTTGGTCTTGTCAGCAACGATCAAGTCGACGGTCACGCTCATTCCGTCCCGAAGATGGACGTTCTCGAGAGCAGCTATGGCCGCCGTCATAGGTGAACCAGAGGTCGCCGTTGACGTTGATCCAGTCGTTCTGGATGGTCCAGTAGTTCCGGGCGGTCCGCTTGTCGCCGGCGGCGTGGTTGTCGCAGGCGTCGTCGTCGCGGGCGGCGTGGTTGTCGCAGGCGGCGTGGTTGTCGCAGGCGGCGTGGTTGGTTGCGACCCTGGCCCGTTCTGCTGCACGCCCTGCCCCCTTTGTTGCTGCGCGGCAGCCATCTGCGCCTGGAGTTGGGCAGCATAATCGGCCAGGGAGGACACCTGAATCGTCACCTCGTAGTTCACCACCCCGGATGACACGGTCGCGGTAGGCGCGATTGCGGACACCTCGGCTGGCAGGGTGAGGGACAGGGAGTCAACGGTCACGTTGGCTTTCATCCCCACAGATATCTGCGAGATATCGTTCTCGCTTACCAGTATCTGCACCTCGAATTTGTCGGGGTCGGCTATGGTGGCCGCGACGGTGCCCTTCATGACCTCGTCGCCTCCCTCCACGTTCACGTTTGTGGCGAATCCGTCAAAGGGCGCGACCAACTGTGGAGACAGTGCCAGGCTCTCGTCCAACTGCGCCTGCGCATCCTCGAGTTTGTATTGGGCCTGCTCGAGTTGCATCTTCTTCACTTGCAGGTCTTCGTCGTCGGGGCTGGTCTGGACGACTACGTCGCCCGTAATAGTGGTGACAGTTTGCGTCTTCGCATCTTCGAGTGCATTCTGGGCCTGCTTGAGGCTAAGTTGCGCACTCAGAAGAGACAACTGCAAAGACCGAAGCTGCTTCTCCCAATCAGCCGTATCCAGTGTCGCGATGACCATACCCTTAGTGACCGACTTCCCTTCTTCGACGAACACATCCTGCACCGTGCCGGCCATCTGGAAGGCGACATCCTCGTGCGTGGAGAATGCCAGGTTTCCGGATGCCGACACGTCAACCGTCAGGTTGCCGCGAGTGACCGTATAGCTGCTCGTTGCGGCTGTGGTTGGCGTCTCGTCCCCCCCGGTACACCCGGCGATGGGTAGCACGAGCAGCGCAAAAAGCGCAAGATATGAGAGTCGCCTGGCGTGTTTCATTTCCTTCCACCTGCTCCTGAATCTTCTCCATGCTGATGGGGCACGTCGCGGTGAGTATGGCAGACAAATGTTAAGATGCGGTGAACTTGTGTGACTGGCGGACGGCGCGGCGGACCCCATTTACCTTCACCGGAAATTAACATTCGGCAAATAGACTATCCGCACATGAACCGCCTTCTGACTCGCGCCTCAGCGGCTTTCTGCTCATTGAGCCTGCTAGTCGCTCTCGTTCCACCTGTATCCGCGGACGTTCCCATCCTTGAATGGTCGGAGGTGGACACCCCCGGCGTTAACGACCTGACTGTCGTCACGCCCTCGGAGGTTACCGGCATAGCCGCGGGGAGGAACGGCGTAGTATACGCCATCGATGGTGAGAACGGTCACGTCTATCGCTCCCTCGACTACAGCGTATCCTGGGAGGATATCACGAAATATCTCTTTCGCGCGGGAGCGACTCTGCCTGCGACGCTTATCGCGGTGGCACCCGACAACGAAGGCATTGTCGTCGTGCTCACCGACAGCGGCACGGCGGTCTACGCGTCCATCAACGGCGGCTACGACTGGGAGGACGTGGGTCTGCCCGCCCTTGCCGCTCAAGTGACCGCGCTGGCTATCTCCGAGGTGTATGCCGGACCAACCTGCGAGCTGCGCGAGATTGCCGTCGGTACGGCTGTCTGGGGCGACGACTCCAGCGACGGCGAGGTCTACGTGCTGCAGGGTGGGTGTTCGTGGTCGTTCTGGCAATCCCAGGACCTCACCGTTGATTCCGACGCCCCCATACATCTCGGCGCCGATGTTGCCGCGCTCGCGTACTCGCCGGATTTCTCCAACGACCACACCTTGCTCGTGGTGTGCTCCACGGGCTCGGAAGCGTCCTTGAATGACGGTTCTGAGGACCGGCGGAGCAAGACGTTCCTCTGCCTTGGCGAAAGAGACGTTAACGATGGGGGCACCGATTGGGGCGTCCAGAGCCCTGACTATCCCGTCCAGATTATCGATGCAGGTGACGCGTTGGGCGTGTCCTATGTGCGCTCGACCCTCGCTCTGCCGTCCAACTACTCCGGCGATGGTGTGCATTCGCGAACCCTGTTCGCCAGCATCGAGCGGGAGCCGGACTATGACGATGACGTCTACCGCGTGGTCTCGGACACTGCCGAGCGGATGGATGTCGATGGCGGGACCGACATCAATATCTGGAGCATCGCCTACCGGGGAAACACCGGAGGCGGAGTATTGCTCGCTGGGGCGCGGGAGCAGATTGCCGTTGCAGACTTGAGAACACAGGTGTGGCGCACCGAAGACCCCTTGATTGAGTCCCCCAACCTGCCTGATTGGGAACAATCGGACGTGCCGCCCACCGGCCCCGGACACGCCTTCCTCGCGTGGGCGCCCAACGTATCCCTCGCGTATTGCGGCACGTCGAGCCAGCCCGGGGTGGCGCTCGACGAAAGCGCCTTCTCGGCCAGTACCTACGGTGATGTCTGGCGCCAGATGGCGCTCATCGATACCGAATTCACGCTGACGGAACTCGCTGTCGCACCCAATGGGTTGAGTCTGTTCCTTACCACGGGAAATGTGTTCGGCCCGGAGTCGGTATGGCGCAGCATCAGCGACCCCCTGGGCTACCGGTGGCAACGCGTACTCACCGTGGATTCCACGACTGATTGCGTGATGGTCAGGCTCAGCGCGGACTACAGCAACGATGGGACGGTATATGTCGCGGAAAACGGAGGGACGCTTCTCGCCGTGTCGCACACGCGTGGCGACGTCTGGGAATGGCAGAGGAGTTCGCCCCAGCCCTTTGTTGACCTCCTTGTCGTTAGCGGTGACACGCTGGTCGCCGCCATACCCGGTGGGCTGGTGATGCGCAGCACGAACAGCGGCAGGACCTGGGAGGACCCGGTTAGCTCCCAGCTGGCGGAGGTCAACATGCTCTCGCGCGCAGCGGATGGCACGCTGTTTGCGGGCGGGGACGACGGCTACGTTTCTTACTCAACCGATGGCGGCGAATGCTTCGTGCGCATTGAAGAGCCTGTGGGGACCGGAACCGTCCAGGTGCGGCCGGACGTTGCCTTTGCGGACAACGGGCGGCTCTATGCAGCGGCATCCGATCCCGACGAGGGCTTGTGGCGCTGGAAACTTGGTGTCTCGACCACGTGGCAGCAGCTTGATGACGACATAACCGCCCTGGGCGACGGACAGCGCATCGGTGGGCTGCTGACCGGGGACGAAGGAACACTGTATGCGCTACGCACAGAGCCCGCCAGCGACGACACCGGCGGGATGACCCGCTGGCTGTGTCCTGCCTGCTCGCCTTGTGCCGATTTCGAATACAACCACGTGATTGAGATGCTCCCTGACGGCGCATCATTTGAGGCCACCTCGGCGTTCGTGAACTCGCCTCCAGTCGGCACGCTCTGGGGTAACGACGAAATGAACGACATCTTTGCGATCGATGGCGCTGGGCAGCGCGTCTTCCTCTACCGTGACACGCTGTGTAAACGCGGGCCTTACCTGCACTCTCCCGCGGACGGTTCGCAGTTGGACCCGAACGCGTGTGATTGCACGATCGACAACGGTGTCGCGTTTGACTGGGAATGCCTCACGAAAGTCAACCTGTACGACGTAGGCTTCTATCTCGATGCGTCTGTCGCCGATTGGCTATTCACGCTTAACGACGATTGTCCGGGATTGGTGGTGTCGCCGACGGATACCGACCCCAGTCTGTTTCAGGGCGGCAACGTCTATGGCTGGCGGGTGAGGACCGAGTCTCCGGTTCTGAGCCCATGGTCGGAGATGTGGCGGTTCTATCCGACGCTGCTGACTGCCTCCAATTTACAGCCTGTTTCCGGCGCGAACAACGTCGACGTCAGCCCCGTGTTCACGTGGGATGGGCCCAACATGGCCGGTGCGTATGACTTTGCACTCGCGACTGATCCTGACTTCAACAAGATAGTCGTTTCATTCTCGGGAGACACGGCATTGCACACCACCGCCTGGGTGTGCGACCGTCAACTGAACTACGGGACCAATTATTTCTGGCGGGTGAGGTCGGTGAACGGGGACGCGACCAGTCCATGGACGGGCGCTGCATTTGTGACCGCGACTGCCTCGAGTCCGAGGTCACCCGCGACCGGTGGCGGGTCAGTGGTCATCGTTCCGGTCGAGCAACAGTCACCCGTGGGCGACTACCTCATCTGGGCAATGTTCGTTCTGGCAGCGGTCCTCATGGTGGGTTTGATCCTGCTGGTGCTGAGGACAAGCCGGCGCTACTAGTCGGGCTCGCCGCTATCTGTTTCGCTATCCTGGAACACCGGAACGGTGAAGTAAAATCGGCTGCCCACCCCGGGGGTACTCTCCACATTCAATCGGCCGCCGTGCGCTTCCACGAGCCCCTTGGAAATGGTCAGTCCCAGGCCGCTGCCGCCCGTGGCCCTCGTGCGTGACCGGTCGGCGCGGTAAAAGCGGTCGAACACGAACGGCAGATCCTCGGGGGCGATGCCTTCGCCCGTATCAGTTACGGACACCTGTACACGGTCACCCAATGGCTTCACTTCGACGGTTATGCAACCGCCTCGGCCTGTGTGTGCAAGCGCGTTGTCCAGCAGATTGCGCAGCACCTGCCCGATGCGGTGGTAGTCGATGGACACGAGAGGCAAGTCGGGTGTCAACAACTTCTCGATGCGGACCTTCTTTGCGGCCGCGCTGGCGGCCATCGCGTCAGTTGTCTGGATCACCAGTTCATTCAAGTCCTCGGGCTGGAGTTCCATGGTCAGCTGACCCGCCTCGACCATACTCAGTTCCTGGAGGTCGTCCACGAGCCGTGACAGGTGCAGGGCCTCGCCGTCGAGGGTTGCGACCGTTTCCTCATCCGGCTCAACCACCCGGTCACGAACAGCCTCGATATAGCCCCGGATATTGGAAAGGGGAGTGCGCAACTCGTGGGCGATATCCCCGATCATCTGGCGCTGCACATGGTTCGCATGCTGCAGCGCGTCCGCCATCGCGTTGAATGCCGATGCCAGTTCGCCCAATTCGCCTCGCTCTTTCGTCTGTACGCGCTGTGTGAGGTCGCCTGCGCCCAGCCGCTGCACCGCCAAACGGAGAGACTCAACCGGCGCCAGGATTCGCCTGGACAGGAAGAACGCGAGCGCCACGGATGCAGCGAATGCCACGATCAATCCCAGGAGGAGGAATAGTCCGATGCGGTTCAGCGCCAGGCCCAGCAAGGCACGTTCCGCCCCCGGCGGAGTCTCCGGAATTACGTAGAGCGTCCCGAACGACTGGTCGTTGCCCACCCTCGATACAAGGGTGTCCGCGTCCTGCGCCGCGTCGTATTGCATGCCGAGCAGACTGTCTTCGGAGTCGGCGACCACCAAGGAGTCGGAGTCAGTGACTATTATGTGCCAGTCCCACATGCTGCCGATGTGCTTCACGTATGGCTGAACTCCGGTCCAGGTCCCGGCTGCGGCGTAGTAGTCGGTGAGCGCCACGTTCAGGTCTGATGCCCTCTGTGTGTCCAGACCATGCTTGAATCGGTCGAACTCGGCCGCAGTCGACCTGGTCATGAAGATGAACACGGCCAGCAGAGCGACGATGATGACGATTGCAAACGCGGCAATCAGCCGGAACAGGAGGCTACGATTCCTCAACGGTCACCTCTGCAAATGCATAGCCGGCGCCGTAGACGGTCTTGATATAGACGGGATGGGAGGGATCGGGCTCGACCTTTCGGCGAAGGTTGCGGATATGCGCATCGATGGTGCGCTCGAAGCCGTCGAAGTTCGTACCCAGGGCTTTCTCGATGAGTTGATCGCGACTGAACACCCGGCCGGGCTGGAGCGCGAGAACCCCGAGCAGCCGAAACTCAGCCGTCGTGAGTCCAAGCGATACCCCCTGCCGCAACACTTCGCGCCTGCGGAAGTCGAGAACGAGGTCGCCTCGCCGCAGTTCCTCCGGCCCGCGCTCGCCGGGAAGCCGCCGCAGCACTGCACGCACCCTGGCCGCCAACTCTCCGGGGCTGAACGGCTTAGTGACATAATCATCGGCACCGATGTCGAGGCCCACCTGCTTGTCAGCATCCGTTGTACGCGCCGTCAGCATAATGATGGGTACGTCCGATTCCTGGCGCAAGGTTCGGCACACGTCGAGACCATCCACGAATGGCAACATAAGGTCGAGCACGATGAGGTCGGGGTTTTTGTCCCGCGCGACCGTGAGCGCTTGCTCGCCATCCTCGGCCGTGAGCACGGTGTGCCCATCCTTCTGCAGATAGAGCTTCACCAGGCGTGCCGTATTGGCATCATCATCGACCACCAGAATCCTGTGTGACATCCTCGGACGTTCTCCTCATGTAGGTAGGCAACTGCATTGTAGCGCACGAGCGGCTCTCAACAGCACAGGAGGGAGGGAAGGCCAAAGTGGCCCCCCCTCCCGCTGGAATGGCGCAGTGTTCGAGGTCAATCACCTCGCTAGGCTGCTGCCTGAGGCGCCGGGCACTGCCCGCCAAAACCGCGTCCGCCCCACATCTGTCCGCCGCGCATCATACCGCGCGGGGCCAGCTTGCCGGGCATCATGGTTCCTCCGCCCGGACCGGTTGCGAACGTGCCACCCATGTCGGGACGTTCCGCAAGCCATGCCTTCATCGCATCGCTATTGTCAGGTCGTGCCGCAAGCCAGGCTTTCCATTGATCCACCTGGTCCTGGGTCAGCACACCCTGGTCCACCAGCGCCTGCAGACGCGCATCTTGCGCGGCCTGCATTTCCTGCTGCCGGGCGTCCTGCCGCTCGGTCATGGCCTGTTGAAACGCGTTCTGCAGGTCCGTCTGGTTGATACCGAGGATTTCCGCCACGCGTGCCAGGAGAGTCGTTTGAGGATTGGCGCCTGGCTGGTCATCCGCGGAGATTGTTCCCACGAGGACGCCGGTCAAAGCCAGCGTTGCCACCAGGATTCCCGCGATCAGTTTTCGTCTCTTTGTCATAGGTACACTCCTCCCGTACATTCCCATTCTCCGTTGCGACTGACTCGAAAATGTTCCGTCTGCATCTATTGTGCCTGCTCGCCTCCTTCCAGGGCGTGGCGTCACCTGCTTCACGTTGTCCCGGATCGTCTGGCGGTAACCTCTCTCTAATCCAGGTACAGGATAGCAGGCAATTGTCAAATTCTCGTCAAGGAAGCGGCGACGCGGTGCGTCGGTAGTTGCGACGACTGGCGCCACGGCATGGACGGTGAGCGCATCCCGTGGAATCGCCAACCCCGGATGTAGCATGGGGGCTGTGTTGACAGCCCCCGGTAGAGAGAGGGTCGCCCGCCGCCACGCGCGGGCTCTATCGGCAGCCGGACCCTTCCGATCCGACGTTGGACTTCAGACTACCATCGGAATATTAATTTCCAGTGAAGGCCGGCCCGCTTTTGCACTGGTGTAGGTGTCAGCGTAGCCGATGGTCCGCTTTCAGGACAACCGTCAGGCTCGACACAATCGGCACGGCTGCCTGACCCACGACCGTCGTGTCCGGCGACACGTACACCGCGCTGCCATCTGCACGTGCACGAGCATGCCCGTAGTATTCGGTTCGACGCGGCTGTGCCGGAGTGCAGAGGGCCCTAGTAGTTCTCGGCCAGAAGTTCGAAGAACGCCCGCTTGTGCTGACATGCAGGGCACTCGTCAGGCGCCTCGGGTCCTTCATGGATGTAGCCGCAGTTGGTGCAGTGCCATTTCACGGAGGCCTTCTTCTTGAATACCTCTCGCCCGGCGACGTTCGCGGCCAGTTTTCGGTAGCGCCCCTCGTGGAACTCCTCCACCTCGGCTATCTCCTTAAACGACGAGGCGATATCTTCTAATCCCTCTTCCCGTGCAACTTTTTCGAAGTCAGCGTAGATGACGCTCCATTCCAGCTTCTCTCCCGCTGCGGCAGCCAGCAGGTTCGACTTCGTGTCCGCAATAACGCCGGCCGGATACGTAGCGGTGATTTGCACGTCGCCACCCTCGAGGTACTTGAAGAACACCTTGGCATGCTCCTTCTCGTTGTCCGCGGTATCAGTGAAGATATTGGCAATCTGCTCGTAGCCTTCCTTGCGGGCAGCGCTGGCGAAGAACGTGTAGCGATTACGCGCTTGCGATTCTCCGGCGAAAGCGGCGAGCAGGTTCCTCTCTGTTTGCGTTCCCTTGATCGATTTACTCACTTCTTTTCCTCCTCCTCTCTATCATCATCCGTGACAGGTCTTAGTTGACTATCCTGCCCCCCTGGGGGCTTCTGGAAGATGGCAAACCGCAATGAATCCGGTGCGCTCTGCAACTCTTTCTTCCGGCATCATGAGTGATTGGCACATCCGGGTCAAACAGCGTACGACACTTGGGACAGGGAAACCAATGTGTCAGCCGGCTGTGTTCGAAATCCGAATCGGATCGCGCCGCCGCAGTGAACCAATCTCCCCGGGCTATCCGCCGAAATTCCTAAGTTCAGAATACACCGTTTCCGGTGGCTGTGAGCACCCGCTGCCGGACCTCGCGGTCTGCGGGGACGGGTAGCCGTGGCACTGCACTGTTTTCACCACCTCTCTGCGGTGCGCCCACCGCATTCGCATAATTGATAACGGCTCCTATTACTACTAATGTAAGGTTCCGCAGTGCGGCTGTCAAGCGACTCGCGGCTGTCGCCCGCGTCGGGACTCCCTGACGGTTCAGCCCCACCGGAATCACGGAAATCGGTGATATCGTCAATCGTATTCACGGGCCTCGTAGTGACTGACCGTTGTCTCGTAGGTGGTGAGTACTTTCTGTGCTTGAGGCTCGACCACCGCAGCTTCCATATCGGGTGAGGCGAACCCCCGTATCGCCTCCAGTGATTCCCACAACGTGTGTACCTCGATATCAACAAACGCAGACTGCGTCCGCGTCAGCAGAAAAGCCTTCCGGAAGCCGTCGATGCGGCGCAAGTCAGGAATGACGTTGTGCTCGAAGTGGTGCCGGTACTGCTCCGCTCCAGGTACTGTCGCGGTAGCGCGCCATATGCGTACTATCATGGACCCTCCCGTGTGTCGAACGGTTTCATTCGGCCTTTGTCCTCTTGCCAGGCGCGCAAGACCGCCCCAGCCCTGGGTGGACCGGCTTTCGAGCTGGCGAGGTCGAAGCGCACAAGAGCACCGGCTCCGCGACGCCGCCGGCATGAACACGGCCACCTTGAGGTGCAGGTTGTTTCGCGTCTGGCCGCACCGTCCGCCGCAACATATGCTCAACGGGTATAGATGCCGA
Organism: uncultured Chloroflexia bacterium; assembly: GCA_963761225.1. Classification (GTDB taxonomy): domain Bacteria; phylum Chloroflexota; class Dehalococcoidia; order GIF9; family AB-539-J10; genus SKVJ01. The sequence goes on along the minus strand of CAVXGE010000008.1, from coordinate 266,195 downwards.
CTAATTCGCCCGTTGCGAGCAAGTGGCCTCTCATGGCATCGAGCACCTGTTGCCTCGACGCGCCCGATGGGACCGTCAAATCGGCATCGAGAGCGTACACGGTGAAGACGTAGTGATGCGTGGAACCCCTGGGCGGGCATGGTCCGCCATAGCCGATGTGTCCAAAGCTGTTCGTTCCCTGGACTGCGCCATCCGCGAGCCGTGAGTCCGGGGGCACGCCCTCGGAGACCCCACTCACATCCGGCGGCAGGTTGAAGATCACCCAGTGGACAAAGTCTCCGGTCGAGTCCGGGTCGTCGCAGGTTACCGCGACCGAAGCGGCGTTTTCGGGGACGCCCGTCCACGCCAGGGCGGGCGACACACCTCTCCCGTCACATGTGTATTGCTTTGGGATCATCCCACCGCTCCTGAAGGCATTGCTGGAGACCGACATCGTCATTCCCATCTGTCCCTCCTCTTCCACTGCGTCGGTGTGACGGTACAGAACCAACATCGGGAAGCCTACTACAATTGCCACCACCGATGCCATTCGACCAATTCGCAAAGTCGCCGTCCGCCATCTGCCCAGTGGCTGACCCGGGACGAAGGTTGCTAAGGGCTTTTTTGCCCGCTGAGGTCAAGAGGTGATGCCGCGCCGGTTAGGTATTGGAGGGTAGCCTTGCAACTGCCGCGTTGTTGAAGTGCGTATCGGCCTTGCGTATTTGCGAGCCGGGCGGGGCGATGCGACGCTGTGTCCGTTGGCTGTCTGTTTGACTGGGGCGCGCCGTGAGGTGGATAATGGAGAAACATAAGGCGGACAGGGCGGAGGATTGTGCCGAGACGAGAGGCCGGATTCGGGGAGGAGGCGGCTGGGATGACCTGTTCCATCGACCACAGGCCACATTTCTGTGGCATCATGCTGCACTCCGCATATCGATCACGCTGAGCGCGTGATGCGGTGGCCCGGGAGGGTCTGGTTGCTGAAGCCGATGTTCCGTTGAGGGGAGGCGAGAGGATGAGCAAGGCGGAGGGGAGACGGACAGAACGACAAGATGCGGACCGAAAGTCCGCTTCCGCTTCTACGCAACAGCGCCTGAGAGATATGCCGCTTGCGGACGTGCAGAAGGAGCTCTCGAGTTCTCCTGACGGGCTCAGCAAGACTGAGGTTCAGGCACGACTTGACAAGTACGGCCCCAACGAACTGCCCGAGAAGAAGCAGAACCCCCTTCTGAAGTTTCTGTCCTATTTCTGGGGGCCTATCCCCGGGATGATAATTGTGGCGGCGGTGCTCTCGGGTATCCTGAAGCACTGGCCCGACCTCGTCGTCATCCTTGCGTTGCTGGTGATGAACGCGATCGTTGGCTTCCGCGAGGAGTACCAGGCCGGCAATGTCATCGCCGCGTTGAAGCAGAAGCTGGCCGTGCAGGCACGGGTTAAGCGAGACGGTGAATGGACCAGTGTCCCGGCCCGCGAGCTTGTACCCGGGGATACGATTCGCCTGCGTATCGGCGAGATTGTGCCCGCCGATGCCCGCTTGCTTGAAGGTGATCCCACCGAGGTCGACCAGTCTGCGTTGACCGGAGAATCGTTGCCGGTGGAGCGCAAGACGGGCGACGCGGTCTACTCGGGGTCAATCATTAGAAGGGGCGAAATCGAAGCGTTGGTCTACGCCACTGGAGGCAGTACCTTCTACGGCAAGACCGCCGAACTGGTCAGAACTACTCAGACCAAGAGTCATCTTCAGCGTGCGGTCATCAGGATTGCAAACTATCTCATCTTTATCGCGGTGGGCCTGGGCGTCGTCATCCTCGTTGTGAGTTTCTTGCGGCACGACCCGCTGCTGGATGTCGTAAGGTTCCTGCTCGTTCTTACGATAGCTGCGGTGCCCGTGGCCATGCCCGCGGTGCTGTCGGTAACCATGGCGTTGGGAGCCCGTGTCCTTGCTGCAAAGCAGGCAATCGTTACCAAGCTGTCCTCCATCGAGGAACTGGCAGGAGTCGACGTCCTTTGCTCGGACAAGACGGGAACTCTAACTCAGAACAAATTGACGATGGGGGATCCGTTCACCGTGGCGGGCGTCACGCCGGACGAGGTCATCCTCGACGCGGCGCTTGCCTCTCGTCTGGAAGATCAGGACACGATCGATCTTGCCGTCCTGGCCAGGGTGAAGGACAACAAAGCGCTGCAAGTGTTTCAGGTGACTCATTTCCAGCCTTTCGACCCTGTCCATAAGAGGACGGAAGCGACCGTTCACAAACAGGGCGAAGCGGAATTCAAGGTCACGAAAGGGGCGCCCCAGGTAATCCTGGCGCTTGCACCTGATGCCGCCGGCATCCAGTCCAAGGTCGACGAAGCCGTGAATGGATTCGCCGGACGTGGATTTCGCTCTCTGGGCGTGGCCCGCACTGACGAGAAGGGCCAATGGAAATTCCTGGGCGTGCTGCCCCTGTTCGACCCGCTGCGCGAAGACTCCAAGGCTACGATCGACGCAGCGGAATCGATGGGCCTCAGCATCAAGATGGTGACCGGCGACCAGGTGGCCATTGCCAAGGAGATAGGACGGCAACTGGATCTTGGGACGAACATCATTGATGCCACTATCTTTGACAAGAACAAGGCTCAGTCCGAAGGCCAGCAAGCTGAAGCCATCGAACGTGCCGATGGATTCGCCCAGGTGTTCCCCGAGCATAAGTACCACATCGTCGAAGTTCTGCAGAAGCTCGGGCACATCGTGGGCATGACCGGCGATGGCGTCAACGACGCGCCGGCGTTGAAGAAGGCCGATGCCGGGATAGCTGTCGCCGGGGCGACTGATGCGGCAAGGGCGGCCGCTGATATCGTGCTGTTGTTACCCGGTCTCTCGGTCATCATCGACGCAATCAGGGAGAGCCGCAAGATTTTCCAACGCATGACGAACTACTCAATCTACCGCATCGCCGAGACCGTCAGAGTGTTGCTGTTCCTGACGGCGTCCATCCTTATCTTCAATTTCTACCCGGTAACCGCCATCATGATCGTCCTGCTCGCCATATTGAATGATGGCGCCATCATCTCCATCGCGTACGACAATGTCCGTTTCTCGGACCGGCCCGAAAAGTGGAACATGCGTTCGGTGCTGGGAATAGCCACCTCGCTGGGCGCCATCGGACTTGTTGCGTCGTTTGGAATGCTCTATCTGGGGGATAGCGTCTTCCATCTGGACACTGCGACTATTCAGACGCTCATCTATCTGAAGTTGTCCGTGGCCGGCCACCTGACCGTTTTCGTCGCGCGCACCCGGGGGCCGTTCTGGTCGGTCAGGCCCGCGAAGATTCTTGTATTGGCGGTGGCCGGAACCCAGACTATCGCGACGTTCATCGCTGTCTATGGACTGTTCATGGCTCCGTTGGGCTGGAGTTGGGCTGCATTCGTGTGGGGCTACGCCATCATCTGGGCTCTCATCGCAGACCGTGGGAAACTTATCGCGTACAAGTTCCTGGGAATTCGCCCGCCAGCCGTCCCGGCTGGAGCAACGCATCCAATACGGTAGGTGCCGGACCGTGAGGTTGAAGCTATGAGTGCAACCGGTGACAAGAGAGAGGATCGCTACGCAAGGGTATTCGGTGCATATGACGTCCGAGGCATTGTCGGCGATGACCTGGACAGCGCCACGGTGAAGGAGATTGCCCGCGCGTTCGGGGACTACCTTTGCCCGAAGGAACCGGGGTCCTTCCTGATAGGCCACGACGGGCGATGGAGTTCTCCGGCGCTTGCAGAGGCAGTGAGCCTCGGGCTTCGCGAATCCGGCAATCGAGTGACCCATGTCGGCCTGTCGAGCACTCCCATGGTGTACTGGTATGGAGCCGAAGGAGGTTTTGACGGTTCCATAGCCATCAGCGCAAGTCACCTGCCGGCCGAATACAATGGTTTGAAGCTGTGCCAACGTGATGCGCTGCCGTTGAGCGGCGATTACGGACTGCCGGAAGTGGAGGCGCTGTCTCGGCGGGAACAGAAATCGGTGGCGCGGCCTTCGAATGAGATAGTGGCGTTTGCCGCCCCGCTGGGTGAATATGTCGCCCGCATCCGTTCGAGATTGAAACCGGTTCGACCGCTCAGGATTGCTGTCGATGCCGGAAACGGCATGGGAGGTATCAGCGCCGAGGCGCTCTTTTCACCCTTTGATGCTGTCGAATTGTGGCGGCTCAGTTTTCATCCTGACGGTCATTTCTCCGGACGTTCTCCCAATCCTCTGACTGAAGGGGCGCTTGACCGCCTCTCGGACACGGTACGAAAGAGACAACTCGACTTTGGCGTGGCATTCGACGGTGATGCGGACCGGGCAGTCGTCGTGAATGAACGAGGCGAAATGGTGCCGCCGGACGCCTTTGGAGGACTGGTCGCTTTGCACATGCTGGACTACAGCCCCGGGGCGGTCATTCTCTATGACTTGCGTGTCTCGAGGGCTGTGGTTGAACTGATTCAGGCGAAAGGCGGGAAGCCGATACGCAGCCGTGTCGGGCATGCTTTCATCAAACGGGCCATGCGTGAACACTCCGCCGTCTTCGCCATGGAGTTGTCGGGACACTACTACTACTCGGACCTGCATTACACGGACAACGGTTTGCGAACGCTGGTCGAACTGATCAACATCGTCTCAGCCGCCGACAAACCGCTCTCTGAACTCATCACGCCGTTCCAGCGGTATCCGACAAGTGGTGAGATCAACCTCACGGTCGGCGACCGCGACAGGGTACTCGCCGGTCTTGAACGTAGATACGCAGACGGGCGCCTCGACCATCTTGACGGGCTGTCGGTGGACTACGACGATTGGTGGTTCAACGTGCGTTCCTCACACACTGAGTCCATACTGCGCGTCAACGTTGGGGCGGAAAACAAGGACCTACTCTCGACCAGAAGCAAGGCCCTGCTGGCCGATGTCGAGTCCATTGACAAGGGGCCGGGCGCAAAGTGACCGCCAAGGTCGCACAAGGAGGAAGTGATGGCACAACCGAGATACAAGTACATACGGTTCTTCAAGAATATCGGCGTTGATGATGTTGCCCTCGTGGGCGGGAAGACGTCTTCGGTGGGCGAGATGTATCGGAGACTCGCGCCGCAGGGTGTGAAAGTACCCAACGGCTTCGCGATAACCGCGGGCGCTTACCGCTACGTTCTCGACAAGGCGAACGCGTGGCAGGCGCTGCACAAGGCGCTCGACGGCATAGACGTCAACAATATGGCCGAGCTGGCCGAGCGCGGGAAGGAAGCGCGCGCCATCGTGTATGGCGCCCCTCTTCCCGATGACTTGAGTAAGGAGATTCTTGAGGCCTACCGGACACTCCAGGAAGAATACGGTAAGGAACTGAGTGTTGCGGTTCGCAGTTCCGCAACCGCCGAGGACTTGCCGAATGTCAGTTTCGCAGGCCAGCACGAGAGCTATCTGAACATACGCGGGGACGCGCTGCTGCTGGATTCATGCAAACGGTGTTTTGCGAGCCTGTTTACCGACCGGGCGATTCACTACCGCATCGACCAGGGGTTCGATCACTTCAAAGTGTACCTGTCCATCGCTGTCATGAAGATGGTTCGTTCGGACCTGGCTGCGAGCGGCGTTATCTTCTCCCTGGACACCGAGTCCGGGTTCCGTGATGTCGTATTCATCACCGGCGCGTACGGCCTTGGCGAGACGGTGGTACAGGGCGAAGTGGACCCGGATGAGTTCTACGTGTTCAAGCCAACGCTGAAGAAAGGATATCGGACAATTCTGCGCCGGGTTCTTGGAAACAAAGAAATCAAGATGATCTATCGCGAGGGCGGAACGCGGGAAGCCACCCGCATCGTCCCCACCGCCAAAGCGGATCGTCAACACTTCTGCATCAGTGATGAAGAAGCGCTCGTTCTGGCGGATTATGCCACCAAGATTGAGAAGCACTACTCGCAGAAGGCGGGACACCCGCTGGCCCTGGACATGGAATGGGCAAAGGATGGCAAAGACGGACAACTCTATATGATTCAAGCCCGGCCCGAGACGGTCATCTCTCAGCGGCCCAAGAACTTGCTGGAGGAGTACATCCTGAAGGGCACAGGCGACGTACTGGCGACGGGGCGCTCTGTCGGCGAGAAGATAGCAAGCGGAGTCGCCCATCGGATCCTCGATACGGACCACCTGTCCGAATTCAAGCCCGGGGAGGTTCTGATAGCGGACACCACATCTCCCGACTGGGAGCCCGTCATGAAGACGGCGAAAGCAATCGTCACAAACCTCGGTGGCCGCACGTGCCATGCAGCCATCGTGAGCAGGGAACTCGGCATACCGGCCGTCGTCGGGGCGGACAACGCGACGAGCAAGGTCGAGACCGGACAAGAGGTTACTGTCTCGTGCGCCGAGGGTGACGTCGGAAAGGTGTACAAGGGAAAGATTCCGTTCGAGATCCACAAGACCGACCTCAGCACCCTTGAAATACCCCGCACGAAGATAATGATCAACCTGGGCAATCCGGAGATGGCATTCAAGACCAGCTTCATCCCCAATGATGGTGTGGGACTCGCACGCATGGAGTTCATCATCAACGAATACATCAGGATCCATCCCATGGCCCTGGTGCATCCCGAGAAGGTCACCGATGCGAAAGAGAAGGCGGAGATAGCGCGCCTCACACATGGTTACGAGAAGGCTACCGAGTTCTTTGTGGAGCGGCTGTCTGAGGGAGTGGGGACCATCGCTGCCGCCTTCTATCCCAAACCGGTGGTTGTGCGGATGTCGGACTTCAAGACCAACGAGTACGCCAGCCTCTTGGGCGGGAAGTACTTCGAATTCGATGAAGCCAACCCGATGCTCGGATTCAGGGGTGCGTCACGGTACGCTCACCCCGCATACGTCGAGGGCTTCGCACTGGAATGCGCGGCTATGAAACGCGTGCGCGAGCAGATGGGGCTCACGAATCTCACGCTCATGATTCCCTTCTGCCGAAGAGTGGAGGAAGCGGCTCTCGTCATCAAGAAGATGGCGGAGTTCGGGTTGGAGCGCGGCAAGAATGGCCTCCAGGTCTACGTCATGTGCGAGATTCCCAACAACGTCATCCAGATCGACGCCTTCTCAAAGTACTTCGACGGTTTCTCCATCGGGTCGAACGACCTCACACAGCTGGTTCTGGGGGTGGACCGCGACTCAGCCATTGTTGCTTTCGATTACGACGAGCGCGACGCCGGGGTCGAGGAGATGATACGGCTGTCCGTCGTCGGCTGCCGGCGCAACCGGCGGCACTCGGGCCTTTGCGGCGAGGCGCCCTCCAATTATCCGGAGATAGCAGAGTTCCTGGTGCAGGTTGGCATAGACTCGATGAGTCTGAATGCCGACTCAGTCCTCAAGACGACGTTGCACGTGCTGGACGTCGAGAAGAAACTTGGCCGGAAAAGAAGGACTTCGAGGTGACGTAGTTCTCGATAGCTGCCGGATTCCCGGCAGCATCAGAGGGAGGTGGATGTGAAGAGGATAGCGATCAATGGACTGGGGCGTATCGGTCGAATGGTGCTGAGGCACTACGTTGAGGAGCGTCCGGACGGCGTGGAACTGGTTGTGGCCAATGACTTGGTCCCCACGGACGATCTCGCGTACCTCATCAAGTACGATTCCGTTCACAGGCAGTTGCCCGTCGCGGTGCGGGCGGACAACGACACGATTCACGTTGGTGATGTCACCTTGCGCATCACAGCCGAGAAGGACCCGGGGTTGTTGCCCTGGAAGAAGCTTGGGATCGACGTGGTGATCGAATCGACTGGCCGTTTCACCAAGCGCGAACTGGCCGCAAAGCATCTGCAAGCCGGCGCGAGAAGGGTCATCATCAGCGCACCGGCTACCGATGCCGACATCACGATTATCCCCGGGGTGAATGAAGCCAAGTTCGATCCTGCCAAGCACCAGATAATATCCCTGGCTTCCTGCACGACAAACTCCCTGGTTCCTCCGCTCAAGGTCCTGATGGACACTTTCGGGGTTGAGCGGGCCATGGCGACAACCGTCCATGCCTATACCGCCAGTCAAGCGCTCGTGGACAAGCCGGACAAAAAGCGCAGCAGGGGCAGGGCCGCGGCGGTTTCCCTCGTCCCCAGCACCACCGGCTCGGACGTCGCGTCCGTGCTGGTTCTTCCGGAATTGAAGGACAGGCTTCGCGCCCTGGCCATCCGGGCGCCCATCCCCGATGGGGCCATCACGGACATCGTGGCTGACTTGAAGAAGGCCACCAGCGCCGAAGAGGTCAACGCCGCAATGAAGGCGGCTTCGGAAGGAGCGCTAGCCGGTATCCTGGCATACACCGAGGATGAACTGGTGTCCGCGGATATCATCGGGGACAAGCATTCCGGCATCGTTCACGCACTCTCAACACTGGTGGTCCAGGGAACCATGGTCAAGCTCCAGGTCTGGTACGACAACGAATTCGGTTATTCCAGACGTCTTCTGGACGCCGTGGAGCGGTTGCCTCTGTAGTTCGAGGAGCGGAGGAAGGGGATGAGCGCGCAAGTGAAGGTGTGCGTGTACAGTGCACGTCCGTACGATAGGGAGTATCTCGAGGCCGCGAACCACGCCACGCACGAACTGATGTTCGTGGAGGCGCGACTCGACGCCAGCACCGCGGTGCTCGGACGGCAATGTCCGGCCGTGTGCTGCTTCGTCGATGACATCCTGAACAGAAGGGTGCTCAGGATGCTGTACGAGGGAGGCACGAGACTTGTCGCTCTGCGGGCCACCGGCTTCAACAATGTCGACCTGCACTCGGCGGCCGAACTGGGCGTTACCGTGATGCGGGTCGCGCGGTACTCGCCTTATGCGGTGGCAGAATTCGCTGTTGGAATGATGCTGGACCTTGACCGCAAGATTCATCGCGCGTATGCGCGGGTTCGCGAAGGCAATTTCCTGTTGCATGGGCTTATCGGCTTTGAATTGCACGGGAAGACGGTAGGCATCGTCGGCACCGGGAAGATAGGCAGCGTACTTGCCGGGATTCTGCAGGGCTTCGGGTGTACTCTGCTTGCCTACGACGTCAAGGAGAACCCTGAGCTCGCAAAACTGGGCGCGCGGTATGTACAGCTCGACGAGTTGCTGCGTGAGTCGGACATCGTCAGCCTGCATCTTCCGTTGACGCCGCAAACCCGCCACCTGATGGATTACGAGCGCCTGTCGAACATGAAGGCCGGGGCCATGCTCATCAACACGAGCCGGGGGGCATTGGTGGACACACGGGCGCTCATACGGGTGCTCAAAGCCGGCCGGCTGAGCGCCGTCGGCCTGGATGTCTATGAGGAAGAGTCCCACATTTTCTATGAGGACTTCTCGGATGAGATTATCCCGGACGACGTTATCACGCGGCTGCTCACGTTTCCCAACGCTTTAGTGACAGGTCATCAGGCTTTCTTCACGCGCGAAGCGATGACCGGAATCGCTGAGACAACCATCCAGAACATCAGTGATTTCGCGGCGGGGGTTGAGAACGAGAATACGCTGAAGCCCGCGAACGTGCTGCGAGCGGCCGGCAAAGACAAGAAGAAGTGAGGAGACAGTCGTGACAGTACCGAATTACTATCTGCTGCCACCCATGCCGGCGGGACTGGAAAGCCTCACGGACCTGGCGCTCGATCTTCGCTGGTCCTGGAATCATGCCACCGACAAGCTGTGGAAATACCTGGACCCAGATTTGTGGCGCGCTTCGCATAACCCCTGGCTGGTGCTGCAAACAGTCGACATGAAGCGACTTAATGAGCTGGCGACCGACGCCGCTTTCCGCCAGTTGCTGGAAGAGCTGGCGGACGAGCATGACGGGGCGCTGGCGGAAGAGACATGGTTCCATCATGCCTACCCTCAGTCAGCGCTCAGCGTGGCCTATTTCAGCATGGAGTACGGCCTGAGTGAGGCACTTCCACTCTATTCGGGAGGTCTGGGGATACTTGCAGGCGACTACCTGAAGACGACGAGCGACCTGGGCGTCCCGGTGGTTGGGGTGGGTCTATTGTATCAACAGGGATATTTCCGTCAGACCATCGATTCACGCGGATATCAGACGGAGTATTACCCATACAACGACCCCGGCCAGCTTCCGATAATGCCGGTTCGTAACGAGGACGGGGAGTGGCTTCGCGTGATGATCGAGCGGCCCGGTGGTCCGCTGTGGCTGCGCGCATGGCAGGCCAGAGTCGCACGGGTCAATCTCTATCTCCTTGACAGCAACGATCCCGCGAATAGCCCCGCCGACCGTGGCATCACGAATGCGCTGTATGGCGGCGGAGCCGAGATGCGGATGCAGCAGGAGATCGTGCTGGGTATCGGCGGTTGGCGGCTGCTCGATGCCATCGGGCTCAAACCGGAAATATGCCATCTTAACGAGGGGCACGCCGCACTGGCGGTCGTCGAACGGGCTCGCAGCGTTATGCGGAGTGCGAATCTACCGTTCGAGGTCGCCCTGGCTGCGACCCGCGCCGGCAACGTGTTCACCACGCATACTCCGGTGGAGGCGGGCTTCGACCGTTTTTCTTCTGAGTTAGTGGGCCGCTATCTGACTCACTACGCGGATCAACTTGGGATAGGCCTGGAGGGTCTCATGGCCCTGGGGCGGCAGAACCCCGCCGATGCTCAGGAACCCCTCAATATGGCGGTACTCGCCCTGAGAGGAGCCTCGGTGATAAACGGTGTCAGCCGTCTGCACGGCGAGGTCAGCCGTCATATCTTTCAGCCGCTGTTTCCGCGCTGGCCGCAGTCGGAGGTGCCGGTGACCCATGTGACCAACGGTGTGCATGTGCCTTCATGGGATTCCGCTCAGGCGGACGCGACATGGACCCAGGCCTGCGGCAAGGAGCGTTGGCTCAGTACCCTGGACACCATCAAGGACAATTTCGAAAAGTTGAGCGACGAGTCGCTGTGGGACCTGCGAGTGCACGAAGCGGACGAACTTATCCACTACGTGCGTACTCGCCTCGCCATCCAGCTGGCAAGAGAAGGCATGTCGCCTGAGGTGGTCAAACAAGCCGGCCAGGTGCTCAACCCCGGCATGCTCATTATGGGCTTCGCCCGGCGTTTTACAGCTTACAAGAGACCGAACCTGCTGTTGCACGATCCGGACCGATTCAGCCGAATTCTGAATCATCCGCACAGGCCTGTTCAGATAGTGCTTGCGGGGAAGGCGCACCCTCGTGACGACGAGGGGAAGGACCTGGTGCGGGAGTGGTGGGAATTCTCGCTGCGTCCGGACGTGCGTGACAGAGTCGTGTTCCTGTCTGACTACGACATGACGCTCGCTCAGCAACTGGTTCAAGGGGTGGACCTCTGGATAAACACGCCGCGCCGCCCCTGGGAGGCGTGCGGCACCAGCGGGATGAAGGTTCTGGTGAATGGGGGATTGAACGTCTCCGAGAGGGATGGGTGGTGGGCGGAAGCCTACCGGAACGAGGTCGGATGGGCCATTGGCGATGGGCAGGAGCACGGCGACGACCCGAATTGGGACGCAAGCGAGGCCGAGGAGACGTATCGCCTGCTCGAGGACGAGATTATTCCCTCCTTCTATGAACGCGACGAGCGTGGCATCCCCACCAAGTGGATAGCACGCACACGCACCAGCATGGCGGAACTGACCTCGCAGTTCAGTTCCAACCGCATGGTCAGAGAGTACGTCGACCGGCTGTACGTCGCCGCTGCGGCCAACTATCACAAACGGATGGCGGACGGAGCGGCTGAGTCGGTGCGCCTCCGCGACTGGAAGAAGCTTCTGGAAACTCACTGGCCGAAGTTGCACTTTGGCGCCCGCACGACTGAGGCGGACGGTGGCGATTACGTTGTGTCAGTGGAGGCGTATCTGGATGAACTTGATCCCATGACGGTCCAGGTGCAGCTGTACGCCGAACCTCAAGGTGATGGAAGCCCCGAAGTGCATGTGATGGAACTCTCTGCAGCCGCCGGTGCCGCGAATAGTTATCTATGTCGGGCCCGGATTCCAGCGCATCGCCCGGCGCAGGACTACACGCCACGTATCGTCCCGCACCTTGACGGTGCGTCAGTCCCCCTCGAGGCTGCGCACATCTTGTGGTACGAATCGTAGTTTGCGTGCCTTCGCAATCAACCGGGGACGCGCCAGCCGCGAACAGCCGAAGCGCGTACCGTGCAAAGTCGTGAAAGATGGGGAGTTGACGGGCGACAGGGGTGGGCAGTCCGGCCGGATGTTAACGCCGAAACGGACTCCCGCGACATGTTGGTATTCGCGGCGGCGCTATGTCGGCTTGCTGACCGACAGACGGGGCCTGCGCCGACCGCTGTGGTGTTTCAGCGCGCGATCGGGCATCGTGAGCCCGGCGGACGGAGGACAGTTGCCTTGCATCACGAAATGGGCAAGCCCGGGGAGAAAAAATGGCAATACGAAAGATTGGCATACTGACGAGCGGGGGCGACGCCCCCGGCATGAACGCTTGCATCAGGGCAGTCGTGCGACAATCTCTGGAACACAAGATGGAGGTTGTCGGCATCCTGCGCGGCTACGCCGGCCTCATCGAAGGGGACTTGTTGGACCTGGACAGAAAGTCCATCGCCAACGTCATTCAGCGGGGTGGAACCATCCTGGAGACGTCACGCTCCGCCGAATTTACCACGACTGAGGGCAGGGCGAAGGCGATTCAGACGCTGGAACGGTCGGGGATTGACGGCCTCGTTCTATTGGGCGGCGATGGCACTTTCCATGGCGGTACGCTCCTCGCGCAGGAGTGCCACGTGAGCATCTGCGGCGTACCAACGACCATCGATAACGACGTATATGGCACCGACTACACGATAGGTTTTGACACAGCGGTGAACACCGCGCTGGAAGCGATTGACCGGATTCGGGATACCGCGGCCTCACACGAACGGCTGTTCTTCGTGGAAGTGATGGGCCATCACGCCGGGTATATCGCCCTGCACAGCGGAATCGCAGGTGGCGCGGAAGGCATCATCGTTCCGGAAGCTGACCGGACCGATGAACTATGGTCGCAACTGCAGGATAGTTTTGCGCAGGGAAAGAAGAGCGCCATTGTAGTGGTGGCCGAAGGGGACACGCCGGGACATGCCTTCGCGATTGCCCAACAGGCAAAAGACAGGTTGAACATTGAATCCAGAGTGTGTGTCCTTGGCCATATCCAGCGCGGTGGTTCTCCTACGGCACGTGACCGGGTTCTCGCCAGCGAATTGGGTTCCGCCGCCGTTGTTGCGTTGCTGGAAGGTCGAAGTGGCTACATGGTGGGCGAGGTAAAGAACGAGATAGTCCATACCCCTTTGGCGGATACCTGGGAAAAGAAGAAGACTCTCAACCCTCGGCTTGAGGCGCTGGCCGGACTTCTCTTCGCATGAAAATAGACAACGCGCAGGTAAGGTGAACCTGAATCAGGAACCCGGAGTTGCGGCCTTCAGCCGGCACGACCGGGCGCCTCGGGCGGGCGGTGCACATGGTTCCGGAAAGTAATGGTTTGAAAGTGGGGGGGCGGCAATGAGAACAGCGAGACTCTATAGCAGACGGACCAAGATTGTCTGCACTATCGGTCCGGCCACCGGTTCAACGGCGGTGATTGAGAAGTTGATCCGGAAGGGCATGAATGTTGCACGGCTCAATCTGTCTCATGGCACGCTCCCCGAGCACGCCCGCTTTGTGCAGACGGTGCGAGACCTGAGTCGCCGTCTCGGCATCGAAACTGCCGTTCTGATAGACCTGCCGGGGCCAAAGTATCGTACGGGCAAGCTGAAGGGCGACAAAGCCGTGCTCAAGAAGGGCGCCCGACTCGTGTTGACCACCGAGCAGATAGAAGGGGATGCTGACAGGGTCTCGGTGAACCTGCCGAACTTGCCGAGGGACGTAAAGGTGGGCGACACCATTCTACTCGCGGATGGCGCTATGCAGCTGAAGGTGCAGCAGGTCCAGGGGAATGAGGTGACGTGCCTCGTTACCGTCGGTGGGATTCTCATCCCCGAACGAGGTGTTGTAGTCCCGGGAATGCATACCTCCGGCCCGTTCGTCACGGATGACCTGCGTTCGAAATTGCTGTTCGCAATCACGCAGCGGCCCGATTATGTGGCGCTGTCCTTCGTCACCAGTGCGCAAGATATCGCCGATATCAGGTCAATCCTTCGTGACAATGGTGCTGATATACCTGTCATCTCCAAGATTGAGCGTGGGGAGGCCGTCAGGAACTTTGAAGGCATCCTGGCAGTCAGCGACGGTGTCATGGTGGCGCGAGGGGACCTTGGAGTCGATATCCCGCTTGAGCAGGTGCCCATGGTGCAGAAGGAGATTATCAAGAAGTGCAATCGCGCAGGCAAGCCGGTGATAACTGCCACCGAGATGCTGGAGTCTATGGTCAAATCAGTGCGTCCTACCCGCGCTGAGGCTACGGATGTAGCCAACGCCATATTCGACGGCACGGATGCCACGATGCTTTCGGAAGAGACCTCGATTGGGGAGCATCCGCTGGAGGCGGTGGCCGTCATGGACAGGATTGCCAGAGAAGCCGAGAAGAAGTTGCCGTACGAATCAGCCCTGTCGCAAAAGGCAACCTGGTTTGAACACGAAACTGAGGAGTTAATAAGTTACAGCGCGTGTGTTACTGCTCAGAGTCTGAATGCCCGGGCAGTGGTCGCCTTTACTGAGTCCGGGAGCACCGCGGCTCGAGTGTCAAAATACCGGCCCCGCATGACCATTGTGGCGATGACTCCCGATGAGACCATCTGCAGGAGGCTGGTGCTGCACTGGGGCGTTCTGCCCGTTCACGTGACCACACCATCTTCCATTTCCGGACTGTTTGATACGGCATCAGCGCTTTCCATGCGCCTCGGCCTGGCCGCTCCGGGCGACGTCATAGTGATTACCGGCGGCATTCCGCTTGGGATAAATGGCACTACGAATCTGCTGAAAGTGGAAACAGTGCGCTGACCGCCGGCAGAGCGGGGCGCCCTGGGGACCATCGCCCGGGATGACGCCGCCCCGGCCGCCGATGAACCTGCTGTCGAGTCCGGGTATGGCTGACCGACAAATCAAACACGCCGGTCTGCATCAGCGCATGCCAACGGCGGGCGGTCTTCGCACAAGCGCCACGCGGGGAGTTGGAGAGAGTCGTCAGTGAGGCGCCCTATGAGGTGTGTCCGGCCAACAGCACCCACACTCCGGCGGCGGAAAGCAGAGAACCTCCTGCCAGGTTGAACCACCTCTGGGCTCTGGGCGACGTCAACAGTTGGGTTGCCGATGACGCGAAAGTTGAGTACATCGTCGCATTGACGGTGGCCATCACCACAAAAGTTACGGCAAGCACCAGAAGCTGTTGACCGACATTGGCAGCCGGATTCACGAATTGGGGCAGGAACGCCACGAAAAAGACGATACTCTTGGGATTCAGAGCGGTCACCAGATAGGTATTCAGGAATAGACGGCGGCGGGAGTCCGGCGCCACACGTGCGGCCAACTCTCGAAGAGCGACGCCGGCGCGGAGCAGCCGGATCCCCAGGTAGAGCAGATACAGACCGCCCACCACCTTGATGATCGTGAACAGGAATGCCGATGTGGACAGCAGCGCTCCCAGCCCGAGGATCGAGATGATTACGGCTGTCGAGTCTCCCAGCGTGACGCCCGCAACCACCGGCAGGCTTGCACGCCGTCCCTGCGCGATAGAGTAGCTCAGTACGGTGAGAACCGTCGGTCCGGGGATAATAAGCAGCACCGCGGATGCGGCGGCGTAGGCAAGCCAGACGTGAATCGACATCTAAATTCCACCTCAGGACAATGACGGACATTGTATAACGGCGCGCCACCATCCATGGCGTTCGAGTAAGGCGCCGGTCGAATGTGACGAGCTGCACCTTCGCCCGGCATGCGCGCCATCGAACGAAGCGGCTCGGAACCGCGAAGCCAGCCGGCTGGATGAAGCAGCCGAACATCGCCGGTGCCTTGCGGTCACCGGCCGCGTTGTCCGGAGCACATGGCGACGAAAGGTCTGAGAGACTGTAATACATCGGGTTCGGAAGCGTATATCACTCCAAGAGACGAGGGAGTTGTTTGACAGGGAGAGGCAAGGAGATTGTGATGGAAGACTTGCGGGCGTTGGTGACGTATGCATCGGTACATGGCTCGACCGCCGAAATCGCGCGCGCCATCGCGTTGACGTTGAGTCGCGCCGGAGTCCAGGCGGACGTTGTGTCCGCCACCGAAGTTCCAGGCGTCGGTTCGTACGATGTGGTCATCGTCGGGTCGGCGGTATATGGAGGCCGGTGGCGGCGGGAAGCTCTCGGATTCCTCAACCGCTTCGGGTTTGACCTGTTCGGCCGCGACGTCTGGTTCTACCAGTCCGGACCGCTGGGGCACTCGGCCCAGGCTATCATGCGGGCGTTGCCCGATGATGTGAGAGTGTTTGCTGAATACCTGCGCGCGAAGGGCGTCGCCACGTTTGGAGGCAAACTGGACGGTGCGTCGGGTGGTCCGGTGTCGAGGTTCCTCGCGCGGGCCGGCTTCGATGGCGACTACCGGGACTTCAACCAAATTCGCGTATGGGCGGAAAATATAGCTTGCCGGATGACCCTTAAGACGGTTACCGCTGACACCGATTCTGCGTCACTAGCGCGGGCGGAGACTCGATGAAGAGCGGCGGCGCATCAGAGAGGCAACGTCCATCGATGACCATAGCTACCCCAGCCCTCGCAACCGTCTGAGGTTCGAAAGTCTTCGCGAGTCGCGGATGATTGTCTCAAGGACGCCTGAAGTTCAGGGATGTGAGAGGCCTTCGTGGGCGTCTCAGTCTTGCCGTGACTCCAGGAAGGCAACCCGCTCGGCCAGACGTCCAGCCGTTTTAGCAGGATTCCGGGTCTCACGCAATTCGCGGGCAAGCTTGCGGTCTCCAATGACGTCAGCAACCCAGTTGGCGAAGTCGTTCTTCTGGTCGTTGACGTGATAGGTAAACACCGCATCGTTCATGCTTGCCACGGCCTGCGCCAGGTCCCGCAGGTTCCAATAGACGTCCCCATTGTAGGATCGGAACGTGAACTGCTCCGGCACGTTGGCCAGCAGTTTCTTGGCTTCTTCAGGAAGCATCTTCGGCACCGCACACCTCCTCTGTCAGCACACTCAACGCCTTCATGCTGTGGATAGTATACTGGCTCAACTCCGGGTCTGCGCCTCGCCTTTCGCGGCATTGTCAGTTTCCTGTCCGAGCGGACGCGTCAGAACGAAGAGCGACCGCGCCATGACGGCCAGCACGCCGTTTCCATCAAATTTTGAGGCTTCTTCCTCGACGAAGCCGGTTCGTGTATCGATTCTCACCCTCCACCTGTCGTCGACGAGATTCTCCGGCAGATGGAAATCAATCGGATGGTCGGACGAGTTCAGGAGAATGAGCAGGGTATCACCGGTGACGGGATTGCCCTGGTGATCCACTTCTCCGGGCATGTCGCCGCTGAGTAGTATGCCAATGCAACGTAGCCAGGAGGAGTCCCAGTCCCTCTGCGTCATCTCCTTGCCGTCAGACCTCAGCCACATGATGTCTTTGATGTCGCTTCCTCTGATGCTCCTGCCCAGGAAGAACTTACGCCTCTCCAGCACCGGATTGGCATGCCTGAAATTGACCATCTGCTTCGCGAAGGAGAGGAAGTTCTTGCCGAAGTCGTCCGGAGTCCAGTTGTACCAACTCAGTTCGTTATCCTGGCAATACGTGTTGTTGTTGCCGAGCTTGGTATGCCCAAGTTCGTCGCCGCCATATATCATCGGCACGCCCTGTGACAGGAAGAGAAGTGCAAACATGTTGCGCATATGCTGCGCGCGCCGTTCGTTGATTGCGGCGTCATCCGTTGGACCTTCAACCCCGCAGTTGCACGAGATATTATCGTCGGAGCCGTCGCGGTTGCCGTCTCCGTTTGCCTCGTTGTGTTTATGCTCGTAACTTACCAGGTCGCGGAGCGTGAATCCGTCGTGCGCCGTGACGAAATTGATGCTCGCGTAGGGCCTGCGCCCCGTGTTTTCGTACAGGTCACTGCTTCCCGCCAGTCGAGAGGCGACAGTCCCCACAGGGCCGTCATCGCCGCGCCAGAAGTGGCGTACCGTGTCCCTGAAACTGCCGTTCCATTCCGTCCACAGGACGGGGAAATTGCCCACCTGGTAGCCGCCCTCGCCCACGTCCCATGGCTCGGCAATGAGCTTGACGCGTGATATCACGGGGTCCTGGTGGATGATATCGAAAAACGCGGACAGACGGTCCACGTCATGCAACTCACGCGCCAGAGTTGCGGCCAGGTCGAAACGGAATCCGTCCACGTGCATCTCCTGCACCCAATAGCGCAGGCTATCCATTATCAGTTTGAGCACCTGCGGGTGACGGATGTTCGGACAGTTGCCGGTCCCGGAGTAGTCGACGTAGTGCCGATGGTTGCTTTCAACGAGCTTGTAGTAGGTCGGATTATCGATTCCGCGGAAACTCAGCGTCGGTCCGGTTTCATCTCCTTCACAGGTGTGATTGTAGACCACGTCGAGTATGACTTCGATTCCAGCCGCATGGAAAGCCTTTACCATCCGTTTGAACTCGGTCACTTGCCCGCCGCGGTCTCCCGAACTGGAGTATCGCGCGGTGGGCGCGAAGAACGACAGCGAATTGTAGCCCCAGTAGTTCCTGAGCCCGTGTTCAATCAAGCGGTGCTCGTCGATGAAGTCATGGATAGGTTGGAACTCCACTGCAGTGACACCGAGGTTGCGCAAGTGATGCAGGACAGGGGCCGATGCTGCGCCGAGGTAGGTACCGCGCCGCCCTTCTGAGACGGCGTTGAATTTCATGGTGAGGCCTCGCACATGGGTCTCGTAGATTACGCTGTGATGCCAGGGGATTGCCGGCGGACGGTCACCTTCCCAGTCATAAGCCGGGTCCACCACTACACACCTCGGCACGGCCCAAGCGTCGTCCTGTTCATCGAAGCTGAGATCAGACTTGTCGGAGCCGACTTGGTAGCCGAACACGGGCCCGTCCCACTTGAGCCCTCCGCGTCACGGCTCTTGCGTACGGGTCCATCAGCAGCTTGGAGGGATTGAAGCGGAGCCCGTTCCTGGGCTCGTATTTGCCGTAGACCCGGTATCCGTAGAGTTGACCCGGCCGCACATCTCGCACCAGTCCATGCCATACGTGGCCTATGACTTCGGTGAGGGAGAAGCGCGCTTGTTCCTTGGAGGGGTCGACGCTGTCATACAGGCACAACTCGACCTTATCGGCGTTTTCGCTGTAGAGCGCGAAGTTGACACCGTCACCCTCAGGCGTCGCGCCCAGAGGATACGGTCTCCCCGGCTTCAGTTCGGCCGCCATGTTACCCCTCCTTCCTCCGCTTCAATGGCCGGTGCCGCGTAAGTCAAGCACAAGGCGGACGTGGAAAACTCATGACACGGCCACGACTCGGCCAAACGAGTTCCCGGCTGTCCGCTGGAAGAGATCGTGAAGCGATTGCATCTGTCATGCGTCGCTCACGCGGAGGCTCCCGCGCGGCTCAGAACGATGCGGCACGGAGCCGCCCGGTGCCCCGAGCGAGACGGCATCCAGGTGTGACGGGTCGCCGAGCGCTTCTTGTGCCCGCTGCACGACCACTTCATACGGACGCGCCAGGGCGCCATGCACTCTGGCACGACTTTCAAGTCGCTCAACAAGTCCATCGACCACAAACGGCCAGGTGTACTGGCGGGCGGTCACCTGTCCCGCCTTGCGCAGTCGTTGGCCTATGTCCGGATGTGCGGACAGGTAGTCGAGGTACCCAGCGATTTCCTCTGCGTCGTTCGTATCGAGCACGATGCTGTTGAAGAAATGCTGCGCGTAATCCTCCCCGGTGCCGCCGGTGAGCACCACGCCACCCGATGCCATAACCTCAAGCCCCACGAGCCCAAAAGGTTCGTGGCTGCTATTGGCAAGCACGGCATCACACGCGTTGTAGAGCGTGCGCAGCAACTCATGCTGGCAATGGAACTTGATATTCAGGATGTCTGCGCCCCTTGCCGAGATGATGGACTCAAGCCGGTCCTCGACGCTTTCGCCCACAGAGGCGACGTCCCGCACGGTCAGGCCGAGGGCAGACGCTCGTGCGAGCACCTCGCTCCCGTAGCCCTCCATGCCGCCTCGCGCGATGAGTATGGGGTGGCGTCCATTTGACTTCAGCCTGACTACCGCCTCGATGGACTCCATCCACGCCTTGCCCGGGTCCCACCGCGCCACCTTGAGCAGCAGCGGATCGCCGCTCAGTCGCTGACGGACCTCGGCGGCCGCCTCCGTGTTGATGGGTCTGAGCAGGTCCTCCGGGATGCCGTTGGGGATAACCAGTGTCGGCACACCCATGTCGCGCATGATGTGTTTCATGTAGCGGCTTACCGCCGTGACCGTGGTCTCGCGCTTCAGCCGTTCCCAGTCGATATGTTCAAAACCGAACGTGTTGTTCGCGTTCCAGAAGATGCCCACCTCATCGCGTAGCTTGGCCTGTTTGAGTTGCTCGCTCAGACGGCACGCGGCTTCCGCGGTATGCCACTCCTCGGCCAGCACAGCGACGAGCTTTCCTTCGCTCTCCGCAGGCCCGACGATGTGCTCGATTACCCACGGCGGGACGGAGCGGCTGTAGTCTTCGTGCTTCTGGTACTCTCCCTGGTACACGCCGTTCGGATAGTACTCGCTGATCCATTGACACCAACGATGCAGGACGAGGCGCCCATCCTCTCTCACCTCTTGTCCGGGAAGCTTGGGGTCTCCAATGAAGAACAGGTGCGTGGGGAACCCCTTTGCCGCAAGCGTTCGCGCCAACTGACTGATGCGAACGCCTAGCCCACCCGCCATGGCGTACAAGTCGGGACCCTCAAAAGAAAGAAGAACGAAGACCGTGTTATCGCCACGCATCAGCTCGGGTTTCATGTAGGTGCCATCCATCCATTACGCAACTGCGGCACGCCTGCGACACTACCGGTGATAATGTCGCCCCCCGGCAGTGTCGCCCTGCCACCGCACTGAGGCGGCAGAGGATTGCCCCCCATGCTTCCCCTCATCACCTCCCGGTACCTGCGGATCAGTTGTGCGCTACGACTGCAAGTATACGCAAGCAGCTCTACCTGTCAAAACAATTTCGCACGTAGCAATCAGTCTTTCAGTGGAAAATCGGCACATCGACACGCGTTTCGCCGCGCAACCAGCCGATTGAAGTCCGGTCCTCCTCACCTGCTCATCTAGTAAAGCCCTATTCGACGCTATAGGTTTCTCCAACCTCCAGGACATGCAACTGAATGCCGGACGGCACGCTGGTTGCCGACATCAGGCGTATCATTGGCATCTCGAAGAAATGCATCGGAATCACAACCTTGGCCTTCACCATGGACGCGCATATCAACGCCTCTTCAGGCGTCATGGTGAAATGACCGTCGACGGGAAGAAGCGCCACGTCCACGCCGTGAATCTCATTCATCTCAGGTATCGGCTCGGTGTCGCCTGAGTGATAGACCGTGCGGCCGTCGAGCGTGACGACATAACCTACCCCGATTCCTTTCGGATGAAATGGCACACCCGGTTCCCTGTGACGATTGATGTTGTAGGCATCAACCGCTCGAATAGTGGTGCCGCTCAAGGTTAGAGTCATCCCGGGCTCGATCTCCTGTATGAGCCCGCGCACTTTGTCCGTGCAGCCCTTCGGTCCCACCACGATCGTTGCGGGAGTCCGCATGCGTTTGAATGAGTCGGGGTTGCAGTGGTCGGTGTGGTGATGGGTCAGTAAAATGATGTCGGCCGGCTCAGGGTTATCGAACAGGTGCTTCGCCCTGGCGCCCGAATACTCCATGTCCACCGGGTCGATGTAAATGGTCTGCCCCTGGCCCTTCAATCGAAAGGCTGCGTGTCCGAGCCACGTGATATCCATGCCTCACCCCCTCTGTCCACGCGTCAGGTTTCGAAGCACCTGCACGCTATTCTCTGCTGAACACGGCGCCTGACATCGCCGAGGTCACAAGCCGGGCATACCGCTCAAGATAACTTCCCGGCGCCGCAGTCGATGGCGGTCTGCGCCAGGTCCGTGCCCGGCGCGCCAGCTCTTCCCCATTTACCGCAAGTGTAAGCCTCCCTGCGGGTATGTCAACATCGATGATGTCACCCTCGTGAATCAGGGCGATAGGTCCGCCCGCCGCGGCCTCCGGCGAAACGTGCCCGATGGCGGCGCCGCGCGTAGCACCCGAGAAACGGCCGTCCGTAATGAGCGCCACGGAATCTCCAAGACCCATTCCTATGATGGCGGCCGTCGGTGCGAGCATTTCCCGCATGCCCGGACCTCCGCGTGGGCCTTCGTAGCGGATTACCACGATGTCGCCGGGATTGATGGCCCCCCCGTAGATGGCTTTGACTCCGTCTTCCTCCTGTTCGAATACACGTGCGGGTCCGCGGTGCGTCAGCATCCCGGCCGCGACCCCGGCCGCCTTGCAGACAGCACCATCCG
Source organism: uncultured Chloroflexia bacterium (assembly GCA_963761225.1). Taxonomy (GTDB): domain Bacteria; phylum Chloroflexota; class Dehalococcoidia; order GIF9; family AB-539-J10; genus SKVJ01. Next base: position 243,775 of record CAVXGE010000008.1, on the reverse strand, counting down.
GGGCGAGGTTACCATGCAGTACGGCGAGGCCGCCGGTGGCCGTGTATGGCGCGTTGAAAGGGCGAATGACGTCGGGGTCCAACACATTCGCATGCCGTACGTTGTCGGACATGGAAGCGCCGGTCACCGTCAGGTGCTCACGAAGAAGTCCTGCGTCGAGAAGTTGCTTCATGAGCGCTGCGATGCCTCCGGCTCTGTCCAGGTCTGCCGGGAAATGTTTGCCGGATGGCTTGATGCGCACAAGGTTAGGTGTGCGGGAAGCGATCCGGGTCACCATCGCCATGTCTATCTTGACCCCCGCCTCGTTCGCAATCGCGGGCAGGTGCAGCAGGGTGTTGGTCGAACCACCGATGGCCATGTCCACCGTGAACGCGTTCCAGAATGCGTCTTCTGTCAGTATGTCCCTGGGGCGAACACCTCGTCTATACAATTCCATTATCTGCATGCCGGTGCGCTTGGCGAGGGCGATTCTGCGGCCGCTCGCAGCCATCGCGGTGCTCCCGGGCAGGCACATGCCCAGGGCCTCGGTGAGGAAGTTCATGGTGTTCGCGGTTCCCATGATGTTGCACGCGCCGCAGCCGGGCAGTGCAGCCTGCTCGAATTCCGCGAGTTGTTCCGGCGTCATCTCTCCGCGCTGCACCAGTCCCTGTGCCTCCATCAGGTCGGTGTAGCCGACCTCCTTCCCGAAGCACCAGCCGGTAGCCATGGGGCCGCCACTGACAACGATGGCCGGTATGTTGAGGCGCGCCGCCGCCATAAGCATGCCCGGAGTAATCTTGTCGCACTCGGTGACCAGCACCATCGCGTCGTACGAGTGGCCGTTAACCATGCATTCGATGGAGTCGCATATGAGCTCCCTGCTCGCGAGAGGATAGTGCATGCCGTAGTTGCCCTGGGCGATGCCGTCACACAGACCGATGGTGCCGAATTCAAGCGGCGTCCCACCCGCTGCCAGTACACCCTCTCGCACCGCCTTCGCAATGGTATCGAGGTGCATATGCCCCGGCATCGTCTCATTCTGTGGGTTGACGATGGCTACAAGCGGCTTGTCCAGTTCTTCGGGGAGAACGCCCATGGAGTAGTAGAGCGCCCGGTGTGTCGCCTGTTCGAGGCCTTTCGTTGTGGCATCACTTCTCATCGCCCGTTCCTCCTTTTGGGACCTGTCACGGCTCGCGAGGTGGTGTCAGACGTGCATACTTTAGACCGTTCGGGAGGCATGGGCAACGCGGTGGCGTCCAGCCGGGCGAGGCGCGTGGCGGTGAACCTGTCTCATCCGCGGCGCCGCGACACGGCGGTACATCAGGAACGCGGCGATGATTGCGCCCACCACGACCATGTAGGTGGATGTGTGGTTGCCGCTGACGTCGTACAGGTAGCCGGCCAGCCAGGGACTCAGAGAGCCCCCGATAGCGAAGCCCAGCGTGATTACTCCCGCGATGCTGCCGTAGTGCCTCCCGTGGAAGATGTCGGCCACGGTTGCATTCAGCACGCATGAGAGTGAGCCGAAGCTGAGTCCGAACCCGACGGCGAAGAGGGGAGGCAGCCAGGGCGTCGAAACGTCTTTCATGAGGAACAGCAGGCAAACAAATCCGAGGCAGAGCGCGAAAGAAGGCACGCACAACCGGTCTCTCCCCACTTTGTCAGACACAGAGCCGAAAAGGTTGCCGATTGCAAGGCAGATACCGAATGTTCCAAAGAAGATGGAGGCGGTCAGAGGCGCGTAGCCGGCGTCAAGGTAGAAGTATACCTGCTGGGATATCACGGTCTGCTCGACGATGCCCATGATGCATATCCATATCAGGAACAGCAACCAGAACGTGCGCGAACGGACCGCCCGGGCGAGTGTCCAATCACCCGTTTCCTGGCGTGCATCCGGCCGTCTGTCCACAGGACGTCTTGTCTGTTCCTCATACTCACTCGCGGACATGCCATCGGGGAACAGCCCTTTGTCCGCGGGGGTACGGCGTATGAAGAGCACGCAGGCCGGCGGGATAACGACGGCGACGAATATCCCGATGATGAGATATGCCGTTCGCCATCCCAGGGACAGGATGACGTACTGCGTGGTATATGCGGCAATAAGGCTGAGCCCGAATCCGGCGCCGAGGGCACCGAACACCATCGCTCGACGGCGTACAAACCAGTTGGTCAGCAGTGTTGCCATCGGCACCCACCCCGCCACACTCAATCCGATCGCGGCCAACACCCCGTAGAGCAGGTAGAACTGATACTTCGCCGTTGCGAGGCTGCATAGCGCCATCCCGACACCCATCAGAACCGCGCCGGTTGCCAGCACGTAGCGGGGTTTGAAACGGTCAGCCACGCTGCCGGCGAACGGGGCAACCAGTCCGTAGACCAGTATGTTGATGGAGTAGATGAGCGCGGTGTTGCCACGCGTCCAACCGAATTCTTCCACGATGGCGGGGTAGAAGACGGAGAATGTGTTGCGGCATACGTAACCCGCGACTATGGTGAGGAAGCAGATGGCGAGGATTATCCAGCCGTAGAAGAACCGGGGAGGCGTTGTCATGGGGAGTCTCGATGTGTGGTGAGCGACAAGAGTATGCAGGTTCAGCGGGCACTTTCAGACGTAGCGCCGCATAGTAAAGCATGTCCCAAGCCTTTTGTCACCTCGGACGCACGACAGGGCTGAGCTTTCCCGGCGCAATCACTCGCATCAGCAGGGCCGATGCCAGGAGCGAGGCGACCAGCAACGCGAACGTACTGACGTAGGAACCTGACGTGTCGTAGAGATATCCCGCGAGCCAAGGACTGAGTGTGCCGCCGAGCGCGAAACCGAGGACCATCACGCCGATAATCCTGCCGTAATGCCTGCCATTGAACATGTCACCCACCGAGGCGTAGAAGACGCAGGGTATGGAACCGAGGCTCAGGCCGAATGTTGTTGCGATGAGTGGTGGCAGCCACGACTGGGTAGTGTCCCGCAGCAGGAAAAACAGAGACACGGATGCCGCACACACGAGACAGGCGGGAATGACAAATCGTTCGCGCCCGATCCGGTCTGAGATTGAGCCCAGGAGATTCCCCAACACGAAGCACACGCCGAAGATGCTGTAGTACCCGGCGGAGGTCAGAGCATCGTATCCCGCGTCGCGGTAAAAGTAGACCTGGTGCGCGATTGCCACCTGCTCAACGATGCCCATCACGATAAACGCCGTCACGAACAGAAGCCAGAACTGATGCGTTCGCGCCGCGCGTCCCAGCGTCCACTCGGTTCTGTTCCAGACGGTGCGGGTGAGGTCGGCTTCACGGGATACCGCAAGACGTGCGTCTTCCTCCGCCGTGATGCCGTCCGGGTAAAGTCCTATATCGGACGGTCGCCTTCTGACGAAGAACAACGCAAGGGGAGCTATCGTTGCAGCCGCGAACACGCCGACGAAGACGTATGCCGTGCGCCAGCCGAAGCTTGAGATGAGGTATTGGGCGACAAAGGCCGAGATGAGACTGGTGCCGAAACCTGCCCCCAGGATGCCCATCGACAGCGCCCGGCGTCTGACGAACCAGTTGCCGACCAGCGCCACCACCGGAGTCCAGCCTGCCACGCTCAGCCCGATTGAAGCGACGACCCCATACAGGAGATAGAACTGCCACTGCTCCGTAGCGATGCTGCACAACGAGACGCCGAGCCCCATGATCAGAGCGCCGGTGGCCAGGACGTACCGCGGACGAAAACGGTCCACCAGGCTACCGGCGAATGGCGCAAACAAGCCGTACACAAGGACGTTGATGGAGAAGATGAGTGCGGTATTGCCGCGTCCCCATCCGAACTCGTCGACGATTGCGGGATAGAACACCGAGAACGTATTCCGGCAGACGTAGCCGCCGACCACGGTGATGAAGCCCACCGCAAGGATGACCCAGCCGTAGTAAAACCTACTCCGCATGCGCCTCTCTCGAATCATCGTGCGGTTGTCGCGCGGCTACACTGGCGACGCGCTGGCGGCAGGGGCGCGACTGTGGACTGGTTGCAGTTTCCGCCGGCTGGAGTGCGCTATTGTGCCGCATCCCTGCGGACGGATTAGGACGGTGCGCGTCGGACGTACAGGTCCCGATGCCTCCGTTCCATCCCCGCAGAATGGTCCGCTCTGCGTTAAGACATCGCACGCCGGATGGCGGGCGACATCGGCGCAACAGTCCGGGACACTCAGTGCGTACCGTTCCGAAATCACGTTGCTTCAAGCGGTGCTCCGGCAGTCTTTTGTTGCGAAGCGCGACTCGGCCCACAGTGACGATGGTCGCGAGTTCGAAGATGAGCGCCTGGCGCACTTCGACGGACCTACGACTTGTGACGGAGAAGAACTATGATGCTGGCGATGCAGAGGGCGGACCCTGCTATGCCCACCACGGAGTGCAGCTTGAGTGCCGCTGCCGTGATGGCCTCCGTTGCGGCAGCCAGCGAAAGGCCGGATGCGATAGTGTAGAGCAAGAGCAGCGAGCCGAAGAACGCTGCGCCGCGCGCGATTGATTTCATGTCCGTTTTGGGTACTCCTTTCTTTCCGGGCCCGTTGGTGGGGCCGCAGGGCGTCTTGTTCAATGAGCTTTCGCAACGCGTGGCGACGTGCGGCAGGTGACGCTGAAGGACATTGTACACTTCACGGGTCGCGATTGCGCCGCGCGAGTCCGATCTTTGCGCCGATATGCCACTTTACCTATGTAAAAGCCGCGCCGCGTGCGCGTTGACAGGGTCCTGCGAGAGGCGTTACAATTTGCCAGGCCATATACTAAAACTACCTCCTGCTTGATCGCCGTCGCCGTCGCAAGGGTCGTACCACCTGCAGCGACGGCGAACCCATTTCTGGCGCGAACCACCGGCATTACAGTCGACTCCGGCCTCCGGGCTGTCGCCTTTTCCCGCGCTCATATCCAGGGCCGGAACTGCGACGCTCTGTCGCGACGGCGGGAGTCGGGGTATACTGTCGGTTGTGAACGTATCTGACGAGACCCTTGCGCGGTGGCAGAACTCTTTCCGCGGCACCATGATGGAGCTGGTGGGCTTCACCATCGTCTCCGCCAGCAAACAACTTGTGCTCGCAGAACTGCCGTTCGACACTCGCCTGCGCCAGGTGACGGGCTTGTTTCATGCCGGAGCACTGCTTACCCTGGCGGACAGCACGGCGACAACCCTGGCCAACCTGCACACCCAGATTTCTCCCGAGGAATTCGACCCCGCCAGTTTCCCGCTCACCGTGCAGTTGAATGCAAACTTCATCCGCAACTCGGAGAGCAGCAAGCTGGTGGCGGAATCCGTCCCGGTACACGTGGGGCGCCGGACGATTGTGGTTCGGACAGACGTTAGAGACGCGGAAGGGCGCCTTCTGGCCACGGTGACAAACACCCTTGTCCCGGCTGCGGATGGGGGCGACTGCGCGGCTTCTCAGACCCCACGGTAGAGTCCGGGGCCGTGGCGGTCCATTGTTCGGTTCGAGACGATGCCTCGCGTGGCCAGCGTGCCATGTGCCCTCTGACGGTACGTGACGGCGCCGCCAGGTTGGGCAGGTTCTGCCCCGTGGTATGGACCGCGACGCGAGTTCACTGCACTAGTCAGCAGAGCGACGCAACTTCGCCAGTTCCCTGTTCGGGTTGCAGACGGCATAGCACCGTCCGGCGCAGCCCTCAGCCCACCTCGGCATGGAGTCTTCAAGCTCGACTATCTCTTCGGGAGTCGGCGACTTGTCCGGGAAGGGCACATCTCGCGTGTACGGGCCGACGCCTCCCGAGAACGTTCCTTTGTTGGTGAATCCCACGCATTCCCAGACGCACTTGAGCCTCCGAAGGGCGCTCCACTCGAATGTCTTGCCCTCGATGACGACGCTTCTTGTCCGTTCCGGAGAAAGGGCGCCTATCTCGCACTCGTTTACGCAGCGCATGCACCTGTCGCAGATGGGGTCGCCATCATAGACGTGACCGGTTTCCAGGGGGGCGTTCGTGATGACGGTCACCAGCTTCTGCCTTACTCCAAACTGCGGAGTGAGCAACATGTTGTTCCAGCCGATTTCTCCGAGTCCCGCCGCGACCGCGGTCAGTACGTGAGACACGATAGGCTGCAGCGTTCGGGGGTCCCGGCAGTCATTGGCCGGCGTCGGGAGGCAATCGTAACCCTTCCGCACGAGGAAGCGCGACACCTGGTTGGCGAGCGTGTCCAGCTCGTCGTTCAGCAGTCCTTTTGCGAAGCGCAGATACGGGTAGGGGCTTGTCTTGCGTTCAACCTGGTCGAGTATCGCCCGGGGCACCTGCAGCCCCATCACGATGACTGCGGTGGCATCCTTCATCCAGTACCGCGGATGCATCTGTTCCATGGCTCCGTCGTAGCTCGACACGGGGGCAACGCCCCACAGGTCTACCTCTTTGGATTCGATGAACCGTTTCAACTCATCGGTCAGTGTGAGCCTGTCAGCAATCTGTGCCAATTCGGACCTCCCGGTGGGCGGTATCTGCGGATGCGCATTCAGCTTATCAGCAGGCTGACAACCGGTCAAAGACAGGGTAGATGAGACTTTGGCCGATGCCAGCGGTATTTCCTACGAATCTCGCGTAGCGCCTTCACTGGAAATTCATTAGTCTGTGTCATCCTTGGGTTCTTTGCGATGAAAAGCGGTGAGGTTCGATGGTGGTGACTCCGGGCTGGGGGCTGCGAGGCTTTCTGTCGAGACGTTATGCAACCCGCGTTGCCGTGTCAGGGGTGCTTGCCATGGGTGCATTGGCGGCGTCCGCAGTTCCACTATTAGCGTGCGACATCGGCATCGCGCTGTCCTCTTCGTCGGGTCAGGTGGGTGACACGGTCGTGGTGAATGTCACCGTTCAACAGACGCACCGCATGTGCCTCGTGCCCATCGAGGATACGCAGTTCACCTTCGTGGGCGTCGAATTTGTTTCGGACACGCCATGGGCGAAGACATCCTCCACGTCGCACGAGAAGCAGATTACGGTGCAACTCGTCACCCCCGGCGAGGGCAGTGTCGAGGTGATTCGTGAGTGTTCCAGGGGCGGTGACCGGACTGTGGCGACGATTGCCATCGATCCGGACCTTGACCGCGGAGACGCCACCGGGCACGATTGAATTTCAGGAACCGGCGCCGGCGCCGCAGGCGGTACAAGTCCCGGTTCAACCGACTCCGGCGATGGACTCTCCGGCGCAGTCGAGCGATGCCGCGCCCGCCGCAGGGTTGGCCCCGGCCGCGGTAGTTCCCGCCGCGCCCGCGTCGCCGGGTTGGCTCGATTCTCTCTCCCAGTCGGTGCGCCAACCGCAGATAGTCGTCTTGCTTTCTCTTCTGATAGCCGGGACATTCTTCCTCGCGAAGGGCTATCGCAGGGCGCGGCCGTTCGCGATGCTCGTTGCAGTCGGATTCCTGGGCTTCTATGTCGGTGGCTGCCCCTGTCCCGTCGGCTCGCTGCAGAACACAGTCCTCTACCTGGGCGATGTTGCCGGGCACGTGACGGCCTACGTCCAACTTGGAGCCGTGATGGTAGTAACCCTCCTGTTCGGCCGCGTGTTCTGTGGGTGGGGTTGTCCTCTTGGTGCAACGCAGTTCTTTCTGTTTCGCAAGGAGCGGTCCGGCAAGAACCGGTGGCTTGAGATTCCGCGCGGGCAACACAATGTCCTGAGGTTGGCGAAGTACGGTGTACTGCTCGCGCTCGTCGGGCTCGTCATTGTGACGGGACAGCCGGTATTCGAACAGGTAGACCCGTTCAGGGTGCTGTTCAACCTCGATTTCCGGTGGGGTCTACCGCTCGTGTTCCTGATAGCGTTGGTCGTGGCCTCTGTCGTCATCGGCTTCCCCTTCTGCAAGTATCTCTGTCCTCTGGGTGCTTTCCTCGGGCTGCTCCAACGCCTGTCGATCTTCAAGTTGAGGTTTTCCGGCTCTTGCACCAACTGCAATCTGTGTTCGAGCGTCTCGTGCGATTATGGCGCCATCGAGCCCGGGACCATGCATCCCACCATCAATCAGATGGAGTGTGTCCGATGTGGAGAATGCGCCTCCCGTTGCCCGCACGGCGCCATTTCGCTGAGCGCCGGGCGCCAGTGACTGTCCGCAGCTCTTACCGGGCGAGTGGCCGGATGAGAAGCCGGCTGGGTTGCCTGGTTCGGGGCCGGCGCGGTATCCTTACCCGCCCGGGGACGGGCCACACGATTGGCATCGAGCCCCTCGTGGCAACATCCATGCTTGACGGAAATTCCATCGCACCGGGATTCTGACTCTGGAGGACCTATGAACGCGCTCTTTGAGACTCCTTATGTTATCGAACTGCTTACTCCGAAGCAGAGCGATCCGGATTTCGAGGCGCGTCTGGAAGTCTTCGCCGAGCGTTACCTCCGCATCCTTGCCGCGGGGGCGATAGTATCGATACCTGACAACCCGATGGGCAACGTGCACTTCACCGCGCAGGAGGTCGTCGAGTTCCTCGGACTGCCGCTGGACCCGGAACGCACGCTGCTGCACCTCAACAGCTTCCATCTGAAGAGCGACCTTGATATGTTTCTGGGCGGAGCGGCCGACCGTGGAGTGCGGAACCTGCTTGTGGTCAGCGGAGATGGAGGTCCGAAGCTGCCACGCCTTGAGCCATCGGATGTCGGTATCGAGACAAAAACCGTGACGTCAACCGTGTTGCTGCAATACATCGAACGAGAGTATCCACGCACGTTCACCTGCGGCGTGGCATTCAACCAGTATGAGCCGGCGGAGCACGAGTTGGAGCGCCTTGACCGCAAACTGGATGCCGGAGCCCGGTTCGTTATCACGCAGCCCGTCCTGGGTAACGATGCGGTCGTGGCGTCGCTCGGATCATTACGGTGTGCCTGTGTTCATCGGCGCATGGATGTCGAAGCGGCTCGACCTGCTGCTCGAATGCGTGGGACTGGAACCGCGTCCTGACGAGCAATACGACGCCGCCGCGAATCTCGCGCTGCTGCATCGTCTCTATCCGAAGTTCGGCCTGTACCTGGCGCTGCTCAGCTTCAAGAGCGACTGGTCTGAACTGTTGACCCGCACGATGCCCGATGTTGCCGGTTCGTAGGTTATAGTTCGCGTCGCAATCGGCGGAACTCTGCCGTTGTTGGCCGCATTGGGCGCCCCTGCATCGCGTCGTCAGCTCAACCACGCGAGCCGCTATTTCGTTATTTCTTTGCCGCCCCGGCCTTGCTTTTCGTCATGGCGGACCAAGGTCGGATATCGCCGGCGGTTGCGCACGTACGACTTGTCATTGCGCCGATTCGAGGTGGACACGTCCGGCGCGCTACCATTTGTGGGTGGTGTGCGTTGCCCACTCAGCGGGGCAAGCGCACTTCGGAATGGCCGCATGAAACGCGTCATCGTTGTGCTTCGTTCGATCGCTCTACTTGCGGTTGTGGTTGCCCTCGCGATTCCGCTCCCGCTGGTGCCGCAGCCCGCCGCCGTCAATGCCGACTCGGGCTCCTCCTCCATTGACGATTTCATAGTGGATGTCGTCGAGCAGGACGATGGGGACACTCTTATTGCCATGATTTGTCCCTCGCCTCCGCCCGATCCCGACAAACTTCCCGCGACGCCGGTCGTGGACCGCTTCGCGGCGTCCGCCGTCATGCTGCCGGATGTACCCGCTTTTGACTGGAGTAATGGCTGCTCGGCCACGTCTGCTGCAATGCTCTTCGGCTATTACGATCGCACGGGCTATCCGAACATGTACGCCGGACCTACGAACGGCGGCGTCTGCCCCCTGGACAACTCGTCGTGGGCCTATGGCACCACCCCGCTGAGCGCCACCAGGCAAGGGTATGACGGACTCGCCGGCCGCGGGCACGTGGATGACTACTATGGGGGATACGGAGGCTCGACCGATCCGTACTACGGGCATTGGACGGAATCCGGCTACTCCGACTGCACGGCTGACTTCATGGGTACTAACCAGTATTACAACTGGCAGAACATCGACGGAGGGACGACCTTCTACTATGCGGGTGGCAACGCGCGTCTGAGCGACTATTCGGGCTCGGAAGGGGGCTCCACCCCACGGCGGGACGGAATGCACGGCATGCGGCTCTTTGCTGAGTCGCGCGGCTACACCGTCCTGCAGAACTACAACCAGTTCATCTATGGCTACAACGGCATTTCCGCGGGATTCACGTTCCAGCAGTACTGCCAGGAGATAGACGCGGGCCGCCCCGTCATTATCCAGGTCGCCGGCCACTCCATGTTGGGAGTCGGCTACGACACAGCCGGCAACACGGTCTACCTGCACGATACCTGGGACCACTCGACGCATTCGATGACCTGGGGCGGCAGCTACTCCGGTATGCAACAGTACGGGGTTGGCGTACTGCAACTTGCAGAACCGGCTGATGTGGTCGGAGGGCCGCAGGCGCGCACCGATGGTGCTACGGGTGTCACGGGCTCCGTGGCGACCATGCACGGAACGGTCCTGGATGATGGCGGTGAATCATGTGAATACCGATTCCGCTATGGCGACGCGCCGGGCGCTTACTCTGTAACCACACCATGGGCGGGTGCGGTCGACTCCGGCCAGTCCTTCTCGCTCGACGCAACCGGCCTCGACAAGGGGCAGACGTACTATTTCGTCGCTGAAGTTCGCAATTCCGTGGACGAGGATTCGGGCGGCGAACAGCAGTTCGTCACGGTTCCCGATGCCCCGTCCGGGCTGTCCGCGGTGGCTGACGGGGCCGATACGATTGCTCTCTCATGGACTTCCGGCGATGGCGCGGGGAGTACCCGGATACAAAGGAAGGTCGGCGCGTACCCGGACGACCGGGACGACGGCGTTACCGCGTACTACGGCTCGGGAACCTCGGCGAGTGACGCGGGGCTTGAGCCTGACACGACGTACTGCTACGCCGCATGGTCGGAGGCCGGCGCGGTTGGCACGTGGTCCGGGGATTGCGCGCAGGCGACTGCAACGACGGACGGAGTTCTCCCCGTTGTCAGCACGCTCGACGCCTCGGGCGTAGTGGACGACTCTGCATTGCTGAATGGAGTCATTGTCGACGACCGCGGAGCGGCGTGTGAATATCGTTTTGAATACGGCACGGGCAGTGGCGGGCCGTATGCGTACAGCACCGATTGGACCGGCGATGTGAACGCCGGCGAATCGTTCGAGAGTGATGTATCCGGCCTGTTGCCCGGAACTCAGTATTATTTCTGCGCTCAGGCGCGGATCGGCGAAAACGCGTCCAGCGGCATCGAGATGGTCTTCACGACCCTGCCGGAGGGGCCACCCACTCTGACGGCCACGCCCGCGGGAGACGGCACGGTCACCCTTTCGTGGACGCCGGGTGCGGGGTCCACCTCGACGGTGATACGACGCGACACGGGCGACTATCCGGCGAGTTGGAACGACGGCGAGCCGGTATATTTCGACGACGGAACCCTGTATGCGGACACCGGCCTGGCACCCGGGACGTACTACTACCGGGCCTGGGCCTATGAGAGCGGCGCCGATATGTATTCAGGCGACTCTGCCGCAAGACACGGCCATCCGTGACCGCGGACGTCAATCCTGACATAACAATTGACCCTGCCTCGTTTGAAGTGGAGCTTCTTCCCGATGTCACCGCCGGCTATGACCTGACCATCACGAACGATGGGGATGGCACGCTCCACTACGCAATCGGAGAATCCACGCCCACCGGCTCTTCTTCCGAGCCCGCCGCTCTTGCCCTCCCCGAGGATTCGCGTCCGGCCATAGAGGCGGCGTCTGCACCCGTCAGTGACAAGAACGCGCAAGTGGACGAGATAATCGTCCGGCTCAAGGACACGGCCGGAGTATCGAGTGCGCAATTGAACCGGTCGGTCGGCATTACCAGCGCCGTGCCGGATGCCAGTGGACGGTTCAGTCTCGTTCAGGTGCCGGAGGGTCGAACCGCCGCCGAATTGATTCAAGACTACCTTGCGAGCGGCCTGGTGGAGTACGCCGAGCCTAATTATGCCCGCGACGCCGCATGGACCCCCAATGACCCCTTGTATCCCGAACAGTGGAACTTCGACCAGGTCGACGCGGACGCCGCGTGGGACATTCAGCAGGGCGGCTCATCAGCGGTCGTGGTCGCGGTGCTCGACTCGGGTATTGCGTACGAAGACTACGGTGTCTATCGTCTGGCTCCCGATCTCGCGGAGACCAACTTCGTGGCCGGATTGGATTACGTCAATGGGGACGCCCATCCGAATGACGACTTCGGACATGGTACTCATGTCTGCGGCACCATCGCCCAATCGACCAACAACGGCATAGGTGTGGCTGGACTGGCCTTCGGCGTGACCATCATGCCGGTCAAGGTGCTGGACTCGTCGGGTCATGGCACCTCATCGACGCTGGCGGATGGCATCTACTATGCGGTCGACCACGGCGCCCAAATTATCAACTTGAGCCTCGGTGGCACAGGGACATCACAGACTGAGGCGGATGCGATTGCCTACGCCGCGAACCACAACGTCATCGTGGTATGCGCGGGAGGCAACGATTCCTCGAACGGTGATGAACTGTACTATCCTGCCGCCTATCCCAGCACCATCGCGGTGGGGGCTACCAATTACGATCGGGTTCGGTCTGCCTATTCCAACACAGGCTCATATATCGACCTTGTGGCCCCGGGAGGTGACAGCTCGCATGGCGTGCTGCAACAAACCTTTGCCGGGTCCAACTACGGGACGTTCGGCTACTGGGCCTACTACGGTACCTCGATGGCCTGTCCGCACGTGGCTGCCACGGCCGCGCTCCTGCTCTCCGAGAATCCGACACTGACTCCCGATGAGATTCGAGCCGTGCTTGAGTCCACCGCAGTCGACCTGGGAGCGGCGGGACCTGATGATGTGTACGGCTACGGTCTTCTGAACGCCGGTGCAGCCCTTGCTGCGATAGAAGGCGTGCCATGGCTCGATGAGTCCCCGACGCAGGGCGACGTTCCATCCTCCAGTTCCGTCGTCATCGACGTAACCGTGAACACGACCGGCCTGACCGATGGAGACTACGAAGCCACCATCGTGATTGCGAGCAACGACCCGGATGAGGACACGGTGGAGGTTCCGTTCACGCTGCACGTTCGCACGGTGACCACGCCGATGGTTACCACTGGCGCGGCCACGGGCGTTGAGGAACAGGCCGCCACGCTGCATGGCACGCTCGTGGGTGACGGCTCCGAGGCATGCCAGTACTCCTTCCAGTACGGCACTGTTGAGGGCGGGCCTTACTCTGAGACCGGCTGGTCGGGCTCTATCGAGAGCGGAGCAGGGTTCAGCGTAGACGCTGTCCAACCTGGACCAGGGCACCACGTACTACTTCCGCGCACAGGCCCGAAACAACGCCTTCACCGGCTACGGCGATGAAGTGTCATTCACCACCAAGCCGGAGGCCCCCACTGATTTCGAGGCTGCCCTTGATGACTATATGCCGTTCTACCGTATCCAACTGACGTGGGATGCAGGGACGGGCGCGGACTACACCTACATCGTGATGAACACTGGCCATTATCCGGCTGACCGGTCGGACGGGCTGGTGCTGTACGACGGCACCGGGACTTCATTCGTGCACTCCGGTCTGGACCCCGAGACGACGTACTACTATCGTGCCTGGTCGCATGTAGAGGACTCCTACGGACAGGACGTCTGGTCCGATTCCTATGACGGTGACTACGCCGAAACGGACCCGGAGCCGGCGAGCGCCGACATGGAGATTACGCTGCAGCCGGGATGGAACATGGTTTCCGTCCCACTCCTGATGTCGAACAGCACCGTCGCAGCGGTGTTTCCAGGCGCCGAGGCGGTGTATACGTGGAACCCGTCCAATAAGTCGTATGCGTCTCCGCCAGTCGTCGACCCGAAGCTCGCATACTGGGTGGCGGTCCCATCCGTCACGGTTCTCGAGTTGCACGGCGTGCCGTTCACTGCGTGGGAGCAGCCGATTCTCACCGGCTGGAACATGGTCGGCTCCATTTACTACGTTGACTCTGTTCCTCTGGCCAGTGTCAGCACCAGTCCCCAGCCCGACACGCTGGAGAGGACCGCGATCTACACATGGGACCCGGTAGCGAAATCGTACATCGCGCGCACCATTATCGAATCCGGCAAAGGATATTGGATGGCGACCACCGCGAACCGCACGCTCTCCATGTCGCCTCCACCATAGCGCCCGCTCGCTCCGCGATGAATCCCTACTCCAGGTCGCGGCGTATGTCGGATTGCTTGCCCTACGCTCACTTGCGGCAGTCAGAGGTTATGCGCTGCTTGTCGTGCTGATACAATGGTCTTTAGCTCTGGTAACCGCCGGTGAATCAGTCAATGTCCGCTCGACAATCCAGCAGCGCGGGCCCATCAGGCCGGCGCAGGTTCGCGACAGTCGCGGCCGTTATCGGCGCGGCTATCGTGGTTGCGGCTTTGTACGCTCTCAGCCGCTCGAATTACCTCTTCTTCCATGTGCTGGTTGAAGGGTTTTCAATCATCGTCGGCTTCGGCACCTTCGTGGTGGCGTGGAACACCCGCAAGTGGGTTTCGAACGACTATCTTCTCTTGCTGGGCGTTTCGTTCCTGTTTATCGCAATTGTGGATACGTTCCACACGCTCGCGTACAGCGGCATGAGTGTGTTTCCCGGTTTGAGCTCTAATGAGCCGACCCAACTCTGGGTTCTTGCCCGGTATATTCAGGCGCTCGCTTTTCTCTGTGCGCCGATATTCCTGACCCGCAGGCTGAAGCTTGCCCCGATAGTCGTTGTGCTCTCGCTCGTCACGGGCATCGGGTTGCTGTCGATATTCCGCTTCGGCACATTTCCAGACGCGTTCATCCAGGGCCAGGGACTGACCACGTTCAAAATCGCCAGCGAGTACCTCATCTCCGCCATTCTCGTGGCTGCCATCGTTCTCCTCTCCCGGCACCGCGACGCGTTTGAACGGCACGTGTTCATACTGCTGGTTGCGGCCATGGCGACCACTATCGCCGCCGAAATGGCTTTCACGCTCTATACCGATATGTTCGGCGTTGCGAATGCGATTGGGCACATCTTCAAAGGGGCCTCCTTCTACCTTGTGTATCGAGCGGCGGTCGTGGCGACGCTCGCCACGCCGTATCACACGCTGTTTCGAGATCTCGCACGTAGTCGCGACGAGGTGCAGCGTGAACGCGACCTCGCCCGCAACTATCTCGACACCGCGCGTGTCATTCTGCTCCTGCTGGATCGGGACGGCATAGTCCGGCTGATAAACCGCAAGGGCGTCGAGGTGCTTGGCTATCCCGCCGAGGACATACTGGGCAGAGACTGGTTCCGATGTTTTCTACCGGCGTCGCAACAGGAGTCGCTGCTTGACAGATTCCAGAGGCGCTTAGAGGACGACCGTAGTCTCCCCGAGCATGTCGAGTCCTCGTTGGTGGACGTCCATGGCAACGAACACGTTATCTCGTGGCATACGATCGCTCTGCGGGACGCCGGCGGCGTGATCGGCAGCACTCTGAGCTCCGGTGAAGACATTACTGCTGTTGAAACGAGCCGAAGACGCTCTGCGAACGAGCGAGGAGAAGTTCCGGGCAATCTTCGAGCAGTCTATCGATGCCATCTTCATCTATGCGGTCGACGGCACGCGGTCCGAAGCCAACCAGGCATGGCTCGACCTGTTCGGCTATACGAAGGATGAATTGTCTTCCATCGACCCAGCGCGGGACCTGTACGTTGATTCCACTGAGCGCGAAGACTTCCTTCGCCGTATCGAGATTATGGGCGTGGTTGCCGATGAGATCCGTCTGAAAAAGAAAGACGGAACCGTGATGTACTGCCAGAGAAGCGCGGTGGCTCGCAGGGACGCGACGGGCAGGATTGTCTCTGTGCAGAGCATTGTCCGGGACATGAGCGTGCGCAGGCGCATCGAAGAAGAAGTTCGCAGGAGTGAAGGACAGTATCGCACTCTCTTTGAGCAGTCGCCTAACGCCATCTATCTCGTGGAGGCCGATGGAGCGCTGCTCAATGTGAACGAGGCCGCCGTCACTCTTCTCGGCTACCGCCGGGACCGATTGCTGTCGATGAACATCGCTAACTTGTGTGCGGACTCTGTGTCGTGCTTCCGCATGCTCGCCAGGGCCCACGCCGATGGCGGACTGCAGGATCATCCCCTTCAGTTGCGCCGCATCGATGGCGCCGTGCTCGACTCTGAGGTGACGGCCACCGCGATTCACGGACATGAAGGCCATGTCACTGCCTATCAGATGCTGGTGCGCGACGTTACGGCTCGCAAGACCCTCGAGGACGCCATCCGCGCCAGTGAGGAGAAATTTCGCCTGCTGTTCGAGAAGTCCATCGACGCGATCTTCGTCCTCGCGGTAGATGGCACCCATGTGGAGGCCAACCAGGCGTGGCTGGATATGTTCGGCTATACCGGAGACGAACTCCCGTCCATCGACTCAGCTCGTGATATTTACGTCAATCCTCGCGACCGGGAAGAGTTCTTGCGACGCATCCGTGAGACGGGATTTGTGGCAGATGAGGTCCGCTTCAGAAGGAAAGACGGCACGGTTATGCACTGCCAGCGAACGGTGGTTGCCCGCCGGGATGCGTCCGGCGCTGTCGTTGGATTCCAGGGAATCATCCGTGATATCACCCAGCGGGAACGTGATGCAGAAGCGCTGCGCCGGAGTGAGGAGCAGTATCGCTCCCTGTTCGAACAATCCCGCGATGCCATTCTCCTCACTACTCCGGATGGCGCTGTATTGGATGCCAACCCCGCGTTTCTGCAACTCTTCGGTTATACGAAGGATGAACTTGGCGGATTGCGTATGCCGGATCTCGTGGCGGAAGGGGTGAGTAGGGACAAGTTCATCGCCCGTCTCGAACGCGACGGCCGGATTGTGGATGATGAGTGCCGTTTCCGGAGGAAGAATGGCACGGTTTTCGACTGCCTCCGCACGGTTGTGGCGTGGCACAACGAGAAGGGCGAGGTGGTGGCGCACCAGGGGCTTATCCGTGACATCACCGAGCGGAAACGGGCTGAGGAAGAGATCACTCGCAACGAGGCGCGGCTTCGGAGCCTCGTGAATATCCTCGAGCACGAGGCCGCGACGGTTCAGTCGCTGTTGGACCATGCAGTCAGCGAGGCGCTGAAACTGACCGGGAGTTCGCTCGGCTATATCTATGCGTACAACGAGGATCGGCAGGTGTTCAACGGTGCCGGGGCCGCCAAGGTGGCCGGGGGCTCCACTCTCGGGAAAGAGCAGTTGATGCGCCACCTTGAAGGAACGGGCATCTGGGCGGAGGCAGTGCGGAATCGGACGCCGGTGGTGGTGAATGACTTCCAGTCTGCGCGCATTCCTCCGGGTGGGCTGCCGGAGGGACATGCCCACCTGACAAGGTACGCGGGTATACCCGTGTTCAGTGACGGGCGAATAGTGGCGGTGGTCGGTGTCGCCAACAAGGAGACCGACTATTCGGACATGGACGTACTGCAATTGACGCTGTTGATGGAGTCCGTGTGGAAGGTCGTCGAACGCCGTGCCGCGGAGGAACGGTCATCGCAATTCGCCCAGCGACTTGAGGCCGCGATGGCTGCAGGCAACCTGGCCTGGTGGCAGATGTCGCTTCCGTCCGGGAAGGTCGTGTTCGACGAGCGAAAAGTCACCATGCTGGGCTATTCCCCGGCTGATTTCTCGCACTATACGGACTTTACGGACCTGCTGCATCCGGACGATTGTGAAACGGCGATGCAGGCCATGCGCAATCACCTTGAACGGAAAGCCGACAAGTACGAGGTGGAATACCGCATCCGGATGTCATCCGGAGGGTACCGTTGGTTTCGAGATGTTGGCGGCATCACCGCATGGGATTCCGATGGGAAGCCTTCGGTTGTCACGGGAATTGTGGTTGACATATCGGGAATAAAGGGTGCCGAGGAGCGGCTGGCGGAATCGAACCGGGAACTGCGTGAGCTGGCCGCGCGAGTCGACACGGCGCGAGAGGAAGAGCGTGCCGCCGTCGCGTGGGAACTTCATGACGAGGTCGCGCAGGCGCTCTCGGCCATCAAGATGGACATCACCGGTTGCGCGGCGCGACTCCCTGCGGACGCGCAGTCGCGAATTCGGTGGAGCATGGATGAGATAGTCGCACTCCTTGACTCCACGATAGCGAGACTTCGCAGGATGTATACGGACCTGGTCCCCGTCATGCTGGAGGACCTCGGCCTCGCTGCCGCCATGGATTGGCACGCGGAGCAATTCAAGGTGCAGAATGGGATAGAGGTTCGCCTGGGCCGCGTGGACGATCTCAGTCTTCGGGATGACCGCACGACTCTGGGGTTCTTTAGAGTCTTTCAGGAGGCAGTTGAGCACCTCGCATCCCACCCGGGAGCATCCCACGTTGCCGTGGACCTCCAGAGAGAAGACGGCCACGCGAGGCTTTGCATGTCCGACGATGGGCGGGGCTTCTCGGAATCTGAGTCAGAGGCGTCGTGCGCGGTCGCGCTCGCCGGTATTCGAGAACGTGCGAATTCGTGGGGTGGGTCGGTGACAGTCACGACGTCTCCATCCCAGGGTACCGTGATCTGTGTGATAGCGCCGCTGCGGCGCGAGTAGTGTTCTCTTGACTGGTGGACACAGTGGTGTAGAAAGCAGGCGTCGGGCAACTGGACAGTGAGGCAGGCCCGTTAGTCGCCGCTCAGTTGCGAGTAAGCGGATATGAGTACGTCGAGTGATAGCGAGGGGGCCAACGGCCACGTCGCGAATTGGCGCAACAGGCTGACTAAGCCTTCGCCCCGGCTTGTCAATGCCACTGTGCGTGAAAGGTCTCGGCTTCTGGCCGGCATCCTGGTCTGTCTACTCGTCTCCCTGCCTGTTGCGATTCTGGTGGTCGCGCTTTGTCGTGATGCCTTCTTCGGGCTGGTTTAATCCGCAGATAATCCTGGCGGGCGGCTTGTTCATCGTGTTGGGACTGTCCTACGTCATCAACAGACGCGGACGATACGTGCCTTCCGCAGTGTTGACGGTATTGGCATTGGCCGCGGCGATACTTGCGGGCAGCCATCTGGCATTTATGGGATTGATGCTGCCCTACTTCGGTACCAATGACGTCTTCCTCCTGGCGTATCTTGTCTTGCCGGTGCTGCTGTCCGCAGCCCTGCTGCCTGCCAAAGTCTGGGTCGCCATGTTCTTCCTTCTGCTCGGGCTGGTGATACTCGCCCCCCTGTTCCACCAGAACCTGAGTGCACAGGAGATTCTGTATGGTCCGGTGCTCTACCTTATCGCGGTGGGGGGCGTGCTGCTTTTCCTCGTCCATCTTCTCCGCGCCTTGCAGCGCAGCCGCTATCGCCAACTTGAAGAGCGCGAACAACGATTTCGAATTCTTTTCGAGCAGTCGCCTGACGCCATCTCGCTCGTGTCCGCCGCAGGCATCATAGAGGCTGTGAATCGTGCCGGCCTGGCGCTATTCGGGTACGAGCCCGGCGAACTCGATGGATTGCCTGCCCGCGTCGTGTACGCCAACCCGGATAATAGGCCGGCCCTTATGGCTAGAGTAGAACGGGAGGGCGGTCTAACTGACGAACCCGTGCGCATGAGAAGGAAAGATGGTTCGTTGGTCGAATGCCTGGCGACCATTGCGCTCTGCAGAGACGCCGCCGGAGGGACGATTGGCTTTCAGACCGTCCTCAGGGACGTGACAGAACGGCTCCGTATCCAGGAAGAGTTGAGGCTCAAGGGCGAACTCCTCGACCTCGCTCGTGATGCCATCATGCTGGTGGACCCCGGGGGCGAGATCGTCTACGCGAACGAAGCCGCCGTACTGCTGACCGGATATCCGCTGGTGCAACTGATTGGGAAGAACATCCGAGCGTTGGAAACCCCCGCCGAAGCCGAGCAGGTGCCAACTCGTATCGGCGAACTGCTACGTGACGGGCATTCCGAATTCGATGCGGAGTGGGTGCGCAGCGACGGACACAAGGTTGACGTGGAGGTGCGTTCGCGCACCGTTGACTCTCGTGGACGAACCTTATTCCTGAGCGTAGTGAGAGATGTGAGCCGCCGCAAGGCCGACGAAGCCGAGATTCGACTTCGCAGTGAAGTGCTGGACGCAGCGCAGGATGCCGTGTTCCTGCAGGACCTCAAGGGCGGAATCATCTATGCCAACGCGTCCGCGGCACAAATGCTTGGCTACACCCCTGACGAGCTTCTGGCGATGGAAGCGCGGGAGCTTGAGGCGCCGGAGGATGCCTTCAAGTTTCGCGATCGAATGTCCGAACTGTTCGTGCGCCAGTCGCTGGCCTACGAGACAGACTATGTGTCCAGCAACGGCATCGTGGTCCCGGTCGAAGTCCGGGCGCGACTTATCGAGTCAGCGGGCGATATCTATGTGGTCTCCATCGCACGGGATGTGCGCGAACGGAAGAAAGCCGCCGAAGTGCTGAAGGCTGAGCACGACCGCGCGCAGCAATACCTCGATATCGCGGCCGTCATGTTTGTCGTGCTCGACGTGGCGGGAAATGTCACGCTGGTGAATCGCAAGGGGGCCGAGTTGCTCGGCATCAGCGAGCAGGAACTGGTGGGGCGCAACTGGTTCGACACCTGTATCCCCGAGGAACAGAGGAACCGGGTGAGTTCGGTGTTCAAATCGCTGATGTCCGGTCATTTGGAGCAACCCTTCGAGTACTTCGAGAACGACGTCTTGACCGCTGCCGGAGGGGTTCGCAACATAGCGTGGCATAACACGCTGCTACGAGGTAGCGACGGCCGGCCGGCCGGGCTGCTGTCCTCCGGTGAAGATATTACCGGGCGGCGTGCTGCCGAGCGAGCCCTGCGTGAGAGCGAGCAACGGTATCGCACATTGTTTGAGCAATCGATGGATGCCATCTACATCAATGCCGCGGATGGCAGGAGCATTGAGGCCAATCAGGCGTGGCTCAATCTGTTCGGCTACACCCGTGACGAACTCAAGAGTCTGGGGGCAGCCGACGTCTATGCCATCCCCGCTGACCGGGCTTCGTTTCTCGACCGCATCGAGCGGACCGGATTCGTGTTCGACGAGGTGATGATGAAGCGGAAGGACGGCACGATATTCGATTGCCAGCGTTCGGTTGTCGCACGCAGGGATGATTCCGGCACGATCGTTCAGTTTCAGGGAGTGATGCGTGACGTCACGGAGATCAGGAATGCGGAGAGATTGCTGCGCGAGAGCGAGGAGAAGTACCGCTCTCTGTTCGAGCGATCTATCGACGCCGTGTGTCTGGTCGCCCTTGACGGGACATTGCTGGAAGCGAACCAGGCATATCTGGACCTTTATGGCTACAACGCCACCGCCATTGGAACTGTCAATGTGCGCGAGCACTACGTGGATCCGGCGGACCGGGATGCGTTTCTGCGGCTCCTCGAGCGGGATGGCGTGGTCGTTGACTCTGAAGTCAGAGCGCTGAAGACCGATGGCACGATGATGGATTGTGTGCGTACTTCCGTTGCCCGCCGCGATGAGGCGGGCCGCATTGTCACCATCCAGACAGTGACTCGCGATGTCACCGGTGACCGGCAGCGCAGGGCGGCACTGGCCGACGAATTGGCGCGAAGACGTATCCTTCTGGAGCAGTCTCGCGATGGGATTGTGGTCCTTGACCAGAACGGCAAGGTTGTGGAGGCGAACCGGAGTTTCGCTCAGATGCTGGGCTACTCGCCCGAGGAAGTGACCGAACTTCACGTGTGGGATTGGGAATTCCTCTATTCCCTGGACCGGCTGAAAGAGATGCTGCGCACGGTTGACGAAGCGGGGGATCATTTTGAGACGCAACACCGGCGCAAGGATGGCACGGTGTTCGACGTGGAGATAAGCACCAACGCGGCCGTGTTCGCCGGTCAAAAGCTGATATTCTGCGTCTGTCGCGATACGTCCGCGCGCAAACGAGCCGCACGGGAATTGCTCGAGAATGAGCAGAAGTACCGCACGCTGTTTGAACAATCGATGGATGCCGTCGCGGTCTACTCGGTCGATGGGACGCTCCTCGATGCCAATCCCGCACACCTTCGCCTGTTCGGTTTGTCGCCCGCTGATATCGGCACAAGCAACGCCCGCTCGTTGTACGTGGAGCCTTCTGAGCGTGATGAGTTCCTCCGGCTTCTTGCTCTCGACGGCGTGGTGATGGACCAGGAAGTCAGGCTCATGAGGAATGATGGCACGGTGATGGATTGTGTTCGCTCCGCCGTGGCACGATATGACGAAGACGGGCGTCTTATCGCCGCCCAAACGGTAACCCGTGATATCACCGAGCACAAGAAGGCGGAGCAGGCATTGCGCGAATCCGAAGAGCGGTTCAGGGCTCTCGTGGACCACACCGGCCTCGGCATGACTATTTCAAGAACGGATAGCGCCATCATCGAATGCAACGAGGCCTTTGCGGAGATGCTCGGCTACACGAAGGACGAAGTGCTGCAACGGCGGGTGACCGATATCTACGCCGAGAGGAGCGACAGGGAGAGAGTGCTGGCACAGGCACTTGAGGGACGGGTACGTGCGCGACGAAGTCGTCGAGTTCAAGCGCAAGGACGGGACTTCGCTGTTCGTCAGCATGACTTCCGCGTTGATTCCGATGGCAGGACACACGGTGGTAGTGTCTCAATTTCTCGACATCACTGAACGCAAGGCGGCCGAACTGGAATTGCTGGCCTCGCGGGAGGAACTGCAACGTTCCGCCCAGCAATTACGTGAGCTCACCACCCATCTGGAGGAGGCGCGTGAGAACGAGCGCACGGGCATCGCTCGGGAGTTGCATGACCAACTGGGACAGGCACTCACCGCGTTGATGATGGACCTTGATGCTCTGAGGCCAGCGGCAATGACCGGAGAGGGCGTCCCTATTGACCGGATTGACCGCATGGCGGCCCTCCTGGATGAGATGGTTAATGACGTACGCCGCATCTCCTCCGACCTGCGCCCCGGCATTCTCGATGACCTCGGTCTGATAGCGGCAATCGAGTGGCAACTTGACCAGTTTCAGGCTCGCTCGGGCATCGAGTGCCGCCTGGTGGCGAAAGCCGATGATTCCACGCTCGACCGCCCGCGTTCAACCGCCCTGTTCAGGGTCTTCCAGGAATTGCTCACCAACGTTGCCAGGCACGCCAACGCAGCGCACGTATGGGTCGGGTTCGTTTGGGAGAACGGCAACTGCATCCTCACCGTTTCAGATGACGGCCGGGGCATCACAGAAGAGCAAGCCGATAGTGCACTTTCGCTGGGAATCATCGGGATACGCGAGAGGCTTCGCCCTCTGGGCGGTCGAGTCGAGTTCGCCACCCGAAGCCCCTGCGGCACCACAGTCACCGTGACAGTCCCTCTCGGCTAGGGGCTGCGCGTGCATCATACCGCGACGCACCGGGTCCACCGCGCGATTCAACCTAACTTCAGATTGCGTCCATCGATTCGCTGAGCAGTTTCCAGATACGGTCGCCCCACTCAAGGTGCTCGGGCTTCATAAGGCAGGAGCGCAGGCAGGCCACCGTGTCTCCCTCGAACACAACGCCCGGCCAGACATCATGGAGCAGCTTCGATGGATAGGAGAACAACGCGAGGTGCAGGTCCTTGAGAGCAGCCGTCTCGAACAGAGCCTTGCTCCTCTCAGATATCTCGCCTGAGCTGCCGGCACACGGAGCGAAGATGACGATATCCAGTTCCGGCTCGAACATCGTTAGAAAACGGTCGTCACATTCCAGCCGCGTATAGAGCTGCAGCGCCGCCTCGCGGCACTTCTCCAGGCCGGTTGCGAATTCGCCGCCGCGAGTCATGGGGAGCAGCCGTTGCGTTGCCCACAGCGCCACGGCGGACGCGCCCGCCCGCGAGCACTCCAGGCTGATTTCACCGAGGTGCAGCTCGGACGAACTGAAGTATGTATACGGTGAATCGTGCTTGTAGAGGACGCCGACCGAGGGGTCCCTGAAGAGTATGCAGCCGCAGCCGTACGGCTGCAGGCCGTGCTTATGCGGGTCGATGACGATGGAATCCACTTCGCCTAAGCGCCGATACGTGGCTGACGCGCCGGCGCCCAGGTTGTCCGCCAGCACGAAATACCCACCGTATGCCGCGTCGGCGTGCAGCCGGAAACCGTACTTTTCACGCAAGGCGAGGATGTCCGGGAGCGGGTCGACGGAGCCGGAGCCGGTCGTTCCGACGGTGGCGACGACCGTTCCGATATCTCCCTTCTTCAGCCGGTCCTCGAGAGCGTAGACATCCATGCGTGCTCTGTCATCACACGGCACTGCCTCAAATTCGAGCCGGAGAACGTCGGATATTCGGCTGTGCGTGTAGTGAGCCTGGGTTGAGGCCAGTATCTTCTTACCCGGCTTGAGCTTACCGGCCACCCACAGCGCCTCGAGATTGGCAAACGTCCCGCCGCTGGTCAGGTGTCCGAGGTGGGTCTCCCATCCCACCATTTGTGCGAGTTGGGCCACTGCCTCTTTCTCCATACGCGAACTGGCTCGCCCGCCATCGAGCGCGTGATTGTTCGGATTTATCCACATGGCAAGCATATACGCGAGTCTTGCAACGGGATGCGGCGGTTTGAGCATCTGGCCTGCGTAGAAAGGATGGAAGTACGGGTAGTTATCCTGCATCCGCTCGGCAACTTCCACCAGCACTGCCCGTACCGCCTCCGTGTCGAGGTGAACGTCGACGTCCGGCAGACGCGAGAATCCCGATTCCATCACGCCTAAGGCTTCCCTCAACAAACTCAGGCTATCCTTCTCAAGCTTCATGTGATTTCACCTCACTGGCGGCAATGCACGTGTACAAACGCGCGGGCACAGTATAGCAAGGAGCGGGCCGCACCTTGCCCCGTTGTGTCCGGAGGCAAGTCACCGTCCCGCGCGGATTTGCTGCCCCTTCCATTCCCGGGTGTGACAGTTCGGGGCCGCTACCGTATAGATGGGTGTAAAGCCGCCGGGCAGTACGGAAATCCCGCATCGGACGGGAAGGAGTCCTTATGAAACGAACGTGGTTGGCACTCTCTTGTTTTCTCATCCTGGGGATGGTTGCGCCGTTCGCGGCGGGTTGCAGCACCGTACAGGCTGCCGCGGGCTACGTGGTGCTCGTTCCAAAGACGCTGCAGAGCGGCGGCAGCGGTTCGGTGACCTTCAACCTCTACGGTCCCAATGGACCCGTCCGCGATAGGGTGGACGTCGAATTGCTTCGTGGAACCACGAAGATTGCCGGGGGCAGCGCGATGGTGAACGGCGCGGGCGCGGTCGAGATAGCGATCCCTGACGTGGACGAGGGCGATTATACGGTGGTGGTGGCCGGTACGGGGTTCGAGAAGCGCACCCCGGTCCGGATCGTTAAGACAGTGGTGCTCTTCCTGGAAACTGACAAGCCCATCTACAAGCCGGGACAGACCATTCACATGAGGGTTCTGACACTGGATCCGGAACTGAAAGCGGCACGCCGGGAGGTGGCCGTTCAGGTGCTCGACGCGAAGGGTGTCAAGCTCATGAGCAGTGTGGTGGAGAGCGACGAGTATGGGATGGTCAATCTCGATCTCCCTCTCGCCGATGAACTGAACCTCGGCGCCTGGAAGATTGTGGCGGCGTCGGGTGACTCGAAGACGCAACTTGATGTGCAAGTCGAACGCTATGTCCTGCCCAAATATGACGTGAACGTCGACTTGACCCGTGACTGGTTCCTCGTAAATGACCGGATAACGGGAATAGTCTCGTCGGAATACAGCTTTGGCAAACCAGTCAATGGCGAACTGGAGATAGTCGCGTCACGGTATGTCGGTCAATGGGAGGAGTACGCCCGTTTCAGTGCCGACATCGACGGCGACGCCCGTTTCGAGATACCGGCGGTTAACTATGTCGCGGGGGTGCCGGAGGCCGGCGGACAGGGCAATGTTATGCTCGACATAACCGTCACGGAAGGCGCCACCGGCTACGTCGAACGTACGTCACGGATGCTTACCGTCGCCGATTCACCGGTCAACCTGCAGGTGATTCCCGAGGGAGCCGTCTTCAAGCCGGGCCTCCCGTTCTCGTTTCTTGTCGTCACTGAGACACCGGACAATCAGCCCATCGACGCGAAGGTGCACCTTGAAGTCACCTTCCTGGATTCAGAGTTCGCGGATATTCAGACCGTCAAGAAGGACCTGTCTACCGGGAATGGAACGGCATTGTTCACGGTGGAGCCACCGGCGGCGGCTGTGGCCCTTTCGGTGAGCGCAGAGTCGCAGGGGAAGTACGTGGAGCGCGTTGTGCAGTCGTCGTATTCTCCTTCCGGAAACTTCATACATGTCGAGCAAGTAAGCCAGGGCGTGCCGCAGGTCGGCGAAGACATCGAGTTCAGGATCAACACGACCAGGGAAGCGCAAACGTTCTACTACGAGGTCGTGTCACGCGACAGCATCGTCTTCTCAGGCTACACGCAGGACAGGCAATTCTCCTTTCAGACGACGCCTATGATGGCGCCCTCGTCCCGCCTGCTTGTCTACCAGGTGTTGCCGAACAGCGAGGTTGCGGCGGACTATATTCCGTTCGAGGTGACAGGCGCCTTTCCGCAGGACGTAGGCGTCTCGTTCAGTACGGACTGAGGCCCGGCCGGGCGACGACGTCGAAATACATGTCCAGACCGAAGGCCGCGCAATGGTTGGTCTGGCGGCGGTGGACAGGTCCGTATTCATTCTTGCCGAGAATCGGCTCAATCTGCAGCAGGTGTTCGCCGAACTCGAGCGACTCTACATGCAGCCGCAAGCTGAGCTGCACGACGTGAACATCTACCCGACGATTCAGACCAAGGGGGCCGCCGAGGTCTTTTCGGACGCCGGTGTGTTCGTGTTGAGCAACGCCGACGTTCCGGCCGGCAAGCGGTTCGACTTCCAGGGGCAGGCGGGATTCTGGGATGGCTTGATGGGCTTCCTGGCAAAGGGAGGCATCATGCCCGAGGGAGTGATGAACGGAGCAATGGGCGCGATGCCTCCGCAGGCGGCTCCGTCCGTGTCTTCCGCACCAGCCGCCGAAGGACTCGTGGAGGTTGAGCGCGTACGGCAATACTTCCCCGAGACGTGGCTCTGGCAACGAGGTGGACGACCGGCGCAAACGGTCGCGCGTCCCTGGACGTCACGGTGCCCGATTCGATCACCACCTGGATGCTGCGGGCCGTCGCCATCTCAAGGGACAAGGGTCTTGGCATCGCCGAGGCACAGTTGCGGGCCTTCCAGCCCTTCTTCCTGACCGTTGACCTGCCCTACTCCGCCATCCGGGGCGAGGAGTTCCCGGTCAAGGTGGCCGTCTACAACTACCTGGACACCGCACAGCAAATGCAGGTGGAGATCGAACAGGCCGGACTGGTTCGACCTCCTGCGATGATGCCGTCACAGATGGTCAACTGTCGCCGCCAATGACATCGGCAGCGCCGAGTTCACGATCCGCCCGAAAGGGCTCGGCGCCACGAATCGGTCAAGATAACGGCGCAGCGGCCAGCAAGGCCGCCGACGCCATCAGCAAGACCATCATCATCGAGCCGGAGGGTATCGGCCGTGAGATCGTGGATAACCTTACCCTCTCAGGGGGTGATTACAGTACTTCGACACCGCCATCCCGCCCATGGCTGTCCCCGACTCCGGCCGGGCCTACCTGACCCTGACCTCCAGCTACCTCACCCAGACCATGGAGGGGCTGGAGGGGCTTATCCAGATGCCCTTCGGCTGCGGGGAGCAGAACATGATCCTCTTCGCCCCGGATGTCTACATCACCAATATACTTGAGGGAGAGCGGGCAACTGAAGCCGGAGATAATGGCCAAAGCCGAGAAGCTCATGATCACCGGCTACCAGCGGGAGCTGACCTACCGCCGCAGCGACGGCAGCTTCTCCGCCTTCGGGGAGAGCGACGAGTCGGGCAGCCTCTGGCTCACCGCCTTTGTCCTGAAGTCCTTCTCCCAGGCGAAAGACCTCATCTTATTGACGACTCGGTGCTGAACGAGGCCGCCGGACTGGATCAAGTAGCCACCAGAATAGCGACGGCTCCTTCGACCCGGTGGGCTTCATCCACCACCAGGAACTGCTCGGCGGTCTGCAGGGCAAGGATGCGCTGACTGCCTACGTCGCAGTTGCGTTACTGGAGGCCGGTGAACGCAGCGCATCGGGACAGGCAATCGGCTATCTTGAAGACCGCCTCGATGCGATGGACGACTCGTACACCGTCGCTCTCACTGCCTACGCACTGGGGCTCGGCAAGAGCCCGAGACTCTCCCAGGCGATTCGAACGCTCATGGACCTCGCTCAGGAGGACGAAAACGGCCTCTACTGGGGCGACTCATTCGAGCCGGTCATGGACCAACAGCGAATGATGCCGTACCCCGTGCAGCAGTCCAGCGCCGCCATTGAGGCAACCGGATACGCCACCATGGCTCTCCTGCTGGATGGCGACTCGCTGAACGCCGCGAAAGCAGCGCAGTGGATTACCGCGCAACGCAACTCTCTAGGCGGATTCGGCTCTACTCAGGATACCGTGGTGGGCATACAGGCGCTTGTGGCGCAGCAGACGGGGGCTCGGGCCGATGTCGATCTCACGGTGAGCGTCGTTGGACAGGATTTCAGGAAGGACGTCGACATCAATGCGGGCAACTTCGACGTGCTCCAGGTGGTGCAACTTCCGGAGGACGTAACAATTCGAGCTGCGAGTGCAGGGCGCGGGCAAAGCGGTGGGGCAGGTGGTGCGTCGCTTCAACATGCCCACGGTGGAGCCGCAAGCGCGGGATATACTGGGCATCGAGGTTGATTACGACAGTACGGATGTCGAGGTTGACGACACTGTCACCGTTTCTGCCCGGCTTACCTTCAATCCTTCACAGCCTGCCGAAGCGGGCATGGTTGTGCTCGATATCTCTGTGCCCACCGGGTTCGCTGCACTGACGGACACGATAGAGGCGGCGCAGCAGAAGGATCCGCGCATCAAGAGATTCGAGATTGCCGGACGCAAGGTCATCTTCTACATCGACAACCTCCGCCAGGGGGAGTCCGTCTCACTGCAGTTCAAGGTGCGGGCACTGTATCCTGTGAAGGCGAAGGCAGTCTCGTCCCGGGCATACTCGTACTACAGCCCCGAGATCAGTGGACAGACGATTGGACGGGATATTACCGTTCGATAGCGTGACACCGGCGCCTCGGAGGCATGGGCGTACGTGCCTCGGAGGCGCTTCGGCGAGCCGCGCGGTGCCCGTGCCGCATTCGGCAAATGCATTCGAGTACGCAAACTCGGTACGGGACTCAGCCCGGACGATGTATACTGAGATTGGCTATGACATGGCATGACATCATCGGCCTGCACGTTGCACGCTCGGGCGGCAAGACCAGAGGCGTGGTGCCGCTTCGATGGGGCGACGTTCCCGAATCGCTCGAAGCCCTGGCATGCCGCATGAAGGTGGCCCTCGACTCCACCGTTCCCGTTGAAATCGCTCCATCGTGGCTTGGGGCGCGGGCGATTGTTGCCGCACGTGGACACAGGGGTAACCGCATCAGACTGGGCGGTGCGCTGGCGGCGCGGTTGTCTCCTCAGGCGCTGGAAGGTGTGCTGGCGCATGAGTTGGCTCACTTGAAGTGCATGCACTGGGAACTGCTGCTCGCGGGGACGACACTGGCGGCGCTTGCCGGCATCGCTGCCGCGCTGGCCGTTGACCTGCCTATCGCGCTCAGGCTTCTGCTCGGCGGCGGCATCCTCATCATCTCTGCCGCCGCGTTGAGCTGGCTGGCCGAGTATGAAGCGGACAGCGTGGCGGCTGGTTTTGTGGGCTATGACGTGATGGCGTCTACGCTTCGCGAGCTACGTGACTCGGGATTCAGGACGCGCGCCGAATTCACGCATCCGCCGGATGGAAGCCGGGTGAGACAGTTGCTGGCGGCTCAGGCGAAGCGCTCGCACCTCGACTGACCTCGTTCCTCTAGCTCGGCCTCTTCTCCAACTCTTTGAAGCGGTAGCCGATGCCTCGCTCTCCAAGGATATACTGTGGGTGCTTGGGGTCCTCTTCCAACTTGCGGCGCAGGTAAGTGATATACAGCCAGAGGTACTGGTCTTCATCCCGGTACTCGTAGCCCCAGACTCTCCGTAACAGAGTCTCGTGTGTCAACACCTGTCCTGCGTTGCTCACCAGGTGGTAGAGGAGCCTGAATTCGGTCGGGCGCAGGTGTATTTCCGTGCCTCGTACGATGACTTTGCGCCGGTTGAAGTCGATCGAAAGGTTGTCGTCCACGCGGATTTCGGTCTTGGGCACCGGACTGGGCATCTCTGTGCGGCGCAGTACGGCACGTACCCTCGACACGAGTTCTTTTGGACTGAACGGCTTCGTCATGTAGTCGTCCGCTCCGAGGTCCAATCCCCTGACTCTGTCTCCCTCATCACCGCGAACAGTCAACATGATGACCGGCGTGGTAGATACCTCGCGGATGCGGCGTAACGTCTCGAACCCATCCATCTCCGGCATCATGACATCCAGAATCACGACCTCCGGCATCTCTTCGGTGACCTTCTGCAACGCTTCTTCACCGCTCGACGCGGTCAATACCTGGAAGCCTTCCAGCTCGAGATTCATTGCTACCGCCTCAGCGATGCGCTGTTCGTCGTCGACCACGAGCACGGTGCGGACGTACCGGTCCCAGGGCTGTTGATGCTCTCGTGTTCCTGCTGGCATGTCACTCCTCGAGTGCTATGGGGATGGCGAAGGTAAAGATCGACCCTTGACCTGGTTCGCTTTCAACCCATATGCGGCCACCGTGAGCCTGCACGAGTATCCTGCAGATGTGGAGTCCAAGGCCTGTGCCCGGGACAGTCCCCGTGCCGGATTCCGCGACCCGGTAGAAGCGTTCAAATATCCGTGTTTGCTCGCTACTTGAGATGCCGATGCCCTGATCGGCGACGGATACCTGTACCTCGTTTCCCTCCACCGTGCCTTCAATCGTGATGAGTCCACCCTGCGGGGAGAACTTCATCGCATTCTCGATGAGGTTGGTCAACACCTCGTCTATCTTCTCGGGGTCTCCCATCACCGCCGGGAAATCCTCCGGGTAACTCACCACAATCTCGTGCGTCTCATCCAATTCGGCAAGTCGCTTCGCCACGCGCTGAGACTCTTTGGGAAGGTCGACCAACATGGGGTTCAGGGACACGGCGCTCGCTTCGAGACGAGTGGTGTATAACAGGCGGCTGACCAGTCGCGAGAGGCGGTCGCTTTCCTCTTCTATGGCGCCGAGTTTCTCTCTCACCACCTCGTCGCTCCACTTTGCGTCGGCGCGCGCCAACGTACTCGCATACGCCTTAATGATGGAGATGGGCGTCTGAAGTTCATGTGATACAAGTGCAAGCAGCACGGAACGGATATGGTTCACCTGTTGAAGCTTGCTGGCGTCACGTACGTTGATGACTGCGCGACGAAGTTTGCCCGACCGCGTGCATGCCACCGAGAAGTGCAGGTCAACGCCAAGTTTGTGGCCTTCGGCGTTCGCAATGGTGCCCTCGACGTCAAAGGTGCCGGGCTCCGCCAGGAGCGCCGGACACGCACCATCGCAGATGGTGTGCTCGTGGCTGTCCACGACATGAAGTACATCGCAGCACGTGCGGCCGAGCGCGTATTGCCTGCTGGTTCCGGTCAATCGTTCGAGTGCCGGATTGAAGACCGTGATGCGGTGTTGACCGTCGATCGCCAGAATGCCATCCGCACTGAGGTCGACAGTCTCCTTAAGTGAGGCCCGCCGCGCGTGCCCCGCGCTGGAGGACGGTGGCAAGACCTCATGGTCCACCGGAGTCTGCACAGCATGTTTCGAGTCGCCCGTTGCTCGCTGAGCCATTCCTGTTGTACCGCCCGCGTTATCTAATGCAATTCCAAGGTTGTTCTTGTGTAGAGGGGCGTCAGCACCAAGGCAATTCTAGCAGAGTGGCCCGTACACTTCCCTTGTATCTCAGTGGAGGTGGTTCAACCCATGTGGCCCTATGCCTTGTACTTTGTTGTTGGCGGCACGATAGTGACCGCTGTAGCGTATGTCGGCAAACACGGTGATGGTATGACCGCGGCGTTTGTCGCGAGTCTCCCGGTACTGTTCGTCATCAACGTTCTCGTTCTGTACCACAACGGAGGGCTCTCCGCAGGATTGTCCTACGCGCGGGGCGCACTCATGTACCTGCCGATGTTCATCGGCTGCGTGCTGTTGACGATGGTGCTGCTGCCCAGGATAGGCATGCCCTTCGCGATGCTGGCCGGAGTGTCCATCTACGCCTTACCGGCTGTCGTTCGCCCGCTGGTATTGCGTCACAGGCAGACACGCCGGAAGGCTCTGCCCGCGTCCAGTCTCCCGGACCCCGTTCAGGTTGCTGCTCCGATCTCAATGTCGGTGACTGACAATGCTGAAAGACCCCACTCTTGAGCGGCGGCTGACTGAAGCCGAGGCGAGCGCCGTGTGCAACGTGCTCGTGACCAGACTTGGGGGCTCGTATTCCAGGCTTCTCGGCATCAAGCTGGCGGGAATGGAGTCGGATGAGTCATTCAAGTGGTTCGTTGCCGCAATCCTGCTCGGTTCTCCGGTGCGGGTCGGGAGCGCTCTTGCTGCCTATCGCCAACTCGAGTCCCGTGGCTTGCTGGAGCCACGCACCCTCGCGACTGTAGAAGAAGCGACGCTGGCTGAATTATTGATCGGCGTCGGGGTAACCGGTTACACGCGCAGGATCGCCGCGACACTGAGACGCGCCGTCGAGTCGCTCGTGGTCGACTATGACGCCGACATCAATCGGCTGCATTTCTTCGCCGAGGACGAGACCGACCTGGTTCACCGCTTGCGCCGGCTCGGTCGCACGGTGCCCTTGCGTGCGGTGAACCTGTTCTTGAGGGAGATGAGGGGCGTCTGGGATAAGGCACACCCTGGTCTCTCAAGGGCGGCCATTGATGCCGCCTGCTGCCTTGGGGTGATTGATGGCGATTCGCCGGAAGAAGCCGCCGAGGCGGTGACCGCGATGTGGCACCGTGCCACTCACGGTGGCAGGTCGTATGCCGATTTCGAGGTTGCACTGGTGCGCCTCGGGGAGAATTACTGTGGGATGCGGCGCTGCATCCTGTGTCCAATGGGGAAATTGTGTCTAAGCCGGAACGCTGAGTTGGAGGCACGACCCTGACGCGACGTCGCGTGTGGCGCGACATCGCTCATCCTGGATCGTCCGAATGTAGAGCGAGGAGGTGAAGCATGGCCCAGAAAGGACAACCCGCGAAGCCCGCTCCTAAGCCCGGCGCGAAGAAGTAGATTCCCGTCATCCGTCAAGGTTGACCGACCGAACGATAGAAGGAGGAATACCGAAAATGGCAAGCAAAGGACAGCCCGCGAAGCCCGCTCCTAAGCCCGGCGCGAAGAAATAGATTCCCGTCATCCGTCAGGGTGACCGACCGAACGATAGAAGGAGGA
Organism: uncultured Chloroflexia bacterium; assembly: GCA_963761225.1. GTDB lineage: Bacteria > Chloroflexota > Dehalococcoidia > GIF9 > AB-539-J10 > SKVJ01. The sequence goes on along the minus strand of CAVXGE010000008.1, from coordinate 210,414 downwards.
ATACCGAAAATGGCAAGCAAAGGACAGCCCGCGAAGCCCGCTCCTAAGCCCGGCGCGAAGAAGTAGATTCCCGTCATCCGTCAAGGTTGACCGACCGAACGATAGAAGGAGGAATACCGAAAATGGCAAGCAAAGGACAGCCCGCGAAGCCCGCTCCTAAGCCCGGCGCGAAGAAATAGATTCCCGTCATCCGTCAGGGTGACCGACCGAACGATAGAAGGAGGAATACCGAAAATGGCAAGCAAAGGACAGCCCGCGAAGCCCGCTCCTAAGCCCGGCGCGAAGAAATAGATTCCCGTCATCGGTCAGGGTGACCGACCGAACGATAGAAGGAGGAATACCGAAAATGGCAAGCAAAGGACAGCCCGCGAAGCCCGCTCCTAAGCCCGGCGCGAAGAAATAGATTCCCGTCATCCGTCAGGGTGACCGACCGAACGATAGAAGGAGGAATACCGAAAATGGCAAGCAAAGGACAGCCCGCGAAGCCCGCTCCTAAGCCCGGCGCGAAGAAATAGATTCGTGACATTCGAACCGCTCCAATTGCAGCCCGGACCACTCGCGTGGCCAGGAGCCCCGGTGGCAGGTGCAGCCGATACCAGGTGACTGTGACTGTGACTCAAGGAGGGTGACATGTTCGGAAGGAAGGACAAAGGCGGTGTGGTCATTGCTGAGAGACAACCCGGAAGGGCGAACAAAGCTTCGCCTCGCGACCTGATGATTGACGAGATCAATGCCATCGAAGTCGGCAAAGAGATCACCTTCAGATTGGGGGGAGTCTACGCGAAGCCGTACGTTACTATCATCCGGAATGCGATCGGCAAGAGGTTCGTGGTGTACCAGGATGGACAAGATGCGGCCGGCCGCCCTGCCGGCAGGCGCGCGAAGTTCTGGGACGCGAACGAGGCGAAGGATATTGCGAGCTGGATTCTTGAGAGAGAAGGCACGCTCTATCGGGACTGATTGAAGGCAATGGCCGACGGCAGCCGACACGGTGCGCTTCAACGCCTGAGTCAGTTGCTCCGGAAACATAGTTGCCCTTGAGTTTGCGCGAGTGGTCTATAAGATGCCGGCGAAATCACCATGGTGATTTCGCCGGCATCTTCCGTTTGTCGAGCCGGCGATCGCCTCCATCGGAACGGTAAGCTTTGCACTTCCCCGCTATTGGCGGATATCCCGTTTGCGGCCGACTCGACAGCCTCTGGTGGATGTTGGAGACGTCACGCCCCGTTGGCCGATGGGTGCTTCGCGTGTTCGACGACGACCCGCGCGTTCACCAAGACGACGTCGGGCAACCGTTGCGACAATGGGTGGTTGAAGGCTCCAGAAATTCGGATGGACGGCCTTGACAGTTGCTTTTTGTTCTGATATGGTCATCTGTACCTCAAGCAATCGAGCTCAGGGGAAAGGCCAACGGCCCGGCAGGCAGCGACTGAAACGGTTCCGTAGCATTTATGTAGCGGGATCGGGCACGGTAGCGGTCAATTGGGACAGGCTCCAACCCGTCCGGTAAGGTTGCTTGAGGTTTCTTTTTTGCCCCATCAGGGCACCCGGATTGCACATTGCTCCCTGCCGTCCTCGCTCACAGTAACAGCTCGCGCCCCGGTCTGCCGATGAGCACGAGCGCGCAGCCGGTTCACACGGCTGGTGCAGATGAGCGGCTGTCGAGCAGGCGTGTGGGGCGTGTTCGCGAGACTATTCCCGGCGAACCGCACGTGGGTGTCCGAGCTTAGACCTCGATGGCGTCTTCGAGTTCGTGGAAGTGCGTGCCGCCCTGGAGTTCCTTGCCCTTTGCCACCCCGGCTTTGAAGGCCTCGAGGTTGTGTTCGAGCGACGCGGAGGGCATGTGAAGGGAAATTGCTTTGATCATCACTTCTTCGGAGACCATCGGGCAGAACGGCGTGAGCACCCCAAGCGCCAGCATGTTGACCACCCGCGAGTCGTTGAAGACGTGGTCCGCTTCGCGCTGTATGGCCACCCGGAGGACCCTGCCCCAGAGGACCTTCTTCACCGGCGTTGAGTCGACGATGATGAGTCCGTTCGGTTTCATATCCTGAACGTTGTCGTTGCACGCTCGCTGGTTAAGTGCCACCAGGATATCCAGGCCGAGCGCCCGGGGGTAATCGATCTCTTCGTCTGACATGATTACTTCGGAAATCGAGTTGCCGCCCCTGGCTTCAGGTCCGTAGTTCTGCGAATGGATGACCACGTGCCCCTCGAACAGGGCCGCTTCGGCAAGCACGATGCCGGCGAGAACCAATCCCTGTCCTCCTGCGCCGGCCAGCCGCACCTCGTATCTCATTTTCGTTCCCTCATCTCACGAGATATGCGCGCGTGTTCCTCGTGGAACGTAGGCTTCTCGATGTCAACCAGAATACCGGTTACAATTCTGCCTTGCAGTTCCTCCGGAGACATCGTGCGCGCCTTCTCAATCTGCACGGTGTTGTCCCTCTGCGACTCCATCATCTCCACCGCCGAGCCCATGCCGGTCCATTTGCCGAAATGCGTGACGCAGGGCGACATGACCTCAACTACCGAGAAGCCGCTCTTGGCGATGGCTTTACCGATCATGTTCTCAAGTAGCCTGGCGTGGTATACCGTGGAGCGCGCAACGAATGGAGCCCCGGCTGCTTCCACCAGCTTCGAGATATCGAACGGATGCTCCAGATGCCCGAACGGCGTCGACGCGGTATGCAGACCGAAAGGTGTCGTCGGAGACGCCTGCCCGCCGGTCATACCGTAGATCTGATTGTTGATGATGATGGCGGTGATGTCGATATTACGCCGCGCCGAATGGATGAGGTGATTGCCGCCGATCGAAGCGGCGTCGCCGTCGCCCATGACTGCAATCACCTTCAGGTTTGGTTTCGCCAGCTTGATTCCTGTCGCAAATGTCAGGGCGCGTCCGTGGGTGGTGTGAAGTGTGTTGAAGTCGAGATATACCGGCAACCGCCCGGAGCAGCCGATGCCCGAGATGAGAACGATGTCATCCTTGCTGTATCCACCACTATCAATGGCTCTGACAAGCGCTCCCAGCAGGATGCCTATGCCGCATCCGGGACACCACACGTGCGGGAACCGCTTGGATGACCGCAAGTAACGGTGGATAAGGTGCTCGGGGCGCGTCACGCCAGGGCCTCCTCAATCGATTTCAGTATCTGGTCCGGCGTAATCATGAAACCATCAACCCTGTTCAACGTACGCACTTCACAGCTGCATTCGTTTACCCGCTTCACCTCGCGTGACAGTTGCCCCATGTTCATTTCCGGCACTATCACGCGCCGTGACAATTCCAGATAGTGCATGACGGTGCGGCGCATAAATGGCCATATCACTTTCAGCTTGAGGAGCCCCACGGGAAGCCCCCGTGCACGGGCGACCTTGACCGCGTGTAGCGCGGAGCGGGCGACGGATCCATAGGCGATGACCATCACTTCCGCACCTTCCTCGTAGTAGGAGTCGTACCACTGCAGCAGGTGGAAGTCCTTGGAAACCTTGTTGAACAGCCGCGCCATCAATTCCTCGGTTTCGTCCTGCCTCTCCGTCGGATAGCCGTTGATGTCATGCATCAGCCCGGTCACGTGGAAACGGTACCCCTCGCCGAAAGCGGCCATGGGGGGGATGCCGGTACCAGGGTCACGATACGGTGAATACCACTCCGGAGGGACGGTCGGCTTGGGACGGTTCTCGATTTCCAAAGTGTCCATCGAGGGAAGAACCACGCTCTCCCTCGTGTGCGACACGACTTCATCCGCGAGCACGATTACCGGGCTGCGATACCGTTCGGCCAGGTTGAAAGCTTTCACCGTGAGATCGAAAAACTCGTACGTAGACGACGGAGCAAGCACCAATATCGGGTGGTCGCCATGAGCGCCCCACCGGGCCTGCATCACATCGCTCTGAGAAGGTCTCGTGGGAAGGCCGGTGCTCGGGCCGCCGCGCATCACGTGGACGATAACGCACGGAACCTCGGCCATGGCAGCGTAGCTGATGTGTTCCTGCATCAGCGAGAATCCGGGGCCGCTTGTGGCGGTCATCGCCTTGAGTCCACCCAACGAGGCGCCGATGACTGCGCCAAGGCTCGCTATTTCATCCTCCATCTGGATGAAGATGCCACCCGCCTGCGGCATAGCGCGGGACATAAGTTCCATTATCTCGGTGGCCGGAGTGATGGGGTAGCCGGCATAGAACCTGCACCCCGCGGCAATGGCGCCCTTGACGCATGCCTCGCTGCCTTGCAGCAGCACCTGTTCAGTCAGCGCTTTCTTCTGTTGCGTGCTCATTCGATGTGACCACAATCGCAAAATCAGGGCAGCGAAGTTCGCACCAGCGGCATCCGGTGCATGCTTCGGGGGAACTAGCTACAGGATATCCGTCCTCACCGGCGGAAAGAACCTTGCGTGGGCAGAATGCGATGCAGATACCGCATTTCTTGCACCAGCCCTTGTAGACGTCGACCTTGTTCATAGTGACAGGAACTGTGTTTCCGACGTTTCATATCCTAGCACCGGATTGCAGCGAGGTCCACAGTTGGACGCATCGATTTCTGACTTGCGGACCGGGGTGGAGCGAGCAAGACCCTCCAGGACGCGAGAGATAGTCATTGGTTGAGAAGTGAGGCCATACTATAATGCCTACGCCATCATCGGCGGGTGGTGCGCGGGTTACCGTATGACGACTCCGCCGCAGGGAGCCTTCACCCGCATCTCATCCGCAGCGCCGGACCAGGCGGGCCGGCGACAAGATGAGGCGCAACACGGAGGGAACGCAGACTGATGAATCACGAGATATTGTACGGTCCATCCTATTCTTTGGCGCGCGTGACGCTTGAGGCAGGGGAAGAGATCAGTGCCGAAGCGGGGGCAATGGTCTCCATGTCCTCGGGAATCGAACTGCAAACCTCGGTCAAGGGGGGTCTCCTCTCCGGACTGAAGCGAAGCTTTCTTGGCGGCGAGAGCTTCTTCATGAACACATTTCACGCGACTCAGGCGGGCGAGGTCACCTTCGCTCCGCCGCTGCCGGGCGACATAATGCATATCGAATTGACCGGCGGCGCACTTCTGGTGCAGTCCACGTCGTATCTGGCCTCGTCCCCACAAGTGACGGTGGATACACAGTGGGCGGGAGCCAGGGGGTTCTTCGCGAAAGAGGGACTCTTCCTGCTTAAGATCAGTGGTCGAGGCCATCTGTTCGTTTCCAGCTACGGCGCCATACATGAAGTGCCTCTCGCGGCCGGACAGTCGTATACTCTGGACAACGGGCACATGGTTGCATTTGATGACTCTGCAACGTACCAGGTCCGCAGGGTGGGGGGCATGAAGTCAACTCTGTTCAGTGGCGAGGGACTGGTTTGTACGTTCACCGGTCCCGGACGGGTCTTCCTTCAAACCCGTAGTGAGGACTCGTTCCTCTCGTGGCTTATTCCCCACCTGCCTAAGAACAACAACTCGAAATAGGCCACGTCGACGAAAATCGACCGGAACTCACGACTGGCGCTCCGGCGTGCCAACTGTGGAGCCGCATAGCTGGGGCGGTTCACACCGTCATCGCATACGCATGTGGCGCTGCCGCAGCGTTTCGGCAAGCAGGTCCGCGAGGTGGGTCTTTTCGGTATCGCCGTGCGCGAGCGCATCCAGAAGGACAGGCGCGCACGCGCGCACTTCGTCGTTTGGCCCGGGAAGGTTCACGATGAGCGCCCGTCCCGACGAACCGACGGTCAGCCGCACGCCCGCCTTCACGTGCCTGCCGGTCGGTGGATACTTGACCACCCACGACGTGGCCGCGCCGGGGTCGAGTCGCAACGTCGCTTCGATGGTCTGATCTTTGCCCTCGGCGCCCACTCCACCTGTCGTCAGCAAGAGGCCGTAGGCCTCGTGCAGCGCGCCCTCGAGTGCGTTGGCTATGACGAGCGAGTCGTCGGGCAGCGGCGGTGCGATGGTCACACGGTAACCGGCGCGTTCAAACTCGTCCCTCAGGTACGGACTGTTCGTATCCTGAATGATGCCACGGACGACCTCCGCTCCCGTTGGAAATACCATAGTCCGATGCAGGAAAGCACTATCGACCTCCCTGGACAGGGTGTCGGTCCGGCCGACGACTTCGTCGGCAAGTGAAGGGTCGAGGCTCAGCATCTGAAGAATTCCCTCCGAGTGAACTGCAGTCGCCTCGGTTACCGCCACGCCTTCGAGACCGCCGAGCGCCTCGAGCAGCGCCGCCTCTTTGCCCGCGAATTGACGCATATCGACTGTCTGGCGCAGCACGTCGAGTGTGACGTGCTCCGGGCCGGCATCGACCACCAGAACATCTCCCCTAGCAAGCCCGAGCACCCGGGCCACTACGGCGGCGATATCGGTGAGATTGGCGTTGGTGAGCCGCAGTTCCTGGATCCATAGCTCCGTCTTCCCAATCAGGTTCATTTCCATTCGACAGCTCCAACATCCGGTCGCGGCGGGCCATCGCACGTCCGCATCACGTCCATACTCATGTCCAGTAGTGGGGCATCGATGACCGCCCGGCCAATGTCCACGATGTCGATATCCTCGTCCTGCAGCCGCGCCAGGCCTTCTATCTGCACTCCACCCGCGAACGCGAGTCTCACCTGGCCCCTGCTTTGGCTGGACCTGAGGGCAGCGGAGACCGTTTTCACATCCTCGATGACGCCTGTATCCACCATGACGACAGTGGCGCCGGCCCTGGCAGACGCGACAGCCTCCTCGGCAATCGGTCCGGTTTCTCCCCGAATCTGGATGGCGACGGTTCTCCCTCCTGTTCTCCGGGCGGCGGTGACGGCGGCGGCGATGCCTCCCAGCATCCGCACGTAGTTCTTGTCGAGATAGACGAAGTTGCCGTCGACCAGTCGCGTGGGCAGCCCCCCTGTGGTGATGGCCGCTCTCAGTGTCTGTTTGGACTCACCGGGCATCTTCTTCCACGCGCCACAGACCACCCGTATCCGGCCTGCCTCCACACGGGCGCGAGCGGCCGCGGTGGCCACCCCGGACGGTTTTGCCACAAGCCCAAGGAGCGATTCCTCGCACAGGGCGAGTTGTTTCGGAGTCCCGGTGAACTCTGCAATCACCGTGCCGCTCTGAAGGTCCGCTCCCTCGGGCAAACCACCGAGAAAGGTAACGCCGATGTCGCATCCCTTGTCGCGCAGAAGAGAGACTCCGGAGAGAATGCCCGGATATCGCGCACATATCTGCGCCGTGTATCTCCGTTCCCTTACGCTCTCGAACAGCATGTCCCTCAGGTCGGCTCCGGCGGACACGGATTGTCCCCCGTTGTCACTCGGTGCACCTGAAGGTTCCGCCGGAGGGTTGCGGCGCGGCCTTTCCTCGTGGGGGACGGTGCTCAGGCCAGGCCCCTTTGCTTCAGCCATTTGGGCATGAGAACGTCGTCCACTTCCTTGCTGACCTCCGGCGCGCGGGCCAGCAATTCCTCCGCAAGAGATTTGCTGCAGTTGATGCCGCCGGCGGCGCCGTCGAAGATGATGACCTTGTCCGTACCCGCCATCTCGTAGGCATGGTCCATGGCGGTCTTGAGGTCGGGCACAACTTCCTTCGCGTAGTCGACGAATTCGATGTTCTGCGAATCCTCGCGGAAGAGACGCGCGTGATCTTCGCCCACTATGATGGTCGGTGTGTGCTTCGCCCAGAAGACGGAGGGGTAGCCGACCCACGCATAATTCACGACACACGCCTTGATGGCAGGGTTCATCAATGGTGTTTCCGGGAGAAGCGGTTTCTCATTCTCTCCATAGTAGGACTCCGTGTACCACGTGTAAGACGGGAGTGGCTGCTCGAGGTCGAGCAGGTCGATATTGGCGCTGCAGAAGTTCGCGTAGATGACGCCTGCGCAGAACACGTACGGCACGGGACAGCAGAAGTCGAGCACCGCTATGGCTTCCTTCACCTTGCCGAGCAACGTCATCATCTTGCCGTACGTTGCCATGTTGAGCAGAGTGACTTCTTTGTTCAGCGCGTACAGATCGTTGTTCGCGGTCACACCGACGATGCCCGCCGGTGTCGGCTTGAAGAAGCAGGCGAACGCCCACTTATCCTGGACGAATTTAGAGTTGAATATCGCGCGGGCGGTGAAGTTCGCTCCTCTCGGGCCGAGGTTGTGGTGATACGTGGACCTGCTTTCGATTCTCGCGTATGACATCGAGAACGGCTTCACGGCGCGGTCGACGTGCCTATGGAAGTGAATCTCGCGGACATCGCTGTTGTGCGTGTGGACTATCCATCTCGCATCGTACGCCCGCTTGATGCCGTAGAGCGTGCCAATCTCGGTCTCTATGGGTATACCTTCGTCGATAGGTGCAATGCCTCTGGCTTTGCCACCGAAGTAGGTGTCAAGCCCGAAGCGCTTGATGTACTCCTCTGTTTCGCGAAACCGGAGCCCCACCCCCGCGCGCAGCCTGATGTCCGTGCAGCCGGTGCGCTCCTGGATAACGTCCTTGATGGTCTTCAACATCTCGGTATAAGGTCCGCCTCCGAGAATTGTCCACCCATGGTGGGACGCCAGCAGATTGACTGAGTCGCCCGGCTTGATCATGTCCATGTTCACGCCGGCCAGAGCGGTCCTTGTTGCCAGCCGCATCGCCTCCGGGTTCTCCGGCGGCCAGAAGACGTCCGGTGATTCGGGGAACAGGTCTCTGGTCCGGAGAAAGACCATGCCCGGAGCGTCCGCGGCACGATCGACAACACACGAGGGCGCCACTCCGTACGCTGATTCACGCGGTGCGATGGGTTTGAGCGCGGGTTCCAGTGCGCGTGACATCATGCGCCTCCTTCCGCGTCCACAACGCGCTGCATGAGCTGCCTGTCTGCCTCAAAATAGAACTTCTTGTAGTCGGGATTCCCCACAACTGAGTCCGGCAGGTCCCAATTGGTCGGGGTGAGTCCGTACCATTGCCAGCCCGGCGCCTTGTCCAGGGCGATGCCGGCCGCGGTGAGCAGTCGGAGGATGGGTTGAATGCACTCGACCGTGCAGCCGGAGCGTATGCCCGTAGCCCGCGTCACTTCCTCCGGCGTGCGTGCACCGAGCAGGATTGCCGCCGCCACTTCGCGCGCCCGCGTTCCGGTGCAGTAGCACAACACCGCCTCCGGATGAAAATGTGCCCTCTTGCAGAGACTGAACACTTCCTCGCGTGCTGCCCTGGTCCAATCGACCCCGATGAATCGCTTGCCTTCGAGGGCCACCAGCTTGATGGCGTATACCGCACAGCGGCTCTCACAGTTGCCGCAACCTGTGCACGTTTCGCGGTTCACCACCGCCTTCCTGTCCGGTCCCACTCGGATGGATTCCGAGGGGCAGACCTTCTCGCACGTTGTGCAACCGATGCAGACCAACGGGTCCACGACCGCTTGTGTAGTGACTGTTCGCAACTGACTTACCTCCTTCGCCGCCGGCGACCTCGGGTCTCAGAAGAAGTCTGCATCGCGTCTCGCTGAGCCGGAGCGCAAGACACTCCATACACATGACCGGGCAGTGAACGTGACAGACTCGCGACGGCAGTGGTCGGCGAAGTTGACCATCCTCGCGGGGCAACCGGACAGACCACGTCTGCCCCCGGGCTCACGGGCGTGCGAACTCACTCGTTCATTCACGCAAATATCGTGCGAGACTCGCCCCCAAATCCGGACCGCCCCGAAGCTGGACACACGCGTGTTCAGGTGGGACCTGTCCAAATTAGCAAAGGGTCAGTTTGTTGTCAACATGACGTGGATACCGCTGCAGCCGGGCTTGTGCCAACGTGGATGGCGCGTGCCCTTCATCGGCGCCGCGGCGTCAGCGGGTTATCGGCAGGTGCTTCTGAACGCAGTGCATCGAAACGGCGTCCCCCTCGGATTGCGCTCCCCGGAAACGTTCGGGGAACAAAACGTGCGGTCAATAGACCGCGACGGGCCTGAGGCCGCGAACGAACCGGCGCACACGAACTCCTCGCAATGCAGAGGGCACGTTTGCTCTAAGAGACTGCCCCGTCTCGTGTCCCTGCATGGTTTCGGCGCTGGAATGCCATCAGAGGCAGGAGTCAGAACTGTGCGTTCGGTAGCTGACGACGGGAGGTGTGATGGCTCCGGCCACCACGCTCTTGAGCTTGCGGGACGCGTCTTGGCGTCACCTGCCGGTGCTCGCTCCAGCCGCGTGCCCCGTGGGCATCACACCTCCCGGTGTGTTCGATGCTAAGTGGTCAGTCGACAGGCCAGCGCCGGAACCATGAACACGGGAGCCGGCGAATATCTGATGACCCGTTCGGATACGCTGCCGAGCAACCATTTCGATACGCCCGACCTGCCTTGAGTGCTCATCACAACCAAGTCAACGCCGTTCTTCTCAATGAAGTCCAGTATCTCATCAGCGGGCATGCCGGAGCGCATCACTGTGGTGACCATGGTATCCGTCAGCCCGAGCGACTTCTTCGTCTTCTCAAGATAGTCGAGGATTGCCTGCGCGTCGCGTTCCTTGGCCATTTGAACTATCTCCGGATCGAGATGTCCGGCGTAGGGTTGGTACTCCGACGAATTCACGGAAAGAAGGACCACTTCGGGTATCGAGTGAGCGGTAACCAGTTCCTTCACGTGCGCGAGCACGCACTCTGCGAATTCTGAGGTATCCAGGGGGACCAGCAATTTCTTGTACACTCTCTTCCTCCTCATCTTTGGTCGCATACAGCAAGCTCCCGAAGGATTTGTGCTCCCTGTACGAGACATCCTCGCCTGTGCACCGCCGGTACGTTCAGCCGGCCCTTCCAGTATATCTCAATGCTGCACGGGCTGGCGACCTGTCTTGCGCTATCGAGGTGCGCTACCATTGCGCTTGGCTGAGTGTTCGACCTGTTCCGGGGCCTCCCTTCCGGAAGTGGCGAACGTGGAGGAGCCGATGCATCGACAAACGTACCTGCGGCGCGTCGCCCGTATGCAGCGAGAACTGCGACAGCAGGGCGTCGACGTGGCCCTCTTCGCGGACCGCGAGAACCTCATCTACTACACAGGGATGACGAATTTCGACTGCCTGTCGATGGTGATTCCTGTCGAGGGCGAACCGCAGATAGTCTGCCTGTGGTTGGATGCCCCATACGTCAGGTCGATGGTGCCGTCCGAGTGCATTACCAGCTACGTATTTCCATCCACGAACCTTGGGGCAGAGACGGTGGAGGTAATGCGCGGCATGGGCTGCACAGCGCCGCGCATCGGATTCGGCAAGTACTTCGTGGAGTTCAGCGTCTTCGATGCGGTGCGTCACGCCTTCCCGGGCGCCGAATACGTGGGCATTACGACGGGTTGCTACAGGGCCAGGTCAATCAAAGACGAAACGGAGATCGGATTGATGCGACGGGCGGGACAGATAGCGGTTGAGGGTATGAAAGCCGCGGTAAGTGCCGTCGCCCCCGGGCGCAGGGAAGTTGAAGTTGCGGCCGAGGCCGAGTACGCGATGGGCAAAGCGGGTTCTCAGGGCTCTCCGTTCCGGATGCAGGTACTCGTCACCGAACGGCAGTTGCTGGCACACCCGTTTGCCGGCGAGTCGATGATCGGCGATGATCAGGCTGTCGTCGTCCATCTTGGTGCGACGTACGAGGGGTATGTCGCCAAGATGTCCCGAACCGTCGCCCTGGGCCGGTTGCGGCCGGAGACCGAGCGGATATATGACACGCTCGTGAACGCCCAGCGCGCGGCCATTGAGGCAGTAGCGCCTCCCGTACCCGCGCAACACGTGTACCGAGCCGCGTACAACGTGGTGGCTGGCGCCGGGTATGGCGACTCCTTCCTCGATGTCATCGGATACGGCGTCGGAATTCGGCAGTCGGAGTTCTATCCGATAATCGACAGGAATGGCGACCACCTTATTGAACAGGGCATGGTCATTGACATGCTGCTGCCCACGATATATATACCGGGTGTCGGGGGGCCAAGGATTGCCGATACCTTCCTGGTCACGCGGGAAGGCGCCGAAGTCCTCACGCCGTTCCAGGTTGAGATGGTCAGGAAGTAGCCGCCCTATCGGCGGGCGGCGCCGGCTGAGCGGACTGCAACGGGCAACGCGGCTCCACCCAGTGGCGAACGTGGCACGGCGGCCCCGGACCGGTTCAGGCTATCCCCGCGTTGCTTTCAGCAGTTGTGCCATGCTTTTGCCGAATTCCCACACCGTGTCGAGCCCTTCCTTGTCACTGGCAACCTCGCCCTTATCTCTGCCATAGGCTATGTTCCAGTAGCTGGAACCGGCCATGAAAAAGCCAAGCATCTGAAACCAGTAGTTCATCTGTCCGAAGGCGGCATTGTGCCCCGCTCTCCGCCCCACCACGAGAGGGCCGCCGCACTTGCCCTTGAACAGTTGATTGTCGTAGCGGGCGATCAGCCCGGTGCGGTCCATGAACGCCTTCATGAGCGAAGACGCTGCGCTGAAGTACACCGGACTTCCCAGGATGATGGCATCGGAGACCTTCATCTTTTCGAATATCGGCGCCAGGTCGTCTTCGATAACGCAACGGTGTAGTTTCTGGCAGGAATAGCATCCCTTGCAGTGGCCGATGTTCCGGCCCGCCAGCAACACGATCTCTGTGTCGATGCCTTCCTCCGCAAGAGACTTGAGCGCGTGCGTCATCAGGTATTCGGTGTTACCGCCTTTCCGCGGACTGCCGACGATACCAAGTGCCTTCATGAATCCCTCCTCAAGGTGCTTCCGTCCCCGGTCCTGCGCTCGCAGGTGGCCCATCATGTTCGCACGACGCGGTGAATTGTGCAAAATCAAAGGGCCCCGACAAACGCTTCGACGGTTCTGTGATCGGGTCTGGTTCGTTTCGGCACGCGCTGTGCTCGATGGTGCATCACGCAGCCGGTGTCACTCGCGGTACCGGCGGCGAAAAATCGGCGAGAAATCGTATGCGATTATCTTATCCGAAGCTGAGGGAACCTTGACATCCTGTATTTTGCCCTGATATTTTTCAAAGTGCCCCAAGTGACCAGGCAAGGGATAGAGGGGCTGGATACCCTGAGGGTGGTGGCCGCGAGGAGTCCCGAGACCTTCGGGTCCAGGATTAGGAAGGCCCGAATCCGGTGGGACCAAGCCGAGATCCCGTATTTGTGAGGCCGCTTGGGGCCTTTCTTTTGCCGCAATCAATGCCCTGTTCCGGGGCAGTCCCGCATTTCGCAGGTGCCTTTCGTTCGTCTCTTCACGAGGTTTCATGTGCGCCCGGGTCACCGTTCGCGTTGCCCCGGGCCGCGTGTCGGCATGGCCCGAAGTTGACGAGAGGCCCTTCGCCACATATAGTCTCCACAGGCATCCTTTGTGTTGTGCGGGAGCGGAATGGCACGTTCAAGAGAACTTGAGCTACGATCTTCGGCAGTCACCTTGTCCGACATGGAGGTGTTCATATTTCCTGAACTCATGTACAGCCTCCTGCTGGCCAATCTGATGTCTCCCCGCATCTGGAGTTGGCGTGAGGATCCGTGGTTTGAGGGCATCGAGAAGGCCAAGCCCTACCGCCGCATCAACCGGCTGAAGCAGTACATCATGGACCATTACAGCTTCAATCTCGACCTGGACACGTGGGGTCTGACTACCAAGGAGAGGGAACTCGAACGCTTTCGCGATTTCATCGATGCGGGCACCCTGGCGCAGTCGAATGCGCTGTTCGGCTACGAAGGCGACAAGTACTACTTCAGCATCGATATCCGCAGCCACTTTGGTTTGGACAAATATGAGGGGAATGTGATCCCCTACTGGAAAACCGAGACAGTTGAGGCGATGGATGCCTTCAAGTACCGGCCGTCTTACAGTTCAGGGGCGGGCGAGTGCGTTTCTCTTGCAGCACTCTATGCGGCTGCGCTTTTCATCGTCGCGCGAATCCCGCTCAGGGACATCTACCTGATGGCGACGCCGCTGCATTCGCAGAATTTCATTGATGTGGATGATGGCATCCTCACCAACAATCGCCGGCTCCTCACCAAGGCGATGTGGTTCAACGGGACCGCATTGTCGGCGCAGGCGCGGCGCGCACTGGAGAATGAACGAGTGACCATCGTTGCCCACGAGACCGGCTATATTCACGCCATGTACCCGGAGGCGACCATAGCCCCCTCTGTCTATGCTCATTTCACGGACCGCATCCGAAGTTATCTGCGGACAGCCATCAGCGAAGAGATACTGGTGAATTTCTTGCGGCACCACCGGGAGACGCAGAATTGTTTCCAGATACGCTGGCTGATACACGGCGCCGACCACTATATTGCCGCGGAGCAGGCTTTTTCATATGAGCATGGCAGTTCGTATCGCTTGAGCGATTCCACGCGCGCCAAGCTGCTTGACGATATCGACACGGACGAATTCAAGAGCGCTCCGCTGCCGGGACGGATGATACTGAACGACTTCGAGAGTTTCATACGCGAAAGCCATATCGACTGCAACAAACCGGAGGATGTGGACCGTCTCAAGGTGGAATTGGGCCAGGATTGCGACCGCGCCGGCGATGCCATCGAGGCGCTTTCCCATTTCTGCCATGTTGAACCGCAACTGCCCGACGCGGCTGAAAAGCGATTCATAATCCAGGGCGAAGCGCTGGAACTCAGACCGGACATGAGCCGGGTCCAACTGGTTGAGCGGTTGCAGGAGTTGCGGATGCGCCATCCTGTGGTTGATCTGGCGTTTTATTCTTACAGGGACCTCAACAGCACGGACCCTTGGCCGTTCATGCTGGCCGCGCTCGAGCGTAATCCTGTCTCACTGGCGGGCTCTCACGAAATGTCCGACGCCGAGGTGATCGGCTTCGTGGCCGACATGCCCGACGAGTCCATCTACGATGAGGCAGGCCGGCTCGCTCAGCCCGACGAAGTCTGGAACTATGGGCGTGGAGATGGTGCGGAGAAGGCCATTCTGCTCGCGAACATCCTTCGCGGCAGGCGAAGTGACGGTCCGTTCGAGTTGTCCGTCGGCCCGACCTGCGCTCGGCTCACGGTCGACGGGGACACATTCGAATTTGCGTCCTGCAAAGGCCTTACTGCACAGACGTGGCCGCTGGGCGATTGGCTGGCCCGCCTGGACTCGCCGGTCGCGACTCCTAACTAGCTCTTGCGACGGCCACGTCCCTGGTGCACGGTCAACAACAGGTGAGCGGCCAGAAACACCAGGAACGGGATCCATATCCACAGATGAAGCTGGAACGCAACGGCTTTGTTGAACACGCCGAAGGTCAGCGCTTCGACGACCCGAAACTCCGTTATGCCCAATCCCGACACGACGGTCAGTAGCGCCAGCACCAGTAGCAACCAGTGCACGAGCCGCGCTACAGTTCGTATGTCCATTCGGACTCTAGCCGAAAAATGGCTTATCGAGGTCGCCGATGTTGGAATACCCGAACTTCTCCCAGTAGCCCTCGAATGACGGGTCGTTCGACAGCTCGATATCGTCCACCCACTTGATCCACTTGTAGCCCCACTTGCTCTCGGCGACCAGTTCGAATGGGTAACCCCGTTCCGGTGGCAATGTCACGTCATTCATCCTGAATGCCAGCATGATGTTGTTAGTCATCACATAGTCGAGAGACAACGAAGTGCTGTATCCATCCACGGAACGAAAGATGACGGTACTGGCGGAGGGAGACACTCCGGCCGGCTGGAACAGGTCCGACAGCATTACCCCTTCCCACAGAAGCGTCACGTCCCATCCCTCGACGCAATGAAGCGTAATCACTTTCTGGTGCGAATCGAAACCATTGATGATGTCGTCGTAGGTGTATGAAAGGTCCTTATCGACCAGTCCATGAATCGCGAGTGTGTAATCGGCTATGTCCACATATTGCGGACCCAGGATGGAGTTCTCGCGGAAATCCTTGATCGAAGAGAGATTCTCACCCTGGTACTGGCGGATCTCAACAGGCGCTGGCTCGCCGGGGGTTGTCGGAGCCGGAGCAGGAGTGGCGCATCCAGCAACCACGGGCGCAAGAATGGATATTGCGAGCACGGCGATGGCAATTCGTTTGTTCATCACCTCCACCTCCCTTTGGCGAAAGGGTATGGTTGCGCCGCGGGCGTGTCAAATTGCCGGACAGGGTTCGCCCTCATGCAGGTGCGGCATGGTGTCCGCCGGTTCCGTTCCTCATGCGTTCCCGGTGGCAGTTGATTGACCGGCAACACGGGGCCGGGTGCAGAGTGAAGACTGCTAGCTGAAACGCCACTGCCATGGTGAACCCCGGCAGTTGCGCTAGTCCTGACGCGGAATCCCGCCACGCCGGTTATCATCCGGCCGCGGGTCCCGCCCGAACAGGCAGCCTTCAGAGGGCTGCCCTTGCCATCGGACTCACGCTGAGCCGGCGGCTAACCGAAGAATGGTTTGTTGAGGTCGCCGCTGTTCGAGTACCCGCGTTTCTCCCAGTATCCCTCGAACGATGGGTCATTGGACAGTTCGATATCGTTGACCCACTTGATCCACTTGTAACCCCACTTACTTTCTGCCACCAGTTCAAAGGGGAATCCGCGTTCCGGCGTCAACGTCACGTCGTTCATCTTGTAGGCCAGCATGATGTTGTTGTTAATCACGAAGTCGAGGGGCAGCGACGTGCTGTATCCGTCTACCGAACGAAAGATGACCGTGCTGGCTTCGGGCGACACTCCCGCGGGGTCGAAGAGATCTGACAGTTGCACCCCCTCCCAGAGCAGCGTCACATCCCAGCCTTCCACGCAACTGATTGTGATGACCTTCTTGTGGGACTCAAAAGTGCTCAGTATCTCACCGTAGCTGTACGACACGTCTTGGTCCACGAGACCGTGAACCGAGAGACTGTAGCCGGCTATATCGACGTGTTGTGGACCCTTGATGGAGTTCTCACGGAAGTCCTTTATCGAAGACAGATTCTCACCCTGGTACTGACGAATCTCAATAGCCTGCGCTTCGTTGAGACTTGGGGGGGCAGTGGGAGTGGGATTGGGAGTAGGAGTGGTGGTAGGCGCAGGCATAGGCGCCGGAGCGGGCGCAGGTGTGGGAGCCGGCGTGGGTGTGGGTGTGGGTGTAGGCGTGGGCGTCGCAGTGGGCGGAGGCGTGATAGTAGGTTCAGAAGTAGGAGCGGGGGGAGCACTGGGTGTGGGTGTAGCGCCGGTGCATCCCGCAGCGGCAAAAGGAATGACCACCATTGTGATGAGCAATGCAGTCGGCAGTAGCTTCTTCATAGGTACCCCCTGAACGGAAGGGTAGGGGCGAGCCGCAGGTGTGTCAAATCGTTGCCGCATCTGACCCGTGCGCCGCTCATCCGGCCGGAGCTTGACCTCCATGGGGCCTAGTCGAAGAACGCCCTCTGCGCTGGACGAACGATGCGTGCGACAGACGCTGTGCGCTTGCTCCGCCAGGTCGACCGGTTCAGGTTCGGGTCAGGTGCCTTTTCCAACCGGCGCAAAGGTGAGCGTCAGCGCGCCCACCAGCGTCCTGCGGAACAACCCGCTTGATTCGATGGCCTGCGTGAGAAGGGTGCCCTTCAGGTGGTGATCCTGGGCGGACAATACGCCGGAAGGCCTCAGGACGTGATGCAGTTCACCCAGGACGTCATCCGGGTGCTGGAGATCATGGAAGATGTCGTACAGAAGTATCAGGTCGACGCTGCGCCTCAACAGTCCGGTGGTTCCATCGGATTGGATGGTCTTCACGTTGCGCAGTCCTGCCCTGGCCACGCGCGACTGGGTCGCCTGGATGGCCGCCGGATTGCGGTCAAGTGCGTAGACGCGGCCCGATGGACCGACCATACGTGCGGCCACTTCAGTGTAGCTCCCGGGCCCACATCCGAAATCGAGCACGGTCATTCCTACTCGTACGCCCGCTTCTTCCAGGTATGGCCGCCGGGGCTTCAGTCTATCGCGCAAACGGTAGCTGAGCGCCATTAAGGCGAAGTCGGAGGCTGAGCTGCCGTGCGGCACCTCAGGGTTCCGCGCTCCCACGCGTCTCCATCCAGCCGATCACGACAGGTTCGCTTGCCGGCACGGGGTTGTAGTACGGTTTGATATCGAGGACCGGCGTCCCGTCCATCAGGTCGAGGTCGATCACGTGGAGAACGCCGCCCTCGATCTTCTTGAGCCTGACCACCGTGAGACTGATGGGGTTGGGCCGCCTGGGGGAGCGGGTTGCGAAGACCCCGTGTACCGAGGCGTCATGGGGTGGTTTCACCTGCAGGGCATATCCGCTGCTCAAGTGTAGATGGCAGAGCAGGATGATATGAGAGAAGCCGTCGAGGTCAAGCAGTCCCGCAACGAATTCGGGGAAAACCTCAACCGTACCCTCCACGCCCACGCGATTGAGATGGCGAGGCGTCGTCACCGTTGGCGAGTGAGGAGAATGGATGACTCCTATCGGCTTGTAGGCAATCTCGTTCATCAACCTTACGATGACCTCTCCGTTCTGGTCGCATACTCCTTGGGTTCCTTGCCCAGATGCAGCCGTTTGCGATAGCCTCCTCCGGCCCAGGGAGCTCTCTCCCCGGAATGCCGTGCGTAGAGAGCCCAAGCGGTTGCACCGAATCCCACAAGCGAAGCCAGTATCTCAAGCGTTGTGAGAGAAATGAACTGCGACTGCATGAGGACCACGGTGTAGTTCATCATGCTGTGTAGACCGGCGGCAATCACGTAGAACAGCCATCCCCGCTCTTTGGCGAGGCCGTAGCCCGCGAGGGCAGAGAAAGCGATATGGCCCGCTACAGCGTAGAAGCGTTCCCACAGTGGCGCCAACCCGATGAATCCGCCGGATGCCACTGAGGCCCATGTCCAGCCGCCGGCAAAAGCCTGGTTCAGGGCCCACATCGCTTCGAATACGCCGAACCCGAGTCCCGCGGCCGCGCCGATAATCAAGCCCACTTTCGGATCAAGGTTGCGGTCTGACTTCTGCCAGACGTAGAGCACCGGCACCAGTTTCGCCGCTTCCTGGACGAAGCCGCTGAGGAGTATCTGTGGCAGGGCGAGGATGTACAGCCATTGCATTAACGTGGCTGTGTCAAAGGCCCGCGTCTCCAGTTGGCCCACCAGCGCCTGGAGCGGAATCTGAACGATGACGATTGCCAGCAACGCGAGCACGGCGGACACGACCGCGACGGCCCACAGGAAATTGTAGCCGCGGACCGGCGGCAGATAGAGCGCATACCAGAACGCGCCGAGCAGAACGGCCAGCCCCATCGCGATGATATTCGGATTCGAGAACCAGTTGACAAAGAAACTGAGCGATTGGTCGAACATCGTGCCGCTCCTTTCTGATACTACGAACGTACAACGGCTCAACACACACTTTGGTTGCACTTCAAGGTATGGAATCGACGGGTTTCGCCGCGGCCGCTTGTACGCTCCGTGCTGAATTGGCGGCCATCGTGGAGCCGCGCGCCCCTGTGCGGCACGGCCTCGAGACGGGGTGATAACCGGCGTCCTGCTTGCAGCATGGCACAACGAGGTCGCGTGGGCAATACGCGGCGCTCCGAAGGACTCTCGATGGGAAACTACGCGCTCGATGTGCGGTTCATCGTGCCGCTGGCGAACTCCTCGAGGTCGAGGGCCACGAACGAGAACCCCAGTTCGCGCAGGCGGGCCACAATACGTTCCCTCAACTGGACCGCGCGCTCCTGGTCATCTACCTCCACGACCGCCACATCGTACGGGAAATGCCGCACTCTGACTTTCTGGAATCCAAGCGAACGCAGATACTCCTCCGCACGGTCGACGCGGTCGACTCGCAGCGGAGTTACGGCGAATCCGTGCGGAAATCGCGATGCCAGGCACGCCATGCTCGGCCGGCCCCACTCCTTGAGGCCCAGTTCCCTCGACAATGTCCGTATTTCGTCTTTGGAGACACCGAACTCGATGAACGGATGCCAGATACGATCCTCGTCTGCCGCTTTGAGCCCCGGACGATAGTCTGACAGGTCCGACTTGTTGAGGCCGTCGGCAATGACGTCGAAGTCGTGCTCCCTTGCCCAGAGCCGGGCAATCTCGTCTCGCGTCTTGCGGCAGTGGTAGCACCGGTCGGGCGGATTCGCGGCGAAGTAGTCCTGCTTCAGTTCATCAAGCCTGACTCTGTTGTGCCGGATCCCGATTTCTGCGGCGACCGCGCATGCCGCGGCAGCCTCACTGCGTGGAACAACGTCGGATTCAATGGTTAACGCCTCGGCATCCGATCCCAGCGCGTCATACGCCAGCTTCGCCAGCAGTGAACTGTCAAGACCTCCCGAGAATAACACGAGAAGCCGTTTGCGGACCGAGATGGCGCGCTTCAACTCCTCAGTTCGCGTCATCCCGATGCCTTGCGGATCGCACGCAGTATTCGTACCGCCGCTGCCGCCGCGCCGACCGAGTTTCCGATGTTCACAACGGTGACTCCGGGGGAGCAACTCTGCAGCATCGTCTTGAGTGCCGCCTCACCTTTGCCGCCGAAGCCGTATCCCACTGGAGTGGGTACCGCCACCACGGGCAGATCCGTGAGTGACGCGAGCACCGTCGGCAGCGCCCCTTCCATCCCTGCGAATACCACGAGGACGCTGGCATCCCGCATCGCCTGGATACTCATCATCGGCCGATGGATGCCCGCGACTCCCGCGTCGAAGTAGGTGATGACGCGCGCGCCCAATTCGCGGAGCAGTAGTGTGCATTCCTGAGCGTAAGGTACGTCCGATGTTCCCGCCGTGACCACCCCGACCACGCCAAGTTCGATGGCCGCCTCACGCCCATCGCCAATCACCATTACCCTGCCGCCAGTCCGGATGCCGTGCGAATGATACGTCTCCTGCAATCGGGCCTCTGCATCAGGACTCAGACTGGCGATGTATACCTTGCCCTTGGCCTCGAGGAGTCGTCCCACGATCTCGAGCAGATCCGCCATCTGTTTGCCTTCCGCATAGACCACTTCAGGGAAGCCGAGGCGCTGTTCCCGCTCCAGGTCGAGCAGGAAGTGCTCCTGTCCCTGGTAGAACATCTCGAGTATGCGAGCTCCGGCGGCAGCCTCGTCGATGTTCCCACTCGCGAACGCCTGGAGTATCTCGTCGAACATCCTGCGTTCGGCCATCAGTGGGCCTCCTCTGGTGCTGAGAAGTGCACACGGGCCGCCTCCAGGACCATCGTGTATACCTGCTTGAGCGGAACTCCGGCCTCTGCACTGAGTTTTCGGCAGGACTCATACTCCGGCGAGATGTTGACCGTTTCGCCCTCGTATCTTGCCAGCTTTACTCGAGCGGGGCCGAGTTCGGTGTTTATCTCGTACACCTCGCGCTCGGCTTCGTACCGCTCCGGGTAGGAAACCCGTACGCCAATCGTAGTGCTCTCCTTCATGATGGTCTGGACCAGAATATCTTTGCTGTGCAGTTCCCCGAGCACCGATATGCGGGTTGCCGGCCGGTTCTTCTTCATCTGGATGGCGGTGAAGAACACGTCCAGCGCGCCCGCCTTGTAGAGTACGTCCATCAGGTTGCCGTAGAGTTCCGGATTCATGTCGTCGATATTGCTCTCCAGGAGAACGAGCCGCTTGGGCGCTTCCGCGGACGCGGAGGTGCCCAGGAAGCCGCGCAGCACGTTCGGAATGACCGAGTCCCGCTTGCCGGCGCCGTAGCCCACGCGCTCCACTGTCATGCTGATGGGTGCAAATTCGTCCACGAGGTGGCTCAATATCAGCGCGCCGGTGGGCGTAACGAGTTCCTTGCGGGTCTCCGCGAAGGAGTCCATGTAGACCGGAATCCCCTTGAGCAACTCCGCGGTCGCTGGAGCAGGCACGGGGTATGTTCCGTGTGCCATCTTCGCGAACCCGGTGCCCGTGTTTACTAATCCACACACCACATGGTCGACGCCGAGGAGTTCAAGGCCCTTAACGGCGCCGACGATTTCGACGATGGCATCTATCGCACCGGCCTCGTGCAGGTGTACGGAGTCCACCGTCGTGCCGTGAACCTCGGCCTCCGCTTCGACAAGGGCCAGGAACATGTCTTTAGCCTTCGTGCGGGTTGGCTCGCTCAGCCGGTCGAGAATGGTCACTATCTCATCGACCTGCATCCCGTGGCCGTGGGCCAGCCCTTCGGCTTCCACCTGCTCCTCACGAGAGCCCTGGTCATGGTCGTGCAGATGTGCGCCGTCACTTGCGTGTTCATGCCCATGGTTGTGCCCGGCTGTGTGGTCGTGCGTGTGCTCGTGGAGTTGCTCCGGGTCATGAGCGTGGTTGTGGTCGCCGCCGCATTCATCGCAGTGCACGTGCTCTTCTTCGTCCTCGTCCACATCCGGACCTGACGGCAGCGATACACTGGTGCTCAGTGCGCCGATGCCGTTCTTGTTCACGTGGCTGATCGCCAGATCAAACCGCACTCCGAGACGTTCGAGTTCGGCGACCAAAGCGTTGTCATCGACGCCGAGGTCAAGCAGGAGCCCAAGGAACATGTCCCCTGCGATGCCTGAGAACGGGTCGAGGTACAGTACCCGGCCGTGTGTGCCGTCCACTTGAATTCCTCCTTGCCTCTACTCGAATGCCGGCTCGTTCGCGAGCACGTATCACATCCGGTCATTGTAGTGTAGAGCCTCGTTCGTGTCCACAAAGCCGCCGCGGGGGCGGGAGACCGGGTCGCCCGGCTTTAGCGACGGTGGATGGGCGGCGCCCCGTCTTGCGGCGCCCCGTCTTGCGGCGCCGCCGGGACATCTCAGTTCTGGTTGCGGCGCTTTCGCGCTGCTGCGCGCACCAAGCTTTGTTGCGTGACCGTATGGCGCGCGGCGCAAGTTGCTGAATGGGCGGGATGCCGTAGAACCCGATGCCTGATTGGCGCTAGAATTCTTCCGTGCGCCGCTGCAATTGGTGGAGTCCCCGTTTCTTCGCTATTGTCTGTGCGGCCTTTGTATTGCTGACTCTCTTGCCCGACTCCCCCCTCTTCCTGGGCGAGGGGGCTCGATGGCGTATCGCAGGTCCCTTCCCCGAGGAGAGCATCCTCGCTCAGACGTCTACACCCGTTGATGTGCATGTGGCGATTCCCTTGCCGCGGACGCAGCAGCACTCGACATGGGCAACTCGTGCAATCCGGTTCGGCCATTTCGCACACCTGGATAACCCGCCATTTCTGTCCGTGCCAACGTCCACGGCCCGGGGCGCATGCAGAGGCATCTGGTGGAAGAATCGGCGTTACCTGTGCCAGATGCTGGATACCCCGCCCCCCGTTTTTCGCCTGAACGCGCAACGCGCGTACGTCCTTCCGCGACTGGCCGCGGTTCCCTGCGAAGTCCGGCGATACGTCTTCGCGTGTCGCCCGCGATGAAGTCCTTCCGGTGGCGGAATCGTACGTATTCACGCGGAGCGCGCGGAACACCGAACGGCAGTCCATCCAGAATTGCATGACGGTACCAACCGGGGCGGTTGGTCATGGAGGAAAAGAAATGTTCGGAAGCAAAGATAAAGCCACGGCAGTGGCCAAGAAGATGTCTCCCAAAGATGCCCTCGCGGCGCAGATAGACGCATTGGAGGGCGGCAAGGAAATGATGTTCAGGCTCGGTCCGATCTATGTGAAGCCATTCGTGACGGTGGTTCACAATCCGGAATATCCGGGAAAGGGCAAGAAACTCATTGCCTTCCAGGAGAGCGCCGGGCCGGACAATAAGCCTGTTGGCAGCAGGGGCAAGTTTTACGACACCAACAACGCGAAGGATATCGCCGGTTGGTTGCTGGAGAGAGAGGGAGTCGTCTACAAGGGTTAGCACCTCGCACCGTAAGAAGGCTCTTGAGTCCAGTGAAACGGGCATTGCGGCAACAGCTACCGCCGCAATGCCCGTTTGGGCGTTCAATCCTGATACCATGCCGAACGGCCGTGCCCTATGTCACTCTGCTGCGGGTGCCTTCGTGTCCAGGTACGCCGTTGTTCCGCGGGATGAACCGGCTGGTCTGCGAGGCACAGGTCCCCTGCCTGCATTGCCGTACCCCGGATGGTGCCTGAATCAGTTGGGTGATATAGTGGACCAGTCGCCGCGAGCATCCCTGCCGCGGCGTCAAGACGAATTCTGCGGAGGTGCTATGCCCAAGTCCAAGCCGAAGTTCATCTACCAGTTGATGATCAGATGCGCGCCGGAACTCGATGATGAGTTCAACAAGTGGTACAACGAAGTGCACATGCCGCTCGTTATGAGAGGTGGCATGTTGAAGGCCGCGAGCCGCTATAAGGTCACGGACGCGATAGCCACGGATGCAGTAACCTACACTACTATCTGTGAGTTCGACAGCAGGGAAATGTTCGAAAAGTGGCTCGCCAGCGACATTCTGGCAGAGGCCCGGAAGAACACTGCCGCGGTCATGGGCGGAAAAGACGTTGTGTGGACCGGCAGGGCGTTCTACGAGCCGATGATTCAGTTCGGGGAGTAACGTATCGGCCCGGGTTGCCGCGCCGAAGCCCGCCCTATTCTACGTAGAAACAGTACATAACAGCCATGGGGCCGCGCCCGATGCTCCACGGCGTTGGGCGCGTCCTCATGCTATACGAGGCCGCTGTTATTCTGAGAGGGCCTCCGCGTTGAGCTTGCTCACGAACTCCGTGAGAGCCTCAGAGTGGTCGTCATGAACATCGCCCTCGCTCATGGCCAGGGTCGCCACGGGCTCCATCCCCGCCGCTTCCCTGAGCTCCGCAAATGTCTTTTCCGCAAACCGGTAATCGCCGAGCGTACAGAAGAATGCCACGTGCTTGAATTCATCCCTGTGAGCAATGGCGTACGTGCGAGTCGGCGAGCAAATGGTGAACGCCCAGACAGGGCCCCCTAAGACCACCAGGTCGTACGCTGCCGGATTGTGAATCGCCGGCTCGAGGTCGGCCAGTCGCTTCCGTCGAGCATCGCTGCCCGCATTCAGCCAGCCCATAACGCCCTGCCGATTCTTGCGGTCCGTCAATTCCTCCACATGGGCGTCCAGTGCGGCGGCCAACTCATTTCCCACGAGTTTCGTATTGCCGGTCCTTGAGTAGTAGACGACGAGTGTCTTCACGTGTACTTTGTCCCCTCTTTCCGTTTCTCGCTTAAGCTGTGCACCGCAAGCCTTGTCTCGGGCCCGCGTCACATTCCCTCGGAGACCCTTCTCGGCCCTTCATGCCTGTGTGACGCTGGAACTGCCGGACAACTCTACGCTTTCAAGCGTGGGGTTTCCTTGGTACTCGATGTGGGAGGCTCCACTTAAGTTCACGCGCAGGTGGCTGTTGACGAACAGTCGGGCGCTGCTCGCTCCACTGAGGTTCACGTCAGCGGTGTCCACTTCAAACGCTCCAAGGGCCAGGTCACTCGCCCCCGAACCATTCGTCATCAGTGTTGTGGCGCTCCCCTGGAGCGAAACGTCGCTGTCGCCTGACAGGTCGATGGTTACGTTCGTGCAGGTGAGCTTGCCGGAGAGATGGCTGGAGCCGCTCAGGCTGAGGTTCGTAGTCCCTGCCGCTACGTCTTCGAGTTCAGCCGAACTCGCCCCGGAGAGTGCGACCGTGAGGGGCCCGGTCGACTTGAATCCCGACACGGTGCCCGACGAAGCTCCCGAGACGCACAAGGCCGTCGAGTTGCGGCATGCTCACCGTCGCTTTCAGAGTCCCTTGGATGAGTGACGCGTCCGGCTTGGGGCCAAGATAGAGCGTGCTGCCCGACGTCTTGATGTCCAGGTGCTCGAACAAGTTGCTATCCGCGGTCACCGATACCGAGTATTCGGGTGACTCCGTTATGACCACGTCGAACTGTGACGCGGCTTCAACGGTCGTGAAGCCCTCGAGACTGAAGTCGCGGGTCTCCGGAGTTCCCGACCCGACAATGACTCCCGCACAGCCGGGAACGGATGTGAGAACTCCAAGACTCAGGGTGATACAGACCGAGATGATTCGATGCACGTAACACCTCCACCCGCGCCGGGGATTACCCGGCTTGTAGTCGGTAACGCCTGAAGCTCCGCGCTTTGCAGGACGTCGGGCTCCTGTTCTCGGGAGTACGGTTGCTTCCCCGCGCACGCACGCCGGCGACTCCTCGTGTCTCGGAGGAGTCGCCGGACCGACGGAACGCTCCGTGGATTTGTCACGACAATGACGAATCGCCGCGTGCCCGGTTCAACTGCATCCTCCGGCGTTCACCAATCACAAAGGCGCCCATGCCGAAGAGTGCCGTTGCAAGTGCAACCAGGAACCCGAGGAGAGGAATCAAGCGCAGCAGAGAGATAAGCAACAATCCCAGCGCGAGCGAGCCGATCATGAAGCCCTTGCTCTCAAGTGGCTTGTGCGCCCCCAGAATCATGTGACCGATGAACACGCTCACGGGCAATTGGCTCAGGTAGAGCAGTATCCCCCACAGCAGCATCGTTATGATTCCAACGGGGATGCCCACAATTGTGACGCAGACCACAAGAGCCGCGAGGGGCGTCAAGAATAGCGCGATGGCTCCGTATCCGGCGACGGAACCGGTGGCTGTACGGATTGCCGATGACGCGCCTGCCATCCGCTTCGGGCACAGCAGTATCAACACAAGTCCCGTTACGAAGGCCATAAGGTAGGCAATCAGTCGCCACGTGAGTCCGGCGAAGATGGCGAGGGGCCCAATGGCTCTCAGTCCCGGGTGCATGTCATCCCGGGCATTCTCTTCTCGCTGAGTGAACGTGACCGAGCCGCGCACCACTCCCGAAGGTATCGACGCCTCTTTGCTCCCTGTATAGGTCAAGTTGCCGCCTATGTTGGCTCCAGGATCTATCTGAAGCGTCCCGACTTTCAAGTCGACGTTTCCGCCTATCGTGCCGGCGATAACCACGCTTTCCGCGGCGCCCTGCACGTCGCCGCCGACGTTACCACTGATGACCGCCGTGCTCGCGCCGAATCCCAGGTCTCCGGCGATCGATGCACTTTGGGCTACGGTCAGGCTGCTGCACCCCGCGACCAGGTCACGTCCGATCATGCCCGAAACGTCCACTGTCGAGCCGGCGGCCCGAACGCCGTTGCCGACATCCGCGCCGATTATCACCGTCTGTCCTGCGGCGGTGACGCCGTCCGATACTGTGCCGCCTATGGTCACCGTCTGTCCGGCGGCGAATACGTCTGCCTTAACCGTGCCATCGCTGCCCACGGTCCGGCCGGCGAGATACAGGTCTTCGTTTACCGTTTCGCCGCTGCCGACCGTTACGGCGTCGCCGCTCCGCATGTCGAAGGCGAACACCGGAATCGCGGACAGTGCCAGACCCAGTCCCACCATCACCGACACCGCTACCCCGCGCCTCACATTGTCCATCCTAGTATGTACCTCCTCAACCAGCCTTGGTCACTTCTTGCCCGTCTCGTTCCGCAGACGCTCCATCTCCTTGTCTATCTCCCTCTGTTCCCAGTTGCCCTGCGCGGACGGCAAGACGAATGTTGCAACGAAGTGGAACGCGAGCCCGATGCCCCAGCCGCCCAACGGCCAGAGGAACCATGGGTAACCTCCGCCGGCGGCGAAGCGCCAGATAAGGAACAGTGCAGCGTTGACAATACAGTACGAAGCGAGGTCGGCGTAGAACCCTTTCTTCTGTTCTACTCTGGCCTTCGCAAGCCTGAGCAGTTCCTCGTCACTCAATTGCCGCGCCATCACTGACACCTTCCCACCCGCCGCATGTTCACACTGGTGTTGCGGGGAAACGCCTGCTGGCGGCCGATCCCGGCCCCCGCTTCGCGGCCCCTAGTTCGATGTGGCCGCCACGCGCCATCCGGCGGCGCGTGATAGCAACCGAGCGCGGTGCCATCAAACCCGCACCACTGCGGCCGACATCGCTCCGGTCATGTGCCCTGCACCCCCTGCAAAACGATCAGCTTGGCCCGCGGGAACCGGGCAGATCAGTCCGCGAAAGCCAGTATGCCAAATACGATCAGGTTCGCAATTGGCACAAGCATCAGGATCGCCAGCCAGCCCGGTTTGGACCGCGCCTCGCAAATCTTCCACATGACGAGGATACCGAAGACTATATTCGCTATCGGGATGAGGAACAGGAAGACCCACCACCACGGCTTTCCCGCAATCTGGCATGCGAGGATGATGTTGCCGATTGGGATCCAGGCCAACCACGGATTCTCGGTATTGGTCTTCTTGGCGATGATGTAGAGACATAGCGCCACCCATACGTACACCGCGATAGTTCCAAGACTCCACAGCCCGGAGAACATCAGCGCAAACAGGTTAAATGGCCAGCCAAAGTCAGCATGCATTGTCCACCCCTCCCGATTGTTGGGCGGAATAGTACAAGAAAGCGAATATGGATTCAATGGAAATTGTGTCGACCGCTTGTGGTTCCACCGACAGTCCCCGCTACCGCATGGGTAACATGACGACGTACAATGATTGCCATGGCGCGGGCATGAGCGCATTCCGCACACGTGTTCGGCCCAAGTGAATCAGGAAGGAGAAGTAACGATGAAGGACATGTTCAGTCTTGAGGGGAAAGTCTCCTTGGTAACTGGCGGGAACGGCGGCATCGGCAAGGGAATCGCTGACGGCCTCGCAATGAAGGGCAGCGCCGTAGTGGTGGCTGCGCGTGACCTTAAAAAGACGTCCGCAGCTGTGGAAGATTTGAAGTCGCGATTCGGAGTGAAAGCGTCGGGTTTGGCCCTGGATGTCTTGAAGCAGGACAGCATCAAGAGTGCCGTGAAACAGGTGCTGGACCAGTATGGCAGGATCGACGTGCTCGTAAACAATGCCGGCGTCAACATTCGCAAGCAGCCTCAGGACTACTCGCCGGAGGAATGGGATACCGTCATGGACACCAACCTTAAGGGAGCCTTCCTGTGCTGCCAGGCTGTCTATCCTGCGATGAAGAAGCAGGGCAAGGGCAAGATAATCAATACCGGGTCCATGACGTCCATATTCGGACTGGGCAAAGCCGTTCCCTATGGCTGCAGCAAGATGGGAATACTCTCGATGACGTACTCACTCGCGCTCGCGTGGGCACGGGACAACATCTTCGTGAACTGTCTCTTGCCGGGGTGGATCGATACCGCACTGACGGTGCAGGCGCGCAAGGACTTTCCGGGATTGAGTGACTTCGTCGAGGATCGCACGCCGCTGGCGCGGTGGGGCACGCCGGAGGACTTCATGGGGCCGGCCGCGTTCCTCGCGAGCGATGCGTCTGACTTCATCACCGGCGAGTCACTGCGCGTGGATGGCGGTTGGGCACAGCACGCCAACACGGTGAGTTTCAAGTAGACCGGCTCGTTACGATGAGTCACTCTTGCCGTCCGCGGGACGAGCAGACCGCGACGAGTCCGAGACGTGACTTGAGTGGGGAAACACCCGGCAGGCATGCCGGCGAGGACGAATTGGGAGGTGAGAAGATGCTTGACGATGTTGAGAAACTCTTGAGGACCACCGCTGATGAGTTGGAGAAGATGCTCAGCAGCAAGTCGGTGATGGGAGAGCCCATCACGATCGGGGACACGACGATCGTCCCCCTGCGCAGTGCGGGGTTCTGGTTTGGCACCGGGGGTGGCGGCGGCAAGGGCGGTGATAAGACGAAGGCCGAGGGTGAAGGTGAAGGCATGGGCACCGGCGGCGCGGGCGGTGTGAAGCCGGTTGCCGTGCTGATAATCGACAAGAACGGCGTCAGGATCGAGCCGATGAAGGGCAGCATGGCCCAGATGGCCGAGCAACTGGCCGGGGCGTTGCCCAAAGTTCAGGAAGCGATGCGCGGCAAGAAATCCGCTGCCGCGAGCGAAGGATAGTTCCTGGTGTGGGTTGCCGTTGCGGTGGGCGTGCTCGCTGCGCTGACAGCCCTTGCACTATCTGTCCCCGTGGACCTCGACCTCGAGGTCGAGGTCCACGGCAGGTCCTCCGTGTACGTGAGGGTGGAGTGGCTGTTCGGCCGGGTGAGTAAGACTGTTCGCGCGGGCGAGGGTGGGGCGAAGGCTCCTAAAGCTGCTGCCGCGAACAGGAAGAAGGAGGGTGGACGGGGCCGAAGGACTCGACGCGCCGGCGGCCGTCTAGCCTGGGACCTTGTGCACATCTCTGGCCTGTTGCGCAGCGTCGTTCGCCTGGTCGTGCGACTGATTCGCTGCATCAGGGTCAAGACGCTCTCAGTCGACTTCCGTGCGGGTCTGGGCGATCCCGCCGACACGGCGATGATCGTCGGTGCGGCCTCGCAAGCTGCCCTGTTCGCCGACCTTTGGTCGCCGTATTCCTTCAGGCTCGTTCCGGAATTCGGTGGTGAGCCACTGCTTGACGGCCGGGCTGAGTTCGGGGCCCGTTTGCGGCCGATTCGCACCGTTCCTCCCTTGCTGGCGTTTCTATTCGCACCGTCTACAATCAAAGTGGTTGTGCTGCTGGTACGCTCGCGATGGACGAAAGACGACTAGAAGTGGAAGTTCCCCTCCGCGTCAGCGGCCGCGAGTTGATCCCCATCGCGTGGACGATAGAACGGACCGTCATGCGACGTCACGGCGTGATGGTCGCCATGTGCCGCGAGGCTTTCGGTGTCATAATCCGCGACGATGCCGGTCTCCGCGTGTTACTGGTGGACGGGAGGGATATTTCCGCGGACGAGCTTCTGGCGGAACATCCGTCGCTTGCGGATGCCGTGGCGGCGTTGAGACGACCAGCGGAATAGTCCCCGTTATCCGCACCGGCGTGTTCGCCACCCCCCTGGCGCTCGGTGTTCGTTGAGACCAGGTGAATCAGCGTCCTCGAATGGTGCGCAGCGGACGGGCCATTCTCGATACCCGGTGCTCGCCGGGCCTCGCAGTCTGCAATCGTCGAGATCCGGCTCACCCCCGTTGAATCAACAGCTCGTGGGAGTCCTGCGGTCAATTCAGGGGCGCCGCAGGACGTAGAAGCTGTACCCATACCAGCGTGAATACGCGCGGTACATCTCGATCTCCTCCTGCACGGCGTCGTACAGTGCGGTCCTTCCGCAGTCGTCAGGGTATTTCGTCCGAAGGTAACGGACTCGCGCTTCGAGGGGAATGTAGTACGTGTCCCACCACGCCGATTCCGGCAGGACGAACTGTTGTACGACCTGGTACCCGCGCTGTTGCATGACGACGAACTGGGCATCTATCGTCGTGATCGCCGGGTAGACCTCGGCGAAGTAGCTCGCGCACACCTCCGGCGGGTCGGTCCGCAGCCAGCACATCTCACTGGCCGCCAGAATCCCTCCGGGAACGAGCAAATCTCGACAGAATGACAAGCCCTCAGCGAATCCCATCACAAACAGAGCCGACTCGGACCAGATGAGGTCGAACTGTCCTGCGTCGGGGCCGAGCGAACTCATATCCTGTAACCTGGGGTGAATCCTGTCGGACAGTCCCGCCGCATCCGCCCGTCTGCGCAGTTCGTCCAGATAGGGTTGATGGTTGTCGATGGCGGTGATGATTCCCTGTGTGTGCCGCGCCAGTTGGAGGGTCGATGCGCCGTTGCCGCAGCCGATGTCGAGTACCCTCAGCGGCTTGCCGGTGGCGGGCACCAGCCCGAGCGCGGCGTCCAGTGCCTTCTTCGTTGATACGTCGTCTCCGGGGCCGAGGCGCGGTAGCGACGCGTCGAACAGTTCGTAAAACGATTCGGGCAGTTGTTCATGCTCCAATGTCTGAATTTCTCCTCTTGTCTCACCCGGCCTGTCGAATACAGAGCGATGGGCCAGCGTGCGGTGTGGAATTCATTGACGAGGCACAAGCCGTTCCGGCATCTGAACACAACAGCGCAACGGGAGGAATCCCCCGGAGCTGCCGGAACGCGACTTCTACTTACAGGACAACGGACATGCAGATGAACTCTAACGGTGGCAAGACTCGCTGTCAACGCTCTTCATCGAAGGCGTCGACGCCCCACCATCCCATAGTCCACTCAACGTATCTTCCGCACAAGTCGGCCGGTGCCCCGACGGCTTCTGGTACGCGAGCCGGGTAGGCGGTTGGGGAGTTCAGGGGAATGGAGCTATTATGGAAACACACGTTCAAAGCCTTGCCGGAATTTCTGCGCAGTCACGCGCGGTGCCTCGGCGCGGTCCATCTCCATCATGGTATCCTGATATCCGTGTCCTGTCCGCCCGTAAACTGACCAACACTCGCGGGCGTTCTTAATGTACAGGGCGAAGGAGGACCCGACGCATGGAAGAGAAGAACAACCAGGATAACGTTCAGATAGTCAAGGTTGAGCAAATAAGTCTGTCGACGATGGACCTGCAGCAGCAGAGGATGGCCGAGAGACTGTATTCGCAACTGGGGCTCGACCCCGTCGTCGAGAAGGTGCTCAAAGAGTACAAGAGCAACCTCAGGGGCATGGACCGGGCGACCGACACCATCTTCGGCCCCTTCGATATCAAGGGCCGTGCGGAGTCGGCGGCGAAGGTTGCCGCGCTCATGACGTACAGCGCTCTGCATCAGCAGTACACCACCGACCTGGGCGCGATGCAGGAACAGATGAGCGAAGTCGAGAGCGAGCGGGACCGGGAGCGCTCGAACTACGACTCGCTGGTCCAGAAGGTCGCCGACGTGGTGGGGGGCGACTATGACGAACTGAAGTCGAACTACGAAGGAGTTGTCGACAAGCTGTCGGACGTGGAGCACCTTAAGCTTCAGACCGTCGTTCTCAACCAGGAGAAAATCGACCTCGTGCAGCGCTACGAGTCGCAGATGGCGCAACTTCAGAAGGACAAGGCTGAGACGACCGGAAGGTACGAGGCCCAACTCGCCACCGCGCAACAGGAGAAGGTGGAACTCGCGCAGAGGTGCGAGGTGCAGGTTGAGGACGTCCAGAAAGAGAAAGCTGACACCGTGAACCGGTATGAGGAGCAGTTGAGCGCGCTCCGCGAAGAGTTCCGCAAGGCGGCCGATGATCTGCGCTCGCAGGTCGCGGAGCGTGGGGAGCGAATCGCGATGCTTGAAAAAGAGAAGGCGGCTGTCATCGGTGAGCGCGAAGGGCTCGCCAGCCAACTTGACGAATTACGCAAGGCACACGCTGATCTGGACGCACGTCATGTCAATCTCGGCTCCGACCATGCGAAGCTCCGTGCTGCCGCTGCCGGCATCGAAGGCAGCCTCGACTACGCCGACATCCGGAAGCGGATGGCGCCGGAGATGCACGACTTCGTGCTGAAGGATTCGAAGGTTCCTGACGCCGTCATCGACGGTGTCGGGAAGTTCATCGACATCAAGAAGTATCTTGGGCACGCGGCTGAGGCCGGGGCGCGCGAGGCTACTAAGAAGGCCGCCGAGGTCCTCAAGAACTGCTGACGGACCGGTGTCCCGAGGTTGTACCCGGCCATGCCGTCCGGTTCCGATGCCACTGATGGGCTGCGCCTGCATCGAAACGAATTGGCAGCCCCGGTTGTGACGCCGTCAGACCGTACGATGTCGGCCGTCCGAAGCTGATGTGTGCCGTCAAGGCTGACGGCCTCACATCGACAGTGCGCGGGCCGGCGTTATGGTGCGGAAAGCCAGTAATATTCGCCTGCCCGCGGAGCCGCGCACAGACGTGCGAGGCAGCGCAACCGTGGTCACCGGTGGACAGGCGCAGTGAAGCGCCCCGGTAGTCTGAGAGCGCAGCGGGAACCCCGGTTGGGACCTTGGGCAGTTACTGGCCCGTGTTGCCGGCACCGTTGCGGGACAGCAGGCCGGCGTTCACCATGAACGGCCGACACGTCTGCAGGCACTCCGGCTCGTTCCATTCACCGATCTCACATACGCGCAAGGCCGACTC
Organism: uncultured Chloroflexia bacterium; assembly: GCA_963761225.1. GTDB lineage: Bacteria > Chloroflexota > Dehalococcoidia > GIF9 > AB-539-J10 > SKVJ01. The sequence continues at coordinate 176,803 of CAVXGE010000008.1, read as the reverse complement.
GGGAACGTACCGGGCTACGAGTTTCCAGTCCAGTTGGCCGTCTCCCGGACACTGGTGGTCCCGCTTGTGGTTGATGTCGTGGAGGTGAACCCCAATCATCCGATGCCCGTGACGGCGCAGCCATTCCTCGTGAGTGGTGAAGCCGAAGCGTTCGTGCATGGCGGCATGCCCGGTGTCGTGCCAGTAGCCCACGACTTCCGGGTCGAACGCAGACAACATGATTTCCATTTCGTCCACGTTCGGAATCTCGTGCAGATTGTGTCGTGTCTCGATGCCAAGACGGATGCCCCATTCGCGAGCGGGGCCCTCGAGTTCTTTCACCGTCTCCAATGCGCGTTCCAGGTGCTGTGGCGCTGTCCTGGCGCGAACCTCGGGGATGCGGTTCTGCACGGCAATATACTCGGGCGTCTCAGTCTTGCCCTCGTGCCACAAGTCGTGAAGCAGCCGCTCCGTCTGCTTGTCCACAGGCACATGGCCCATGTGCAGGACGATGGCGCGCGCTCCAAGCCGGGCAGCCTGCTTAATGGTATCCTGCGCAAAGCCGACCGCCTCGCGGCGTTCCGCCTCGTTCAGCGAGCACAGATTGAGATCGTATGAGGATATGCCGCGTGATGATCCGACGTTTGGGATGGGGTTATGCATGCTGGAAATCGGCAGTGGTCCGCGCGCCAGCCTTTCAAGCATGGCGTGAGAAGTGACATAGGCGTTCGCCTCGACGGCATCGAAGCCCCAGGACTGCGCATCGCGGGAGAAGTCGAGCAAATCGAAGTAGCGGCCTCGCGCCCACATCGTGGACAGTGAAATAGCGCTGGTCACGGGTTGTCTCTCTCCTTCTCGAGTCGCTGGAACTCCTTCAGAGCGTCCTTCTGCTGTCGCGTGAGGCGTGTCGGCGTTACAACGCGGGCCACGACGTAGAGATCGCCGTGGTGTTTGCTGCCCAACCGCGGCATGCCTTTCCCTTTGAGCCGTAGGAGCGCGCCCGTCTGCGTGCCGTCGGGCACGTCGAGATTCGTTGGTCCGTCGAGTGAGGCCACAGACACGGTAGCGCCGAGCGCCGCGTCCACGATGCTGATGTCCTGCTGCATGTAGAGGTCGTCCCCATGTCGCTCGAATATCGGGTGCTTGGAGACACCAACCACGACGTAGAGGTCTCCGGACGTTACGTGGCCGTCGCCCGGCTCGCCCTCGCCTTCCAGCCGCATGGTATGGCCGGAATCGACACCGGCCGGAATGGCGACGGTCACCTCGTGTACTTCCTCGAGCGCGCCCCGTCCCTCGCAAAGCGAGCAGTATTCCTTGACCAGTCGTCCGGTGCCGCCACACGAGTTGCAGACGCTGACCTGCCGAAACACCCCGATGCCGGAGCGATGCTCCCTCACCATCTGTCCGCTGCCTTCACACCGTTCGCAGGTGCTGACTTTCCCTTCCTTCGCTCCCGTGCCGCGGCAGGATGTGCAGATGCGACGGCGGGGGATCTCGAACTTCTTCTCAAGACCGGTTGCCGCCTGTTCCAGCGTGAGTTCGACGTTGAAGCGCAGGTCAGGTGCGCGGCGCCGCTCCCTGGTGGAGGTGCGTCCCTGGCCGAAGAGATTCGCGAAGAGGCCGTCGCCAAAGCCGAAGCCACCGAGTCCAAAGTCACGAAATACCGACGAGAAATCAACGCCGCTGAAGATATCTGACTGGCTGTAGCCGGCGAGTCCGTCGTGACCGTACGTGTCGTACAGGCGGCGCTTGTCACAGTCACACAGGACGGCGTACGCCTCGTTGAGCTGTTTCATCCTGGCGACGCACCCATCGTCTCCCGGGTTTCGGTCAGGGTGATAACGCATCGCCAGGGTGCGGTAGGCACGCTTGATGACGGTTTCGTCCGCGGTGCGTTCGACGCCCAGAATCTCGTAGTAGTCGAGTCTCTCCATGATGTGTGTTGGTGTGCCGCAGACGAGGCGGCGCGTGAACGCCGCAGGAGATTGTACCACTACGTACGTTGCCGGGCCAAGTCACGCAGGGCCGTCACGGTACCAAAGTGCCGTGCTCGCGGAACGAGACGGGGCGGCCGGAGTCAGACTGCGGCGTGTGAGGCCGGTGCGTAACCCTGCCGCGAGCGGCACTCCGCCTGTCCCCGCCGGCGATTCTGTCCGATGCGCCGGCTACTTCAGGTAGCCCATCATGTCCGCCACTGTCTGGTATGCCTTCGGCAGCGTGTATTCGAATCGCATCCGGTAGCCTTTGGGATAGACCGAGCCCGTCGTCTCGAGATACCTCAGGGCGGGGAGAAGTTCCGCAAGCTCATCAGGAGTGACAGTCAGGATCATCTCGTCATCTTCCGCCATGGCGCCGTAGCGGTCGCCACGGCAGGGGATTGCTACCTGCGCACGCTTGTTCAGCAGCGTCGGTACCACGCCGTAGACGCAAGCAGCATGGCTGGACAACGCGCAGTTCAGGTTGTGCCCATCCTTGTATTCGAGTGCCAGAAGCAGGGAACTCAGCTGGGCTGGAAGACAGTAGATGGTGATGACGTCCGGCTCGAATGTGGTGCTGCGCAGCGGCGCCGAGAGGACGGTGGAGTACAGTCCGGTAGGGAGCTTGGGCAGTTCCTCCGCGTAGACACTGCCGGCCTCGGGTGTGGACACGTCACGCGGATAGCGGTTGTTCCCCTGCATGAAGTACTCGGGAGCATCTTGCAGCCCGAAGCCGATTACCGGCTCAGGACACCACATGTCCTCGCGTGCCAGCGCCATCGGCGTGCCGTCGCGGCGCGAAATTTGAAACGCCTGGCATAGCGACATGTGGTATCCCAGGTCTCTCTGTGGCTTGACGCAGCCCTCCGGCAGTGGCTCTCCCGCGCTAAGGACCTTGATGGCCAGGGGATATGTCTTCAGTCGCAGACGTCGCTCAAGTTCGTCTGCGTACGCGTGGTATGTTGACAGGTCCATGGTGTCGCCTCCTTGTGTGGATTGCGGTCAATAGTACGCGTCCCTCTCGGGTAGGTGTCAACGGTCGGCATCCGCGGACAGCTTGTTGTCGAAGAATGCGGGGGAGTACAGCGGTGCGTTTGCCGAGCCTTTCCCGCACATCTCTCGCATCGGACGACGGGCCGGTTTCTGCGGCTACAGAGCGCTAGTGCTGGGCCCGGCGGGCAACGAATATGTCCGCCTCGATCATCTGACCATCGCGAAAATAGTGGTGCACGAAGTACAGGTTTCCCTGCCGGTCAAGCGTGGGCTCGCCCGCGAACGGGGATACGACCAACTCGGGCGCCTGCCAGCCCAAAGGGCCCAGCCGCGAACGGAAGACTCCCGGTGTCCCCATGTACGTCCTGGTGAACCACAGTTCCCGTCCGTCCTCTGAAAGGAACGGCCAGCCCTCAGACTCGGTTGTGTTGACGGCCTCCACGGCCACCGGCTGGGTCCACCCCTCGTCGCTGTGTGTGGTCGTCCAGATATCGTAACCGCCCATGCCGCCCGGCCGGTCCGAATGGAAGTACATGGTCCGGCCATCCGCTGAGAGGTGCATCTCGCCTATCTGATACTCAACGTTGAGCTGCTCTCCGCGTTCTGCCAGCCGCCCCATGCTCCGCCGGTCCGTTGAGCCGTCCACATGTCGACTCCGCGATAGTTGCCCTGGCGCGCAGAGGCAAACCACATCTCGTCCCCTGGATGAACACTGCCCCATCCAGAGCCAGAGTGCCTTGGGCCTCAGGACAACCCGCTGGGCCTCGGTCCACGAGTCACCGCTTCTGTGACTGACGTACACCCCGGTGACCCCATCGATGAGTTGTTTCTCGGGCGGTATCCGCACGTCCGGGGTGAAGAAGAAATACATGGAGTCTCCGTCCGGTGTGACGAAGGGTGAGTCTTCGGCGCCCGCCGTGTTGATTCCTCCCGCGACCGGCACGGGCGACTCGTACTCATCACTATGCATCAGTGGGGGATAGGGGTCAGAGTCGGCGTTCACCTTCACGGCGTCGGCGGGCAGTGAGGCAGCGCGCGTGACCTGCGGAGAACTCGTTGCCGGAACGCCCGCGCCGCATCCCGGCGCGGCCGCCAAACCGCACAGAACAACAGCAGCAACCACGTTCCGGAGCCGGTCTCTCCCGGAAGCCGGGTTGGGCGTCCCTTCACACCGGAGCGGTCGATATCGCGGTCGTTCCACGCGCATGAATGTATCAGATTCGTATGGGGAGCGCCTTGCGGGGTATTGCCATGTTTGCGGCAACCGGAGTATCCTTCGCCCGAGGCTGATGCTGCTATGAAGGGAGCGAGTGGACTCGCCTTAATGGCTATGCGGAACTGACCCCGCGGGGGGCATGTCCTAGGACATGCCCCCCGCTTCTTTGTGCGGCGGACACGAGGTACCGCCTCATATGCCACGGCAGGGTAGGTCGCAGTCCTGCCCTGAAGGAGGTGTGAGAGCATGCTGGAAATCGTGTTTCACGGACGAGGCGGACAGGGAGCGGTAACCGCAGCCAATGTTCTTGTGGCGGCTGCCCTGAAGGACGGGCACAGGGGTGTGCAGTCATTTCCCGTGTTCGGGTCGGAGCGTCGGGGGGCGCCCGTCAAGGCATTTGCCCGCATTTCAGATTCGGAAGTCAATCTGAGAAGCCAGATATACGCGCCGGACATTGTCGTGGTGGTTGACCCCGGTCTGCTGGCACTGGTGGACGTCACCGAAGGACTCAAGCCGGGCGGCGCCCTCATACTGAACACGACTTCGGGGCCCGGAGACTTCGAGTTCTCGAGCCGATTCAGGGTCGCCACGGTGGACGCTGTCGCCATTGCCATCAAGAACAAGCTGCTGGTCGGCGGCATCCCCATCATCAACACACCGATCCTGGGCGCTATCCCGCGTGTGACGGACCTCGTGTCCATCGCATCCATCGAAAGCGCCATTAAGGACCAATGGAAAGGGGAGGCCGGCGAACGAAACGCCCTGGCCGCCCGCCAGGCGTACGAACAGACGGAGGTGAACCGGTGAGCTATAAGCCTGAGGTTGCCATTTCGCATCCCACGGATGCCGCGGCGGGCAAAACCGGCTCGTGGAGGGATTTTCGGCCCACGATCGATACCGGCAAGTGCATCAAATGCCTTCGCTGTTGGATATCCTGTCCTGACGCGTGCATCAAGCGGGGCGAAGACGACGCCATTTCCATTGACTATGTCTACTGCAAGGGCTGTGGCATATGCGCGAACGAATGCCCCACGTCCGCTATCAGCATGACAAGGGAGGGATAGAGCGAATGATAATGATTGATACCGGAGACCGCATTGCGGCGAAAGCTGCGCAGATGGCCCGGCCTGAGTTCATCGCCGCGTATCCCATTACTCCGCAAACAGTCATTGTTGAGAAGACGGCTGAGATGGTGGAATCAGGCGAACTCGATGCGGAGTACATGCGTGTTGAGAGTGAGCACAGCGCCATGTCGGCGGTCGTCGCCGCCGCTGCCACCGGCACGCGCACATTCACGGCCACCTCCGCGCACGGGCTCGCGTTGATGCACGAGGTGCTGCACTGGGCCAGTGGCTCGCGAGTTCCGGTGGTGATGGTGAACGTCAACCGGGCGCTTGGTCCCGGCTGGAACCTGTGGGCTGACCAGAGCGATGCAACGTCGCAGCGAGACACGGGCTGGATCCAGCTCTACTGCTCCGATGGCCAGGAGATATTCGACACCATCATCCAGGCGTACCGGCTTGCTGAGCTCGAGGATGTGCAGGTACCCGTAATGGTTAATTTCGACGCGTTTGTTCTGTCGCATACTTCGATGCCCGTTGACGTGCCGGAACAGTCTGAAATTGATGCCTTCCTGCCGCCGTGGAAGCCCATCTGGAAGCTCGACCCCGATGACCCTATCACGTTTGCACCTCTCGTGTCTTCGGCGTACTACGGTGGGATGCGCAAGAACTTGCACCAGGGGCTCCTGAACGCGCAAGCGCGCTTTCCTGAAGTGTGCCGGGAGTGGAAAGCGCGTTTCGGGACATTTCGCGGCGACCTGGTTGAGGAAGTCATGTGCGACGATGCGGAGTACGTTATCGTCGCCATGGGTGCATTCGGCGCAGAGGCCCGCGTTGCCGTCGATGAATTACGGCGTCAGGGTCTGAAGGTCGGACTGGCTCGCGTGCGCATGTTCTGGCCTTTCCCCGATGAAGTCTTTCGCAAGCTCGCTCCGGGCAAGAAGTTCGTGGTCATCGACCGTAATGTTTCCCCGGGCGCCGGGGGCGCGCTCCACACTCAGCTCAAGTCGGCGCTCTACGGTTATGCGAATGCGCCCACACGCGGTTTTATTGCGGGACTGGGTGGACGGGATGTGACCTTCGGCGATATGTGTGAGATGGTTCACAGGACAACGAGCGGACGGGGTGCGGATGTGGAGTGGTGGGGAATCCAGGACTAAGGGGGTACGAATGGCAATCAAGAGTTTGCCTGCTGAAGAACTGTTGAGACCCGGAGGGGGCGGCTGCCCTGGTTGTTCCTCCAGTCTCTCGCTGCGCGTGGCTCTCAAGGCGCTGGGAAAGAATACTATTCTCGTGATTCCCGCCGCGTGCGCGGTCGTCTGTGTTGGCGCCTACCCCAAGAGTTCCTTCGACGTGTCCGTGATGAGCGTTCTGTTCGAGGCTTCAGCGGCAGGCGCCGCCGGCCTGGTCTCCGGACTCAGGCGGCGTGGGCACCCGGACACCAATGTTGTGGTGTGGGCCGGTGACGGTGGGACGTATGATATCGGCATTCAGGCCCTATCCGGCGCCATAGAACGCGGTACCGATTTCATCTACATCTGCTACAACAACGAGATGTACTCGAACACGGGTATCCAGCGAAGCGGTGCGACGCCGTACGGCGCGTGGACCACAACCACCTGGACCGGGAAGACCGAAGCCAAGAAAGACCTGCCGGCAATCATTCGCGCGCACCGCGTTCCCTATATGGCTACGGCTTCGCCAAGCTATCCCGAGGATCTCTTTCGCAAGGTCCAGAAGGCCATGTCCATCCGCGGCCCGAAGTATATCGAGATACTTGCCCCATGCCCGCCCGGGTGGCGCTTTCCTATGGAGAAGATGGTGGAGGTGGGGCGCCTCTCCGTCGAAACGGGGGCGTGGCCGCTCTACGAATACGAGGATGGTCTGTTGAATTTCAACCTCAAGAGCAAGTCCATACTTGAAGGGACGTTGCAGCCCAAACCCATCGAGGACTACCTGATGGTTCAAGGCCGGTTCGCCCATCTCTTCAAGCCGCAGCGCGACGAGATTGCACTGGCCGCAATCAAGAAGGACCTCGACTCGGAGTGGCAGCGCTTCCGCAAGCAGGTTGAGTGTGGTGTCGCGTAGAGCGCCGTAGACGATCATCACTGTCAGTGCAGGATAGAATCTGGAAAAAGGAGAGCAGATGAAGATTACGGCGGTTAAGACATATATCTACAGGCCCACCTGGAACTGGCTATTCGTCAAAGTGGAGACGGACGAGGGAATCTACGGTTGGGGTGAAGGCACCACCCAGGCGAACGAGAAAGACGTGGAGGCCTGCATTATCAACCTGGGAGACTATCTTGTGGGCAAAGACCCACGCGACATCGAACTGCATTGGTCCACCATGTTCCGGAACACCTACTGGAGGCCGAGCATCATCATGACCAGCGCCATGAGCGCGCTGGACATGGCATTGTGGGATATCCTCGGCAAGAGCCTCAATGTGCCGGTGCACCGCTTGCTCGGCGGCCCGGTTCGCGACCGCATACCCGTGTATCACAACGGGTGGTGGTTTCCTGCCAAGAGTACAGATGACTATATCTGGCTGGCCGAGCGAGAGGTCAAGGAGCGCGGAGCCAAGGCTCTCAAGTGGGATCCGTTCTGGGGCTGTGATGTGTTCACCTCCACTGAAGCGGACATTCGCAAGGTTCTCGACAACGTTGCACAGGTCCGGAAAGTAGTGGGTGACGATGTGCAGTTGATGATTGACTGTCATTCGCGCCTCACCACAAAAGGGGCGATTCGCTTCGCCAACGCCATGCGAGAGTTCAACCCCGCGTGGTTCGAGGAGCCCCTGCCGACGGACGCCGCGGTTGAGGACCTCGCGGCAGTGAACGCCGCCACCGACATCGTTATACTCACCGGCGAGCGCGTAGTGACGCGCTGGGGCTTCCGCGATTACTTTGAGAAGCGAGCCTGCGACGCCATCAATCCCGATCCGTGCCATGCGGGGGGCATATCGGAGATGAAGAAGATTGGCGAGATGGCCAATGCCTACTACGTGGGATTCAGCCCTCACAGCGCAGGCGGGCCAGTCATGGTGGCGTCCAATCTGCACGTGGAGGCCTGTGCGCCAAACTTCACCATCCACGAATTCTTTGCCATAGACCCGCCCTTCTACAAAGAGATCCTCAAGGAGCCCTTCCCTGCACTTGTGGATGAGTGCATCCAGTTGCCCTCCCGGCCGGGACTCGGTGTGGATCTGGACGAGGATGTGCTCACTACCCGGCCGTATCGCTACCATGACATGAGTAGCTTCTGGGAGTCTCCGCAGGTACCCGCGGGTGGCACGTTCGGAGAGTAGTCAACAGCGGGAGAGATCGCGCGGTCTCTCCCGCTCCACACGGAACTGCACGCCGGGTGTCTTGTCGTGAGCGGTCAGAGGCTGTCCCGGGGAGCGGACACGTTCGGCGGCCACGGCAGGATGTCGTGATGCCGATCTTGCCTATGCCGTGCAGGACCGCCGCAGCTTCCAGGATGCTCATTGCCTCGCGGTTCAAATACCGCGACGTTAGTCGGGGGGTATTGCCAGTCGTGTTGAAGGAGCGGCAACCGCCCGCGGCGGAGACAAGGTCGTCAACTTTCAAAGCGGCCACGGTTGCGCTCGTCTACCTCCCGACCGCGGAGCGCTCGGCCGGAGGTCTACATGCTGGGTTCGAGTCGCGAGCTGATTTGATGCGCCTTTCGGCACAGACGCTCGATGTCTGAGTCGTTGAAGAGCCGCCAGCCGTGCCTGTCAGCCGTGGCGACGTCCTCGAATTGGCCGGAGCGGAGCCATCGAAAAAACGTGTTCTTGCTGATTCCCGCTTTCTCGCATGCCTCTGCCGTCTTGAGGTACGTGACTCCACCTATCTTGCTGGGCATTGCCTGTCTCCTCCGCTGTTCGCTGGTTGTCATGCACTGATGTATTGCGAGTACACCCGATTGTAGTTGCTCGCGCACAAGCATGTAACGCCCAAAGGTACAAGTGCGCGGGCAACGTTAGTCTGGGGCGTACGTGCACGACCAAAGTATCGTGCCGGAGTGAGCCGCGAGACGCCTGGATCGCCGACCGCTCCTCAAGGGTGTCGCCCGGCGCCGGCTGCGGGGAGTCGACCAATCCAATTCGACATAACCCATCGTCCTCGAGGATGGGGCCTTGTGTAGCTCATATCAGAAGCGCGGGGAGGGGCGGCGTGTATACCGTCGCCCCTCCCCGCGCTGCAATGACTATCTGTGGTTACTTGCCCGTCAATTCCTGGATCTGTTCTTGAACCTCTTTTGCACCTTTGTCGTAGAATCCCTGCTCGTCGGGAGCGAGTTGGTGCAGTAATCTTAGAAACTCGCCCGCATGAACGCGCTCCTCGTCAGCGATGTCCTTCAGGACGGCGATGGCAAGCTTGTTGTCGGTAGATTCCGCAAGCTGCGTATAGAGTTGAACCGCTTCATATTCGGCCGAGACCATGAAACGCACTGCGCGAACCAACTCTGCATGAGTTACCTTGCGCGCGTTATTCAACCCGGCGAATGGAGTTCCAAAATCAGGCATCGTTCCCCCTCTTCAACGTCATTCCGTTTTGCCCTGCTGCCGGCTGATTGATCCCGGCCCACATGCCTGGCGTTGCGCCACTATGCCGGCCGTCTCGTCGCGACGAGTGGCCGGAGAATACGAGCGCAATAGTCCGCACGCGAGAACGGGTCGCGACTAGTCCAGCAGTTCCATATCCTCGCCGCAGCAGACCAGCGTCCCGCCGCCCGCCTTCGTCACTGTCACTTCGTTGCCGCAGATGTTGCACCGGTAGTGTTCACCAACTTTCTTAACCGCCATTTGCCTCACCTCCTTCCTCCCACTGTAGTAGCTGACCGCACCGCTGTCAACTGCTCGTGATATCTGCGGTGCTGCATTGTCTATCTCACGCCGTTTGCCTGGCTGCCGTGCGCCCACTTTTATTCCGGTGCGGAGTCGCGATACCATAGTTGAGTCGGCCGCGCCTCGATGCACTTCGCGCTTGCCGCGAGCATTGGCGCGCCGGGAGGATGAATGAAGGCACTCGTGGTCAGCTATTCGAATAGCGGCACGACATCGATCGTGGCTCAGCGCATCGCTGAAGGTTTGGGTGCGGACATCGATGTGATTGAGGAGATCAAGCCAACGCCGCGGCTTGTCGTTGGCGGTAAGACGACATCAGGAGCGGGCGGCGCCATGGCCCGCGCGGCTCTCGCGGCCTTGCTGGGGATGGCTACGGCGATACGTCCGGCGAACAGGGAGCCGTCATCATACGAATTGGTTGTGATTGGCAGCCCGGTGTGGGTAGGTTCGGTCACACCCGCGGTTCGCGCCTATCTCAAGCGGCACAGACGAGCCCTTCCCCGCGTGGCGTTCTTCTGTACGGCCGGCGACCCCACAAGGGGGCGGGCGCTCAAGCAAATGAAGAAGTTGGCGCGGCAGGAGCCGGTGGCGACCATGGCCATCAAGGCGGATGATGTGCTCTCCGATGCATGCCGGGGCGTCATCTCGCGCTTCGTGGAAGAAGTCAGCACCTCGAGGTAGACACGGGCTTGCACGTCAATCCACGATAGCACCACGGTGTCAACGGCCCGCCACGTCCTCCGCATATACGTGTGAATCCCGGAGTCCTCGTCACGTCAATCTCCGCCGGCGCATCTCGGGACTTCCCTGCAACGCTCATTGAAATCGAACTGCCGACACAGCCGGACGCAGACTCTCAAGCTTGCCTGCCGTGATGAGAGCTGCCGCTATACCTTTGGCGAGGCGTGCGGGGGATGGAAACCGCCTGCGCCTTTGCCGTTATCGGTCCAGCAGATTCAGCACGAACGCGCGGGCATGCTCGATGTCGGTAGCATTGGGGCGCCCTTTCGCTATGCCGCCCAGTTTTCCCCAGGGGCCAAACGTGTCGAAGCCCCTGCAGGAAAATTCCCCGACAATGTCGTATCCCCTCTCCCGCAGGATGCGCCGCAGTCTCCGGTGGTAATCTGAACCGATGAATCGGGGTAATCTATCCCCGGTTCCGCTCGTGGAGAAGATGAACGCCCTGCCGCTCTGAGTCGTGCCGAGCGATTCAGCGAATGCCAACAGCCGTTTGTGGTGTGAACCGAAATAGATGCCGGAACCGAAACCGAGAATAGAGCTGTTCAGGGCGACTCGTCGAGCCTCATCCCCTGGACGGATGACGCATCCGCCGGCAGCCGAGGACATGGCCTCCGCGATCAGGCGTGTGTTGCCATGGTGCACCGACTCGCACACAAACACGATGTCGGACGGCGCCATCAGGAGCGACACCCGGCGGGCGGCACCACCAGTAGCGGGCCCGCCCAACCGTCCATGACTCGACGCGTTACCGAACCCATCGCCCAGTTCACGATGCCGGATGCTCCGTGTGTGCTCATCGCTATGAGGTCTACGCCATGGTGCTTCGCATACTCCAGTATCTCGTGAGCGGGGTTGCCTTCGAGCACAACGGTCTCAAGCGCACCGCTCAACGCGCGTAAGCCGTCACCCGCATGCGACAGGTAGTCTGCCGCCGCGGATTTTGACTTCTCCTGAACCTCTCGCGCAGTATCTCCTCCGAGGTAGTCCGATGCTGCGCGTGGAAATGGCGCCACTACCTGAAGTAACACGACCGAGGGAATCGTGCAGCCCCTGGCGAGTGTGCCTATGTGGTCGAGAATGCACTCGGAGTGTTCCGACCCGTCGAGGGGTACAAGTATTTTCTCGTACAAGCGACGCCCCCTTGCCGCGCGGCTCCTCTGTGTTGCGCCGCACAAACCACCTGAAGTTGAACGCCGGGGTCGCCACCGTCACGATGGCGACCCCGGCGTCAATGCGAACGCCTCTTCAAGGCGCGGCTGTGCGCGCTGTCGCGCGGTCTATCGGCATGTCAGGGCTGGCAGGCGACCGGCGGAATCACAAGAGTGGCGCCCCGCCAGGTATCCATGACGTGACGGGTAACCGACCCCGTCGTCATGCGCATCATGCCCGATTCTCCGTGGGTACTTATCGCGATGAGGTCCACGCCATGGGTCTTTGCGTACTCCACTATCTCGTGGGCAGGGTTGCCTTTAAGAACGACGGTCTCGACTCCACCGCAGAAAGTGCGAATATCGCCGGCGATGTATGACAGGTATTCATCAGCCGCTTCCACGGATTTCTTCTGTACTGCGGAGGCCTGCTCGTCGCCCAGATAATTAAGGGCCGCCACAGGGAAAGGCTCGACTACCCGCAGCAGCACAATCTTCGGGATGCTGCAACCCTTGGCAAGCATGCGCACGTGGTCGAGAACGCACTCGGATTGCTTGGAACCATCCAGGGACACCAGTATCTTCTCGTACACTTGATTCCTCCCCTCTCACTGAGTCTTTCGGTCCTGCTTGGCGCGGTAGGCCGCGTCGTGACCGCCGAGTAAGAGACCGCGCCTTGGCATGGACGAACTCGGCGAAAGCGAGTATATCTCCGGCGTTTTGTCAGGTCAATCACGTTGAGCCGGGTCAAACGGTCGGCGCGTCGGACGTTTCGCGTCGTCATATTGTATACTCGCGTTTGCGTTATTCCCGGCCGGTCGGGATTCTCGTGGGAGGTACAGCGTGTATGGCCGCTCCGCGCAGGCGAGTCGACGTAACCGTGCGGCAAATGGAGATTGACGACCTGAGCGTTGTCTACAGGCTTGGCGAAAGCTTGTTCACCAGCGAGGAGTATCCCATCCTGTACCGCACCTGGGACCCATATGAGGTAACAGGATTGTTCACCTCGGACCCGGAGTTCTGCCTCGTGGCTGAAGTCGAAGATCGTGTCGTCGGCTTCGTTCTCGCAACCACGGTGGTGAAGGAGGGCACCGCGTGGAAACGCTATGGCTACCTTGAATGGATAGGGGTGGCCGAGGGGATTCAGCATGCCCATCTTGGCACTCGACTGTACCGTCGACTCGAGGAGCTCTTCCGTGAGGAAGGCGTGCGCATGATAATCTCTGACACCGTGATTGAAAACGAGCGAGCCATAGGCTTCTTCAGTCATCTGGGCTTCACGACGACCGGCAAACACGTGTGGTTGGCGAAGACGCTTCGGCGCTTGGACAGCCGTGGGGAGAAGTCTGAGCCCTCAGCGCGTAAGCGCGCGAGCCGAAGACTTGCCCACCCCGAAGGGCTTGCCGCACACGGCGCGACCGTGGCTCGACCCGCGGAAGAGGACGAAAACAGTGGCACATAGCGATTCCGGAGTAAGTCCCGAGAGGCTGCGCATCCTGCTTGAACGGTTGGTCGACATCTACAGTCCGTCCGGTAAGGAGGAGGAGGTCATATCCTTCGCGGCGGAACACCTCAAGGCGAACGGCGTCTCGGTTGAACTCCAGGCAGTGGACGAACAGCGCAGCAATCTGATAGCCGTGCCCGAAGGCGTCGACCAGATAGAGCTGTGTCTGGTGGGACATGTCGATACCGTTGCGGCGTATGACCTCGACGACTACGGCTTCGAGATGGTTGACGATGTGGTGCGCGGTCTTGGCACGGCGGACATGAAGTCCGGCTGCGCCGCGATGATCGAGGCATTCACGGTGCTGTGTAACGCGGACGGGCCGACTCCTCCCGTCGCGCTTGCGCTGGTGGTGGACGAGGAGGAGGACAACGCGGGCGCGCGCGCGCTGGTCGATGAGTATCATTTTCCCTGGGCCATCGTGGGGGAACCCACCGACCTTGCACCGTGCCTGGGACACTACGGCTATCTGGAGGTGTTCCTCCGTGCCCGCGGCAAGCGCGCGCACTCGGCCCTACCTGAGGTCGGACATAACGCGATCGAGGCGATGTTGCGCTTATTGCTCCACGTAACGGATTTCGCCGCTTCCGAAGGCTCCCGTCTGGTCTACAACATCCGCGAGCTGGCGGGTTCGCCGTCAGGGTTTGTCGTTCCTGACCTGTGCGAGGCTTGGCTGGACTTTCATCTTCCGCCCGACATGCGCATGGATTCGCTCAAGGCGGACCTCGAAAATATCGTGGCGCCGGACGTGGTTGGCCTTTCCGCCCTTGACCTGTACATGAGATTTGAAGACACGTACGCAGGGTACGAGATCTCGCCGAACAGGGCGTTCGTGAAGCGGCTCAGGAAGGTATACGAGTCCATGTCTCGTGAGTGGAATCCTCAGCAGTTCAGGAGTCACTCCGACGGCAATGTTCTGTGGGCGGCGGGGATAGATCCGATCGTGCTAGGTCCCGGCCGCCTGGACTTGGCGCATAGCCAGGACGAGGCGGTCGCGTTCTCTGATGTCGTGACCGCCGCCGGTTTGTATCTGAATATCGCGCGCTCGGTTGCATGACCCGGCGCTCGCACTGGAGGTGACGAATGCATACCGTGACTACGCTGGGCACGCTGGCCAACAACTACACCTACGTGATTGAATTCGAAGGGAACGCGGCCGTTATCGATCCCGGTGAGTCATCGCCGGCATCGCGGGCGCTGGACCGCTCGGGCGCCAGGCTGTTGGCCGTGCTCTGCACTCACGCGCACTTCGATCACACCGGGGGAAGCGATGAGCTATCGCGCCGCACTGGCTGCGAGGTGTGGGTGCCTGACACCTCGCCCGATGATTCGTCACATCCGGTAGGCTCTCTCACGTTCTCGGTGCTGCGTACTCCCGGCCATTCGGCGGATTCGGTCTGTCTGTATATTCCCCCTGTGGACGGGCAGACGGGTGCAGTATTCACGGGCGATACTCTCTTCGTTGGTGGCTGCGGGCGCCTGTTCAACAGCCCGCCCGAGACGATGTTGCGCTCTCTGCAGCGCCTCGCGGCGCTGCCGGCCGACACGAGGGTCTATTGCGGTCACGACTACACGCTTGAGAACTACGAATTCGCCCTTACCCTTGAGCCTGACAATGATCTGGTGCGCGCTCGGCTGGAAGAGGTGCGCACACTCATCGAGGGCAACGAGTCGACAGTTCCTTCCACCATCGCGCAGGAACTGGCCACTAATCCGTTCCTCCGCACCGCCGACCCCGCGTTGAAGCGTGCGGTCGGCATGGAGAATGCCTCGGACGTGGAAGTGTTCGCCGAAGTGCGAAGGCGAAAAGACCGGTTCTGACACGTCGTCTAGCGCAGAAGTCCCCAGATAACGTGCCACACGATGTCGGTGGAGGTGTGCAGCGTCACCGCCGCCAGGTAGCCGCTCTTGCGCATGAAGTACGCCGCGACGAGTGACAGAGCGCCGTTCAGGATGAAGACCTCCGCCATCATCGCCGGAGGTATATCTGCGAGCGTTTGTGCGCCCAGCATCATCATTAGTGACGGCAGGTGCCCGGCCGCGAAGAACACCGCTGAGAAGATAGCCGCGTTCCAGTAGGTCACCCGCTCGTGCTGACCCTTCAGCACTTTCCATGAGATCAGCCACACCAGGACCGGTATGAAGAAGAGCCGGAACATCATCTCTTCCCCGATTCCGGCACTGAACGACGCCACAAGGGACATTGGGAAGGGTGGATGAGGGAATGGCCCGAGGTTGTGGAACCGGCTGAAGATATTGTCAGCGATGATGAAGAACAGGCCCATCCATAGTCCGACTATCATCGGAGTCAGAAATCGCTGGCGGTTGGTCACCCGCTTGTCCAGCAGGTCCGGATAGCCGAGCGTTCGGGACAGGCGCAACCCCACGTAGCCGAGCCCTCCGTACAAGATCAGTATGGAGGCGGCGCCGATGAGGGCCAACTGGAACATCGGCACCGCGCTCGGGGTCGTTCCCGCGGGTAATCCCTGCGGCAGGTACGTGGCGATGGCCGCCAATATCGCATCGAACAGCACCAGGCCGATGAACACTTTTGTGGATGGAGTTGCACTCTTCATGGGGTGTGTATTCTACGCCAGTTCACGGAGACCGCGCCGCGGTGCAGTCGTGCCCCCGAATGGCGCACCACCGGTTCCATATTGGGGAGTGCCGATTCCGATGTCGGTCCCTCGCTCCAAATTGCGTGTGGGATATGCCGACACAACTGAGGGGTGGGGGCATTGCCCCCACCCCTCACCTTGAAGCACTGACGAGAAGTCCGCATCGGTACTGCAGCCCCGCGGGCCTCTTCACGCGTTATATTCCGTACTTCGCTCCGTTAAGACGCACCTCGGTGATGAAATCTTCGACTATGGCGTCAACGCTGTTGAATTGTGGTTGCCAGCCCCACTCCTCTCTCGCGGCGCTGTCGTCAAGCGCGTCAAAGCGCATCGTAGAGAAGTAAGTCAGTACCACCGGGTCAGGATTGTACGTGACGACCGCGTCAGGTATGAATTTCTTGATGGAGTTCTCTATCTCTCTCGGCGTTACCGAGATGTTCACACCCGCGATGTTGTAGTTGAGCATCTTGATATTGGTGATGTCGGCATCAGCTATTGAGGCGAACGCCCCCGCCGTGTCTTTGAAGTAGATCAGCGGCAATCCCCGGTCCGGCGGGCCGTAGCACTCATACGGCTTGCCCTGGGCGGCGGCCTGAATCATCCACGAGTTGTACTGTCCGATGGCTCGAGTCTTAATCCCCGGTCCAACCAGGGACGGGATGCGCACGGCTCGGAAGTCCGTGTTGAACTTCTTGCGGTAGAACCTGCCCAGCAATTCACCGTATACCTTGCAACTGCCATACATCGTTGTCGGCCGCTGCAATGTCGTGTCGGTTATTTCCGGCTCATCCATGATGTCAAGGCCGTAGGTGCCCGTCGTGCTGGCGAAAATCAGCTTGTTGGGCCCGAACAGGCGGACCGCCTCCAACATGTTCATCGTGCCCACCACGTTGACCTGGAATGCCGCCCAGGGATTTGCCTCAGAGGGCAAGCTCAGCATCGCCGCGAGGTGGTACACGCAGTCTATCTCGTTGTCTTTGAAGACGTTCATTACCTCGGGCCAGTTGGTGATGTCCGCCATGACGATCTTTGGCTTCCTGGCGGCCTTATCCCAGCGGTTGGTTTGAACACGGTCGAGGACGATGACGTCATCACCGCGCTCGAGCAACTGGTCGACGAGGCTCGCGCCGATGAATCCCGTTCCACCTGTAACAAGTTTGGCCACAGTGAACCCCCTTTCCTTACGACGATTAACTCCACGCGGGCCGCTCAGCCCTGCGGTGAGCCGGCCATCAGTGCCTGATCTCCCGCAGGCGTCCGCTCGGGCCGAGCGCGTCCTCCGCCATTATCGCACGTCAGGATGCCGGAAGGAACTTGGCGCGTTGGCCGTACAGTCTTCTCCGAATCCTGCCGCATCGAGAGGGCGTGTACGAAGTGGTTGCACGCCTGGGCGCCATCTAGGCCGGCGGCATGTAGACCCGCCGCCGGATTATCTGGACGACGACTGCTGCACTGACGATGGCGAGTGCCGCGATCGTGGCGACAACCACCCCTCCGTCCGGCACGGTCGCATCCCCAAGGCGTTTCACCAGGATGCCGGCAAGCGCCCAGTCTATGACGAGGCAGAAGTATACGTCCCTGCGTCTGAACGCTACTGCGACGGCAATTGCCGTTGCGACGGCGATGCCCGCCACCGCCCAGAATTGCGTGCTGAGGCCCAATGCCCCCCAGTGGATGGAGGTCAGGAATGCGGCCACATTCGCGATGCTCGCCACGGTAATCCAGCCCAGGTACACGCTGAAGGGGAGGTGGACCAGGTACTTCTCGGTCCTGGTCACACTCGCCACACCGATTCCGAGTCGCAGATAGATTGTCAGCAGGGAACCCAGTAACACCAACATCAACACGAGTGTGAGCGGAAGTAACCCGTAGTGCCACGCGAAGATCCAGCCCGCGTTGGCAAGGCAGGATACGAAGAACCAGACTCTCACTCGAGAGTTGAATGAACCGGCGCTCTGGCCTTTTCCGGCCGCCATCCACTCATACACCACGAACAGGACCAGTAGCAGGTAGATAAGGCCCCAGATTGAGAACGTGTAGCCGGCGGGTACAAACAGATTGTCGTAGCGGTCGGATACCGCTCCCGTGGTTACCCCGTTAATAGGCAGTATATTCGCCAGCGCGTTCACTACGAGCACGAGCGCCAATCCGAACGTGTTCAGAACCGGCAATGCGTATCTGTGTTGCAGCATCGTTGCCCCTCGCTGTTGTCCTCGTAGTGACAGCTTAGGCTGATGAAGTCCTCTGCGCAATGCCCCTCAGGCTGGACGCACGTGAATTACTTGTTCTTGGCTGCAGCACTGTTCTTGCGACCGGGGAATGCGTGTCGGTGACCGCGCCGGGAAGGCAATGGGGTTCACGCAGCTGTTCGCGGCGATCACCTGATTTCAGGATTGATCGGACACAGGCCGACCGGGAAGCCCGCCCCCGAGGCTCGGGGTGGCGTCAGGCCCGTCGGGCTCGAGTTTCAAGAGCACGACGCGGGGAATTGTTGGATGATTGTCTGCCTCACTTCGGTCAGCCACTGCCGGCGCTGCTCGTCAGAACTGGTGATGATGATGCCAAACACCCGTCGGTGGACATCGGTAACCCCGCACAGTCCGAAGATGCAGTTCTTCCATAGGGTGTCGAGAGGATCGCCGAACACGCGCTGCTCTCTTCCGGGGTCGGTGTTGGTGGTGTTGAATACGATGGCCAGCTTCGCGCGCAAAAGCCCGTGCGGGACTCCTTCACCATTGTCGCCATCGACGAATTCGTAGGCCACTCCGGGCCGTATTACCCGGTCTATCCAGCCCTTGAGGATTGCCGGAGGTTGGCCCCACCAGTTGGGATGGATTATGACGATGCCGTCCGCTTCAGCTATCTCTCTGCAGTGCGCCTCGATATCGGGGGAGAGCGGCGCATCGGACGGAATCTCTTCCGCGAGCAGCAACGGGTCGAATCTCTCCAGGTACAGGTCGTGGAAGCGTACCTCGTTTCGTGATTTCCGCAAGGCATCGACAACCGTTGCGGCTATCGCATGGTTGAAGCTGTCTCTATTCGGGTGGGCCAGAATTACCGATACGTTCATTGTCTTGCTGCTCTCCCGTTTGCTGACCGTCACGCCGGGCCCTTGCGCAATGCTCCCGCACAGCATTCGCAACCAGTGGTCACGGCGTCGGAGCCGAAAACTCCAGGCCATGCTCTTCCGCGTACTCTCTGATGACATCGACGGTTGCGGCAGGTGGGAGCGCCACGTCTTGATGTTGGTCACCATCTCTCAATTCCGGCAGCCATGAGACATATTGTCCCGGAGGCAGCCTGTTCAATGTGGCCTCCAACTCGTCCACACCGATCGCGTGGATATGAACCCACCCATCATCCGATACGGTGGACTCGTGAGACAGCACTTCCTGCGCGGTCTTATTGCGGTTGGTGCCGGTCATCAGTGCGAAGTGCCACTCGCCACCCTCGGACCAGGAATATAGCTCGTATCCCTTCATGGACTGTGGCAGCGCATCCGTTTGCAGGTTGGGCGGCCTCACTATCAACTTGCCGGCCTGTTCGAATGCCGCCAGGATGATGGGGCTGTTCCGTGGGTCGTTGCTCTCCCCGGGCGGGGGACCCGGATAGCCGAGTTGTATCTGCACGGTACTAGACTGCTCTGCGCCGAGGGGCTTCCAGATGGTCACCCCATCGAACGACAATGACGAAATCGGCGTCCAGAACGCTCCCCAATAGACCGGATTTCCGTCGACGCACACCACGAACGCCTTGCCTGACACCGGAACTTCGAGGGCGGCGATTCTGTTGAAAGCCTCCGCCGTCAACGTCAACTCGTGTGTTGAGGCATCGTAGCTGATGATGTCGTCCATTGAGATAAGGGGTTCTGCGGCCAGGTCGACATGACTGAGCATCTCCATCGCAGAGGGGGCAACATCGCCCATTGTCAGATAGATTGCGACGCCCTGTTCTGTTGGCGTGGAACAGCCGGCGCAAGGAAGCATCATGCAGCATGCCAACAGTATCAGTCCCGGTACCGAATGTCTGAACAGCGTCATCTGGATGCCTTCCGAAGCTGCGTGTTTCATACACAATTCTACGCATCCGCGCCGGTTTCATCACGGCGAAGACACAGTATCGTCACGTTCTTGTCGCGGACGTGGAGGACCGTAGAGGACAGGGGGCACATCGACCGTATATCCTGTGGACCTGCGCGCGAGCGATGACCTGACTCGTAATGCCACGCTCTGGAACAATGGCGCGGCACGGCGCGCGAACCGGCGATATGCGAGGCGCGAGAGAGAGCGTAGCTCTCTCCATAGTCGCACCGGCCATGCTCCCCGGTCGAACGGATTAGGAACGTCTCCTTTCATTTGGGCCAATAATGTGGCCGTGACCGGTACATCAATCGTGCGGCGAACGGGTCATAGTGCGAGCCTATTTGACGGAGTGCTCGGTCCACCTTCTCCAGCCGAGGAACCGGTGCTGTCTGCATATACGGCTGACCTGTGCACCATGTTTCTCAACGCATCGCTGAGATGGCACGTTGTCGGTTCGTATCACGCAGCAGCTCACCGTAGAGCCATGGTCGCGCATGTAGCGGAGTTGTTGACTGAGCCTGTAGGTTCCGATGCCCATATTCCGAAATTGAGGTTGGGTCAATGCCCCTCCCGTGTAGGCGTGGTGGTCCTCGTAGCTGACTCGATAAGGCAGCCCATCGATGGAGCGCTGCGCCCGCTGCGAGAAGGCCATCCAGTCAACACTTGCGAACGCTTTGTCAACGTACGCGCACGCGGCCACCGCACCCTGCTCAAGCCTTGTCCGTGCCGGCGGAATCATGACTCTAAAGTCATCGTAACCCTGCGAGACCAGCGCATCGGCGGCGGCGTTGTCTTCGATGACGTGACACTCGCACTGCTCAATGGGAGCGGGCCACGGAAGTGGACCGGCGTGTTCTATCGGGAGTTTGTACACGTACATCAGTTCGTCCGTATAGGCGGCTTTCAGCAGCACGCGGCCAAAGCGAAGCACCCCGCGGATGAGCCCGCTCACCCCTGAGGTCCTCAACAGGAAATAGGCTCGTCTGGCTGACGCCCGGGGGCCGCTTCTCGGGGACGCCCAAAGGCTGTCCGTGCAAGGGCGTTGTCTTCCACTTCTCTCGGCGTCTGACATTGGCCGTCGTCGATCCCTGGTGTTTGCGTATCAAGCGATTCTGCTACGCCCGCCTGAAGCCGTCAACCGAGGAACACTCCTCGCGGGTTCCGTGGACGCACACCCGGCTTCAAAGAGGACTACAGCGAGATTGCCTCCGGCCACGCCTGGCGGCGGCATGTGGACCAGAGCGGCTCCAGGTAGGAGTGAGTGTAGTCCTTCTCGATGAGGTGGAAAAGATAGGCGCCGCGGTCGGTCAGGCGCATCCCGCCTTCATCTGGTACGACCAGTCGCATGGCCGTGGCCAGTTGGAGTAGGGCGCGCGCACGTGTGGGGAGCGGTCGCAGGAACAGATCTTCGAAGCGCTTCATATCGATGAACGTGTCGTAGAACCGCCAGAACAGCCAGTAGGCCATGCGGTCACCTTCATTCATTCGAGTGCTCAGTGCCAGGGGACTGCCCGTGCGGGTCGCCCGGATGTATTCGTTTACGGAGAACGTATTGATTCGGAACTGATCGGCGATTCGCGAAGACGCTCCCGCCCCGATGCCAATGAACGAATCGCGCGTCACGGTGGTGTACCGCGGCGAGCCGGGTCTGTTGAAGCTCCAGATGGACGAGCGCTCGTAGCCTCTTGCCCGCGATTCTGCGACTGCCGCGCGCAGCATCTCTCGTTCGGCTGGCCTCGATGGTAGCCTGACACCCGCGGCGCGCAGCCGGCCCTCCAGCGGTGTGTCCGAGAAGCTGATGAGCGGATAGCACGATACCTGGTTGGCGCCCAGTTCGCAGGCGGTTGCCACGTCATGCCTGACCTCTTGCGCGGATTCTCCGGGTAGCGCGAACATGAGGTCAATATCCACGCTGTCGAAACCGGCGCTCAGAATCGCCTCGCACGCGTGCCTTGCCTGCGCGGCATCGTATCCGCGTCCGAGCAAGGTCAACAATCGGTCATTGAACGTCTGAATTCCGAGGCTTATCATCGTCACGCCACTGGCCCGCAGTTTTCCGACGACATCGGGTGTGGCGTCAAGCGGGTGCATCTCTACCCCCACCTCTCTTCCCAGCGTGAAGTTCCGGGCCAACCACCCCATGGTTGTCTCCACGATTTCCGGGGTCAGGGTCGGTGTTCCTCCGCCGAAGTACACGGACTTCACGGGGATGTCGCCCCAGGAGTCGTGAAGGCACTGCAATTCGCGCAGGAGGGCATCCCGGTATGCCGTTGCCGTATCCCTGCTGTACACCTGCTTCACGTACGGGCAGAAAGAACAGACGTTGCGGCAGAACGGCAGGTGGATGTAGAGGTCGATGGTGGCCGGTGGGGTGGGCAGTGTCCGCTCGCCGCTGACGAATCTGAAGCGGTGGTGCCATCCGGGGAAGAGTGTCCTCAGAACGGCTGGCAACAGTGATGACATCAAGGCCAGTATGACAGACCTTGCGGCATTCGCGTCCACGCTGCCTGTCGACCCGGCGCTTGAGTCGAGACCATTCCGTCAGGTAAGCTGTTCTCACCGGCACCCGCCTGGCGGGTATGCGGCAGTGGAGGTGGCGAATGTCGGAGCTTCGGCTGGACACCACAACCCGGGAATGGGTCATCATAGCCACCGAGCGGGCCAAGCGCCCTCGGGATCTCATATCTCGCGCCCAGAATGTCCTCCCCGAGGCGCACGTAGCCGAATGCCCGTTCTGTCCCGGCAATGAATCGGAGACGTCGGGCGAGAGTATCCGTTACCTTGACCCGGCGACCGGGCTGTGGCGCGTCCGAGTAATCGAGAACAAGTACCCCGCGGTTCGACCCGACGGCGAAGCTCAACGGTTCCAGGATCACCCTCTGGCTCTGAGTGTCAAGGGAGTCGGTGTTCATGAAGTTGTCGTTGAATCCGCGCTGCACAACCGTCTGCTTGCGGTGATGGACGACGACGAGATATTCGACGTGGTGCACGCATACCGTGAGCGTCTGCGCGCGATATATAAACTGGACTATGTGAGACAGGTCATCATCTTCAAGAACCACGGCCTGGCGGCGGGCACGTCCCTCGAGCACCCGCATTCTCAGATTGTTGGCACTCCGGTGGTGCCGTGGCATCTACGTCACCAGTACGACGTCGCCATGCGGCACTATGACGAGCGCGGCCGCAATCTGTACCTGGAGATGGTTGAGTTTGAGATTGAACGCGGTCTGCGCGTGGTGCATGAAGGTCAATCCTTCGTCGAGATGCATCCGTATGCTTCACGGCGGCCTTTTGAGACCTGGGTGATTCCGAAGAAGCCGATGGCATCCTTCGGCGATGTGTCCGACGACCAGTTGCGGGAATTCGCAATCGCGATGAGGGACGCCCTGTACCGGCTCTACGCCGGCCTCAACAACCCCGATTTCAACCACGTGCTGCACACGGCAGCCGCCGGAGATGACAATGAGCCGATATTCACCTGGCATCTTCGTATATATCCCCGGCTGACCGCGGTCGCAGGGTTCGAGATAGGGTCGGGTATTCACATCAATACGAGTGTTCCCGAGGATACGGCCGACTTCATGCGGGGGATTTCACTGGACGGCCGCAAGGCCAGGTAAGAGGAGACTGATGCAATGGACAACCATGGCATGGTGACTATCGATGACTACGAGCGTCATATCGGCGCGGAGGGTGTCGGGAGGATCAAGAGCAAAGCCCGGGCGCTTCAGCAGTATCACATCGTTAACGTCAACTCAACGTACTACGGTGGCGGGGTATCGCAGTTGCTGGGATCGCTCACCCTTCTCATGAATAGTCTCGGCATCGAGACGGGCTGGCGAACGATTCACGGACCGCCGGACTTCTTTTCCGTCACCAAGAAGATGCACAACGCACTGCAGGGTGGCGACATCAACTGGAGCGACCGTAAACAGGAGATGTATGAGGAGGTCATCTATCAGAATTCCCTGCTCAATCACATCACGCATGACGTCGTCGTCATCCACGATCCCCAGCCTCTGCCGCTCATTACTCACTACCGCAAGACAGGGCCGTGGATATGGCGTTGCCACATCGACCTGCAGGAACCGAACCGCGAACTCTGGAATTACCTTGCCTCGTTCATCGAGCAGTATGACGCGGTCATCTTGAGCAGCAAGGAATACACCCAGCCGCTGGCCACGCCGCAAGTCTTCTTCATGCCCGCCATCGATCCATTCTCGATCGTGAATGACGAGATGACGGACGATGAGTGCGATGAACGGCTGAAACACTACGGTATCCCGGTTGACTTGCCGCTAGTAGTTCAGATTTCACGGTTCGATCGATGGAAAGATCCGCAGGGTGTCATCGATGCGTTCAACCTCGCCCGGCAGGAAACGCCCTGCCGGCTTGTGCTGCTTGGCAACGTGGCCACCGATGACCCGGAAGGTCCGGCGGTGTATGAATCGCTGCTGAACCAGAAGTCGGATACGGTGCTCATCATGAGCCAGCAGGACGGTGCGCTCGTCAACGCGCTGCAACGGAAGGCGGCCGTTGTGCTGCAGAAGTCCTTGCGCGAGGGATTCGGTCTGACCGTCTCGGAGGCCATGTGGAAAGGCACTCCGGTTATAGGCGGCAACGTTGGAGGAATCAAGCTTCAGATAGAGGACGGGGTGAACGGTTTCCTGGTTTCAACCGTGGAACAGGCCGCTGCCAGGATCGTCGAGTTGCTCAAGGATCCGGACATGGGCCGGGAAATGGGCGCCAAGGGCAAGGAGAATGTACGGCAGACACTTCCTGCTCAGTCGCTATCTCGAGCAGTACCTGGACCTGTTCAGTTCGTTCCAAACGATATTCAAGCTCAACCTTAAGTAGGGGCGTGTCCGCTAGACGGAAAGCGCCACGGACGTCGGGTCGTGCGGAGGAGTCGGTGTCGTGGTTTCCAGGAGTTCGCGGCACCGCTCCTGAACGGAGGCGAACTCGGTTCGCAGTTCCTGGACAACGTCCGCCTCCGCCGCCTTTGCGGCTCGCGCTATCGCCCGCTCGAAATGCACCGCGGTGCTGTTGCCATGCATGATTTGAACTACACCATTGACGCCCCACAGCAGGCCGCCCCCGGCACTCTCTTCGCGGGTGACCCTGGTGAATCGGATTATCTGCCCCAGGACCCGGCGTCCCGGGCCCACTATCGGCACTGACCCCAGCCGCCCGGTGACCCAGCGCGTGAAGCTTGGTCCCAGGCTCTCATAGAACTTCATGAGCACGTTCCCCAGTATGCCATCGCACACGATAACATTGGCCTTGCCCGTGAGAACGTCATACCCTTCTATGTTGCCTATGAAGTTGAGGCCGCTGTTGCTGAGGAGCGTGTAGGTCTCCTGCAGCATTTTGGGCCCCTTGCCCGGTTCGGTCCCGGTGGTCAGAAGAGCTACGGTTGGCTCCTTGACGCCAAGCATGCGCCGCGCGTAGACGGTGCCGATGGCGCCAAACGACAGCAGGTGATGAGGTTTGCAGTCCACATTCGCGCCGCCGTCGATTATCACCGTCTGGGGCGCCATTCCGACCAGTGGCACACAGACCGCCGGCCTGCCGATGCCGGGCAGCATTCCCATGTAGTAGATGGCGCTCACGGACGCAGCCCCTGTGGATCCCGCGCTCACGAGTGCGTCGGCTTCGCCGTCCCTGACCAGCCTGGCCGCCACCGCGATGGAGCAGTTGGACTTGCGTCGCAGGGCGTGAGTCGCGGGTTCGCCCTCTTTGAGGGCATCCTCCGACGGAATCAGCCGGGCATTGGAGGGCAACCCACCGCACTTCAGTATCTCCGGCTCGAGCTTCTCGGGAGGGCCGACGAGCAATACTTCTGCCCGGCTCTTTCGAGCGGCCTTCAGTGCCCCTTTAACTGAATCAGAAGGTGCGAAGTCGCCGCCCGCCGCATCCAGGGCGACTCTAATTATCTTTGACAATTGACTATATCATGTGGGTGAGACGATTGACGGATGAAAGCGTACTCTGTGCAAGTGCGGTGTGCAAATCCCGCGCGGGCACACATGCACGTGTGGAAGGATGCACCCGTCCCGGCGCCCACGTTGCACCCGGGTGCGGCGCCACAACCCGCCTCGCGTTGGCTGCCCTGGGGGCCGTCAAGAATGCGTTCGCGTCTGGACTCGTGGCCCGGGTGACGCGAACGAGGAGTCATTCGACGATCACTGCTGACCCGTAAGCAAGTATCTCTGAGGCGTTCTGCATCACGAGTGACGTGCTGAACCGAAGTCCGACGACCGCATTGGCGCCCTGGGCCTCCGCATCCTCAATCATCCGGGCGATAGCTTCTTCGCGGGCTTCAGCCATCATCTTGGTGTATTCAATGATTTCACCGCCTACCATGCCTCGCAGCATCGCTACGATATCCTTGCCAAGGTGCCGGGCGCGTATGGTGTTGCCTTTAGCCCAGCCTATCGTGCGGACTATCTTCTTGCCGGTAATCGTTTCGGTTGTGGTCAAAATCATCGCTGTACTCCTTTGAATTTGTCGCTCTTCGATGCCCGAACGCGGTCGCGCGCCACCACGCCGATGAGGATGAGCAGGCCGAGCGCCACAGCCGCGACTGCGATGCGGATAAGGATATCGACTCCCGGATCCGTCAGGAATTCCTTCACGCCCCAGACAACCAGGACTACCGCGCCGATGCCGATGAGTGCGTAAGCAATCTTGCTCAACCTCGTGCCCTCCTTGCCGCGTGGCGTCTTCGGCAAATGCACGTTGCATCTGCCATCCACAGCCCCATTGGCGGCCACATACTATAACTCGCCGTGGGCTTATAAGTGGCATAACATACACTTTTTGCCGTGATACGATTGACGTGCGCAAAAGCCTGCGTTAGCATGTGTACACGAAGGAGCGGCCCCGCTGGGCCGGCTCTATGGGTGACACTCGAATGGAAGAGGTCGTCAAAGTCGTCAGGGCGTTGTCCGCGGATACGCGGCTGCGTATGCTGAAGCTACTTCGCGGACACGACATGAGTTCGGGAGAGCTGCAGGAGTGGCTGCACGTGCCGAGACAGACCATCTCGTACCACTTGAGCGTGCTGCAGGAGGGGGGCCTCGTACGGTCGAGGCGCGAGGGCCGCAGAGTCGTGTACGCCGCCGCCATGCCTGCGGTGGCTGATGCCGAAGGCAAGTTTGAACGCTTCCTCGACAATGCGTTGGTGGATATCAGTTAGGTCTGTACCCGTATCGCTTGCACTCTTCGTCTGATTCGATGTCCTGCCCTGGCGCCCCGTGGGTTGGAGTCGGCGCTACGGCCTCAGCTTTCTCCATGAACAATTTGTTCGGCCCGCATGTGGACGTCTTCGTTGAGCGCTATGGCACTCGTGAGCGCTATCGCATGCACTCCATCGATACGTCGTTTGAGACGGCGGAGGGTGATTTGGCGGCGCTTGTGGAGATCTGTAACGAGCCGCTCACCCGGCGATTTCTCTTTCGCGACCGATTGAGAGGCAGGCGCTATGGTGAACAGGATGCACTCGACTTTCTGGCGTGGGCGCGCCGCGGATGGGAATTGGGTGAGCGGATGGCGTTCCTGTTGCGCGACCCGGATGGATGTATCGGGGCGTGCGTCGATGTGAGGGAACGGAATGAGTCGGGAAGTGGGTATATCGGGTACTGGGCCGGGGCGCATCACCGGGGCGTGATAACCAATGCCGTGGACTGTCTCGCGGGTCTGGCGAGGGATGCGGGGTATTTGAAATTCATGGCGCTCGTAGAGCCGGAGAACGTACGGTCGGCCGCCGTGCTCAACCGCACCGGATTCTCCCTTCAGGGTTTGCAGGAGCAGCCTGTCACATTCTTGGACAAGCCCGTGGGTAACACCATCCGATTCTTGCGCTATGAGCGCGCGTTGTAGTTTTCCCTTTCTGCTTTCCATAAGCCCTCTCTTGACACCTCATTTCTTGAGTTGTATATTCATACAATCTTCCATGCGGAGGTGGCTGTTATGACGCGAGGTGGCGCGAACCGAACGCGGGAGCGGGTGCTGAAGTTCGTCCAGTCATTCATGGCGGAAAAGGGGTACTCTCCATCGGTGGCTGACATCGTGGAAGGTTGTGGCCTGAGTTCGCCGAACCTCGTTCAATACCATCTGAACGTGCTCGAACGCGAAGGTGTGGTACGCCGTGCACCGGGAGTATTTCGCAGCATACAGCTTGTACAGGGAGCCAATGTTGGCGTGCCGCTGCTCGGCGTGATAGCCGCAGGCACTCCGATTCCTGTACCCGAGTCCGGTAACTGGTCCGAGGGCGCCGAAGAGATGCTGGATTTCAGCCGCGAACTGGTGGGCGATGGCGAAAACCTGTTTGCTCTTAAGGTGCGGGGCAGGTCCATGATCGATGCATGCGTTATGGATGGTGACATCGTCGTTATGGAGGCGACGCAGACAGCCGTGGACGGCGACATGGTGGCAGTGTGGCTGAAGGATGAGCATGAGGTCACCCTCAAGCGCATCTACAGAGAGGCGGGACATATCCGGCTGCAGCCCGCTAACCGGCAGATGGAGCCTCTCTACGTGGACCCGGACAACGTAACGATCCAGGGGAGGGTCGTGGCGGTGATTCGAAAGTTCATACGTTGAATTACTTTTCGGAGCCTGTAGATGAGAATCGCATGCATGTACCTGCCCGGATTCGCTGTCCAGGTGGAACGGAGAACCAACCCGGCGCTCTGCGGCATGCCGCTGATTATCGGAGGGTACCACCACGAGACGGGGCGTGTGCGGGAGGTCTCCGATGAGGCCGCCGCTTATGGAGTAGTGCGCGATATCCTGCTGAGGCAGGCGTACCGCCTCTGTCCTTCAGGAACCTTCCTGCCGTATCGCGAAGAGCGATACCGCCAGGCCTTTTCCTCCGTAGTATTCGAGGTGGCACAGATATGCCCGCTGGTCGAGCCCATACCGCCGGCGCATGTGCTGCTGGGCCTCCGCTACGAGCGGGACGAGCGGAGTTTCGCCGTGGACGTTATCACGGCAGTCCGGCGGCAGCCTGGATTCGATGCCTCCTGCGGTGTCGCCTCATCGCGCTTCGCGGCCCGCGTTGCTGCTGAGGATGCGGCGCTGTTGCAGACACTGATAGTAGCGGATGACGGCGAAAGCGAGTTCCTTCACGGCCTGCCGGTTGAGCGGCTTCCCCTGGATGACGCTGTGATGCGCAGGTTGCGGCTTCTCGGCATCTCGCACGCGGGCGAACTCCTCGAGTTGCCTGCCGGTGCTCTGGAAGCACAGTTCGGGAAGGAAGCTCAGGCGATTCTGGATGTTATTCGCGGCGGGGACAACCGGGAGGTGGAGCAGTGGAAGGGAGTGCGCGAGTTGGTGCAATTCAGGGGCTTCGAGATGCCGGTTGCGCACGGCGAGGAGTTGCTTGAGGTGGCCGGTGAACTCCTTGACGCACTGTGTCGTGAATTGCAGGCGCGCTGGCAGTGCTGTCGCCGCCTCACGGTGCTGCTCAGCCTCGAGAATGGTGAGTCGAAAGAGGAGGAACTGCACTTCAAAGAGCCTGTCTCCTCGCCGGAGATTCTTGGCCGCCGTCTCCTGCCTCGTATCGAGCGGCTGGTGGGAGTTATCCCTGTGGAGTCGCTGCGCTTAACTGCCTCAGACCTTTGTGCGGGCGTGGGGACGCAATCCTCTTTCCTCGATGGTCTCCCACGGTCGACGGCACGATTCAATGAGGCGATCGGTGTACTGCAGCAACGGTATGGGAAAGATGTGGTGAAGAGAGTGGTGAAACGCCAGGGCGGAAGGCTGCCCGAGGAACGTTTCTCCTTCGTGCCCTGTGAGGTGGAGGAGCGATGAAGAAGACTGCCCTGCAACCCCCGAAGATTCAGGTCAACGAATCGGATAGCCATGAGCCCCTGGCGGTTACACATGAGGGAAGGTGGAGAAAGGTGGAGGGTGTTCTTTCCCGGTGGCGGCTTGATCAGGAATGGTGGAAGCGCCCGACGGAGCGGGACTATTTTCGCGTGAGACTTGAGGGCGGGATTATCTGCGAGGTGTTCAGGGATATCTCCACCGGGGGTTGGCAACTCCAACGGGTGTATGACTAGCGGTTCGGCCGCTGCTCCGGGTGAATCATGACAGGATACGTAGAACTGCACTGCCATTCGGCGTTCTCGCTGCTCGACGGCGCATCCTTGCCCGAGGAGTTGGCGCGGCGTGCGGCGGAACTCGAGATGCCTGCGCTTGCGCTTACCGACCACGATGGTTTGTACGGCGCGGTGCGTTTTGCCCGCGCCTGCGAGCGTGAGGGAGTCAGACCACTCATCGGCGCCGAACTCACTCTCGATAGTGGTTACCACCTCACCCTCATTGCGATGGATGCGGTGGGGTATGCGAACCTGTGCCGCATCATCACTGAGGCGCAACTCGCCGGTGCGAAGGGTGAACCGGTGCTGACATGGGATATGCTGGCGGAGCACTCCGGTGGCCTGGTGTGCCTCTCCGGTTGCAGGGAAGGCGAGCTGCCTCGTCTCACGCATGGCGCACTGCGCGAGCGAGCGCGTAACGCTGCCGGCCGCTATATCGATATCTTTGGCAGGGATAGGTTCTTCGTCGAGTTGCAGAACTCCATGTATCCGGACGATGCCTCCCTCTGTGCCGCGCTGAGTGACCTGGCGCGGGAGTCCGGTGTGGGATGCGTGGCGACCAACAACGTGCATTACGCACGGAAAGAGGCGCACCGGCTACATGATGTCCTGACCTGTATCCGGCATCGCAGCACGCTTGATGATTGCGCGGAATTGAAGCTGAATGCCGAGTTCTATCTGAAGTCTCATGAGGAGATGCTGGCGCTGTTTCGTGAATATCCCGCCGCGGTGTATGCGACCGCTGAACTGGCGGAACGCTGCAATGTTGCGCTCGAGTTCTCCAGTTATCGCTTTCCGGAGTTCCCTCTGCCTGAAGGTGAATCCGCGAAGACTTACCTCGAACGTGTCTGCCGCGGCAAGTTGCGCGAGAGGTATGGAGAGGTTACGGGTGAGGTGGAGTCGAGAGTGGCGCTTGAACTCAGCCTCATCGACAGGCTCGGCCTGTCCGGGTACTTTCTTATCGTCTGGGACATCATGGCGTATGCCAAACAACACGGCATCCCGGCTCAGGGGCGCGGCTCCGCGGCAAACTCCATCATCGCCTATATCCTCGGTATCACGAAGGTCGATCCCATCAGGAACCGGCTCTTCCTCGGCCGCTTTCTGAATGACGAGATGTCATCCATCCCCGATATCGATATCGATGTATCCACCGCGCATCGTGAGGAACTTATCCAGTACGTGTATGAAAAGTATGGCCGGGAGCACACCGCCATGGTGTGTACTTACATAACATTTCAAGCGCGCAATGCGCTTCGCGAAGTCGGCAAGGTGCTTGGCATGCCGGTACAGGTGACCGACCGGCTGGCGAGGTCGGTGTCATGGTACGGCTACGGTCCACGTGATGTGAGCAAGGAGGTCTCGGGAATAGAGGAATTCTCCTCGTATTTCAACCGGGTGACGTTTCAGGAATATCTAAGCATCTGCCGTCAGCTTGAGGACTTGCCGCGGCACCTCTCCATCCACAACGGCGGTGTGCTTATCTCCTCCTGTCCTCTGAACGAGATAGTGCCTCTCGAACGTGCTGCCATGCCCGGGCGGGTTGTCTGCCAGTGGGACAAGGATAGCGTTGCCGACGCCGGACTGATCAAGATCGACCTTCTCGGACTCAGGATGCTTTCGCTGCTGGACGAGGCGCGCATCCTCGTGGAGCAGGAGCACGGGGTGGCGCTCGACCTCGACATGCTGCCCCAGGATGATGCTGCCGTGTATGACATGATCTGTAGCTGCGATACCATCGGCGTCTTCCAGATCGAGAGCCGGGCTCAGATGCAGACGCTGCCACGGACGCGTCCGCGCTCCCTCGATGACCTTACCGTCGAGGTCTCCATCGTGCGGCCCGGCCCTATCATGGGCAATATGGTGCATCCATACATAAGAAGGCGGAACGGCCGTGAGAAAGTCACGTATCCCCATCCTGTGCTCGCGCCGATACTCGAGGAAACGCTGGGTGTCATCCTTTTTCAGGAACAGGTCATTCAGTCCGCCGTTGCCATCGCAGGCTTCACTCCCGGTGAGGCTGACGAGTTGCGCCGCGCGATGAGCCGCAAGCGCTCGGTCGATGCTATCGAGCGGCTGCGAGCGCGCTTCATGCGGGGTGCTTCTGCGAAAGGTGTCGATTCCGGCAGCGCGGAAAGAGTGTTTGCCTCGCTGGAGGGATTCGCCCAGTATGGCTTCTGCAAGAGCCATGCCGCCGGCTTTGCCCTTATCTGTTACCAGTCTGCATGGCTCAAACACTACTACCCCGTGGAGTTCTACTGCGCCCTGCTGAATCACCAGCCGATGGGATTCTACCGGCCTGAGGTGGTGGTGCACGATGCGCAGCGCCATAAGGTCGAGGTGTTGCCGGTCGATGCCAACAGGAGTGATGCGGCGTGCCGCATTGAAGCGGGGCATATCCGCCTGGGTCTTCAATACGTCAAGGAGATGGGAGGCAGCACGCTTGAAAGGATACTCGAGGAACGCCGCCGGGGAGAGTTTCGCTCGCTGGAGGATTTCTGTCTTCGCACCGGCCTTCCGGATAGTGCGGTGGAAAATCTCATTCTTGCAGGGGCTTTCGATTTCTGCGGCGGTGCACGTAGAGACTTGATATGGCAACTCGGCATCGTGGCAAAACGTGGTGTGGGTGAGCTTCCTCTGGATGTTTCCGGCAGTGCCGTGGCGCTCTCCGCGATGAGTCCGCTCGAAGAGATGAGGTGCGATTATTCCGTACAGGAGATGTCGACCTCCTATCACCCTATGGGCGTGCTGAGGCCGGAACTGGGAGGAGAGTCGCTCGTGCGCAGTTCAGACCTCGAGAATCGTGCCGATGGCGAGTCAGTGAGGATCGCCGGATACGTGATTATGAAGCAGCGTCCCCCCACGGCGAAAGGGTTCGCCTTCATCACCATGGAGGATGAGGAGGGCATGATTAATGTTGTCATCCGTCCGGATATATACGAGAAGTACCGGCAGGTGTGCATCTTCAATCCGGTGCTGATAGTGGAGGGCACTCTCCAGAAACGGGATGGAACGCTGAATGTGCGTGCGGATACGATTTCGCCGTTCCGCCCGGGAGGCAAGCGGCCCGTGACGCCCCGGGGCAGCCATCCCGGGGCGTCGTCTCCCTCCCATTGACAGCGCGACCCATCCGTTCTAGCCTGACGCGTAGTCGCCGGCGCAAGTGGCGGCGCCGCGCAGCGCGAGGGAGGATTCCGAGTGTCAGACGCGAAAACGATGTCGGACAACGTGACAACCACGGGCGAACTTAAACAGTTGGTTCAAGAGTTCGTCGACGAGCGCGATTGGGGCAAGTATCACAACGCCAAAGATATCGCCATTGCCATCAGCGTGGAGGCGGGAGAGTTGCTGGAGTTGTTCGAATGGGTCAGAGAGAATGACATTCCCTCATTGCTGGAGCAGCCGGGGAAACGCCAAAGTATCAGCGAAGAGTTGGCGGATGTCTTCATGCTCTGCCTCAACTTGTCGTCGGTGATGGGTCTGGATGTGGCGCAGGCTATCGCCCGGAAGCTCGAGAAGAACCGGGCCAAGTATCCGGCACACCTCGTGCGCGGCAACTATCGCAAATACACCGAACTCCACGCGGAATTCAAGGAAAAGGAACGCCACGGCCCGGCCGATTGAATCCGGAACCGTGGCGTGCTATCAGGGCGGTTACATCTCACAGCTGAGCGTGCCCTCGTAGGCGTGGGTGAACAGCTCTATCATTCCTGCCTCGGTGACCTCACGCGGGTTCCGCCGGCAATGATTCGGGCTCTTGAGCACGTTCTGCGCCAGCATGGGGATCATGTTTCTCTCGACGCCGACTTCCTTCAGCGAGGTAGGCATCTTCAGGTCTTCGAGCAGCGCCTTGAACGCCAGTGGCGCGGCGTATGCCGCATCGCGCAATGGCATCCCTTCCACGTCTTCGCCGAGGACTCCGGCAATCATGGCGTGTTTCTCGAACTGTGCGAGGGCGTTGTACTCCATCACGTAGGGGAACGTGATAGCGATGGCATAGCCGTGGGGCAGGTGCAGGTTTGTGGCCGGGTAGACGTATGCGTATCCACACGCATGTCCGATAGTCGTGTCCGCGTTGCCCATCACGATGCCGGCAAGCAAAGACGACAGTGACATTCCTTCCCGTGCTTCCATGTCACTACCTTTGCAGTAGGCTCGGCGCAGATACTTGTTGACCAGTCTCATCGACTCAAGTGCGAGCGCATCCGTGAGCGGGTTGGCCTGAATCGACTGAAAGCCCTCGATGGCATGACACAGGGCGTCGACACCCGTGTTGGCGGTTACCGGTCCGGGCATCGATACGGTCAGTCCCGGGTCCACTATGGCCACGTCCGGATACAACATCGAACTCACGAGGCCGACCTTTAATTCGGGTGTCGCAAACACGGCGGTGTCCGATACCTCGCTGCCGGTCCCGGCAGTGGTCGGGCAGAGAGCGAGTGGCGCCAGAGGACGTTTGAAGCCTTCCTTTATCCAGCGTATGACGTGGCCTTCGTTTGTGAGACCCACGGCAGCGCCCTTGGCGATATCCATCGCGCTGCCGCCCCCCAGTCCAACAACACTGTCGAATCCGCCTCCACGGGCGAAGTCGATGGCCTGCTCTCCCACCTCAACCGAGGGCTCTGCCTGCGCTCCGTCCCAAACCGTGGACAGGATTCCTGCGGCGCCCAGAGCCTTCTGGACTTTCTGTGCCCAGCCCGCGCTGGCGATGGTCTTGTCGGTGATAATGACGGCATTCGTGGCGCCGGCCGGTCTCAATTCGGCTCCTACCTGGTCGATGGTGCCCGTGCCGAACAGTATCTTCTTGGCGGTCCTGAACGGGAAGGTGTTGAACATATCTCCTCCACTACGAAGCGTCCGCGACAGAGGGCACGTGACGTGTACCGCTGCGGGCGTTTCATTATACCGTGACGGCATTGGCAACAGAAAGGGCGGCGCACCGGCCGGTGCGCCGCCCCTCGTCAGAAATCCGTCCGGCGCCCTATGGCGCCCTGAGTTATTTCTCCTTGTCCGCTTTGAAATAGTCGGCGACGCTCTTGCCGAAGGTTTCCGCTGCCTCACCGGCCCGGCGGAAACGATCTTTGACATCGTCGTCCTTGAATCGGCGTCCCAATTGTGTCGCCGAATCCGCGGCCGCCTCTCCGAATTCCTTGGCCTTCGCCTTCAACTCCGGATCGTTGAACACCTCGCTAAACGCATCGCCAAACGCGACAAACATCTGACGGAGGCTCTCTCCGGGCCTTGGGTCGCACGTTCGCTTGCTCTTTTCGTCCATGCAAAAACCTCAATCACCCGCGGCCGGTTGCCCTCAGGACGCGGGTGCTTCCTGTTCTTTCACTTCCTGGGGTTTCATCGACAGTACGGGTATGATCGTATTCCTCATGACGTGATCGGCCACACTGCCGAAAACAAGCCGGCCAAGATTGTTGCGACCATGCGTCGCAACGACTATCAGCTCGACAGCGTTCTGGCTTGCATATTCCACAATTGCGTCGCCCGGCGATCCCTCGATCACCACCACGTCGGCGATAAGCCCCTGCTCTTTGAGCTTGGCCGCGACGCCATCCAGGTACTGATGCGCCTCGAACGCCAATCGCCTTAGTTCCTCTTCAATCACATTTTCTGCACCCTGGGCGGATGCGGCAGCCAGGGCCGACGGGATCTGCAGAACCTCCAGAAGGATGATTTTGGAGCCAAACCGCTTTGACACCTCAGCTCCGTAGGGCAACATCTGCTCCGACAGATTCGAACCGTCAAGACATACAAGAACTTTGGCGAACATCCGCTTACCTCCTCCTCGAATTCACTTGGTGTTTGTGACTACTGGTATCACGCTATCGCAATAGGAACGGCACGTCAACCGGCCGAACTAGTATCCTCGCAGGCATCGCATGCAACCAGGGAGGAAGTCAACTGCGGTCGGGTAGTCGTCGCCCATGTATACGTGGAACAACAGTTCGGAATCAGCCGTTTGACCGCATGTGTCACTGACTCTGACCGTGACGTGCACATCGGTAGTCTTGTGTGGAGGCGTGAAGATAACCAGGTCACCTGTTCCCTCTATGGAGCCTTCCGTGCATGACCATTCGTAGGTGAGTTGGCCTTCCTGGCCGATTGCATCGCACTCAATCTCACATTTCGTGTATTTTCCGTGCAACAGCCGGTAGTCGCCGTGGATGTCCACCTTCGTGTAGTCAGGCATGGTGGGCCATACCACCAGCTTGTCGACCACGGGGGGCACAGGACAGGCAACGTAGAGGGTCAAATTCTTCGTGCTCGATGCACCGAGTTCATCGGTCACTCTCAACGCGGTAACGTGCTCCCCGGACCTGTACGGTGCGATCCAGGTCACGGTGGGT
Organism: uncultured Chloroflexia bacterium; assembly: GCA_963761225.1. Classification (GTDB taxonomy): domain Bacteria; phylum Chloroflexota; class Dehalococcoidia; order GIF9; family AB-539-J10; genus SKVJ01. Next base: position 140,159 of record CAVXGE010000008.1, on the reverse strand, counting down.
CCGCTGCCGGCTATGTCGCCGCTCGGGCCGAGCCATTCGTACGTGAGCGCCTGACCCTCGGGGTCGTGCACTTCACAGGTGAGCACGGCGGAGCCTCCGGGTTGCACCTCGTCCGGCTCCGCGGTCAGCGATACGATTTCCGGCGGCTGGTTCTGCACCACCGTGACGAACACCGCGGCCACGGCGAAACCACCCATGTCGTTGTTGACCTCAACCACAATCGGATACGCACCGGGACTATCAGGCGCGAACCATAGGGCGGAATCCCCGGACGGGACGACAGCTCCGCCAGAACAGGTCCAGAAGTACGTCAGCGGGCTGCCGTCGTCCTGATGAGCGACGCAATACAATTCCGTTGACTGCATGTTGAACACGGAGGTCCGTGAAGCCATGAGGATATCGATTACGGGTGCCGACACCGGCGAGGCGGCACTGTGGGACGTGGTTGAGGCAAACATCGCCGCAAAGAGTGCGAGGGCGAAGAATACGCCTGCAATGTCTCCGGGTGATGTTCTTGGACGGGCCATGCCCCTCTCCTTCCTGATGACGGACCGACCGACTGTCGAAAGCCCATTCTAGCGAATATCATGTGCGCTCACAACTTCACGCACACGTCCGGCAGGCATCTGTGTCCGAGAGGGCGGCGCCGTGGCAAGGCCACGCTTGTTTCGATATAGTAGTGTGGAGAGGAGGATACCGATGCCAGAACTGTTTGAAACCACAGTACTCAATGGGATGACGCTGAGGAACCGTTTTGTACATTCCGCGACCAACGAGGGTATGGCGAATCCTCAGGACGGCACCGCCAATGCCCGGGTTATCCGGTGGCAGGAGGAAGTGGCCGAGGGAGAAATAGGACTGCTGATTCCCGGCAACGCATACGTAAGCGAGCAAGGCAAGTCCAGGCCCGGCCAGCTGGGCGTGCAGAACGACGCCACGATTCCGGGATTGATCCGTATGGCCGAGGCTGTTCACCGCCATGGGGCCAGCTTTGCCTTGCAGCTGACACACGCAGGAGGGAACATGTATGTCCCTTCGGCGACAGGCTATGCTCTAGGGCCATCCGATACAAAGCTCACCGAGCTGCCGTGCCGGGCGATGACGAAGGACGATATCGCTCAGACGGTTGCTGACTTTGCCGCCGCCGCGGTACGCGCAAAAAAGGCCGGCTGCGATGCGGTCCAGGTGCACGGCGCGCACTCTTACCTTGTTTCGCAGTTCAACTCGCCATATTTCAATAAGCGAACTGACGAATACGGCGGCTCCCTGGAGAACCGCGCCCGGTTCCCGCTTGAGGTGGTCCGCGCGGTGCGTGCCGCGGTCGGTCCGCACTACCCCGTGTTGCTGAAGACCAATTCGGATGACTACCTGGAGAACGGGTTCAGCCTGGATGAATTCGTGCCCTATTGTCTGATGATGGAGGATGCGGGCGTCGACGCCATCGAGGTGAGCGGCGGTACGCACTTCAGCGACCCGCGGTATTTCTGCTCACGGCCCGTCGGCACCGTGCCTCGTGAGCAGGAGATCTACTTCAAAGAGGCAGCGGAGCGCTACAAGCGGGAGGTCAAAGTTCCGCTGATATTGGTAGGAGGGGTTCGCACGCTCGGCGTCGCCGAGAACGTCGTGCGTTCCGGTCTTGCCGACTACGTGGCTATCTGCCGGCCACTCATACGCGAGCCGAATCTCATCAAGCGATGGCACGAGGGAGACACGCGGCCCGCAACCTGCATATCGTGCAATCTATGTTTCGGTCCGGTCCGCAGCGGAGATGGGGTGTATTGCGTCGCCCTCGAACGGCAGCGCCAGAAAGCGAAGTCGTAACCTTTGTGCAGGCAGGCGGGCCCAGGGCTTTGTCGAGGTTGACATATCCATGAGGATGTATAGTTCAGACAGGGCCCTGGGGTGCCGCAGACCGTGCGGTGATAGTCCATACCGCCTCGACTGGGATTGCCATGCTTGGCTGGCAGTTGCTGTGGTTATCACGGCGTGGCCGGGCGGGCGGGTGTGATGCCGGCCCGGGCATAAACCTCGCCCCATTCTGCTGCGTTGACATGAGTGCACAGTGGACGCGCTATAATGCGGGTCAGGGTTTTGATATTGGGGAGGTGAGGATATGAGGCGAGCATTGTTGTTGTTGTTTGCGCTGGCGCTCCTGCCGGGATGCGCCTACATCCTGCCACTGACGAACCAACCCCCGACGGCATACATCAATTCCATAACGCCGTCGCAGGTGAACCAGGGGGAGGCTGTCAACTTCTCAGGATATGGAACTGATGTCGACGGGCAAGTGGTTGCGTATCGGTGGCGATCTGACAGGGATGGGGTGATTGGCACTCAGGCGAATTTCCAGACCACCACACTGTCCGTTGGCAACCACGCGATTTTCTTTATGGTGCAGGACAACACCGGCGTCTGGTCCCCTGAGGTCGAGGGGTTCGTCACCGTGTTGGCCAAGGTGATTCCGCCCGCACAGATAAACTCATTCACGGCGTCGCCCCCCACGATAACCGTTGGCGATTCCACCATTCTCTCGTGGAGCGTCACGAATGCGACTTCCGTCAGCATCGACCAGGGAATCGGGACGGTGCAGGCTAGCGGCTCGATAACAGTCACTCCAAGCATGACGACCACGTACAAGATCTCCGCAACGGGTGAGGGCTCGACAGCCACATCGCAGTTGACGGTCACCGTGGCCGAACCGACCTTGGAGATTCTGTACTTCAACGCTGATCCATACACGGTGCCATCCGGCGGGCAGTCCACGCTTACATGGAAGACCACCGGGGCTACGCAGGTGCGGATCCTGCCGCTTGTGGGACTGGTGGGTACCGAGGGTAGCGTTACGGTGACGCTCGTTGGAGATCAAAGGAACACGTTCACACTTACCGCTTCGAATGCCACAAATACGGTTTCGGCCGAAGTGGCGATAGACAGCTACGTGCTGATGCCGAACCATCACACCGTCACCCTCACGGCCGACATCGACAGGAGTGGCTACGTTCGTGATACCGGCTCTCCGTGGCCCAGCTACATCTACGTTGGTGACGACAACAACAACGTGTCGCTGCAGGGATTTGTCACCTTCGATATGTCCGGCATTCCATCCGATGCCACGATCTCGAACGTGACAGTTGACCTGTCCGACCACGACAGCACCTATGGCGATCCGTTCGGGAGCCTCGGCTGTCTTCGAGCCTACGTTGACAACTTTGGCACGTTGGGGGGCAGCGATTACTACGGCGGCACCGCCCAGGGCGCGATTGGGCGCTGGTGCAGTCAGAACGAGGTGAACAATCCAGGCTCGGGCCTGACCACCGACTTCAAGGCTGCGGTGCAGGACAGGGTCGGTGACAGCAGGTTCCAGATACGGCTTCAGTTCAATCAGAATGCAACGGACAGCGACAACAACAACGACATGGTGCGTTGGAGTGGTTCGAATCTGCCCAGACTGATTGTCGAATACTACTCTTACTACTAGACAGCTGACTGAATGCGGAGGCCTATCTCAGGGGGGCGCGACGCGCCCCCCTCTCTTCAGGTTGCATCTTCGCGACACCACGCTGTTGCTATACTAGCCCCACTTTGCTGCGAGGAGGTGCATCGCCCGTGAGAGTCGCGGTAGTTGGCATCGGAGGCGTGGGGGGATACTTCGGTTCTAAACTGGCCTATCGTTTCGGTCCCCGCTCCGGAAACGAGGTCCTGTTCTACTGCCGCGGAGCCCACCTCGAGGCGATCCGGACGAGGGGTTTGATGCTTCGCGCTCGCGAGGGGGACTTCGCTGTATGGCCCGCCCTGGCGACCGATGATGCCCGGCAGTTGGGAGTTGTCGATGTGGCTCTCTTCACCGTCAAGGGATACAGTCTCACTGAAGCGGCATGCGCTGTTCGTGACTCCATTGCCGCTTCCACGGTGGTCGTTCCATTGGGAAACGGAGTGGACAATGATGAAACGCTGAAGCGAGCACTGGGCCGAGGGAGGGTACTCAACGGCTGCGTCTATATCTCGTCGCACATCGAGTCACCAGGAGTGGTTGAGCAGACCGGGGGAAGTCTTAAACTACTATTCGGCAGCCCTCAGGGCGAAAGCGAACCGTACCGCGGCATCGAAGCCATGCTGAGGGAGGCGGGCATCGACGCCCTGGTGACTGACCACATCCAACGAGAAGTGTGGCGGAAATTTATCTTCATCGATGCAATCTCAGGGGTCACGAGTCTCCACGGCGTGACGGTGGGCGCAGTACTGGCCACGCCATGCTTGCGGGATACCCTCGTCGGGCTGATGCGTGAAGTGGAATCGCTGGCTGAGGCGATGCAGGTCGGGCTCCCTGTCGACGCCGTGGAGCAGGCTCTGCGTCAGGCGGGGACATTTCCTCCGGACACGAGGACGTCCATGCAGCTGGATGTTGCGTCCGGCGCCCGCACTGAGGTAGACACCATGCTCGGGTATGTCGTTCGGCAGGGGCGGCTATTGGGCATACCCACTCCGTACCACGAGTCGGTCTATCGTGCGTTGTCGCACGGAGTCGGTGGCGAGCGCAGAGACTGATACAACGACGACGCGCGCTTCCTGGAGAGAGGACTGTCATTGGGGAACCTGAGAGAGCGGGCGGCATATCTGCTTCGAAACGAGGGATTTGCCGGCCTGGTAGCCGGTGGCGGTAGACACGCGCGAATCGTGGCCCGCAGGGTGGCGCGCGCTGAGAAGTTCTACGTATATGAATTCAGTACCGCGCGCAACGCGCAAGAATCGTTCAAGCCGCACATCGCCGGGCTGAATGTGGTCGTCCTTGAGAGTGATGAAGACGTTGCCGGACTCATCAGGCGGGGGTTCGAAGCACCCACACCACATCCCCTGTTCAGGGTGTCATGGTTGTTGCGGGGAGCTGTCGCGTTCTGCGCGTACGTAAATGGCCACATCGCGCATATCCAATGGTTGGCTGTGTCCGCGTCCGCTCGGCCCTGTTGCGACGGGCTGCCCTATGCGGTGGATTTTGAACACGGTGTAGCTTGTTGGGGAAGGGCATATACCTGGCCGGCATTTCGCGGTCTTGGTATCTTCACCTATATGTGTGGCGTGCGGCTGCGCTATCTTCGCGAGAGAGGGTATCCGGCGTGCCGGAGTGCCGTAAGAGTCAGCAATCAACCGTCACTGAAAGCGCAGGCTCACTGGAATCCCACAATTTGTGCCGTCGGATGGTCGTTTCGGCTGTTCGGTTGGCGGAAGTGGAGAGAGCACCGGCTGCAACCATGAGACAGGTCAGTATGCGCAGCGCGCGCATGTCGCCGTGTTCTTGGCTAGCACGAGGGAGTAAGCTTGTGCGGTGTGTGGCCGGTCAGACAGGTTTCAGATGGCCGGACTACTGTCGATGTCTGGAGGTGACTGCTTGAGCGGGACGTCCATCGCCCGATTGCTCGTAAGGCGCGGCTTTACGCTGCTTCGCAAGGAAGGCCCCGTGTATTTTGCGAAGCGCATGTTCTCCTTCTCCGGATACCTGGTGCGTCGCCATTTTATCAACCAGACCGTGTACTTGTACGAGCACTCACTTGAGTCGCGCGACCGACAAGACTACCTTCCCCACTTGGATTCGTGGGAACTGAGGGTCATCCACTCGAATGAGGATGCCGATGCAGTGGCAGCCGACGGCTTTGAAGATTACCGCGACACGTTCGTATTCGCGCGGCGAAGTCTTGACAAAGGCGCGGTCGCCTTCTGCGTGTACACGAACAAGGAACTGGCCCATGTCGGTTGGCTCGCGGTCGACGCGGAGGGAAAAGGTGCGGTTTACAGGTTTCCCTTCGAGGTGGCGTTTGAGAATGGACAGGCGTGCACCGGCGGAACGTACACTATTCCGAAGTTTCGCGGCAGGGGGCTCATGCCGTACGGGTACTTCGAGCGGTTTGAGTACCTCAGGGCGAGAGGATTCACGTCGTCTCGAAATTCGGTTACGGTGGACAACGTCGCGTCCCATAAGGCGCATTCCAGATTCTCACCCCACCATTTATGGCATTGGCCGGTACCGGAAATTCCTCTGGTGGACCAGCTGGCGCACGTGGGAACTCCCCGGCGGTCCGAGTCGCGGGATGCCTCCCTCCCGGCCCGGAAGACTGCGATGACTCACTCCGGAGCGCAGTCGCAGCGCATCGCCGCGGCGGTTGCGCGTACTGACCTCCCTTCGTGAAGTTGACGATGCCGCGGCCTCATGGCATCTCCTTTGGGAGCGATGCGCGGGCGGGCGCACACCGTACCTGTCTTTCGAGTGGATTCGCACCTGGGCAAGCGTCTTCGCGGCGCCAGGTATGCTGCACGTGGTGGTGATTGAAGAGGGTGAGTCGGTCGTCGGCATCATCCCGCTCATTAGACATGACTATCGTGTCGGGCCGTTCACCATGGCCGCGCTCGAATCGGCCGGTGGTGAAAGCCGTAACCTTATCGGCCTTGTCGCGCCTGGAGCGTCCGGGGTGGTCGCCAGAGACCTCGCGGCCCACCTCGCTGTTGCAGCTCTTTTCCGCCGGCGTAGTCCTCCGTCTGGATCTGGTGCCATCGGAGCACGAGTTCCTGACGGAGCTGGTGGACGCTCTTGGTGGCGTGGACCCCGGTGTGGATGTGCGCCTGAGCGTCGCCAGTTTCGCGCCGTTCATTTCGCTGCCGCCTACCTGGGAGGAGTTCGAAGCGTCGTTGGGTCGGCGCCGGCGAAAGCTCCTCGGCCGGGCGAACAGGAAATTAGCTCGTACGCATTCCGATGTTCAAGTGGTGAATGCGGGCGTTGCAGAGTTGCCGCATGCTATGGATGAGCTGTTTCGTCTTCACGAGGCACGTTGGGCTGCAGCCGGCATCAGAGGGCGGTTTGACGACGTGCGCAACCGGACCTTTCATCTGGCAGTCGCGCGCGAATGTGAACGCATGGGCTGGCTCCAAATCAGTCAGATGCTGGTTGACGGACGCACCGTGTCGTCCCATTTCGTGCTGATACTGGATGGCGTCGCGTATTTCATGCGATCCGGAAGAGACGTGTCTTATGCAGACTACGAGATAGGTCACCTGCATGATCGCGCCCTGCTTCAGGAGTGGATCGCCGACGGTTTGCATGAGGCGGACCTTCTTCGGGGCGCCGAGCCGTACAAGTTCTATTGGACCCGGAACTACCGGGTCTATAAGGAGTTGCTGGTGGTGAGAGGAGGTGGAGCGGGAAGCGTCCGATTGTCGATGGCACGCATCTGGCTGCGTCTCGCCCGTATTCTGTCTCATCACCATACTCCCCGCGAGTTTCTCTACTACGTGCGCGCGGGGCGCAAGACGAAGGATGAGCTTCGCAGAATGGGCATCACGTTGCGGGCGTGATGACGGTGTATCTGGGAGAACGATAGATTCAGCTGTCATGCACTCGGGAAACACTGCGCCTCTCACGATAGTGGTGCTCACGTACCCTTGTGAGACAGCCGCTCGATTGCTGAATCGACTGCGAACGGATGGATTTGCCGTTCGCGCGGTCTTGCTCGAACGCAAGGACTCGATTAGCGGACTGCGTCGTTTGCGGAGGGTGGTTGGCGCGCGAAGTACGCTGACCCTGGTGCGCCGCCGCATCGCCGAACGTATCGGAGTCTCACCGAAAGAACCGTGGCGAAGAAACGCCTTTTACCGGGATTACGCTGATGAGGTCGTGATAGTCTCCGATCTTACCGCACGGCCAGTCGCGAGGCCATGGTGCGGTTGTCTCCCGATGTGGCGGTCATCGGTGGCGCCGGGATTCGACGCCCGGGAGTGTTCGACGTGCCGCGGTTTGGCACGCTCAATCTGCATCCGGGATTGCTTCCCGAATATCGGGGCTGCAGCTTTGTCTGCCGGGCCATACTGGATGGCGCTCAGGTCGGCGCCACGCTCCACCAGGTGGATTCGAGGATCGATGCCGGCCCCATCATAGAACGGCGGCCGGTAAGTGTCATGAGGGGAGACACACTCGCGAAACTGATGCGCCGAGTTGTGGACGCGAACCTCGATCAATTGACGAAGGCTCTGACTGCACTGTCTCGTGACGGCCGTCTGGAAGCCACTGCGCAGTCTCTCGAGTCCGGCGCGTACTACCACATGGCGTCGGCATCAGACCGGCGGCGTGCGGAGCGCCGTGTCGCTGAGCTGGCCGCGCATGCGGATGAAGGCCCACCGGCCAGTCTCAGTGGTTGCGAGCGTCCGGGACATTGATTGCCGGCTTCTCCGCGCGGGCGGCCACGAACAGCCCCGTCAGATACCTGATGCGGCGGTGCTCAAGCTGATTGATGGCAGTCAGCGCCTTCATCGCCACTGCGCTGCATCGGCGAGGTGCGATACGGCGCATCCAGCGCAGAGTGGCCTTCGTTATGTATCGAGGATAGTGAAACTGGGCGGTTGTGTCCGTCACTGTAAGGCCGATTCGTTCCAGCGATTGCGTCAGCGCGGTCTTTCCGAATGTCTTGCCGATGAAATAGGGCGTCCTGCCGCTCTTCATCCAGAGACGCATGAGCGGATTGGTCACATTGTGAGGGTTGTCCAGGGTGACTATCATCACGCCCCCGGGCTTCAGCACCCGGGCCAACTCTCGTAGCGCGACGTCTATTTCCGCGGTCGTGTGAAAATGGTCGAGTGTCGAGTCCGACACAATGAGGTCGAACGAATCATTCTCGAACGGCAGGCAGCGAACATCCGCTGCCACGTAGGCCGATTCAACATATCCGAGCGAGCCGGCGTTAGCCTTTGCCTGTCGCGCGAGCCCGGGGGCTATGTCGAAGCAGACGAGTTGTCCTTCCTCGCTGATGAACCACGAAAAAGCCCTCTCCGGACAGGTGGCGTCGGCAAAGGCGTCTGTCTTGAGTACTCTTGGATTCCTCACTTGCGGCGCCCAGCGCCGGACCAACTCGAGACTGACCTCCCGCGTGTGTTGGGCCAACGCGGGGTCCATATACCGCCCGAGTCCATACAGTTCGGCCGTGTGTTGCCAGCGCTCCGCATCCGACTTCATCAGTCCGCGCTCGCAGGGAGTGTCGGTCGCCTTCCATAGGAGCCGTTCCCCGGCTCAAGATGGAGAATGGTTCGAAATTGTGCAGGTGACATAACGTGCCGTTCGTTTGCCTCGGCCAGCGCGTGTATGCGCTGGAGCAGGTCGATATTGCGGGCCAATCTGGTGCGGCGGTGTGTCGTACCAGATCTGGTCTTCGATTCCCACTCTGACTCCGCCGCCCATCGCGATTGCTACCGCGTTCATGGGCAATTGCGCATCGCCGATGCCGGCGAGGCTCCAATAGGAATCGGGCGGAAGGTCTCGAATCATCAACCCTGCGTGTAACAGGTCGGCCTGCGCACAGGCGATGTTGCCGAGGAGCAGATTGAAATAATGTGGCGCTTCCAGGAGTCTGTTTGCTCTCCAGATACTTGGCGTAGTTGATCATGCCCGAGTCGAATGCTTCCAGTTCCGGCAGAATGTGCCGTTCTTTCATCGCGAGGGCGAGTTGCTGAATCATCTCCGGTTCGTTGATGCTCGCTTGCCTGTTGAAATTGACCGAACTCAACGTCAGACTGCCCATGTCGGGTTTTGTCCCGCCATCCAGAGACAACGGTTCAGCTCTCTTGGCGAACTCCTGAAATGTGCGGCCGCTTAGAGATACGGCGATGACAAGCTCAGGAGCGAAGGCACGGATACCCTCAAGTATGCGCGCGTATACCTCGCCGCGGTAGGTGGGCTGGCCTGTGGCCTCGTCGCGGGCGTGCACGTGGACCATGGTGATGCCGAGCTCAACAGCCCGGTGTACGTCCTCAATTATCTCCGCCACACTTACAGGCACATGCGGGGTCATTGCCTTAGTCGGGAATCATTCCGGTGGGCGTGAAACTGACGATCAAGTCATGCATGTCCATCTCCGACTCGGGGCGAGGGCCGTATGCGCCTATGTCCGGTGACGATATTCAATGCTCACCTCAGGAGACAGCGGGCCGTGCTTGCCTGCCTTATCAGTCACGCATATCTGATAGTAGTATCGAACCGTTGGATACATCACGCTTGAGTGGACATCGTCATCGACATATTCGGGTGGCGAACGTAATGGCCTGCACCTCAAACGAGGACTTCTCCTGTTCAGTCGAACCGATTCCCTGTTCAGCTCGATATATCACGTAGCCATCAACGCGCTCGTCAGTGCTGGCATCCCAGGTGACCAGGATGGTGGCGGCCGACCCCGGGTTGTCCGCAGTCGCTGTGCCGCGCGTCGCGGTCACGCCTTCCACTTCGGGCAGCGCTTTGTCTGAAGAGCAGCCCGGAACCCACAGAAGCAATGTGAGCATCCCGAAAGTCAACAGGGCGCCAATCTTATTGAACGTGTGATTCATGAGTAGTTCCCCCGCGGAGACATCCATTACTTCGCCGGTGAATATGCTGACGGCGTCACGATGTCGCTGGTCATTATACTCCACCCGCTCCGTCCCCCGGACAGTCGCGTATCTGCTGGAAGACGTCTGGAAGCTATCGCCAGATGTCCCTGATTCGTTGTCCGATGTCTTTCAATGTTTCCGGCGGGAGCGACAGTTCACCGTCGGGTGACTGCTGGCCCGCTGCACGCTCCTCCATCGTTGAGGCAACTTCCGGAGTGAGGAATCGCGAGCGCTGCGCGAACATATGTCTGTCGGTCACCCCCGGGGTTCGGCCGTAGAACCGCAGCGGCCATAATACGTACAGGAAATCTCGGGCGCGGGTCATCGCGACATAGGTCAATCGTAACTCCTCGTCCAGTTCCTCCTTGCTGCCCGTTGACATGTCCGACGGCAGACAGCCGTCGGCGGCGTGAATCACGTACACCGCGTCCCACTCGAGTCCTTTGGCTGAATGGATGGTGGACAATACCAGCCAGTCCTCGTCTTTCAACGGGGGGCCGGCGAGGTCCGCCGTTGATACCGGTGGATCGAGGATCAGTTCATCCAGGAACGCCTGGACTGAGCTGTATCCGGCCGCCAATTGGACGAGGTGCACGATATCCTGACGCCGCGGTTCGGGGTTCTCGTAGTTCTGTTGCAGCAGCGGGGCGTAGTAATCCGCGGCGCGCTCGATGATGGCAGCCGGGTTGTCCTTGGTCATTCGATTGAGTTCGGACATGAGGACTGACAGACGGGCCACCTCGACTCTTGCCGCCGGTGGGGCCGCGAATTCTCCGATGGATGCCGCGTGAAAGTTGTGTGAGGCGATGTGGCGAATTGCCTGCGCAGCCGAGGCGGGGCCGATGCCGGACATCAACTGCAATACGCGAAACCACGCAATCTCGTCACGGGGGTTCTCCGCGATGCGCAGCAGGCTGATCATATCCTTCACATGTGCTGCTTCGAGAAAACGAAGCCCACCATACTTCCGGAATGGGATGTTTTTTCGGGTCAACGCCAGCTCAAGAGATGCAGAATGCGACGCAGCCCTGAACAGTACCGCCTGGCGGCGTAGAGGAATGCCTTGCTCGTAGTGCTCGAGAACGAGCCTGATGACTTCGGCGTCTTCGTCGCTCTCCTCTCCGCAGGTGACAAGCTGAGGGCGCTGCCCCGCGCCCCGCGTAGCCCATAGCTCTTTCGAGAACCGCTCGTGAGCCTGGGCTATCACACGATTGGTGGTCTCCAGGATCGGTTGCAGAGAGCGATAATTCTGCTCGAGCGTCACGACAGTGGTGCCCGTGAACTCCCGCGGGAAGTCAAGCATATTGCGAACGGTGGCAGAGCGAAACCCGTAGATGCTCTGTGCGTCGTCTCCCACCACCATGATGTTTCGGTTTTCGGTGCGCAGCCGTGAAAGAATGCCCGCCTGGATGCGGTTGGTATCCTGGTATTCATCCACGAGAACGTGATCGAATCGTCCGCCGAGTGCGTCCCGGACGCGCGGCTCCTCCAGGAGGTAATAGAGATAGAGCAGCAAGTCGTCGTAGTCGAGCACGTTCTGCTGCTGTTTGCGCTCGACATACGTCTTGAACAGAGACACGAGTTCCTTCTCCCACTCGAAACACCAGGGATAGTATTTGGCGAGCACTTCTCCCAGGTCGTCGGAGGAGTTCACTTTGCGTGAGTAGATGTCCAGACAGGTTGCCTTCTGCGGGAAGCGTTTTCCCTTCTGTGATAGTCCCAACTCGTTGCGTATCACGTTCAGGAGATCTTCCGCATCGGTTCGGTCGATGACCGAGAATTCCTGGGCAAGTCCGCCGGGGCGGGCATACACGCGTAGCACCCGGTTCGCGAAGGCGTGAAACGTTCCGCCCCACACGCGGTGCGTCGCCTGCGATTGACTCGCGACAGTGGCCGCGGCCCGCTTCAGCATTTCCTCCGCGGCCCGGCGGGTGAACGTGAGCAGGAGGATGCGCTCTGGAGCCACGCCGTGGGAGATGAGATAGGCAACACGGCATGCAAGTGTCTTGGTCTTTCCACTTCCTGCGCCGGCGACAACCAATAGCGGCCCATCGCCATGGGTCACCGCCTCACGCTGGCGCGCGTTCAGGTCCTCAAGCCACTTGATATCGTCCATGCATGTCAGCGAATGGTGAGCAGTCTCTTCGGGTTTTCCACCATCATCGTGTGGATGTTCTCTCCGGTCATGCCAAAGACCTGCATCAGTGGCGCCACCTCGCGCAGAAGATGCGCATACCCCCAACCTCCGTATGAGACCAGCATCACCTTCATCCCTATGTCGTGAGACAGCAGAACGCGATTCAGATAGCCGCGCTCGATCAGGTCGGCGATTTCCCTTATTCGTCCGATGTCATTCGGGATGTCGGGGAGCTTGCCTTCCGCCAGTGCGACCCGGGCGGGATAGTACCCTTCAAAGCCGAAAAGGTCGTATTCGATGAAGCAACCCGACTGAAGCAGGCTGAGACGGGTTTCCAGAGAATAGCCGCAACGGTCCATGTGATTGATGACCACCCGGCTCAGGTCCGCCCCCGCCCCCGCCAGTATGTCGATTATCTCGAGCGGGGCATGGTCGTTTCGTCCCGGATGGACGGTGAGCGACGCGCCTGTCAGTCTCTGGGCCATCGCCCCGGCGCGCAGCCCCTTGGCTTCGTTCGGCTTAAGCGGCCACGAACAACCCAGTTCGCCAATTATCCCGGAGCGGATGCCGGTATCGTCCACTCCGCGCGTGAAGTCAGCGACGATTTCCTCGGCCAGCGTATCCTCACTGACGCTCGCGACGTGCTCGCGTGTGCCTGGACCGTCCGCGTAGTAGCCGGCCCCCATGACCACCTGCAATCCCGTGGCGCGCGAAATGCGGGCAAGCGCGTGTGCGTCCCGTCCGATGCCTCGATTGGTTTGGTCGACTATTGTCGTGCCTCCCTCCAGCTTAAAGAGCAGCGCCTCCCTGATGGCTGTGTCGACACTGTCCAGTATCTGGTTGTCGAGGCTGTCCTTGGTGTGATATCGCACCCAGGACAGATTCTCGAGGGTCACCGGCTGGTGTGCCAGTGCCCGTTCGCTCAGGCTCTCAGGTTCCACGAAGTACACGCCTCCAAGCGTCTGGTCGATAAGGAGGTGCTCGTGTGGCAACGTGATGCCCAGCGATTCGGGTTCGATGAGTCCCAGTACCGTCTGAACCTTACCTGCAAGGGCAGCGATTGTCATATGTCCTCCTGCCGCTCCTCCGCGGTGAGCCGGCGGTCCTGAGTATACTATGGGGCGCAGGCGTTTCGGTTCGCACCGCACCTGGCAACTACCGTTGCTCGGGTTGACTTGTGACCTCATAGCCCCTATTCTTGGCCGCGCGCAACGCGGCGCGTCTCGTGGCTCAGGACCGGTCCCGGACGAGGACGCCGCATCAGGAGGAAACGAGAGATGACGATTCGTATAACCACTCTTATCGAGAACTCGGTCAGCGGAGTCAACGTTCTTGGTGAGTGGGGTCTCTCGATGTTGGTCGAGGCAGAGGACTGCACCGTGCTGTCGGATACGGGCACAAGTGGGGCGACGGCGCATAACGCCCGCGCACTTGGTGCGCCGCTTGAGAACGTGGACGTGGTTGTATTCAGCCACGGGCATTTCGACCACACGGGCGGATTGCTGGACATGCTGCCGCTCATTCACAAACCGGTCGACGTGATGGGGCATCCGGACATCTGGGCGCGCAAGTATGCGTATCACCCGGGACACAAGGTGTGCCAGTACAACACGGAAGTGGATTACGAGTACATCGGCATTCCCTACCAGCAGGAGCAGGCTGAGAAGTGGGGTGCACGGTTCGTACTGGGCGCGGAGCCGGTGTGGCTGAGCGACACTGTCGTCACCAGTGGAGAGGTGCCGATGCGCACGGACTACGAGACGATCGACCCCATACTCAAGGTATTGGAAAACGGCGAGTACAAGCCGGACCCACTTGCCGACGACCAGTCCATATTTATCAAGACGGACAAAGGGTTGGTTGCCGTTCTCGGATGCGCCCACCGCGGTGTAATCAACCATCTTCTACGTGGAATAGAGTTGACGGGCATCGACAGGGTTTATGCCGTCATCGGGGGCACTCACCTTGGACCGGCGTCGCGCGAACGCATCACAACGACGATACGCGAACTGCGCAAGATGGAGGTGCAACTTGTTGCCGCTTCGCATTGCACCGGACTCAAGGCGGCTTGCGCTCTTGACCAGGAGTTCGGCGACGCATTCACGTTCAACAACGCGGGCACGCGTATTGTCCTCTAGAATGCGGCAAAGTCGTCTTTGACAGGCTGCCTTGCAGTGACTACACTCCGAACGGGCCCGCAAGGGTGTCGGGACGAGCCTGTGCGGTCGAGCCGGCTATTATGCAACACACAGTCGCGGCGACAAAGGTTGATGGTGAAGATGTCGATTTCGCCGTCCGTCATGCGGTTGAACTCGCCGGCGGTCTATCGGGTCTTATTCAGCTCTTCTTCACGCGTGCTGGTGAAACCCAACCTGTGGTCTCCTCAGCGATCCGGTACCGGTTCAATCACCGATGCCCGCGTCACGGAGGCAGTGACACGCCTGGTCCTCGATTGCAGCCCATCGCACGTGGTGATCGGGGAAGGGTGCGGAGCCGGGTACGATACCCGTGGGTGGAGCACCGAGGAGGCGTTCCTTACGTCGGGCACGCGAGAAGCCGCCGAACGCCTCGGGGTTCCGCTCCGCAACCTCAACACGGACGATTTTGAGGAAGTGGCAATTGAGTCGCCGCTTGTCATGGACAAGGTCAGGATCGCACGTACCGCGTTGGAGAGCGACGTGATTATCAGCGTTCCCGTGCTGAAGAGCCACATTCGGACTCACGTGACGCTCAGCCTCAAGAACATGAAGGGTGTCATTCCGGGCGCCGAGAAACGTAAGACACATCGACTCGGACTGGATCGGGCGATAGTCGACCTGAACTCGGTTGTGCATCCGGACTTCGTGGTGCTCGACGCTACCGTGGGCATGCAGGGACTTTGGGATTACCCCGTCGATTCCGTCCCTATGGGTCTCATCCTCGCGGGCGCTGACGCGCTATCGGTCGATTGCGTTGGGTCGCGGTTGATGCGGATCGATCCCACCCAGGTTATGCACCTGCGTTACATGGCGGAGCGTGAGGGAGGCTCACTCGATTCCGGCTCCGTACGCTCGGTTGGGGAGCCGTTGGAGCCGCACTCCAGGGATTTCAGAATAGGTTTTGACGTGTTCAAAGAACGATTTCCGGGCGTGAGTATTCTGCAGGGGCGCTCCGCCTGTACCGGGTGCACCAATGAACTGGTTTCCGCACTCATCTATCTGGACAAGGCGGGTTACTCGCCCGAATTGGACGGCCTGCACGTGGTCATCGGCGACGTTGAGTCTGTACCCGTCGTGCCGCGGCTCGTGCAGCTCGGCCGCTGCTCGCTTGCGTATCCGGGCACAGGAATCCGCGTGAACGGGTGCCCTCCTCGAGAGGAAGATGTACTGGATGCCCTTTGCCGTGCGTGCGATGTGGATATCGCGCGCGTTCACGAAGTCAGGGACCGGGCACGCGAGGAACTCTGGCGGGATAGTGACCGCGAGCTCGATTCGTAGACAATCTTCATGACGTGCGGACGAGCTTGGCCGTCAGTTGTTCGCCTATAGTGACAACGGCGTATCCATCCTTCGCGGGGCCGGGATTCACCATCAACGCGCCCTCGATGATGCCGGAGAATGGTACGTGCGAGTGCCCGAAGATAATCAGGTCCGGGGCCTCCGGGAAGAGTGCCCTCACCCTCTGCGGAAGTCCGCCGGGGGCACCGGAGCCGTGAACGACACCAACGGTCTTTCCTCCTACGGTAACCACCTGCCGCTGGGGCAGACGCAGCTTCAAAGCGGTGGAATCCATGTTGCCCGCCACCGCCACTACCTTTCCCGTGGCAATCAGTTCATCGAGCACCGATGTCTCCGTGAAGTCGCCCGCGTGCACGACGATGTCAGCCTTGCCCAGCGCAGCCAGCAATTGAGGGGGCAGCTGCCTCGTGGTGGTCGCGTGCGAATCTGACAGCGCGATAAGGGTTACGGGCATCGGCGCTCCTCTACGGGTATTCCGCAGAGCACTACTATAGCGTAAGATGAATTCCCGCCGTGAAGGCGACCCGCGATCCGTCGCGCGGCTGGCATGGAGATTCTCAAGCTGTCGAGCATTCGGAGGATACGCTGAAGGCGCATACGGAATACCTGTGGTTCACAACGGCACACCGGCGCGACTACATCAATATTACGGCGGATGTTGAACGGATTGTTGCCGACAGCGCGATTCGCGAGGGCCTTGTCCTTGTATCGGCAATGCACATCACTGCCGGCGTGTATGTGAACGATGCCGAGTCGGGACTCATCGAAGACATCGACGAGTGGGTTGAGAACCTGGCGCCCTTTCGGCCTGACTACCATCACCACGCCACCGGCGAAATGAACGGTGACGCGCACCTCAAGAGCTTGCTCATACACCACGAAGTCATCGTCCCGATTACCGAAGCGAGACTCGATCTGGGACCCTGGCAACAGATTTACTATGCGGAATTTGATGGGCGGCGCAGAAAGCGTGTGGTGGTTAAGGCAATCGGGGAGTGAGATTCGCGTCGTCCGTTTGCTACTGGCGTCGGCGAATCGGGCATCTACTGCAATAGGAGGACCGCGTGAAACAGAGAGTGAGCATGACCAGCATTGTGAACTGTAACTTTGATAAGGCTGTCCGTGAGGCCGTTGAACTGGCCGGAGGTTTGCCCGAGCTCATCAAGCGAGATTCGAAGGTGGTGGTAAAACCGAACCTGGCGCGGATGGCGCCTTCAGGAAGCGGGACCATTACGGATGCGCGGGCGACCGAGGCCGTCACGAAGCTCGTGCTTGATCTCAATCCTGCATCGGTGGTCATCGCCGAGGGCACCGCCGTCGGCTATGACGATGGCAGCCTCAGCACTGAGGAGATGTTTGACCTGAGCGGCACCAGGGCCATCGCGCAGCAGCTGGGCGTGCCCCTGGTCAACCTGAACACGGACGAGCCTGTTTCGCTGAAGGTGGCGGAGCCGCGGTCGATGGACCGCATACTTGTCGCCAGGACGATCGTGGACGCGGACGTGGTCGTTAGCGTTCCCGTGCTTAAGACGCACAATCGCACGATGGCGACCATCGCTCTCAAGAACATGTGGGGGGCCCTTTCAGGTACGGAGAAACGCACGGGACATATGCTCGGCATCAACAATTCGCTCGTCGACTACTTCTCCGTACTCCGCCCTTCGTACTCGATAGTGGACGCGAATGTCGCGATGGAGGGGCTCTGGCGCTCGCCGGCGGACGCTCGCATGATGGGCCTGATCCTGGCCGGGCGGGATGCACTGTCGGTTGACCTGGTGGGGTGCGCGCTCATGGGCATTCACCCTTACTCGGTATTCTATTTGCGTGAGTTGATGTCTCACCCGGATGAGGTGCACGGGCTCTCGGATGTTGAGGTGGTGGGAGAGTCCCTCGAAGCACATGCGGAACTGTTCCGTCCCGCATTCGATGTGTTCATGGATAAGTACCCGAACGTGCGAATCGTGACGGGCCCATCTTTTTGCGGTGGTTGTCTCGCTGAACTGGTCAGCTCCATCCTTCATATCCATAATGCCGGCTATGGCGAACAGATGAAGGACCTCACGATTCTGGTGGGAGCACCCGAAGATGTCGAGGTTGAGGGGAACGTAGTGGTGGTAGGTGAGTGCAGCCAGGACTATGAGCAGTGTGGCTCGATGGCGCTTGGCTGCCCACCTGCCGAGGATGATGTCCTGATCGCCATGTGCGACGCTATCGGCGCTGATTCATCCCTGGTGATGGCGGTGCGCGATGAGAATCGACGCGTGATGTGGGATGCGACCATCGACAAAGTAACGAGCTAGCGGAGTGGCCGCGTTCGGGCTCCTGAACCGGCGCGTCCGGCGGAAGTGCTAGAGGTCGTACCGGCGGCGAAGTGTCAGACGCCAGAGGAATCTGACCAATGGACCGCAGAGCAACAGCAGCACAAGGGCGCCGGCAACGTAGGCCGCCAGCCGCCACATCGAAGGCGTGGATGACGCCGTTGCCACAGGTATCGTCAAGCTGTCCTGTTCGGCAAGCGCGACGGCCTGAGTGAGGGCCTCGTTGAGTTCAGCCGGCGGGCGTTCGCCTGATACTGCGATGGTGGCAGTCAGACCGTTGAGTGCGATATTCGCGGTGCCATTCTCCGGCGCAGCAGACGGTGAGCGCCACGGAGACGCGGTCTCCCGGAGAAAGAACAATCTCTTTCTGGTCAGCTATCTGCCCATCCAACGTCACAAAAACGACCGACCGCGCCTGGGAGTTGTCTCCCATGTAGCTGGCTTCGACATTCACCACAACCGCCTCTCCCGGGTACGGCGCTGCGGGAGTGACGGTGAGAGAACTGAAACTGAACCCGGGCGTGACGAGAGGCGCGTTTCCGGATGCGACATCGGCATAGACTGCAAATTCGCTGAAATGGCCGACCTCGGCGACAACCGTGTGCTCGTTGAGGTTCACAACCGAGGGCATCGCCTCCCAATCCTGCGTTGACGCATTGAACAGAGCGACACACAAGGATCGCTCGTCCACACCCTCGGGCAACTGGCTCGAGTCGTAGGGAAGCGTGATGGGTACGGGCGGGTCGAACGTGGCGCCACTGGGTCTGAGGTCGTACACGTCACTGAGAAGAACGCCGTCAGACGGTAGCGCTCGCGGCTGGCGCAGTCGCGCTGACACTTCGTCCACACTAGCTCCATTGGCGTCGAGCGCGACGGTGCCTTCGGGAATCGCGACGATATCCGGGTCGGCGTTATCGATGTGCGCCGATTGCGAAGTGGTTGCCTTGCTGGACTGAGCCGGTTGGAGAGTTGTTGCCTTGATGAAATGAGCGGTGAGCGTCTTGTGGTTGTAGATTGGTGCTTCGACTCGACTGTCGCTCTCCACGAACCAGTCGCTCCAGCCATCGAACTCGTATCCCGGGTTCGCAATGGCCTCAATCGTCAGTGTGTCGCCTTGTAGAGCAGTGAAGACGCCCGAATCCAGTTCGGAGTCGTTCACAAGCACTACCCCGCCCCCGGCGGGAGTCACAGTGACGGTGACATGTACCTCAACTTTGACTGGCTCGGTCTCCCCCGTGCCGCTCCCACAATGGCCACCAACACATGCCTGACCAAGAGCGGGAGAAGGGAACAGGGCAAAGCCAAGCGCGATGAGCCCGACGATCGCCGGAATGGGTGCTGATAGTTTGTGGGCGTCTTTCAGTCTCATCGCATCGTTGTCACAGGCGTCAACACATCCGCTTCGGGCGTTACGAGTGATCCAAGTGTTCGGTCAATCTACAACCATTGGTTGACGGGTGTCAAGTCCCGTACGAAACAGCCGGGTCCCACGTTGGTCGACTCACCCCTACGCGTCCTGCCCGGACCCCAACAGGGAATGACTACTATCGGCGGGGGGCATCCAATGCCCGGGGGCACCGGTGCTACAGGAACTTCCTTTCTATCCTCCCCACGGCATCCTCAATCGAATCGTATACCAGTTCCATCTCCGCGTCGGTGATAGTCAGTGGCAGGTACATGGTGATGATATTGCCATAGTGCGGGAACTGGCAAACCAGAAGCACTCCGTGCTCTCTGCCGACGGCGCTCACGAAAGCAGCGACGTCTTTCGGGTTGGCGAACTTGGACTTCGTGCCCTTGTCCATGACCAGTTCGATTCCCTGGATGGCGCCGGTGAGCCTGACGTCCCCAACTACGCGCGATTGCGCGGCAAGCGTCACGAACTTCGCGCCCATGCCCCGCTCGATCTCCCTCGCGCGAGCCAGGAGGTTGTGTTCTTCCACGTATGCCAGGCCTGCCAATCCGGCGGCTGCCAGGTACGCGAGGCCTCCGTACGTGAAGCCGTGATGTACGTTTGAACACTCGGAGAGGACCTTCCCGATGCGCTCGCTGACGTGCGTCGCGGCCAGTGCGCCACATCCGGCGGAGATGGACTTGCCGACGCACAGAATGTCCGGCACGAACCCATGTTTCTCCGATTCGAACCAGGCCCCGGTCTTCGCAATTCCAGTTATTATCTCGTCCGCGATGAGCAGTACGTTGTTGCGGGTGCAGATGTCCCTGATCAGTTGCATATAGCCAGGCGGTGGCGTGACGATACCGAGTCCCGTATTCGTGTTCTCGGTTATGAAGCAGGATATCGTGTCGGGGTCCTCGAACTGAATGACCTTCTCGAGTTCACGCGCGCATAGCAGTCCGCAGTCCT
This sequence comes from uncultured Chloroflexia bacterium, assembly GCA_963761225.1. Taxonomy (GTDB): domain Bacteria; phylum Chloroflexota; class Dehalococcoidia; order GIF9; family AB-539-J10; genus SKVJ01. Next base: position 119,450 of record CAVXGE010000008.1, on the reverse strand, counting down.
CGAAGTTCTTCTCAAACGGACATCGGTAACAGTACGGGGCATGTATCGAGATGAAGCCCGTCATCAGCGGCTCGTAGGGGGAACGGCGGAACGTGTGTCCGCTGGCGCTCGCCATCGCAAGGCTCATCCCGTGATAGTCGCCCGGAACACGGTGCAGCACCTTGAACTTGCCCGACTTGCCCAGCGCCTTCCAGTATTGACGAGCTACCTTGATCGCGCCCTCGGTGGCGTCCGTACCGTTGGAACTGAAGATGCTGTACTTAAGGTCCCCGGGGGAGATGGAAGCCAATTTCTCACCGAGTCTCAGGAGTGGGCCCGAAGGCACAAACAGCGGCGTCGTCGATGGCATGCGCGCCATCTCAGCCCGCAGTGCGTCCATAACCTCTGAACGGCCGAAACCAAGGTAGCAGGCCGAGGCGCATGTTTCGGTATCGAACAGACGGTTGCCGTAAATGTCGACTGCGTAGTGGCCATCCTCTGACTCGATTATCGACGCCGGCTTGCCGTAGAAGTCGTCACCACGCCCGAACCCCGATACGTAGTATTCCTTCGCGAGCCTGACCAGTTCACGGGCCTCTCCGGTTGTTTCCATGTCTCTCCCTCCAGTGGATGGCCGGCAGCCCTTCGAGGGTCGTCATCTCCTCACCGGGCCGCAGTGCTCCAGAAGGTACTACACGGCCTGTGGACGTGCAACCTTCGCTCGGACAATCCAGCGGCACCTGGCTGCGTTCATCGTTGAGCGCCGCGCAGATGCTGATATTATTAGGACAGAGCATGAATCCATTCTCTTGTGGTGTGATTGGCATCTGCCCGTCAAGACGCGGGACGTTGCACGGTTCATGGTAGCGAGACATAGTGCGAGGAGGGATTATATGTACAGGAAGATGCTGGTTCCGTTGGACACCTCGGGCTTCGCGGAGTGCGTCCTGGATCACGTGTCGGAGATCGCGACGACGCGCGTCATACCGGATGTGGTCCTTCTCAGTGTTGTCGAACCGATTGGCGCATCGGCGACGGCCTACCTGGGAAGTTCGGATGTGAAGATATCCGAGGAGAGAGCCGTCGCGTCTGCTACGCAATATCTTGCGACAGTGAAATCCAAGCTGTCTCTCAAGAGCAACGTCACAACCGTCGTGATGTTGGGGGTGGCGGTCGACGTGATACTCGACTATATCGACAACAATGGGGTGGATATCGTCATACTGAGTTCACATGGCCGCTCGGGGGTATCCCGGTGGCTGCTCGGCAGCACGGCGGACAAGTTGCTGCGGCGCTCACCGGTTCCCGTGTTCCTGGTGCCTGCGGTGGCCTGTCGTGTGTAGTTGCCGCGACCTGATTCGACGAGAGCTCGACGGCGTGCCGGCGTGGATCTATTGACGGAGCCAGTTAGTGGAGCGAACGCCCAGCGTGCAAACGGGTCCGACGACCCGGATATGAAGCACGTCCTGGGCGTTGCGTATCCCGGATTCGGCGCCGAAGGTTCAGACAACGATGACCTCGAGCGTAGATTCCTGCAGTTGGCGTATGCAGTGCTCGAACTATCCTCTTCGGGGGCGTCGGTCTCCGGCTACTTTGCGGTGCTCCGCCCGGAGATTCGCGATCAGATCCAGCGGCTGCGAACGCGCTACCGCGCGGGCGGCGGCGTGCACATCGTATTTGCGAGCCTGTTCGTCGTTGACATGACGAGACTCGCCGACGCGGCTGATGCCTCGGCGAAGGCGTGCGACCCTTCCATCGTGCAATCCGTGGCGCGTGAGATAGCGCGCGGCGCACTGCGCGCAGAGATAGAGTCCAAAGAACCGGGCGTCATCGAGCACTCAACCGATTGGTCGGCGCCGTTTGGCGTTCAGTGGGACTACTATGGCCGCAGACGTATTGCGGCTGATGGACCGGGTGCCGGCGATGACTCATGTCCTCGGCTTTTTTGACCGGCCGTGCGTTATACCTTCATTCGGATGGCTTACGGGAGGCGTTTCAACCTCCCGGGGCGCATTGGGGGTAGCAATCGTGTACAGGAACCTGCTGGTTGGCCTGGTCGTGCTGATTCTCGGCCTGCTTGTCTTGCTGGTGCCGGCGTTCCTCCAGGCCGTGGTTGGCATCGTTCTCGTGGTTGTCGGCCTGCTCATCGTCACGAAGCGAATCAACCCATTCTAGTGTGGGGGCCGAGTTCCGCGGGACTCTTGCGTGTCTTGGCCCGCGCGAGCGCCGGTGTTCAGGAGGACTGGAAAGGCCGCCGGCGCCACAATGGATATACCCGAGAGGAGCGCCGCACCCTACGATTCGATGGAAATCATCTCATGAAGCAACTGCAGGACCCTTGTATGTGAGGGCAGATTGTACTTGGCGGCGGTGCTGCTCAAGCCCACCTTGATAGACCATGCGTCGTCCGGCAGCGCCTTGAAGGTGTCCTCGTCCGTCCAGTCATCCCCGATGGCGAGCACAAAATCGTAATCCTTTCGACTTAGCCATCTCGCCGCCGCCCTCCCCTTGTTGACGCCCAGGTTTTTCACCTCGACAACCTTGCTCCCTTCGAGCACCTGAAGATTGAGGTTGGTGGTCAGGCCGACAAGGTGCGCCACCAGCTCGCGGGCGCGCAGGTCGCCAAGCCTCGATTCAGAACGACGGTACTGCCACACAAGGGAGAAGTCTTTTTCCTCGACGAAAGAGCCCGGTGTTCTATCGGCATAGACCTCGAGTATCGGCCGCACCTCTTCCTTCCAATCGGCTGTCAGAGGCTCAATCATCTCCCACTGCATAGTGTCGTTGAATTTCAGCCACACGCCGTGCTCGGCCACCATCCCGACCGCCAACTGTCCAAACCACGTATCGAGAGAAGTTCGGTCACGTCCGCTGGTGAGCACGACGTCATTGCGTGTGTCGTTCGACAGAGCGGCGAGCAGGTCCAGTACCTCCTGGGTCGGGACCGCTTTGGATGGCCGCGACGCGAATGACACCAGGGTGCCGTCGTAATCCAGCAGCAGCAGCCGCCGCTCAGCCTGCTGGAAGCACTTCACAAGCCTGCGCCTCGGCTGCACTCCGAGCGTCCGCACCCCGAGTTCCTCCTGAAGTTTTGATGTGGCCAGGAGCGCCTCGATGAAGTCGTCGGCCCATCGCCGAACGCTATATCGCCTGAGTCTCCTCTGCATTATGCGTAGACGCTCTCCCTGCTCGGCGTCGGACATCGCCAGCGCCTCTTCAAGCGCGCTGACAATCTCTTCGTCATTGTTGACGTTGACGGTGAGCGCTTCTCCAAGCTCTTTGGCCGCTCCCGCGGTCTCGCTCAGTATCAACACGCCGCGCCCATCCACCCTTGATGCCAGATACTCTTTGGACACCAGGTTCATGCCGTCGCGAACCGGTGTGATGAGGGCAACGTCCGCGCGGCGATACAGGGCAACCAGTTCGTGAAACGGCACCGAACGGTACATATACCAGATAGGCGTCCAACCGATGGAGCAGTGTTTCCCGTTGATGGCGCCAACGATTTCATCAATCTGGCGCTTGAGGAGCGCGTAGCGCGCAACCATCGTGCGCGAAGGGACGACCACCAGCACGAATGTGAGTTTCTCCCGGTATCCGGGGTTTCGCTCCAGAAACAAGCCGAAAGCTTCGAGCCGTCGTACGATGCCCTTGGTGTAGTCGAGTCTATCGACCGACAGCACGACCTTGCGGTCCTTGAAGCTGAGGTCCAGTTTCGCGACCTCCTTCTCTACCTCCGATGTGACGGCGGTACCCGCGAATCGCTCGTAGTCTATTCCCATTGGAAACGCGTCGACACGTGAAATCCTGTCTCCCGCAGTGATCCGGCCCATCCATGAGTCGTATCCCAGCAGGAAACGTACACTCGCAAGAAAGTGACCGGCGTATTCCCACGTGTGAAATCCGATGAGGTCCGCGCCAAGCATTCCCTCCACAAGCTGCGTCCGCCAGGGAAGGAGACGGAACATCTCGATGGATGGAAAGGGAATGTGCAGGAAGAAGCCTATCGTCGGGTCAGCCAGGCGCTCACGAAGCATCTGAGGCAACAGCATGAGGTGAAAATCGTGTACCCAGATGATGTCGCCCTGTTCCCACACGTCGACGATCGCATCGCAGAAAGTGCGATTGGCGTGCTCATACGCCTGCCAGGATGACTTGGAGTAGTTTGCATACTGCGGGAAATAGTGGAACAGAGGCCAGATAGTCGCGCTGCAGAACTTTCCGTAGTACTCGTCGACTTCCTTCTGTGACAGGAACACCGGATAACAGTTCTCTGCGCGCAACTTCTCCTTGATGTCGTCCTGGCTGGTCGCGCCTTCCTTGCGGTCGATGCCGGGCCAGCCTATCCACAACGCGTCATAGGACCGATAGAAGGAAGACAGTCCCGTGGCGAGCCCGCCCGAGCTTTGCTCGAAGCGAAGTTGCCCTCTGTGCCGGTGTATCGTCACGGGCAACCGATTCGAGACTATCAGCAGTCTTCCCATACGTCCCGTACCTCCTCACGTTCGCCAGCCACATCGAGGTCGCTCAGCGATTATACCCGCAGAGATGGTGATTGGCCAATGGTCGTTCGTGTGCTGGAACGCTTCGCGCGAGGGGCCGATTGACCCTGTCATTCGGATTCTCTAGACTTGCGAAGCCTCGCGGTGGGGCGAACTGCTGTTGCTGCGGGCAGGAACCACGTGAAGGAGCGGGCGATGAAAGCAATTGTACTGTGCGCGGGCAAAGGCACGAGACTGCGTCCCCTCACCCATTCAACGCCCAAACACCTGATACCGGTGGGCAACAGAGAGATCCTTTCATATGTGCTTCAGCAGATCGCCGACGCGGGCATACGCGAAGTCGGCATTATCATCTCTCCCGATTCGGGAGTGCGCATCCGTGAGAGGCTGGGGGGCGGAGAGGAATGGGGACTAAATCTTCACTATATCGTTCAGCACGTGGCCGGAGGGCTCGCTCATGCAGTGCAGGTGTCGCAGGAGTTCCTGGGTGACTCGGACTTCCTCATGTTTCTGGGAGACAACCTGATCGAAGGCGGCGTGGCTCCCTTGCTCGACGAATTCAGGGCGACGCGTCCGCAGGGCCTTGTGCTGCTCAAAGCCGTTGCCGACCCCCGGAGGTTCGGCGTGGCCGAACTCGACGAGGAAGGGCGGGTTGTCCGCCTGGTGGAGAAGCCAAAGGAACCGAAGAGCAATCTGGCGCTGGTGGGCGCCTATGTGTTCAGCCGTGATATACACGACGCCATCGACAGGATCAGTCCTTCGTGGCGAGGGGAACTGGAGATAACCGACGCGATTCAGAAACTTCTGGACATGGGCAAGGTGGTCCAAAGTCATGAGCTGAAAGGCTGGTGGCTGGACACGGGCACGAAAGCGGATATCCTGGAGGCGAACCGGGTAGTGCTCGACTCTGCCGCCGCCGGACAAGGCGCCGCGGCGATTGCAGGGCTGGCCGCGTGCGTCACGGGTGTCTCGGAAGATGCATCGCTGGCCACTTGTGAACTCATCGAACCGGTGTCGATTGCGAGCGGATGCGTGCTTGAAGACTGCTGCATAGGCCCGTTTGTGAGCCTCGGGGCCGGCGTCGCCGTCAAAGGCGCGTCCGTCACGAATTCGATACTTATGGACGGCACCCGTGTCACCGGGCGAGTCGTCATCGATGAAAGCATCGTGGGCTCGCGTTCCAGTCTCAACGCTCACGGCGCCGGTGTAACGGTGAAGGTGTTTCTCGACTGTGACAGCGTCATCGAGCTCGACTAGCTGCGGTGGCGTCTCTGCCGGCGCCGGACGCCGCCAGGCGAGGGCCGTACGGACTGTGCACTCGGTGATCGACGGCTGCCGTTGCTCATGCCCGAACGCGAATACTGTTGCGGTTCGATGGCATGTGCTCGAAGTCAATGATCCCCGCTTGAGGTGATGGCGCCACAGTGCGGCGTGCCAGTTTGGTGGACGCCCGCTTCAATCTGCGTATAATAAGGTCCGGCACAACGGCTGAATAAGGAGGATTCTAGATGGCATACAACTTGGATCGCCTCAAGGGTAAAGAGCACTTTGTGAACGGCAAATGGTGGGTCTCCCCCTTAAACTACGAGCCCGAGGTCATCGCTGATTTTCGGGGCAAGAAGATTCAGATTCACGACGCTACGTTGCGAGATGGTGAACAGACGGTAGGGGTGGCGTACTCTCCGGAAGAGAGGGTTGCCATCGCCGAGGCGTTGAGTGACATCGGCATTCACCGGATCGAGATTGGCATGCCTCCGGCATCGCCTGAGATACTCGAGGGAATGAAGCGTATCGTCAAGCGCAACCTGAAGTCAGAGCCCGTTGCCTTCGTGCGCACCATCAAGAAGGATATCGACATGGCGCTCGAGGCGGGCGTCAAGACCGCTATTCTCGAACATATCATGAACCCGTACGCGACCGATGCAGCTTACGGGCTGTCCAAACAAGAGGTGCTGGACCGGCTCATCACGACGGTCAAGTACGCGAACGAAAACAAGCTGAAGACCATCTTCATGGGTTGGGACCTCACTCGTGGCGATGATTGGGATTTCGTCAAGGATATCTACCAGAGCCTGGTGAAGGAGACAAAACTCGATGGGTTGGTGGCCGTGGACACGGTCGGCTGCGCCTCGCCCCGGGCGATCGGGTTCCTGTTCCGCAAGCTTCGCGAGTGGCTGCCGGGCATCCCGCTCGAGTTCCATACTCACAATGAGTTCGGGACGGCAGTGGGCTGCGTGCTCGAAGCAGTGGCAAACGGGGCTACCGTAATCCACACCGCATTCAACGGGCTTGGGGATAGAACCGGTAACGTGGCAACCGAGGAAGTGGTCATGTCGCTCGAGTTGCTTGCGGGTATCAAGACGGGCATCCGTCTCAACGGAATCGTCAACACGTCACTCACGGTCGAGAACATCTCTCGCCGGATGCTTCCCGGCAACAAGCCCATTGTTGGCCGTGACTTGAACAAATTGGAGACGGGCATCGGTGCTGATCTGCACCGCAAGTTCAAGGACGCGGGCATCGACGTCACGATTCAGGCATTCGTACCTGAGGTAGTGGGCATGGAGCCGTACCGGCTGGTCATGGGCAAGAACAGCGGCGCGGCCACCATCGAGTTCTACCTGGATCAGCACGGCCTCAAGGCCACCGAGGAGCAGGTCAAGCTCATCACCGACATGGTCAAATGGCAGGGCCGTGTTCAGCACACGCTGCTCACGGACGCTCAGTTCCTGAAGATCTGTCACGACGTGATGGGCTCCTAGCGGGCCCTTCGGGCAAGGATGCGATAGCGATTGGAGTCCGTCCACAACGCAGCCGGTGTAGACTGGAGGCGTTCGTGGACGGGCTTCTGTTTACTGCACAGGCGTGGCTCTGGTTACCCTCGCCCTCCCCGGTCAGACACATCTTGCTGGAGAGCGCTCGCCTGGTGCAGAGTTCGAGCGAACGTTGCGGGTGCGCGGTGAGGTGATTGTGGGTTTCCCGGCTCACAAGGCGGCGCCTCGCTGCCGGTCCCGGGATTGTGAAATGGATGACATTGAGCGCCTGGCGCACTGACATCCGGTGGGCACTTGCTTCCCGACCACGAAGAGATGACTGCGCCGATGGATGAGAGAGAGTTTACGTGTCCGCGCTGCGGCACGCCGTTGCAGCAGGACGCTGCCACGGGCCTGATGCGCTGTCCCGCCGCCGGCTGTGGAGTTATCGTCCGACGGGAATACCGTGACGTTGATGCCGCGGACTTCAGGGAGGGTCTCGGCGACGACACGGAGCCATCGACTCCGGACGAGTCACTCGGGGACGGTGCCGAGTGGAGCCCCCCGCCCCGAACTCGCGGGCGCAAGTTCCTTATCGGCGCCGTAGTTGTTGTCACTGCCGTTGCGCTCGTGGCTATGCTTGTCGCCCCCCTGCTGAGAATGCAGCGCCCCGTTCTGGCCGTGAGCCCGCTGGAACTGTCGTTCGTGGACATGACGGGCTCGGGCGTAATGCCCGCGGCTCTTACTATTGAGAATCGTGGTGGCGGCAATCTGGAGTGGTACGCGGTTACGGACGCGCCGTGGGCGTCGCTCGGTCCCAAGTCCGGCAGCGTCGATTCCGAACTCGAGATACTGACGGTAAAGATTGATTCGGCGATGCTGGAGGAGGGCATCCACTCCGCCACGCTCACGATTACCGGCGTCGGAGCCCAGAACTCTCCTTTGACGGTTCCCATACACGTACAGGTGGTCACCCCCTCCGAAACAAGATTCATCAAAGAACTGCTTGGGGACAACGTCGATGTCCACTATGGAATCGATCCGCCTTACGTCAGCGGTCCGCTCGGCGAACCTATCGTGCTGGCACAGAACGAAGACGCGGTCGACATTACCTGGGCGGAGCTGGCGGAATTCCTTGACAGTGACCCGACGGATCGAGCCACATATGTCCAGGACACGTACATGTGCGGCGCCTTTGCGCGTACTCTGCACGACAACGCCGAAGCCGCGGGCATACGCACCGCCTGGGTGTCTCTGGACATACGCGGTCAGGAAATCGGCCACGCACTTAACGCCTTCCTCACTTCCGACCGCGGCCTCGTGTTCGTGGATTGCACAGGTGGTGAAGTCGGCGCGCTGTCTTCCACCGGTGACGGCTCCCCGTGTGGTCACGACAAGATTGCGTACGTTAAACCTGGCAGGGAGTGCGGATTGGTATCCCTCGACCGCGCAGACTCACCTTCCTATCAGTTCTACACCGCGTACTCTGACGCCTGGGCTAACTACGTCGAGGCTCTCGACGAGTACAAACGCCTGGAGGCGGAGTGGAGCGAATTCGCAGGCAACCGCCTGCTCATTCCCGGAAGCGCAGACTCGCGCGAAGCGCAGCGGCTTCACGCCGACCTGGAGTCTCGCCGCACCGACCTTGAGGTTCAGAAAGAAGTCCTCGGCGACTGCCGGTGGGTGAGCATCGGCGTCGTGGACGCCGTACACGTCTATTGGTGATCGTCTACGCACTGCCGCGGGAGACGGTCAACGCATTCGACGATTTCACCGTGCCGCTGTCAGGCACGTCACGGAATGCAGCGGTTTCATGGAACCGTCCTCGAGAGGCTGGACGTGGTTCCGGCTCCTGCTGGCACGGAATGGGTTAGCCGGACGAACCGCCTTCGCTGCGGGCAGAAAGTGCGACTGCCCAGCATGCGCACGAGACGCACACGTGGGCGTCCGAAGTGGTCGAAGGTGTCGTCACTCGTTGGGAGTGCGTTGGGACCATCCGGCGATATCATGTGCGCAGATAATGCCGGACATGACAACCGACTCCACGCCTGCGCCGGGAAAGGTTGACGCGCCGGCGAAATACAACCCGTTGATCGGAGTTCTGAAGTGTGGCCGACGGCTGCTATCCGACTGGTCGAAACCATATAAGGCCCCTTCCGGCATGGAGGTATAGCTCTCCAGAGTCCGAGGGGTCGCCGCGTCAAGTACCGCGACATGGTCACTCAAACCCGGTATCAATTCCGCGGCCTTGCGTAGCAGCAGCGCCGCAAATTGTCTTTTTCGGTCGTCGTATTCTCTGTCGTCACGAGGCGGAAAGTCGCGATACCCCATCGGGGCTATCAACGTTACGCTGGAGCGGCCAGGGGGAGCCATCCGGGGATCCGCATTGGAATTGATAAGTATCGTGAAGTCGCCGTCCACGTTCTGGATGAGCGACGGGTAATACGACAGGTCGTCATCGATGCCCGCATAGACTACAAAAGCGGACTTCGACATCGGAAGGCTCTTTATGAAGTCGATGTAAGGGCCGCCCGCTTCACTCGCTTCGACCAATTGCAGTACGCACGTACGTGCGTTCGCATTGGACACCACCACGTGCGCCTGGAATATCTCCGCGCCTGACCGTACACCGCGCACTCGCCTTCTGTCCGTGAGGATGCGGTCAGCCCGGTAGTTGTACAGTATGGTCCCGCCTTGAGATTCGACGGTGCGCGCCATGGCTTCCGCAAAGGCGCCGGGCCCACCGGCTGGGTAGTACCAGCCGGTTAGCTGCGGCCCCATACACCCGATCAGGGCGCGCAGTCCGGGCGTTGTTTCAGCCCTGGTGCCATTTTGCCCCGATGTGGCAGCGATTATGGCCTTGAGAGACGCGTTCTCCAGGTGCTCGTCGAGCTTCTGTTGGAGTGTCTTGTCCATCCAGTCGTAGAGGTTCGGGTACAGACGCGGTAATTGTGCCGCGGCCTTGTCGCCCATGAGCCGAACGACGAGATGGTCCGGCAACGGCGTATCGTACCTGCTGCTGTACTCGTACAACTGGTAGTAGGCGGCGGAGGCATCCTGGTAGAAATCATCGAGCTGGGGCCGCTCGTTAGGGAAAACTTCGCCCAGGGAGACAAGAGCCGATTGCATAGTGCTGCCCACGTCGACATTTTGCCCCTTGTACACATAACGGCTGCTGAGTGGAGTGAAACGTCCGTCAGGTGAGACGCCAAGCTGCTCCAGAACTCGCTTGACCGGGCCCTTTTCCCAGAGGCCCGTGATTCCTGAAACGCCCGCGCTGAACGCGAAGTCGCCCCTCTCAAGCGAGCGGCAATAGCCTCCTGCCTGGGATTGCTGTTCAAGCACGAGTACCTTGTAACCCTGCTTTGCCAGGAGCGCCGCGGAGGTCAGTCCGCCGATTCCTGCGCCAATGACCGCCACGTCGAATTCATTCTGCTGATGCGAGGGGGTTGGTGTCAGTGGCACGTGCCATTCGTACGGGCGGTATCTGCGTTTGACCAGCATCGCAGGCCCCTTAATCTCGAATATCATCGAGAAGATGAACGCTCCAATGAGCAGTCCCAGGGGCAGGGCGCTTGCCGAAGGCATCGTGATGAACGCAAGTACCGCGCCCGAAACGAGGAACACCCCGGCCCATACGGCCGTGATGATGCTGTGAAGAGTGATAAATGCGGGGTTGCGCCAGTAGAGACGGGGGTATTCGCGTCTAGCCGGGTCGGCGCTGAAAGGACGGCGCAGGATCAGCGACAGGAGCGCGATTGCGAGCAAGGCTGCGAAACCGATTGGCCCTGCCTTGGTGACCGGCAGGAGAGAATGACCGAGGAAGGTGACCATTGCGGCCGCCACAAAGTAGACAAAGGTGCCGATGTCAAGGAAACGGTACGAACTCGTCCAGACCTGTTGCGCCAGCAGCGCGCACGAGATGCTGAGCCCTATTATGATGCCCGCCGACTGCCCCAGGTCCGTGAGAATCCAATACGAAAGCCATGGAACGAACGCCAGGGCTGCCAGGAGTGCGCCGAATGGCTTGCTGGCGGTGGGATGCTCGTCAGGGTCGGCGTTGCGTTGCGGTGGCATCACGACTTCCCCTCCATCGGTGCGGGTTGACTCTGCATCGGACGCAGTCCGACTGCTCGTCTGTAGCACATCTTGTCACGGGCCATTCATCTGGTCAATACTCGGACAGCGATGTACGGCTGCGCGCTTGAACGTGCCATGGACTCCGGTTCCGAAAAAGAGGTCGCGCGTTGCGCCTCACTGTCCCGCGGCAAGCAAACCGAGGTCGCTCAGCACCCGTCGCAAACGGCCTCGAGCCTCACTGCTCAGTGGCCCGACGGGCCGCCGGCATGGCCCCGCGTCCAGTCCCGTCATCAGGAGCGCCTCCTTGATGACCGCCGGGAACGTACCCAGAGAGAACGCGTCTCTCAACGGAGCGAGTTCAGCCTGAGCGCTCCGCGCAAGGTCCATGTCGCCCGACCTGCATGCGTTGTATATCCGCACTAACTGTCGTGCCGCCACATTTCCCGACGCTGCCACGGCTCCCGCGCCGCCATACAGAACGGTTGCGAAGACGAGTGTGTCGCGGCCGGCGAAGACCTTGAAAGTCGGCGGTGTCGCGGCTATGAAGGCGGCCGTCAGTGATAGGTCGCCGCTGCTATCCTTGATGCCCGCCACATTCTCCAACTGGGCAAGTCTGGCGGCCAGCGACACCGATATCTGTATGCCGGTGCGGCCGGGATTGCTGTACAGCAGTACCGGCAAGCTGGTCGACGCCGCAATCGCCCGGTAATGTTCATACAGTTCATCCTGGCTGGGCGTGATGAAGACAGGCGTGAGCACGGACACGGCGTCGGCGCCGGCGCGTTCCGCCATCTGCGTGAGAGCAATCGCGTCTCTCGTTGTGGTGGCGCCCGTGCCTGCATACACGGGGACTCTTCCCGAGGCCGCTCTGACCGTGACCTCTATCGCTCGCTGCTTTTCGGCTGCATCGAGTGCGTAGAACTCCCCCTGGCTTCCGAGCACAAACACGCCATGCACGCCGTCGCCGATCAGGCGATTGACGAGTGCCGCGAGCGCAGTCTCATTCAGGCTCTCGTCCGCTTTGAAGGGTGTGACCATTGCGGGGACGATTCCATGCAACTCGAATCTCATGTGACTACTCCTCGGATCCGGAATGTGGCTAAGTGTAGGCTGCGGCGGTTCTCGATTCAATCCTCACCAGATTGTCTCAGCGAGTCAGCGGCATTGCCTTGAGTCGTCTCTCCGGGCTTTGTCACCGGCGTTCGTTCGTGTTCCTGACTGGATTCAACGGGCGGAAATGCTGGTGTGCATTCCAGCCGGGCGTCGATGCCGGCTCCGGTTCTTGTTGTACCCGGTGGTATGCTTCTGCCATGGTGACCGGGTGTGCGTGCGAAAGCGCGGTCGACTGGACGTGGAGCAGACGTCGCGTGCAGGCTGTCCCAACTGACTTCAGCATGGACAGGGAATTGCAGTGGCGGTGACCGGAAACCAGGGTCGCGGGCACGTGCTGTTTGTATGCCGCGGCAACCTGTGTCGCTCGCCGATGGCAATGGCGCTGCTCCGTCACAGGCTAGAGAGCTTGCCGCGCCATCCCGACGTGCTGGTGGACTCCGCCGGTTACCACGATTTCGGTCCTTTCGCGCGGGAAGCGCACCCGTTCGCACGTCGCGCAATCAGCGAGTTGTGTGGGCGTGATCTGCTTGCGGACCACGTGGCCCGGCGCTGGCTACCTGAGATGGTAACGCCACCCACTCTCGTTGTCGTCGCCGAAGAATGGATGCGCGCCGACTTCCCCGCGGACAGGGTCCTCACCCTGCGTCAACTGGGTGGAGAAGCCGGGGACGTCGCCGACCCTTATGGTTCCGATTATGCGTCGTACGTGGAGTGTGCCATGCTCATCGACCGGCTTATCGCCGCAGGAGTTACGACGCTTGTTGCTTGGACTGGCGCGTCCGGCCCGTATTTTCCGGGCCGATCGGCTGGTTGAGGGGCCGTCACAGGCTTGAAAGTGACCATCGAAGCTGATTGGTGACTCTGCGCTGGCCGCCGGTGAGCACCATGATAGAATCGGGTCCGCCCAATCGAGGGACGCGCAGGAAGGGTGACCGGAGCCTGGTGGGCAGACGCTCCCGCAGATTCTGGAGGCTTTTGCAGTGAGGTCCCGTTCGGGGTGCCTGGACGGGCGCAAGCTGGATTCCCGCCGGCGCATTGCTGCGAGCGATTCTGAAGGAGCGAGATGAATATCTACGGGGTGGTTATCCTTGTCGGGCTCGTCGTCGATTACGCGCTCCATACAATCGCCGACGCGCTCAACGTGAAGTCTCTTTCCTCACCGGTGCCCGAATCCATCGTCAGTCTGTATGGGCAGGATGAACTCGATAGAGCCAAGCGATACGTTCGCGAGGTCATGACGGAGTCGATCTCCGAAAGGTCCGTCGTACTATTGCTTCTCCTGTCCTTCTGGTTGCTGGGCGGTTTCGGCTGGTTGGATGCGCTGGTACGCCAGTGGTTTGTATCCGAGTTGGCCCGGGGGCTGGTATTCATCGGGCTCATCGCCCTGGCATATTCGGTGTTGGGCATACCGTTCGAAGTGCATCGCACGTTCTCGACCGAGGCGCGTTTTGGATTCAACCGGACTACGTGGCGCACGTTCGTTGCCGATAGAGTCAAGGGCCTCGCGTTGTCGGCAGCTATCGGTGGTCCCCTTCTGGCAGGCGCGCTGTTGCTGTTCCTCCGCGCGGGTGACCTTGCGTGGCTCGCGTGCTGGTTCGGAGTCGTCATAGTGTCGCTCGTGTTTCAGTGGTTGGCTCCCGCGCTCATCCTTCCGCTGTTCAATCGGTTTGAGCCGATGCCGCAGGGAGAGTTGAGAGATGCCATCGTGGGCTATGCCCGCTCGGTGAATTTTCCGCTGCAGAATGTGTATGTCATCGATGGCTCGCGTCGTTCGGCCAAGGCCAACGCCTATTTCACGGGGCTGGGACGACAGCGGCGCATCGCCCTGTTTGACACACTTATACAGCGACACTCTACCGATGAGATAGTGGCGGTCCTTGCCCATGAGGTTGGACACTACCGGCTGAAGCACGTGACCAAGGGTCTCGTGTTGGGGATTGTCCATGCAGGCATCGCGCTGTTCCTCCTGGGGTATTTCCTGCATCAGGCCGGGTTGTACGACGCGCTGATGGTGGCCGGGCAGTCCATCTATGCGGGACTCGTCGGGTTCGGGCTGCTGTACACGCCGGTGGAAATGTTTCTCTCGATGCTGACCAACCTGCTGTCACGCCAACATGAATTCGCCGCCGACCGATTTGCGGTCGAAACCGCCCCATCCCCTCAAAGTCTCATCGGGGCTTTGAGGACGTTGAGCGTCACCAGTCTGACCCATCCGAACCCGCACTGGTTCTACGTGTTTCTGAACTACTCCCATCCTCCTTTGATTCAGCGGCTACAGGCGATCGAAGACCGTCTCGCGCATTTAGAACGGGTTTGAGTGCAATTGCGCGTGGCCACGGGCCAGCCGGGCTTGGTGATGTTCTCGCGCGCCTGAAACATGATAGGCTTGCCCGTACGGTAGTCGAGGCTGAAACGTGAACGTCAAGTCAATTGTGGCCTATGCCATCGTCGTCTCGCTTCTACAGCAAGCCGCGCTGCTGTTTGTGATGTTGCTGGTGCTCCCGGCCGTTGGAGTGGCAGTTCCAACGTGGGGAGTTATTCTGGCCGTACTCGCTCTCGCCGCGCTGCAATCAACGCTCACCTGGCTGAACATCAAGTCAGTGCTGCTGAAGCCGGCGCTGTCGCCTGACGTGGGGGGGCGTGGCCGCGTCGTGAAGGCGCTTGCACCCCACGGATACGTACGCGTCGGGAATGAACTGTGGCCCGCTGTGTGCGAGTGTGGAACGGTGGCAGTGGGAGTCGCTGTCAGAGTGACCCGGATGGAAGGCCTGAGGCTTGTTGTTGAACCGGTGAAGGACGAGACGCAGCACTGAGGTTGCTGACTCCGGTCCGCCGCCGGCGTTCTTCCGGGGTGGCGGAATTGACGTCGTTATTCTCGAACCATAGACTGAGGACAGTATGGTGGCTTCAAGGGGAGGTTAGGAATGGACCAACCAAGAAGAGTACGTATTTCGGCGGGGACGGTGGCGGCGTATGCCGATCTCAACATGACGTCTGTAGCGGATGCCGTGTGGCGGGCGTTGCCGCTGGATGTGAAGATGCAGACGTGGGGCGACGAGTTGTACGGTACCATTCCTCTTGACCTTCCGCTGGAACTGCCCCAGGAGGTGGTGGCGCTCGGCGACCTGGCTTACTGGCCTCCGGGTCGGGCCCTCTGCATCTTCTTTGGTCCGACGCCGGCCAGCATGGGTGATGAGCCGCGCGCAGCCAGCGACGTCACTGTGTTCGGTCATGTAGATGGTGACTCGAGTGTGTTTCGCCTCGTGCACAACGGAGAGAAGATTCATATCGAGGCGGCCTAGCGGAGCAAAGCCTGCACGGTGAGTGTCGGCGTACGCTACTGGTCGAGTGCGGTCTCTACCACGCATCGATATCGGCGTGGAAAAACGTGGTTGCGCAGAGTTCAATCGTAAATCCGTATACCGGACCCAACACGATTGCCCACCAGAAGCCGAGGCCGTGACTTTGCGTAAACAGGGCAAGCACCACGCCGAACAGCAGCCCGATGACTGCGCCATGCATCATCCAGTGCATCCGGAGGCAACTGATGCCGATGGTGAAGCCCATGAGCGTGTTGATGAGCACCAACAGGACGCTTTGCGACCACAGCATCTCGACGCCCATTCCCCGCGCGCAGATTGCCCAGGTGGCAAGCCCGCACACGGTACCCAACGCGGTTGTTATCCTGATACGCCGTTCGTTCAGCACGAAGAATCTCTCCTCTTGTTTCGCGGCTGGAAGTCCAATGGGCAACGGAACGCCACTGTACTCATACAGTGATATAACGATGGAAACACCTCGGACGGTTATGCCCGAAGCCTGTGGTTTCCAGTTGACGGCGCGGAATCAGGGCAGAAGCTGCGGAACCAGGTAGATGACCTCAAGTGCCTCGTACATGGCCGCGATGGCCAGCACGACGGCGACAAGCAGGAATACGTGCGCTGCATTGCTCAGCCCAAGCGCGTAACCCTTCCGCCACGAGTCAGCCCCGACGCTTGAGGGCGATGTGAACCCTCGTCCAAGCATCCACGATGCGAGCATTGCGAGGATATAGCCCTGCCCTTCCAGAATGAGTGTCAGCAGGTGGGGGATCATGACTGTCTGCAATTCGGGAGTAGTGGGAGCCAGCACCAGTCCCCACATTGTGGCTCGAACGAGGCCGATGAACACACCGGCGAATGGAATGACAAGCGAAGGCGCCAGCAGAACCAGAACGCTGCCCACGAAGAAGTTGAATCCGAAAGTGAGTGCCATGGCCTGAATCACGTGCCCTTGCCCATACGCCTGCGCTACATCTGCGAGCGGCCCCTGGCTGAAAGAGGCTGTCACCGAGTCGATGAGCGCGCTCTGCAGGTCCGGATGTGAAGCAACGTACGCCATGGCCACGGTGACCAATCCATAGTAGACGACATTGATGAGTACGTAGGCTCGCCTGTAGCGTCCCACCGTACGCAGAGCTTCACGAAACCACTTGACCAGTGTTGCCATGCCGTCGTCAGTCAGAGGGCTGGTTGCCGGATTTGCTCGCGAGTATACTCTCTTCGTCATTGACTGCAGTCGATGACGAAGCAGTGCATATCACCGGGGTGCACCCCATTTGTGTTGGGGCCGTAGATTGTGTCACGAACTGAAGCGATGCGACAGGAAGCTGACGATGGCTGGTTGACCGCTCTTGAGTCTATGAGCACGAGATCGACGGTCATGCGTTCCCGGCCTTTGATTTCGGGGGGGAGCCGGTGAACTGGGCAAACGCAGCACTGTTGAGCGCTGCCATTCTGGCAATCGTCAACGTCCTTGACAGTCACCTCGTGTCCAAACGTTTCCCGAGTCTCCGCTCGTTCCTGTTGATTGTTGGTATCATTCAAATCGCCTACGGGTTGAGTCTCGCGTTGCTTCAGCCGCTCCCGGACGGTGTGTCGTCCACGCATGTGGGATACGCAGTTCTCTCGTCCCTGGTCCGCACCGCAGCAATCATCATCCTTCTGGATGCCCTGCAACATGGCGAAGTGTCAACCGTGATCCCTGTGGTCTATACGTACCCGGTGTTCGTCGCGATAATCGCCTTTGTTTTCCTGGGAGAGCGGCTTGAATGGCAGCAGTGGTTGGCGATAGCGATTGTAGTCGTGGGTGTGGTGCTGATATCGATGCGGCGGGCACCATCTCGAATTCAAATTGGCCGGACGCGATCTGCGCTCGTAATGCTGTGCAGCCCACTGTTCGCATGCGCGGATGTTATGGGCAAAGTCGCCCTGGAGCAAATCACCTTCTGGAATCTGTTCTGGATCGGGGCGGCAGTTATGGGAGGAGTGTTCGTGGCGGTATCGCTGCGCAGGAGTACGCTGCAATGTATAGCCGCGCTCCATCAAGGGAGGATTTCCCTGGGACTTCTCATAGGTAATGAGGTCCTTGCGCCCGTTGGCGTGGTCATATCCTATTGGGCGCTCGAACACGGCCCGGTGTCGCTCGTATCCACGCTGGTGGGCACCAGGCCTCTCTTCGTCCTTCTGTACGCGCTCGTGCTGAGTCGATTTGCCCCTGAGTTTCTGTTCTGGAGTGGCGGGCGAAACCTGGTGATCATGCGCGTTCTCGCCACAGGCTTGATCGTTGCGGGAGTGGCAGTCATCGAACTGACGTCAGGTGGTGGCTAAGGGCATCCTCGTCCGGCTTCCACTCCGGTCAGGGATGCCCACCGGTCAGATATTCTCAATTCTTGCGCAACGAGCGGCTGTCTGGCCCTCAGTGGTCTATGGTATAGTGCCAACTCGAACCTGTTGCCCGGCGGATGCACGGGCAGTGAAGGAGGGATCATGGCAGATCAGAAACCGTATCTGTGGATGGTGTGGACGAGGTGCGCGCCTGAACTGGATGCCGAGTTCAACAAGTGGTATGACCAAGTACATATACCAATGCTGACCAAGGGTGGACACATATCGTCTGTCAGACGGCTGAAGCTCTCCAATGAGGTCGAGTCGGCGCACGCGCCGTATCTCGCGGTCTACGAATTCAAGGATCTCGCGACCTTCCAGGATTGGTTGAAGAGCGACGCTCTTGCCGAAGCCCGCAAGGAGATGAAGCAGTCGTGGGGCGGGCGCGACATGGAAATCGCGTCGCGCGCCTGCTATGAGCCGGTGAGCTACTGGGGCTGACGGCCCCCTAGGAGGGCTTCCAGGTGCAGGCGTTTGCGCCCGGGGGGCAATTAGTCATGCGCTGATGCTCTTGCTTCATGCATTTGTCCATGACGACTACGAGACCGGCCTGCCGGGCGCGCTCGGCGGCCGCCTCGTTGATTATTCCCAGCTGCAACCAGACGGTCTTGGCGCCAACCGCGATGGCGTCCTCCACTATCTCCGGAACGAAATCGGCTCGCCGGAAGACGTCCACGACGTCTGGTGGGGCGGGTAGGTCTCGCAGGCTTGCGTAAGCCTTCTTGCCCATTATCTCGTTTGCGCTCGGATTGATTGGCAGCACCTCGTAGCCGTGATCCTGCAGATACTTGCCTACCTTGTAGCTGTCCATCTCCGGTTTGGCGGACAGTCCCACTATGGCCACCGTTTTGCTCTCAGTCAGAACTCTATCAATTGGATCCATCGCGTCTATCTCCTGTATCTCGCGGTATTTGTTACTGAGCCGGCTGCGGGCGGAGCAGTCTAGTCAAGGACCACCTCGTCGCCGTACTGGGGGATTGTCACATTCCAGTGGCGCTTCTCGGTCAGCAACTCGGCGAATCCGATAGCGGATTCCTTTTCGCCGTGCACGATAAACACCCTGCGGGGCGGATTCAGGATGGGTGCAAGCCATCTCAGCAACTCGTTCTGGTCTGCGTGAGAAGAGAACCCCTGGATCTGTTCGATGCGCGCCCGCACCGGGTACGTTTCTCCATAGATACGGACCTCCTGGGCTCCTTCGATTATCGTGCGCCCGAGCGTACCCACTGCCTGGTATCCGACGAACAGGATGGTAGATTCCGGTCTCGTGATATTGGTCACCAGGTGATGTTTGATGCGTCCTCCGGTGACCATTCCCGACCCCGCGATTATCATTGCGGAGCCACCGAGGTAGTTCAACGCTTTGGACTGGTCCGCAGTCGACACTGCCACCAGTGACGGGAAGTCGAATGGGGAGCCGCTCTTCTTCAGGATCTCCTTCGCCTCGCTGTCGTAGAGTTCCGGATGGTCACGGAATACCTCGGTAACCTTAATAGCCATCGGGCTATCGAGGAAGACCAACAGGTGGGGAATCTTGCCTGCGGTCAGCAGTTCCCGCATGTGATACAGCAACTCCTGCGCGCGCTCGATCGCGAAGGCGGGAACGATAATATTCCCCCTGGCCTTAACCGTGTCGTTGATGACCTGCTCAAGCTGACCATTGACGGCCTCCACATCCTCATGTGTCCGGTTGCCATACGTCGACTCCATCACGATGTAGTCGGTCTGGTCGAACGTTGTAGGGTTCCGAACGATGGGCCGATCCCAGCGTCCGATGTCACCCGAGAAGATGATGCGTCGCTTCTGACCGTTGACGGGCACGTCCACGGCGATCATGGACGACCCCAGAATGTGGCCCGCGTCAAAGAATGTTGCCGCGAGTCCCCCACCCAGGTCGACCAACTCTTTGTAAGGGACGGGAGAGACTTGAGGGAAGCATTTCTCGACGTCCTTGATCGTGTACAGGGGCACCTCGGGATGGGGACCCTGCCGGCCCTCGCGTTCATGCCTTTTCCGTTTGTATTCGGCATCGGATTCTTGCAGATGTGCCGAATCAAGGAGGGAAATCTTCATGATTTCTGCTGTCGCTGGTGTGCAATATACGGGTCCGGTGAATCCTTCCCGAACCAGCTTCGGTAGATAGCCGCAGTGGTCCAGGTGGGCGTGCGTGATGAGGACAGCATCGATCGACGATGGCGGCACGGGAAACGGATTCCAATCTCTACTTCGGAGTTCGCGTTCCTGGTGCATTCCACAATCCATCAGTATCCGCTTGCCGCCGGCGTCCAGAACGTAACGCGAACCCGTGACGTTCTCCGTGGCCCCGAGAAATCTGAGTGTGGTCTTCATGAACCTCCCCTCTATCGCGCCCACGCGGAACCCCGGTTGATTCAGGAACCCGCAATCGCAGCCAAGTGCAGCCACCGTTCGCGGCGCTTGTTGCTGATTCTATCATTCAGGCCAATGCACGCCAACGGCGCCGGTTAGTTGCTACTTCGGGCTTGCCCGCTGCGGTGTCATCTTCGGCGCAATTGCCATTCCGTATTCGGTGGGAAGCGCCGTGGGGCAACTTGTGGCCGGACGCATGTATGATTCGTCGGGTAACTACCACCAGGTATTCATCCTGTTTGTGGTGTTGTTCTGCGTGTCCATCGCGACCAACGTCGCCGGCAGGCGCCCTTCCATCCGGTGACACGCCGGGGAGGCTACCGCTACTTTACGACCCAGTACCGGCACGCTTATACTTGAGACGGCCGGACTCGTGCCGAGGCCTTCGAGCGTTGGTGACGGCGCGCGCGATATTCTGCCTGACTTCCAGATTGCGGGGGCGTGTGATTGTGAGTATGGTTCGCGTGGTTGCCAGGGTATTATCGCAGCAAGGCTCTTGCGAAGCGGGCCATTGCACGGGTGACGAGTTCGTCATCGGTCAGACTACGCCGGCCGGAATGTGCTCCTGGGCGTTCTACACCCTGTATCCATTCGCACAGGTCCTGCAGTTCGGAGGGCGGTTCCCCTGGGAGTCCGATCCCGATGTGGCTCGCGTGGCCTGTCCCGATGCCGACAATCCAGTGGTGTTTGAGTTGCGCAGGACATGTATCTAGTGGTCCGGCGTGGGAGGACGCAAACCCGGTAGCCCTCGAAGCATTTCGTCAACATTGAACCGGGGCGGATTCGAGCGAAGCAATGGACACGCCCAAGGCGAGGAGACGCCCTGCGAATCCCTTTCGCACTATAGCAAGCCGGATCACTCGGATGACGCAGTCCGAATCCCGGGTGCGCCTCCTGTTGAGGGTCCGCAGCCAGTTCGTTGCCGGCATTGTTGTCGTAGTGCCCCTCCTGGCGACAATCCTCATCCTGAAGTCGCTATTCGACTGGGTCGACCAGTTGCTGCAGCCGTTCATTCGTAGCCTGGCTGGCCGGCCGCTCTACGGCGCCGGTTTCGCGGCCACGCTTCTGTTCATCTATGTTGCCGGCGTCATCACCACTCACTTCGGCGGACAGCGCCTGCTGCGTTTCGTCGAGTCCCTGATTTCGAGAGTGCCTATCGTGAGGCCGATGTATAACGGCATCAAACAGGTACTCGAGGCGTTCGCCGCCCCTCGTGAGACAGGATTCATGCAGGTTGTGTTGCTGGAGTTTCCGCGCAAAGGCATCCGGTCCATCGGCTTCATAACGAACGAGGAGTACGATGCGTCCGGACAGAAGCTCTTCAACGTGTTCGTGCCCACTTCTCCGAACCCCACCTCCGGATTCCTGCAGATTGTGCGCGAAGAGGACATCCTCAGGACCGATATCTCCGTCGACGACGCACTCAAGATGATTGTTTCCGCCGGACGTATTTCCATCAATAAGGTGAACAAGTCGGTCCACAAGAACTTCAGCGGGACGGTGGCGCCGAAGCCTCGTCCGCCGTCGTCCGATGACACAGCCTGACCAGGGCCCACCAGCAAGACTTCAGGGTGAAAGGAGAAGTAGTTTGAATATTGCGCGTTATGAGGTAGCTGCGGACAAGCTGCGCTGGACCTGCGACCCTGCACAATTCGATTTCGACTGCACCGAGGAACTTGTGCCTCTCCATGAGTTCATCGGCCAGGACCGTGCGATTCGCGCGATCGAGTTCGGTTTGTCGATGGGCCACGAAGGCTACAACATCTATCTCGCCGGGCTCACGGGCACCGGCAAAACGTCGGTAGCAAAAGCCTACATCGAAAAGCTCATCGCACAACGTGGAAAGGATGGCCACGGCTACGATGTGAACGACTGGTGCTACATCTACAACTTCGCGCAGACGGACCGCCCAAGCGCAGTCAAGCTGCAGAAGGGGATGGGGCGAGTATTCCGCGACGACATCGGCAGTCTCCTGCAGCATCTGAAGAGAGACCTGGCCAAGGCGTTCTCCAGCGAAGAGTATAAGGCGGAACGCAAGGCAATCATTGAGGAGAGTCAGGCTCGGCAGCAGGAGATGTTCAGCCGGCTGCGGACACAGGCCGCCAAAAAGGGGTTCCTGATACAGATGAGTCAGGTAGGGGCGGCGCTCATCCCCGTGAAGGCAGGCAAGGCGCTATCGCAAGAGGACTTCATGTCCTTGGGAGAGAGAGCCAGGAAGTCCATCGAGAAGAATCGCAATGAGCTGCGCAAGGATCTGGAGTCGCTGTTCGAAGAGGCTCAGGACATCGACCGGGTAACCGGTGAGAAGCTTGTCGAATCTGACCGCACTCTGGCCGACCACACAATCGGACGCATATTCGAGTCATTAGCGAAGAAATACGAGGATGTTCCGGACATAGTGAAGTACCTCTCAGACCTGAAGAAGCACACGCTCGACAACGTTGACAAATTCAAAGCGCCTCAGGACGAGAAACCTGAGGCTATGCTGGGGCTGTTGACCGACGAAGCACGATTCGGCACTGACCCCGCGCTACCATTCCAGGTCAACATGTTTGTCGACAACGGTGCCACGGAAGGGCCTCCTATCGTCACCGAAACGAATCCAAACTATGTGAACCTGTTCGGCAAGATTGAGCGCAAGTTCATGCTGGGCGGCTACGTCAGTGACCACACCATGCTCAAGGCCGGCGCCCTGCACGTCGCGAACGGCGGCTATCTGTTGCTCAGCGCCGCCGATGTGCTGCTCAACCCCGGAGTGTGGCCCACGCTGAAACGTGCCCTCAAGACGCGGGAATTGGGTATCGAAGAACCCTTCGAGCAATTGGGATTGATAGCCCCTCAGGGATTGCGCCCGCTGCCCATTCCCATAGACGTCAAGGTGATCCTGATCGGTGACACCACGTTGTACCAGATGCTGTCGACGTATGACGAGGACTTCTGGGAAATATTCAAGGTGAAG
Source organism: uncultured Chloroflexia bacterium (assembly GCA_963761225.1). Lineage (GTDB taxonomy): Bacteria > Chloroflexota > Dehalococcoidia > GIF9 > AB-539-J10 > SKVJ01. The sequence continues at coordinate 95,971 of CAVXGE010000008.1, read as the reverse complement.
GCCGACTTCAATTACGAAGTCACCCGGACCAAGGACAACCTGCGTTCGTTCGCCGCGTTCATCGCCGGTTGCTGCGTGGATTGCGAACTCAAGCATTTCGACCGGACCGCGGTTGCAACGGCGCTGGAGTACGCCGCCCGCATGGTTGCCAACCAGGAGAAGCTGTCTTCCCGTTTCGCGGTCATGAAGGAACTGGTCGAGGAATCGGAGTATTGGGCACGAAAGTCAGGCGCCAAGCTTGTCGACGCGACGCATGTGCGCCGGGCCATCGAGGAACGGCGCTTCCGTCATAATCTTCCCGACGAACGGCTGAGGGAGATGATTGAAGAAGGCACAATCCTCATCGACACGAAGGGCTCGGTGGTCGGGCAGGTCAACGGACTCAGTGTCTATAGCTTAGGCGACATAATGTTTGGAAAACCATCCCGCATCACCTGCCGGACGTACCTCGGTCGCGATGGGGTTATCAACATCGAGCGCGAAGCCAACATGAGCGGCAGCACGCACGACAAAGGTGTGCTCATCATGAGCGGTTACCTCGGGTGGCGCTACGCGCAGGATGCTCCTCTCTCCCTCTCGGCCAGTCTCTGTTTCGAGCAGTCGTATGGCGGCGTGGATGGCGACAGCGCATCCTGTGCCGAGCTTTACGCGCTCCTGTCCAGCATCTCCGGTGTTCCTCTGCGCCAGGACATCGCAGTGACCGGCTCCATCAATCAGAATGGTGAGGTTCAACCCATCGGTGGAATCAACCAGAAGGTTGAAGGGTATTTCGAGGTATGCCATGCGGCGGGTCTGACGGGCACGCAGGGCGTGATGATGCCCTCACGCAACATTCGCAACCTTATGCTGCGCGACGAGGTCATCGACGCGGTGCGCCAGGGCAAGTTCCACATATACGCTGTTGACTCGGTTGATCGCGGGATTGAGATTCTCACCGGGGTCGCGATTGGGCGACGCCGCAAGGATGGCTCCTATCCCCCGCACTCCATCAATGGTCTTGTCATCAAGCAGTTGAAGGGAATGGCCGGCAAGCTGAAAGCGTTTCAGGGAATGCGGAGTGGGGACTCCGCCGGCACAAACGCTTCGTGACGGAAGGAAAGCGCGAGCGACCGCGGATGAAGCCAGTCAGCGCGGATCACGGCGTAACAGGGACCGGCGGACGAAGCGTGACCGACCGTTCAAGTTGGCCGCGGTGATTGTGGCCGTGAGTTCGCATGCCCATGCCGGTACCTCTGCCAACACACGTCAACCGCTGCATCGTGACGTGCGGGCCACTCCATTCAGAAGGGGGCTGCCTGACAGCCCCGCACTTCGCTATGATTCGGGGAAGTGCACAACCGGCGCTTGCGATTCCAGAGTCGCGGTGTCTATCCATCCGTCGTCGCCCACTGATGGTCGTTCTTCCAGCGTATTCACGTCCGTCGCGCTCACGGACGAGAAGTGCAGCACCGCCCGTTCAGTCGCGGCATCGTTTGCCCTGAAACGAATCACGACTATGGCTCCCGTTCCGGAAATACCGGTGACGTCGCGCACGCCTATCTGGACAGTGCCGCTGCGGTCAATGTCATACTGCATTACCGACAGACGGCCCACCTGATCCTGGACCACGGAGATTGCAGTCAGGAGGTCCGGGTCATACTCCAGTGTGAAATCCAGGTTGCGGACACCCTGCATATCTTCGACGAGCACGGGGACCAGTACTTCGCCCTTTCCCAGGAAATCCTGGGCGGTCTTTTCGTTCGTCATGCTGGAGGCTATGACCGCCCCCAGCACGATGATGGCCAGTACACCGACCGCAATGGCGCTGATGACGATGGGCCGCCTTGAATGCGGCTTCTTCCCATCCCGCCAAAGCATCTGAATCCGCTCCGGCACCGAGGCGCCCGGCCAGTCAGGGACGCGGGCATCGTGGAGGTCTCGCTCTCCTATCTGCCGCTCGCCATCGGGCTTTCGCTGCTCCGGCGACAGCGAGGCTAGCCAACTGAGGTCACTCGCCGACTCAGCTTTCTGGGCTCGCTCTCGCATCTCTATACGCGCTGCGGCGGCCGAAATCGTTCTGTCGAGTGCTCGTGCCTTCTTGGCGTACGATTCGTCGGTTACGTCTTTGGACTCGTGACGCGCGTTGAGAAGAAGTCGCTCGTTCTCGGCGTCAGCTTACCACCGAGCGTGAGGACTCAATCTCGCGCGAAAGGACGCCCCGCAACTCGCTGATATCGGCGTCGATTCGGGATACCTGAGTGTTCAGTCGTGCACGCTGCGCCGTGCGCTTTTCCGCGTTGCCTGGTTCTGACGGGGATTGGCTTTCCAACTGGTCTATCTGTTTTCGGACCCTATCTCTGGCGCGCAGGGCGTCTCTGAGTACTGCAAGTGTGTCTGCCACGGTCACCTTCTCTCCGGTTGGTATTGATTTGGCCTATTGTATCCGACTACACTGATTTCGGTGTCTTCGCCCTTGGGATGCCTGTGTGAAGCCGGATTCGTGCGGTGACCTGATGCTGTGTCGTGTCATCTCTCTATGTGTGCTGTGGGCGACCGTGCTTGCGTCCGTGGGCCCTTTTGCCGTCGCGGTGGCTGATGTGCAGGCCCCCCTCGAGGGGCTTAACGAAGCCGAGAATGCGTATGTGGCCCGGATGAATGCCGCTTATGCTACATCCAATGCCGCTCTGGACCACTTGTCTTCTGAACTGGGCGGCGCCGCTCTCGGCGCTCTGTTTGGGGGCGGCATGCCGGAACCTACGGAATTGCTCAACATGGTGTTGGAGTGCCGCGCAGGGCTTGCATCTGCGGCCCCTGCATTTGCCGAATCCCCGCCGCCCTCAATGGACGAACTCGCCGGAATACACGCCACGATTTCGTCGAGGCTGGACAGCGCCTTCTCCCCCGCTATGTCTATCGTATTGGAGGAAGGCAAGAACCGGCTGCTGCAGGCGGGCAGCCAGTGGTTGAGCGGCCTTCTCGGCGCTTCCGCCCCTCCGGACCTGCCCACTACGAGTTTCAAAGCCAGACTCGCCTCCAGCGTACTTGGTGAAATAGGCGACTTGCAGGGTTTGCTCGACTCGGGCCAGGCCGAACTGAACGCTCAAATCAAGGCCGTTCAAGAAACCCAAGCCGCAGGAGAGGATTTCCTGAACTTCTTCTTTGACGATTGCTTTATCGCGACCGCTGCGTACGGCACGAGTACTGCCGGGGAGATGACGTGCTGCGAGGTTTTCGCGATTCGGTTTTGATGAAGAGCGAAGGCGGACGGGAACTGGTGGGATTCTATTATGCGGCCAGCCCCCCGATTGCGGAGTATATCCGCGAGCATGAGGTGCTGCGCACCGTGGTTAGGGAAGCAATCATAGACCCTATTGTGCGTGCAGTGGCTCTAACCGGGCCCCTGTGGAGTTCGCAGTGATTGTCGTCCTCAGGCCCATCGGCGTACTTGCACGTAGCCGAGAACTACAAGTGTGGCGGCTATTGCGACGTACATGAAGAAACCCTCTCTGAGCACTACGAGTTCGCGGAAATAGCTGTCGTTGAGAGGCAATTCCCCCAGGTAGATGGCACCAGCGAGAGCGACCAGCGCCAGACAACCGGCCAGCATATGCAGTGTGCCCCTGGTGCGCGGCCTCCCGATGAGCGCAGCGCCGATGGCAAGGAATCCGCAGGCAATTCCTCCGAGTCCGGCAACAAATGACACGCTCACTCCGGGTTCCGCGCCGGGGCTGTTGCCAAGCAGTTCGGTTGGCGCTAGCCACGCTAACCTGACACTCACCAGCAGGATGATGGCCGCAGCCAGGGCCACGACGCGAAGGCTGGTCCATCCCCGGCTGCCCGCCGAAGACCGAAGGTCGGCGCCGGCGTGAGGTCCATCGTGAGCGGACAGGTCCGCCGACATCGAAACCGCGGGCCTGGATTCGTGAGTTGCGTCCCTCAGTGAGTCCGCCAAATCAACGGCCGTTTCCGCGGCCATGGCAATTTCCAACGTGATTTTCTGATTCTCAGCGTCCCGCAGACGCTCTCCCCATTTCCGTGTTTCGCCTTGCAACTGCGCGGGTGTCAACTCTCCGGCTTCACTGCGCGCCACGGAGCCTTCCATGCGCAACCGGCAGATGTCGACCTCGCGGTCACAGGCTTCCAATTCCTTCCTGATGGCCGATTTCAATGAGTCGATGCGTGCGGTGACGGTCGCGATGCGACTGGCATAATCGAGGCTGCCCGCAGCGTACTCGGTTGCGGAAAGGGCCCCTTCCGCGTTCAAGCTTTCAAGGCGCGCTTCAAAGCCGCGAAGCCGGTCACGTTCCACAAGCGCGGTATGCAATCCCGACAATTGAGTTTCCACGATTCTCCGACAGGCGCTGGCGGCGTGTCGACCGTCGCCGGGGCGCGCCAGCCTGCGCGCACCTCATTCACCCTACAATGACACGGTCGCAGCGTCAAGGGAGTCTGCCGGCGTTCACTCGAGTGAATCCAGGAGTGCGGGGAGGTCATTTAACGAAACGATTCTCAAATAGCCTTCCAGAGATTCGAAGAGTTGGTAGCGGTCAAGTATCACCGGAGTTATGCCCACGCTTCGAGCGCCCTTGCCGTCCACAAAATATTCGTCCCCCACGTACATCGCTTGTTCCGGCTTCACCTGGGCGTGCCGCAGGGCTTCGAGGAAGATAGGGGCTTCCGGCTTGCACTTTCCGTCGACGTCGAGAGGAGTCACCGCAAAATCAATCAGCTCACTGAGTCCCAGTTTCTGAATCATCGGCAACATCGGCTGTGGCATGTTGGAGATGATCGCTGTAACGAGACCACGCCGCTTGAGTTCCCGCAGTGCAGGCTTCACGTCGTCAAATAGGATGGGCCGTACATTCTTGAAGCGCTCGGCAAACTTCTGAAGCATGGCTCCGGAGGTGCGCCGGTCGGGAGGTGTGATGCCCGCTTCCATGAGAACGCGGTTGTTGTAGTTGAGATACACCTCCGGGTCCTCATCCATCGACCAGCGCATCGGCTTCCCGGCGGGCATTTCCGCATCGACTGCATAGATGCCACGCAGGATGTCACGGTCGCTGACATCGATGCCGAATTCACGGCACACCTGCGCGGAGAGTACATGTCGGTCCGGCTCCATGTGCACCAGGGTATTGACCAAATCGAAGAACACTGCAAGTGTCGTCATTTGCTTCTCCTTGGCTGCTGCTCCAGACCCGCTGCGCCCGCTGTCGCCCACGGCGGCAGCGCTATTCCTATTGACAGTCGCATACGACTATGTTAGTTTGTATAAGGGCCCCAAGGAGCCGAGCTGGACGTGCAAACGTCGCAGCAGGGGATGGTAGCTGATGTGGTGAGGTTACTTGGGGCCTTCTTCGCGCGCGTGTTCTCGCCGCTCCCGAGACGCTGCTTCGCCGGTTTCTGCGCTTCACATGGGTGAGCTGCATGGAGATGGTCAACTCCTGCCGCTCTCTCCAGTCCTGAACGGCCTTCACCACTTCCTCCACGGTGTCGCAGACACCAGGAGCCGCAGGTCGCCCTCAGAGATGAAGCCCCCTGCAAGCGTCGTGGTCCGAAGCCATTCCAGCAGACCCTCCAGTATGAGCTGTCGAACAGGATGACCGGAAACGGCCTCATCTTGTGTGTCTGGATGAGGCACACTATCTCGGTTAACTCGTCGAGCGTACCGATGCCTCCCGGCATCGCGATGAACGCAGTCGCGTACTTGGCCAGCATCACCTTTCGCGCGAAGAAATGGTTGAAAGTGATGGATAGCTTGGCGTAACGGTTGGGTGACTGTTCCACGGGCAAGTCGATGTTGAGTCCCACTGACGTGACGCCGGCCAGGTGCGCACCCTTGTTTGCTGCCTCCATGAGGCCCGGGCCACCGCCGGTGACGATGGCGAAACCGAGCTTGCCCAGTCCCTGTGCTATCTCGACGGTCGTCTCGTACAAGGGGTCGCCGGGCTTCACCCGGGCTGACCCGTAGATGGTGATGGCGGGCTCGATGCCGGAAAGGCGGTCAAAACCGATGACCATCTCACCGATGATGCGGAACATGCGCCACGCATCTTCTTTGACGAGGTCGTTGATTTCATATTCGCGACGATTATCGTTGTCTGGCGACGTTCACAATCTTCTTCAAAGCATGTGCTCCATGATAATCATATGTCCCAGGTGGGCTTTCTCGCCGCCCCGAAACTCGAAGGTCTTTACTTCCCCCCCGTTGAGCGTAATTGCCAGTGTGTCGCTCACGAAGAAACCCTTCTGAATGAAGAAGCCGGAGCTGTCTTCACTTGCCACCGACGAGATGCGACTGAAGGGAATGCTCACAAGCGCCTTACGGTTCTTCATGAACTCCTTGTCGTAGTAGATGATGCGCTTGTCGGTGATCCCGAGAAAGCCGGTGCCGCGTCCCTTAAGGTCGAACACCGCGCGTATCAATTCGTCAGGCAGGCAGATCGCCTCGATCTTCTCGAGTTGGTCCTTCTTGTCGACATACATCGTGGATGAATACTCAGGCATGCTGCGCTCCTTGTCACGGAACTGAAGAATGGTAGTTGCCGCCCGTTGGAAGTGTCAACCTCCGGGACTGCTATCGGGCCGCCGACAGGTCGGCACCGAATTCGACGACGAGGCCATCGGCGCGTAGCGTTCGAAGAGCATTGTCGAAGCGTTCATCCCATTGGGGGACGCGCGCTCGGAGAACGTCGGGCGGCACCGGGCCCTCCCCGAGCAGAATTGCGCAGGATAATCCCCCGGGCTTCACGCCGCGAACCCTTGAATGGACTCTGAAGATGGTGGTGCGCGCTGCGCCGTGAAGGGTTCCCCGACTGCTTAAGCATGGCTCCGTAATCCATCAGCGCCTGATACCATCTGCGCGGCGCGGCGTGATCCAGTGTCGCCTCCACCAGCGGCAGGATGTCATGGTCACGAACTCCCTCGATGTCCGGGAAGAACTCGTGGATGAATGCGGTTCGTATGTTTGTCTCTATGAACACCTCCGGAAGGTTGAAGGCGAACGCTCGAATGGCGGCTGCCGTATATGCCCCGATGCCGGGCAATGCCATGAGTGCCGATTTCTCCCGCGGCACGAGGCCGCCAAACTCTGCGGCGATAATCCGGGCGGTGCGGTGAAGAGCCAGCGCTCGCCTGTTGTAGCCCAGACCCTGCCAGATGGCCAACACCTCGGTGGCATTGGCTTGAGCGAGGTCCCCCACATTCGGAAACCTTGCGATGAACTCGACATACTTCTCCACCGTTCGTCCCGTCTGCGTCTGCTGCAGCATGATTTCGGACACCAGTATGCGGTAGGGGTCCGTGGTGCGGCGCCAGGGAAAGTCACGTCCGCTCATGTCAAAGTGCCGGTACACCAGCCCCCGAAATCGTGCGGTAGACTCATCGGCCTTCGGTGTCTCCTCCATGTTGTGACCTCGGTGCACAAGTATAGAACTTACGCCTGCGGTGGATTTGACAGACGTGCCACGAACTCACGACTATTGAAAGGTGCAGAAGCGGCGTGGCATTGGTTGCGGGTTGTCCCTGGTCGCGGGTTGCCTGCTTATACTGGTGGGAGGGTGTGTAGAGCAATCTCTGGCACCTGCGGGCGCAGGCAACTCAGGGGCAGTCAATATTCTGCTGCCGGACGACAACGGTTCGTGGGTGCCCACCAATACCATGCGCGGTCGCCTGCCTGTGCACTCAGGCACAGTCGAGATAACCGGAGTGGGCCGGTTCTCGTTCGACCCTGTCGATGTTCGCACGGTGCGTCCTGATGTCTTCGCCGATGGCCAGTTCTCCCTGTTTGATGCCGTGGTGCGTCTCCAGCAGTTGGGCGATATCCAACTGGAATACCACTACGACGGCGACCTGGCTACGAACCTGATCGACAGCATCAACGGCATTCCTGGCTGGTGGTATGAGGCGTACTACTCCGGCGGCTGGCCTGAGACTGACGCGTTCCGCATGGATATGTTTCCGTGGAAAGATGGCACGGTGCTGGAGGTACACCCGGCAACTCAGGAATATCTGGGACAGCTATACGCCTCGTTTGCAGACGAAGTGCAACGTCTTGCAGCCAACGACGGTCGAGTCATCGTCCCCGAGGTGACGATACAGGACCCGTCCGGGACAAGAACCTTTGACAACGTGGTGGTCACGTCTCACGGAGTCAGAACGGACATGCTCCAGCAGAATGTGGTGACCGCCCTCGATATTCTCCTTAGCCTCGGCGAGCAGGGTCGGCTGTCCGTCGTGGGAATGGCGTGGTACAGCGCCATCAATTTCGCCGATCCTATCGAGAGCTACTTTGTCGAGCGCATCGATGATACCGAAGCATTCGCTACGTGCGGATACGTGTATGAAGTGGGCGCGGTGGCATTTTCCGGCATCGCCGGTAATCATATCCACATCCCTTCTGACGTGCGCGCACTCGTTTCGCCTGAGTACGCTTATTGGTTCTGGCTTTGCCTGTGAATCGTCCCGTATGGCCGAGCAGCACGGCACGGTGGTGCCGGCCGGCTTACGCTTCCCTCCCGCCCCGGCCAAACGCCGTGCTCCCTCTTCGGCATGAGCGTCCTGGAATGGCGATTTGCGTTTGCGGTCAGCGTGCTGCAGTGTTCACCTGGACAGGCACTCGCCGCGCGACAGGGGCGCTCGCCGGCGGACTATATCGCAGCCGCGATAAGGCCGAGAACAATTGCCAGGACGCCCGCATTGAGCGTGAGAAAGGCCAGTCTCTTGAGAGCGAATACCTGCGCGATTGTGTGGTTCCTCGCCAGCGCCACACCGATGAGGCCGTTGCTGACCCCCGCTGCTGTCGCGAGTCCAAGAAAGAGGATGTTCCCCTGGAGCCGCGCGTCAATGGGCAGAAAGTAGAGCAACACTACGGCAACAGCTGCGGCGACATGCAGGGCCGCCGCGACGTTCGAGGACAGCAGCGCACCGTAGCGGGTGGCGAATGTCACGACCCCGCTCTCTCTGTCTCCTTCGGCGTCTGCCACGTCTATCATCGTCTCAAATCCCAGACCCACGAGGAACATGAGGGTGACGCAATAGAGAAACAGAGGCTCACTGTCGCCGCCGCCGGCCAGCCAGCCGATTATCAGCGGCGCCGGAAAGGCGCCCGCAAACAACACGTTCTTGAGTGAAACTACGCCTTGCAGCCAGCGGTTGTACACGATGGCGACAGCGGCTCCGAGGAGGAGCAGCATGCCCGCGGCCGTTCCGGCAGTCACCGCTGCTAAGGCCGCGGCGGCGAATGACGCAGTACCGGCCAACTGCGCGAAACGAACACCCAATGAACCGGTGACCAACGGACGATCCGTCCTGTGATTTGCGCGGTCACTCTGCACGTCGGAGATGTCGTCGAACGCATAGCATCCGGCAGCGACAAAGAATACCGCCGCTGACGTGAGGATGACGGGTGAGGATGGGACGGCGCCGGTCGTGAGGTATGCTCCGACGAGCACTCCCACGGCCCCCAGCGCGCAATACTCGACTCGTATCAGCCTTGCAACCGCCGCCGCCATTGCGATACCGCGGGCCACGACTCCCCGGGCCGAGACGAAACCCGGATTGAGACCGGCTCGTGACGGGACGTCTGTACCACGCATCATTGGCAGCCCACCCATCGACACCCCCACCCTGAGTCCGCGCCCGGCCGAAACCGAATCATTGCTCCGGTATCGTGACACGCTCGCGCTGCAGTTCGTACTGGCCGCGCACTTCCTCGAGTTGTGCGAACACCTGCTCCCACTCCCTCGTTAATGCCTCGATACGCAACTCGAGGTTCCTCTTGCGCTCCACAGTCTCCATTACGAGAACCGCATTGCTGTAGTGGTCCGGGTCCGATAGTAGCAGATTGGCATCATGTAGTTCACGTTCGCTTCGAGGCAACTCTGTCTCCAACTCCGCGAGACGCTTCTCGAGTGGTGCGCGGCTCTTGTAGTACCTGTTCCGCAATTCCCCATCGCGTCGCTTGCGCTCCCGGTCAACGTCTCGTGGCGGTTTGTTCGCTGTCGCGTTCGCATCCGGCGAGCCGCCCACACTCGAGAGTGAAGCTCGGTGCGTCTCCTGCCAGCGCACGTAGCTGTCATAATCGCCTTCATATACAACGGGTGTGCCGCTCCGCACTTCGATGATCTTGTTGGCCGTCTCACGAATCAGCGTGCGGTCGTGAGTAATGAAGCACAGAGTTCCGGCGTATGCGTCGAGTGCGTCCGTAAGTACCTCGCGCGAGGGGATATCCAGGTGGTTTGTAGGCTCGTCCATGAGGAGCAAGTTGGATCTTTGCGTCAACATCTTGGCCAGCGCAAGCCGGCTCTTCTCTCCGCCGGACAGCACGGCTACCGGCTTGTACACGTCATCCCCTCGAAAGAGAAATCCGCCCAGCATCGTTCGCAACTCGGTGTCGCTCTCTCCGGCTGATACGCTACGCAGTTCGTCGATCACTGAATTGGCGGCGTTCAATAGTTCGAGCTGGTGTTGTGCGTAGTAGGCGAGATGTACGTTCAGACCCAGGATGCGTTCACCGCGCTCAAACGGCAATACTCCCGCAAGCATCCGCAACAAAGTTGTCTTGCCCGCTCCGTTGTGACCGACGAGTGCAACCCGGTCGCCGCGCCTTAGCGTGACGCTGAGATCGCGGTACACCACCTGGTCGCCATACGCCTTGCGTACGTGCGAAAGCGTGATTACTTCCTCGCCGGACCGCGGAGGCGTGGGAAAATTGAAATGTATCCGCGCCATCGTTCGAGGTACGTTCACGCGCTCAATCTTCTCGAGCTTCTTTATGCGGCTCTGAACCTGCGTTGCCTTCGTGTTCTTGGCGCGGAAACGCTCGATGAAACGCATCTCCTGCTGTATCTTGCGTTCCTGTCGCTCGGCCGTCGCACCCAGAATATCCAGTTCCCGCTGTCGCGCCACAACGTAACTGTCATAGTTGCCGTTGTGGATCACCAGCTTCTGCTGCTCCAAAGCAAAGACCGCGTTTACCACGCGGTTGAGAAATGCCCGGTCGTGCGAGGTCACGAGCACCGCGCCCTGGTACGTTCTGAGGTAATCCTCGAACCAGATGCAGGAGTCGAGATCCAGGTGGTTGGTGGGCTCGTCCAGCAGCAGCAGATCGGGATTGAGGAGCAGCAACTTGGCCAACTCCGCACGCATCAGCCACCCGCCGCTGAATTCCGCAACCGGGCGCGTCAAGTCGCGCTCAGCGAAGCCGAGACCACCGAGCACGATCTTCGCCTCGTATTCGAGGTCGTATCCGCGGGCAGCCTCGAACTGATGCTGCAGCGAACCAAGCTGTTTGAGCAGGCTCTCTACCTTGTCCGGCGCTGCATCCGCCAGTTCTGCCTGCAGAAGTTCCAGCCGGTGCGCAAGCCCCGTGATTCGGGTGGCGCCGCGCAGTACGTGTTCGAGGAGATGCGTGCTGGAACTCGGACTGATCTCCTGTTCGAGGAACCCGATGGTCCCTCCACGGCGGACGCTCAAAGCACCGGAATCGGGCTCGGTTCGTCCAACCAGGAGGTTGAATAGTGTTGTCTTGCCGGAGCCGTTTGGGCCGACGAGGGCAATACGATCACGCGGCCCTATCGTGAAGCTTGCTTTCTCAAAGAGGGCCTGATCACCGAATGACTTGGATATCGAATTGGCGCTGAGCATGCCTGGTCAGGCGAGAGTGTAGCACAAGGGCAGGCGCTCACGCCCCCGGGTCACTTTCGGGCGGTGAATGCGGGGGCCTTGTTGTTATTGGCGCCTGCGGACGGGTTGCTGAGGCTCAGCCCGCGTCAGCGCTGTCAAGCGTGCTATGCGGCGAGCCTGTCCCCACCACTGGCTGCCGGTATCAAATGTTGGGATAATGGTTATTGCGCATCGTGATGTATCTCCCTAGAATGGAAACCGTCCCTGGAGAGGTTGGGGCTCGTGCCTGCATCATCGGCCTGTGCCGGGGTAACCGATATGCGCTACGTATAGGAGGACACAATGGATGCGAGCAGGCGAAACATGGCGCTCGAGGACGTCACCAGACGCATCGAGAACGAGTATCGGAGTCTGACTCCACGGTCTGCGGCTGTCTCGGCGGAGGCGCGTCAATACCTTCCTGGCGGAGACACGCGCAGGTCAATCTTCTTCTTCCCCTACCCGATATGGATCGACCACGCTCAGGGATGCCACGTCTATGATGAAGATGGCCGCGAGTACTTGGACTTTCATAATTGCTATACCACGATGATACTTGGCCACGGAAATCCCGGTGTCAAGGCAGCGATAGTGGAGCAGTTGGAGCAGGGGACGATTGCCTTGGGCGCCTTCAAGAAGAACGTTGTGGAATGGGCCGAGATTCTCTGCGCTCGCGTGGAGTCAGTGGACCAGGTGCGGTTCACCTGCACCGGAACCGAAGCCGTGATGATGGCCATCCGCGCCGCCCGGGCATGGACCGGGAGAGACAAGATAGTCATGGAATACGCGGGATATCATGGCGCCTACGACGCCGTGGTGTTTCCCCCGGATTCCCGCGGCCTCCCAAAGGCCTTGATGGGCGATACCCTACTCGTGCCCTATAACGACCCGGAAGCGCTCGCGCAGACTCTCGATGAACACAGCGGAGAGGTTGCCGCAGTGGTGTTGGAGGGACTGATGGGAGCGGCAGGGATGATTCCTCCCAAGCCAGGATACCTGCAATCGGTCAGGCAACTCTGCACAGAGCATCAGGTGCTGTTCATCCTGGACGAAATAATCTCTTTTCGTCTGGACTACGGCGGGATGCAACATATCGAGAGTATTCAGCCGGACATGACGACGTTGGGGAAGATCATTGCCGGTGGTACGGCCATGGCCGCCTTTGGCGGCCGACGCGAATTGATGCAGTTGTATGCCCCTGACAGCCAGGTGCTGCATCATGCGGGCACTCTCAACGCCAATCCGTTGTCAGCCGCCGCCGGGGTGGCGATGATGCGGCAAGTTACGCCCGAGTTGATTGCTCGTATCAATGTCCTCGGAGAGGCGCTGCGGAGCGGCGTGCGCCAGGTCTTTCGCGATGCGGGCATAAAAGGGCAAGTCACCGGCATGGGGTCTCTTGCGAACGTACATTTCGGGCCGGTGCCCGTTGTCGACGGATACACCTCCAGGGAGACGACCAACAAAGAGATTCTGCACCTGTTTCACCTGTCGCTGATCAATCGCGGCATTCTGCTCCCGGAGCGAGCCATGTTCTGCATATCGGCGCCGATGTCCGAGCACGAGGTAGCAGTTGCGGTGCGCGCGGTCAGAGATGCGGTTGATGAGTTGAAGCCGGATATCGAAGATATCTGGCCGGAACTCGTCGGCGTCGTATAGTTGGGAGGCGCGGCGGTGGATGCGGCCCGGCTTGCGGAGGCGAAAGCCGGCCGGCGAGAGCGCATGTCTACCCGGCTAGACCCTTGCCGGCGACTGCGATGAGCGTGTCCCGCGTGGGACCACACGGCCGGCGCCTGTCCGCAGGATAGCCCCCGGGGGCCGGAAGAACGCAGTGAACTCGACTGGCGCAGCCTACCGGCTACTTCTCCAAGCGATGACTTTCCTGATCTCAATCCAGAACGTGGTTGCGATGGCGACACCAGCGATACTGAGCGACAGCGACAGCGAGGGCGTCGTTGTCTTCAGGTACGCATGCAGAGGCGACACAAGCGTCATCACGAGTATCAAGCCGATCATTCCTGCGAGCCAGCTTACCGCGAAACGGTTTGAAAAGAATCCTTGCACGACGAGCGGCATGCGCTCCTGCTTCAGATTCATGGCCAGAAGAATGTGGCCCAGCAGCCACGTCGTGAATGCCGATGTCTGCGCAAGAGTGACATCCTGGGTCCGATAATAGACGACAAGGTAGATGGCGAGGATACCCGCCGCGAGGGGGGCGCCATTGCGGACTATATTCGTCACGATGGACGCGCTGAGGAAATTTCGCGTTCTCCCGGGAGGACGACTCATGATGTCGGGCTCCGGTGATTCCGTCACAAAGATGGTCGACGATGCGAGGTCCATCAGCAGTTCAGTCAGGATAATGTGGATGGGCGCAAAGGGAAACGGTATCCTCAGAATGAGGGGAACTATGAAGATCGAGATGAGTATCGCCTTGGCCGACAGGTAATAGGTCAAACCCTTCCGGAAGTTGTCCAGGGCTTTCCTGCCTACCTCCACTGCGCGCGGGATGTGAACATAATTGTCATCGGTGAGTATGAGGTCGGCTGCCTCTTTAGCCAGGTCCGTTCCGATCTGCCCCATGGCGATACCGGCGTCAGCGGAACTGAGTGCCGGGGCATCGTTCATGCCGTCGCCGATGACCGCGACGACCTCGCCGCGAGCTTTGAGTGCCTCGACAAGTCTGAGTTTCTGTGAAGGGGTGATCCGGGCGAACACGTGGCGGGTTGAGAGCGTCTCTGTAATCTCGGCGTCAGATAATCCGTCCAGCCCCGCGCCGCTGAATGCCTCGGTCTCGAGCCCTACCTGGTGGGCTACGGCGCTCGTGGTGACCGGATGGTCGCCGGTCACGATGTATGTGACGACGCCCGCGTCGTGAAGCTCCTTCAGAGCCTGCTTAGCCCCTGGCCTCACGGGGTCCTCAAGCACGGCCAGAGCGGCGAGATGGGCCCCCGCCAGCGTGTCGCCCTTCTGGTTGTCTGACGCATACGCGACCACCCGTTTGCCCATCCGGGCTTGAGCGACCACCGCGTGCCTGAGTTTGTCTTCTTGTTCCGGCGGAAGCTTGGACGCGCCGATGAGCTGTTCCGGACTTCCGGCGATGGCCCGCATGGTTTTGGACTCATTTTCATAGGTTATTGCCCGCCAGGGGGCGTCCTCCGTGAATCCTTTGAAGGTGGAGAGCCGCCCGCCGCCGGCTGGTGTCTCCGCTCCCCCCAGCACCTCGGCAACCGCGACGTCCGTCGGGTCTGTGCTGTATTGCGGCACCGCCAGCGCCATCACTCGTCTGACGTCAGGGGGAATGTCCTTGGGGACAATCTCGCGACCGTCGGGGAGGATAATAGCGGAGACGCGCATCCTGTTTTCCGTGAGTGTGCCGGTCTTGTCGGTTACGAGAGCGGTGATCTGTCCGAGGGTCTCCGCTCCGCGCAGCCTCTTGACCACTACGTTGTCTTTGGCCAGTTCAAACGATGCAAGCGCCAGAGCCATAGTGATGATGATCGGCGGTTGTCCGGGAATCATGAGAAATGTCAGGGAGAGCCAGGTTATGATCATGTCCTGCAAGCTCAAACCCTGCAGAAATCCAATCAGCGGGATGAGGGCGCTCACCGCCAGTGCCACGATTGCCAGTACCTTGGCGAGTTGGGTCATGGCCGCTTGCAGCAGCGTGCCTCCCCTTTGCGCTCCGGATACCGCGGTCGTGATCTTGCCCAGTTCACTGGTTCCGCCCACCGCCAGGACAAGTGCCTTTCCTTCTCCTGAGACCACGGTCGTTCCGGAGAACACGGAGTTCACCCGCTCGGCGACCGGAGTGTCAGCCGCCAGCACGACCCCGGCCTTCTTCTGCTGCGGTGCTGATTCGCCCGTTAGAGATGCTTCGTTGACCGTGAGCCCGAACGCCTCGATGAGTCGAGCATCCACCGGTATGCGAGAGCCCTCGGACAGTATCAGGATGTCCCCGACCACAATGTCCCGCGTGGCGATTTCCTGAATGTGACCGTCTCGAAGCACCCGGGTTGAAGGTGCGGTAAGCCTCCGCAGTTGCACAAGAGTGCGGTCCGAGCGGCGCTTGTTGGCAAACTCGACTCCGATGTAAGCGACCACGACGAAGAGCATGACAAGGGCTTCGACGATGCGTCCGAAAAGCACCGAGAGAACCGCAATCGAGAGCAGCAAGACCATCATCGGTTGCCTGATGCCCTCCAGTATCAAGCTGCGCGCGCTTGCCGGCCGTATCGCCTCAACCTCATTCGACCCGAAGCTGGTGCGATTCTCCGTAACCCGTGATTCCGTGAGACCGGTAAGCGCATCGACGCTCAAGGCGGCGAGAACGGCCTCCACCGACATGCTCCACCACGTTGAGAGGGCTGAAATGCTTGTCGGCGTCGGTTTCTTCGTCATGGTGTGCACTTCATTGGCTCACGAGGCGATGACGACAGGAGGGGTGACGGGAACCACGAAATGACGTTCCGCATTCGGAATCGCGGAAACGGGACCGGCGCAGTCTCGGTCAGGTGCTGGAAGGTGAGGAAACCGCCGTTCCGTGCTACCCGGCATCAAGAGTGAACCGCCACACAGCCCTTCCATCATCCTCCACCAACTGAACGCTCGCTGCCATCCCCTTCAGTTGCAGTCCCAGCCATATGTGGCTGGCGCAGATGCCGATGTCGACACTGGGATGTTCCCACCTGAAATGCCGGTAGCCGAGAGGCATTGTCACTGACAGCGTTCGAAGATTGGGCGACACGGCAAAGCGCCAGAACTGGCTATTAGCCGCCGAGGGGGCCTGTCGGGCCAGGTCCAGGGCAAACGTAATCTCGGGCGGTATTCTCTGCTGGGACACCACGCCGGTGAGCGCATGTGCGACCGGCTTTCTCTTGTGGCTTACGAACGTTCCTGTCATGCGGTCGAGCAGTCGCAGCCCCTCCTGGCGCCAGTATCCGAGAGGAGTGATGCAGATGGCCCGCTCCCCCGGCGGACTGCCCTTGCCGTAGCCCCACTTGTGCTTGGGATCAGGGACTGATGGGGCAAGTTCGGGAACAAGCTGCTGGAGCTCTGCCAGCGCGTAGTGACCGTACCAGCACGTCGAAATCCCCAGACTGGTGGCGTACAGAATGAACATCTCGCCGACAAAACCTGCTTTGGAGATGGACAGCACGTCTGTTGTCGAGACGAAGGCGGCATGGTCCGGTGGCCGCATCGCCTGGTTGTTGTACAGATTACTCTCCGGCTTGCTCTTGAAGAACCGCACCGTGGCAAGGTTGTCGAACGGAACGTGAGGATCCGCCGCGAACGCCTTGAGCTTTGACATGACGCTATCTTCGACGGCGCGAGTCTCAAAGCTGCGAACTGACCGTCGAACGTTTATCGCTCTCTCCCAGTCCACTTCCTGGTCCATGTCGCCTCCCCTTCCCGTTGTTCCACCACAATAGTAGCGCATGGTCGGTATTCGGTCATCCGCAATTCCCGGTAAACCGCACCGTCCGTGCGCCTTTCGCATCCCTGTTCGTTCCTTGCCGGCCTTGTTCCATCCCTTCCGGCACTCACCGCGTTCTCCAGTCGCAAAAGCGCATGGCCCTTATAGCCATGGCGCGCCCGACCGGTTGTCAGGAGTAACCGTCCCCTGACGTACGAGACGCCTGCGAAGAATTCCCGGATCGATTCCCCGGCTTGCGCCGGTTCTTCGGCCTATCGCGCGCCTCATCGGTGTTGACCACTACACTGTTGACTCGACGTGCGATATACTTCTCCGCAATGGTACGTCAAGGTAAGTCAGCGCGGGGGGAGAAAGGGGCGGAGACGCCCTACTACGGCTCGGATACGTCAGAAGCCTCTCTGCTGGTGCTGGTGGGCCTGTTGTGGCTGGTGCCGCAGCTCATCAGTCAGGGAGCTTGGTGGACTGTTGCGCTCGCACTGACACTCGGATTGTTTGTCGCCTGGGCTGGAATCACCACCGCGGTCGGGTCGACAACCTGGTACCGCATCGGTCTGGATAGAAAGATCGTCGAAGTTGCCGGCGTCAGCAGCACCTGCAAGGCTTTGAACGTGTGCTGCGGCACAGGTTCTCTTGCAGTTGCATTTGGCAAGACGGTCAGGTCCGGCGAGGTCATCGCAATTGATAGTTTCAAACCCACGAGACGCGTGCCGGATCCGGCGCAGCGCGCGCGGGACAACATCCGTCTCGAGGGCGTAGATCACATCGTGGAGGTTCAGGAAGCGGATCCCCTGGACATGCCTTTCAAAGCCGGTCGCTTCAATGTCGTGGGCACGCGCTTTGGCGTTGGCCGCGCACGGCAGAATAAGGCGCAATTGGTGCTGGAGATGTTGAGGGTTGTCAAGCCCGGAGGCTGTGTCGTGTTTGCGGAATCTCTGCCCACGGCTCTCTGGCTTAGATTCCGGTTCCTTTCGCGTTTGGCGGCAGACCACAGGGTGGGCGACGTCCGTCTTTCGCTGTTCCACTTCACGCCCGTTGTTTCCGCTCAGAAGCTGAGCTGAACCAAAGGCCCTGGCTCTCCGGAAGTGCGCGGCAGCGTCCCTTTCCGCTCTGCATTGCAGCAGCCGGGCGGTGTGACGAGGCAGGCGAATCTACGTTGCGACAAGAGTAGCCATGAACAGCATTTATGAAGAGCGTCTCTTCTCGCGCTGGATCACTCTGGTACTTGGCGCGGTGACTCTGGCGCTCCTTGTCCCGCTGTTAGGGCAGTTACAGACCGGATCCAGTGGAGAAGTGCCTGTCTGGTTCTTTCCGTTCATCTTCCTTGTGTTCCTGCTGCTGACGGTTAACTTTGCCTGGCTCAGCATACGCGTGACCGACGTCGATGTGGTCGTCGCCTACGGCATAATCCACCACAGAGTTCTCTGGGCCGAAATCGTCGATTGCTACGTGGACCGGGCCCCCGCGGCGTGGACCGGCGGTTACGGCATCCGGGTCGGCTTGTACAAAGGGAAACGGCGCCTTATCTACAACACCATAGGCGACCCGCGTGTCGTGCTGCTCACCACGAATAGGGCGCTTCCGGAGTTCGTCTTCTCGACGGCGCAGCCGGAAGAATTGGTGAGTCGAGTGACTGCACACCTCAGAACGCTGAAGCGCTGACGCGAGGCCAATCGCAGCAACAAGCGCTCAACTCTGTCGACTCTTCAGCTGGCCGGCGGAACCTGCCACCGCGGGAGGAACGTCTCTGTCCGAAACGTGCCTGGACCGCCACCGGGCTGCTGAGTTCGCGCAGTCTCGAAAGGAGCTTAGCTGCGCACTCGAAGGTGTGGCGTCGCGTGCCACGCCGGTGCACAATGGCTCCCGCTGCAATCGAATCCGGAGCATCGTGGGATATTCAGTCGAAGTGACCCGGGTAGCTGCGCCGGAACGTTCTCGATATTCCGGTGCTGGGGGCCGGCACATTCGCGCCGAGAAGCCTTCCCATTGCCCGCAAAGTGCCCCATTGACCCTTAGCGGAGCGCCCGTATGAAGAGGAACCGCAGAAAGAGAACGCAGTCTCAACCGCGTGATGTGAAGACCGGTGGCAAGGGGAGGCTGTGGGCGATAGTCATCCTGATCGCAGCGATCGCCATTCTGGCGTTCAGGCTGATGACGATTCACGTGCGTGGCTCGCTATAGAGACCTCGGGCGGCCGGCAACGGGCGGTTCGCCCCGGTGCCCGGCGATGGACCGGGGGCGCCGTTAGGGGCGCCGGGGACTGTATGAGGCTGTGGTGGCGCGACTTCACGATCCAGGTTTCGCTCCTTGACGCCTATCACTGGCCCGCGCTCAAGGCTGCATATGCTTGTGTGTCTCGGGTTTGCCCGCTGACCTTATCTTGCGGACGGCATCTATTCGTGAAACGGTGTCCCGCTCTAACGCATATGGTTGGAAGGCCCGGCAATTATCCGCTCATAGTCCGCTTTGCAGCCCGATGTGGAGTTGGTGTGCGGCACGACGCCGGTGGTTGTTGTGAAAAGAGCAAGGCGCCTGACGGCGCTACGTCGTCACGGCGGTGCGTTGCCGGGGGGTGCGATTAATCGCACAACAAGCTGCCGGCGGTGGTGCCCTCCGAGGTAGTCTCTCAGGAGCCATTGCGCCGTACTTGCTCGCGCCGCCACCGCCACCATGCTGCTCACGAGAGGTCAGCGCCGCGTGACGGCGCAGCGGGACGAGATAACGCTTGCCGTCTGGCAGCCGGATGCGGGCGGCGTCACGCTGGTTGTGGACGGAAGCCGGGAGAATAGCGGTAGACGCATCGCGTGGCCGGTGAAGTCACTCGCAAAGCTATTGACTTTTGCTACTGACGATACCTATAGTACAAAAGAGGCATCTGCCCTCGTGGCAGGCGTCCTCCGTTCTTGAAGCCGTCGCCGGCGTCTGGCGGATTCGCGTGACAGTAGCCGCTGCCCCGCTGCACCCCAAAGAGGGGGCCCCGGCCCTTTCTCGTATCCGATGGACAGGTCGATACGCTGGCTGGCTTGTGTCTCACAAGTAAGGAGGTGAGTATGCAACAGAGGGAACACCTGGCGACCAGGCTTGGCTTCATTCTGGTGGCCGCGGGATGCGCGGTCGGTATCGGCAATGTGTGGCGCTTCGGCTACATCACCGGTCAGAATGGTGGAGCCGCCTTCGTCATCATCTATCTGATATTCCTGGCTATTCTTGGCTTCCCCGTCATGACTATGGAGTTCGCCATCGGTCGTGCCGGACAGAAGAATCTTGCCGGCGCGATGACGGCCCTTGAACCGAAAGGCAGCAAGTGGCACATCTACGGTCACATCGGACTTCTTGGCAACCTCATACTGATGATGTTCTACACCACAGTTGCTGGTTGGACGATTGCATACCTGTATCATTCGGCTGCTGGACATCTCGCGGGAAAGACTCCCGACGAGTTAGGAGCCTTCTTTGGCGGACTGCTTGGGAATACCAACGAACTCGCCCTCTGGGTTCTGCTGGTTGTGATCATTGGTTACGTCGTCTGCGGGTTAGGACTGAAGAAGGGTGTGGAAAACGCCGCGAAGTTCATGATGGGCGGATTGTTCCTTATCCTTATCGTCCTGGCGGTGAGGGCTGTCACACTGCCCGGTTCGAGCGCCGGTCTGGATTTCTATCTCAGGCCTGACTTCTCGAAGATGAGCTGGAGTGGCGTATATGCCGCCATGTCGCAGGCATTCTTCACGCTGAGCCTCGGCATAGGCAGCATGGCTATTTTCGGCAGCTATATCTCCAAAGAGCGCGCACTCGCGGGTGAGTCTGTCCGAATTATCGCCATAGACACGTTCGTTGCGCTGATGGCGGGCCTGATTATCTTCGCGACCGCGTTCTCTTACGGCGTGGATCCGGGCTCGGGAGCAGGCCTCGTCTTTATCACCCTGCCAAACATCTTCAATGCAATGGCGGGTGGACAGTTGTGGTCTGTGCTCTTCTTCCTTCTCCTGGTCTTTGCGGCCATGACGACCGTCGTTGCGGTCTTCGAGAACCTCACTGCCTATGCGATGGACCAGTGGGGCTGGACCCGCAAGAAGACAGTCATCGTCGAAGGCATCGGCGTCTTCGTGTTGTCCCTCCCGTGCGTTCTGGGCTTCAGCGTCTGGAGCAGTATCCAGACATTGCCGGGCGTTGCCGGGTCGAGCTTCATCGATTTGTGGGACTTTGTTGTCAGCTACACGCTGCTTCCCGTCGGCTCCCTCATCTTCGCGCTGTTCTGCGCCCACAGGTTTGGCTGGGGCTGGAACAACTTCCTGCAGGAAGCCAATGCGGGTGAAGGCCTGAAGTTCCCCACAGGACTCAGGTTCTATTGCGGCGTGATTCTGCCGCTTATCATTGGAATCGTACTCGTGGTCGGCTACGTCCAGCTCTTTGGTGGATAGACCTCTGTCCGCTACTGTGACATGCCGGAAGGGGGAGCTCAGCTGAGCTCCCCCTTCTCTATCTCCGTCGCGCCGTCGTACTAGATCCGTGTCAACAGTTCTCGATACTTGTCCATGCGCATCACCTTCCCTTCGGACTGTATCATCCAGGTCATCCAGCAGAGCTCTATGGGGCGAAAGCCTGTTGTAGTTGCGATGTAGTCGATGGTCTCAATGAGCTCATGGTCGCCTTCAGTGGGCAGCGCGACCCCGGCTTCGTCAACGACCTGCGCGATAACCCTGCGGACTATCTTATCCGGCATGGACGTGTCGACCCCGCCCATCATCCTCAGGTACTGATAGGTGTTTATGCCTACGCCGCTGATGGCGCCGATTGGATCGTGTCGCCAGTCAGCGAGCGGCGCCCGCGCCGCCCATGTGCGCAATGACGCTGCATCGTTCTCGCCGTACCGCCCGAGACACTTCGCCACAGCGGTAGCCATCTGCCACGACCGCCGATTCTTCCACAGCGATGCCACATCGTCGTACCGCAGGGTGGACAGCCCTGCGAGACGCACGGGGAGACGGCCTTCCCGCATCACCGCCTCATACCGCGCGACGGCAGGCACTACCGAAGTGAAGTAGTTGAGGCCGATGGACATGAATGCGGCATCCACCACCATCAGGACGACGCTGCCATCCCAGCGGCCGGTTGCCAGGCAACGCTCACAGTGGGAATGCAGTCCTTCACAAGAAGCCATGTGCCTGCGGACTATGGCTTTCAGGCGTTCGTCTGCGCCGTTCGGACCCAAGTTGTCACCCATGCGCATCAAGATGATACCATGCGCATGAGAACGCCTCGCTTCAGAGTAGCGACAGCGGGGCGAGGTCGCATGTGGAAGGAGGTTCTATGCCAACACTGTTTGAACAGGTCGAACTCTCAGGTGTGCCGATGCGCAACCGGTTCGTGCGGTCCGCCACCTTCGAAGGGATGGCCGAGCCGTCCGGTGCGGTGAAGCCCGAACTGGTCGCTCTGACCGAGGAGCTGGCGAAGGGAGAAGTCGGACTCATTATCAGCAGCCATGCATACGTCGAACCCCGAGGCAGAGCACGCGCGTCCCAGCTGGGGATTCAGGATGACCAGCTTATTCCGGGGCTGGCGCGATTGGCCGACGCCGCGCATGCGCACGGCTCGCAGACCATCGTGCAACTGGCTCATGGGGGATGCACGGCAAACGAGCCCGTGGGCGAATGGGTTGGGCCGTCCGCGATGACGTTGCCTGACGGACGCTCATGTCGAGAGCTGTCTGAACAGGAGATTCAAGACATCGTGGTCGCATTTCGGCTTGGCGCCTTGCGCGCCATGGACGCCGGCTTCGACGGTGTGCAGGTCCATTCCGCGCATGCATATCTGCTCAGTCAATTCTTGTCACCCTATTTCAACAAGCGAGGAGACAGGTACGGTGGCAGCCTTGTGAACCGCGCCCGGATACACCGCGAGGTGGTTCAGGCAATCCGCCAGGCTCTGGGTGATTCCGTGCCGGTGCTAATGAAGATAAACTCGGATGACTTCGTCGACGGCGGGTTCACCCGACAGGAGATGGTTGAGGTAGCGCGCATGCTCGAATCCGAAGGTTTGACCGCCGTTGAGATTAGCGGGGGCACCTTCTTCAGCCCTCCCGACCGTGGTTTCTCCCGGCCCGGTCTGCAGCCCCCCGAGGAAGAGGTGTATTACCTGGACGCCGCGAAGATGTATAAGAACGCGGTTTCGATGCCGCTCGTGCTTGTCGGAGGCATACTCACCTACGCGGTGGCGGAGGGCCTGGTGGCTGACGGAATTGCCGACTTCATCGCTCTGAGCCGGCCCCTGGTGCGCGAACCGCACCTCGTGAATCGCTGGCACCAGGGCAATACCAGGAACGCGACCTGTATTCACTGCAACCAGTGTTTCGGTCCGGCTCGTACCGGGGAGGGCATCTACTGCGTGCCCGAGCGGAGACTCAGGGAGAAAATGGCGGCCGGCAAGCAATAGCTCTGTCGCAACTATCTAACGGTGACTTTGGGGGGAGGAAGACTCCCCCCCGGGTCTTACTTCTCGCGCCTGGCCTGTGACCAAACGGCTCCATGACGCTCATTCACGGCACCGGCGGATGCGATCGTAGTGGGGTGGCGAACCTCGGTCAGAGCGAGGCGTCCGACAGTCGAATACCCCAGCACTATGAATGTGGGAGCGGCGGTTGACTGCGGTCCGGGACTGAGAATTGCGCTGCCGAGTGCACCACCTTGATGTGCATCGGCGTGGTTCCCACGATGTCGCCGTCGGCCTGTACCGGGATCTGTTCGGCGCAGTCCACGGTCACTGCTTGGACACTCGCGATAAACCGGATACTCCGGCGCCTCTTCCTCATCAGGACCACGTCAAGGATGGCATTTCCCAACTCCGGCGGCGTTCCCTTGCGGACATAACACACGTCTGCGGTGCCGTCATCGAGGTGGGCGTTTGACGTGCGCAGTCGCGGCGCCCAGAGAGCACCGGCGTTGTCGACATATAGTTCTGCGGCTTCTATCGCGTGTTCGAATCCGTCGACGGTGACGGTGAACTTCCTCGTTCGTGCTTTCCTCATACTGCGAATCACCGCGAGCACATAGGCCAGGAGTTTGAGATATGACTTCTCCTCTGTGCGCAGGTCGGAAATAGAGAATGAAGAAATTCCGGCTGAGGCGCTAAGGAAGAACAACCTGCCTTCGATGTCAAGCGCATCGACACGACGAACGCAGTCCGAGACCAGCAGCAATTCTAATGACCGCCGGGCCCCGAGCGGGATGCCCAGCAGTTGGGCGATAAGGTTGGACGTGCCGACGGGTACGATGCCAATTGTGCAATCTCTGTCGCGTAAGTGGGTCGCCACAAGGGATACCGAACCATCACCGCCAACGACGACGAAGTGACGGAATCCCCGCTCCCACGCGTCGTCCAGCCGCTGCTTCAGAGATTCGCTGTCCTTGAGGTAGTATACCTCTCCCGCGACGCCGTCGGTGGTCAGGAACTCGCCGATACGAGGCTGGACCAGCCACTTGATGTAATTTCCGGATTTGCGGTTCACCACGAAGAAGTACCTGCGGCATGCTGCAGCGATGCCGGAGCCGGGGAGGCTCAGTACCTGTTTGTCCGCCGGCAGTGTTGCCATTTGGGGTGAACCCTCGGAGAGGATTGCCGTCTGTTATAATATCACTTCTTTTGTGTCTACGAACAAATGAGCACGCAGCATCGTAGTTCCTCCACCCCGTCCCGAGTGTTCTATGGATATTGGCTGGTCGGCTTCGCCTTCCTGTGTCTCACCGTCTGCATAGGCTGCGGCTCATTCGTGTTCAGCCTGTTCGTAAGTCCTCTGCAGGCGGAGCTGGGCTGGGGCAGAGGCGAGATAATGGTTGGTTTCACCCTCTTCTGGCTCATGATGGGGGTAGCGTCGCCGCTCTTCGGCCGCATACTTGATAAGCACGGCGCCCGCCGTGCGATTCCGCTCGGTGCGGTGATAATGGGCTTCGGCTTTGTCGTGCTCAGCCTGATGAACGGACTGCCGCAGTTCTACCTTGGCTACGTGCTGGTGGGTGTGGGAGCTGCAGGTATCGGCCCTGTTCCTACCAGCGCTATCGTTTCCAACTGGTTCAAGAGGAAGAGGGGAACCACCGTAGGTATTACATCCGCCGGCATTGGGGCGGGTGGCGTGGTAATGGCGCCGATCGTTGGCTACATGCTGGAGTCTTACGATTGGCACGCTGCCTACCTCGCGATGGCCGTCATCGTGTGGGCTGCGATCATCCCACTGGCTTTCCTGCTCGTTCGTACCCGTCCCGAAGACGTAGGCCTGCATCCGGACGGTGCGAGTCACGCGGATGAGATTCCCCCCGGAACAGCGGGCAATGGACTGGTGTGGGGGTTCACTCTGCGCCAGGCCGCGCTAACGCTCCCATTCTGGTTGATCGCTCTCTCGTATCTATTCGGGAACTTCAGCAGCATGGGTGGACTTCAGGCTCAGGTGCCTAATCTGAACGATATCGGTTATCCGACTGCAACGGCCGCTGCGGCGCTCGGGGCCATAGGATTTGGGAGCGCGGTTGGCAAGGTCTTCTTCGGCTGGCTCTGCGACCGCATTCAACCCAGGTGGGCAAGCGCAATTGGACTGAGCCTTCAGTGCACTGCGGTGCTTATCCTGCTGCAGGTCAGACCTGACTCATCGATGGGGCTCATATGGGCGTATTCCCTGCTGATGGGTTTCGGGGCCGGCAGTTGGCTGCCGACTATGTCCATGCTTGTCAGCAGGAGTTTTGGACTTGCCTATTACGGCTCGGTGTTTGGCATCGTAAACCTCGCTCAGAGCGTGGGTACGGCCATCGGTCCCCTTGTCGCGGGGGTCATGTTTGACAGCATGGGAACGTACCGCTGGGCGTTTATCCTGTTCGCGGCGCTGTACGGAATCGCAATTCCGTCAGTGCTCCTTGTACGGCGCCCCGCGGCACATCTTCCTGCATGATTCTCCGCCGGGGGGGTGTGCCGGTTCGCGGCTCCGACGCGCGCCCATGATTGAGGCAGGTGGAGTGCCGGTACCGGCGCAGACACGACATGCCACCCAACGAGACAACGTAACGGCTTGATTGCCTGTCGAACTGCCACGCGCGTGTCTGGCCGAACATGGAGCGTAGTCTGTTAGAATGCCTAGTCATCGTCACGACCGGACACAGGGGGCTCACGTGAATCCGTTGTCATCGATGCGTCGCGTCTTCTACGGCCACTGGATTGTCGCGGTAACGTTCCTGTGCCTTACTGTCGCCATGGGCTGTGGCTCCTTTGCATATAGTCTCTTCGTACAGCCGCTCCAGGAGTCCATGGGGTGGAGCCGGGGCGAAATCATGGCCGGATACACGGTCTTCTTCGTGACGATGGGATTGTTCTCGCCCCTTGTTGGTCGCGTGGTGGATCAACGAGGCGCGCGCGTGGTCATGCCGGTCGGCGCGCTTACGATGGGGCTGGGATTCGCACTTCTCAGCGTGATGCACGCTCTGTTCATGTTGTATTTGGGATACGTGCTGATCGGTATCGGGGCGGCTGGGTTCGGCTCCGTGCCTTGCAGTGCCGTGGTCTCGAATTGGTTCAAGAAGAGCCGGGGCACCGCCATCGGGCTGATGTCCTCCGGAATCGGCGCAGGGGGGGTGATAATCCCTCCGCTGGTAGGCCATCTCCTCACCACCGTGGGATGGAACGGGGCCTATTTCACTCTGGCGCTGATAGTATGGCTCGCCATTATTCCTGTCTCCCTCATTGTGATACGCACCAAGCCGGCTGAACTAGGTTTGTACCCGGACAACGCAACCGAGCCTCCGGTGGAATCGGCCGGCGGTCGAGGCTCTTCGCTTGATGGCATCCCTCTTAGCATCGCGATTGGCACGGCGGCCTTCTGGCTCATTGCGATGTCATTTGTTCTGAGCGCTTTCGGCCGGATGGGAGCGCTGCAATCGCAGGGGCCTAATCTCATCGATCTTGGCTTTTCCGCCGCAACCGCCGCAGTGGCCCTGAGCATCATCGGATTCGGTAGCGGCGTGGGCAAGTTTATCTTCGGATGGCTCTGCGATCGCACATCGCTCAAGCTGGCTGGAGCGATTGGAATATTGCTGCAGACTGCCGGTATCCTCGTGATTCTGAACGTAACGTCGAACTCGCAGATGCCCACAATCTGGGTGTATTCCCTTCTACTCGGCCTGGGCGCCGGTAGCTGGCTCCCGATCGTGTCGATGCTTACCAGCGGCAGTTTCGGACTACGCTACTACGGTTCGATATTTGGAGTTATCTCGCTGCTGCTCAATGTCGGCACCGCCGCAGGCCCCCTTGTGGCCGGACTCATGTTCGACTCTATGGGGACATACCGGGCGGCGTTCATCGTGTGCACCATCTTGAGCATCGTGGCGGTGCCCATGATTCTGCTGGTTAGGCGGCCGGACCGAAGTTTCACGCGCATAGGTCAGGCTTAGTCCTGGCACCGGCGTGGTGAGCGGGCTCCGGCTCAATCACCGATGAGCACTTTGAATACAACTTTGCTCACGTGCGAAGGGGCCGACCATTCACACTGGGGCATGTGTGCTTCGCCGGGATACAGCACCACGAACTCTCTCATGGCCATCTTCAGTTCCGTGTAATCACTCGGAGTGGCAAAGAACATGATGTCCTTGGCGGTATCGTACTGGGTCGTAACCTCGAGGCCGGTCGCCTGGGCGAATCCCATTGTCTCGCGGCCTGAGAAGACGACCTGGATATCGGCGTACAGACGATGCGACTCAAAGCGCCGCTCCGAGGCAGGCTTGGTGCCATAGTTCTGCACCATGTAGTAGAGTCTCTTGCCGTCCACCTCATAACTACCCGCATCCTTTGCGGTCAGGTTGCCTATCCGCAGTAGTTCGAATGCCTGCGCGAATCGCTTGCCGAGATGTTCGTAACGTGCTGAATTCTCAATTCTGTCCAGGATCATCGTGCGGCACCTCCAATGCTGAGTGATGCGACGCTACCATGTGCCACGTTTGAAGTCAATGCGAATCGACTGTGCAACGACAAGGGGAAGGCAGATGCTACGTGCGCCGCGCACGCGCTGAGTACCCGCCCGTGCCGGGACGAGAGGCCGGCTGATCAGTCGCAGGGATAGTCGGGTTGCTTACTTCGGACAGAAACGTCGCGCAGACCGGTGATGGTTCAGGCCGGCCGTGTTGATTGGTCGTCCTTCGTGTGTTCGAGTTGCTTGCACTGCTTCAGCACGGCGATCCGCACTACTACGCCCACAATCACGAAGACTGCTATCGGTATGAGGAACGGAATCGCTTCCATGGTGAGGCACCTCCTCTTGCCGCTTTCGATGTTCGGGCGCGTGTGGAAGTTCCACACCAGCCCCCCGATTCAAAGTATAGGTACGCCTGCGCCTACGACCAAATTGAGCCATCTGACGGTTCTCGACCTGTGCGGGGTCTAGTTCCTCGCAACGGTGGCGAACGGCTTCCGCTGCGCAAATGTGCAATGTTTCGGCGGAACGCTTGCGCGGACATCGGTCACGCATCTGAACCGTACGATTGGGGATGTTACCTTGCTGACGCTTGAACGTGAGTAGTACTATCGTGTTGGGCGCGCAAGTGCGCGGGAGGTGCGGTATGGAATGCATGTCACTATCAGAGGCAATGCTTCGCAGAAAGAGCATTCGGGGCTTCACACGTGAGCCAGTCTCAAGAGAGTCGCTGACGCGTATCATTGAATTGGCTATCCAGTCGCCCTCGGCCTCCAACGCTCAACCCTGGGAGATCGCCGTACTCACCGGAGGTCCTCTCGCTCAACTGAATCGGCGAGCAGTGGAACTGCGCGTGGCCGGCGCCCCGATCAACCCGGACGTGGCTCCGGCGGACCTGTTTGGCGACTATCTGAGGCGACGCAGGGAAGTTGGCATCCAGGTGTTCAAGCTTCTGGGCATTGAGCGCTCCGACATGGAGGGACGGGAGCGGTGGAACCGCAAAGCGCTGCGCTTCTTCGATGCGCCGGTTGGAATTGTCATTTACACCGACGGCGCTCTGGAGCGGTCCCGGACGGACTTCGATCTTGGCCTGCTCACTGAATCGCTGTGTCTGGCTGCGCTCTGCGTAGGGTTGGGCACGTGCATCGATCAGCAAGCCTTGAGCTATCCCGACTTGATACGGGAAATTGCCGGGATACCGGCGGGTTCGTTGCTCACCGCAGCCGTCGCACTTGGCTATCCCGACTGGGCTTTTCCTGCGAATAACCTTGAGAGCACTCGTGAACCGGTTGACGTGGTAACCACCTGGGTCGGATTCGACACTGCGTGACGTCCTCTGCCGGCCGTCTTGCAGTGGGCCCTCGCCCGGATGACGTGTGTGATTGTTTCGTAACCGGTTGCGAGGGACTATACTGGGTGCACTCGCTGGTCGTCCGACAGGCAATCATGGGAAGCTGCAAATCGTGACTCCAAGGTCGGTTCTCTTTATCCATGGCATGTGGGCGGACCACGCACATTGGAATCGCTTCAGAAGACATCTGGAGGGCATCGGATTCGATACGCATGCGGTCACGTTGCTGTTTCATGATGTCCCGCAGGACAGAAATGGACTGCGCAGCGTTGGCATCATGGACTATGTGGCGCAGGTATTGCGGGAGTTGCAGTCTCTGCCCGCACGTCCCATCGTTATCGGACATAGTATGGGGGCGCTGGTCGCGCAGAAAGTGGCGGAGCAGGAAGCGCTTCACGCTCTCGTCCTGCTGGCCCCCATCGCCCCGGGTGGCATATCACCGATTCGTCCTTCGGTCGCGTTGTGCGCTTCGGCGAATGCGGTAGACGCCCTGTGTTGCAGGCCCTTCATTATTCCGGCCCGCAACGCCCGGTACGGCCTCCTCAATACGCTTGCGCCTCGGACACAGTCGGTCATCCACAAGTCGTTCTTGTACGAGTCGGGAAGGGCCCTGAGGGATATTCTCATGGGTTCGGTCGTCGTGGATGAGCGAAGGATTTCATGCCCTGTGCTCGTCGGGGTGGGCTCCGCAGACCG
This sequence comes from uncultured Chloroflexia bacterium, assembly GCA_963761225.1. Taxonomy (GTDB): domain Bacteria; phylum Chloroflexota; class Dehalococcoidia; order GIF9; family AB-539-J10; genus SKVJ01. The sequence goes on along the minus strand of CAVXGE010000008.1, from coordinate 65,914 downwards.
TGCGACACCCCCCGCTGTGGCACGTCGCATTGCCATCAAGTACGGTGCCGAATACAAAGAGTACGAAGGGCAGTGTCACTTTCTCGGTGCATCAAGTGAGGTCATCGAGCATGTGGCTTCGTGGCTGGAGTTGCTGACAATACAATGAGCCCGCGCGGCGTTATCGGTCACACAGTCGCTCGCGGCAGGCAGATTGTGCCCGGACTGGTAGTCCTGTTCGCGTTCGCGCACCTCGCACATCATCTCGTGACGGCACTTCCGGTGCCCCTGCTGCCGTTCATTCGCGATGAATTTGCTCTGGATTACACACACGCGGCATTTGTCGTTTCTGCGTTCGCGATACCCTACGGACTGGCGCAGCTTCCTTCGGGATGGTTCGCAGACCGGTTCGGACCGCGTCGCCTCATTCTCATCGGCATCACTGGCGTTTCACTTGCCGGTTTCGTGGTCGGCCTTTCCATCAGTTACACGATGCTGCTCGCGGCGCTGTTCATGATGGGCGCTCTCGGTGGTGGGTACCACCCGGCGGCTCCCCCTCTCATCTCCGCCGCAGTCCCGCCGTCGCAACGTGGCCGGGCGCTTGGCTTTCACATGATCGGCGGGAGCGCCAGCTACTTTCTGGCGCCGCTCCTTGCGGGAGGACTTGCGGCTATCTGGGGCTGGCGCATGCCATTTATCTCCCTGGCAATACCCTCGATGATATTTGGCGTCGTCTTCTTCGTCATCCTGGGAAGGAGGGAGAGCGCAGCCCGCGTAGTACCTGCGCCCGCCGGGCCGTCCGTCGCCACTCTCGGTGCGCCCGGGGTCCCGGAGCGGATCGATTGGACGCGCATGGTGACCTTTCTCGTACTCACCAGCGTGAGCGCCGCGGTGGTGCTGTCGGTTGTGTCCTTCATGCCCCTGTACCTTGTGGATGTTTACGGATATGCGGAGCAGGATGGGGCTATCGCTGTGGCCGTCTACTACTCGACCGGACTCTGGGCGGCCGTAGCCGGTGGCTACCTCTCGGACCGAATCGGGAGGGTGCGCGTCGTCGTGCTCTTCGCGCTGCTTGCGGGGCCGGTCCTTGCGGTCCTCGACATCGCCCACTCGCCGGTTGTGCTGATGGCTCTCCTGCTGTTTCTCGGCGCAGGTATGTACGCGCGCGCTCCCGCGTCCGAGTCGTATGTTGTCGGCCACACTCCGCCGGGCAAGCGTTCAACGGTACTGGGGGTCTACTACTTCGGGTCGTTGGAAGGCAGCGGAGTCCTTGCCCCGGTGATGGGCTTTCTCATTGACCACTATGGGTTCCGTACGTCGTTCATGGTAAGTGGTCTTTGTCTTCTGGTCATCGCGGCCGTCTGTGCCGTCATCCTTGCCTCTGGTGCTCGCGCGGATTGATGTTCATCCTCCGTGAGACTACCATCATTCAACTGGAGGACTATGGACGAATTCAGCAAGGGACTCCGTGTCCCGTCGTCATTGCTCGACCGGCTCGCGGACATGCGCCATCGGCACGGCGTCGTGCATGCCCGCTTCGGCGACCTGTCGCGGCCCGATGCCGTTCGCATCGCGGCGCGTGAGTCCACCGGTAATCACTATGAGACTCAGGATGACGTCATCATTCATCTGACCGTTACCGGTCGGTGCAATGCCCGGTGCGAGGGTTGCATAAATACCGCGATGGAGGGGGGGTGTCGCGAAAGGACCCAGGTGGTGGCTCAGTTCGAATGTCAGCCCGAGCGCGATGCTGCCATCATCGAGCGCGTCGCTCTCTCGCGCGGCGATAGACCAGTGACCGTCGCCTTGTATGGAGGTGAACCCCTTCTGGAACTCGACAGGGTCATGCAGCTTGTTTGTGCGCTTGATGAGTCACCGGTCGCGTCGCGCATCAGTTACATGATGTACACAAATGGGCAGCTTCTTCGCGAGTCCCTCGATTTGCATCCTGACCTCTGGAAGCGCGTCAAGTTGCTCTCTGTGTCGCTTGACGGTGATGCCGGGCAGCATCAACGGTTCCGCCCCGGTACGGATTTGGCCACCATCGAAGCGGGATTACAGCGCCTGCGTGGAGCCTTTTCCGGCCAGGTGCTGTTCTGGTCAACGCTACGAGAAGGACAGTCGCTGCGCAATTGTTTCGACCAGTTCCTGGCCTACCAGGAACAGTCTCTGGTTCAACATTTCTTCTGGCACTGGGCGGAGTCCCCGGAGCCGTATGGTGACTTTGAGGAATACGTACGGCGATATGGGGCGGAACTCGAGTATGTGATGGACACATATGTCGGGCGCTTGCGCCGTGGACAGCTACTGTCGATCGTGCATCTAAACGAACTGGTGCTTTACCTCATGACGGGCAAAGCGCGCGGACATAGCGCCTGCGCCGTCGAATTGGCCGAGAATTACGATATCGTGGGTGGGGCGCTGACTGCGTGTGCGGATCTGCCCTTGTCGATGGGGATGCTGCCGGACATCGTTGCGGACAGTGAAACGTATCCCGACCTGCTTGGCCTGGTCACCTACCGCGATACGCTCGGCTGTAGCGAATGCGGCGTGTACCCGTACTGTGGGGGGCGCTGTCCGGTGCAGGTCTTGGCCGGGTCGCCGGAACGGACGTTGCAGATATGCCAGCTCATGCGTTTGCACGTCGGTACAGTGCAAGAACGATTGCCGGACATTACCAGGGGATTTGCCAGGGCGGGAATCACCGTCCGCGATGTCTACGGCTCGTCAGCGTATGTGGCCGGTTACACAGATGTGGTGCCGTGAACGTGGATTCCCGATGACGGAATGAATGCGCCGGACTTCGCTGTTATCTGTCTACCACTGCACTTCATGAGGTCCGAACATGAAGTCGATGTCGCTTTGGACGGCTTTGATGGCCTCCGGCGACACAACAGTGTCATCCAACTCCAGACTCATGCGCGCGTCACCGTTGGTGGCTCCGAGAATCTGAAGACTCCCGGCGTTCCGGCCGTCAGTTGTGCGTATCGGCATGGTCACGCCTGACTGCGTGGCTCCGCTCGGCACCCCGTACGTCTTGATCGTCGATCGCACCGTAACCAGTCCTCGCCGAGCCACCAGGTCGCGAACTTCGTCGTAAATCAACTCGACGCTGATATCGCGGTAGGTCTTGTTTATCTGGACACTCATCGATGTGTTTCTCCTTGTCGGATTATACCATCGGTGCCGGCGCCACCTTGGGCGGGTACACTGGTATAATCTGGCTGTCATGAAACAAGAACTGATGGAGATATTGGTTTGCCCCGTGTGCAAAGGCGAACTTACACTCACCGTTACCGAGCGCGACGAAATAGAGATTGTGACGGGAACGCTCTACTGTAAGGTCTGCGATTTTCACTACCCCATTACTGAGACGATTCCGAACCTGCTGCCTCCGGAGATGCACGATCAGGGCGTGTAGACCACACCTGCCGTAGGCGACTCCCATACCTCAATCGCCGCAAGTCGCAACGGGCTGGCTTCAAAGCGCGGCTGAAGCTGGTCGAATAGCCATGACGCGATATTCTCGCTCGACGGCGCCACGCCCGCGAATTCCTGCACATCGTTGATGCAGGTATGGTCGATTGTTTGGAGCGTCTCTCTGAGATGACGCTTCATCTCCGCAAAGTCGTATGCCATTCCGTCGGCTCCAACTGTGGCGCCCTCAGCGCGAAGTACCACCTTGAAAGTGTGACCGTGAAGTCGCTCGCACTTGCCGTGATAGTCCGGCAAGTAGTGAGCAGCGTCAAAATGTTCCTCAACGAAGAGTTGATACATGTTCTCCTTTGACGGTGGCACGCACCCAGTGCTTATCGGGACATCTCTCCAGAAGTGCCCGGACAGTTTGGTGCAGGATGGGATGCATGACGTCCCCCGCGATCTCCGCGAGTGGCACCAGGACGAATGCCCGTTCTGACAACCGTGGATGCGGAATCACGAGGTCCGTCTGGTTCAGGCACAGATCGCCACACAGGAGGATGTCAATATCCACGGTGCGCGGGCCGTTCTTGAAGGTGTGCGTGCGCCCAAGTTGCATCTCAGCCGTTCTCGCCGCCTCAAGCAATGCACGCGGGTCGAGTGACGTGCGCACGCGGCATGCCAGGTTCAAAAAGGCGGGCTGATCCGCGAATCCGACGGGCTCGGTCTCGTAGATGCTCGACACCGTGATGATGTCCACGACGGAGGCGAGACAGCTCTGTGCCGCCCTCAGGTTGGCAAGCCGGTCGCCTATGTTCGACCCGATTCCGAGGTACATGTCCGACTCTGGCATCCAGCTACCCCCGGACGATGGCGTCCGCAACCTTACAAACGCGCCACATCTGTTTCACGTCGTGAACCCTCACGATGTCCGCCCCTCGCTCCACCGCTAGAGCGACCGTGGCGGCTGTCGCCTCGAGGCGCTCGTTGGCCGGCAGATTCAGTATGTGGCCCAGCACCGACTTGCGCGACGTGCCGACCAGCACCGGATAGCCCAGTTTCCGGAACTCACGCAACTGTCTCAACAGGAGGATATTCTGTGGTTGCGTCTTCCCGAACCCTATGCCGGGGTCAATGATCAGCCTGTCGGCCGGGACGCCTCTTCGGATGGCCTCGGACGTGGCGCGTTGGAGGTCGTCCAGAACCACCTCAACGATGTCATCGAACTCTACATCATGGAGGGGGGACACGTCCCGCTGATTGCTCATCAGCACCATCCACGCACCGAAGCGGGCCGCCAGGTCGGCGAGCCGAGGCTCTTTCTTCAGTCCCCATATATCGTTGATGACTCCGGCGCCGGCTTCAAGGGCGGCTTGCGCCACCTCATATTTGTACGTGTCAACGCTGAGTGGCACATTGACCGACGTGCGCATGGCCCGAATGGCCGGGACTACGAGCGACAACTCGTCCGCAAGCGATATTGGGGAGGAACCGGGTCTCGTTGATTCTCCACCCACATCGATGATGTCGGCCCCCTCATGCACCATGCGGATGGCTTGCGCAAGCGCCGTGGCCGTTGTCGGGACACCATCGCCTGCGAACGAGTCGGGTGAGACGTTGACGATACCCATCAGGAACGTACGAGTGCTCCAATCGAAAACGGCCGCGTGCGCGGTGGACATGTATTCGTGGCTCCTCGGGCTTCGTTCGTTTTGATTATAGCAGCGGATTCCAAGTAGAATAGCGTTTCTGCGCCTACCGCCACGAAGGAGCTGCACGTGACATACAAACCTACTCCGTTGAAGATTACCGACCTCACGCTGCGCGACGGCCATCAGTCCTTGTTGGCCACCAGGGTGAGAACCGGGGACTTGTTGACGTTGGCCCCGGGTCTGGACAAGCTCGGATTGTGGTCGATTGAAGTGTGGGGTGGTGCAACTTTTGACGTGATGACCCGGTTTCTCAACGAGGATCCGTGGGAGCGTCTGCGCCTGCTCAAGAAAGCCGCGCCCAACACTCCTCTCCAGATGCTGCTACGAGGACAGAATCTCGTGGGCTATCGAAACTACGCAGATGATGTGGTCAGGGAGTTTGTGCATAGAGCCGCCGTGAACGGCGTCGATGTGTTCCGCATCTTCGATGCGCTGAACGACGAGCGCAATCTTGCCACAGCGATGAAGGCCGCGAAAGCGGAGGGAGCGCACGTTCAGGCAGCGCTCTGTTACTCACTCACCGAGCCGAAATTGGGCGGCCCCGTATACACGGTCGACTATTTCGTCGAGAAGGCCCTGACGTTGCAGGACATGGGGGCAGACAGCATCTGTGTGAAGGATATGGCCGGCCTGATTGCTCCTGACGATGCGTACGACCTCATCTTTTCCCTCAAGGAAGCGCTGGAAGTTCCCGTCGCGCTACACAGCCATGCCACCAGCGGTATGGCGCCCATGTCTTTTCTCAAAGCAGTCGAGGCGGGCGTCGATATCGTCGATACGTGCCTTGCGCCATTCGCATTGCGGACGTCTCACACGGCTATCGAGACGATGATTGCGGCCCTGCGAGACACTCCACGTGACACCGGACTTGACCTCGAACGGGTGCTCGAACTTGATGAGGTCTTGGAGGGATTCGCCCCGAAGTATCGCGACTATCTTGCGCACACGGGGTTCTCGGTCATTGATACCGCCGTGCTGAGGCACCAGATTCCCGGAGGCATGTTTACCAATATGGTCGCGCAACTGAGGGAGGCAGGGGCTCTGCCACGGCTGGCTGAAGTGTATGCCGAACTTCCTCAGACGCGTAAGGACCTTGGCTATCCGCCGCTTGTGACCCCCACAAGCCAGATTGTCGGCACCCAGGCGGTCAGCAACGTGCTGTTCGGCCGGTACAAAGTCGTGTCTGAACAGGTTAAAGCGTATGTGTATGGTATGTATGGCCGCTCGCCCGCTCCCATTGATCCCGAGGTGCAGGCGATTATTCTGAAAGGGTACGAGAAGGGCGAACAACCGATTACCTGCCGCCCCGCCGACGTTATCGAGCCGGAGTTGGCTGAAGCGACGAGTGCCGTCGGTGACCTGGCTGCCGATATTGAAGATATCCTGACCTACGTGCTGTATCCCACCACCGGCTCCCGTTTTCTCCGGTGGAAGTATGGACTCGAAGTGCCCCCGCGGGAGACCGTGGGTAAGTCGCTCGAGGACATACGCGCCGAAGATATGCTGCTTGAGCAGGTGCGTTCGGGGGCGTTGACCGCATCTGGTCCTGCGAGAGCCGCCGAGCCGGCCCCCACCATAGAACCTGAGTCGTCCGCTGCGCAGGAAGCCGGCACGCCGGTGTTGTCTCCCATGCCTGGCACGGTGATTCGGTATCTCGTCGCGGTCGGCGATGAAATCGAGGCGGGGGACGGTGTCTGCGTACTCGAGGCAATGAAGATGGAGAATGTCTTGCCCGCGCCCGAGGGGGGCGTTGTCCTTTCCATTACCTGTGAGCCCGGCCGCAAGGTGCAATTGAATCAAACGCTTGCGGTGATAGGATAGACACCATGGGCAAGACTCTAGCCGAGAAGATACTGTCACGAAGCTCGGACACGGATGCGCGTGCGAACGACATCGTGATTGCCCGTGTCGACCTCGCGTACGTTCAGGATACTACCGGTCCTCTAACACTGCGTCTCTTTCAGCAGGCCGGGTTCACACATCTGGCCCAGCCTGAACGCACCGTGCTTTTCATGGACCACGCAGTACCCAGTCCTGTGAGACAGCTTTCCACCGACCATGTATTCATGCGGCAATTCGGGAGAGATTTCGGCTGCGTGGTCAGCGATGTGGGGACGGGCGTATGCCATCAGCTCGTGGCTGAGAGGTACGCGCGCCCTGGAGACGTCATCGTAGGGGCCGATTCGCACAGCGTAACCACCGGCGCGCTCGGCGCTTTCGGAACCGGAATGGGCTCGAGTGATGTCGCAGTGGCAATGGCGCTTGGCAAGAACTGGTTCCGGGTGCCTGAGACGCTGCGCGTCAACTTGACCGGCGCGCTGAGCGCGATGGTGGGCTCCAAGGACTTGATTCTGAACCTGATAGGCGTCATCGGCGCCGATGGCGCCACGTATATGGCGCTGGAGTTCGGCGGACCGGGAGTGGACGCCCTCAGTATCCCCGATCGCCTCACGGTGTCCAACATGGCAGTTGAAGCCGGCGCCAAAGTCGGGCTGTTTCCGGCCGACGAGCGCACGCGCCAATATCTGGAGGCCATGGGACGTGGCGCCGACTATACACCTCTCGCGGCGGACGCTGGCGCTCGATACGCAAAGGAAATCGAGATCGCACTGGACCTGCTCGTACCAGTGGTTGCGTGCCCTCATTCCGTTGACAACGTCCACCCTGCGGCGGACTTGAGCAATGTGCGCGTTGATCAAGTTTTCCTGGGAACCTGCACGAATGGGCGCATCGAAGACCTCGAACTGGCGGCGCGGATGCTTGCCGGACAGAAGAAGGCGCCGCATACCAGGCTGCTCGTCGCCCCGGCGTCGCGGGGCGTCATGTTGCAGGCGCTTGAGAGAGGGTACATAACCACCCTTGTGGAGTTTGGGGCCATCATCGTGCCTCCTGGTTGCGCTGCGTGCCTCGGCCTTCACCAGGGGGTGCTTGGTGACGGCGAGGTGTGCCTGTCTACCGCAAATCGTAACTTTAAGGCCCGAATGGGAAATCCTGACTCCTTCGTGTACCTCGCGAGTCCCGCAACTGCCGCCGCAACAGCGATTCGCGGAGTGATAACCGATCCACGGGAGATGCTCTAGACATGGAACAAACTGTCTTGCGTGGTAACGCCATCACCATAGGGGACGATGTCTCGACGGATGACATAATACCTGGACGGTTTGCCCATCTCCGCAGCAACCTGCCTGAGTTGGCCAAACACACTCTGGAGGACCGGCTGCCAACGTTTCATAAGGTGGTGAAGACGGGTGATGTCCTGGTGGGTGGCCGCAATTTCGGACTGGGTTCGAGCAGGGAACATGCGCCCGTTGTCATCAAGATGGCGGGCATCTCCGCGATACTGGCGAAATCTGTCGCTCGTATCTTCTATCGCAACGCCATCAACCAGGGAGTCGCGGTGCTGATGTGTGACACAGACGGAATACTCGACGGCGACCCACTCGAGATCCGGCTCGGTGATGGCACGGTCGTCAATCACCGCACCGGTGTCGTCACGCAGTGTGGCCGCATGCCGGTTCTGATGTCGGGGATTCTCGCGGCCGGTGGTCTTATCCCGTACATTGGGGAGCACGGCACGCTCGATGCCGATGCCTGACGACAGGCCTTGCCTGAATAGAGACTATTGGGGAGGTCCAGATGAAACACGATGTGACGTTGATTCCCGGTGATGGCGTTGGACCCGAGGTCTGTGAGGCCACCAGGCGGGTGCTGGAAGCGACTGGAGTGTCTTTCGCGTGGGACTACGCGGTCATTGGCGCCGATGCTCAGAAAGCGACGGGGACTCCGCTGCCAGCGGAGGCGCTCGCGTCCGTGAGGAAGAACAAGGTTGCTCTGAAAGGTCCCGTGACAACTCCCATTGCCAGCGGCTTCAGAAGTGTCAACGTTGCTCTGCGCAAAGAGCTGGATCTCTATGCGTGTTTGCGACCCTGCAGAAGCTATCCAGGGGTTCCATCGCCCTACAGTGATGTGGATATCGTTGTGGTAAGAGAGAACACTGAAGGACTCTACATCGGCATCGAATTTGACGCCGGGCAGCCGGATACCGCGCGCCTCGGCGCTCTGGTCAAGGAATTGCGCTCGCAGAATATCAGCGAGGATGCAGCGGTCAGCCTCCGGGTCATTTCGGACTCCGCAAGCCGGCGGATCGTCCGCTTCGCCTTCGATTATGCCAGGGCCAACGGTCGCAAGAAGGTGACCGCTGTCCACAAGTCCAACATACTGAAGTTCTCCGACGGCGTGTTTCTCAGGGCGGCTCAGAGAGTTGCAGCGGACTACCCGGATATCGAGTTCAGCGACGTACTGCTTGATGCATGCTGCATGCAGTTGGCAAAGAGACCTCAGCAATTCGACGTGCTCGTGACGCCGAACTTCTACGGCGACCTGCTGTCAGACCTTTGCGCTGGATTGGTGGGTGGTCTCGGGCTGGCTCCGGGCGCCAATCTTGGCGATGGGATTGCAGTATTCGAGCCGACTCACGGCAGCGCTCCGAAATACGCGGGCCTGAACAAAGTGAATCCCATCGCAACCATGCTGTCAGGCGTGCTCATGTTGCGCTATCTTGGCGAGAATACGGCGGCTGACAGGATGGAACGCGCAATCGCCACGGTTCTCGCGCAGGGCAAGAGCGTCACTTACGACCTGAAGGCTGACAGAGAAGACATGTCCGCGGTAACCACCAGCGAAATGGCCGACGCAGTTATCGCGCTGCTACGTAAGTAGCTTCTCGCGCGCCATGTACGTCAGCAACGCGGCGATCGATTTTGCATCGCACAGTTTGCCGGAGTAGATAAGGTCCGGTATCTGGCTGAGCGGTACCTTGACGACTTCGATCTCGTCGGTATCCTCTGCTATCAGGCGGCTGGGCTTCAGGTCTCGCGCAACGTAGACGTACAGGTACTCCGTCCCGTATCCCGGAATTGAGTAGAAGCCGCCAATCTTCTCTATCTTGTCCGGCAGGTAGCCAATCTCTTCCTGCAACTCGCGCCGTACGCAGTCCACGACGTCCTCGCCCGGCTCGATGCCGCCCGCAGGCACCTCGAGCAATGGGCCGTCCACAGGATACCGAAACTGCCGTACCAGCAAAACCTGATCCCGGTCGTCAATCGGGACCACCGCCACACAGTCGCTGTGCTCGACAACATCGCGCGTAGTTATCACGCCATTCGGTTTTCTCACTTTGTCGACGTGCAGGGATATCGCAGGACCGTTGTAGACCTGTATTGTGGATAGTTGCTGTTCCATCAGTTGACCTCCCTGGCGGCACTGGTCAGGCAGACAACCCCGACGGCATGGCCATTGCGTCGCGAACAAGAGCGAATTCATCACAGTCCGGAAACTTCGGGCAGTAGTAGCACTCGGCCCAAATCTTGTGAGGCAATTGAGCTCTGTCGATGGGTTCGAAACCCTGCTTGGCGAAGAACTCCGGCTGACGTGTCAGGCAGAACACCCGGGGAAGTCCAAGCGAGCGGGCTTCCTCCATGCAGGACTCAACAAGGGCCGCTCCGCGTCCCACACGCTGCTCACGCTCATCGACGGCCAGTGAGCGAATCTCAGCCAGGTCCATCCAACTCACGTGCAACGCGGCGCACCCGACCACTCTATCGCCGTCCCGGATGACCACGTAGTCTCTTAAGTTCTCGTAAATCTGGCTCAGAGCTCTCGGCAGCATGTCGCCACGATTGGCGAATTCGTTGACCAGTTTGTGTATCTGGGGCACATCCTCGATTCTGGCTTTCGTTACAGTCACGTTCGTTTCCCTCCGAGTTTCTCATAGAGCGACGACAAGAAGTAGGATCGTCGTCGCAGCCGGAGAAAACGGGCTCTATAGTTGCTGGTGGTGATGGTAATCCGCTCACCGCAATTGAGCTGTCTCTCGATCTGGCCGTCGATACTTAGCATCACCGAATGTCGGCCCGAGACCTTGAGTCCTACTTTCGTGTCTTGGGGTAGCACAAGGGCATGTCGCAATCCGATGTGACTGCATATGGGCTGCACGACCAGGTCGGTGGCTTCAGGTACAAGCACCGGGCCTCCCGCAGCGAGCGAATACGCCGTGCTGCCGGTCGCGGTGGCAACAATCACTCCGTCGCCGCGGAAGCTGGTAACTTCCTCGCCATCGATGTCGAAGCTGATGTCGGCAAGTCGCACCGACGTGCACCGGACCACGGCGTCGTTCAAGCCAAGCAGTGTTTCTCCGGCTACCGCCGTGACGAGCATCGCTCTTTGCTCTATCCAGCCTTCCCCCGCGAGTACCCTGGGAAGAAGGCCTTCAACCTCGAGTTCGCTGACCTCTGTGATGAACCCCAGTTGTCCCAGTTTCACGCCTAGCACCGGCACCCCCAAAGGTGCGGTGATTCTGGCGCAGTGGAGAATCGTTCCGTCGCCGCCTATGCCGATAATCAAATCGGTCCCGGGGAGCTTTTGCAGGGCATCGGGTTCATCCCACGCGGACCCAAGCCACGATGAGAAACCATGAGCGGTGAGTTGTAGCTGGATAGATTCGGCGAGAACGCGCGCTCTCTCAACGTGTGGACGGCAAAGTACGCCTATGCGAGTCATGAAACAGGCAAGTTTAGCATCGGGCTGCTACGTGGTCAAAGGCTGTTCAGCAGCCGGCTGCTGAACAGCCCCGCGAAGCACCGCGTCCTATCGCAGCAACTGTGGGGCCAGGAGCAGTAGCGCACCGAGAACCAGTAGTATCACGCCACCGATTACTTTCGAGTACTTCGCATAGCGCTGGCCGAGCCCTGTGTTCATCGCAAATGCGGCAGCGCCGAATATCACCAGGTCGTCAAGCATGAAGAAGAATACATACACAAGTATGTAGAAGTAGTACTGCAGTGTGCCGAGCGCGGCAATCGTGAGCACCCGGGTGAATATTGCGGGCAGCGCTGCCGAACAAACGAATTCTACGGAATTCACGATGAACGCGAGAGCAATCATCGCAAATACGGACGCGACGCTCAGCGGCGACGTCGCAAGCGCCTGTATTCGCGACATTGTGCTCTTGCGCGAATTGTCATCCATTACCTCGCAGACAATCTCGCCACCCGACTTGATGTAGTCTCGCAGGTTGAAGATGCCCGCGCCCAGTGCGATGGCTCCTATTACCAGCGTTACCGGTTCTGAGTATCCAATGAGCAGGAATGCGTTCAGCCACGCCGTCATGAACAGGTAATACAGGATGCCCGAGGCGGCAACGAAGGCGCCCACCATCAGCCAGGCCTTGCGGCGGTCCTGCAGTACGAACAGCATCGAGATCAAGTACACCAGCACCCACATTGCACAGGGATTAAAGCCATCCACGAGACCGAGGACGACGGCCAGAGCAGGAATCGAGTAGTCAGCGATATGCAGGGTGCCGAACACCGGCACCGTGATTTCAGTCGGGATTTCCTCTACCGGCTGTGCCGGCCCACCGCAATCGCCCGCCAGGCACGCGATAATGGCCTGCTCGATCGGAGGTCCGCTCACCTCTTCCGATACCCATCCGGCGAAGGCCCGGTGTCCTACGATGGTTACCGGGAAATCAAGATTCTCCTCGGTGAGGTTTGTGCCCTTGATGAGTTCAAGCAGAGTCGCGTATTCGCTTGGATCAGCGCCATCGTGATATACGAAGAATACATTCTCGTATTTGAGAGCCATTTCCTCGTTGAATGGCTCCTGGTCGCGGCAGTGAGGGCACCCGGAATGATAGAAGAAATGTACCTCCAGAAGCTTCTCGCCGGTCGGAGCGGCCGGAGCTTGCTTCTGTGCAAAAGGAGAACCGAACGCCAGTATGAGCGCTACGACTACCACCAGGCCGATGCAGACGTATCGCTTAAACGGATCGCTCCAAATGCCCTTGAGCGCGTGTATCAGTGTCTGCATCTTCTGTCTGTGCCTTTCATGAAGATTGGAGCGTGCCTGGTCAATACTGGGCCGGCTTGTTCGCCGTCATGGATTGTCATCGGGTTGAAACTGGTTGCGCATGCAGGCTTGCAAGGAAAAACCCGAATCATTTGACACTCGTAAAGACCGATACTAGTATATATCGGACCGTACTGGTAGCGAAGCCTATCAGAAGCCAACATAGCGCGTCAAAAGGATGTTGACGGGTCAATTGGTGCTAATCTTGTGGGAATCCAGACCCGCGGTTTTGTCTATCCCGGCGTTGTCCGTTGTGGCTCGTTGGACGTTGTAGTGCTTAGGAGTATCCCGATTTCGTGGCGGCCAGGGCATCTTGGTCTCCAGCGCTGAAAAGCAGGAGGGTAAGATGGGACTGAGAGAAGTGATTTTCGGGGGTTCCAAGTCGTTGGCGGGCGGTCTCTATGGATAACATATATTTTCTGGTTCTCAGCATCTGGAGAGTGCTCACGGGCCACAAAAAGGTTCTGGTCGCTTTGGTGGGCGTCACCGCGGTAGTTGTGACAGTCACTACAGTCATGGCTTCTCCTCCGGTCGTTGAAGAACACGAGTCAGGCCCTGAGACTTTTGTGAGTATGGACCCGCCGCCGGTGTCTTCCCTTCTTGTCATGTCCGCAGTATCACCCGACCAGTTGGGCGGGCTCTCGATTGGTGGGGTCAGTAGTCCGGGAATTCTCCCCACATCGCCCTTCTACTTCGTTAAGGACCTAACCCGGGGAGTCCAGTACGCCTTCACATTTGATCCCATTGAAAAGGCGACGCTGAGGTTGCGGTATGCTAATGAAGACGCACTGGCGATACACGCCATGTGCATCGCGGGTGAGTACATCGATGCCGCGCAAGAGTGTTTTCGCTATCAGGATGATTTCTTCACAAGCCTTGCGTGCACAGTTCAGGCCAGGAAACAGGGGAGCGACGTCGAAGCGCTGATGCTCAATCTCAGGAATGCGCATCACGCGCACCGTCTGATTCTTGCGGACTCGTTGGGTATAGTGGACGAATCGCAGTTGGAGGCCGTGATTGGGGCTATCACCTATACCAGCGCGCCTCTCGAGCAGGTCATCAACTGGACTCAGGGGCCCGATGAAGCATCCGTGTTCCACACCCGGCTGCAGGACGACCTCTCCACAGTTGGTGGAGACGTATGGCTGCAGATTGAGAACCGTCTTGGACTTGATGTCCAACAGGCTGTCGAACTCAGCAAAGCCATGGGGAACGACTCCACGGTGGACGTTGCACCGATTATCAGCAGCGTGAAGGCCGACTTGTTTGAGGTTGACCCGGGCGCGGCGGTTGCAATCACGTGCTCTGCCTCAGACCTGTCAGGCGGCGCATTGACGTATAACTGGGTTTCGAGCGGTGGTGATCTCGACAGCAACAACGCCAATGTCGTCAACTGGACCGCACCGGAGGACCTGGGCGTATATACGGTGACGGTTGCGGTAACGAATGACCGGGGCAGCGATTCAAAGAAGTCGATAAGTATCCGCGTGGGCAAGGCCGGCCAGACGATCGAAAGCGGAGGAAGTGGAGCTTTCAGGATTCGGGAATTTGAGGTAACACCTGACGGGCACAACATGCTGAAACCGCCCAGTCTGGCGGGCAGCGAATGGACCGTCCTCACGGGCAGAAGCGTTATCATCACTTGTGTTGTGGATGGCGACGCGAGCAACCTTACGTTTGACTGGAGTTGCGTGCATCTTGCAAGGGAAGGGGTGAACTTCGTCGAAGGCGGCGGCCCCGCCGGTACCATATCCGGGAGTGGTGAAACCGTAACGTGGGCTGCGTATTCCGGTGCAGGGTACGCGCGGGTCTCTGTTGTTGTGCGCGATAGCGATGGAGTAGTGCAACGAGGTAGCGTGGACTTCAGGGTTAGCACCTGTGCTACGTGCTTCTCGACGACGTAGTTGATGCGCCTGCCTGCCTCGCGTAAGTTGAGGACAGAGCATGGTGCTTTTTTCAGGAGGTTATAGGACTTGCATCGAGTCACTGGTTATGCTGTGGCTTTGGTTACCTTGGCGCTTATGGCCCTGCCGTTCAGTGGCTGCGCCGCCCCGAACACTCCTCCCGAGATCGTCTCGTTGACTTCGCGCTCCGCAGTCGTTGCCCCTGGGGATAGCGTGCTCGTCGAGTGCGATGCAACCGACCCCGATGGTGACGAGCTTACGTACGATTGGACGAGCGATCGTGGCACCATCAACGGCCATGCCGGTGTGATTGCGTGGACGGCCCCCTCTGAAGAGGGAATTGCTCGTGTGTCGGTAGAAGTCAGTGACGGCGGCGACGTGGCTATTGACAAGAGCATCGCAATCACGGTCAAGAACAACACCTTTCCGGTGATGAATGGGGTTACCGCGGATCTGGATTGGGTGCACCCGGGGGAGACCATCGAGGTTCGTTGCGACGCCGAGGACATGGATGGAGACCCGCTGAGCTACACGTGGTCGGCCGACTCAGGTGAGATCACGGGCGACGGACCCACCGTCAGTTGGACGGCTCCCGCGACTGAGGGAACGACCGTTATTATGGCCCTTGTGGAAGACGGCTTTGGCGGGAGAGCAAAGGGTAGCCTCTCGATTGTGACGTCCAGGTATAAGCCGATGTTGATCGACGCAATGACGGTCACTCCCGTTACTCCTCCCTTCTACATTGTGGCCCGTGCCGACACCTACAAGGTGTATTGGGATGACAGCTATGATATCGAGTGTTTTGCCAGTGAGCCGGAAAGAATCGTCTCCTACGAATGGACGGACGGGGATTCCGCGGTCATGTTCCCCGTCGGTGCCGGGAACATAGTGTTTGAAGGAGGGCCCACTGTGATTCGGTGGACGGCGCCGACCGAACGAGGTGATTACACCATCACCGTCACTGCGAGAGACGCAAATGGCAGTACGGCGACAAAGAGCATCACGATGACAGTGGAAACGTGCACCTGTGCCTTCCCCAAGCCGGCACCGGTCGAATCGGACACATCCGACGATTCAACGGCCTGAAGCGGGCTGGACGGGATAATTGAGAGGGCGCCCCCTCGCGAGGGGGCGCCCTCTTTAGCGTCACGCAAGCGCGAACGTCACTCGTGTCCGTTGCGCCTAGGACTTCGCTGTGCACGTTACCGCGTACGGCCACGCCATGATACTTCCATCCAGAAAGGATACGTTTTCGAAACCGGCCCCCTGCAGTATGCACTGCGCCTGGTATGCACGAATGCTCGTGCGGCACATTGTGACGATGTGCGCGTTTCTGTCCAGTGATGAGACTTCCGCCCGAAGGTTGTTCAGCGGCAGCAGCTTGCACTGGCACGCCTCGATGTGCGCGTCGTTCCATTCCTGCTTGGAACGCACGTCGAGCAGGATGAATTCGTCACCGGCGCAAATCAGTTCGTTGAGTTCGGCAGGGCTGGTGCCGCGTGCCTGTCCGGAGCGTTTGTTGCGTATCACGTTGGCCGCGTTGTGCAGCACATCCATCGCTCCGTTGAAGGGCGGTGAATACGCCAGGTCGAGGTTCGCCAGGTCATCCACAGTGCCCATCAGGGAGATAGTCGTTACCAGTACGTCGGTTCTCTTGGCTGCTTCGCCTTTGCCGAGTACTTGTCCGCCTAGAACGCGCCCCGTGATGGAATCGGCGACGAGCTTGATGGTAATCATCTGTGCTCCGGGGTAGTAGCTTGCATGGTCGAATCCGGGCGCGAGTGACGTGATAGGTTGGAAGCCTGCCCTGCGCGCTTCAGACTCGCATAGGCCCACGCGAGAGACAGTGAGGTCGAACACTTTGACCACCGCGGTCGCCAGAACGCCCGGAAACGTGTCGCTTCCTCCCGTAACGTTGGTGCCGATTATGCGCCCATGCTTGTTTGCGGTTGAGCCCATCGGCGCGAGCAACTTCGCGCCGGTCACCCGATGCGTGTTCTCAACGCAGTCGCCACCGGCGAAGATGTCCGGGTCGCTCGTCTGCATATATTCGTTTACGCTCACTCCACCCATCGCCCCTATCTCCAGACCTGCGCTGCGCGCCAGCGCGGAGTTGGGCCGGTAGCCGAGCGCCAGTAGCACTATGTCTGCCTCGAGCGTCTGTTTGTCGGTGACCACGTGGTCGACATAGCCATCACTGTTGCCTTCAAGCCTCATTACCCGTTGCCCCGTGAACAGGCCGACTCCTTGTGTGGTGAGTTCCTTCTCCACCAGCAGGGACATCTCCGGGTCGAGCAGCGCCGGCAGCACGCGGTCAAGCGCTTCGACAACACTCACATCGAGCCCCCGAGCTTTGAACGCTTCGGCTGTTTCCATCCCTATGAGACCGGCGCCGACGACGACAGCCTTCTTGACGGATGGATCACCCAGGGCTTCGATGATTGCGTTGGCGTCCGAAATCTTGGTCAGTGTGAACACTCGCTTAAGGTCCTTGCCGGGCAGTTGAGCCGGCACGGCAGCGGTAGCACCGGTTGCGAGCACCAGCTTGTCGTAGGGCAGGCGCGATGTGGTGCCGGTCTGCAGATCGGTAACTTCGACTTCGTGCGCACGGCGGTCGATCGAAGTAGCCCGCGTGCCAAGCAGAGTGTCGATGTCCGACACCTCTTTGAAGTACTTGGGCGTTCTGATCAGCAGGGCCTTGTCGCTGCCAACAACTCCTGCAACGTAGTAAGGCAGGCCGCAGGAGCCCTCCGATACGGTGTAACCCTGCTCCACGATGGTGATGCGGGCGTGAGGGTCACAACGACGAGCCCGGGCTGCAGCTTTGGGGCCACATGCCATCCCGCCGATAACAACGATGCGCCGTTCAGTATTCATAATTACGCCGCTACCACCTTTGTCACGCCTGGTACTCGCTCCTTCAACAGCTTCTCGACTCCGAAACGCAGTGTCATTGCCGCCATCGGGCAACTGCCGCATGCGCCGGTGAGCCGCAATGTAACGGTCCCGTCGTTGACGTCGATGAGTTCCACGTCTCCGCCATCAGCCTGCAGCGAAGGACGAATGTCGTTCAGGGCTGCTTCCACTTGTTCTTTCACTGGTTATCCTCCCTTGATTTCGTGTCGGGCCTGCACCTTCACCACGTGACGGGGTTGCCATCTTCCGGGCACACGGAAACCACGGCATGCTTCGTGCGGGAGTGTGCGGCTATCGGCACGGACTGGTCTTTCACGCAAATTGTCGCAATCCTGCACTCGGTTGTCAATGAGCGTATTCGACGGTGCGGCCGGCGGCGCTTTGCGCTGATGCGGCATCGAAGGTACCATAGCTTGATGAGTGACGAGCGCGGTTATGAGGAAGGCGAAATACTCGTGCTCGGCGTAGGCAACCGCATGAATGGCGATGACGGAGTCGGCCCTTATGTTGCTGAGCGGCTTGCGGCTACCGGCGCCGAACGAGACGCGGTGGAGTCGCACGGTCGCCTGACGTCACTCGACTGCGGCACCGTTCCGGAGAATTACACGTCAACAATAAGGCGCATGTGTCCTCGAGTGCTGGTGATTGTGGACGCGGCCAGAATGGGCCTTCCGGTCGGGGATTGTCGGGTGATCGCCTCGGACCGCGTGGGCAGCCTCGGGCTGTCGACACATAGCATGCCTCTTTCGTTGTTTATGACCTACGTGGCGGGGATGGTGGGAAGAATCATCTTGATGGGTATTCAACCCGGCGATATGTCGCTTGGCTCCGCGCTCTCGCCTCAGGTCAGGGCAACCGCGGACGAGTTGGTCTCGCTTCTGGCGCAACGCAAATTCGGCGAAGTGGCGGTCCTTGACTAGCTGGGCTTGAGGTCGGTGACTACCATCTCGTCCGCATACTTGTCATAACACGAGAGCAGGAATTCGTCGGTCATGGAAAGGCAGTTAACCGGACAGATATCGTTGCACTGTGAACAGAAACAGCAGCGGGCGACAAAGATGCGCACCTTCTTCTGTTCCGGGATGAATTCGATAGCCTTGGTCGGACATATCTTGACGCATAGCTGGCAACCGATACAGACGCCCCTGTTGTAGGCGATCTTGCCGCGGAACGCTGGTGGCGTGGGCACCGGCGGATTGATTAACTTGGTGTCGGCCGCAGCCTTGGCCAGAAACCCCTTGACCGATTTGGGCGCATGGGCCGCAGGGAACGGATTCGTTCCCGGAGGAAGGAACAACTGGCGCAGAAGGACCCTGAGTATCCTCATGTATTACTCACTTACAGTATGACGTCCACCCAGAGCAGCACGAGTCCCGCCAGGCTCACCAGTGTTACCGCAGCCAGATAGAACACACTGGCCTGGTTCACCTTGAAACGGGCCATTGCCGACCGTATGAGCGAAACGGCAACGAACATTACCACCAGCACTTTGAGAAGGAAGAACAGCGCGTCGACGGACACAACGGCGGCCATGTTCGTCAACCCCAGCGCCGCGCCAATACCATAGGGAAAGAATAGTGCGACGACGAGCGCCAGGACGGCGAATCCGCGGATGGCATTGCCGATGTAGTACATCGCCAGGTTCCTGCCTGAATACTCGACCAGAAGTCCGCCCGCAAGCTCAGTCTCGGCGTCCGCAATGTCGAAGGGGATTCGTCCAAGTTCGCCCGGCGTTACGGCGATGAGCGAAACCAGCAATAGAATAGCTCCCGCGAAACCGAACGGCCCCACCACATTCCATATCGGATGCTGCGCCATGGTTGATAGCGCGAATGCATTCGCATCGGTCACCTGCAGGATGCGCCATGCAAGGCTGACCACGGTCACAGACAACGGAAATTCGTAGCCGATCATGACTACCATCTCTCGTTGTGCTCCTACCGTGGCATAGGGGGAACTGGAGGCGAAGCCTCCCGCAACGAGAGCCACCGACGGTATCGCCAACAGGTAGATCAGCAGAATCGCATCCCCGGAACCATGGAACAGCGCCGGTTGACCGAAGAGAGGTATGTAGAGCAGCAGCACCGCGGAGCCCATGACGCACATCACGGGACTGAACTGGAACAACCACTTCAGCGATCCCGCGGGGATGATGCTTTCCTTCATCATGAGTTTGCCGACGTCTCGGAACGGCTGTGCGAGCGGCGGACCGACTCGCGCCTGCATGCGCGCAACCAGAACTCGGTCGATGCCGAGATATGCGAGTCCGACGACGGCGCCTATCAAAGTCACCGCCACCGGGCCGACAATCAGCACAATGAGAGACGGGGGATTACTTGCCAGCCAGTTCAGCTTGCAACCTCCTCGTCTTCTCCACGGACAGCGCGTGAAGTTGTTCGTCGTCAAGCGTGGAGCGATTTCCCGAGCGGGTATCGATTACCACCGCCCGGTTGGTGCATGACATACACGGGTCGACCGACGCGAACGCGATCGGCACGTCGGCGATCTGCCCGCCCACCAACAGGGTCTTCACGGATTGGAGATTCGCGTACGTGGGAGCCCGAATCTTCCATGCCTCCATCGCATCATCGCCGGCCTTCATACGTACATAGTGGACGTTTTCACCACGAGGCGCCTCGACCCGGGCAACGGCCTCTCCCTCGGCCTTCTTGAGAGCTGCGACCAGTTTCGCGACTTTTGGTTCGCTGACCAGCGGCCCTTCGGGCATCATGCCCAGGCATTGCTCGATGATTTCTATCGACTGCTTGACCTCAAGCAGTCTGACGATGATTCGGTCATATACATCGCCGTGAACTTCTCCGGTGAGGACATCAGGGGTTATAGCCCGAACGTTGAGGTCCGCGTATGCGGAATAGGGATGATCCTGTCGCGTGTCTATCGGCACGCCGCTCGCGCGCGCCATTGGGCCAACTATGCATAGCTCCTCAGCCTGGGCTTTAGTGACGGTACCGACGCCGCGAGTTCGCATCTTCACCGTGGGGTCATCGAGGAAAAGCGTTCGAATCTCGCCGAAGATGGACTTGTAGTAGTCGAGCGTTTCCTGAACAACGGGGACCTGCTCTTTCGTGATATCGCGCCGGACTCCGCCAATCTGGAACAGCGCCTTGGAATTGCGGTTGCCGGTCAGGAACTCCGTGAGGTCCATGACCTTTTCCCGCGCCCGCCACACGTAATAGAACAGCGACTGGAACCCTATCTCGTGTCCCGCCACGCCTGCCCACAGAAGATGAGAGTGGATGCGCTCAACTTCCGCCAGTATGACGCGGATGTATTCCGCGCGTGGGGGTACTTCGACCCCTGCCGCCATCTCGACGGCCGTTACGAACGCAAAAGGGTGGCACGCGGAACATATGCCGCACACCCGTTCGGCGAGGTAAATCGTTTGTACCGCGTTGTTTCGGTTCATCCCCAGCCATTCGATGCCGCGGTGTACGTGGCCGGCGGACACGTCCACGTCAATGATTTCCTCGCCATCGATGCTCAACTCCAGCCGAATGGGCTCATGGAGTGCCGGATGCACCGGCCCTAGCGGCAGCGTATAGCTGGTTCGTTCAATTGTGTTGCTCATGTTGAATACCTTGTCTACCGGGAAGAACTCTCAGCATCTTTTCCGGTCCCGTCTCATCTCGCCGCCAGGGGTAGACACCCTGCGGGAAATCCTCCGGTATAAACAGGCGACGATTATCAGGTATACCGGTCACGGTCACCCCCATCATTTCCTGGATCTCGCGTTCGGAGAATATTGCTCCCGGTATGAGGTCCGTGATTGTGGGGATAGTGAGGTCCGTCTTCAGCAGCGTCACCCGAATGACGAGAGCGATGGCCGCAAGATGCTTGCCGTAGTACAGGGAGAAATGGTACATCAACTCTACCGCGTCTCCGGTGTCGACCGGGGCTATGACCGAGAAGTGCGGGCTCTCCTGCAATCGGAAGAGATGCAGAATCGCCGCGTGAAAGCCGTCTCTCTTGACGTCGAGCCAGAGTGACGTGTACGTGTTCTTCTTTACCGCCATTTCCCGCTGGCAGATGCGCTTGGCCACGAGCGCACCGTCGAGTGCGGACTCGAAGCTCTGGATAATCTGTTCAGCTCCCATGGTTTCCATAGTCAGGCCGTTTTCTCCTTGACCGC
Organism: uncultured Chloroflexia bacterium; assembly: GCA_963761225.1. Lineage (GTDB taxonomy): Bacteria > Chloroflexota > Dehalococcoidia > GIF9 > AB-539-J10 > SKVJ01. The sequence goes on along the minus strand of CAVXGE010000008.1, from coordinate 43,928 downwards.
TCCTTCGAGCTTCAGCCACGCCTTGACGACGCCATCGATGATGGCCTCCGGACGAGGCGGGCAACCGAGGACATAGACATCGACAGGGACGATCTGGTCTATCGGCCCAACGAGATTGTACGACTCGTGGAACACATCCCCTTCGACCCCGCAGTTGCCGATTACCATCACGACCTTCGGGTCCGGAGTCTGGGCATAGATTCGCCTCAATCGAGGCTCCATCTGCCGGGTCACCGGGCCGGTAACCAGCAGCACGTCCGCGTGCCTCGGCGAACCCACCAGCTTAATGCCGAATCGTTCCAGGTCGTATCGTGGAGCGAGCGACGCAACGATCTCGATGTCGCACCCGTTACACGAACCCGTGTTCAGGTGATACACCCAGAGAGCTCGCTTGAATGAGTCCATACCCATGTGCTAGTTCTCTCCTCTATACCGGCCCCGCCACAAATATGGCGACGCCCGTTGCCGCAATCAGCGCCAGCAGCCAGATCAGATAATCATTCACGATGCCGGTGTGAGCACGCACGGCCGGATCATAGTAACTCTTCATGGCCTCGAAGAAGCCCCAATACATGTTGTGCGCGCGGATATGCCGGTCCGGCTCGTCGGGAGCGTTCTCTCCCGACAGAAATATTTGCGTCTGGTCGGTGCCTTCCTTGTACTTACTGTTGCCTCTGCTGCGGTACGCATATGCCACGACCAGTACGATCGCCAGGGCGATGAGGCACACGAGGGGGGCCCAGAAAGTGAGCACTGGCACGCTATCCATCTGCTAACCTCCCCCCATGACTGCGGCTATGTAACCGGCCTGGTTGAGCAGTGCATCAGCCGCGGGGTAGATAATCGTATTCACCACCAATTGTGGGAAGAAGCTGAAGAACAGTGTGGCCGCAGCGAGAATGCCCATTCCGATAAGCATGGTTGGCGGAACCTCGCGCACGTCTTTGTATTCGGGCAGGGCAGGTCCCGTGAAGGCGGACTGGAATACCTTGGTAAATGATGCAAGGGTCATGATGGAAACCATCATGGCGATAATCGTGAGCATCGGATTGAACTGGTAGGACGCCTCATAAATCATCAACTTGGACGCGAAGCCGTTCAGTGGCGGAATGCCCGAGATCGACAGGGCGCCTATCAGAAAGAAGGCGCATGTCCATTTCATGTTGCGGCCCATGCCGCCCATCTTGTTCAAGTCCCGCGTCCCCAGGCGGAAGAACAGGGCCTCGCCGGTGAGCAGCAGCAGACCCTTGAAGAACGCATGGTTGATGACGTGAAAGAGGCCGCCTGCGACTGCCTCCCTGCCATACGCAGCCAAAGCGGCAGGGTCTCCCAGCACTGAGATGCCGACACCGACACCGAGGAGCATGTAGCCACCCTGGGAAATCACGTGATACGCCATGAGCCGCTTCACGTCCGTTTGCCGCAGGGCCATAGTCACGCCCACAAACATGCTGAGCAACCCCGCGATGATGATCAGCCAGCCGATGGTCGCCACGCTCATCTTCACGCCGTACAGGGTGAAAGCCACCCTGAACATTGTCGACATGCACGCCAGCGTGGCCGCGTAAATCATTGGACTCGTGCCGGCTGGCGCTGGGGTGTACGTATCAGGTACCCACCAGTGGGACGGGACGCCACCACTCTTTGTCAGCAGCGCAATGATCAACAGCGCCAGCGCCAGCTTGTCCAGAGAGGTGTACTGCATCGCCGCCGAAATCGCCGCAATATTCAGTACGTTGTATTGCGCATAGAACAGTGCGGTCGCGATCAGCACCATCAAGGCCGCAACCGTGGAGATAATCAGATACTTGAAACCACCCTCGATCGCATCGGCGAAGCGTGTTCGGTACGCAGCCAGTGCCGCGCCCGAGATCGATAGTATCTCCAGAAACACAAACAGGTTGAACAGGTCACCGGTGAACTGCATCCCGAGCATGCCCACGGTGAGAAGGAACAGGAGCGAATAGAACCGGTCTTGCCCCGTCTCCTGCTTGATGCTGGCGAAAGAATAGAAGGCCCCCGCGAGAGCCACCGTCGACGAGATGAGGCCCATGAAGACGCCCAGGCCGTCGACTTCCAGGACGATCCGGACCGGGACCATGTGAATCTCCGGCAGTGCCAGCGACGGTGTGAGGGCGCCCAGAGTGTAGATGTGAATTCCATTCGCGTAAACGTCACGGGCGAGGATCGCCACAAGGAACTCTACGAACGACAGGACAGCGATTACAAAGACATTACGAGCCTGGGAACCCAGCCTGCCTATCAGCGGCGTGATGAACGCCGCGAGCAGCGGCACCGCAATGGCGAGGATCGGAGAATGCTCTATCAGTGCCTGCAAGTCTCCTACCCCTTCACCCTGCGTGATTTCTCTGCGTCAGTCTCTCCGGTGTGCCGGTAGATGAGCATGATCATTGTCAGCATCAAGGCGGTTGTGGCTACTCCGATGACGATGCTGGTCAGGGTCAGCGCCTGCGGAACGGGCAGCACCATCAATGTCCCCGGAGCGTCAGTGAAGATTGGTGCGACCCCGCCCTGCCGGTAGCCGAGCGTCACCAGAAACAGATTTACTGCAGCCTCAAGTATCGCGACGCCCATAACGAGCTTAATAAGATTGCGTTGCGACATCATGATGTACAGGGCAACCACCACCAGGGCCGCAACCGCGAGGAAAGGAGCGTTGACCAGCATGCTCATTCCCGGTTACCCCACTTGCTGGCCGCCATCGCCATCACAAGCATGATGGCCGACAGTCCCGCAATAACCTTGAGGCCGACGGCTATGTTCATCAGAGGCACCGTTCCGCCGGTCCAGATGTCTCCCGGGTTTGGTCCAGCCGGCGGCACGTGGCCGAACACCGGCGAGCCGACCAGGAAATTGAGAAAGAACGCGCCACCGAGGCCGGCGAATGCGAGCCCGATGAACATGACTGCCCCGCCGCTTTCGACAAGCGAAAGACTGTGTTCCTTGAGGAAGCGCTCGACCCGCTCGGCGCCGAAGGCCACAAGCACGAGAGCGATGGCGGATGCAACCACGGCGCCCCCCTGGAATCCTCCGCCGGGCGTGATATGGCCATGCATGATGACATAGAACCCGAACAGCAAAATCGGTGGAGTCACCAGCCTCGCAATCGAGCGTACAACCTTGGACATCACTCGGCAGCCTCGTCTTTTCGTCTTCTGAGAAGCATCACTACGGCGGTAACGGCGGTAAACAGGATGGTGGCCTCTCCGAGCGTATCGTAACCTCTGTAGTCGAATACGACGGCGGCCACCGTGTTGTTGGTGCCGCTCTGTTCCTGTGCATTCTGGATGATGTAGTCATCCATGATTGCCGGCGGGACGCCGAAGGGATGCACGGACAGTGCGACGGCGAAGAACATCACGCCGAGTACAATCAGTGTCAGAACTATTGCCGATCTTCTCAACATTATCTTTCTGGTCTCACTCGCGCTTGGTGGCTCGTATAGCAATGACGAATATCGCCGTGGTGATTGCCGCTCCTATGCCGGCTTCAGCAATCGCGACGTCAGGGGCCTGCAGTAGATAGAATTCGAGCGACAGGAGGAGACTCAACGCCGCGAGCATGATGGCTGCGACTATCAGGTCTCTCGACCGGGCTACGAGCACCGCGCACACGACGATGAGCGCGGGTACGAGCGCGTGGAGAATCTGAAGGCTAGTCATCGAGGTCCACCCCGTCGAGGTCATCCACTACCGCTTGCACGGGCTTAACCCCACTTCTGTATCCTGCGCGGGCTATGGCGTGGGCGCCGGTCGGATTGGTGATTAACAGCGCCACGAGGGCGATTGCGGCGTGCAGAGCCATGACGGAGTCCGGTGAACCCCATCCACCATGTATCCACACCGCCGCCGCCTGCAGAATCACGGCGCCGATCAGGAAGATGGATCCGAACGTAGTGCACTTCGTGCCGGCGTGCAGACGAGTGTAGAAGTCGGGAAACCGCAGTAGGCCGACTCCTGCCATGAGGTTGAAGAACAACCCAATGCCGATGAGTACGTACGTAACCGTGTTGAGCACCTAGAATCGGCCCTTCTCGATGTATTTGGCGATGAACAATGTGGTCACGAAGGAGAGCAGCGCATAGACGATGGCAACATCTATATAGATAACCTCATCGAACGCTTCTCCAAACAGCACCATTGCGACGACCACGATGGTGTTGATGGTGTCGAGCCCCACCACCCTGTCAGGAACGGTGGGGCCCAATCCGACCCTGACAAGCGCGATCGCTATGCAGACCACGAGGAATACGATTGCAGGCAACCAGTTCATCCTGCAATCCTTCGCGCCCAGGCGGGGAAAGTACCGCAGATAGCGCGGCAGCGCGACGTCGTCCCAAGAGCAGACTCGTCCACGTTTATCCAGTGGACGAACAGATCGTTTGTCTTCTCGTCGACCTCGACGGTCAGCGTGCCCGGGGTGAGAGTGATTGAGTCCGCGAGGAACGCCACGCTGGCGTCATTCGTCAGGCCGGGGGAGATACGTATGATGCCGGGTTTGATGCGTCCGGTTATTACCCTGTATACCACGTCAAAATTGGCCCGCGTCATCGCCCAGAAGAAGGGGCCCACCACGTAGACTGCCAGGAGTGCCCACCGGCGGGGGTCAAGGGCACGCGCCCAGCCCTGCGGCATGATGCGCGTGGTGAGGGCGGCCGCCATCAGCGACAGCACGAGGCCGATAGTCAACTCGGCCTGGCTCCAGATACCCACGCTACCCGTACCGGTGGTGAGACCGAGATACAGAATGAAACACAGCAGCGCGCTGGTCGCAAACCGGAGAATTACGGGCAAGTCACTCCTTGGTGGACACGAGTAAACGTGCTCTTGCGGTACGGGTCTTCACTGCGGTCCCGAAATCTCGCCGTGAAGAATGCCATGCGTCGTTCTTGCCCCATGTTGCGCACGCCCGTGTGCCCCAAAAGTCGCGTGCATTATACAAGCGGCTACATCGTCGATGCAACTGCCGTCCGCGGGCAGGCGGGCAGGCCCGCTCCGGAGGTATTGACGTTCGTTTGGAATGTCTCTAACATATTCCATCGACTCCGGACAAGGAGGAACGTTCATGTCCACTCTTCGCATCACCGACATCAAAACGCTCATGTGTGGCCCTCTTCCCTTTACCCGTGTCTATACCAATGAAGGTATCACCGGTTTGGGAGAGAACGTAGTCAGCCATCCCGCTATCCTCGCGGGCCAGGTGGAGATGCTCAAGACGATCCTCGTCGGCGAGGATCCGTTCAACATCGAACGCCTCTGGATCAAGATGCTGCAGCAGACCTCCTTCTCTTACATGAACGCCATGATCAGCGCGGTAGACATGGCACTCTATGACATCAAAGGCAAGGCTCTGGGTGTTCCGGTTTATGACTTGCTCGGCGGATTGTATCGGAAGCATATCCGTCTCTATCCACACTTGCGGGGCACGTGGAACTCTTTCCCGGATCCCAACAGGGGGATCTGTTCTCTCTGCCCTGGGGTGCGATTGAATACACTCCGCAGCAATTGGGACAGCACGCGAAAGAGCTGGTTGATGAAGGCTACACGGCCATGAAGTTTGATCCCTTCCGACCGGGCCGGGACGGTTACCACGGCTACCGCCCGGATGAGATCGATGCGGTTGTGGATCGCGTTGCCGCCATACGCGAGGCTGTGGGCCCCACAGTGGATCTGATGGTGGAGGCCCACGGTAAGTTCAATGCGGGAACCGCTATCAAGATAGGCAAGAAGTTGGAGCAGTTCGACCTGTTCTGGTATGAAGAACCTGTGCCGGTGGGCATGGTCTCCATGATGAAGCGCGTGGTGGATGCGGTGAACATCCCCATCGCGGCCTGCGAGCGCCTCAACAGCAAGCTGGATCTGAAGGAATACCTCGAGAAAGCGGCGGTCGACGTCGTGATGTTCGATGTAGGCAAGATAGGCGGTATTACCGAGGCGATGAAGATATGCGCCATGTGCGAGGCTTACCAGGCGAAGGCTGCGCCTCACAATCCTTTCGGACCGGTGGCGGCGATGGCCAACGCCCATCTTTCGGCGGCGATACACCCGTTCCTTATTCAAGAGCATGAACAGATGGCTCCGTGGGCAGTGGAACCTCGACTGAAGATCGTGGACGGCTACCTTGAGGTGCCCGACCTGCCCGGCTTCGGAATCGAACTGAACGAAGAGGCGATCGCGGAAGCGAACGCGAAGATTGCGGAGGGTACGTACCGGCCGTTCAGCAACGCTCGCGAGTTGGATTTCAACAAGTTCGTGCCTGTCCTGTGACGTGGCAGCGTGACGCGACAGTGCACATCAATATGGGCGATTTGAGTGTGAACGAAAGTAAATGATCAGGAGGCATGACATGTAACACCCGGTTTCGGCCGAACGCATTCTCTATTCGTGAAGTTCTAAGGAGAGGAGGACTCAGTTGAGAAAGAACGTTGTCTTATTGATGACGTTGTTGGCGCTCGGTGCAATCCTCGTTGCAGGCTGCGCACCCCAGACGCCCACAACCCCTACCAGTCCTACCAGTCCCACCAGTCCCACCACCCCCACTACTCCTACCACCCCCAGCCAACCGGCGGCTGACGTAATTCATTGGCAGTACCAGGGACATCCCCCGGTGTCTGACTATTACTTCAATGCCGTTCAGAGGATCGCCGACCACATCACCATGATGAGCAATGGGCGCCTCGTGGTTGAGCCTTTCGCGGGCGGTTCGATCGTTCCCGCGAGCGAGGAATTGTCGGGCGTCGACCAGGGCATCTTGAACATGGGTTCTGCCTGCCCTATGTACGCGGTGAACAAGTTCCCGCAGGCTGCGTTGTTTGACGCGGTGTCCGGTGGTATGACCGCCCTTCAGATGACCCTTTGGCACACGCGCGGCAATGGCGACGCTCTTGCGGCGAAGATGTGGGAATCCAAGATGAACGTCAAGTACGTCGGCACTGCAGGCCAGCTTCCTCCTGAGGTCTGGTGTCAGTCCAACAAGAAGATTGAGACCCCGGCGGACATCAAGGGCTTGAAGATGCGCTGTTCCGGTGACGGCGGCCAGATTCTGGCAAGCATGGGCGCGGCCACGGTGTTCTTCCCGGGCGCTGAGATCTACGAGTCCATGCAGCGCGGCGTCATCGATGCGTTCGAGTATGCCTCCCCGTTCCTGAACTACGGCATGGGCTTCCATGAAGTTGCCAAGTATCTCTACATGTCTCCTTCCCGCGCCCCGACCGACAATGCGCATGTCTGGGTCAACAGAGATGACTGGAACAAGCTGACCCCCGACCTGCAGCAGATCGTCATGGATGCCTGCTCCACTGTCGGCATCGACTACACCGCCGAGTCGTACATGAAAGACGACGAGGCCCTCGTACAGTACCTTGCGTACGGCACTGAGATTATCCCTGTGCCTGCGGCCGTCGAGGCTGCGTATCTGGATGCCGCTATGGCGTTCTACGCCGAGAAGGCAGCGGCTGACCCCCTGTACAAGGAAATCGTTGATGACCACTGGGCCTTCAAGGCTCTGTGCGACCGCGCCGGCATCAAGTAGTTCGGCGCTGCGGTGACGTATTGCATTCTGCTGTGCTCCCGCCCCGGGGTTCCCCGGGGCGGGAGCACGCTTTGAGAGGACAATGAGGACATTTCTGAAGACCGCTGACTCTATCAGTAGGTGGTCCGGCATGATATGCAGGTGGGCCGTCTTGGCCCTGGTACTGGTATTGTGTTTCGAAGTGACCGCGCGGTACGTCTTCGACAGGCCGACGATCTGGGCGCACGAGATGTCGATGATGCTCGGCGTGTTCATCGTGTGTATCGGCTGGTCGTACGTGCACCTGCTACATGGACACGTGCGTGTCGACGTGTTCTATACCCGGATGTCGCCGAGGGGCCGGGCCATCACGGACGTTGCTTGTTTTCTCGTGTTCTTCATGCCGTTGATGCTGGTGCTCATCTACGCCTCGGGAAAGATGGCATGGGACGCGTATACCTTTCATGAGGTGTTGATGGCTAGTTTCTGGTATCCTCCGGCGCTGCCCGTCAGGCTTGTGGTGGTTATCGGGCTGTCTACCTTCCTGATCCAGGGGTTTGCCGACTTCACACGGGATGTATATCGACTGGTGAAGGGGGCAAGCGTTGATTGACATAAATCCTCAACTGCTTACTGTAGTAATGCTTGCGGGCGTGCTGATAGGGGTGTTGCTCGGCTATCCGCTCGCCATCCCTGTTGGAGCGATGGGTCTGCTGTTCGGCTACCTTGTGTACGGCAATGCGGTGCCGAATCTGTTGTATGGGCGGGTGTTCAACCTGGTGCACTCGTACACGCTGCTGGCGATACCGCTGTTCGTGTTCATGGGGGTGATGCTCGAGAAGTCGGGTATCGCGGAGAAACTGTACGATGCGCTCTACGTATGGTTGAGCGGATTCAACGGCGGACTTGCGATCGTGACGGTGCTTCTCGGGACGATCCTGGCGGCGTGCGTGGGAGTAATCGGGGCATCGGTGTCGATGCTGGCGATCTTCGCGCTGCCGGCGATGCTGCGGCGCGGCTACGACAAGCCACTGGCGAGTGGCGCGGTGTGCGCGGGCGGAACGCTGGGGATCCTGATACCGCCCTCGATCATGCTGGTTATCTACGGCCCGATGGCGGGAGTCTCAGTAGGGAAGCTGTTCATGGGGGCATTCATACCCGGTTTCCTGTTGTCTGCACTGTACTGCGGCTACATCGGGGTGCGGTGCGCCATCCACAAGAACCTGGGCCCCGCGGTGCCGAAGGACGAGATAAGTCATCTCGTTTCCGGAGAAGAGCAAGATGCTGTTCATAGCGCTTGCGCCGACCGCGGTAATCATCCTCGCGGTGCTGGGAAGCATCTTCCTGGGGATCGCGCCGCCGACGGAAGCGGCAGCCGTAGGTTCGCTGGCGTCGGTTGGACTGGCGCTAGGGTACCGGCGGTTCAACTTCAAGGTGCTGAAAGAGACGGTGACGCAGGCGATGCAGGTCAGTTCGATGATCTACCTGATCGGTGCGTTGTCATTCGCGTACGTTGGAGTGTTTGTTGGGGCAGGCTGCGGTGACGTGATCAAGGAAGTCATCCTGGGAGCGCCCGGAGGGCGCTGGGGTGGATTCTTCGCCATCATGTTTATCGTGTTCATGCTGGGTTTCTTCATCGACTGGATCGGCATCGTATTCATCATGGTGCCGATAGTAGCGCCGATCGCTCCGGAGTTGGGATTCGACTCGCTCTGGTTCGGGATGATGCTGGTGATCAACCTGCAGATGTCGTTCATGACTCCCCCGTTTGCGTCCGCAATCTTCTACCTGAGAGGATCGGCGGACCCGAGTCTTGGGGTTACGATGGGGGACATCATCAAGGGCGTGTGGCCGTTCGTCATCTGTATCATTATCGGCCTTGTGCTCTGCACGGTGTTCCCACAACTCATCCTCTGGCTGCCGGATAAGATGATCGCTTAGATTCTGTTGGACTGTTACGTCCGGGGGGAGTGTTTCTACACTCCCCCTTTCTTTTTGCGGTGCGGCAAGCGAATGGGGGAATATTGTTCGCCTCTTCGTATGACACTGAGTTCTCGAGCATCAAGAATCGGCACTTTCGAATTTGGATGATTGTGAATCTCCCCACGGGTTCGCGGCCGAGCCATTAGACCGGTTGGCCGCCGAAGGGCCGTCCTCCCAGGAGGTGGCATATTGACACTTGACACTTGACACTTGTGAAGTCGGTCGCATACGATAGTCGAAACGGATAGGTTTCCAGATACTTCATGCTATCTGGAGGCGTACTGCCGGGACACCTTGGCAGACAGGTGGAGGGGCCCGGTTCAGGTGTGGCGTGTGCCGTCCCAGCAATTCTATTCAGACCAACGTTGTTGTGTATTCGTGAAAGTCATAGCGAGACTTCCTTAGGAGGTGAACGCCTATGCGAAATCGCAGTATGGCGTTGATGTGACATTTCCACAACGTGGTATCCATCGGAAATACAGGAGGGAAAAGTGATGAATAGGAAAGCAGTATTGGCGGCTGTGGCGGCGGTTGCGTTGATTGGTGTCCTGGTTGTGGGCTGCGCACCCCGCAGCCCAACGCCGACGACCCCGACGACCCCCACCACCCCCACCACCCCCACGACTCCCACCACACCCACTCAGCCGGCGACCCAGGTAATCAAGTGGCAGTACCAGGGTCATCCCCCGGTGTCTGACTACTACTTCAACGCCGTTCAGAGAATCGCCGACCAGATCACCATGATGAGTGGCGGCCGACTGACTGTGGAGGCGTTCGCCGGCGGGTCTATCGTGCCGGCGACGGAAGAACTTTCAGGCGTTGATCAGGGCATTCTCGAATATGGGCTCCGCATGCCCGATGTACAACGTCAACAAGTTCCCTCAGGCTGCGCTGTTTGACATGGTGTCCGGAGGCATGACCGCGCTGCAGATGACGCTGTGGCACACCAGCGGCAATGGCGACGATCTTGCGGCGAAGATGTGGGAATCCAAGATGAACGTCAAGTACGTGGGGACGGCGGGATTTCTGCCCCCGGAGGTCTGGTGTCAGACCAACAAGAAGATCGACGTGCCAGGCGACATCAAGGGTCTGAAGATGCGCTGTTCCGGTGATGGTGGCGAGATCCTGGCCAGCATGGGTGCAGCCACCGTGTTCTTCCCGGGTGCGGAGATCTACGAGTCGATGCAGCGTGGCGTCATCGATGCGTTCGAGTACGCCTCCCCGTTCCTGAACTGGGGCATGGGCTTCCACGAGGTGGCCAAGTACCTCTACATGTCTCCTTCGCGTGCCCCGACTGATGTTGCGCACGTGTGGGTCAACAGGGATGACTGGAACGCGCTGACCCCCGACCTGCAGCAGATTGTCATGGATGCGTGCTCCACCGTCGGTATCGACTACACCGCCGAGTCGTACATGAAGGATGACGTGGCGCTGGTGCAGTACTACGACTACGGCACCGAAGTGATGCAGTTGCCTCCCGCGGTTGAGACTGCGTACTTGGATGCCGCCATGGCATTCTACGACAAGAAGTCCGCCGGCGACGCGTTCTACAAAGAGATCATCGATGATCACTGGGCCTTCAAGGCTCTATGCGACCGCGCTGGCATCAAGTAGTTCGGCGCTGCCTGGTGACGTAATTGCTTCTGCTGTGTGTTCCCGCCCCGGAGGTCCCGGGGCGGGAGCACACTTTGAGAGGACAATGAGGACATTTCTGAAGACCGCTGACTCTATCAGTAGGTGGTCCGGCATGATATGCAGGTGGGCGGTACTGGCCCTGGTACTGGTATTGTGTTTTGAAGTGACTGCGCGATACGTGTTCGACAGGCCGACGATCTGGGCGCACGAGATGTCGATGATGCTCGGCGTGTTCATCGTGTGTATCGGCTGGTCGTACGTACACCTGCTGCACGGACACGTACGGGTTGACGTGTTCTATACGCGGATGTCTCCGAGAGGCAGGGCCATCACGGACATTGCATGCTTTCTCGTATTCTTCTTGCCGTTGATGCTGGTGCTGATCTACGCATCCGGGAAGATGGCGTGGGATGCGTATACCTTCCACGAGGTGTTGATGGCGAGTTTCTGGTATCCTCCGGCGCTGCCCATCAGGCTTGTGGTGGTTATCGGGCTGTGCACCTTCCTGATTCAGGGGTTTGCCGACTTCACACGGGATGTGTATCGACTGGTGAAGGGGGCAAGCGTTGATTGATATCAATCCTGAACTGCTGACCGTACTCATGCTTGCGGGTGTGCTGGTGGGTGTGTTGCTTGGCTATCCGCTTGCCATCCCTGTTGGGGCGATGGGCCTGCTTTTCGGCTACCTTGTGTACGGGAATGCGGTGCCGAATCTGTTGTACGGACGGGTATTCAGCCTGGTGCACTCGTACACGCTGCTTGCGATACCGCTGTTCGTGTTCATGGGAGTGATGCTGGAGAAGTCGGGGATAGCGGAGAAACTGTACGATGCGCTCTACGTATGGTTGAGCGGATTCAACGGCGGACTCGCGATCGTGACGGTGCTTCTCGGGACGATCCTGGCCGCGTGCGTGGGAGTGATCGGGGCATCGGTATCGATGCTGGCGATCTTCGCGCTGCCGGCGATGCTGCGGCGCGGCTACGACAAGCCACTGGCGAGTGGCGCGGTGTGCGCGGGCGGAACGCTGGGGATCCTGATACCGCCCTCGATCATGCTGGTTATCTATGGCCCGATGGCGGGAGTCTCAGTAGGGCAAGCTGTTCATGGGGGCATTCATCCCCGGTTTCCTGTTGTCGGCACTGTACTGCGGCTACATCGGGATGCGGTGCGCCATCCATAAGAACCTGGGACCTGCGGTACCGAAAGAGGAAATAGCCATATCATTTCTGCAGAAGAGCAAGATGCTGTTCGTAGCGCTTGCGCCGACGGCGGTAATCATCCTTGCGGTGCTGGGGAGCATCTTCCTGGGCATCGCGCCGCCGACCGAAGCGGCAGCCGTGGGCTCGCTGGCATCAGTCGGACTGGCGATAGGGTACCGGCGATTCGATTTCCAGGTGCTGAAAGACACCGTGACCCAGTCGATGCGCGTGAGTTCGATGATCTACCTGATCGGTGCGCTGTCGTTCGCGTACGTTGGAGTGTTCGTTGGGGCAGGGCTGCGGTGACGTGATCAAGGAAGTCATCCTGGGCGCGCCCGGAGGGCGCTGGGGTGGATTCTTCGCCATCATGTTTATCGTGTTCATGCTGGGTTTCTTCATCGACTGGATCGGCATCGTGTTCATCATGGTGCCGATAGTAGCGCCGATCGCTCCGGAGTTGGGATTCGACTCGCTCTGGTTCGGGATGATGCTGGTGATCAACCTGCAGATGTCGTTCATGACTCCCCCGTTTGCGTCCGCAATCTTCTACCTGAGAGGATCGGCGGACCCGAGTCTTGGGGTTACGATGGGGGACATCATCAAGGGCGTGTGGCCGTTCGTCATCTGTATCATTATCGGCCTCGTGCTCTGCACGGTGTTCCCACAACTCATCCTCTGGCTGCCGGACAAGATGATCGCCTAGTTTCATCATTTTGTTCCGTAGAGTAGAGGGGAGCGCGCGCTCCCCTCTCGTTTACTGTGCCTCTGTGCGCTTGACAGCAGTCAAGCAAGCCCTCGTCCTCGTCTTTCAACGAATGACCTCAGGCTGCCCGCCGGGGATGGGCGGGAGTTCATTATGGTGCCGCATCCTCTCATCGCACATTGATGGACTGGGCGAAGCAACGAGGAAGAAAAGCAACATCACGATGCACACACGTATTGACACTTGTGAACGCACTCGTATACGATGGTCGGAGAAGATACGTATTCACATACTTCTAACTCGCTTCAGCATATTCCCGGGACACCCTGGCAGACAGGTGGTGGGGTCGGGTTCGGATGTGGCGTGTGCCGTCCCAGCAAGTTCATTTGGCCAACGACGCTGTGGACTTCATGGAAGTCATAGAGGTTCTCCATCAGGAGGTGGGCGCCTATGCGAAACCGCAGTATGGCGTTGATGTGACGGTTCCAGCAGCTGGTATTCGTCGAAAAGACAGGAGGGAAAGTGATGAATAGGAAAGCAGTATTGGTGGCTGTGGCGGCGGTTGCGTTGATTGGTGCTCTGCTTGTTGGGTGTGCTCCCCAGCCGGCACCCACCACTCCCACGACTCCCACGACTCCTACGACCCCGACGACCCCCACAACCCCGACGACCCCGACGGCTCCGTCGACTCAGACGTATACGTTCAAGATTCAGACGTCCTTTGACGCGGCAAATCCTGCGCATATCTACGGCGCGAAGATCTGCGACGCCGTAACCGCTGCGAGTGGCGGCCGCCTTGAATTCAAGGCGTTCACGGGCGGAGCCATCGTTCCCGCAACAAAGGAAATGGATGCCATCGATGTTGGCACGATCGACGGCACCTATACCTGCACCATGTACAACCTGGACAAGTGGCCGGAAGCGGGCCTGTTCAGCGCGAGGCCGGGTGGTCTGACCGCAGAAGCTGCGCCGGTCTGGTTCCAGTACTATGGCTATGATTTCATCGAGGACATGGTGGAGGGGTACGATGTCGTGGCCATCCCCGGGAACCTGTCCGCAGCCCCCTGAGATATTCGCGCATTCCAAGGTGAACATTCAGACGGTAAACGATCTCAAGGGACTGAGGATGCGGACTTCCGGCGACGGTGGTGAGATCATGACGAGATTGGGCTGCTCCGTGGTATTCATGCCCGGTGGCGAGCTTTACGAGTCGATGCAGCGTGGCGTTATCGATGCGTTCGAATACTCGTCCCCGTCGGTCGACTGGGCGATGAGCTTCCAGGAGATCGCCAAATACGTCATCTTCTCTGCAACCCGTGCTCCGAGCGACCCTCTGGTCTTCTACCTGAACAAGAGTAAGTACGAAGCGCTACCGGCAGATCTGAAGCAAATCGTTATGGATTGCGTGCAGTCAGTCACCCGGCAGCAGCAGATGTGGATCGACAACGACAACATCGCAGCAACCCAGGAGTTTAAGGACTTCGGTTGTGAACTGGTCCATCTCCCGCCTGCGGTGGAGAGAGCTGTCATCGACACGGCGAACGCGTATTACAGTGACAAGGCCGTAACCGGGACCCCGCTCTACAAGTCGATTCTCGAATCCCAGCAGAACTTCATCAGTCAATCTACTCAGCAATCATCGCTGAATACTCCCGCTCCGTCAGCGTCCTAGTCGCCAGATTCTATTGATGAAGGCTCGCCGTCCCGGGTAGCTACCCGGGACGGCGAGGAACGCGTGGTATCGAATGAGAAGAATACTGAAAGCTATCGACTTTTCGAGCGAGCATATTGGCTCCTGGGCAAGATGGCTCACGCTGGGATTGGTGTTGGTCGGTTCGCTGGATACGTTCATGCGTTACGTGGTCAACAATCCCACGGTGTGGGCCTACGAGACATCGAGCATGCTCGGGGGGTCTATCTATGCGCTGGGGTGGGCATATGCACACCTTCATAAGTCTCATATCCGCGTGGATATCTTTTTCAGCCGCCTGTCGGAGCGCGGGCAGGCCATCGCGGATTCGATTTTTGCAGTGATATTGTTCTTTCCACTCATGAGCGTTCTGGTGTACAAGGCGATGTTCTGGGCGATACGCGCCTGGGTGCGGGGCGAGGTGATGATGGAGAGCTACTGGTACCCACCAGCAGGGCCGTATAGAACGATTCTCGCCGTGGGCATCATAATGTTGCTCTTGCAAGGCATCGCCAAATTCGTCCGGGACATTCATTTGGCGACCGGGAGGGGACACCTTGATTGACCTCAGTCCTGAGATCATTACCTTGCTGATGGTGTCCGGCATCATCCTAGGCGTGATGACGGGGTTCCCTCTAGCTTTCGTTGTCGGCAGCGTCGGCTTGATAATGGGTTACCTCCTGCTCGGCAACGCGGCGTTCGAGATTCTGTACTCCCGGCTCTACTCGTTATCCCTCAACTATCCCTTGCTCGCAGTCCCACTCTTCACCTTCATGGGGGTGGTGCTGCAACGGTCGGGTATAGCCGATGGACTCTTTGATGCTCTGTATCTGTGGCTTGGCGGTTTCCGCGGCGGCCTCGCCGTCAGCACCATCATCTTTGGAACTGTGCTTGCCGCGTGTCTGGGCGTCATCACTGCTTCCGTAACCATGTTGACTCTCATAGCCCTCACTCCTATGGTCAAGAGGGGCTACAACAAATCGCTGGCCTCAGGCGCGGTGTGCGCAGGCGGCACGCTTGGCATTCTCATACCGCCCAGCGTCATGCTGGTCATCTATGGGCCGATGGCTATGGTTTCCGTGGGCAAGCTGTTCATGGCTGCCATACTGCCTGGCCTGCTTCTCTGTACTTTGTATTGTGTGTACGTCGCTATTGCGTGTATCCGCAGGCCGGACTGGGGTCCTCCTGTTCCAAAAGAAGAACGCAATGTTCCTCTGTGGATCAAGACCAAGATGCTCCTGTACTCACTTGTGCCTCCGGCTCTATTGATCCTGTCTGTGTTGGGCACTATCTTCTTCGGCATCGCTCCGCCAACTGAGGCGGCATCGGTCGGCGCGTTCGCCGCGATGGTGCTCGCAATCGTGTACAGGAAGTTCTCCTTCGAGACGCTTAAGGGAACTTGTCTGGACACTCTGCGTGTGAGCGCCTTCGTCCTGATGATTGGCTGTCTGTCCTTCGCGTTCGTTGGTGTGTTTATCAGTGCCGGTTGCGGCGACGTGGTAGCGAAGGTCATCCTGGCGACTCCCGGTGGAAGATGGGGCGCCTTCCTGATGGTCATGTTCATCGTCTTCATCCTGGGTATGCTCATCGACTGGATCGGGATTGTGTTCATCATGGTGCCGATCCTGGCGCCCATAGGCCCCCAACTTGGCTTTGACCCGCTCTGGTTCGGCATGATGATCTGTGTTAACTTGCAGATGTCGTTCATGACCCCCCCGTTTGCGGTTTCCATTTTCGTCTGTCGGGGAACGGCCGCACCGGAACTCAACGTGACGATGGCCGACATCATTCGCGGCGTGATTCCATTTGTGGGCCTGATTATCGTTGGACTCGTGCTGTGTACGGCATTCCCGCAGATAATCCTGTGGTTGCCGTCTCGTATGCTCGCCGGGTACTAGTATTCCATGTGGGCTTGAGGGTTCGCCCTCGGTCCGAAGAGGGAGATTGCGGGGCGCGTCTCAAACACGCGCCCCTTCTCTTGCGTCCGACGCCGCACCTGGCGCGGCTTGCGCGAGGCCGGTTGAACGTCCCTAGCTGCGGTGCTACACTCTCATTGTGCGTGCCAGGTCCACGCTCTGCACATCCAGCATGTTTCTTTGCTTGTCTCGTTCGTCCAATGTGGACTCTTGCCGTGGAATGCGTCGCACTAACCATTACGTGTCTTAGGAGGATCGAACATATATGAGAACTCCGGAACAGTACAAGGCCGGTCTGTACAAGATGAAACCCAACTTGTACATCGGCGGTGAAAAGGTCGGCAGAGACGATCCCAGGATCGCCCCCGGCGTAAACGTTATGGCGGTGACGTTTGAGATTGCACAGGACCCGAAATGGAAGGGTGTTGTCACTGCGAGGTCGGTCCTGAACGGCAAGGAGATTAACCGTTGGGCGCATACCCCGCAGCATCCTTTTGACCTCATGCAGAAGCAGAAGATGATTCGCCTTGGCGCGCAGCGGGTCGGCGGATGCATTCAGCGTTGCATGGGGCACGACGCCATCACTTCACTCTCCATCGGGACGAAAGAGATTGATGACAAGTATGGAACGGACTACCATCGGCGTTTCTGCGACTGGCTGAGCTGGTATCAGGAGAATGACCTTTGTGCTGCCTGTGCGCAGACCGACATGAAGGGTGACAGGACCAAGCGCCCCAGCGAACAGGTTGAACCCGGCCAGTACGTGCATGTGGATGAAGTGACCCCTGAGGGAATCTACGTAAGCGGATGCAAGGTCTGCATTACCATGGCCGCCTACGCGGACGAGATACTCGTTCTGCCGACACGCGCGATGCTGGAGGGTGACGCCGATTGGGCGGTTGCCTTTGCCATCCCGGCGGATGACCCCGGCATCAAACAGGTCGTCCGGCCCGTATGGCTTCACGAGCGCAAAGAGATTCATGCACCTTTCTGTGACTATGGCGTGTCCGATTCGATGATTATCTTCGACCATACGTTCATTCCCAAGGAGCGCGTGTTCATGTGCAGGGAATGGGAGTTTGGCCGCAGAATCGCCATGCTTTTTGCCGATTCGCATCGCCATAGCTATTGCGGCTGCAAACCGGCGGTGTCCGACGTTATCCTTGGAGCTACGATCCTCGCCGCCGAGGCGAACAACATCCAGAAGGTCAGCCACGTGCGTGAGAAGATGTCCGAATACGCGCTCGGTTCCGAGTTGGCCTTTGCAGCCGGAGTCGCCGCAGCCATGTACGGAGAGAAGACCGCCTGCGGAACCTTCTTCCCCAACGCCATCTTTGCGAACGTGGGACGCAGGCTGATGGGGGAGAACATCTACCACGAGTACAACATGCTCACCGAGATTGCCGGCGGTCTGTCGGTAACGATGCCCTTCGAGGAGGACTTCATCAATCCGGAGACCAAGCCCTACATGGACAAGTACATCGTTCGGAATCCGAAGCTGTCTTCCGAGGAATCACATCGCATCTGGCGCTTCGTTGAGAACGTGTCTGCGTCCGCGATGACTTCGTGGTACCAGATCGCCGGAGTTCACGGTGGTGGTTCTCCCATCATGGAAACGATCGCGCTCAACATCGATTTCGATTACGAAGCCAGGCGCAAAGTGGCGCGATACCTTGCGGGCATCGACAAGGAGCTGGACCAGTCGCAAGAGTTGATGCGGCAACCCACCTTTGGCTGCAACTTGATGCAACCTGAGGAGTTTGGCGAGATCTAGCCACTCGCGCAACATGACATAAAGTGACAAGGAGAACGGTCTGATGGAAGAAGAGAAGATCGAGTCACTGGCAAAGCGCTTCCGTTTGGATGGCAAGGTCGCGATCGTGACCGGAGGGAGCCGCGGCATCGGCCGCGCCATCGCCCTCGGTCTGGCTGAGGCCGGAGCCGACATCGTGCTCACCAGCAGAAAATTGCCTGACCTCGAGTCGGTCGCGGGAGAGGTGGAGTCCTTCGGCAGGAAGGCGCTGCCCGTCGCGGCCAATATCAGGCACCTCGAGGAGCACGAGGCGGTCGTCAAAGCGGCTATTGCCCGGTTCGGCCACGTTGATATCCTGGTCAACAATGCGGGCACTAACGTCTCCTACTCGTCGATTTTCGACGTGGACGAGAAGGCGTGGGACATCACCATGGGTCTCAACCTGAAGGCGGTCTTCTTCCTGACCCAGCGTGTCACCGCTCAGATGAGGGACCAGGGCAAAGGTGGAGCCGTGGTCAATATCTCGTCCGATTCAGGATTCAGGCCGTATCTCGGCATGAGCGTGTATGGGATCAGTAAGTGCGCGGTGCAGCACTTGACCGCCACCTTCGCTCAGGAACTGGGACAGTACAACATCCGGTGCAACTGCATCGCTCCATCCGTCACCCGCACGCGTTTGTCTGAAGCGCTCTGGGCTGATGAGGGCAACCGGCGGCGCAAGGAAATGAACACGACACTCGGCCGCATCGCGGAGCCCATCGAGATGGCCGGAGCCGCCCTTTACCTGGCCTCAGACGCTTCCAGCTACATGACCGGGCAGACGCTGCTGATTGACGGTGGCGAATACGCGATGATTCAGGATGCCATAAAGACCGTTCCCTACCTCAATAAGTAGCAGGGAAGGCGCATCCCGCAGGTATCACGAGAGGAGGCTCCTCGCCGAGGAGCCTCCTCTTCTTTGTCTGGCGTCTCTTGTCCGGTGCAATTGCTGCCCACTAGAACGCGAACAGCCGGGCAGGGTTGTCCACCATGATTGTCTTGATATCCGCCTCCGTCATGCCCTTCGACCGCATGACGGGCAGAACGTTGTCCATGATGTGTGCGTAGCCCCACCCACCATATGCCCTGCGCTGGGTCTTGTTCCAGATGTCCTGCGAGATGACGATCTGCTTCGCATAGCCGAGAGCCATCAGGTCCATGATTTCGTTGATACGGACGTGGTCGTTCGGAAGGTCAATCTTGCGATGTTCAAGCGGGTAATAGCCCTCGCGCCCGAACAGGTCGTACTCGAGGTACAAGCCCATCTTTGCGAGCGCAATCCTGTTGTCCCTCTGCCGCACGGCGCGGTCGATGTGGTCGATAATCGTCTTAGTGAGGTCTGCCCCCGCTTCTTCGACTATCTTGACCGCCTGCATCGCCGAGTCCTCGTGTTGCCCCGGGTGGATGTTGAGAGCCGCTCCTGTAATCTTCTGCGCCTTGGCCGCCGCCCTTAGGGATTTCCTCTCGTTGTCACTCAAGGGCCACGTGCAGCCGATCTCGCCGATAAGTCCCGCGCATATGCCGGTCGTGCCGACTCCCTCGTCGATGTCGCGAACTATCTCTTCGGTGATCTGCTGCTCCGACCTATCGTCCATGTCGTCCGGGAGTGAGCAGTCGATGTAGTATCCCGAACCCATGACGATGTTGAGTCCCGTCCTCCGGGAGATGCGTACCAGCGCCTTCGGCGAACGTCCAAGACCGTTGTTACTCATTTCGACCACCGAGTTTCCACCGGCAAGCTTGAAATGGGTCACCTCTTCGACGGCCTCGTCCTCGTCCATGCACATGAGGTCGTCGATATTGGTAAAACGGTGATAGGTAAGCCACCACAGGATATCCACGGTGACCGGCTTGTACGCCATCGCCTTCTCAAAAGAATCTTCGGGCTCCACGAACCAGCCGGTACCATCGCTCATGAGGTGCTCGTGAACGAGCGTTATTCCCAGTTGGGCCGGTTCAATGAGCCCGAGAACCGTCTGAATCTTGCCCTTTCGTGCGTCGTGTTTCATCGTCGTGCCTCCTCTACCGACTTGTCATTGTTGCCGCACAGTCCCAGCTTCAGGTCATTCACATTCGTTCCGGTGTGTCCCGTAATCACAGCATCCTGCAAGGCCCGCAGAGCCGGGCTCACGTCATGTCGCCGCAAGGCATCTTCGATGTGGATACCCTGTTCACGAGCGCGCTCCAGGGTGGAAGAGTCGGTGAGCCCTCCGGCAAGGGTCGTCGGACCATCGGTTCCGTCCGTGTCGAGTGACAAGACGACCTGCCTTTCGGAGGTCAGTGCGAGCGCTGCACTGAGGGCGAACTCCTGGTTCGGCCCTCCTTCGCCGCCTTCCACGTCCAGCGTAACGGTGGTTTCCCCGCCGGCGACGAGCGCCCGCGGCACGGTGGAGGCACGAGCCGCCAATTCTGCGCCGAAGGCCAGTCCCTCGACGGCGCTGTCTCCCTCCATCTCCGTTGTCAGAATTTGCGCGGCGAAACCCAATTCCCTGGCCCTGTCCGCGGCTGCATCACAAACCGCGCCGCTCTTGACCAACAAGAACGTATGCACCCGTTGCCCCGCGAAAACTTTGGGGTTCTCAAGCTCCACTGTGCCGTTCCTGAGATACCCGGTGGCACTGGCGGGGAAGCGCTCCCAGAGGTGGTAACGGTCCAGCACATGCCGCGCATCGTCAAACGTCGATGTGTCGGGCACCGTCGGGCAGGTGATGTAGTCGTAGGGGTCTCCGGTCACGTCTGAGACGGTGAGGTTAATGATTTCGGCAGGAAAGATCGCCAGCGCGAGCCGCCCTCCCTTGAATTGGGACAGATGTTTGCGCACTGCGTTGATCTCTCGAATGCTGGCTCCGCTTTCGAGAAGCAATCTGTGCACCTGCCGCTTTTCCTTGAGAGACACGCCGGCAACCGGGTACGGAGCGAGTGCCGAACTTCCCCCTGTGAACGCACAGAATACGATGTCCCCGGATTGCGCCTTCTCGGCGATCCCCATCATGTCGCGAGCCGCACGATAACCGCGCTCATCGGGCAGGGGGTGGCTTGCTTCCCTGAGCGTTATCAAGCGAGTGCCTGATTCCTGGCCCTCCTTCACGATGACCAGGCTTTCGGCAATCCTGTCGCCAAGGACTTCCTCGAGGGCGCGGGCGATGGGCAGGCTGGCCTTGCCCGCGCCGAGGACGTAGATGCGGCCCCGCTGCGCCAGGTCGAATGTCAGATTGCCCACGGTAAGAATGTCGCCCGCCAGCGCCACGAGTTCCCTGGTAGCCAGGTACGGGTCAACCCGTGACAGCGCATAGTCGGCGATATCCAGAGCCGCCGCCCGCAGTTCGTGGCTGCCGTGCGATAGCAGAGCCGCCCGGTTCTTGACGTACATCGGTGCCTTCGTGCCGCAGCGTCGTCACACGGGCCTGCGGAAGTCCCTCCCCGCGTAGGTGGCGGCGCTACCCAACTCTTCCTCTATCTGCAGCAGTCGGTTGTACTTGGCGGTTCGCTCGCTGCGTACCGGTGCGCCGGTCTTTATCTGCCCACCATTCAAGGCGACCACGAGGTCAGCAATCATGGGGTCCTCGGTTTCTCCCGAACGCTCCGATACGCACACGCCATAGCAGTTTCGGAATGCCATCGCCGCCGTCTCCAGCGCTTCCGTTAGCGTCCCTATCTGGTTCACCTTCCACAGGACAGAGTTGGCAGAGCCGCTCTGCAATCCCATCGCGAGCCTCTCCTTGTTCGTCACGAAGAGGTCATCGCCCACGATCTGCACGCCTGGCAACGCACGGGTGATTTCGGCAAACCCTTCGAAGTCATCCTCCTGCAACGGGTCTTCGATTGAGACGATCGGGTACTCGGCAACGATTCGTTCAAAGAATCGTATGACCTCGTCCCGGGTGAGGCTCTTGCCCTCAAAGGAGTACAGGGCCGTCGCTTTGTCGTAGAGGTGCGTTGCGGCACAGTCAAACGCATAGACGATGTGCTCCGCATAACCGGAGCGGCTCACAGCCTCACACAGCAGGTCGAGCGCCTCGCGCACGTCAATGATGGGAGGCACCACGCCGCCCTCATCGCCAACGTTGATCGCGAGCTTGCCGTATCGCTCCGCCGTCATTGGACGCAATATGGCATTGATTTCCGCGGTCATCTGGAGCGCCTCCGCGAAACTTGCGGCGCCTACGGGCATCATGATGAATTCCTGAAAGCAGAGGTCGTTGGATGAAAGTTTGCCTCCGTTGATGAGGTTCATCATCGGCACGGGCAGCACATGGGCGGTGGAGTTCAGATATCGGTAAAGAGGAAGGTCGAGCGCGGACGCGGCTGCTCTTGCTACGGCCAGTGACGTGCCGAGAATTGCATTTGCGCCCAGCTTGCTCTTGTTCCCTGTGCCGTCGAGGGCAATCATGTGTTGGTCGATCGCCCGTTGCTCGGTGACGTCTCTACCGACGAGCGTCCCCGCAATGATGTCGTTTACATGGGCCACGGCTGTCCTGACGCCGTATCCGCCGTACCGCTTTCCACCATCGCGTAGTTCAAAAGCCTCGTAGCTACCCGTCGAGCGGCCGCTCGGGACGTCGGCCCGGCCGCGCAGCAGTCCGTCGACCCAGACATCCACCTGTACGGTGGGTGTGCCGCGACAGTCGATAATCTCCCGAGCCTTAATGGCGCTGATCTTGTTGTGCAGTGGCATCCGCAACCTCCTTCGGTTCACCCGGCACTGCATCGCGCGCGCATGCAGCGCTGCGTGTGCATGTCGGTCCAATGCGCTAGAGAATAGGACCGGTGTAATACATGATGAGTGGTTCTCGATAACGGGAATTCATCTCCTGCCGTGCGGGCTTGCCCGAGGCTACCGCGAGGACCTCTTCCAGGAGACGCTGACCGACTTGAGGCACAGTTTCTGTACCTTCGATAATGGTGCCGGCGTAGATGTCGAAATACTCTTTCTGGCTCACGTCCTGGGGGCTGCTGA
Source organism: uncultured Chloroflexia bacterium (assembly GCA_963761225.1). Classification (GTDB taxonomy): domain Bacteria; phylum Chloroflexota; class Dehalococcoidia; order GIF9; family AB-539-J10; genus SKVJ01. Next base: position 20,522 of record CAVXGE010000008.1, on the reverse strand, counting down.
ACAGCTTCATGACGGGCACGGTAGCGATACCGCCCACGGCGCACGTGTAATTGTGATACCGCGTTGGCAATCCGGCGCCGTAGTTCAAGCTCATCACCTGGGCGCCTCCGCCCGCGAACCCCAGGAATATCTGAGGCGTATTGGCGGCTCCATCCATGAAGTACATGCCGTGCCCGGAGGGACTCTCGCCCCATTCGAGAACGCCGCTTATCGGACTCTTGCCGCTCTTGGCAATCGCGCCGAGCGACTTCTCCTCGAGGGTGGTCATTCCGCCGCGGATGTTTCCGGGATTCGGCTGTGAACCGCGGATGTCCTCTCCGGTTGCACAGATGCGCTTCTCCATCCGGTCGGCCATCTCCACGATGCGCGCAGCCACCTCCTCGTTGACCGCCCTGCGCGCCAGCAGGTGCTCCGCGCCTATTATCTCGGGGGTCTCCGAAAAGATGAAAGTGCCACCCGCCGCAACGAGCGTATCGGCAAACCAACCCATGACCGGATTGCAGGCCATGATGGATGCCGGCGTTGAACCCGTACATTTTGAGGCAAACACCAGGTGGCTTATATCGTGGGGTTCACGTTGCACCGTGGATGAATCCGCGCGCATCTGCTTGGCGAAGTGGATACCCTTCGCCACCGCGTTCTCGTATGTTCCCTCGCGTTCGATGGTGACCAGCTCAACCGGTTTCTGTGAGCGGGCGATGTCTTCCGCAATGGGCGCCGCCGGCGGACCGTCGCATCCGATGCCCACCACTATAACGGCGGCAACATTCGGGTTACGCCCAAGGCCCACAAGCGTGCGATGCACCATTTCCTTGTCGGATGGTATGTTCACGCACGCAGCATTGTGAGTCAGGGCAACGACGTTGCCCCCGACTTCGGTGGCGATACGGTCGGCCAGTTCGTTGCCGCACTGCACCGCCGGTATTACCGCAACATAGTTGCGCGCCCCCACGCCGCCGTCGGGCCGCGGATATCCCATGAATTCCATGGTTGTTCTCCTCTTGATGATGCTACAAGAGCGGCCCGGTATAGTACATCACCAGCATTTCCTTGTAGCGTGACTGCATTTCCTGCCGCGCCGGCTTTCCCGATGCGACCGCAGCGATTTCTTCAAGGATGCGTTGACCGACTTCGGGAACAGTCTCCTTGCCTTCGATGATAGTGCCGGCATAGATATCGAAGTACTCCATCTGCTCGATGTCCTGCGGGCTGCTGAAAATCTTGAGGCACGGGACGATGGGCAGGCCGCCGACAGCCACCGTGTAGTTGTGCAGCTTCGTTGGCAGACCGGCGCCATAGTTCAGAGTCATAACTTGCGCGCCGCCAGCCGCGAAACCCAGGAAGATCTGCGGTGTGTTGGCCGATCCGTCCATGAAGTACAGGCCGTGGCCGGAAGGACGTTCGCTCCACTCCAGCACGCCATCTATCTTACCGTGCCCGCTCTTGGCGATAGCGCCGAGAGACTTCTCTTCGAGGGTAGTCATGCCGCCGATGATGTTGGCCGGCACCGGTTGTGAGCCACGGATATCGACTCCAGTAGCCTTGATGCGGTCCTCCATACGATTAACGACTTCCTCAATGCGGCGAGAGACCTCCTCCGTTCGGCCCCTGCGCGCGAGCAGGTGCTCCGCGCCGATGGCCTCGGCCGTCTCGGAGAAGAGGAACGTGCCTCCGCTCTCCACGAGTTGTTCGGCCGCCCAGCCGACGGCCGGATTGCAGGCCATGATGGAGGCGGGCGTCGACCCGGTGCATTTAGAGCCAACGGTCAGGTAGCTGATGTCGAACGCCTCCCGCTTCAATCGTGAGGCATCGGACAGCATTCGCTTCGCCGCATTGACACCCTTCGCCAGCGCGTTGTCGTAGCTGCCCTCGTGCTCGATGGTGACCAGTTCAACCGGCTTCTTCGACACGCCAATGCCCTCCGCCACCCGGTCGGCCGGTACGCCGTCGCATCCCACACCCACCACGATGGCGCCGGACACATTCGGATTCCGGCCGAGGCCTATGAGCGTACGCTCTATCATGTCCTTGTCGGGCTGCACGTTGACGCAGGCGCCATTGTGAGGCAGCGCCACGACGTTGCCACCGACCTCGGAGGCGATACGGTCTGCCAGCTCGTTGTCACACTGGACGGCTGGAATGACGGCGACGTAGTTGCGTGCGCCGGCGCTCCCGTCGGGCCGTGGGTATCCCATGAATTCCATGTCAGATGTCCTCCTGCGTTTCGTTCCAGTGGCTGGCCGGTACCGCGATTCCCTACATGTACCAACCGTTGACCGACCACCCCGCGTCGACAGGAATGTGGATTCCGGTGATATTTCGGGCGGCGTCCGAAGCTAGAAACAGTACCGCCTCGGCGATGTCCTCTGGCGCACTGAGTCTGCCCAGCGGGGTTCGCCTGAGCATGGCTTCCTCGTTGAACTTGCCCTGGCTGATGAACGTGCGCACCAGGTCAGTCATCACGTATCCCGGTGCTACCGCATTGACGTTGATATTGTAAGGTCCCCATTCCACTGCCATCGCCTTCGTCAGGTTCAGCATCGCTGCCTTGGACGGGGCGTATGCAGTGCGCATCGGTTGTCCCGTCAGCCCGGTGATGGAAGCGATGTTCACGATCTTGCCACTGCATTGAGGCACCATGTACTTGCCCGCTGCTTTGGAGCAGAGGTAGGCGCTCCGCAGGTTGGTTGCCATCACTTTGTCCCAGTCGGCCGTGTCCTGCTCGAGCGTGGGCACGATCGGCTGACCGATACCTGCGTTGTTGACAAGTACGTCCAGTCCTCCGAGTTCGTTCACGACGCGTTCGAACATCGCGTTGACCTGCGCTTCGTCGGCGACATCGGCCGCAATCGCGATGACCGTCTCCTCCGAACTCGCGCGCCTGGACGGCAGTCTCCTCGGCGGTTACCATGTGAGCGGCGTTCACCGCCACCGATGCTCCCTCTCGTGCGAACCCCAGCGCGATGGCCCGTCCGATTCCACGTCCGCCCCCCGTTACCAGCGCTACTCTGTTCTTGAATCTCATTGTGCCTCCCGAATCGTCTATAAAGGTGCGGCTCCGGTGGGCTTTCTTAACGGGAGCCGTGCCTGTCCCGTCCGCTCACATCGACTGTCCGCGGCATGAAACGGTCCGCTCAACCGCGTTGAGTCCCTGCGCGCTACATATAGTATCCGTTTGCGGTCCATCCTGCGTCGACGAGCAGGTCCGTGCCGGTGATGTTCCGTGCGTCATCCGACGTCAGGAAGAGCGCCGCCCTTGCGATGTCCTCGACGGTGCTCATGCGGCCCAGGGGCGTACGCCTCAAGACTGCCTCTTCATTGACCTTCCCCTGGCTCACGAAGTTCCTGACCAGGTCGGTCAGCACATAGCCCGGCGAGATGGAGTTGACGTTGATATTGTATTTGGCAAGCTCCACGCCCAGCACCATGGTCAGATTGACTACGGCGGCCTTCGACGGCGCGTACGCTGTGCGCATCGGCGGGCCGGTGTGCGCGGTGATAGACCCGATGTTGAGGATGTTGCCTGTCTTGCGTGCAGCCATGTTCCTCGCCGCAGCCTTGCAGCAGAGGTATGTGCCGCGCAGGTTGATGGCTATTGTCCGGTCGAAGTCGGCCGTGTCCTGTTCCAGAAAGGGCACGAGCGGCTGGCCGATTCCGGCGTTGTTGACCAGGATGTCGATGGCCCCGAATTCGCGCACCACGCGCTCGACCATTGCGTTAACCTGAGGCTCGTCCGACACATCTGCCTGTATCGCGATGGCCGTGCCACCGGCTTTGAGAATCTGATGTGCGGTTTCCTCGGCGCTTGCCAGGTGCGCGGCATTCACCGCGACGCGAGCTCCCTCGCGAGCGAAGCCGAGTGCGATTGCCTGTCCGATGCCCCTCCCCCCTCCCGTCACCAGCGCTACCTTATCTGCGAACCTCATCGTACCTCCCGGCCGCGGTTACGTTCGGCCTTGCCGGACGTCATCCACGAAATCGCGCACCGCTTCATCCAGCGTATATGAAGTCTGCCAGTCCCAATCCGTGTGGGCGAGGCTGTCGTCCAGCCTCCGTTGTATGTTGCCATACTGGGTGTCCATGACGCGCTGATACTCGGGGTCGAACTCCCAGGTGATGCGCGCATCCGGAACGTTTGCCTTGACGGCGTCCGCCAGTTCCTTCGTCGATGCCGAGAACCCATCCAGGTTGTAGACCCTGGTAGTGAGCCTGTTCCCGGCGGCGACGCCGAGGTTCATCAGGCCCAGCGCCGCATCCTTGACATAAATGAAGCGCAGGCGAAGCGATTCGTTCACTTTGAGCACGTAGGGGTTGCCCTTCGCGGATTCTTCAACGACGAGCGAGGTGTAGGCGCTCCAGCCGGCGCCGGCAACACGGCCCGGTCCGAGAATCGATAGGAACCGGACGGCACGGAAATCGAGGCCGTAACGCCGGTTGTAGTATTCACCAAGTCGTTCGCTGCACACCTTGGTCACCCCGTAGAGCGTCACCGGACGCTGCACGTAGTCGTTCGGCACCGGCTCGGGAAGGTCCGTGGGGAAGGTGGCAGTCGTGCTTGAATACACCACCGTACCCACGTCGAACAGTCTCGCGGCCTCGAGCATGTGCATCGTGCCGTTCACGTTTACGGCCCATGCGCCGGCATGATTCAGTTCGCTTGCCGGCGGCATGAGCGCTCCGATGTGGTAGATGGTATCGGGCCGGGTGCTCGAAACCGCGTTCATGACCTGTGCCCAGTCAGACAGGTCACCGCGGACGACCTTGACGCGACCGCGCAAGTCGCTGGGTAACCTGTCCTCCGGGGCGAGGTCGAGAAGTACCACCTCGAACTCGCGGTCGAGCAGCAGGCGGGCGAGCTGCCGCCCCACCATCCCTGCGCCGCCGGTAATGAGTGTGGTCTTCATTCACTTACTCCTGCTTGAGACCGAGAAGGGCCTCAAGCCTGGGGTCCTGCTTCCAGATGTTGAAGTTGTAGAAGCCCAACTCCTCGCCCTTTGTGACCTTGCCGGAGGCCACCGCCATCACTTCATCGAAGATACGCTTGCCAACCGACTCGATCGACTCGGCGCCCTCCATGATGGTGCTGGCGTTGACATCCATGTCCTCAGACATCCTCGCCCAGGTCTCAGGCTGTCCCGTCACCTTCACGATGGGACAGATGGCATGTCCGAAGCTGCCCCCTCTGCCGGTCGCGAAAACGATGATGTTGACTCCGGCCGCCGCCTGATAGGTCATCGCCTGAAGCTCGATGTGGATGCCTTCCTGGAGGTAGAAGCCCGCCCTGTCAGGCACTTGCTCGACGAGGTTCGGCCTGACCTTCAGAACGCCGGAAACCGGTCGGTGTCCGCTCTTGTGCACGGCGCCCATCGACTTCTCTTCCAGTGTGGTGAGGCCGCCCACCACGTTGCCTCCGCACATGAAGTCTATGCTCGCACCGGGAACAGTCCAACGTTTCTCTTCGTCGCCGACCCAGCGAACGATGTCCTCGCGCACCGTGTCGTTCACGGCTCTGTTGACCAGCTCTGCCTCCGCGCCCACCGCCTCGATGGGCTCTATCATGACGACCCGCGCACCTGCGTCGACCATCATGTCCGTCATGACTCCGATCGCCGGATTCGCGGCTATGCCGCTCGACGTGTCGGAGCCTCCGCACTTAACGCCCACGGCCAGCTTGCCGATGTCGACGGTGGTGCGGCGTTCTGCCGCCGCCTCCTGAGCCATTGCGGTTACCGCGGCCCGTCCCTGTGCGATGGCGCGGCGGGTGTTGCCTATCTCCTGGATATTGATGACTTTGACGGGCTTTCCCGTCTTCGCTATCTGCTCCGCAATGGGTTCGGGACGCTGCCCTTCGCAGCCCATGGCCACCAACACCACGCCATGTATGTTGGGGTTGGTGCACACACCCACGATCGTGGGGACGACTTCGATGGCGATGCAACCGTGATAGTGGGTTACGGCCACCGCCCCCGGAATGCCCTCGGCCATCTGGCGCGCCGCAGGTTCCCCGCAGTCACATACCGCGAGCACCAGCACGGTGTTGCGAACGCCCACCCGCCCATCCTTCCTCACATATCCCTGAAACTGCATGGTTCTCCTCCTTGAATCGTCCGGCATCATCCCATGTGACCGAGCATGTTCTCCGTGAGGGGCATGCGGTCGCTGGTGACGTTGTGGACGTGGACGTAGTCTCCGGCCCGGATGGGCTTGAATGCCCGGCCTATCTTGACCCCATACTTCACGACGTCAGCGCCGGTGGCGATGTCTGCAAGAGCGATCTTGTGGCCGAGAGGTAGAGCGTTATTCACGCGGATGCGCTGAACGACTTCACGGGTTGTGGAAAGAACTTCCACCTCGTCGCCCGGCTCAAGCGTTGCGAGCGCCGTGGCCACGTTGTCGCGGGAGTCCATGGTAATGGCCCTTTTCATTCGGATTTCCTCCTTGTTCCCCGATGGACCACCGCCGGCTGGCCCACTCACACTGGTCGAGTGGCGGTACCGGTGTAGCCGAAGTGGCGCGAGGTCGACTCGACCTCGCGCCACCGGACGATTCCACCTGTGCGAGCTGGCAACCGGTGTGCCAGGCTATTTGGCGAGTTCTTTCATCTTCGCTTCGGGGATGAGCCCCTCGTCGAATGCAATCTGTCCCGCCCATCGCGCCGCGTTGCCGCAGACCACCGGGCACACCGTTGTGTGACCGCCGGCCTCGAGGAACTTCTTCATCTCGTCGGCATCGGGCAGATAGTACGGTCTGCCGAACAGTTTCGACTGCATCTCACGGCAGATGACGCCGCCGTACTCGTCGACGAAGTCCTTGTGCAGTTGTCGCGCCAGGGCGAAGCTCTCGAATCTAACTCGCTCCGGATCGGCGAAGTTGTTGCGCTCGCGTCCGCGTAGACCGCTCAGCCAGAGAATGCCGGCCACATAGGCGCCACAGCCGGCATCGCCGACCGTCGCTCCGCCGCCGGCGTAGCCGCTCATCGCCTTGAACACGGCGTCATTCGGCATCTGGAATGCGTCCTGCAACGCTGCTATGACGGCCTGACCGCAGCCGCCGTACTTCTCCTCGTACTGAGCCGCCAGATCATAGGCCTTCTGTAGAACCTGTTCCTTCTTCTTCTCGTCCATGGTATGTGTTTGCCTCCTCTATCGTTTATCCGTCGTTCCGAATCATTCGCTGTTAGTGAGTCACATCCCTCTGCCAGATATCCACGAACATGCCGATCTTGAGGGCCTCGGCTTTTGTCATCCGGCCCGAGGCCACCTCGAGTATCTCATTGTACAGGCGCGCGCCCCGCTCCTCGCGCGTCTCATCGCCCGCGGGATCGATACAAACGTCCATGAGGTCGGAAAGGCAGCCGCATGTAGTCGGGTTTGCCGTGACCTTAATCATCGGCACGAATGGGAAGCCCCATGGGGCCCCCTTTCCCGTCGAGAACATCATTACCGTTGCACCGGCGGCGGCCAGTCCGGTGATTGCCCTCGGCGCCTGTCCGGCCGTGTCGACCATGTACAGGCCTTTCCCGGCGGGACGCTCGCCCAGTTCCAGGACCCCCTGCAGCGTGGTGGTGCCGGCCTTGATGATGGCTCCCAGGGATTTCTCTTCCAGGGTGGTCAGGCCTCCGGCGATATTTGCCGCGGCGATGTTCGCGCCGGGCACATTGCTCGTAATCTTCTTCTCGAGCCTGGTGACCACGTCCATGAGTTTTTCCTGCACTTCAGGCGATGCCGCGCGGCGCGCCAGGATGTGCTCGGCTCCCGTGACCTCAGTGGTTTCACCGAAGACGCAGGTGCCCCCTCGTTCGACGAGCATGTCACATGCCGCGCCCAGTGTCGGATTCGACGCGAGACCGGAGGTCGTGTCGGAGCAGCCGCACTTCGCTCCCAGGAGAAGGTGCGAATCATCTACCTCCTCGCGGCGCACCTTCGAGATGTCCATCGCCATCAGCCGCGCGAGCCTCATGCCCTCCGCGAACGTGTTGTTCACGCCGCCGAGCTTGTGCACCACGACCTTCTCTACCTGCTTGCCGGTCCTGGCGATGGCGTCCTGTATGCCGTCAACCGAACCCTCCCCGCCCAGGCTCACCAGCAGTACCGCGCCGAGGTTTGGGTTGGAGCCCAGCGAAGCCAGCGTGCGGCGGGTGACCTCCGTGTCGAACTCCGACTGGCCGCAGCCTCCCTGGTGCGTGAAGGTCGCACACCCGGGCACCTGATTCGCTATCCAGGTGGTGATGTCGTTGGCGCAGACCACGGTGGAGATGACGCCCACGTAGTTTCTTGTTCCCACGGCGCCGTTTGGCCTGACGTATCCAAGAAAACTCATCTATCCGACCTCCTGTTGTTCAAAGGGTGGGCCGCTGTATCCGCGGTGACCCCAACGCACGGCCACTAGAAGACCGGGCCGACTCTCCACATCTCCAGCACCTCGCGGTACCGCGGAGCCAGTTCCACCTTGGACGGCTTTCCCGAGGCAACCGCAATGATTTCCTCGAGCAGCCTTTGCCCGACCTGCGCCACGGTCTCTTTGCCCTCGATGATGGTGCCCGTGTAGACGTCGAAGTAGTCCAGTTCGCTCTTGACGTGCGGGCTGCTGACTATCTTGATCACGGGCAGTATCGGCAGGTTGCCGAGCGATGAAGCCGGCATGCCCCTGAACCGTGAGGGCAAACCGCCGCCGTATCCGAAAGTCATCAAGACCGCGCCCGCCGCCGCAAGCCCGAGGGCCATTTGCGGCGTGTTCGCCGAGCCGTCCATGAAGTAGAGCCCCTTCCCGGGAAGCTTCTCTCCCCAGTCGATGACGCCCGTCAGCGGCCTCGTGCCGCTCTTGGCGATTGCGCCCAGGGATTTCTCCTCGATAGAGGTCAATCCGCCTTTGATGTTGCCGGGAGTCGGTTCCGAGCCGAGGATGTCGACACCGGCTTCGAAGATGCGCTTGTCGGTGCGGGCCACCGCCTCGAGGAGTTTCTTCGATACCTCGGGCGTGGCGCCGCGGCGGGCCACGATGTGCTCCGCGCCGATGAGTTCGGCCGTCTCGGAGAAGACTGCGGTGCCTCCGGCATCGATTATCTTGTCCACTGCCCAGCCGGCCACGGGATTGCAGCCGAGCGCGGAGGTGGTGTCAGAGCCGCCGCACTTCACGGCAAGCTTGAGTTCACTGAGGTCGAATGGCTGGCGCTGCATCAGGGCCGCATCGCTCTTCATCTGCTTTGCGAACTTGATGCCTTTGATGACGACGGTGTCGTAGTCGCCCTCTCTCTCGATGGTCAATACTTCAACCGGCTTGCCCGACTTTGCGATGTCGGCGGCGAGGTCAACCGCCGAGATGGAGTCGCAGCCCACGCCAAGTACGATGGTTGCAGCCACATTGGCGTTCTGCCCCAATCCCGTCAGGACCCTCTGCGCGGCCTCGTTGTCGGGGCCTACGTGGACGCACGGCTGGTTGTGCATCAGCGGGTGAACGCCCACGCCTGCTTCGTCGGCTATCCGGCATGCCATCTCGTTGGCGCAACGGCCGGCCGGGATCAATGCCACCATATTGCGGATGCCGACTGAGCCGTCCGGCCGGCGGTATCCGAGAAACTGCATACGGTGCCTCCTTTGTCTGTCGAAGCGCGTTGACTAACGCTCGTTCGCTCGTCCCATGTAGGCGCCCTTCATGGCCGAGGTGGCCAGTTGGGTATAGGCCCCCAGGATGCCTCCCGTGTACATGGGCGTCCACGCGGGCTTGCGAGCCAGGCGCTCGGCCAGTATCTTCTGAATGTCCTCCGGTGATTTCTTCTCGCCCTTCACGCCCACGATATTGAGTGCGCGGCGCGACAGGCTTATCTCAATGATGTCGTCGTCCTCAACCAGTCCGATAGGTCCACCGGACACGGCCTCGGGTGAGACGTGGCCGATAACGGGCCCCGCCGTGGCGCCCGAGAACCTGCCGTCGGTTATGAGTGCGATGGACTTGCGGTACTTCTCGATGCCTACGATGGCCGAAGACGTCAGGAACAGTTCCGGCATGCCGCAGCTTCTCGGTCCTTCATTGCGCACGATTGCAACGTCGCCGGGCTCCAGCTTCAATCCGGTGACGGCGGCGAAGCACTCTTCTTCGGAGTCAAAGACCACGGCCTTGCCCACATGCTCGTACATCGCGGGGTCGCAGGCGCTGTACTTGAATACCGAACCTTCCGGCGCGAGGCTGCCTTTGAGAATCGCCATCGAGCCCTTCTTGCACTTGGGGTCGTCAGGATTGCGGATAACGTCGGTTCGCATGAGCCGCCGCGTCCCGTCCACCGTGGCGTAGTTGCCGAGGTAGCCTTCGCCCATGCGGAAGAAGTCGGTCTGCTTTACGTCCTCGAGGTTCTCGCGCACGGTGCGTCCGGTCACGGTCAGGGCATCCATGTCCAGTAGTCCGGAGTCGGCGAGCAGCATGATGATGCGCTGCACGCCACCGGCGAACCAGAACTGCCGCGAAGCGTATTGCCCGGCAGTGTGGATGTTGGTGAGGTAGGGGGTCTTCTGTCCCAGTGTGTCGAACATCGTGACGTCGAATGGCACGCCCGCCGCGTGGGCGATGGCTGGCAGGTGCAGCAGCCCGTTGGACGAGCCGCCGGTTGCCTGGTGAATCACCACCGCATTTCGGAACGCGCCTTCAGTCAGCACGTCTTTGGCCTTGAGCCCGCGCTTGAGCAGGTTCATGACCATGTGCCCCGCGTTGCGGGCATTATTCAACACGTAGCGCTGGGTGGCGGGAGCGAGCCCCGCCGTGGGCGGCGCCATGCCGAGAGCCTCGGACATCACCTGCATCGTGGATGCCGTGCCCATGAACTGGCAGGCGCCGTTGCATGGCAGCGTGTGGTCCTGGATGAATGCGAATTCCTCCGTTGACAGAAGGTTCGCCAGAGTGCTGGCCGTGGCCCTTGCCCACGTCGCCTTCCATCATGTAGCACGGTCCCGGCTCGTTGGAGCCGCCGGGGACAACCACGAGTGGCATCAGATCCTTGAGTCGCGCGGAGGCGACGAGAGTGGCGGGAAGGCCTTTGTCACAACTGCACATGAGAACGGCCGCGTCGAACATGTGAGTGTTGGCGTATATCTCAATCATGCCGGCGATGAATTCGCGTGAAGCGAGCGGATAGTTCATTCCATCGTGACCCTGGGCGACGCCGTCGCAGATGTCCGATGTGGTGTACTTGAATCCGGTGCCTCCCGCGATGGCGACGCCGAGGCGGGCCTCATCCACCAGCTTGTCCAGGTGGAAGCTGCCCGGATGCGCTTCGCCGGCCGTCGAGAAAAGCAGTATGTGAGGCTTCGCCAGGTCGTCCCTTGTGAAGCCTGCCGGGGCGTAGAGTGAGGGCACCTGTGGCGAACACCTCTGCAGAAACTCGCTCCTCGACTCCATTCTCGTCACCTCCGTTGGCATTGATTCGTTACGAACGACACGGGCGCTAGATAATCATGCGGAAATGGATGTCGAATTCCCGGTGGCCCAGCTGTTCGGCTTTGGGCATATCTCCGTTGGCCACGCCCACAACCTTGTCGAATATCTGCTGGCCTACCGACTCGAGTGTTCCCTCTCCGTCCACAATCACGCCCGCGTTGATGTCGATGTTTGCCTGCATCTTCTTGTAGAGCACCGTGTTGGTTGAGACCTTGATTACCGGCGCGATGTTGGACCCCACGGGAGTGCCGCGTCCGGTGGTGAATACGATGAGATGGGCGCCGGCTGCCAGCAATCCGGTGTCGTTCATCACATCCGCTGCGGTCGCATCCATGATGATAAGACCCTTCCGGACCGGGTGCTCGCCGTACTTGACTACCTGCATGACCGGGCTGCTGCCGCCCTTGCGGATGCAGCCGAGCGATTTCTCTTCGATGCTGCTCAGGCCGCCCTTGATGTTGCCGGGCGACGGCTGTGTGCCCCGGATGTCCACGCCGCCGGACATGGCGGTGGTCTCGGCGTCCGCGATAACCCTGTAGATGTCCTTTGCCACGCCCTCGTCGACGGCGCGGTTCGCCAGAACGTTCTCGCAACCCAGCATCTCCGTGGTCTCGGAGAAGATGGCGGTACCGCCATCAGCGATGAGTTTATCCGCGGCAATGCCGAGGGACGGATTCGCGGTCAGGCCGGAGAATGCATCGGAGCCGCCGCACTCGCAGCCGAGGATGAGCTCGGACAGAGGTATCCATTCCTTCTTCAGTTTCGCGGCATCCTCCACCATCTTCTGTACGATTGGAACGCCTACCGCGATGCAGCCAGGGGTACCGCCGTTCTCCTGGACGCTGATGACCTCGTACGGCTGTCCCATCGCGTCGAGTGCGGGAGTAATCAACTCGGGCAGTATGACTTCGCAGCCGTTCGAAACCAGGAGAACGCTTGCGACGTTGCCATGACCACAGATGCCGATCATGGTCCTGATGACCTGTTCCTTGTCCTCACCCACGTGTCCGCACCCGCCGCCATGGATGGCGTATACGGAGCCGGGCACCTTCTCACTTATCATTCGCGCCACTTCGGACGAGCACACGATGGTCGGGAACACGAGCACATGGTTGCGTATGCCGACCTTGCCTGACTTTCTGCGATATCCTAGAAATTCCATTATTTGTCTCCCCTGCCTTTCTGGCTCTCCATGTTCTGGATGTGCACATGCTGGCCGGCCTTGATGGGTTGGATGGCTAGACCGATGGCCTCGCCGTACTTGATGACCGGCTGGTGCACCGCGATATCTGACAGTGCGAACTTGTGACCGAACGGGATATCCTGGACCAGCGTGACAGTTACTTCCTTACCCGCCAGTGCCACCGTCACCTTGTCCCCTGCCTTGAGTTCCTGGAATGCGGTCGCGACGTTGTCTTTGGTATCGATGAGTATTGCCTTGGGTTTCATGTCTTCTCTCATACCTCCAGTCGCTGTATTGAATAGCATTCGTAAACGCCCGCTTGTGGCCGAGGAAGTGAGGGGGGCAACAAGGCGGCGGCGTGAGGGTGACACACGGTTTGAGGCAGTCCGGCTGCTGCGCGGCGGCTCAGAAATTCCGTTAGAAACTCAGTCAAGATGAGTGTCCGGAGAGTTCACTGGATGATTGTGCGGGTGCCGCTATTGTAGCGTACTCAGATTCATCCGTGTCAATACGAGTTCGTAGCTGCCACGTGGTTCGAATGCAGGTCCCCCGGAGGATGCCCGGCTGTCGGATTGCACCCGGTGCCTGTACGATATAGCATCACCTATACGGATCGAACACAGAGGAGACCGCCATGTCACTGAAAGATGAATTGACCGCCTACGCCAAGACTATACCCGCGGACCTGAAGGAGAAGAAGGGAGTCTACACGCTCGAATATACGGTCGCCGAGCGCAAGGTCCTGCTGTCCAAGAAGAAGCTCATCTACAGCGCGAAGTTCCGCATCGATGACGACAAGAAGGAGTTGCGGTTCACCGAGATGCTGAAGGAGTCATCTTCGGGCATGTCATCCGGCGACAGCGATTTCGGGTCGGGATTCGGTTTCAAGAAAGAGAGCTACAAGTCGGGGACGGATGGCAAAGAAGGAAACATCGAACAGCAATGCACCCTGTTCGGCAAGCAATATAACTTCGAGTTTGACTACGCGAAGGTACGGAAGGCGATGGAAGCGGCCGCCGCCAAAGCCGGCTACGCCTTCAAGTATCACATAACACCTATCGGTATCTAGTCCCCGGCGAACCCCGGGCACGCCTTTGTTTGTAGCGGGTCGGTTCCCACACCGACCTGCCGAAATGCGGGGACACCATGCTCAGAACTGTGCGTACAATCGGGGAATGGTGTCCCCGTATTTCACCCAATCGCTGCCGTCCTTTGTGGGGGGCCGTTCCCACACCGACCCGGCGGGGGGTGGACACGGTCTTCCATTGCGAGATCCTACGGGGTGAAATGATGTGACCTTCTCCCGTAGGGGTCGGTTCCCACACCGACCCGGTGGGGGTGGACACGGTCTCCCATTGCGACGATCCTGCGGGGCGAAATGATGTGACCTTCTCCCGTAGGGGTCGGTTCCCACACCGACCCGCCGAAATGCGGGGACACCATGCTCAGAACTGTGCGTACAATCGGGGAATGGTGTCCCCGTATTTCACCAATCGTGCCGTCCTTTGTGTGGGACCGTTCCCACACCGACCCGGCGGGGCGGGGGTGATTGCCCGGGTCTTGGCGCATCATCTGTTGTAGGGGTCGGTTCCCACACCGACCCGCGGGGCGGGGGGTGATTGCCCGGGTCTTGGCGCATCATCTGTTGTAGGGGTCGGTTCCCACACCGACCCGCGGGGCGGGGGTGGTTGCCCAGGCACGGACGCGCCATCTCGATGCAGGGGTCGGTTCCCACACCGACCCGGCGGTGCGGGGGGTGGTTGCCCAGGCACGGACGCGCCATTTGATATAGGGGCCGGTTCCCACACCGACCCGGTGGGGGGTGGACACGGTCCTTCCGTCGTCAGAATGCCGCGAGGTGACAGGACGTGACGTTCTTGTAGGGGGCGGTTCCCACACCGACCCGGTGGGGTGTGGACATGGTCTCCCGTTGCGACGATCCTGCGGGGTGAAATGATGTGACGTTCTCCCGTAGGGGTCGGTTCCCACACCGACCCGGCGGGGTGATTGCCCGGGTCTTGGCGTATCATCTGTTGTAGGGGTCGGTTCCCACACCGACCCGGCGGTGCGGGGGGTGGTTGCCCAGGCACGGACGCGCCATTTGATATAGGGCGTCGGTTCCCACACCGACCTGCCGAAATGCGGGGACACCATGCTCAGAGCTGCACGTACAATCGGGGAATGGTGTCCCCGTATTTCACCAATCGTGCCGTCCTTTGTGGGGGGGCCGTCCCCACACCGACCCGGTGGGGGGTGCCCAGGCGCTGACGCGCCATCTGATGTAGGGGGCGGTTCCCACACCGACCCGGCGGGGGAGTGGGGGCCGCCCGCCAGTGACACACGCCCCAACCTCACGCGGAGGGGGAATCGCGTCGCACCGCCCGCCGTTCGGGGTTCTCTTCATCCAGTTCCCATTTCATGGGGTTGTCTACGATGTACTGCCTGATATGTGTCAACGCCGCGTCACTGCGAACAACGTGATCGTAGTAGTTCCGTTGCCAAAGCCGGACAGGGACTACTCTCCCGCCGTGCTGACTCGCTGCGTCTGTTCCCGGTATTTCATGGTGGTCAGCGTCTTGAAACGCCGCACAATCTCCGGCAGTGCCGTTGTGGTGAGTGGTTTCCACACCGACTCGGAGCCCGCTAGTGGGCGGTGGGTCGCTTCGCCCGTCAAAACTACGATGCCATGCAGATGATTGGGCATGACGACAAATTCCTCCAGCAGAATGCCCTCGCAGTGCTGGGGCGACTCCACCCACGCGCGATGAATCATCTCTCCAACGTCATTTGGAATCATCTGGCCGTCGACTACATGACCGAGCACGCACGCCCTCCCTGCAGTGCAAATCGTTACGAAATACGTGCCTGGCTGCGAGTAATCGTAGCCCTCTAATCGCTGACCAGACCGGCGCGGCGGCCGATAGTCCAGTGAATCACAATCCCTGCCGTAAGTAGCCACGTGGAGATTGTACACGGGCAGCAGCGGGCGGGGGCATCCCGGCCCGCCCCACCGGGTCGGTGTGGGAACCGACCCCTACAGGGGACAGGGGAAACGGAACCACCGTGGGAACCGTGCGCTTCGGTTCCCGTCCACTGTTGTCCATTATCGTCCATTATCGTCCATAGCCCCCCAACGGGTCGGTGTGGGAACCGACCCCTACAGGCGCGATGGGACCATTACACACCGCCCCCCCACCGCCACCGGGTCGGTGTGGGAACCGACCCCTACAGGCGCGATAGGACCATGACACACCGCCCCCCACCCCCACCGGGTCGGTGTGGGAACCGACCCCTACAGGCGCGATGGGACCATGACACACCGCCCCCCGCCCCACCGGGTCGGTGTGGGAACCGACCCCTACAGGCGCGATAGAGGCATGACACACCGCCCCCCACCGCCACCGGGTCGGTGTGGGAACCGACCCCTACAGGGGACAGGGGAAACGGAACTACCGTGGGAACCGTGCGCTTCGGTTCCCGTCCACAGTTGTCCATTATCGTCCATTATCGTCCATAGCCGCCCCACCGGGTCGGTGTGGGAACCGCCCCCTCCGACCTTCGGTCGGCCGACTCGCTAACTCCGGCCCTCCGGGCCGGCGCATTCCTGTTACAATCTTCAACTTGCGCGATGAAAGGTAGGGAACGATGACTCAGGCCGCTGTGCGAAAGCCACGCATCTTCTACGGATACTGGCTTGTGCTGGTCACCTTCATCTTCATGCTCCTCTGCATCGGGTGCGGCTCGTACGCGTTCAGCTTGTTCGTGAAGCCACTCGAGGGAGCCTTTGGATGGGGGCGTGGGGAGGTGATGGCCGGGTTCACCATCTTCTTTGTCGTGATGGGTCTGGCGTGCCCTCTCGTGGGCCGCTTCGTGGACCGCTATGGTGCTCGCCTGGTGATACCCGCTGGGGCTGCCGTCATGGGGCTTGGTTTCGCCATGGTCAGCCAGATAAGTCAGCTCTGGCTCTTCTATCTTTCGTACGTGGTGATTGGGATCGGCGCGGCGGGGATGGGGCAGGTGCCGTCGAGCGCCATCATCTCGCACTGGTTCAAGAAGCGGCGCGGCATGGCCATCGGCATGATGTCGGCGGGAATCGGTGGCGGAGGGTTCGTGATGGCGCCCGTGGCCGGATGGCTCATCACCGAGTTTGGTTGGCGGATGGCCTACCTCTGGATGGGCATAATCATCGCCGTTGTGGCCATTCCACTTTCTCTGCTGGTGGTGCGCACGAGGCCGTCGGAGATGGGCATGTATCCGGACGGTGAGAGTCGACCTCCTGAAGCGGTGCCGGACAAGGTGACCGGTCTCATCGAAGCACCCAGCTTCACCTTGAATCAGGCTGTGCGCACGCCCGCGTTCTGGTTTATCTCGCTCTCGTTTCTGTTCGGTTGCTTCAGCAGCATGGGACTGACACAGACTCCCGTCCCATTTCTTGAGGACATCGGATATCCCACGCAATTGGCGGCGGCTGCGCTGGGCGTGATGGGCGTGGGCAGCGCAGTGGGGAAGGTTGTGTTCGGGTGGTTGTGCGACAAGATACAACCGAAATTCGCCTGGGCCATCGGACAGGCCATGATGGCCGGTGCGGCGCTCATCCTCATCAACGTCAGTGCCGACTCACCGGCGGCGTACGTCTGGGCATTTGCGCTGCTGCTGGGACTGGGGGTCGGAGCGTGGCTCCCGACCCTGTCGATGCTGACCAGCACAAACTTCGGGCTTCTCTTCTACGGCGCGGTCTTCGGCGCGGTCAATATGGCGCAGAGCACCGGCACGGCCACCGGCCCGTTGTTCGGAGGCCTGGTGTATGACGCCACCGGCACGTATCGCTGGGTCTTCGTCGCGTTCCTGTTGATGTTCGCCGTCGGCATTCCCGCCATCCTGTTCGTGAAGAAGCCAGCCGTTGGGCCGGTAGCGGGCCCGACGGATACGGTCGAGTTAGCGGGTGAGCGAGTTGGCGGCCGGGGGGGGGAGTGGGGGGGTCGTTCCCACAGGCCGGGGGGGGTCTGGTTCGTGCGCAGGCCGTTTCTGGCCCTCGCCTTGTCCGCTGCTGGTGCATCGCGCCACCCCGCCGCACCGGGTGCGGGTGTGGAAACCGCCCCCCCAGAGGATGCGGAAGACCCCGTCAGATGCCGTCCACGGTTGTCCATTGTCGTCCATCGCCCCCCCACCGGTTCGGGGTTGGAACCGACCCCTACAGGTATTGGACAACCCCGTCAGGGGGCTGGTGGATGATGGTGGCGTCCGCGGTTGTCCGATTGGTGGTCCATTGCCTCTCCCCTACGGGGACGGTGTGGGAACCGACCCTTCGGTCGGAATTGCAACGCAACTCGTAACCCGTAGACCCCGGCCCTCCGGTCCGGCCCACTCGTCACTCGTCACTCGCAACCCGCTAACTCGGCCCCTGGGCCGCTAACTCGGCCCTTTGGGCCGCCAGCCTATTCACAATCTGGCATTCGGGGTGTATGATGGGTAGGCGACCAACTCCCCGGGATACGCGGATGGGTGGCATGGGTGGTGGGATGACCCCGTCCCAACAATATCCCTGTGTCGCGGCGGCGGATGCGTCGCCTGTAAGTACGGTGGCAAGAGTGCTGGGCAATCGTTACGGCTTCATCATTTGGCGCCTGCATCACAAGAGCAGCGGTATTCGGCACGCGTCATGCCGGAGCGTAGACGATGCGGCCCGGGCCAATCGAGGTGGAAACCGAACTTGGGCGTGGACGGGGCGCTGAGTCCGCCACGCCATCAGGAGTCTGGACAGACGGTCGGTACTTCTGCAACTCACGCGATAACCACGAACTCGTCACAATCGGCGTTCGCGGTTCCTTGCGAAAGCAGCAGCAAGAGTGCGAGGTCGTTCTTGTTCCCTCCGAACTGGGAGGCGTGAGAGATGTGCGGGATAATCGGATTCTGCGGGAATTGCCGTGGGGACGCAGTTGGCCCCACCGCGCGCACCGCGCTGGCGGACGCGCCGGACTGTGTGAGAACGTCCTCATTCCTGCCGTCATTCACCGGAAGCCCAAACGATAATCCCACGCCGGACGCAGTTGCCGTGCTTGATTCGACCCCTTCAGGACCGGAACAGCCCCACTGGGTCGGTGTGGGAACCGACCCCTACGGTGGATTGGAACGCCACTCGCCACTCGTCACTCGCCACTCGTCACTCGCAACCCCAAGCGCCGCCTCTCTTGTCCTGGAGGGCTTGAAGCGCCTGGAATACCGTGGATATGACTCCGCGGGCATCGCCGCGATGCAGGACGGCGTGTTGTCCATCCGCAAGGATGTCGGCCCCATCGACAGGGTGGATGCGAAGCTGAACCTCGCCGGCCTCACCGGGGAGATGGCCATGGGCCACACCCGCTGGGCCACGCACGGCGGGGTCACTCAGAACAACGCGCATCCGCACACGGACGCATCGGGGCGGGTGGCGGTGGTGCACAACGGCATCATTGAGAATTACACGGAGCTGCGGGAAGAGTTGCTCGCCCAGGGCGTCGTGTTCATGTCTGAGACGGACACGGAAGTTATCCCCAATCTCATCGCCATCCAGTTGCAGAACGGGCACCCTCTGCTGGAGGACGCCGTTCGTGCGATATGCCCCAGGCTCGAAGGCTCGTACGCGTTCGTTGTCATGCACACCGGTGAGCCGGACAAGATGGTGGGTGTGCGGCGGGATAACCCGCTGGTGGTCGGGTTCGCGGACGGAGGGACGTATCTCGCAAGCGACGTGCTCGCGTTCGCCTCGGGTGCGCAGACGATGGCCACGCCGGACAACGGCGAACTGGTGGTGCTGTCGCCTTCCGGGGTGCGTTTTCTCGATTGCGCGGGAGGAGAGGTGGAGAAGGAACATCGGCCGGTGGATGCAGGCTGGACCGAGACGGGGAAGGACGGCCATGCGCACTACATGCTGAAGGAGATATTCGAGCAGCCGCGGACGGTGCTGCAGACGGTATGCCAGGATGAGCCGCAGCTCATGGGGATCGCCATGGAGTTGCTGAAGGCCCGCAGCGTGGTCTTCACCGCGTGCGGTACGTCGCGGCACGCCTCGCTGGTGGGGCGGCTGCTGTTCTCCAAGGTGGGCGGCAAGATGAGCGAGGTGGTCATGGGCTCGGAGTTCGAGTATTTCCATGACTCGGCGGACCGCCACTCGCTGGTCATCGCGGTATCGCAGAGCGGAGAGACGGCGGACGTGCTGGAAGGGGTCCGCGCGGCCAAGTCGGCCGGGGCGCGCATCCTCAGCGTGGTCAACCGCCCCAGGTCCGTGCTCGGCGAGTTGTCCGACCACGTCATCCTGCTCAACTGCGGCCCGGAGATAGGCGTCGCGGCCACCAAGAGCTTCCTCGCCCAGGTCTGTGTGTTCTACATGCTCGCGCATGCGATGGCCAACCGTCTGCCGCAGGGCATCAGCGGGCTGCGCGATGCGTCTGTGGCGGTGGAGAACCTGCTGCAGGCCACGAACCACAGCCTTGAACGGCTGATGCAGAAGTTTGCGGAGGCGCGGGACTTCTACTTCATCGGGCGGGGCATCAACTTCCCGCTGGCGATGGAGGGTGCGCTCAAGATGAAGGAAATCTCGTACGTGCATGCCGAGGGCATGCCGGCGGGTGAACTGAAGCACGGCACGCTGGCCTTGATAGAGCAGGGCACGCCGGTAGTGGTGGTGTGTCCCAATGATGACACGCACGCTGCCACGCTGAGCAACGCCATGGAGGCCAAGGCGCGGGGCGCATACCTCATCGGTGTCTCGGACGTGCAGAATGAGATGTTTGATACGTGGGTGCCCCTGCCCGCGGTGCCGGCCCTGCAGTACCCGCTGGTGGTGGCCCCGCCGCTGCAACTGATGGCGTACTACGCGGCGGTGGTCCGCGGCCGTGATCCGGACAAGCCGCGCAACCTGGCGAAGTCCGTTACCGTG
>CAVXGE010000007.1:0-184920 GCA_963761225.1 uncultured Chloroflexia bacterium | reverse complement strand
TGTTATGTTATTGTGCCTTTGGTTCCATTCTGGTGTTGAGGTTGATCGTGGGAATCGATGATTCTTGGTAAGACCGGATTGAAGATATCGCGCGTCGGATTCGGCGCGATCCCGATTCAGCGGCTCACCGATGACGATGCTGTCGCCGTAGTGAAGCGTTGCCTGGAACTTGGCATCACCTACCTGGACACCGCCAATGCGTACAGCACGAGCGAACGCCGGATGGGCATCGCGATGCAGGGGTGGAAGGGCGACGTTATCGTATCGAGAAGAACGCAAAGCAGAACCCCGGAAGGGGTGGCTGCCCACCTCGCTCAGAGTCTGCAGATGCTCAAGATGGACTCCATCCACCTCTACCAGTTCCACAACGTGAGCAGTTTCCCGGAACTGGAAAAGATTATGGACCCGAAGGGTACCCATTCCTGTGGTGCAGGAGGCCATGCGCGCGGGCAAGGTCAAGCACATGGGCATCACGTCCCACCAGATAGACGTCGCCAAAGAGGCCGTGAAGCCGGCCGGTTTGAGACAATCATGTACCCATTCAACTTCATCGCGCACGAGCCGGGCGAGGAATTGGCGGCTCTGGCGGCTCAAACAACGTGGGCGTTATCGCCATGAAGCCATTTGCCGGCGGCATGATTGGAAAGGCCACGCTGGCCATCAAATTCCTGCTGCAATTCCCGAACGTGGTGCCGATAGCGGGGGTCGAGCGCATTTCCGAGATCGAAGAGATCGTCAAGATCGTTGAAGGGTCCTGGGCACTCACGGAGGCGGAGAAGGCTGAAATCGAGCAGATCAGGGCCGAGACGGGCAACCGGTTCTGCCGCCGATGCGACTACTGCCAGCCCTGCACGACCGGAATCCCGATTTCCAACGTGATGTCGTATCCAACAATGGTCAAAGCGGATGCCGCCGCAGAATCTGGTTACGGGTTGGATCGCCGACATGATGGAGAAGGCGTCCAAGTGCTCTGACTGCGGGCTGTGCGAGCAACGCTGTCCATATCAACTGCCAATCCGGGAGATGGTGTCAGAGAACGTGGCCGACTACCGCCGGCGCAAGGAAGAATGGATGTCCACGCACCCGGCTTAGGCAGAGCGCTGATAGAGTTCCTGCAGACGGCGACAATGAAGAACGAGTTGTGGGCGGCAACGACAGACTATGAGTGAGAGTCAGGTCCGCCCACGTTTCTTCTACGGCTACACGATAGCGGCGCTTGGATTTCTCATTCAGGCGATCTTCTGGGGCACGTACCGCAGTTTCGGCCTGTTCTTCAACCCGCTCATCGCCGAGTTCGGATGGACCCGCGCCGAAGTAGCGGGTGCCGCATCCGTCGGCTTCCTCATCGTCGGCTTCATGAATTTCCCATCGGGTTCTCTGGTCGACAGAGCCGGCCCCCGCCTGACGCTGACCATCGGTGGCTTCTGCTTCGGCATCGGCTTCCTGCTTATGGCCGGAGTGAGCAGCCTCTGGCAGCTCTACCTCTTCTACATAATCATGGCGGTGGGGATGAGCACCTCCGACGTGGTGCCGCTCTCGACCATCGCGCGCTGGTTCACCAGGAGACGCGGGACCATCACCGGTTTCGCCAAGGTTGGAACGGGCATCGGCATGATGTCGACCCCTCTCCTGGCCGGCTTTCTCATCCAATCGGACGGATGGCGAAGCGCTTATACGGTCCTTGGCGGGTCGCCGTCGTCGGGCTTATAGTCATGGCCCAGTTCCTCAGGCGTGACCCCTCCAAGATGGGGTTGAAGCCCTACGGCGCCGACATCGCGCTCTCCGCGGAGAACAAGCATGAGGAAGGCATCCGGTTGCGCGACGCGCTGCACGTCAGGCAATTCCGCACCCTCGCTGTCGCGTACTTCCTGCTGACGACCATCTCTGGAGACCGTCATGGTGCACACCGCGCCGCACGCGGTCGACCTCAACATCTCCGCCGCTGCCGCCGCGGGAATCCTGTCCATCATCGGCGCCACAAGCATTGTCGCCAGGGCGCTCATCGGCGTGACCGTCGACCGTCTCGGCTCGCGCAAAGCGCTGCTGCTCTGCTTCATCCCACTCATATCTTCCCTCGTGTGGCTGCAATTCGCCGACTCTCTGTGGATGCTCTACCTGTTTGCAGTACTTGTACGGACTGAGTCACGGGGGTTTCTTTACGCTTCATCGCGCCTGTGGTGGCGCAGCTGTTCGGCACTGTGTCTCATGGCGCGCTGTTCGGCGTCATCATGGCGGGAAATGGTGTCGGCGGGGCGATCGGGCCGCTTCTCACCGGTTGGGCTTTCGATGTGTTTGGCAGCTACCGGCATCCCGTTCCTCGTGCTTATAGGCATGGCTGTTGCGGCCATGTTGCTCGTGACGTCCCTGACAAGGACTCCCTACCAGATGGAGAATGAGCGTCTCGCGGCACTGGCGCGGCAGCGCCTCCGGTTAGAGCGGACGCCGTGTCGCAGAGCACCTGCGGGTTGACGAGATTCGGCGGCACCTCTCCCTGACAGACCGGCCGCAATGTTATCCACCGTCATTGCCGCCATGCGGTCGCGCGTGCGACGCGAATTCGCACCAAGATGAGGAACCAGTATGACGTTTTCCAGCTGGGCAAGTCCCGCAGCGAGTTGCGGTTCATTTTCGTACACATCCAGTGCTGCCCCCGCAATCGTGTGCTCCGTCAAGTGCCGCGACGAGCGCCGACTCATCGACGAGGGGGCCCCGGGCGGCATTCACCAGGTACGCGGTCGGCTTCATGAGAGACAGCGCACGGGCATCGATGAGGTGGTGCGTCTGCGCGGTCAACGGCGCATGGATCGTCACGAAGTCAGACTGCTTCAACAGGTCGTCCAGCTCCAGGTATTCAGCCCTGCATCGCTGCTCCACGTCGCTCCCGGCCCTTTGCGCATCCGCATACAGCACGCGCATGTCGAACCCCGCCGCACGTTTCGCCATGGCCTGACCGATGCGGCCCAGCCCGATGATGCCAAGCGTCGAGCCCGTGATATCGGCCGCGATGAACTGCTCCGGGCGCCACTCCGTCCATTGACCCGACCGAACGTAGCGGTCCACCACGCAGACGTCACGCGCGATGCCCATGAGTATCGCCCATGCAAGGTCCGCCGTGGCATCGGTTACCACGTCCGGGGTATTCGTCACCATGATGCCTCGGGATGTCGCCGCGCCCACATCGACGTTGTTGTAGCCAACCGCGTAGTTGGCGACTATCTTCAACCGGGGCGCGCGGTCAAGCAGTTCGGCATCGACGCGCTCGTTGAGCATGCTGACCATGCCGTCAACCCCCGTCACGGCCTGCAAAAGGTCACGGCGAGACATGTAGCCGTCATTCCTGTTAACGAGCACATCGAATCGCTGTCTCAAGCGGTCGATCAGCCCGGCGCCGGGTATGTTCCTGTAGGTTATCAGAACTTTCATTCTCGCCACGTCCTTCGCTTCGCTCGCTGACTTTAGCAGAGTTGCGTCTACCTGCCTAGCCACCCGGTTTTCAGGTCCATGTATAATGCCGTTTCAAGAACTCGACACGGACATGAACGACTCATCGCACGGCAGCGGCGCACCACAAGGCGACCAGCCCATCGGGAAGAAAGAGATGCGGCTGATGAACAGCCGCGGCCGCGAACTGCTTCTCAAATACTGGGATTTCCCCCTGTTTTCGTCCGCACTGCGCACGCACTGCATCTCCCTCGCCGGCACCAGCATTCTCGACGCCGGATGCGGGTCGGGATACAGCCTTACGCTGATACAGCAGAGGTTTCATCCCGCCCACCTCACCGCGTTCGACCTGGTGCCATCCCAGGTGGACATCGCGAAGTCACGCGGCACTCAGGCGAACGTGTTCGTGGGAGACATAACCGCCATCGACCTGCCCTCTGCATCGTTCGATGCCGTGTTCGTGTGCGGTGTGCTGCATCATTGCCGTGAATGGCGAACCGGAGTGGCGCAGGTCACCAGGGTCCTGAAGAACGGGGGCTGCTCTTTATCGAGGAGCCCGGCGCCGCACATCTCACGTTTGAGCGCCTTATAGCCGGACAGTCTCCCGCCCTGGAGTCGGGGTTCTCACTACCGGCCCTGGCGACGGAGATGGCTCGATGCGGACTGGGTATCCTGCAACGTCGCGCACTGTATTTCGGCTTGTTCGGCAGCTTCCTGTGCGTCAAGGGCGCCGGCGCGGTGGGGGATTACCGTCTCGCGCGCCACTATCTGCGGGCTGTGGAACCGACGCCGCTCGCTCCAAAGCAGGAAGTCCCGGCCTAGGATTCGACGCGCAGGACCAATGACCCCCTACCAGCTTCCGTCCCGCGCGCAGTCGGCTCTGTCGGTGGGCCTGCGATTGATTGTAGAATGTCGCGCCGGACTTGTGGTTGCCACCACGACCCGCGTCTGCGGGCGCGGCGCCACCTGGTTTCGGATCGACCCGGCTTGTTGAGCACCCGCGCGATTCACAGCCCAGTGTCGCCGGACCGGCAGGAATAACAGCGTGACAGTACGTCTCAAGGCCGCGACCCTCGTAGTCGTGTCGTTCGTGATTGCCTTCGTGGCGATTGATTTTCTTGCGCAACGCGTGCTGGTCCCCAGCTACGCCTCACTGGAGAACCGGCAGGTCGATACGAGCGTAGCTCAGGCGTTGCACGCGGTAGACGCACGAATCGACACTCTGGATGCCACGAACCACGATTGGGCGTCATGGGACGACACGTACAACTATGTGCTGACCGGCTCCCCGGAATACGTCAGCTCGAACCTCGTCGACGAGACCTTCTCGGCCATCGGCGTCGACGTAATCGTTATCCTCGATTCGTCCGGAGACGCTCTCTTTGCCAGGGCTTTCGACTTCCAGGACAACCAGAGCATCGAGGCGCCGGCAGACCTGTTTCCTCATCTCGCGCAGGGGTCCTTCGTTGCCTCCCGGTCTGCCGCAAGCGAATCAACCAGCGGCATCATCAACCTGTCTGAAGGCGCCATGCTCGTCAGTGCGCGACCAATCCTGACAAGCGCCGAAACCGGGCCGCCGCGGGGCCTGGTCTTCATGGGGGCATTTGTGTCCCCGAGTCTCGTGCAGCAGATCGGCGATGTCACCAGCCTGGCAGTGTCCGTCACTCCCGTCGGTTTGTCCGAGGCGGGACCTTCGGGAGTCAATCCCACTCCGGTTTCCAGCGCCGGAAACATTCACGTTACGCCGCGCGGAGCCAACACTATCGAGGGACAGTCCATCATCAATGACCTCTACGGCCAGCCTGCGTTGATGGTAAGGGTCACGCAGAACCGGGACATCTACGCGGAGGGCCAGCGCACGCTCACCTTTCTCCTCGTTGCTATCGGCGTGGGAGGGGGTCTGCTGCTGGTCCTGTTCCTGATTGCGCTCGACAGAGCTATCTTGCGCAGACTGTCGCGCCTCGCGGAGGACGTCCGCTCCGTCGGCGCGCAGCCCGATTTCTCCGGCCAGGTTGCAGTTGACGGCGACGACGACATCGCGTTTCTCGCCTCCACGATCAACGAGACACTGGGGTCGTTGGCGCATACGCACCGCGAGCTTATGGACTCCCACTCGGAACTTGAGCGCACCAATGCCAACCTGCAACGCGCGAAAGAGGACTTGAGCGTCGCCGCGAATCAATTGCGCCGGTTGACGCTGCACGTGCAGTCCATGCGCGAGGATGAGCAGGCATTCGTCGCGAAGGAGATACGGGACCAGATCGGACAGGGACTTACCGCAGTCAAGATGGACCTCTCCTCCCTGCAACGCACGTATTCGCGCGGCGACACGCCGTCACCGGAATTCGTTCAGCGCATTGGCGAGGTCGTCGACGGCGTACTTGAGACCGTGAGACGGTTGTCCAGCGGGCTGCGCTCCAGCACGCTGGAAGACCTGGGCCTGACCGACGGCTTCGAGTGGCAACTCACGGAGTTCGGCCGCGAGAAAGGTATCAAGACGTCGCTCGTCGTAGAAGGCCCAACCGCCGACGTGGAGGCCGGCAGAGCGCTGACGCTCTTCCGCATTCTACAGGAGGCGTTGCTCGTCAGCGCCGAGGACCCCTCCACGTCCGAAGTGGCAGTATCTCTCACGATAGAGAACGCGTACGCCCTGCTCGCCCTCCGAGACAACGGGACAACTGTGCTGACCGGAGATGCGCTCGCCAGACGTGAGATAGGATTGAGCCTGATCCGCGAACGAACCGAAATATTCGGAGGCGGGCTTTCGATCGATAGCTCGTCGGAATCGGGCACACGCATCGTCGCACAGATTCCGCTCTGAACGGATACCCCAGCCACCCACGGCACGCCGGCGCCCGGCCCTCCCCGGAGCGTACCTGTCAGTCACAGCAACGTTGCTGTTCTTTGCGTACGACGCAGACCATTTCTGCGCGTGCAACGAGTTCGGCCTCGGGCAGGTAATCGGCGGATGATTCGAATGGCGCCCCGGTGACCTTGATGTAGCGGTGTGCCTCGAGTTGCATGGTGCGCGAGGTGGCGCCTACCTTACTGATCCAGCCGGTGATTTCGAGAAAGTCACCCGCCTTGACCGGTGACTTCAGTTCAATGCTGTGATAAGCAGCGAGAAGCCCTTCGTCGCCATCGAACCTGACAGCCAGTTCCGTGCCCACATCACCAAAGAGACCGAGCACGTATGCGCCATTCACCAGGCCTCCGGCGTAGTGCACGTCCTTCTCGCTGACCCTGACGCGCAGTGTTGCTTTCCCGTTGATGCCAATCGCCCGCTTCATATTGTTCATCTCGTCTCCGACAGGCTGTAGGAGTACTTGGGCCGACATCGTGCCGGCGGCAGGCCATTCTACCATGCACGTTGCGTAGTCCGGGCTACCGGGGCCCTCGTCATTCCAATTGCGCGCCGGGAAGCACCGTCAACCGCCACGTCACGCGCGGATTTCGGATTGCAGACCTCGCGGTCCTGGAGGCAGGTGGACATCAACCCGGCGAAACGATACTATGGAGGTTCGAGCTTCGTTACTATCATGGCTTTAGAAACCGCACTACCGACGCGCATCGAACGACTGAGCGAACTGGCCCACAACATGTGGTGGAGTTGGCATCGCTCGTCGCGTGCCGTCTTTACATCCCTCGACTATCCTCTGTGGTCTCTCACGGGACATAACCCGGTCAAGATGTTGCAGGATATCGAGCCCTCGCGCTTGAGGCAGGCGGCACAGGATTCGGTCTTCCTGGGACTCTACGACAGGGCGGTCGCTGAGATGAGCGGCGACGTCGGGGAGAACGACCACTGGTTTTCGCGAACGTACCCGGAGCAGCGGTCACAAGCCATCGCTTACTTCTCTGCTGAATTCGCGCTGCACAACTCATTGCCCATCTATGCAGGCGGCCTCGGTATACTCGCCGGGGATCTGCTCAAGGAAGCGTCCGACCTGGGAGTACCGCTGGTAGGCGTGGGGTTGATGTACCCGCAGGGGTACTTCCAACAGCAGATTGCACCGGACGGCTGGCAGCAGGAGGTCTACCGCCAGCTCGACTTCCGGTCCACGCCCGTGGTGCCGGTGCGCGCGTCGCCCGACGGCTCTTGTTCTTCCCTTGCCACCATCACGCTGGGCACGAGAAAGCTCAACCTTGGCGCCTATCTTGTCCGCGTGGGGCGGGTCGAATTGTACCTGGTCTGCACCGACGTCGACGGGAATTCTCCGGAGGACAGGCAACTCACCTCACGGCTGTATACGGCGGAGCCCACGAGGCGGTTGCAGCAGGAGATAGTCTTGGGAATGGGCGGCGTGAGGCTGCTCGAGGCGCTTGATATCAAACCGGTCTTGTGGCACGGCAACGAGGGCCACACTGCGTTCATGATGATGGAACGTGTACGGCACGAGGCGGCGCGAGGCAAGAGCATCGCCGAAGCGGTGGAATACGTGCGCGCATCGACGGTTTTCACCACGCACACCCCTGTGCCAGCCGGGCACGACGTGTTCCCGTTTGAACTGCTGGACGACCAACTGACGGGCTTCTGGAAGCTTCCGGGCGCCAACCGCGACGCGCTCCTCACGCTGGGGCAGGCAGTCCCGCTACAGCCGCAGTTCAACATGACAGCATTCGCGCTGCGAACGGCATCGAAATGCAACGCGGTCAGCAAGATACATGGAGACGTGACCCGCAAGATGTGGCACGGTCTATGGCCGGACGGTAGCGAGGACGACGTACCTATCACTCACGTTACCAACGGCGTTCACCTGCCCACATGGCTGGCCGCCGAGGTGGCCACCCTCTATGACAGCTATTTCGGGAAGGACTGGATGGCGCACAGCGACGAGCCCGCCCTCTTCGAGAAGATACGTAACATTCCGGACAAGGAGCTATGGGCGGCACGCCGCGAACTGAAGCAGAAGCTCATCACCGCCATGACTGTCCGCTCGCAGGATTGCTGGGCCAGCGGCCGCTGCAACGGGCAGCAGGCGCTCGCGATGGGCGCCCTGTTCGAACCAACGGCACTCACCGTGGCCTTCGTGCGACGCTTCACCGAGTACAAACGCCCCACACTGATATTCCGCGATATCGAACGCTTGAAGCGGCTGGTCAAGAACCCCTGGAACCCGGTGCAGATAGTGTTCGCCGGAAAATCGCATCCTGCCGACGAGGCTTCGAAGCGCCTTCTCCAGGCGGCGTATCAAGCATCTCTCGATCACGATTTCTACGGGCGTATCGCCTTCGTCGAGGACTATGACATGCACATGGCGCGCCTCCTCGTTCGCGGGGTGGACGTCTGGCTCAATGTGCCGCGTCGACCGCGCGAGGCGTCGGGCACGAGCGGCATGAAGGCATCCATGAACGGCGTCCTGAACCTGAGCGTTCCGGACGGGTGGTGGCCCGAGGGGTACAACGGAACAAACGGCTGGGTGATCAGCGACGAGTCCATCTCCTGGACACCTGAACAGGAAGACGCACGGGACTCAGCAGCCATCTACGACCTTCTCGAAGACCAGATCGTCCCGCTGTATTACGAGCGTGACCGCAATGGAACTCCCCATCAGTGGTTGGCGCGCGTGCGCAGCGCGATGGAATCCATCTCGCCCCAATTCTCTGCGCGACGCATGGTAAAGGATTATGTGACTTCGATGTACATGCCTCTGCTGACCCAAGAACCCAACCGCCACTGACCCATTCATCCACGTCGTTCTTCTTGACAGCCCCCCAATCGTGTCGGTAGTCTGAGTGCAATCGTTATGGCGAAACATGACATTCCCGCAACCCGCAGTGCCGTCCATGAAGCGTGGGGTACCCGCGTTGTCATCGATAACGTGACGCCCTGCATCGATGCCGGCAGATTTCCCATCAAGCGGATCATCGGAGACATCGTCACCGTCGAGGCCGATGTGTTCACGGACGGCCATCAGAGCCTTGGAGCGGAAGTACTCTACAAGGACGAAGCAAGCGAGACGTTCAGCGCTGCACGGATGACCCACCTCGGTAACGACAGGTGGAAGGCGTCCTTCCCGGTTGCGACACCAGGAGACCACCTGTACACGATAACGGCATGGATCGACGAATTCACCACGTGGCAGGCGAGCCTGATAAAGAGGTTGGAAGCGAACCAGGACGTCTCGGTAGAGTTGCTCATCGGGGCGGACCTGCTGGCACACGCCGCCGCAAGAGCCGTGAAGCCCGATTCGGATACACTTCTTGACTTCGCCGAGAGGCTTCGGGCGCAGCATCCAATCGGAGAGGCAGCCGCAACCGCATCCGGCGCAGAGGTGCTTGAATTGGCATCCCGGTATCCCGACCGCACGCCGGCTGCAACATACTCTCCCGCGCTCCACGTAACAGTCGACCGCGAGCGTGCCGGCTACAGCGCGTGGTACGAGATGTTCCCGCGTTCCTGCTCGCCGGTCGCGGGCCGGCATGGCACGTTCAAAGACTGCGAGGCGCGGCTTCCCTACATCGCCGAGATGGGCTTCGATGTGCTGTATCTGCCACCCATCCATCCTATCGGGGTGACCGCGCGGAAGGGGTGCAACAACGCGGTTCGCTGCTCTCCGGATGACCCCGGTACGCCGTGGGCCATAGGCTCCGCAGAAGGCGGGCACAAGTCGGTGCATCCTGCGCTGGGGTCGCTCGAGGACTTCAGGGCTCTCGTTGAGAAGGCTCGCGAGTCCGGCATCGAGATAGCGTTGGACATGGCGTTCCAGTGTTCCCCCGACCACCCCTACGTCCGTGAGCATCCCGAATGGTTCCGTTGGCGCCCTGACGGAACCGTCCAGTACGCTGAGAACCCGCCGAAGAAATACCAGGATATATTTCCGCTCGACTTCGACACGACGGACCGGGAGAACTTGTGGCTGGAATTGCGCAGCGTGGTTCAATTCTGGATCGACCAGGGTGTCCGCATATTCAGAGTGGACAATCCGCACACAAAGCCATTTGCATTCTGGGAGTGGCTCATCGCCTCGCTCAAGGCCAGGTACCCCGACCTCATCTTCCTCGCCGAGGCGTTCACGCGTCCCAAGGTCATGGCACGCCTCGCAAAGCTCGGCTTCACACAGTCCTACACTTATTTCACCTGGCGCCGCACGAAGTGGGAACTCATCGAGTATATGACTGAACTGACCCGCACCGAACTGGCGGAGTACTTTCGGCCGAATTTCTGGCCCAATACACCGGATATCCTTATGGATTACCTGCAGGAGGGAGGGAGGCCGGCATTTCAGCTACGCCTTGTCCTCGCCGCCACGCTGAGCGCCAATTACGGCATCTACGGTCCGGCGTTCGAATTGTGCGTCAACATTCCGCGAGAGAAGAACAGCGAGGAGTACCTCAACTCCGAGAAGTACGAGCTCAAAGCACTGGGACCTCAACACTCCTGACAGCATCAAACCGCTCATCACACGGGTCAATCGCATCCGCCGTGACAGTCAGGCGCTGCGGAGAACCGCCAACGTCCGCATAGAGCATACGGACAACGACATGCTTATCGCGTACAGCAAATGGGACGAAGCAACGTCGGAGCACCTGCTGGTCGTGGTTAATATGGACCCGAAGCGGACACAGACGGGATGGGTCACCGTGGATGAAGGGCTCACTGACATTCCGGCCGGCACACCATACGTGGTGCGCGACCTGCTGGACGATGCCGAGTACCGGTGGACCGGACTCAAGAACTACGTGTCGCTCAATCCGCTCGAGCGGCCGGCGCACATATTCCGAATCGTTGCGGCCGCAAACGCCACAGGCGGCGCGGGGCGCGAATAGGGAGGGGGAATGTCCGCGGCGAAATCGACGTATTTCTGGCAGGATGACGATCCACTCTGGTACAAGGACGCGGTCATCTATGAACTGAATATCCGCGCATTCTTCGACACCGATGCCAATGGGATGGGGGACTTCCCGGGGCTCACCAGGAAGCTGGACTACCTGCGCGACCTTGGAGTGACGGCGATCTGGTTGCTGCCATTCTATCCCTCGCCACTTAAGGACGACGGGTACGACATCTCCGACTACTCGAGCATCCACCCCCTGTATGGGACATTGAAAGACTTCCGCGCCTTCATGCGCGCGGCCGACGACCGAGGTTTGCGTGTTATCACCGAACTGGTTGTCAACCATACTTCCGACCAGCACCCCTGGTTTCAACGCGCACGTCACTCGCCTCCGGGCTCGAAGTTCCGCGATTTCTACGTCTGGAGCGAGGACCCGAACAAGTACCGGGAGGCGCGCGTCATCTTCAAGGATTTCGAGCGGTCCAACTGGACATACGACACCGAAGCGAAAGCGTACTACTGGCACCGATTCTATTCACATCAGCCGGACCTCAACTTCGACAATCCCCTCGTCCGCCAGGCCGTCATTCGGCTGATGAGCTTCTGGCTGAACATGGGCGTATCCGGCCTCCGCCTGGATGCCGTTCCCTATCTCTATGAGCGGGAAGGGACCAACTGCGAGAACCTGCCGGAGACGCACGCATTTCTCAAGCAATTGCGCCGCGAGGTGGATAAACGGTTCAAGAATAGAATGCTGTTGGCCGAGGCAAATCAATGGGCCGAGGACACCGCCGCTTACTTCGGTCACGGTGACGAGTGCCACATGGCATATCACTTCCCTCTGATGCCTCGGATGTTTATGGCCATCCGGATGGAAGACCGGTTCCCTATCGTGGATATCCTCGAGCAGACGCCGGCGATTCCCGACACCTGCCAGTGGGCTATCTTCCTCAGGAACCATGACGAGTTGACCCTCGAGATGGTGACCGATGAGGAGCGCGACTTCATGTATCGGGTATACGCGCACGATCGGCAGGCGCGAATCAACCTCGGCATCAGGCGGCGTCTGGCGCCGCTGCTGAATAACGACCGCAAGAAGATGGAGCTCATGGTAGCGCTGTCGTTCTCTCTTCCGGGCACCCCGGTGATGTACTACGGCGACGAGATAGCCATGGGTGACAACGTCTATCTTGGCGACCGCAACGGCGTACGCACCCCCATGCAGTGGAGCGCTGACAGGAACGCGGGATTCTCGACCGCAAACCCGCAAAGACTCTACCTTCCGGTCAACATCGATCCCGAGTACCACTACGAGACCATGAACGTCGAGGCGCAGCAGAACAACTCGGACTCCTTCCTGTGGTGGGTCAAGAGACTTGTCGCGCTGCGGCGGCGGTATCGCGCCTTTGGCCGTGGCACCATAGAATTCCTCCACCCGCAGAATCGGAAGGTGATCGCGTTTGTGCGACGTTACGAGGGCGAGACACTGCTGGTCGTGGCCAACCTGTCGCGTCACGCCCAGCACGCGTACCTCGATGTGGGCGCTCTGGCCGGACGGGTGCCGGTCGAGTTGTTCGGACGCACCGAGTTTCCCGCCATCACCGAGGCCCCATTCCCCATCTCCCTTGGGGCGCACGCGTTCTACTGGTTTTCGCTCGAGACTACGGCGCAACCGGGCGAGATGCCGTCCAAGCCGGCGGCGGAACCGGCGGCGATGACGTTACCGGTTCGCCGGGGGCCCGACGACCTGTTCAAACGTTCCTACCGTCCGCGGTTCGAGACCGCCCTGCTGCGCTTCGCACGCCGCTCGCGGTGGTTTGGCGGCAAAGCAAGACGAACGCGGGGCGCCACCATTCAGGATGCCATGGCGATTCCGATTGGTGATGATACTGCCTACCTTATCGTGCTCAGGATCGAGTATGCGGACGGAGAGCCCGAATCCTACCTGATTCCCGTCGCGTTCGCCTCAGGAGAACGTGCAAGCCAGCTTTCGGCCGACCCCGCGAGGCCGGTGATAGCGGCGCTCGAATACAAGGGGGCGGTGCAGGGTACGCCAATGGTTGTGCACGACGCACTGGCATCACCCGAGTTCCGCGCTGCCCTGCTCGACGGCATGGGGAGGCGCAGAAGTTACAGAGGACTCCAGGGAGTCGCCGCATCCTACCGCACGAGGGGCGTGTACACTCGGTCGCGCGGTTCGACCCAGGACAAGCTCGAATCGGTATTGCTCCGCGCCGAGCAATCCAACAGCACCATCATCTACGGCGACAAGTTCGTTCTCAAGATATATCGCCGTCTCGAGGAGGGCACCTCCCCCGAGCTCGAGATCGGCCGATTCCTGACGGAGAGGGAACCGTTCCCCAATGCCCCCAAGGTGGCCGGCGCGCTGGAGTATCGTACGCCCCTTGCGGTCGAGCCGATAACGCTGGGCTTGCTCCAGACATTTGTGCGCAACGAGGGCAATGCGTGGCAGTTTACCCTCGATTCCCTGGGGCGATATTTTGACAATGTTCTGGCGAGACCGGGCGATACTGCGCCGCTGCCAATCGGGAAGGGGCCGCTCCAGACCATCCAGGAGCCGTTGCCGCACGTGATGAGCGAACTGATAGCCCCGTATCTCGAATCCGCCCGCGTTCTCGGTCAGCGCACCGCCGAGTTGCATCTGGCGCTGGCCTCAGCCGTCGATGATGCGGCATTCGCCCCGGAGCCGTTCTCCACGATGTATCAGCGCTCGCTGTACCAGGGATACCGGGCCTACCTGTCTCAGGTGATGAACACGCTCACATCCATGCAGGGCGAGTTGCCGGTGGATGTGCAGGCGGAAGCCGCCGCAGTGCTGGCGCAGCGAGACGCGATTCTGTCACGATTCCAGGCGATAACCCGCCGGCGCATCTCCGCGATGCGCATTCGATGTCACGGGGACTATCACCTCGGGCAGGTGTTGCATACCGGAGACGACTTTGTAATCATCGACTTCGAGGGCGAGCCTGCCCGTAGCCTTGGAGAGAGACGCATCAAGCACTCCCCGCTCAAAGACGTCGCGGGCATGCTCCGGTCATTCCACTATGCCTCTCACGTCGCGCTGCACGGCCAGACGAGTACCGTCGTTCGAGCCGAGGACGTGCCTGGTCTGGAGATGTGGGCGCGCGCATGGTACCGCTGGGTCGCCGCCACGTACCTGCGCTCCTACCTTGACCTGATGTCGGATACTCCGGTGTTGCCTCACCGTCAGGAAGATATGGCAATCGTGCTGGATGGTTACCTGCTCCAGAAGGCGCTCTACGAACTCAACTACGAGATGAACAACCGGCCCGACTGGATCATCGTGCCGCTGCGCGGCATCATGCAGGTCCTCGAGACCGCCGTATGACGCGCAACACGGAACTCGCGCGTCTTCGCGTACTCGCGCGTGCGTACGGCGTCCAGACCGCGTACGGAGATGTGCGGGGCATGCGAGTCACCGCGTCGGAACCCACCTTGCGTGCCATGCTGACCGCGCTCGGTGTTCCCGCCGGCACCGAACGCGAGTGTGAGGCATCGTTGCTCGCGGTATCGCAACGCTCATGGTCTCAACCCATCGACAATGTACTGGTGGCATGGGATGGCGTGCTCGAAAGCGTGGTGATTCGTGGATTCGATTCTGCGGGGCCGCTGCCCGATATCCACGTGGTGCTGGAGGACGGGACATTGTTTCCCGTCGATGTGGGACGATGCCGCACCGAGGACCTTGCCGCCGGCGGTGCAGGTCCGGGCAGCCTGCATCAGGTACGGGTCTACATCGAACTGCACGTGCCAACCGGCTACCATCTCCTCGTCTGCACCGCGAACGGTGTAGAGACTTCATCGCTCCTGATAGCCGCGCCCCAACGGTGTTACGAAGGCGAGCCGGGACGGAACCGCCTCTGGGGACTGTTCGCACCGTTGTACGCCCTGCGCGGCCGGGCCGACTGTGGCACGGGAAGCTACACTGACCTGCTGTCCCTCGCGGAATTCACCGGGGAGATGGGTGGAGGTCTCGTGGGTACCCTCCCGTTGCTTCCCTGCTACTACGAGGAAGGAAACGAGCCGAGCCCCTATGTGCCTGTTTCCAGACTCCTCTGGAGCGAGTTCTACATAGACCCCTTTGCGCTGTCGGCCATAGCCGGGCCCGCGGCGGCGGATGCCGCCGGCGGCGCTCACGATGCCGCCGAATGCGCAACGTTGGGCGCCTTGAAGCTGGTCGACTACGGCGAAGTCCAGCGCCTCAAGAGCAACATCCTTGCCAGGGTCTACCGTTCGGCCGCTCAGTCGGGCGCCCTGCAAACGGCGCTCGACCGGTTCACCGCGTCAAACCCCCACGTGTCAGGATACGCTGCATTCCGTGCGGCTCGCGACCACCTGCACACCCGCTGGAGAGAGTGGCCGTCCGCCGCGTGTGCCGGAGACCTGTGTGCCGTCAACTTCAATGGGGAGCAGGTTCGGTTTCACGAGTTTCAG
The DNA here is from genome assembly GCA_963761225.1 of uncultured Chloroflexia bacterium. Taxonomy (GTDB): domain Bacteria; phylum Chloroflexota; class Dehalococcoidia; order GIF9; family AB-539-J10; genus SKVJ01. The sequence goes on along the minus strand of CAVXGE010000007.1, from coordinate 169,225 downwards.
CAGTGGCTCGCCCACGAACAGATGTCCCGCTGCCTGGATGGTGCCGCGGCCCGCGGCGTCGGTCTCTATCTTGACCTTCCGGTCGGCGTTCATCCGGATGGTTACGACACCTGGCGCTATCCCGACTCGTTCGTCGAGCATCTGTCCACCGGCGCCCCGCCCGATATCGTTTTCACCGGCGGCCAACGCTGGGGAAGCCCACCACTGCACCCCACCGCAATCCGCGAGCATCACTACGATTACGTGAGGGCTTACCTCGCGCACCACATGAAGAGCGCCAGGATGCTGCGGGTCGACCACGTCATGGGGCTGCACCGCCTGTTCTGCATTCCGGACGGTGCGCAGCCGTCCATGGGGGCCTATCTGCGCTATCGACCGGAAGAGTGGTACGCCATGCTCAGCCTCGAGTCGCATCGATACAAAACCATTGTTGTCGGCGAGGACCTCGGGCTCGTGCCCCGGGAAGTGCGGCGGGCGATGGCGTGTCACGGGCTCCGGCGGATGTTCGTGCTGCACTACGAGATGGATGGTCTTGCCGAAGGCCGGACTCCGGCGATACCCGCGAACTGCCTCGCGAGCATCAACACGCACGACATGCCGACGTTCGCGGCGATGTGGCAGGGACTTGACATATGTCAACAAGTTCGTGTGGGGCTGCTTGACGCCCGCCAGGCGCCCGCGGCAGGCAGAAAGAGAGAAGCGGCCATACGGAAGCTGCTCGGCGTTCTGGCGGCCATCTGCCCCGAGGTTGCCTCGGCAAAAGGACTGGAGACCATGCTACGATGCACGTTGGGCTGGTTGGGCCGCAGCCATGCACGCGACGTCATGGTGAACATCGAGGACCTGTGGCTTGAAACGGCCCAGCAGAACATTCCGGGCGTCGGAGACGCCTATCCCAGTTGGAGGCACAGGGCGGCCATGACGCTCGAGGAACTTGGTGTGGCGACCCGCGTAGGTGACGCGTTGAGCGCGCTGCGGGCAGCCATGTCGACCAGACATCGGGAAGTTGGAGGCAAGCGATCATGTCATTCGAAATGAAATACGGTCACTCACTACTCACGGCCGATGATACGTATCTGTTCAACGAGGGAAGCCACTTCGAGCTCTACGAGAAATTGGGCGCGCACTCCACGGAAGTCGACGGTGTGAGCGGAGTCAATTTCGCCGTGTGGGCTCCGAGCGCACAGAAGGTGTCGCTCGTAGGGGATTTCAACCAGTGGACGCCGGGAAGTCACCCTCTCAAACCGATAGGCTCATCCGGAATATGGGAAGGCTTCTGCACCGGCCTGGGAGAAGGCAGCCTCTACAAGTTTCATATCCAATCAAGCCAGCGCCGCTACCAGGTGGATAAGACGGACCCGTTCGCGTTTCACTGCGAGACCCCTCCCCGCACATCGTCAATCGTCTGGGATATCGGCTATTCGTGGAATGATGCTGACTGGATGGCCGGCAGAGGCGCCCGGGATGCGCTCGCGAGTCCTCTCGCCGTATACGAGGTGCACCTCGGCTCATGGCGGCGTGTGCCGGAAGATGGCAATCGCTCGCTCAGTTACCGCGAACTTGCTCCCCCTTCTCGCCGATTACGTAACCAGGACCGGCTTCACCCACGTCGAGTTTCTGCCGCTCATGGAACATCCGTTCTTCGGCTCGTGGGGCTATCAGACGACCGGTTACTTCGCCGCATCAAGCCGCTACGGTACGCCGCAGGACCTCATGTATCTCATCGACTACCTGCACCAGCACGGCATCGGCGTCATCCTGGACTGGGTGCCATCTCATTTCCCGACCGATGAACATGGCCTGGCGTACTTCGACGGCACCCACTTGTTCGAGCACGCGGACCGCCGCCAGGGCTTCCATCCCGACTGGAGCAGCTATATCTTCAACTACGGGCGCAACGAAGTGCGCAGTTTCCTCATCAGCAGCGCGCTCTTCTGGCTGGACAAGTACCACGCGGACGGCCTGCGCGTGGATGCGGTCGCTTCCATGCTCTACCTGGACTATTCGCGCAAGAAGGGCGAGTGGATACCCAACCGACTGGGCGGACGCGAGAACCTCGATGCCATCTCATTCTTGAGGCGATTGAACGAGGAAGTGTACCGCCGGTTCCCGGACGTCCAGACCATCGCTGAGGAATCAACCGCCTGGCCCATGGTGTCACGGCCGACGTACCTCGGAGGCCTCGGTTTCGGGCTCAAGTGGGACATGGGCTGGATGCACGACACGCTGGACTACATGGGACACGAGGCCGATTCACCGCAAGTATCACCACAACGAACTCACGTTCCGCATGCTCTACGGCTTCACCGAGAACTTCGTTTTGCCCCTGTCCCACGATGAAGTGGTGCACGGCAAAGGGTCACTCCTCGGCAAGATGTCCGGCGACGAGTGGCAGAAGTTCGCCAATCTGCGCGCATTGTTCGGCTATATGTACGGGATGTCCGGTAAGAAGCTTCTCTTCATGGGCGGGGAAATCGCGCAGTGGTCGGAGTGGAATCATGACTCCAGCATCGACTGGAATCTGCTGGACTACGACCGGCATGCGCAGATACACGAGTGGGTATCACGCCTCAATGCCGCCTACCGGCAGACCCCCGCCCTGCACGAGCAGGATTGCGTGCCTGCGGGATTCGAGTGGATAAGCGCTGACGACGTCGAGCAGAGCGTCATCGCCTTCCTGCGAAAGAGCATCGATGCGAGGGACGTGTTGCTCGTGGTCTGCAATTTTACGCCCGTGCCCCGCGAGAAATACCGGCTCGGCGTGCCCATTGGTGGAACGTGGCAGGTGCTTCTGAACAGCGATGACGCGGCGTTCGGCGGCACCGGCATGTTCTCACCGGCGAAGGTTGACGCCACGGCAACGGTCTGGCATGGAAGGCCCTTCTCTCTAGAACTCACATTGCCTCCCCTTGCCACGGTCTTCCTGCGGGCGACGGTGGAGGAATGAACTTGGGTCCTGTGCCGGGAGCGGTGTACCTCGGCGGCGGCAAGTGCCGGTTTACCGTGTGGGCTCCTTTCGTGCGGGAGATGGCGGTTCGACTGCAAGGGCCGCCCGTCAGAACCGTGCCCATGATGCGCGGAGAGCGTGGCTATCATTCCGCGGTCGCCAGCGGCGTTCCGGCGGGAACACGGTACATGTACGTGCTCGACGGCAATGTCGAGCGGCCGGATCCCGCTTCGCGTTTCCAGCCGGAAGGCGTGCACGGACCATCCGAGGTCTGTCCCTCCACCTTCGGTTGGACTGACGCCGCCTGGCGGGGCATCCCGCTGAAAGACTACGTCATCTATGAATTGCACGTCGGCGCCTTCACTCGGGAAGGCACGTTTGACGCCATTATCCCGCGGCTGCCCGAACTGCAGAAGACCGGCATCACCGCGATAGAGCTTATGCCGGTGGCTCAGTTCCCCGGCGAGCGCAACTGGGGTTACGACGGCTGCTACATGTACGCCGCACAGAACAGCTACGGCGGGCCCGAGGCGCTCAAGCGCCTGGTGAACGCCTGCCACCGCGAGGGCTTGGCGGTCATACTCGATGTGGTCTACAACCACTTCGGACCTGAGGGTAACTACGCCGGTGAGTTCGGCCCGTATTTCACCGACAAGTACCACACCCCCTGGGGCCGGGCCATCAATTACGACGGAGCCGGAAGCGATGAAGTGCGTGATTACTTCGTCGGGAACGCCCTGTACTGGTTGCAGGAATGTCATTTCGACGCCCTCAGACTCGACGCGCTCCATGCGATTCTCGACATGTCAGCCGAACCCTTTCTCTCCGAATTGTCTTCGCGCGTCGCGGAGGCGCGTGCCAGCGCAGGCCGAGACTTGTATCTGATCGGGGAGAGCGACCTCAACGATCCCCGGCTCATCCGGGAGAAGGAGTGCGGGGGGCTGGGACTCGACGCACAGTGGAGCGACGACTTCCATCATGCGCTGCATACACTCCTCACGGGCGAGACGTCCGGCTACTATGCCGATTTCGGCAAAGTGCAACAACTGGCGACCGCGTGGCACGAGGGTTACGCATACAGGGGAGAGTACTCGGTCTATCGCCAGAGACGGCACGGCGCTCCCACGGCCGGCATCCCTCCATCGCGTTTCGTGGTCTGTGCTCAGAACCATGACCAGGTTGGCAATCGCGCTTTGGGAGACCGCCTCAGTGCATGCGTCTCATTTGAACAGCTCAAGCTGGCGGCGGCCTGCGTGGCGCTTTCTCCACATGTGCCGCTTATCTTCATGGGTGAGGAGTACGGGGAGACGGCGCCATTTCCGTACTTCGTGCATCACTCGGATGCACCATTGATAGAGGCTGTCCGGAAGGGACGACGGGAGGAGTTCCAGGCATTCCGCTGGGAAGGAGAGATTCCTGACCCGCAGGATGTAGCCACATTTCTGAGCGCCAGACCGGACTGGATGGCGCGAACAGAAGGCGAACACGGAGTGCTGCTGAAGTGGTACGAGGCACTGCTCAGATTCCGTGCGACGGAGCCACTGGTCACCGGGCATCCCGGGGTTGACGAACAGATTCACGCGTCCGAATCACCCCCGGGCATGCTGGTGCAGCGCGGCCATGGAGGGCGCACCGTGCTATTCGCCTTCAATTTCGGCGATGCGCCGTGGGACGTGGCCCTGCCGCTTCCCGCGAATCGCTGGAGCATTCAACTCGACTCGGCCGATGTGACGTGGGGCGGTCCGGGGGGCGCAAGCCAGCCGGCGCCGGAACCCGCCCAGGGCGAAACAGTGCGTATCGGCCCCCAATCAGCAGTGGTACTATTCTCGGCGGGAGATAAATTGCACCGATGACCGAACGATATGTGTGTATCCACGGCCACTTCTACCAGCCGCCTCGCGAGAATGCCTGGCTCGAACAGATCGAGATTCAGGACTCGGCCTATCCCTATCACGATTGGAACGAGCGAATCGCCGCGGAGTGCTACACGCCGAACGCGGAGTCGAGGATTCTCGACGCCGACGGTTTTATCACGAGCATCGTGAACAACTACTCGAAGATCAGTTTCAACTTCGGTCCCACGCTGCTCTCGTGGATGGAGCGGAATGAGCCGCGAACTTACGAGCAGATAATCGCCGCCGACGTGGCCAGTCGTGACCGGTTCTCCGGACACGGTTCAGCAATCGCGCAGATCTACAACCACCTGATAATGCCGCTCGCCACGAGGCGGGACAAGACCACACAGGTTATCTGGGGCCTCGCCGATTTCGAACACCGTTTCGGCCGGCCGGCCGAGGGCATGTGGCTGTCTGAGACTGCCGCCGACATCGAGACACTCGAAGTGCTTGCTGAGAAAGGGGTCAAGTTCACCATACTTGCTCCGCGCCAGGCGGGCAAGACACGAAAGGTAGGGGCGGCCAAGTGGGTCGACGTGAGCGGCGAGAAGGTCGACCCGACCACTGCGTACGTGCAGATGTTGCCGTCGGGCCGCACCATCGCCGTCTTCTTCTATGACGGCCCTATCGCGAAGGCCATCGCGTTTGAAGGCATCCTCTCGAGCGGAGAGTCACTCGCCGAACGGCTTGTCGGCGCGTTTCATGAAGGCCGCGATTGGCCGCAACTCGTGAACGTCGCGGTGGACGGGGAGACGTTCGGCCACCATCACCGTTTCGGTGATATGGCCCTCGCCTACGCCCTCGACCAGATCGAGACCAAGGGCCTGGCCCGCATCACCAACTACGCGGAATATCTGTCTCTCTATCCCCCCACCCAGGAGGTCCAGATAATCGAGAACAGCTCCTGGAGTTGCGTCCACGGCGTCGAGCGCTGGCGCAGCTCCTGCGGCTGCAACTCGGGCGGGCATAGCGATTGGAACCAGAACTGGCGCGAACCTCTCAGGCAGGCGCTCGACTGGCTGCGCGAGACGGTGGCGCCCCGGTTCGAGGAGCAGGCCGGATTGCTGGTCAAAGCGCCATGGGACGCGCGTGACGACTACATCAACGTGATTTTGAACAGAGAGCCGGAGAACGTCGAAGCCTTCATTCAGCGTCACGCCCTGCGGCAACTCGAGGCCGGTGAACGCATCACGCTCCTGAAGCTGCTGGAATTGCAGCGGCACGCGATGCTCATGTACACGAGCTGCGGCTGGTTTTTCGACGAGTTATCCGGCATCGAGACCGTGCAGGTGATGCAGTATGCCGGCCGCGTGGCGCAGCTCGCCCAGCAGCTATTCGGAGACTTCGCGGAGGAACAGTTCCTGACGCGACTGTCCGAGGCGAAGAGCAACCTCACCGTGGAGCAGGGCGACGGGCGTCGCATCTACGAACGTTTCGTCAAGCCCGCGATGGTCGACCTGACTACCGTCGCCGCGCACTTCGCCGTGAGTTCGGTGTTCGAGACCTACGAAAAGGAGGTCAGGCTCTTCTGCTACCCGGCAATCGTAGAGGACTTCCGCTCTTCCGAGATGGGCAAGGCGCGCTTCAACGTCGGCCGGCTGCAATTGAGTTCCGAGATAACTACCGAGTCAGGCGACTTTACCTTCGGTGTCCTGTATTTTGGAGATCACAATCTCAACGCCGGAGTACGTGCCTACCAGGGTGAAGAGCCATACGAGGTTGTCGCGGAGGAGTTGACGAAGACCTTCAACACGGCTGATTTCGCCGAGGTGATACGCGGCATCGATCATCATTTCGGCACGTCTACTTACTCTCTGAAGTCCCTGTTCCGCGATGAACAACGCAAGGTCATGGGGCACATTCTCGAAGGAACGCTTTCGGAGATAGAGCAGGTCTTCCGCCAACTCTACGAGCACAACTATCCACCCATGCGCTTCCTCACCGAAATGGGCAACCCTCTGCCCAAGGCGTTCAAGGATGCCGCGGAATTCATCATCAATACCGACTTGAGGCGCGCGCTGTCGGCGGACACGCTGGATGCCTCTCGCATAGAGACGCTGGTGGCCAACGCGGGCACATGGGGCTCGGAACTGGACAACGAGGGACATGGCTATCTTCTGCATCTGACTCTCGAGCGCCTCATGCAGTCGGTGGTCGAGAATCCTGCCGATACGGGTGTCCTGCAGAGCCTTATCGACGGGGTTGAGTTGAGCCGCCGGCTTCCGTTCCCGGTCGACCTCGGCGAAGTGCAGACCATCTACTACCGGATGCTGCCGACCACGCGCGCAGAGTGCAAGATCCGGGCGGACAAGGGAGAACAGAACGCGTGTGACTGGCTCCAGATGTTCGATTCCCTGGGCGAGCACCTGAAGATACGCCCTGCGCAGGTGAAATGAAGCCTCTCGTGCCCTCGGCCAGCTACCGGGTGCAACTGAACTCGAGCTTCGGATTTCGGGACGCAACGCAGCGCATTCCGTACCTCGCGTCGCTCGGCATTTCCACCCTGTATTGCTCTCCCGTGCTTCAGGCTTCTCATGGAAGCACGCACGGCTACGACACGGTGGACCCGACCAGAATCAGCGACGACCTTGGCGGCGCAGAGGCCTGGAACGAACTGCTCGCCGAAGCCCGGCGCAACGGTTTGACGGTCCTCATCGATATCGTTCCCAACCACATGGCTGCCTCGACCGAGAACCCGTGGTGGTGGGACGTGCTGGAGCATGGCAGGGTGTCGCCGTTCGCCACCGTCTTTGACATCGACTGGGCCCCGGCTGTCAGCCGCTTGACGAACCGGCTGTTGCTGCCATGGCTTTCCGTGCCGCTCAACGAGGTCATCGACAGCGGCGGAATGACCGTGGCGCTGACCCGGACCGGACTCGTCCTCAAGTACGAGCAGGTCGTGCTGCCCCTCGATGTGCGTTCATACCGTCATGTCCTGGCCCCGCTTCTACGGCTACCTCCGGAAGAGGTCCCCGTGAGGCTGCAGCGAGCACTTCGAGAGCTCCCGGCGCTATTACCTATCGCCCGGAAGCCCGGATATGAACCGGGGCTGCATTACGACCTCAGATGTCACCTCAGAGACAAGCTGATGGAGCTCATCCATGAGCCTGATGAGAGTTCCGCAGGCGCACACGGGTCCGCCACGGAGATGGTGCGCGAGGCGCTCGCGTGCCTTGGCCCGAGAACCCTGCACCGGCTTCTACACGAACAGAACTACGTGCTGGAATACTGGAAGTCAGGCCGGCACATCCTCAACTATCGCCGCTTCTTCAGCATCAACGAACTCGTTGGAGTTCGGGTGGAAGACGAACGGGTATTCGAGATGACCCATCGCCTGCTGCGCAGCCTGGTGGCCTCGGATGCCGTGTGCGGCGTCCGCGTGGACCACATAGACGGGCTGCGGCTGCCGCTGCAGTACTTGAGGCGGCTGCGCTCGATGATGGTCTCGTCAGATGCGCGGGGTGACGCGCGACGGCCGTACCTCGTGGTGGAAAAGATTCTGAGCGGAGATGAGATTCTGCCCGCGGCCTGGCCGGTACAGGGGACCACCGGCTACGACTTCCTCAACGAGGTCATCGGACTGTTCATCGCCCCGGAAGGGCTGGATGCCATTCGCCGACACCATCAGATTGTCACGCATTCACACACCTCACGTACAAAGTTGACGTTTGACAATCAGCGCCGCGTGCTGACGGAGTCCTTCCGGCCAGAGCTGTCACGACTCGCGGCGCTGCTGGCGCCGGTGGCGCGGTGGCTCTACCCGGATTGGGAGTTCACCACGTCACAATTGGTCCGCGGTCTTGTCGACGTGACCGCGGCGCTGCCCGTATACCGCACGTACTACTCGGGAACGGGTTCCTTATCCGCCGAAGATCGCCGCCTTGTCGAATCCGCTGTGGATACCGCGGCACTCCGGCGAGGCGCGGGCTCACACCCCGGCACATTGTTGGCGGTGCGCCGTGCCCTGACACTGGACATTCCGGTCGACGCGCCCTCATACGTGCGCAAAGCCGTTCGCGACCACCTGCTGAGGTGGCAGCAGCTCAGTGGCGCCGCCATGGCGAAGGGGTTTGAGGACACCACCCTCTATCAGGACAGCGTGCTTCTTGCGTTGAACGACGTGGGAAGTCGCGCCTCGCTGACCGCCACCAGTCTCGAGCACTTCCACGACTGGAACCGGCAGCGTCTGCATGACTGGCCGCACACGATGAACTGTACGGCCACGCACGATACCAAGCGGGGAGAGGACGTGCGAGCCCGTCTCGCGGTGCTTTCCGAGATGCCCGCCGGTTGGGTCGCGGCGGTCGACCGCTGGGAGTCATTTCTCCGGTCGAATGACGCCACAGCCCGCCTCGTACGACAGGTGGGGCCGGCCACTCACCTGTTTCTGCTCGAAACGATCGTCGGTGCCTGGCCGGAGACCGGAACGACCGGCGAGTTCGCCGAGAGGCTGACCGCCTATATGACCAAGGTGGCGCGGGAGGCGAACGTCAACTCGTCATGGGTAGAGCCCAACGACGAGCACGAACAAGCGCTGACGGAGCTTGTCCTGTACATGTTGAAGGGGCAAGGCGCAGCACCGTTTCACGAATGCTTCGGCAGGCTCATTGAATCGGTTCGTGTCCACGGGCTGGTCAACTCGCTCGCACAGGTGCTGCTCAAGGCCACGTGTCCCGGGCTTCCCGACTTCTACCAGGGAACCGAGTTGCTGGAGTTGAGCCATGTCGATCCGGACAATCGGCGTCCGGTGGATTATGACCTGCGGGGGTCGTTGTTGTCGCAGCTTGACGCGGCCGCACAAGACCGGACATCTGCGGTGAAGCAACTCATCGAGAACTGGCCGGACGAGAGGGCCAAGTTCTACACCACTCAAGTGGCGCTGCGATTCCGGCTCGCTCATCGCGACGTGTTCGAGAAGGGCAGCTACACCCCGCTGTACGCTGACGGCAATCGGAAGGACGATATCTGCGCCTTCAGTCGAAGGCGTCGCGGCGAGAACATCATCGTCATCGTGCCGCTGAGAAGCCTGACCGTTGCGAGCGCAGGCAGGCTCCCGCTCGGCATCGACGTCTGGGGCGCCGAAGCCATTACGCTGCCGCCCGGCAGACCTCGTTTATTCGAGAACGTCCTCACCGGAGAGACGGTTACCGTCCAGGATGGCCGTCTCCTCCTCTCCGACGCGTTCGCCTCATTCCCCGTGGCGCTGCTCGCGGGAAACCCTTTTCGAACCTAGAGACGGTCGGAGAACCGCCCGCCAGAAATGCGGGGACACCATTCACCACGCTCGCCAACGCTTCGTCTCCCGCAGGGCACGCTGCGCGTGCCCGCCGAAATCCGGGGACACTATTCACCGCTAAGGTGCTGACAATTCAGGTATGGTGTCCCCGCATTTCCCACGGGTGTCCAACCGGCCAACGGCACCGATCCGCCACCTGGACGTAGGGGTCGGCTCCCACACCGACCCGCCCGCGTCTGTTGGAACTGCATCTGCCGCCACCATGCGCACCGAATCGGAGCAACCATATTGGAGGCCCCGCGGCGCTTTCGCTCGTTCTCTTTGCCCGGCGCACTCTGCTCGGCGTATCATCCGTGGGAGAGGCACCGACGGGTGAGGAGGCGAAATGAAGAAGGCCATCAACACCGACAAAGTACCCGCGCCGTGGGGACCGTGGTCGCCCGGATTCCGTGCCGGCGACTTTGTCTTCGTGGGCGGACAGGGGCCAATCGATCCGAAGACGGGGAAGCTGAAGGGCTCCACCATCCAGGAGCAGACGAAGCTTACGCTTGAGTGCATGAAGGCGGTACTCGAAGCGGCGGACGCCGGCATGGCCGACGTGGTGAAGATCCATGTCCTGCTGTCTGACCTGAAAGACTTCGACGGGATGAACGAGGTCTACCGTACGTTCTTCTGGGCCATACCCGACCCGCATAACATATGGAGTCGCCCTCAGCGTACCCGGCATGCGGGTCGAGATGGAGCTGTCGCCTACACCGGGAAGTAGACCGGGCAATACCCGTACCCAACGGCCCGCCGCGCACCATGATGCACGCGGCGGGCAATTCTGCACGTCCGAAGGAGCACAGTAATGCTGAACGCCATAGACTGGGAGACGGCCATCAACACCCGCAGGTCCACGCGGAGCTACGAGATTCGCCCGGTGGACCCGGATGTCATAGCGCGCCTGAAGGACTTCGCGGAAAGCATGTCGGTCCCCTTCGATAGGACGGCAAAGGTCAGGTTCTTCAAGGCTGAACCCACCAGGCGGCTGTACGGCAACACGGTGACGCCGCCCCCGGACCACGCCGCATTCATTGCGCATTCGGATCCAGTCGCCATCTCAAAGGCAGGGTTCGTAGGCGAGATGCTCATCCTCTACGCAACCAGCCTGGGACTCGCCACGTGCTGGTACGGGCACTACTCGCTGGCGGAACTGGAGCGGATGATGCCGCACCTGGGAGAGCGTGCCACAGCAGAGAGGCTGGGATGGGGCTGCGGGCAAGGCGAGTTTTCGGGAGAGCGCGCCATATGCATCACACCACTGGCACACAGGCGTGAGGATGGGCTCCGCTTGTACGACCGGATAAGTGGCGCCCTCATGAGCCACAAGAGGAAGCCCCTGAAGGACCTGTTGCTGAGCGGCGTCACGGAGGAAGACCTCTCGCCGGACGTGTTGTTCGCTCTCGAATGTGCGCGGATGGCGCCGTCGGCCACCAACGGTCAGTTCTGGCGGTTCGACGTGTCACCCGACAACCGCACCATCTCCGTCGCGATGCCCGCCGGCTACCGCCACTTCGGGTGGACGCATCCGAACCTGGACATAGGCATATGCGCCAGCCACTTGTGGCTGGGACTCGGTTTGAAGGGACTGAAGAGCGACGTATCCCTCACGGAGGAAGATGGCCGGGCCGTGTGGAGGTTCACTCTTCCAGATGGGCAGTCCACCGTACGTTAGCCGGCTTCCATGCGGGCACCGTTCAATACGTCACCTGAGGATTGAGAAGCACGCAGGGAGTTCTGACCTGACAGTGGCACGCCAGGTTCGCGTCGCTCCTTTCCCCCAGGGCGCCACAGAGTTGTCCGTCCCCGGTGCGAGCCACCGCTCTATTGCCATGCCCTCTTATCACGGCTGCTCGCTCCCGCCATGCGGTGAACAGCGTCGGTGGACACTGTCTCTCGCACGTATGGCGATTCACCGTACAAGCCTTCCTTCTCGTTGGCGCGCATTCCCGAGGCACCATGTTTGATCGGTTAGTCACGTTTGGACTCCGCGCCCTGTAAGCTGCCAGTCGCCGCCGACACCAAAGTCTCCGATTATCTGCATGAAAGACCAGCGTGGCATCCCTCTCGTTTCCACGCCTCCCGCCCGTATCAAGCCCACTCGATGCGTTTGACATCGACACACGCGGGTGGCGATACTGAGTCCCGGGTGGTTGCGGCACGGTGGCGGGCAAGCACCGGTTGCGGTCAACGCATGCGGCAGGGGTGAGCTATGAACAGTGAATTGAACATCGTCATAATCGGCGGGATGGCGTGCGGTCCGAAGACGGCGGCCCGGGCGCGCAGACACGATGCAACGGCGCGAATCACGATGGTGGAACAGGGCGCCACAGTCTCAGAGGGCTCGTGCGGCCTTCCGTACTACGTAGGAGGGCAGATTCCGAACGGCAACCGGCTGATTGCCAGAACGCCCGAACGCTTCGAGGCATCAGGCGTCCACGTGCTCGGCGGAACAAGGGCCACGAGGATAGACCGCCAGGCTCACAAAGTCGAGATATTGCATCTCGCGACGGGCGTGACGTCCAGTCTGCCCTATGACAAGCTGGTCATCGCCACCGGGGCTGTCCCCATGGTGCCCGCGAACCTGGAGGGCAAGGACCTGGACGGCGTTTTCACGCTCACGAAGATTGCCGATGCCAACAGGATACTGGCGGCTCTTGCCGCGCCCGGCGCCACCAAGGCCGTAGTCGTCGGAGGAGGACTCATCGGCCTGGAGGGCGCAGAGGCGTTCCGCGCGCGCGGGCTCGATGTGACCCTCATTGAGGCACTTGAACACGTGCTTCCAGGCGTGCTCGATGCAGACATGTGCGAAGCCGTCGAGAAGGAACTGGTGGACAAGGGCGTGCATCTCTACACCGGACGTCGTGTCATCAAACTGGAGGGCGACGGGCATGGAAGAGTGCGCGGCGTGGCAACGGCGCAGGGCAGCATGGAAGCCGATGTGGTGCTGCTGGCAATCGGCTTCAAGCCGAATGTCGACCTCGCAAAGGACGCCGGGCTGGAGATCGGACCGCTTGGCGGTATCGCCGTCAACGAGTTCCTTCAGACGAGTGACCCGGATATCTACGCGGGCGGCGACTGCGTGGAGAACGTCCAGAGGGTAACCGGCGGGAAGATATTCGCGCCAATGGGGTCGACCGCAAACAAGCACGGGCGTGTCATCGGCACGAACGTCACCGGAGGACACGATACATTCCCGGGCGTGGTCGGCACCGCCGTTGCTAAGGTGTTCTCTCTCAGCGTCGGAAAGGTCGGCCTCAACGCGGACCAGGCCACCATGGCAGGTATCGCGCCTCTGGTGGTGACGGGAAAGGGACTTGACCGGGCAGGCTACTACCCCGGGGCTCTCGAGATAAACGTGAAGCTCATTGCCGATTCGTCCACGGGCAGACTCCTCGGTGCGCAGCTGGTTGGCGCCGGCGATGTCTCGAAGCGTCTCGATGTGCTGGCGACCGCCATATCAGCAAGGTGGACGGCGGATGACCTGGCCAACCTGGATCTGGCGTACGCGCCTCCGTTCAGCCAGGCGATGGACGTGTTGCACGAACTGTCGCACGTGATACGCAGCAAGATAGAGACTGAGTAGAAGGCCCCGCACCGCAGTTTGCGGGCATTCCGGATACTTCCTCAGCTCACCGCTTTCTTCACGAGCGCGTCGATCCTCGCCTCGACGGCGGGAGTCACCTCCGTCACCGCGAAGCCGACCGCCCACAGGCCATCGTCGTCGAGATTCGCCGCTTCGCCAAAGCCGAGCGTCGCGTACCTCGCGCGGGTCATCCACGGTGCGCGGCCGGTGGCAAGCCTCAGCCTTCCGTTCCTGGTGTACTTCCGTGCGCTCTGAAAGAAGCAGATGACCTTTCCATCCTTTGCGTACGCAGGCATCCCGTACCAGAGCTTCGGCGAGAGGGCCGGCACGCTTGCCCTGATAATCGCGTGAAGCCGCTCGCCGATGGCGCGGTCAGACGGGGGCATTTCGGCGAGCGCCGCGAGCACCTCCTGTTCACCGTCAGCTTTGTCCGCGCTCGGGCCAGGCCGCTGCCGGGCGAGAGGTTTGTCGCTTTCTAGTCCTTTCATAAGTCTGACCTTGCCTCCTCTTCCACCCGTACCCACAGGTGCGGATCGCCGCCACAGGAATGCTCCGAGCGAGGAATCACGTGAACCAGCAATTGCTGAGACCCGGGCAAGAGGCCTACTCCACGATGACCGGTACATCCTTCTGTCTCGGCTTGGCCGTGCCATGCAGAAAGAGGGCCGGTATCACTCCGATTGCGAGGATGATGGCGCCAAGCAGGAACACCCTGTCGAAGGCCAGGACGGCAGCTTTGAGGGCTACGACTTGATACAACAGGGCTATGGCTCCCTGGTGCGCGGATTCCAATGACATGCCCGCTTTTTGCAGCGTGACCTGCGCAAGAGACAGGATGCCCAGTGTGCTTCCGGAATCGGGAGTCGCAGTTTGCGCCAGAATCGCCACGTTGGCCTTCTCGTAGTGACTGAGCAGGCTCGCAAAGATGCCTGTGGCCAGTCCGCCGAACACCGACCTCAGGACGTTGCTGATGGTGGATGCGGCCGAGATGAGTTCCGTGGGGACCTCAGCCAGCGCAAAGGTCATTACCGGCATCATCGCAAGTCCGATACCCATGCCTCTGAACGTGATTATCCACGTCAGCGTACTGTCGGGTGTTATGACGTCCAAGGCGGACAGGTTCCAGGTAGTATAGCCGGCAAGCAGCAGACCCAGTATCACCGGAAGCCTCGCGCCGGCTTTGTCATACAGACGGCCGCCCCCTACCGAGCCGATCATGACGCCTACCGCCTGAGGAACCATCAATACCCCTGCCTGGAAAGCACCCAATCCCCGGACGTTCTGCAGGAACAGAGGCAGAAGCAGCATGGCGGAAAAGAGGCCCAGGGTAGTCACGAAATTCATCAGTGTGCCCAGTGAGTAACCCTTGAACTTGAACACCTTCAGGTCCAGAAGCGGAATCTTCACCCGCAACTCCACGATGGTCCACGCGATCAGGCTTGACAGGCTGACCGCAAAGAATCCGATGGTCCGGACATCGGTCCAACCCCAACTGGGGGCATAGGTGAGCGCATAGAGGAGCGTACTGAAGCCCAGAGCGGCCAGGAGGAATCCCTTCACGTCGAGAGGCAGATCTGCTGTTTTCGAGGTATCCCGCAGCCACGCGACGCTCGCGATAACGGCCAGAAAGACGATGGGCAGATTGACGTAGAAGCACCAGCGCCAGCTCCAGTACTCCACCAGATAACCGCCAAGAGTAACCCCTATTGCCGGAGCCAGCACCATCGGCGCACCGAAGATGCCCATTGTAGTCCCCCGTTCCTCGGGAGGAACGTTCGTGAAGATGAGCGTCATGGCGAGGGGCATCAGCACTCCACCGCTGAATCCTTGAATGATGCGGAACAGGATGAGGGCATTGGTGTTCCAGGAAAGCCCGCAGAGCATCGACCCAATGAGAAACGCAACCTCAGCTCCCACGAAGATTCTCTTGACGCCGAACCTCGCCATCAGGAACGTCGCCAGGGGGGCGCTGACCGCCATGGACATCAGATAGGCGGAGGCGATGAATTGCTCTTTATCGATAGTGTCATTGAAGACAGACAGGATATGCGGCAGGGCGATATTCACGATGGTGGAATCGATCATCATCATGAAAGTCCCGCCGATGGCCACTGTCAGGACTTTCCACTTGTAAGACATCTTCTTCCTGTCAGCTCCGGAGACTATGTGATGCTGATCTTGACTTCCACGGAGCTGCCCGGAATGAGGGTCAGGCCGTCGATATTGTCCAGCGAAATCTTCACCGGCACTACCTGCGCAACTTTGGTGAAGTTCGCGGACGTGCTCCCGGATGGCAGGAGAGAGAAACTCGAGGCGGTAGCGCGCGCTATCCCCGCCACTTTGCCCTTCAGCGTCGCTCCTCCGAGGCAATCCACCGTCACGTCCACGGCCTGACCGAGCCGCACGTCTTCTATCCTGTTCTCGTCGATATTGGCCGTTACCCAGATATTGGAGTCATCGAACAACGTGACGATAGGCAAGCCGGCGCCGATAAGGGCTCCCGGATAGGTCCAGACAGCGGCAACATAGCCCGAGACAGGCGCCTCCACGGACGCCTGGCCGCCCGGAATGGCACTGTATCCCTGGAGAGAGCCCCCATCGGAGAAACGGGGGGAAGCTATCACCGCCACTGATTCCCGTTGCTGTACCCGGTCTCCGATGCCCACGTCGACGCTCACTATCTGGCCGGCTGATAGGGAAGCTGACGGATATCAGCGGAGCTCCGATGCTGGCATTCTCGGTGGTGACATAGCGCGAATTCTGCACATAGAGGTTGATTCCCACAGTCGCCAAGCCGGCCAAGACTACCACCGCAAGCGCGATTAATGACTTACGTCTCATTCTTCCTGCCCTTTACCTGTAATTTGGAGGCACCTTGCCTGAGTGAGCAGACCACGTTCCGGCACCCTGCAACGTGACGGCGTTGTCACCGGCGATGAGCCCGTTCACGTCTCCAGTCCACGTGCCTTCGGTCACTCCCAAGACCGCATGACTGCTCGTCCTGGAATTCAGCATTCCGACATGGTTCTCGCCCCGGTTGTCCTTCCGCGCGGCTCGGATCGGGCGGCGAACCATGCATGGTCATGCGATGAGTCGCCGCATTCAAACTGCGAGTGGCGCCGACTCAATCCCCGGGTTCCGTCCGAACAGTGATGAACTGCTGCCGCGCAGAAGTTCTTGTGGCCGTAAGCCGGCAGTGAGAACGAGAAGGACAGTCGCGGTACCTGTCGGCGAGATCGAATACCTTCTGCATCGCACACTTTGGCATACTCGGGCGGCATTCACAACCTTTCAGGGACGACCCGGGCCGCAGTCGCACGGGCTATTCCGGCATCTGCTCCCTCACATGCAAGGCTCCATTCTGCCGGATGCCGGACATCTTCTGAAGTCGCTTGACCAGGGACGTGCTGTTGCCGGCCGCCTAATAGTAGCTGATGACGTTGCTTCCCGTGAAACGACGCTTCGCCGCGATCAACGTTCCGCC
Organism: uncultured Chloroflexia bacterium; assembly: GCA_963761225.1. Taxonomy (GTDB): domain Bacteria; phylum Chloroflexota; class Dehalococcoidia; order GIF9; family AB-539-J10; genus SKVJ01. Next base: position 152,035 of record CAVXGE010000007.1, on the reverse strand, counting down.
CGGGCGTTTAACAATCCATCTCTATCCCGACCGCATAACTTCCGCATACGGGCCGGAATCAGTGTCCCTCAATCCTCCCATCTTTCGTGACCGGGACGCTGCAAGAACAAGCCAGCCAGTTCGTGCAGTCTGCGGTTCCCCGCGCCACACCTCATGGGCAGGCCAGAACTGGTCGCTGGCCGAACCAAACGATGCGCAGGCCGGGTCGACGCCGTTCAGTATTTGCGCTCGGACAGGGTTTCCGAAGGGCTGCAGACGGGCGAACTGGGCATGGCGAGTATGGCGGGCAGCGCGGCCATCAGCGCGACCGCGAGGCCGATGAACACAAACCGGAATCCGACGGCCATGTCTCCCGTCTGGTGCAACACCAGCGTTGCGATGGTGATGCTCACCGCACCGCCGGCCTGCCGGAACATGCCCCTGATGCCCGTGATTGTTGCCGCGCGGTGAGGCATCAACTCGATGCAGGCATTGTTGGATGCCGGCGCCGCGGAACCAATCCCCAGGCCCATAATCAACAGGATCACAGATAGGATGACGATGCTGTCCAGGCCCTGTCCGAGCACCAGCAGATGGTTCGGTTCCAGGCTCAACAACACCAGGCTCACAGCCGCCAGGGAAGTACCCACGATTATCGGCTTCCGATAGCCGAGACGCATCATGAACAGGCTTACCACGAGTGACGCTATAAACATACCCGCTGCCCGGGGCACGAGGATGAGACCGCTCTCAAGATAGGAAACTCCGTACACGCTGACGGCGAACAGAGGAATAAGCGACATAATTCCGATAACACCTGCGCCGAAGATGACGTTGTAGATATTGGCGGCCACAAACGGTTTTCCCCTCAAGATTTCGATGTCAACGATGGGGTCCCTGGTCGTTGCTTCGTGGCGTAGAAACTGCCGCGTCAGTACCACTGCAGCGCACATCAGCACCGCAACCAGCAGCCATATCTGCACCGACCCGACATAGCTGAGAAGGCTAGTGCGCCCATGAGCGCAGCCAGGCTCCCGGAAATCAGCCCTGCCCCGATGAAGTCGATGTGCCCGCCGCGCCTTCCTCCGGCGCGCAGCAGCAGCGCCGCAAGAACGAGAACGACAACGCCAACGGGAACATTCAGCCAGAACGTCGCACTCCAGCCGAATAGCTCTATCAACCAGCCGCCGACAACCGGACCGGCTATCTGCCCTACAGGGAATATGCTGCTGAACAGGCCGATTGCGCGCTGCCTGGATTCGGGAAACACCTCGGCAACGATCCCCACGGCCGAAGGCAGAAAGCCCCCGCCACCGAGCGCCTGGACGAAACGCGCCAGGATAAGCAACGCCATGCTCGGCGCCAGGGCCGAGCCAAGCGAGCCGAGCACGAACAGGCCAACGCACATCATGAAGGTCGGTTTGCTGCCGATGACGTCACTGACCTTGCCGACCACGGGCATGCTGGTGGTGAGCGCAACCTGGTAGATGCCGATGACCCAGCCGGCGGATACCACGGAGACGTCGAAGTCGACACGGATGGCTTCAAGCGCTACGGCCACGGATGTTCCGCCCACTCCCGACAGCAGCAACGCCAGCCCAACGGTTCCGAAGATGAAATAGCGCGACATCGGTGCGTTGCCTTCTAGCCCGGAGAATCCCCAGCGCCTGCTACGGCAACCGTGGCCGCATACCGGAATTCGGCAGATTCGAACGTCAATACGCTGGTCAATCCAAACATGAGCCCCTATTGTAGACCTTCACACCGCATCGCGTATCCATCATAGTGGTCCACAGCCGCGGAGTGCTGCGAGTACTCTTCGCCCGAGTACTCCGCCCGTGCCGGCAACTGCATCGGGTCGACCCGCCTTGCCACAGGACGCCAGCCGTGCAACACATCGAGCACAGAGCACGGAATTGCGATAGACTTTGTGTTGCGTCCTGGAGGAGGAGGAAGATGACAGCGGCAATCGAAGAAGACATCCCTATCGTCGCCAACCCGCCTGTTGCCACGGGTGAAGTTATCCGCTGCGAGAAACTCACCAAGCGCTATCCGGATGGCAACATCCTTGCGGTGGACCAGCTGGACCTGCCGATACACCCCGGCGAGATTTTCGGCTTGCTCGGGCCGAACGGCGCGGGCAAGACAACCACCGTCGGCATGCTCACGACGCTGGTTATCCCGACAAGCGGCGACCGCGTTCGTGGCCGGCATCGACGTGGTGGCCCAACCCGCTCTCGTCAAACAGGTCATCGGCGTCGTGGCGCAAACAAACAACCTCGATAGAGCGTTGACCGTGTGGGAGAACCTGTATTACCACGGCCGGCTGTTCGGCATGGGCGCCAAAGAGAGCCGCCAGGCCGCGGACAAGTCTCTGGTCGAGTTTCGACTCGCCGAACGCGCCAAGCGCTGAAGTAATGGCCATCTCGGGCGGCATGGCGAGGCGGCTCCAAGTGGCACGCGCCTTGATGCACGGCCCCTCGGTGCTCTTTCTCGACGAGCCCACCACGGGGCTGGACCCGCAAAGCCGCCTCGCGCTGTGGGAGATTCTCAGGCGCTTGCGCGCGGAAGGACAGACCATCCTGTTGACCACGCACTACATGGAGGAAGCCGATTCGATGTGCGACCGGCTGGCCATCATGGACCACGGCCGCATCCTCGCCATGGATACGCCGAAAGCGCTGAAGGAGTCGGTCGGTGCGGACGATGTCGTCACCGTATCCGCCACGGGCGACCTTGATGCTCTGGCTGACCTGCTCGGCAAGCGAATCGAAGGGGCGACCAAGAGTCACCGTGTGGGAGAGACCGTTCACCTCCACGCCAAAGGCACACACGGGAGTGCTGCCCCAGGTGGTGGCCGCAGCCGAGGAAGGCGGATTCAGAATCACCGACCTGTCAGTTGCGGAACCTACTCTCGAGACCGTCTTCATCAATCTTACGGGGAAGGAGCTGCGAGACTGACGATGGAAGCGATAACGGTTGCTCCGGATGCCAGGCCAGCCAGACCACTTCGCCCGGCCGCGAGCTGCAAGCCGCGCCGCGTTCAACGCCCTGCTGTTGCGCGACCTCACCGTGCTGAGAAAGAACCTCGCGTTCTTCATCGCGCGCACGCTCGTGCAACCATTCCTCCTCGTCTTCGTCTTCCTGTTCGTGTTTCCGCAGATCGGCCAGGGCATCGGCAGCGGCGGCGGCGCCGGCGGCGAGTCAGCTTTTGCGACCGTACTCGTGGCGGGCGTGGTTGCGCTGTCGATCATGTTCCAGGGCATCCAGGCAGTGGCTCTGCCGCTGGCCAACGAATTCGGCTTCACCAAGGAGATCGAGGACCGGGTGCTCGCTCCTCTACCCGTGGCGCTGGTGGCGGTCAGCAAGGTAGTGTCCGGCGGTCTCCAGGGACTCCTGGCCGCAGCAGTCGTGTTCCCCATCGCGTCCGTCGTGCATGCCCAGGGCGGCATCCCCGAGCCTGACCGTGCATTGGCCGGTGCTGCTTACGCTTATCCCCCTCACCTGCACCATGACGTCCTCCCTGGGACTGGTTCTGGGAACCCGCATCTCACCGCGCAACATCGGCGGCATGTTTGGATTCATCGTGCTGCCGATGACGTTTCTCGGTGGCACCTACTATCCCTGGACAACTCTCGCGGCCATCAAGATAGGGGGGTTCTCCTGGCTGCAGACGCTGGTCCTGGTCAATCCCCTCATCTACGTCACCGAGGGTTTCCGCGCGGCATTGACACCGGCGCCTCACATGCCCCTGTACGTCATCTACCCGGTGCTAGTAGGGCTTATGCGCGCTGTTCCTCTGGATCGGAATCAGGGGATTTCGCAAGAGAGTGCTCGGTTGATGCCTGCCTGATGCCAGGCCATGTCCTGGGTGTTCAGGGGACCGATGTTCCCGGCAGCGATTACGGCCCCGTGGCCTCTGCGACCAGAGACCCGCGGCGGCCGGCTGACTTGCGTCCCCCTGCGTCTCACTGCTTCGCGGCGCCGTCCCGCGCGGCATGCGTGCGCAGACACGTCGCTCCGTCTGGATGCCTCACGGCTCACCTTCAGCCGGGTGCGAAGACCGTCAGCGATGACATGACTGGCACTCCAGTTCGGCGAGTCAGAGAACCCTCGACACCCCCGGCAACTTCCTGAACACGTACGCGGCGGCAAAACAGATCGGGACCGCGAGTACGGCGAGCAATCCGAACTTGAGCAGGCCCTCAAGATTGACTCCTCGTATCGCTATCGCCAGCCAGACGATAATGGGGATGTGGATGACGTAGACGGCGAAGCTGTGCCGTGACAGCAAGACACCCAGCGTGCTTTGCCGGTTGAAGAATCTACGGAAGAGTGTGATTGAGCCCAGGCACATTCCCGCCGCCATGGTCGAATCCCAGAGCGCATAGACGGCCGACTGCCACTGTCCTGCGCCGATGAACCCGGTCGCCGACCCCAATTGGGCGCTGAGAGCCACGAGAAAGAGGATGGGGGAAACCGCAAGCGCCACGACCAGCCACCGCTTTCCCGGTTGCGTCAGGTATCGTCCTGAACCAGTCGCGGCGGGATGCAATAGTACCAATGATGAAGAGTCCCAGGTACTGCGGCAGATAGCCCAGCGTAGGGAAATCCGCAACGGACGTGCCGAGCGGAATCACGATGCGCATCAGGTAGCTCGCCAGTGCAAGAAGAAGTACGAAGCCCACTATCATGCGCGTGTCGGGAGGCCGGTGTGCAACCGTTTCCGGTGCAGGCCGCTTTCCGAAAGTCACCCGCCATAGCGCGTAACCTCACATCGAACACAAGCAACATCGCTGCGAACCAGAGGGGCCCGATGCCCAGCAACTGCGGATACTGCTGCCAGGTGAGCGGAGTGGTGATTCCCGTCAAGGTGGACGGCATCTGCCATATTCCCGCAGCCGAAATCGGTGCAAACACGAAGTAATAGAGCAGCATGGGTATCCCAAGCCGGGTCACCCGGTGCAGGACGAAAGCCCCCGGAGTCCTGTGGTCGTACGAACCTGTGGTGAAATAACCCGACACCAGGAACAGAGCACCCATGAACCAGGACTGGTTGAACAGCAGGAAAATGGCCAGCACCCAGGTGGTCACGGTGTCCTTCGGCTCGACGTAGTAGAACGGGGTGATGGCCGAGTAGACCACGCCCACGTGATGCAGAATGACGAGGATGATGATGGCGGCACGCCAGTGGTCGACGAAGACGAGACGGGCAGTCGACCGCACCGCCGCCCGAACCCCGGGTGCTTCCACTATTGCCTCTGCCGCCATGTTCCCCTTTGCTCCGGCACACAATTGACCATTTACCGGAAAAGCCGTTTCGCGCGACATGGAGTCAGCGCGCAGGTACGTATTCGCGGTAGTGTAGTCCTTCGTCCTTCCGATTGGTACTCCAGAAATACGGGCGCACGTGAAACCCGAAGATCATCGACCGCAGAGGTGCTCATGATTGGGTCTCGTGTCTCGGTGCTTCCCGAACCGATGTGGTTGCCTGTGCATTCTCTGCTCGCACCTGCACGGATTTGTCGTGCAAATGCAGGGGCGGTTCGTGAACCGCCCGTCCAATGAACACCCGAACACCACAGACCCGTGCAGGCCTCCCCGACCGTCCTGAGGTTGACAATGTGCGCTACCGGTGCCAGATTGAAGCGATAAACCTCCATGATTCGGGTCTCAGCCGCCCGACGGAACAGACGAACAGCCTCCGACGCGGATGAGGCGCCCGGTCAGCGGGCATCACAATGGCGCAAGTACTCTGGACGGGCAGGCTCACCCCATCCATCCGGCTGATGCTGAACGCCAGCAACCTTGTCGCCTGGGCCACCGGCTCAATGCGCGATACCGCGGCAATGAAGGAGCGGGTGAAGCTGGGATATGACGGGGCATTTAGCGATCACGTCAACCACTACGATGAAGTGGGAACTGAACTGCAACTCAAGTCCGCTGCTGAGCAGCTGGCCAACATGGACGTACGCGGGAAGCTGGTCCTTGATGTTGGAGGCGGTACCGGCGTGGCGTCCTTCCTCATGCTGCGTCACGGAGCTGCCTTCGTGACGTGCGGAGACATCTCGGAGCAGATGCTCTCACGCGCGAGGGAAAACGCAGTTCGCGAGGGATTTGGTCCGGACCGCATCCAGTTCCGGCAACTGGATGCCGAAGAGCTCCCTTTCAGCGACGAGAGCTTCGACGTCGTCTCCACGAGCATGACCATGGGTTTGCTCCCTGACCAGAGGAAGGCAACCGCAGAGATGGCGCGCGTGACGCGACCGGGAGGGCTGGTGAGCATCGGCACCCACGCGCCGGACCACTACTGGGAGCCCATCGATACCAGCTTGAGAGCCATGCGCAAGCGATTCGTGTTCGGCTATCGACTGGAGTTCTGGCCCAGGACCGAAGCGGAGGTCCGTGACCTCATGCGCCGGGCCGGACTGCGGGACATATCTGCGCGCCGGGTGACCTGGCACACCGATTTCGGCTCCGGCGGAAGGGCGTACGACTTCTTCTCTGCCATCTCGGCCTCGTGGTGGTACGGGAGATTCCCGCGAGACGAGGTTGAGAGAGAATCCGAGCGTACCCGCGTGTATTTCGAGCGTACGGGCGCGCGAATCGTCACGGACGACATCATTATCGCCAGCGGCAGAAAGGCTGCATAACGCGCAGAACACGGGCTGCGCGGCCTAGTCGTACACGGCGAACCTGTATCCTACTCCCTGTTCCGTCAAAACGTGCCGGGGTCGCGCCGGCTCGTGTTCTATCTTCAGGCGCAGATTCGCCATGTGAACGCGCAATTGATGCACCTCTTCAGAGTAGCCCGGACCCCAGACCTCTCGCAGCAGGAATCGATGCGTCAGCATCTTGCCGGCGTGGGCAATCATCGTCGTCAGGAGGCGGTACTCGATCGGAGTCAGATGGACTTCATCGCCGCCTACGAATACTCTGCGCTCGCTCGAGATTCACGCGCAGGTCGCCAGACTCGAACACGCCTGCTGATTCCTTCTCGCTCAACAAGAGGACGAGCCCGGCGACGAAGGCCAACCCGCACGCGCGCGGCCAGTTCGCCCACGCCGAAGGGCTTGGTCAGGTAATCGTCAGCGCCACGGTCCAGCGCGTCTATCTTGTCTGTCTCTCGTCCCGGGCGGTGAGCACCAAGATAGGCATTTGCGACCACTGACGAACGTAGTCGATGATTTCCACTCCGTCCATATCCGGCAGCCCCAGGTCCAATATGAGGAGGTCCGGCAGGCGCGTCTCAATGAGGGCCATAGCCTCCGCACCCGATTGGGCCACGATGACGCGATATCCCTGACCGCTCAGAGATGCCGAGAGAAACCTTACGATGGGCTTCTCGTCCTCAACGATGAGGATAAGCGGTGCGTCAGGAATGGCGCACCTCCTTTATCGCCCTGCCATCCTGGCCGGCCGCCGGCGGGACCCTGTCCACAGGCAGCGTGAACCTGAAACACGCCCCGCCCCCATCGCGCGGACTCAACCCATATGCGTCCGCCATGCGCAGTGACGACGGCACGGCAGATAGCCAGGCCCATTCCTGCGCCCCGGCCACGGTCGCCGCGGACTGCGGGGCTGCGATAGAACTTCTCGAAGACCCGTTCCCGTTCAGCCCTATCGAGCCCGGGACCACGGTCAGCGACCGTCGTCTCAACGCCTGCCGGCACGAGTCGAGCCGAGAGATCAATGGGCAATCCGTCCGCTGAGTATTTCGCGGCATTGTCCAGAAGATTCACCAGCACCTGCTCGATGAGCAGACCGTCCATCGGAACCAGAGGCAGGTCCGAAGGCAGGTCGAGGCGTACGTCATGACCTTTCAGCGCCGGCTCAACTCGCCGCAACGCCGACCCAATGGCTTCCTCCAGCGGCTGCCATTGCTTCTCGACCTTCACGGCTCCCGATTCAATGCGGGTGAAGTGCAGCAGGTTGTCGACCAATCGCGACAACCGGTCGGCTTCTTCGTAGATCGTCCTCGCAAGTTCATTGCGAGTCTCACTATCCAGTTTATCCACCACCAGGCTGCTGGCCGAACCGGCAATCGCGGCGAGCGGAGTGCGCAGGTCGTGGGAAACAACGCTGAGCAGGGAACTGCGCGTCTTCTCGGCGTCGGCCTCGGTCACGACTCGCTGGGTCTCCTGCGCCAGCCAATCACGTTCGAGCGCAAGAGCAATCTGCGTGGAGACTGCATCCAGGAGTTGCCGCTGTGCTGCGTCCACGAGATACGTATCATCTCCGGGTTGCCAGCCCAATACGCCCACAGTCAGATTCAGTCCAATCAGAGGAAAGTAGATTGCCTGCGCCGCGGGCACGGTGTCGGTACTCCGTCCGGTCACCTTCCGATTCGAGAAGGCCGACTGCACAGCCTCGCGTTCCACCGGGGTCTCGTCAACACCATGCCCCTGGCACGTCAACTGCCGCAACGCGTCCCCCACAACTGCGAACACGGCTACCTTCCCACCGAATATCGCCTCAAGTTCCTCCTGCGCGACAGCAACCAGTTGCAGTCTGCCCGAGGTGCTGGCAAGAACATGACTCACCCTGTACAGGGCCTCGGTGCGACGTTCTCGATCTGAGGCAAGCTTCGCCTGCTCGCGTACGCGCGACGTTAGTGCGCTGACGATGAGCGCGATGGAGAGCATCACCGCAAAGGTGTAGACATACTGCGGGTTATCCACCACCAGTGTGTACAAAGGGGTCGTGAACAGAAAGTTGTAGAGCAGCACGGATGCGACAGATGAGGCGATCGCCGGACCGCGCCCCCACCACGTAGCCACAAGCACGATCGCCAGAAGGTAGGTCATGACGAGGTTCGCGTCGGTGAGTCCAAGCGCTTTGAAGACCGCAGCCACACCGGACGCCAGCGCCAGCATGCCCGCCGCCATCACGTAGCCGCGACAGCCGCGGACCATCCCGGCCGCCGGCAGTGCGAAGCCGCCTTTCGAGTCTACGCCGGGCACCACGTGCACATCGATGCCGCCGCTCATCTGGATGACTCGATCCGCGACGGACCGCCGGCGGAGGCGACGCGGCGATGCGCCATCGCCTCTGCCGATAACAATCGTCGTGACGTTGTGATCGTGAGCGCAGCGGACTATCTCATCCGCGACGTGTCTGCCGGTGAGCGTGACAACCTCGGCGCCGAGTTGCCCGGCAAGCGTCATGTTGGCATCGAGGCGCGTGCAGCGCCGCTCGTCAAGTCGACTCTTCGCGGGATTCTCTACATGCACCGCAACCCATGGGCTATGCGTTGGCGCCGCCATCTCCTCGCACGTGCGGATGAGCCTGGCCGCGGCCAGGCTGGAATCAACGCACACCATCAATCGCTCGGCGGCCGGCCGAGCGCACTGGCGCATTCGCTCCAGGCCAACGGTCTGAACACCGCGCCCCACTCTGCCGGCCACGCGCCGTATCGCCATTTCGCGCAGGGTCAGCACTCCGCCTTTGGAGAGCGGTCCGACCTCGCCAAAATCAGGCTGGCCTGACGCCCGCCCTCTGCTGTCCCCCGACGCATCCCGTAGTTCGTCGCGAGGCAAGTCCACAAGTTCAACCTCGGCGGCCTCGTCGAAGACCCGGTCAGGCACCGTGTCCCGGATCGTCACTCCTGTGATCTGCGCGACCACATCGTTGAGCGATTCTATGTGCTGCACGTCCAGCGTGGTCCACACATCGCTGCCCCGCTCCAGCAACTCCTCGACGTCCTGCCAGCGTTTGCGGTTCCGGCATCCGGCGGCATTCGTGTGAGCCAGCCCATCAACAAGCAATAGTTCGGCCTTGCGCTCCAGCGCCGCGTCAAGGTCGAACTCCGGCATCTCCGCGCCTCGATAGTCGAACTTCTTGAGCGGCAACATAGTCCAGCCCGTAAGGAGCGCTTCGATTTCAGGGCGGCCACCTGTTTCGACGTACCCGACGAGCACGTCCCTGCCATTCGCCATTGCCGATCGTGCCGCACACAACATCGCGCGGGTCTCGCTCACGCCTCTTGCATATCCCAAGAAGATCTTGAGTTGCCCTCGCTTCACGCCACCGTTCTTCGCGACCGACATCGTGAACTCCGTCTCCTCGTCAGAACGCGCTCCTCAAGGAGGGGAAGCCGCCCCTCTCAGCCACGTCTTCGCTTTCGGCCCAATTATCCATCCCGCACATCACTGTGTCGAATGCGCAGGCACGCAGTCTAGCGCCAGCGCCAGTACATGGGATGCAGCAAGGCGAGCACGGTCACGAATTCGAGTCGTCCGACGAGCATCAAGCTCGTGAGCACCAACTTGCCGCCGTCAGGGATGAAGGCGTAGTTCTGATTGGGCCCCACGGTACCCAAACCCGGGCCTACGTTGCCCATGGTCGTCGCAACCGCCGACAGCGCACTGATGCCGTCCAGTCCTAAGCCGCTCATCAGCAGGAACCCCCCGAAGACCGTCAATACATAGAGACATGTCGTGCCCATGACTGCCGACACGACGTGCTCGGGCATCGCCTCGCCGCCCAGTTTCACCGGCGCGACAATACGCGCACCAAATGCGGTCATGATGTGGCGCATCGCGTACTTGATGACTACGAGGAGCCGAATCACCTTGAATCCTCCAGCCGTGGAGCCTGCGCATCCGCCGACAAGCATCAGCACCAGCAGCACGGCTCTCGACAGAGAAGGCCACGTGTCGAAGTCGGCCGTGGCAAACCCCGTGGCAGTCTGAATCGACACGACCTGGAACGCCGCGTGCTGCAGGGCTCTGCCCGCCGGCATCAAGCCCGCTCTGAGGAGATCCACCACGATGAGGAGCGTGGCGCTCACAACGATAAAGATGTACAGACGAAACTCAGGATTGCGGTACATCGGACGCACCGTGCGTTCACGCAGCGAGTGATAATACAACGCGAAGTTTGTCCCTGCCGCCAGCATGAAGATGGTGACAACCGTGGTTATGAATGGTTTGTCCACATATGCGCCCATGCTCGCCTGCAAGTGCAGAAAACCACCCGTCGGCATGGTAGCAAACGCGATGTTGAGGGAATCATAGAACGGGAGCCCTCCTCCGGACATGAGCAATGCTATCTCGGCGGCGGTGAACCCGACGTACAGTATCCACAGTATCCGCGCGGTATGCGCGATCCTGGTCTGCAATTTCTCTTTCTGGGGCCCTGTCGTCTCCGCCTCAAGGAGCCCCGCCGCGCCGACGCCCAGCATAGGAAACAGCGCCACGAAGATGGTTATGATCCCCATGCCGCCTATCCACTGCGTGAATTGCCGCCAGACCAGAATGCTGTGTGGCTGGCCGCCGATCGCCGTGAGAACGGTCGCTCCGGTGGTGGTGAACCCTGACATCGCCTCGAAGAAGGCGTCGACGTAGTGAGGCAACACCCCGGAGATGGTGTAGGGCAATGCCCCGATAAGTGAGGCGGAGAGCCACGTACATGTGACGAGCGCCAGGCCTTCCCGGCGGGAGAGGTTTCCGTTCTGCTTTGGTATGAATTCCCAGAGAACAAAACCTGTGCCGCAGGCAATGGCGATGGGTGAGAGAAAGCACACTGCCGCTCCATCCTGCACAGCAAGGGACCAGAGAAGCGGAAAGAGGAGAAGCGCCCCGAACATGAGAAGGACGAGCCCGAGGTGCCTGAGAACAATTCGGATGCTCATAAACCCCTGAGAAGGCGGCGGCACTGCCCGTCCGTACTCTGCGTGACCGGCCGGCCTCTACTTGCCGTTCGTCTTCGGCTCAACCAGCGTCGGAGGATGCATCGCCGCCACACCTGCCACACCTTTCGTGGAATCTGACGTCCGCGCTTGGCCGGCAACTATTACAGCACGAAGCACGTCAATTTCTTCTCAAGAACGCGAGTGGCCGCGTCAAGAAGTTGTCAAGTTTGCCGGCGAGCACGGAAGGTTCGGCGCCAGCACCTGGCGACCCACGACATGGGGTCGCATGACTCCGTGGAATCCGAGGACACCTTGCTCCGATCGTTCGAAGGATGCTACGACGGTGTCTATTGTCCCACGGCACGGTCGGCAGGATGCCAACAAAAACAAAAGGGGCACAGTCACCTGTGCCCCAAAAGGATGCGAGTTGGTGGTAGCGGGGGTTGGATTCGAACCAACGGCCTCCGGGTTATGAGCCCGACGAGCTTCCACTGCTCTACCCCGCGACGTGCGTTGCCGCACAATCACTTACTGTTATACGTTTTGTGTCCGACTTGACGTAGGTCAAGGCCTCGGTCATTAGTACGACTAAGCTAAACACATTACTGTGCGTACACATGTCGCCTATCAAGCAGGTGGTCTTCCTGCGACCTTACCTGGTTAACCCAGTGGGAGATCTCATCTTGAGGTGGGCTTCGCACTTAGATGCTTTCAGCGCTTATCCCATCCAGACATAGCTACCCAGCAATGCTCCTGGCGGAACAACTGGCACACCAGAGGTCTGTCCTTCCCGGTCCTCTCGTACTAGGGAAAGCTCCTCTCAAATCTCCGACGCCCACGGCGGATAGAGACCGACCTGTCTCACGACGGTCTGAACCCAGCTCGCGTGCCGCTTTAACCGGCGAACAGCCGGACCCTTGGGACCTTATCCAGCCCCAGGATGCGACGAGCCGACATCGAGGTGCCAAACCTTGCCGTCGATATGAACTCTTGGGCAAGATAAGCCTGTTATCCCTGGCGTAGCTTTTATCCGTTAAGCTACGGCCTTTCCACACAGAACCGTAGGATCACTTTGCCCGACTTTCGTCCCTGTTCGACTTGTAGGTCTCACAGTCAAGCTCCCTTATACCAATACGCTCTACGCACGATTTCCATCCGTGCTGAAGGAACCTTTGGACGCCTCCGTTACCATTTAGGAGGCAACCGCCCCAGTCAAACTACCCACCAGACATTGTCCCCGTATCTACGGGTTAGAGCCATAACTAAACAAGAGTGGTATTTCACCGGTGGCTCCACCGAGGCTGACGCCCCAGCTTCACAGCCTCCCACCTATGCTACACATGCCCAGTCAAAGCTCAATGCCAAGCTATAGTAAAGCTGCCAGGGTCTTTTTGTCCGGCCGCGGGTAGAGGGCATCTTCACCCCCAATTCAATTTCACCGAGTCCCCCGTTGAGACAGCGCCCAAGTCGTTACACCTTTCGTGCGGGTCGGAACTTACCCGACAAGGGATTTCGCTACCTTAGGACCGTTATAGTTACGGCCGCCGTTCACTAGGGCTTCAGTTCAAAGCTTTGGGCTTGCGCCCGAACCTCTCCCTTTAACCTTCTAGCACCGGGCAGGTATCAGCCCGTATACATCAGCTTTTTCGCTTTAGCACGGACCTGTGTCTTTGTTAAACAGTCGCTTGGGCCAATTTTGTGTCCCCGTCTCATAGAGACGGGCCCCCTTATTCCGAAGTTACGGGGTTAGATTGCTGAATTCCTTAACGAGGGTTATCTCGAACACCTCGGGACCCTTATCCCCGCCTACCAGTGGCGGATTGCGGTACGGGCGCCTGATCGTCTAGTAACGAGGATTTTCTTGCCAGTGTGGAATCAACTGAGTCTTCTCCGGTTGCCCATCGAATTCCCCTTGTTCTCAGCTTAACGCCGGAGTGGATTTGCCTGCTCCGACACGCCTAAAACCAGGAACACACCATGTCCAATAGGCATGCCCAGTCTATCCTCCTGTGTCCCCCCTTTACCTTAAAACGAAGATCTGGCGGTGTAGGAATATTAACCTACTGTCCATCGCCTACCCCATTAGGGTTGGGCTTAGGGCCGACTAACCCTATGCCGATTAACGTTGCATAGGAAACCTTAGGCTTACGGTGGGCATGGTTTTCACATGCCTTAACGCTACTCATGCCAGCATTCTCACTTGTCTACGCTCCACCACGGTTTACACCATAGCTTCACAGCAAAGACAACGCTCCCCTACCAATCACTTTGCAGTAATTCCATAGCTTCGGTAATAGACTTGAGCCCCGCTAAATTATCGGTGCGGTGTCACTCGACCAGTGAGCTGTTACGCACTCTTTAAAGGATGGCTGCTTCTAAGCCAACCTTCTGGTTGTTTGTGCAACGCCACCGCCTTTGCCACTTAGTCTATTTTAGGGACCTTAGCTGATGGTCTGGGCTGTTTCCCTCTCGACTACGGAGCTTAGCCCCCGCAGTCTCACTCCCAGGATTACACCCACGGTATTTGCAGTTTGGTTGAGTTCGGCAACCTCACGGCCCCTGGCTCATCCAGAGCTCTACCCCCGCAGGCTACTACCTGAGGCTGCACCTAAATGCATTTCGGGGAGAACCAGCTATTTCCGGGTTCGTTTGGCATTTCACCTGCACTAACCACAGTTCATCCGAGAATTTTGCCTAATTCACCAGTTCGAGCCTCCACTCGGTTTTACTCGAGCTTCACTCTGACCATGGTTAGATCACCCGGTTTCGGGTCTAATCCATGCGACTCAACGCCCTATTAGGACTCGCTTTCGCTTCGGCTCCACAACGTAAGTTGCTTAACCTTGCCACATAAATTAACTCGCTGGCTCATTCTTCAATAGGCACGCCATCAGTCCGCCGAAGCGAACCTCTGACTGCTTGTAAGCACAGGGTTTCAGGTTCTATTTCACTCCCCTCCCGGGGTACTTTTCACCTTTCCCTCACGGTACTGGTTCACTATCGGTCATCAGCAATATTTAGCCTTGGAGGGTGGTCCCCCCAGATTCCCACAGGATTTCACGTGTCCCGTGGTACTCAAGAACACGAGCAGAGATTTCTGTCCTTTCACCTACGGGACTCTCACCCTCTATGGTGGCCCCTTCCAGGGACCTTTGGTTAGGACGAAATTTTGTAACTCTGTGATGGATCAAGTCCATCTACTCGTGCCTTACAACCCCGACGTAACTTGCGCTATATCGGTTTGGGCTCTTCCCCTTTCGCTCGCCACTACTAAGGGAATCTCTTTTGATTTCTTTTCCTCGGGTTACTAAGATGTTTCAGTTCGCCCGGTTTGCCCCCGCGTGAGCGGGTGCCTGGGTTCTACCCAGGCGGGTTGCCCCATTCGGGAATCCCCGGCTAAGCTAGCTAGACAGCTAACCGAGGCTTATCGCAGTCATGCCGCGCCCTTCATCGCTCGCTGATGCCAAGGCATCCACCCTGTGCCCTTGTTCCCTTGACCTACATCAAGCCGGACACAAAACGTATTCAGTTATTAACGTGCGGACGTGCAACTCGCAAAACAGGATTCTACCTGAGGAGATTGCCGCCTGTCAAACCCCGACCTCTCCTGCCCCACCCCACGGTGTCCACGTTTCTCAACGCAAACGACGGTGTAGTATACCAGAGCCCATCCAACATGCCAACAGGTTTCCACTCGTCAGAGAGACAAATCCCGCGGCAATCCGCGAATTCCGTGGCGTGATTGTTTCACCGGACGCCCTGCACGACATCCACCCAAACCCGGAAACGCAGGTTAGCCCATGGGGATGGACCACTCGTGACTGACGTGCCCTCGCCGCCTAGGCATCGAGCAGCATGTTGTCGATGAGCCGCGTCGCGCCAAAGCGCACCGCGAGGACTGCCAGAGCCGTCGACTCCAGCGACTCCATCGGCTGGAATGAGGCCGGATCGACGATGTCGATGTAATCCGGGTGCGCCAGCGGCTCCGAGCCGATGATTTCCACCATCCGGCGCAGTACCAGAGCCGCATCCCTGCAGCCACCATGCCGCATGTCGCGGGCGGACGTCAATGCACGGTAGAGCACCGTCGATGCATTCTTCTCCGCCTCGCTCAGGTAGGAGTTACGGCTGCTCATCGCCAGTCCGCCCGGCTCCCTTACCGTCGGCACCACGATTATCTCGAGATTCATGTTGAGGTCGCGAACCATGCTCTTGATAACGGCCACCTGCTGCGCATCCTTCTGGCCGAAGTAGGCGCGGTCCGCACCCGAGATGTTGAAGAGCTTGTTGCACACCGTGGCCACCCCGCGGAAGTGTCCGGGACGTGAGGCGCCTTCAAGCCTGGACGTGACGCCCTCGACATCAACCCACGTTGAGAAGGCGGCCGGATACATCTCCGCAGGCGAAGGCGCGAATACCGCATCCACGCCTTCTGATTTCAGCATCTCGAGGTCTCGCTCGAACGCACGCGGATACCGGCCGAAGTCTTCGTTGGGGCCGAACTGAGTGGGATTCACAAAGATGGTGGCCACCACCGTCGCGTTCTCGCAGCGGGCGCGGCGAGCCAGTTCAAGATGCCCTTCGTGCAGATAACCCATCGTCGGCACAACGCCGATGGGGCGCGGCCATGAGGCACGCTGTGCTTTCAACACGTCAATCTCACGAAATACTTCCATGGTTCCCTCACCGTGCCGGCGGTCTACTGCCGTCAGCGGATATGATTCTTCTCGTCCACCTGCACCACGAGCGGGTGCAGGACGCGCGCTTCTTCGTCGCCCATCGTCCGGTAGGACACGATGATGACAAGGTCATTTACCACCGCCATCCTCGCGGCCGCGCCGTTGAGTCCGATCATCCCCGAACCCGGCTCTCCCTCGATAACATACGTGCTGAACCGGGCGCCATTATTCACATTGAGCACGTCGACCCTTTCATACTCGTACAGGTCGGCGGCGTCCATAAGCATTTTGTCGATGGTGATGCTGCCCTCGTAGTCGAGGTTCACCTGGGTCACGCGTGCCCGATGTATCTTGCCCTTGAGCATCGTCCTCATGTCACAACTCCTTCAGTTCACGGACGGCCGGTACGCCCGCCACGCCCTCAGCCTGAAGTACGGCGCGCTGCACCGCTTCAGTGACGGCCTCAACCGCACCGACTCCCAGCACGTTCATGTCGCATCGTTTGTCGCCCGACGACAGAACAAAGAGCGTGTCGCCGTCATACATCGAGCCGCACGGGTCGATGGTGCGCGCCAGTCCCGTCTGCGCCATCTGGGCGAGCCTGTGTGTCTGACTCTTGCGCAGGCGCACGTTGGTAGCCACGACACCGATGACCGTGTTTGACGTGGGGAAAGGTCGGTTCATCCGGCTCTGCTTCAGCAGGTCGGCCGTCCGCAGGAATCCGCCTGCCGGCAGCTCGCGCGGCCCCGCTACGGTGCCGCCCGAACGTGGGTCGATGACGTCGCCCCACGCGTTCACAACGATGAGGGCTGTAACCACCACGTCATTGCCGAGAGACACGCTCGCCATGCCGAAGCCGCCCTTGGTTGCGTGGTCCATGCCGAGGCACTTGCCAACCGAAGCGCCCGTTCCGGCGCCGACACTGCCCTCGGCGATGTGCGTCTCGGTTGCGGCGCAGCACGCCTGGTAGGCATCTTCAGCCGTGGGACGAACGTGAGGGTCGCCTATCGAGAGGTCGAAGATTATCGCCGCAGGCACGATGGGGACGACGCCGGCCACCGTGTCGAATCCTGCACCCCGCTCCTCGAGGTAACGCATCACACCCGCAGCCGCGTCGAGTCCGTATGCGCTGCCGCCGGCCAGAAGAACGCCGTGAACGAGATTGAGGGAATATCCGGGGCGGAGCAGCTCCGTCTCTCTCCCACCGGGAGACGCGCCACTGACCAGCACTCCGGGAACGGCTCCCTTCTCACACAGCACCACCGTGCAGCCCGTGGCCGCAGTGAGATTGGTGAAATGTCCAACCCTCAATCCGGGTATGTCAGCTACGGAACCAGCCATCGCTACTCCACAAAAAAGCCCTCACGGCACACATCACCGAGAGGGCTTCTGAAAGTCCCCGTATTCACCGTCTCGGTCGACGCTCGATCCAAGCGGGCTAACGCCACAAGTCTCAATCTGCCCGGCTCGCAGCCCTCACGGGTCCACGGCCGAACATATGCTATCACCCATATTCCCACCCGGTCAACGCGACACGGATGGCGGTGTTGACGATGCCACCACCGCGCGGCATGCTAGAGGGACGAGGCTCTCAACTCGGCCTCGAGTTCGGGGGCCAGTTCCCGCATGCGGCTCACGAACTGCTCGCTGACAACTCTGTCCGGAAGAGGCGTAATCGATATCCGCCCGTTCTCCACGGCCCACAGGTCCGTGCCGGGCAACGCGTCCTCGAGTTCCTCGTTCCGGGTAATCAGAAAGAACTCCCCGCTGGAGTCGTAGTCTTTCTCTATCCTGTCGCAATAGTTCTTGCGGCTGATGCGTGTCACGTCGACGCCGACGATCTCGTCGAGACTCAGGTTGGGCGCATTCACGTTCAAGAATGCCGGTCCCGGTATGGCGCCCGAAGCAAACTTGGCGGCAATCAAGCCTGCCATTCGTGCCGCCACCCGGTAGTCGATGTCCACGTATGCATACATCGAGACGGCGAGCGAGGGTATGTTATGAAGGTATCCCTGCATGGCGGCGCCAACCGTGCCGGACACGTAGACATCGTGGCCCAGGTTGGACCCGCGGTTGATGCCCGAAACCACCAGGTCGAATTCGCCGGGGAAGAGACAGCTTATCGCGATAATCGCACTATCGGCCGGAGTACCCGACACCGAGAAGGCCTTGACGCCTTCAACCTGCGGCGCCACCTCCTGAACCCAGATCGGTTTGCGCAGGCTTATGGACGTGCCCGCGCCGCTTCGTTCCTCGCCCGGAGCCGCGACCACCAGGTCGCCCACTTTCGCCAACTCGGCCGCGACAGCCCACAGGCCGACCGAGCCGATGCCGTCGTCATTGGTCAACAGAATACGCATTCGTATCAACAGGCGCAGAATCAGCCACCCACGCTAAGAAGCGTCAGGCGGAACCAACTGTCCGTCCCGTGTAAGATCGAAGTTATAGCCGAAGAAGTTCGGCTTGATGACGATGGAAAACCACGTGCCATCAATCTCAAAAGGCTGTTGCCGATAGTTGAATATGGTGATGGACATCGCCTTGGCGGCGAAGTAAGAAACCACATTGCCATCGACTTTGATCTCTGCGATAGCGAGCCACGGCTTCCGCCGCACCTCAACGCTGTGCGTCTTATCGCCTACCTGTACGGTCCACTTGCTGGGTTTTGCCACGTTGCGCGTGCTCCTTTCCTGCCATATTGTGCTGGCGCAGAGCATGGGTGTCAAATAGCCTCCTGCGCCGCAACGAATCAGCAGGAAAAACCAGTGACATACGGAGTAGGCACGGGTACAATCGCTGCCAGGATTCGGGCCTGAAGGAGAGCATTTCGATGTCGAACTGGCAGCACACCGTGAAAGATAAGACGATCACGGCCGCCCGGTGGGCGGACATGGTCGAGTGCGGGCAATGGATATACACGGGGGGGCCGGGTTCCGACCCGTGTGCCACCACACACGCGCTGTGCAAACGACTGGGACCGGGCCCGGGTCAGCTTCACGACATCGAGTTGTGGAGCCAATGCAGCACGCTCACGGCCCCGTTGCTGCGGAAGGCCGACCCGACCGCCCGCTACTGCATCCTGCACGACTACTTCTTCAACGGTGAGAGTCGCGGATGGAACGACTCCGAACGTGCCATCGACTGGGGTCACTGGGGCTGGTCGATGGGAATGAATTTCCTCTACTCTCGCTGGGCACGGCGGGAGAAGCAAGAGTCGGCCATCGACTGGGCCGTGGTCTCGGTCGCACCGCCGGAACGCGGCATGGTCAATTTCGGGTACGGAGTGGCAAACTCGATGACGGCCGTCCGCTCCGCCAAACGCGTCGTCGTGGAGATCCGCCGGGATTATCCGTGGTGTGAAGCGGGGCGCAACATGCTCCTGCCGGTGGATGACGTCGATTACTTCGTCGAAGTCGACACTTCGGAGCCGGCCCACCGTTGGCCCCAGATAGACGAGGCCCGCATCAAGATATCGGACGCGGACCGCGCCATCGCGCAGAACATCCTGTCGATAATGGCCGACGGCGACTGCCTCCAGGTTGGCATAGGCACGATCCCGCTTGCCGTGGTGCTTGCAGTCAAGGATGCGGGACTGAGACACCTCGGCGTCCACACCGAGATGGGCGGTGAATGGATATTCAGCCTCATCGAGGCGGGCTGCATCGACAATAGCATGAAGAGTCTGGACCCGGGCCGATGCGTGTGGAACTTCATGTTTCCGTACAACACGGATCGATACCATGACTTTCTGCATCACAATAGCTTCTTCGCCGGCTACGATTGCTACTACACAAACAACATCCTCACGTTGAGCAAGAACGACCACGCCATCGGGATAAACAGCTTCCTCGCCATGGACCTGTATGGGCAGGACGCCTGCGGTTTCATCGGCGGAAGGCCGATATCCGGAACCGGAGGACAATTCCAGTTCATCGTGGGATGCGCTATGTCCAAAGGCGGGCGCGGTGTGCTGGCGGCAAACTCACGCGACGCGAGAGGCCGCCCCCGCTTCGTCGCACAATTGCCCGAGCACACGATTGTCGATGTGCCCAGTCAATTCGTGTCATGGGTAGTTACCGAGAACGGCATCGTGAACCTGTCCGGGAAGTCGCAGGCCGAGAAAGCGATGGACATAATCAACGTACTCGCACACCCGGACGACAGGGCGGAACTGGAGCGCGCTGCATTCGACATGCACCTGCTGCCACGTATATTCAAGCTCTCGCCCGACCGGCGGTATCCCGACTATCGCAGCCAGCGGCGCGATTTCAAGCACCTGTATACCAGCGAGTTATGGGGCTGGGAACGCCAGGGCAATCTCTGGTCCGGCAAATAGGCCCTGGTATCCCACGACGTTTGACACCCGGAAAGGCTTGCTGGTAAACTCCGTGAGCCCTGATTGGCACCCGGCCCCGTGGTGTAGCGGTCTAACATGCCACCCTGTCACGGTGGAGATCGGGGGTTCGAATCCCCCCGGGGTCGCCAGACTTCCCTTCGTTCGTTTCGCACGGATACGCTGCTTCTTCCTCTCGGCACGTCCACCCGCCCCCTGTCCCCGGCGAATGCGGCAATGATAGAATGCGACAAACGAGGCTGAGTCGACGATGTCAATCAAGTCTTACTACTGTCTTGAGGAAGGCGGCGCCGTTCAGAGCAACCTCACAGCGGCGCAGATGACCGACGTGCTGCATAGCGGCAAGGGGTTGTTGTGGGTGGACATCTGCGAGATCGGTGACGCCGACGTCAAGCTGCTTGCCGAGGTATTTCAGTTTCACCGGCTGGCGATCGAGGACTGCGTAGAACCGCAGATACATCCTCCCAAGATTGATGACTACAGCGACTATCTGTTCGTCATCGTTCACGGTATCAATTACCTGGCGGGCGCATCTGAGGTCGTGGAGACTGCCGAACTCGCGCTGTTCATAGGTCCGAACTACGTCGTGTCCAATCACAACGATCCACTGTACAGCGTGGACGAGATGCGGCATCAGGTCGAAAGCAACGACAGGGCATTGCGGCGTGGCTCAGACTATCTCGCTTACCAGCTCATCGATGCGCTGGTCGACAACGTCCTGCCGACGATTGACCTCATGAGCGATGTCGCCGAACAGGTCGAGGAGCAGGCTCTCACCACCACCAATCCTGGAACGCTGCAGTCCATCCAGCGCCTGAAACGTTCCGTACGGGACATCCACCGCGCAATGGTCCCCCAGCGCGAGATGCTGAACCGCATCAGCCGCGGAGAATTCGCACTCATCAGGCAGCAGACGCTCGTCTTCTTCCGAGACATCTACGATCACCTGGTCCGCATCGAAGACCTCAATATGAATATCCGCGAGAGCGCGGACAACGCTACGGCGAGCTACCTGTCGGCGGTCGCCAATCGACAGAACGAGACGATGAAGGTGCTGGCGGTGGTCGGCGCCATCTTCTTGCCGCTGACGCTGCTGGCGGGCATTTACGGCATGAACTTCGACAACATGCCGGAACTCCACTGGCACCAGGGCTATTTCATGGTCCTTGGATTCATGATTTCAGTCATCGTTGGCGCCCTGATATTGTTCTGGAGACGCGGCTGGTTCAAGCCGCGACCCGTTCCAATCCGTGTGCCGCATCCGTTCTCGGTATCGAAGGAAAGGCTTCGCGGCCATGTGGCAGAAGCCGACAAGAAACGGAACGCGTAGTGCGTGAGCAGCGCTGAGACAGAGCACCGTTCCATACGTGGGACGGGCTTGACGCAGTTCGCGACCGACCCTAGACTTGCAGCTTAGCAGCCACGATTGTGAACAGTATGGAAGTCGCCTCTCTGTGGAACTGGTTCAGCACCAACGGTATCTGGATACTGATGGGCGCAGCTCTGGCTCTCGCCGCCCTTGTGTACGGAAGGCCCCACATCCTCGATCGCATATCGCGCAGCGGGCCCGGCTCCAAACACCCGGGTATTCAGAGAGCTGTGGCGCGATTATTGCCACTCTGGACGCTTTCATCCTTGCTGTCATCGCCCTGGCGGCGGTTGCAATTACGGTCACGCGTGAGGGTCCGCAAGCGCTCATCACTCCCGAGTCGATACAGCTGTGGTTGATCGCGCACGGGCTGCTCATTCTTCTCATCGCCGCCATCGGGTACCTGGTATATCGCCTCATCAAGACCGTTATTCCGGGCATCGTTGAGAGTTCGATGTCGACGCGGGGCCGCGGCCGCAAGGCCCGCGAGGACCTTGCGCGCCGCGTGCAAACGCTGAGCGGAGCACTCTCCACCATCACCGGCATCACCATCCTGATCGTCGCGTCATTCATGATTCTCGGCGAGGTCGGGGTAGATGTCACGCCGCTTCTGGCAACCGCCGGCGTCGCTGGCATCGCCATAGGCCTGGGCGCACAGAGCCTCATCAAGGACATGATTGCCGGCCTCTTCATCCTCATGGAAGACCAGTACAACAAGGGCGACGTGGTGAAAGTCGCTGGTATCTCGGGGCTGGTCGAAGACATCACGTTGCGGCGGACCGTTCTGCGCGACCTCGACGGAATCGTGCATAGTATTCCGAACGGCGAAATAAAGACCGCAAGCAACTATACGAAGGACTACTCGAGAATGAATCTCGATGTGCCGGTGGCGTACGGGGAGAACCTCGAGCACGTCATCGATGTCATCAACCACGTCGGTCAGGAACTGGCAAAGGACCCGCTGTGGGGTCCCAAGATTCGCAGCGCACCGCAAAGCCTCGGCGTCAACAACTTCGGCGATTCTGCAATCGAGATAAAGGTGCTGGGCGATACGAAACCCATGATGCAGTGGGAGGTGACGAGAGAATTCCGACTGCGCATCAAGAAGGCTTTCGACCAGGACCACATCGAGATTCCGTGGCCGCACTTGAAGCTCTACTACGGGCAAAGCGATGCCGGCCCGCAATCACCGTGCCCCGCGTGCGGTCACGTCCAGGCTGCCGGTGCCAAGTACTGCGCCCAATGCGGTGCATCTTTGGCTGAACGTGCCGGTCCGGCTCCCCACAAGCCTGAAACGCCGTGACTCGAGTACGCGGCCTGCTCGCCCGTCAGCCGCGTACTGACCGGGCCGAAACTCTCCACGCCCCCCGGCCGGGCGCATGTTAGATCGCCGGCGCCTCCACTACCTGCCAGGAAATGCACTCGGCCGACATGGCGGCAGGACGAAGCGAGTGGCGAATTTGTGTTAGACACAACGAGAAACTACCATTGAGCAGGAACGGCAGGTAAGGGGGGAAGAAGTCATGCTGTTGTTGCCATTCTTCACACCAAAGATATCTCACAGTTCGTACATCCTTGCAGGGAGCAAATCCTGCGCCGTGATAGACCCTCGCAGAGACGTCCAGATCTACATCGACGCGGCCAAGTCGCTCGGGCTGCAAATCACGCAGGTCCTCGAGACGCACCTTCATGCCGATTTCGTCTCCGGCCACCTCGATCTCGCCCGCAAGACCGGCGCCACTATCTACGCCCCGGCGATGGGTAAGTGCCTGTTCCCCCATAAGGGCCTCTCCGACGGCGATGAAGTCGTGCTCGAAGACATGGTCCTGAAGGTCATCGAGACGCCGGGCCACACACCGGAACATGTGTCCTACGTCGTTGTGGACACATCGCGGGGGCCGGAAGCGGTAGGCGTATTCTGCGGGGATACGCTGTTCGTCGGCGACGTGGGCCGGCCGGACCTGTTCCCCGGCAGGTCTCGCGAACTTGCCATGGCTCTCTTCGCAAGTCTTCATGACAAGCTGATGAAGTTGCCTGATTCGTGCGAGGTCTATCCGGCCCACGCGGCCGGCTCTCTCTGCGGCCGTTCCCTTGCCGCCAAGCGGCAGAGCACCATCGGCTACGAACGGCGCTACAACCCTGCCCTCCTCATCCCCGAACTTGAGGCGTTCGTCGCCTTTCTGACGTCCGGCATGCCCCCTGCTCCAGACCATTTCTACCGCTGCAGTGACATCAACTGCAAGGGCCCGGCCCTCGTCAGTTCGTTGCCATCGCCCCGGTCAATCGAACCGAATGAATTCGCCGTTCTGGCGGCAAAAGATACTACCGCGGTCGTGGATACGCGGTCGTACGCCGCTTTCGGCGGGCAGTATGTCGCCGGCTCCTTCAGCCTCAATCTGGCCGCAAATTTCCCAACCTTTGCCGGCTGGGTTGTTCCGCCGGATAAGGACATCCTTCTTGTGACCTCCAGCGGCGCCGAAGTCGGCGAGGCAGTCGATTGGTTGCGCCGCGTCGGCCTGGACAGGACCGTCGGCTTCTTGAACGGAGGCACTCCCGCTTCAGCCAACGCCGGCTTGCCCCTCCAGCACATCGCCCTGCTCTCGGCACCGGAATTCGGAGAAGCGGTGAAACGAGGCGGCAGAAGAGCCATCGTCGATGTGCGGGGGACGGACGAATATGTGGCGTCACACGTGAAAGGCGCCGTCAACATTCCGGTGGCGGACCTGCGAACAAGACATGCGGAACTGGACAGCACGGTGGAAACGGTGGTGTATTGTTCGTCCGGGAATCGTTCGAGCCTGGCAGCAAGCCTGCTCGCCCAACGAGGATTCTCCAGAGTTGTCAACGCGGCCGGAGGATTCACGGGCTACAAAGCTGCCGGTTTCCCTGTTGAGTAGCGCCCCGCTCGGTGAAGACTATCCGCGGGAGGTAAACAAGGTATGAACTGGTTGCAGATGGCGCAGTGGTCACCCTACATTTGCGGCGCCGGTATCGGCGTGCTGAGTTGGCTCACCTTCCTGCTCTCAGACAAGCCGATCGGTACGTCGACGTCGTACGCCAGGACAGCCGGCATGGTCGAGCGCGCTGTTCCGCGGCAACAAGGTGCTTGACCGCGAATTCTTCAAGAAGACTCCTCCGACCGTCGATTGGCAGTGGATGCTTGTGCTCGGTATTGTCATCGGCGCTTTCATCTCGTCCATGGCCTCCGGGCAGGCACACATCGTATGGGTGCCGGAACCGTGGCCCACTGCTTTCGGCAGTGCGGTTGCCCCCCGGCTCATCGTCGGCTTCGCCGGTGGAGTGCTGCTTGGCCTCGGGTCACGGTGGGCCGGCGGCTGCACGAGCGGGCACGGCATCAGCGGTACGCTGCAGCTCGCCGTCTCGAGTTGGGTCGCCGCCATCTGCTTCTTTGTCGGTGGCATAGCCGTCGCAACGCTGCTCTACGCCCTGGCGGGGTAGGAGAATCACGATGCTTGAGAATCTCAGAAAGAACGATAAGGCGCAGAAACTGCTTGGCCTGCTGTTCGGCATAGCGTTCGGCGTGTTTCTCCAGAAGGCGGGCGTGACCCGCTACGGAGTGATTATCGGGCAGCTTCTTCTCGTCAATTTCACGGTCCTTAAGGTCATGATGTCCGCAGTAGTGGTCGGCATGGTGGGCATCCATTTCATGCATGGCAGAGGATGGGTCAATCTCCACGTGCGCAGTGGTTCGTTCGGGTCAACGGTCATCGGCGGTCTTATCTTCGGCGCCGGGTTCGCTCTCCTTGGTTACTGCCCGGGCACGGCTGCGGGCGCCATCGGCCAGGGGGCGATGGACGCCCTCGTCGCGGGAGTACCCGGACTGATACTCGGTTCATGGCTCTTTGCCGCGCTGTACCCGCGACTCACGCCGGTCTTGTCCACAGGGGAGTTCTCGCACAAGACGTTGCAGGAGCTGTTCCATCTCGGCACATGGCAGACCATCGTTCCCGTCGTCATAGTCATCGTCGCGCTGCTGGCCGGGCTCGAATGGCTCGGGCTGTAGCTCTTCATAGTGGCTCGTGACCGACGCAGGTATGGCGCAGGCATTTGCGGTGCTATCGCCGGCTTGCAACGTACGCGGTGGGCGAATGAAACACTTCTTCTGTGCTGTTCCCGGTTCGAGTGGGCACTACATTCAGGACTTGCCGCCAGTCTCTTCAGGATATCGCTTCTTCGCCGCGCCCAGCAGTTCTTCGAGTTGTTCGTCGCCACCGCAGAGCACGAGGACATCGCTCACCTGGACTTTCTCCTGCATCGCCGGCGTAAACAGTATCTGGTCCCCCCTCTGCACAAGCAACACCGCTATCTTCGACTTGCCGGAGGGCCCCAACCCAAGCTCCGCCAGCGTGCGCCCGACCAGATACTTGGGCACATGCAGTTTCGAGATGCCGTAATTGGTGTTCAGAGGCATGTAGTCGTCTACTTCCCGAAGCATGACACTGTGCGCCACGTTGCCGCCCATCTCCCGCTCCGGATACACAACTCTGTTCGCGCCGATGCGGTCGAGGATGCTGCCATGAAGTTCGTGGTCGGCCCGCGCGATGATGTACTTCACGCCGATCTTGCGAAGCAAGTATGGTGCACAGCACGCTGCTTTCGATATCGGCTCCCCATTGCGACCACGGCGACCTCGAAGTTCTTGATCCCCAGTTCGGTCAGAACTGCCTCGTTCGTCGCGTCGGCCTGAACGGCGTGCGTTGCCCTCGAGGCGACCTCCTGTACGCGCTTTTCGTCCCAGTCAATCGCCAGCACCTCGTGGCCCGCGTCGTGACAGTGTGGCGACGATACTCTGTCCAAACCTGCCAAGACCGATGACAGCCACCTGCTTCTTCAATTTTCAGCCTCCTTAGCCGATCCTTACAGCCCCGACGGGATAATGGTATTCCAGAGTCCTGCTGGCGCTGCATGAGAGCCAGTGCCACGATACAGAGGCCCAATCCGCCCCACGAACATGGAGGCTATGATGATGAAGCGCCCGCCTCGGAAGGTCAACGGCGTGATGCCAGTCGGAGACCCCACCGTGCCGAATGCCGAAACCGCTTCGAATGACACGTTGAGGACCGAGAACTCCTCGGTCATGATAGAAGCAGAATCACGCACTCCGAGGAAGGAGGGCCCCAGAACCACCACTGCCAGCGCTCTGTACACGTGTTGCACGCTTATTCTCTGCCGAATACGCTCGCTTCCGGCCTCCTTTAGGGTACTCACGACAGCCGCGACCAGCACCCCGAACGTGTTCACCTTGATGCCGCCGGCCGTTGAGCCCGCCGCACCCCCGACAAGCATCAGGAACATTGTGAACAGAAGTGTGTAGTCTCTCTGGCGCCGATATTGACTGTTGTAAATCCGCCGTCCTCGGCGTTGCGGACTGAAAGACTGCGCATAAAACTTCTGGGAACCATGACAGTGGACCGAGAGTCCCGGGGTTTCCCCACTCGGCGACGAGGTACACGACATGCGCCGATTAGCCAGCAACGCTCCTGATACCACCAGCACCAGTTTCGAATCGAGCGACAGCCGGACGAATCGCCGCTTGCGACACGCGTCCGCCAGAACTGCGTAGCTCAGGCCGCCAATCACCAGCAGAGCGGCGGTGACCAGACTATCCGTCCGTCAGTACGCACGGTTCGCAGGCTCACAAAATTCCAAAGACGTCAAATCCGGCGTTGTTGAATGCAGATACCGATTGAAACAGCGCTGTCCATGCCCCTGCCGTCAAACCCTCCCTGGTATGTAATCCGAGCGCATCAACACGATGCCCCAAGATCTCACTACGCGGCCGTAAAGACGCCATTCGTCCCACGAGCGAGAGGAGCCCACCAGGCCCGTTGATGCCGATGGTTTCGCCGATGCCAGCAATCTCTGCCGCAGCCCGATGCGCCGTCTGAAAGCCAGCAGTAGAAGAGTCGCACTGGTCATAAAGCCGAAGCCGCCAATCTGAATCAGCGCCAGCACGATGGCCTGACCGAGGGGGACCAGTGACTGCCTGTATCAACCACGACCAACCCGGTGACGCACACCGCGGACGTCGACGTGAATAGTGCATCCAGCCAGCCGGTCGTATTCCCGGGGGCCGCGCAGAACGGCAACGCAAGAACCAGGCTCCGACCAGATAAGCAACGCAGAATCCCCCCACGAGGGCAAGAGGAGACAGACTGAGCCGCGGCGCATTCCGGGAATCTCGGGGCCACGCGCCACGGCCGGGATTCAGACGGAACCGCGCGGCACTCATGCCCTCATCTCCCGAACCATTGCCACACTGACAACGTGCAAGGCACACGATCACCGCTTCCGGGCCAATCAGGCCGACGGCCTGAACCGCCGATGCCGACATTTCCCTGTGATATATTACGCCACGTGGCACACGAGTGGCACGCCTTGTCCCCAGTGAAGCACTCGAAGCCCTGAATTCGCGAGATTCGGGTCTTTCCGAGGCTGAAGCGCAGTCGCTCCTTGCGACGCACGGACCCAATCGACTCGAAGCAAAGAAGGCAACACCCGGAGATTCGTCCTGCTCCTGAAGCAGTTCCTGCAGCCCGCTTATCTATGTGCTTCTCGCCGCAACCATCCTGTCTCTGCTCCTGGGTCACTACATGGATGCTGGAGTCATCCTGCTGGTTCTCGTGGTCAACGCGATCATCGGCTTCGTGCAGGAACAGCAAGCCGCCAAAGCCATGCAGGCTCTCATGCGCATGACCGCTCCGAAAGCACAGGTCCGGCGAGGCGGAACCGTGACTGTCATCGCCATCGAGAACATCGTTCCCGGCGACGTCATCATCCTCGAGAGCGGCAACCGCGTACCCGCCGACGCCGAGAATCCTGCAGGAGGCGAATCTCAAGGTCATCGAGTCGTCCTTGACCGGCGAATCCATGTCGGTTGACAAAGAGACCGACCCGCTTCCAGAGCAGACTCCGGTGGCCGAACGCAACAACATGGTGTTCATGGGCACCATCGTGACGCATGGCCGCGCCGAAGCGGTTGTGGTCGAGACGGGGATGGAAACCCAGATTGGGGCGATTGCGACCGCACTGCAAGGCGTCAGATGAAGAGCCGACGCCGGTTGAGAAGAGCATCGGCATGTTGAGTCGCTCCATCCTCATCATCATGCTGGGCATCCTTGCAGTCCTCGCGGTAGTCGGATTCCTGCGCGGGCTTCAACCTCTCGAGATCGTCTTCCTGACGGTCGCGGCGGCAGTCTCGGCGATACCCGAGGGACTTCCTGCGGTAGTCACCGTTGTCCTTACTCTCGGCATGCGATTCATGGCCAGGCGCAACGCCATCATCAGACGACTGGTGGCCGTCGAGACGCTCGGTTCGGCCACGGTCATCTGCACCGACAAGACCGGCACGCTCACCATGAATGAGATGACCGTCACACGCATTTACACCGACGGAAGGTTCGTCGATGTCACCGGCGAAGGATATATCCCCGAGGGGCGGTTTGAGCAGGACGGGTCGCCGTTCCGGCCGGCGAGGGAACCACACTCGGGATGCTATTACGCGCCGGCGCGCTCTGCAACGAGGCTTCGCTCGTAAAGCAGCCGGACGGCTATGAGATCGTGGGCGACCCGACTGAGGCGGCGCTCGTGGTCGCGGCAGCCAAGGCAGGCATCCTGAAGGATTCATTGCAGCACGCGCTGCGCCGCACCTGCGAGATACCTTTCGAGAGCGAACAGCAATACATGGCGCTGGGCTACGACGAAGAGACGCGCACCCGTATCTACGTGAAGGGCTCTGCGGAACGGATCCTTGAATTCAGCAACGCTCAAATGATAGACGGCGCCGAAACGCCGCTCGATGAAGAAGCCCGTCGCGCGATATTGACGGCAACGGAAGCGTTGGCGGCGGATGCGATGAGGGTCATCGCACTCGGGTACATCGAATTCCCGGCCTCACCTCACAAGTTGAAGTGCGACCTGTTCTCGGGCAGGCTCACGTTCCTCGGGCTGGCCGGAATGGCCGATCCACCACGTGAAGAGGTCAGATTGGCCATCGGCCAGTGCCGTCAGGCCGGGATACGCGTCGTAATGATAACCGGCGACCACCGCATCACGGCTGAGGCTATAGCCCGCCAGCTCGACATTCCCGCGGGGAAGACGGTGGAAGGCAGAGAATTGCAGGCGATGAGCGATGAAGACCTGTCTCGAGAGATAGGCGCTATCTCGGTCTTTGCCCGCATCGAGCCTCTTCACAAGTTGCGCATCGTGGAAGCGCTCAAGTCGCTCGGCAACGTGGTCGCCATGACCGGCGATGGCGTCAATGACGCCCCGGCGCTCAAGACAGCGAACATAGGCATCGCGATGGGAATCACCGGCACCGATGTCGCAAAAGAGGCAGCCGACATGATACTTGCGGACGACAATTTCGCGTCCGTGGTCGCGGCGGTGGCTGAAGGCAGGGCGATATTCGAACGCCTCAGGAGCGTCGTCTTCTTCCTGCTCAGTACCAACCTGGGAGAACTCGCAGCGCTCATCCTTACCGTTTCGGTTCTCGGCGTATCGCCGCTGCTCGCGGTGCAGATCCTGTGGGTCAATCTCGTCACGGACACGGCCGTCGCCATACCTCTGGGCCTCGAGCCCAAATCCGGAGACGAACTCTTTCAGCCCCCGCGCGATCCGCGGGTGGGCTTACTCTACCCCGGCAATCTGCTACGAATCCTGTTCCTCTCAGCGATGATGGGCGTCGGCATCCTGGTGGTATTCAACTGGGCTCAGGTGCACATGTCACTCGGCGAGGCCCGAAGTGTCGCGTTCTGCACGATGGTTACTTACCAGTGGTTCCTTGCGTTCAACGCCCGATCGGACGAACGGACTCTCCTCTCGCTCGGTCTCTTCTCCAACAAGGTTCTGCTGGCAAGCATAACGGTGGCTGTCCTGCTTCAACTTGCGGTCATCTATCTGCCCATCGGACAGGCCGCATTTCAGACGGTGCCTTTGTCACTCAAGGAGTGGGGAGTGGTGCTCGGTGCCGCAGGCTCACTGTTCGTCGCCGAGGAGATACGCAAGGTCGTGGCTCCTCGCCTTTTCTCTCTCGGTAAGTGGCGCCCCGTTCACCGCTCTCGCGCCGCCGCCGGCCACTGAATCGAGTCAGGCAGCGGGCAAGCAAGCTCGGCTTCATCCATTGCCGCCCCCCATCCCTCATGCTAACATGCAACGGCCGTTGCGCAGCACGATGGACACGCGCCGGTATGTTGCGCGTCCGGGCCGGGACATGGCCTGCGCGCCTCTGCAGCGCCTGTCGCGCAGCTGAGCTTCACTCTAAGGAGGAACAGATGGATTTCGAATTGACTGAAGAGCAGAAGATGTTCCAGTCCGTACTGCGCGACTTTGTCGACAATGAGATAGCGCCGCACGCGGCCGCGTGGGACGAGTGTGAAGAGTGGCCTGCGGACGCACTGCAGAAGATGACCGAGCTGGGACTATTCGGTCTGCACCTGCCCGAGGAATACGGGGGCAGCGGCGATGACATGACGTTCATACTCGCGTGCGAGGGGCTCGCGAGGGGGTCCGGTGGGCTGTCCAGTATCTATATCACCACTGTGAGCCTCGCCATCAGCCCTATCGTGGCATTCGGCAATGCTGCTCAGAAGCGCAAGTACATCCCTCGCGTCGCCAACGAGGGAGCAACTGTCGCCTTCGCCCTTACCGAGGCGATGGCCGGCAGCGACGTCGCGGCCCTCGACATGAAATACACGAGGGAAGGCGACGGGTACGTGCTGAACGGCACCAAGATATTCATCACTAACGGCGCCGAGGCGGACTTCCTGGTTACCTTCGCCACCAGCGACAAGTCCCTCGGCTACAAGGGCATCAGCGCCTTCATCGTCGACAAGGGCACGCCGGGCTTCTCGGTGGGCAAACTCGAGAAGAAGATGGGACTTCACCCTGCGTCCGCCGCCGAGCTCGTCTTTGACAATTGTAAAATACCTGCCGAGAACCTCCTCGGGGAAGAGGGGCAAGGGTTTAGAGTCGCCCTCAGGGCCATAGACTCGTGCCGCGTTTCCATCGCAGCCCAGAGCGTGGGACTCGCCCAGGCCGCGTACGACGCAGCCGTCGCATACGCCAAAGAGCGCAAACAGTTTGGCGTCGAAATCGCAAGGCACCAGGGAATCCAGTTCATGATTGCGGATATGGCAGTCGACCTCGACGCAGCCCGGCTGCTGACGTACCGGGCCGGCTGGCTGCAACAGCAGACGGGCATCGTCAACGCGAAAGAGCCTGCCATGGCGAAACTGTTTGCGAGCGAGGCGGCCCACCGCATCGCGCACAAAGCCATTCAGATACATGGCGGCTACGGATACACGAAAGAGTTCGCTGTCGAGAGGATCTATCGCGATCAGCGCATCATGGAGTTGTTCGAGGGTACCTCGGAGATGCAACGGTGGACGATCGCCAGGCAAATTACGGGCCTCAAGTAGACTCTGCGGGTGCCTCGCAAGGGGGGGACATGGATTTCGAGTTGAACGAAGAACAGAAGATGTTCCAGGCAATGGCTCGCGACTTCGTGGACAACGAGATCGCGCCCTATGCCGCACAGTGGGATGAGACGGAACAATTTCCTTTTGACGTGGTGAAGAAGATGGCCGAGGTCGGGATGTACGGGCTTCACATGCCGGAGGAGTACGGCGGATTCGGTGACGACATCACGTTTGTTCTGGCAGTGGAGGAGATATCACGCGGCTGCGCGGGACTCGGCGCGTCATACGTGACGACGATGAGCCTGGCGATGAATGCAATCGTCATGCACGGCAACAAGGACCAGAAGGACCGCTACATCCCGTGGGTCATGCAGGGCGCCAACGTGTCCTTCGGGCTCACTGAGGCGATGGCCGGCAGCGATGTCGCCAACCTGGACACGCGATATGAGAAGGATGGTGACGACTTCATCCTGAACGGCAACAAGATATTCATCACGAACGGCGCTGAAGCGGACTTCCTCGTCACGTTTGCCACGAAGGACAAGTCTTTGGGCTACAAGGGCATCAGTGCGTTTATCATCGAGAAGGGATTCCCCGGCTTCTCGGTAGGCAAGACTGAACGCAAGATGGGCATGCATCCCGCTTCAGCCGCCGAACTGGTGTTCGACAACTGCCGGGTCCCTGCCCGCAACCTTATCGGTCAGGAGGGGCAGGGCTTCTCCTTTGCGCTGCAGGCGATCGACACCTGCCGCGTCTGCGTGGCTGCCCAGGCCGTCGGCATCGCCCAGGCGGCCTTCGATGCTGCTGTATCCTATGCGAAGGAGCGGAAGCAGTTCGGCGTGGAGATTGCACGGCATCAGGGCATCCAGTTTATGATTGCCGACATGGCGGTCGACCTCGACGCGGCGCGGTTGCTTACCTACCGGGCGGCATGGCAGATACGGACAACCGGCAAGGCTTCCGCCAAGGAGCCCGCCATGGCCAAGCTCTTCGCCTCGGAAGCCGCCCACCGCATCTGCCACAAGGCCGTACAGATTCACGGCGGATACGGTTACACACGCGAGTTCGCCGTCGAGCGGCTATACAGGGATCAGCGCATCACCGAGATCTACGAGGGCACCTCGGAGATGCAGCGTTGGACCATTGCTCGACAAATAACTGCACTCAAGTAGTCCGATTTCTCGGAGAAAGGGAAAACCGCGAGCCATGGATTTTGAACTGAGCGAAGAGCACAAGATGTTCCAGGCGATGCTCCGCGACTTCGTTGTCAACGAGATCGAACCGCGTGCGTCTGAATGGGACGAGACCGACGAATTCCCCTACGACATGGTGAAGCAGATGGCCGAGTTGGGCCTGTACAGCGTCGGGTTACCGGAGGAGTATGGTGGCACTGGAGACGAACTCACCTTCACGATAGCGGCTGAGGAGGTGTCACGGGGCTCGGGTGGACTGGGCATCTCGTACCTGGTAACACTGGGACTCGCGATGTACCCGATCACCATGCACGGCAACCACGAGCAGAAGTCTCGATACATTCCGCGCGTCATCAACGGCTCTACCGTCGCATTTGCCTTGACCGAGCCGATGGCCGGGAGCGACGTGGTCAACCTCGATACGCGTTACGAGAGAGATGGTGACTCGTTTGTCCTCAACGGCTCGAAGATATTCATCACCAGCGGGGCGGAAGCCGACTTCGTCACGACGTTCGCCACGAAGGACAAGTCCCTCGGGCACAGGGGAATCAGCGCCTTCATCGTTGAGAAAGGCACTCCCGGTTTCTCGGTGGGCAAGCTGGAACGTAAGATGGGCATCCATCCCGCATCGGCAGCCGAACTGATATTCGACAACTGCCGGATTCCCGCGGAGAACCTCATCAGTGAAGAAGGCAAAGGATTCCGCATCGCGTTGGAAGCCATCGATGCGAGCCGTGTGACCATCGCGGCCCAGGCCGTCGGCATCGCGCAGGCTGCCTTCGACGCCGCGGTAGCGTACGCCAAAGAGCGAAAGCAATTCGGCGTGGAGATAGCCCGCCACCAGGGCATACAGTTCATGATTGCGGATATGGCCGTCGAATTGGACGCCGCTCGTCTGCTGACGTACCGGGTGGCATGGCTCACCGAACAACACGGCAAGTCTCCTCTCAAGGAAGCGGCGATGGCGAAACTCTATGCGAGCGAAGCAGCCCACCGCATCTGTCACAAGGCCGTGCAGATATTCGGCGGGTACGGGTACACTCGTGAGTTCCCTGTGGAACGCTTCTACCGGGATCAGCGCATCACCGAGATTTACGAGGGCACGTCGGAGATGCAGCGCTGGACCATCGCTCGGCAGATAACCGGAACACGCTAGGCGGGACCCGTTCAACGGCCCCTGCCTGGTTCGGCGGGACAACAAGAAAGGGGGGACGCTGCAGCGTCCCCCCTCCTCATGTCTAAACCTCTAAGACTGGTCCGGCAGCGCCCTATGCGTCGCCCTTCACCTTGCGCGCGGCATCGCGTATCTCATCGATGGACGCTTCCTCTTCCACGGTAGAGAGGTCGCCGATATCCTGTCCGGTCAGCAGCGCCTTCATGACTCTGCGCATGATCTTGCCGCTCTTGGTCTTCGGCAGCATCTTCACGAAATGGATATCACCCATGACAACGATGGGGCCCATCGACTGGCGAACGTGATTGATGAGTTCTTTCTTGAGTGCGTCGCTTGGCTGGTAATCCTTGGAGAGCACGACGAAGGCGCTGGCAACTTCTCCGCGCAGCTCATCCGGAACACCGGAAACACCGGCTTCAACCACCGCAGGATGTGAGACCAGTGCGCTCTCGATCTCCACGGTGCCTATCCTGTGCGCGGCAATCTTGATGACCTCATCGGCGCGACCGGCAAACCAGATGTAGCCGTCTTCGTCTTTCGAGGCGGAATCGCCCGCGTAGTACATCCCCTTGGTGCCTTCCTTGGTCTCC
Source organism: uncultured Chloroflexia bacterium (assembly GCA_963761225.1). Taxonomy (GTDB): domain Bacteria; phylum Chloroflexota; class Dehalococcoidia; order GIF9; family AB-539-J10; genus SKVJ01. The sequence goes on along the minus strand of CAVXGE010000007.1, from coordinate 116,623 downwards.
CAGTAGTCGGTGCGATACCGGTCGGCATCCCCCCACAAGGTGGACGTAAGTCCCGGGAATGGTTTCTTGATCACGAGCACGCCCTTCTCTCCGGGCGCGCAGACATGGCCGTCCTGCACGTCGACAACGTCGGCGATGAGGCCAGGCACCGGAATCGCGGCGGAGCCGGGCTTTATGGGCGCGATGGCGATACCGTACGGATTCCCGACGATGGGGCCCCCCGTCTCGGTCTGCCACATGTGGTCGATAACCGGTACCGCGCCGCCAAACACATCGTTCTGGAGCCACTCCCAGGCTGCGGGATTGAGCAGTTCGCCCGCGCACAGCACGCGTTGCACGGAACTCAAGTCATGCTTCTGAGCATTCTCGATGCCCAGTCGGCGTAGTCCTCGGATTCCAGTGGGAGAGAACCAAAGGCCGGTCGCCTGATTGCGGTCGATGAGATCCCACCACATGTCCGGCCTCGGGTAATCCGGGGTCCCGGAGAACAGGATGGACGTGCAGCCCACCAGCAGCGGTCCGTACACGTTGTAGCTGTGTCCAACGATCCAACCGATATCGGACGTGCAGAACCAGACGTCCTCCGGTTTCAGGTTGTATATCCACTTGGCCATGGAGTAGATGTACACCTGGTAACCACCGTGCCGCTGAACGGTTACCTTTGGCTTCGCGGTCGTGCCGGAAGTCGGCATGACGAACAGCGGGTCATCCGATTCCATCGGCGTAACATCCGGGCTCTGTCCTTCGCCTTTGGCCAGGAACTCGTCCCACGTGATGTCTCGGCCTGGTTTCATGTTCACTTCGACGCCGCCGGTCTTCAGAACGACGACGGTCTTGATCTGGTTGGCATCCTCGAGCAGCTCGATGGCCTGGTCAACCATGATCTTCAAGGGAACGGGCTTGCCTCTTCGGCTTCCCGCGTCCTGAGCGAAGATGTATCGGGACCCCGTGAGTGCAAGGCGGTCGACGACCGCGTTCGGCGAGAATCCGGCGAATATGGCCATGTGAATGGCGCCTATGCGCGCACATGCGAGCATGATGACGGCCGCTTCGACGCCCATCGGCATGTAGATCGCAACCCGGTCGCCCTTCTCAACCCCGAGCCCACGCAGCGCCGCGGCATACTTCTTCACCATGTCCAGCAACTGCAGATAGGTGACGGTCCGCGAGATGCCGGTGTCACCGTCCTCGGCGATGAAGGCGGCTTTCGCGCCCAGCCCCTGCTCGACCTTGTAGTCGACGCAGCTGTAGCACATGTTGGTAAGTCCGCCGGAAAACCATTTGAATGTAGGATAGTCCCACTCAAGGACCGTATCCCATTCCTTGAACCAGTAGATGTCATCCATGGCCGCGATCGCGGCATCTTCCCAGAATCCCTCGTAGTCTTCCTCCGCCCGCTTCATGAATCCGACAACCTGAGGTGGTAATAGCTGTGTCATCCTTGACCAATCTCCTTTCCCCGTGCGCGCACGGCTGTAGTTACTTTTGCATAAGGGGCTCTGCCGATTGTATCAACCGGTTTTCAGTTTATCAACGCGAGCCAACCGCCCGCAGATGCGCATCAGTCACATGATCACGTTGAACGGGAGCCTACCACAGAGAGCCCGAGCGACGTCGTCCCAGGCTGATGATCAGCCAGAGGACGAGAATGACGAGGAAGAAAGGCGAGAGCGGAAAGGAGAGTGGTCCACCCGTATGGCGCGTTACGGTCGTTACCACCTTGTCCGGCACGGCTCCCGGCGGCAGCCCCTGGTTCTCCAATTCGTGCGCGAGGAGCCGCGTGCCCATGAAATCCTCGGGCATCCAGCCGAGAGGGTTGTTACCGCCCGTCGCCTCGGCCCAGATCCACCCCGTTTCCCCGTTCACCGTAAGAAATCGATTCGCGTTGGGATAGTCGGGCAGATACACGAGGGCTGCCGCGTGGTCAGGCGCCAGTACCATTGCGGAACGCAGTCCGGCTCCCACGTACATGGCGTTCAGCAATATCGCATAGTCTTCACAGTCTCCGTACGCCAGGCCGTCCTTGTCGATGACCGCCAGCAGCTCATCTGCGTTCTGAGCAAATTCATCGTAGCCGAATTGCGAACGGTCCGGCGTGTAATGCACACGGTCGCGCACGTACCGGAATATGGCGTCCGCGCGCTGGTTGACATCCGAATAGATGGTCTCGAATTCGAATCCCCGCACGTATGCCGCGTCGGTATTGCTGCCAAGGCTCTCGCCGACGATCACCGGATCGAAGCCTCTCCCTCTTTCCGAGAGAAATCCGTCGGCGCCACCCGCCCGGGTGCGGCAGATATCCCAGTCATCGAAGACGTCAGTGCCGTCCGAGTAGTAATTGCCGGTCGAAGTCGCGATAACGGGAGCCGGTTGCGCAAAGGCTGTGGCGGCGACGAACAGCATGAGCAGCACCGACGCCTCGCGCAAGCACCTAAAGTGGCATCGTAAGGGCGCCATTGAGAATCAGTCCGAAGAACACGAGATACCCAAACACGTACACACCGACGGCAACGGGGTCTTCGTCGACACGTGAGAATCGGATGCCGGGAGTGAGTTTATCCATCATGTACAGGATGATTACACCGAGCGCCAGGCTCACGAGAAAACTGATGGCCATGAGGCCGATGCGTGCCGGATCAATGAGAGTCCTGAGCATGCCCGACCCCACCAGTACCGGACCCGTCACCGCGCCGTGGATGACCAGTCCAATCATGATCATGAAGCCACCGACGAAGAGGCCCACGGAGACCGGATGCTCTCCGATACGCCGTCGCTCGTGTATCCGCGGAGTGAGCACGTCGATGACCGAGATTCCCAGCCATCCAAGCAGTGAAGCCAGCACCGCGAGCACCGCGGTTCTCCCGGCCCACAACAGTATTATTTGAACGTACGTTACGTCGCTTCCCATCAATATCCGTGTATCAGGCGTTGCAACTGCTCGGGGTCGCTGCTCTTGCGCACCGCCTCCTCGGCGGTTATCACCTGCGTATTCACCAGGTGGGCCAGCGCCTGATTGAGTGTCTGCATGTTTTCCTTGTTGCCCAACTGCAGTACACTCGGCAACTCAAAGGTCTTGTTCGTCCTGATGAGGTTCCGCACCGCACCGTTGGCGATCATGATTTCAAACACACCCACACGTCCGTGGCCGATCGCCTTGGGCACGAGGGTCTGAGACAAGACGCCTTCAATGACCTGTGATAACTGAAGCCGGATCTGGTGCTGGTGTTCCGGGGGAAATGCGTCGATTATCCTGTCCATAGTCTGCACTGCATCAACGGTATGGAGTGTGCCGAGAACCAGATGCCCGGTCTCCGCGGCCGTGATGGCGGTGGAGATGGTGTCAAGGTCGCGCATCTCACCTACGAGGATGACGTCCGGGTCATGTCGCAAGGCGTGTTTAAGAGCGTTGGCAAACGACTTCGTGTCATCGCCGAGGTCGCGCTGCGCGATGAGACACTTCTTGTTGTGGTGCAGGAACTCCACAGGGTCTTCGATGGTGATGACGTTCCTGGCCTCCGTTTCGTTGAGATAGTCGATCATCGCCGCCAGGGTCGTGCTCTTACCGCTGCCCGTTGGACCGGTGACAAGGACGAGACCACGTGGCTTCATCACCAGCATCTTGCACACTTCCGGCAAGCCAAACTCACCCATCGTCGGAATGCTGAACGGGATACGTCGAAACGCGATGCTCATTGTGCCACGTTGCTGCATGACGTTGACCCGGAACCGGGCCAGCCCCGGCACGCCGTATGCGAAGTCGAGTTCCAGCTCTTCATGAAATCGGGCGCGCTGCGCCTCCGTAGTGCACTGCGTGAACACACCTTCGATATCGCCCGGAGATAACCGCGGTTGATCGGCGGCGGCGATCAACTCCCCGTCCACCCGCAACATCGGCGGTGCGGGAACCCGCAGGTGCAGATCGGACGCCTCCCGTTCCGCCATCATGTGGAGCAATGCTTTTGCGTCCATGCTCATACAGAATACCTCACGCGGCACACGTTCGCTAAATCATCAACGAGCAACGATCTCTTTACAGGCGAAGGTTGCCCGTCGACCACCGTTACGATCCGACCCGCCCACGCTCTCCCCGGCACAAGCGCTTCAGTCCCCTCACCGTGCGGCCTTCAGGCGCCGCGCCGGCCGTCTCCCATTCAATCGGTTGGATTCCCTTGTGTGCATTCAGCCACACGGTCACCATCGCGCTTGATGCTTCCCACGGCGGTGGCACAGCCGTGTATCAGGACGCCGCCTCGCCCGCATCAGCAATCATGCGCGTCAGCACCTCGGTCACCTTGTGGAATTCATTTGACTTGTCGAAGAAATAGTCCGCCCCGGCTTCCATGCACTTCTTTCGGTACTGGGGATACGGATAGTTCGTCAGCATGATTACCGTAGGGGACTTGCCCCTGCTCTTGACTTCCTCCAGGACCGAGATACCGCTGCCGGAGGGCATGCGAATATCCAGGATGACGACATCCGGGCTCTTTATCGCCACGCCGGCAATGCCCGCGGCTGCGTCATCGGCCGAGCCGACTACATCCACACCGTCCACCTCCGAGAGAAGAGACACCAATCTTTCTCTCACCAGGGGTGAATCATCCACTACGTAGACTCTCATAGGCCGCTCCTCTCTCCCTTAGACACGCATGGCGCCTGCAGGCAATCCATCCATTATGTGCGATTCGCGCCCTCGCCGCTAGGCGCAATCCACCCGTATCCCTGTCAGCGAATCTCGCATATCGGCGTAAGCCTGAGTCCTACGAACGGGGCTACGCGCTAATCAGTCCATGCCGCACTGCGTAGCGGACCACCTCGCTGCTGCCATGCATCTTCATCTTCTGCAGCAGCCTTGTGCGATACGTGCTGACCGTCTTAGCACTGAGCGTGAGACGTTCGGCGATGTCCTGGACTCTAAGTCCCTCGGCTATGAGCAGCATAACCTGATACTCCCGGTCGGACAGCGTCTCATGGGGCAATCGATCGGTTCCCGTCTCAACTTCGCTGGCCAGGCGTTCGGCCAGACTCGGGGTCAGATACTTATGGCCACCGGCTATGCAGCGCAGCGCCGAAATCAGCTCCTCGGGGGCGCTGTCTTTCGTCAGATACCCGGATGCGCCGGCCTTCATGACCCGCACCGCGTACTGCTCCTCCGGGTGCACGCTGAGCACGAGGACACGCACGCTCGGCTGGTCATGACGCACCTGGCGCACTACATCGAGGCCGTTCAGTCCGGGCATGGAAATGTCCAGCAGCACCAGGTCCACGTCGCTCGAACGCATCAACTCCAAGGCCTCCGCACCGGTGGACGCTTCGGCGACTATATGCACCTCGGGCGCGTCGGTCAGTATCTGCCGTATGCCCTGGCGTACGACCGCGTGGTCGTCAGCGATAAGTAGCCTTACTCCGGACATCGCGCGTGTATCCCCCCGCGTTCATTCTGCTGCATGCGCCAATGCGATGCAAGCCGTACGTTTGTCACCGACACGGCAACCTGTTAACCTTCAAGCCACGTCAGATGCCCAAGATACGCCTGTTCAGTTGGAACGTAAACGGCGTTCGCGCCGTCGAGAAGAAGGGCCTTCTTACCTGGCTGCAGGAGCAGTCTCCGGACGTCCTCTGCCTCCAGGAGACCAAGGCCCTCCCGGAGCAACTCGGCGAGACGCTTCTCTCCCCGTCCGGATACCATGTGTACTGGAACTTCGCTCAGCGAAGGGGCTACAGCGGCGTATCCATCTTCTCACGGGAGAAGCCGGTCGAAGTCGCCCGCGGCTTCGGCGTCGAGCGCTTCGAGACCGAAGGCCGCGTTCTGGTTGCACGGTACCCCGGATACCTGCTGTTCAACGTCTATTTCCCGAACGGGCAGAGCGGCGACGAGCGCCTGCAGTATAAGCTGCAGTTCTACGACGCATTTCTCGACCACATAGTGGCGTTGAAGGAGAAGGGCGAGAGGCTCATCATCTGCGGAGACTACAACACCGCCCACACGGAACTGGATATCGCGCGTCCGAAGGAGAACTCCACAAGGTCAGGCTTCCTGCCCATCGAACGCGCATGGTTGGACCGCCTCGTGGCGAGCGGGTTCATCGACACGTTCCGGATGTTCAATTCGGAAGGCGGTCACTATACCTACTGGGACATCAAGACGCGAGCCAGAGAACGGGATGTGGGCTGGCGGCTGGACTACTTCTTCGTGAGTGATAACCTCAAGGACGCCGTCGTTGACGCCGGCATCCTGAGCGAAGTTACGGGTTCTGACCACTGCCCGGTGAGTCTCACCGTATCCGTCTGAGCGCACTCACTCGTGTGGTACAATTTCTCCGGCCCGTCCAAACAGCGGGCCATACGTATGCAACTATGAAAGACATCATCATCCAGTGCGACTTTGACGGCACCATCACGGAAGAGGACGCGAGTTTCTATCTCCTCGACGCGTTCGCCGAGGGCGATTGGCGCTCGATACTCCAGCAGTACAAAGAAGGCAGGATCACCGTCGGCGAGTTCAACACGCGGGCATTCGCCATGATCAAGCAGGATGAAGCCACCCTGCTCCGGGAGTTGGACAAGAACGTCCGAATTCGGCCCGGATTCAGAGAGTTGCTCGACTATTGCGCCTATCGAGGCTTCCGCTTCGCGGTTGTCAGTAACGGCCTGCAGTTCTACATCGAGGCGATTCTGCGCGCTCTCGGTATCTCAGGCACCGAGGTACATGCGGCTACGAACGAGTTTCGGCCTGATGGCGTCCACGTGCAATACATCGCCCCTGACGGAACAGTCCTGCAGGACGGCTTCAAAGAGGCGTACATCAAGAAGTACCTGAGCGAAGGCTATAGAGTGGTATACGTTGGAAACGGCACGTCCGACTCATACGCATCCAGGCACACCGACCTGGTGTTCGCAACCGGCGACCTGCTCACCTACTACTTGCGACACGACCTGCCTTGTATTCCGTTTGACGATCTGACTGAGGTTGTCAACGGACTCTCCACCCTGTAGTCACGCCGGGGGACCGGCCCAACCCGGGTTGCTGTTCAGCGCACTGCGGACTGATAGGCGCGGGGGGGCGCATCGTCACGCGACGTTGCCCGTCATACCGGGCGATTGACTAAGGAGCGACAGCCTCTCTGGCCTGCGGCGCCACTATCGGTTTCAGATAACGTCCCGTCGCCGACTGCGTATCCTGAGCCACCTGTTCGGGCGTGCCGGTGGAAACCAGCCATCCTCCTTCATCGCCCGCGCCGGGCCCCAGGTCGAGAATCCAGTCGGCATTCTTGATGACGTCAAGATGGTGTTCGATTACCAGCATCGTGTTGCCCGCATCTACAAGCCGCTGCAACACCTTCAGCAAGTAGTCAACATCGGCGAACGCCAGACCCGTCGTCGGCTCATCGAGGATATAGAGCGTGTTGCCGGTTGAACGCTTCGACAACTCCGTCGCGAGCTTGACGCGCTGCGCCTCGCCACCTGAAAGCGTGGGGGCCGGTTGGCCGAGGGCCACGTATCCAAGACCAACGTCACGCAATGTCTCCAGCTTGCGCCTGATAACCGGTATGTTTTCGAAAAACGTGAGCGCTTCTTCGACCGTCATGTCGAGCACGTCCGCGATGTTCTTGCCTTTGAACCGAACCTCGAGAGCCTCACGGTTATAGCGCCGTCCGCCACATATCTCGCACGGCACGGTCACATCGGACAGGAACTGCATCTCGATCTGTACGAAACCGGCTCCCTGGCACGCTTCACAGCGTCCGCCTTTGACGTTGAACGAGAACCGGCCCGGCCCGTAGCCACGTGCCCGCGATTCGGGAACCCGTGCGAACAACTCCCTGATGTGCGTGAAGGTGCCGGTGTAGGTGACGGGATTGCTGCGCGGCGTCCGGCCGATGGGCGACTGGTCGATGTCTACAACCTTGTCGATGTTCTCGAGGCCATCGATGCCGTCACATGCGCCCGGTCTCTCCTTCGCGCGATACAGGTCGCGCGCCAGCCTCTTGTACAGCACGTCGTTCACCAGTGTGCTCTTCCCTGAACCTGACACGCCGGTGACGCAGACGAACTTGCCCAGCGGTATGGTGACGTCGATGCCCTTCAGATTGTTTTCCCGCGCTCCACGCACGGTGACGGTCTTGCCATTGCCCGGGCGTCTCGACTCGGGCATGGGAATAGTGCGTGCGCCACTGAGATAATTGCCGGTGGATGAGGCGCCACATGCCATTATGTCTTCAATGGTCCCTGTCGCCACAACTTCGCCCCCCCACTTGCCGGCCCCGGGCCCGATATCGATGACGTGATCCGCCGCGCGCATCATCGCCTCGTCATGCTCCACCACCAATACCGTGTTGCCGAGGTCGCGAAGGCGCTCAAGCGTGCAGATGAGTCGTGAGTCATCAGCGGGATGCAGCCCCACGGTCGGCTCATCGCAGACATAGAGAACCCCCGTGAGGCCGCTCCCTATCTGCGTCGCCAGATGTATGCGCTGGGCTTCTCCTCCGCTCAACGAGGATGATGCCCGGTCTATCGTGATGTAATTCAGGCCGATGCCGCTGAGAAACCCGAGCCTGCTGCGGATCTCCTTGAGTACCTGCGCCGCAATCACCGTCTCCCGCGGAGATATCACGTCGGGCAGGCGTTCCGCCCATTGCAGAGCAGCCAGAACCGACATCTCGGCAACGTTCATGATATTCAGGCCATTGATCTTGACGGCGAGTGACTCGGGCTTCAGCCGCTTGCCACCGCACGTCGGACACGGATGTGATGACATATACCGGCCAATCTCCATACGCATGGCATCGGATTCCGTCTCACGGTAGCGTCTCTCCAGGTTCGGAATGACGCCCTCGAACCGGGTGTACCGCTGCACCATGCCGTTCCTGCCGTCATATCGCGCCAGCACCGGCCCGCGCTCATCGCCGTAGAGTATCGTGTTGACCTGGTCCTCGGAGAGTTCCCGCAGCGGCGTCGCGAGCGAGAAGCCTTCCCTGCGCGCGATTGACTCCAGCATGCTGCGGTACCACACGGACATCTCGCCGTTCCTGGACCAGGGCGAGACCGCGCCTCCCTCGATGCATTCGTCTCTATCGGGCAACACGAGGTTCGGGTCGATCTCCCATTTGACACCAAGTCCGGTGCACACCGGACACGCGCCATGCGGGCTATTGAAGCTGAATGTGCGAGGTTCAATCTCGCCCAGGCTGATGCCGCACTGCACACAGGCAAAATGCTCCGAGAACAACATCTCCTCGCCGTCCACCACCTGCACCAGGGCGATTCCGAATCCGAGTTTCAGGGCCGTTTCTATGGATTCCGCCAACCTCGTCGTGCTCTCACCCGGGGTCACCACAAGCCGGTCGACCACGGCCTCCACCGTGTGCTTCTTATTGCGGTCGAGGTCAAAGTTCTCCGAAAGGTCGTGCACTTCTCCATCGACTCTGACCCGGACATAGCCCGTCTTGCGCAGTTCCTGGAATACCTGCTGATGCTCTCCCTTGCGGTCTTTCACCATCGGGGCGAGGATGATAATCCTCGTATCCGCGGGAAGCGCCATAATGGCATCCACTATCTGCTGTACGGTCTGGCGCTGTATCTCTCTGCCGCACCGCGGACAGTGGGGATGTCCGATGCGGGCGAACAACAGGCGAAGATAGTCGTAGATCTCAGTGACGGTGCCAACCGTCGAACGAGGATTGTGGCCCGGGCCTTTCTGGTCGATTGAGATTGCCGGACTCAATCCCTCGATCTGGTCCACGTCCGGCTTCTGCATCTGGCCGAGGAACTGCCTCGCGTACGCCGAAAGCGACTCTACGTAGCGCCTCTGGCCCTCTGCATAAATGGTATCGAACGCAAGCGTGCTCTTGCCGGAGCCCGAGACGCCCGTGATGACCACCAGTTTGCCGCGGGGGATAGTGACATCTATGTTCTTGAGGTTGTGCTCCCGGGCACCCCTCACGATTATCGAATCAGCCATTGCCTGACTGATTGTAGCACCGCCTCCGAACCTGCCACAAAGCCGAACTGCCGCAGACAGGACAAGAAGACGGCCGGCGCCCCGCGGGGCGCCGGCCGTCTTGGTTGCACCTAGAATCCGCCTAGAAGAGGCCGGTGAAGTGGATGAGGACCGGCGCCAGCATCAGGGAGATAACGGACATAAGCTTCAGCATGATGTTCAGCGACGGGCCGGAGGTATCCTTCATGGGATCGCCCGCGGTGTCACCGACAACTGCCGCTTTGTGTGCATTTGAGCCCTTGCCGCCGAGTTTGCCGGATTCAATCCATTTCTTGGCGTTGTCCCACGCGCCGCCGGCGTTGTTCAGCATGACCGCCATGATGAACCCGGTGACGACTGAGCCGACAAGGAATCCCGCGAGGGCGTACTTGCCGAGAACGACGCCAACCACGACGGGTGCGAGAATCGACATGATAGACGGGACCAGCATCTCACGGAGCGCTGTCTTCGTACAGATGTCAACCGCAAGACCATACTGGGGTTTTGCAGTCCCCTCCATTAGACCGGGAATCGTGCGCCACTGCCTGCGGACTTCCGCAATGATGGCCTCCGTGGTGATTGCCACGGACTGCATCGTCATCGCGCAGAACACCGGCGGCATCAGGCCGCCCAGCAACACGCCGATAAGCACGGGGGCGCTGAGAAGGCTCAGAGCACCGATATCGGTGGTCTGTATCCCCGCTGAGGTAATCGTCACGATCTTGGTTGCGATGGCGAAGGACAGGATGAGGCCAAGGGAGTTGAGGGCAGCCGCGCCGATCGCGAACCCCTTGCCCGTAGCCGCGGTGGTATTGCCAAGAGAATCCAGAGCGTCCGTGCGCTCACGCACTTCTTCGGGCAACCCGGTCATGGTCGTGATACCGCCGGCGTTGTCCGCAACCGGGCCGTACGCATCGGTTGCCAGAGTCACGCCGAGCGTGGACAGCATACCCGCCGCGGCGAGTGCCACGCCGTAGAAGCTGCCAAAATAGAACGCCGAGAGGATGGCGGCACAGATGAGCAGAATCGCGGGCCAGGTGCTCAGCATGCCCACTGCGAAACCCTGGATTATGGTCGCACCCGCGCCGGACTCGGATGCGTGAGAGATGCTCTGAGTCGGTTTGAACTCGTACGATGTGAAGTAGCTGGTGCTCTCACCAAGCAGCACGCCCGCCGCGAGGCCGGACAGCATCGCCCAGAAGAGGCCGATGCCGGCACCAAGGTAGTGAATGATGAGGAACGCGAACACCGCAGTAAGGATCGAGGACGACAACGTGCCCCGGCGCAGCGCACCGAGCAGCTTGCCCATATCCACGGTCTCGCCCACTCTCACCATGAAACAGCCGATGATCGAGGCCACGAGGCCGCCCGCGGCGATGAGCATCGGGACCAGCCATGCAGTCTCGGCGTTCTTCACAATACCTGAAGATACCACCACAATCGAAAGGGTCATGGTGGCAATAATCGACTCTACGTACGACTCGAAGAGGTCGGCGCCCATGCCCGCGACGTCGCCCACATTGTCGCCCACATTGTCCGCGACTACCGCGGCGTTGCGCGGGTCATCCTCGGGGATGCCGGCCTCCACCTTGCCCACGAGATCAGAGCCGGCATCAGCACCTTTGGTGAAGATACCGCCACCGACCCTGGCGAACAACGCGACCAGCGATGCTCCGGTGCCGTACGCGGGGATGACTCCCAGGAAATTCGGGTCGGTGTGCCACAAGAAATACAGTATGGCGATGCCCAGAATGCCGATGCTGACCACGGTAAGACCCATGACCGCGCCACCACGAAACGCAACGCGCAGTCCCTGGTCGAGGCTGTGCTCGGCGGCGGCGCACGTCCTGCCGTTCGCCCTGGTCGCCATGTTCATGCCGGCGAAGCCTGCTCCCATAGAACACACAGCACCGAACACGAACGCAGCCGCGACTTTCACGCCCAGTCCCGGCACAATCGCCAGTATCACGGTGATGATGGCAACAACGAGAGCGAGGGTCCGGTATTCCCGGCTCAGGAACGCCATGGCGCCTTCCCGGATAGCGGCGGAGGTCTCCCTCACGGCCTTCGACCCCTCATCTTGCGCCAGCACATACCGGGCAAAGTACGCGACAGCGGCGACACCGATAACGCCGACAATCACGGTCACCCACATGAGATTCATATGCCTCTCCTCCTTACGTACATGAGAAAAGGCGCCTCATCGACCTGAGCGCCTTGCCTCACAAATCACGTACTGACATTACGTTCGTACACTGTAGGTTGAGCACTTTGATTTGTCAACAGATTCGACCCTCGAATTGGGCGAGGCGCGCCTCGAGCGCGTCCTGCCTCAGCGCGTTGGTCAGATCCCCGCGCGTGCGTTCGATGAGCCCCCGGGCAGCGTCGGAATTGCGCCGGAGTCCATGCGTCACGGTGTCCGGATAATCCATCGCCATCAAGACTCCGTAGATGTCATCCATCGTGTCGAGCAGTTCCTCGCACCGCGACGTTTCGCCGCGCCTCAAGCTGTCCAGGATAAAACGCCGCATCTCCCCGACAGCCTCGCCAAGGCCATTCAGGTACGCGGGCATCGGGATGTCCAGTTGGGCCGCCTCGGGCACGGGTGTGGCCTGGATAAGCGCAAACGTGATGCAGGCTTCCGCATACTCCTTCTGGGCGTCATGCAGGAACCCGGCCTGCCGCATCTCGTCGCTCCCTGCGACCGCGGCCAACAGTTGCTCATTCAACGCGCGGTTTGACTCGAGGAGCTGCCGCGCCGCATCCGGGTCCTGTCGATGAGCGGAACGTATCGCGTTTCCGCTGTTCTGTATCATCTGCCGGCACAGGGGCAGTGCGCGTTCCCGCGCCCGGTTCTGCACCGAGAAGTACTCGTGCGCTGAAGCGGAAATCACGTCAAGCTGGTCTTTGTTCATGCTCATGCCCTCTTTCCAAGGCGCTCCGAATAGCCTCGTTCATCTCGGCCGCAGCTCGTCGTACATCCGGCTGCATGATGACTGCGCCTATCACGGCGACTGAATCGGCCCCGGCGTCAATGACGCCTGCCACGTTCTGCAGGTCGATGCCGCCGATCGCGACGAGCGGAACAGAGCCCACCTGCCGGCGCGCGGACGTGACGACCTCAAGACCCAGCGGCAGCGCTCCCGCCTTCTGAGTGGTCGGAAACACTGCTCCGACCGCGATGTAGTCGGCACCGCCCTCGAGTGCCCGGGAGATACTTTCGCTGTCATCACAAGACACGCCAACGACGGTGTCGATGGGTAGAAGCCTGCGGACCTGCTCCAGAGGCAGATCCTGCTGTCCGATATGCAGGCCGGCAGCCCCAACCGCCGCGGCAATATCCGCATAGTCATTCATTATGAAAAGCGCGTGCTTCTCGACACACAGCGTGTTGAGTTCGAGTGCCTCACGATAGACGTCGGACCGTTCTCCCACCTTGTCGCGCAACTGGATCACCAGCGCCCCGCCGTCAATGGCCTCGGACGCCAGGACAAGAAGCGAACGTGACCCGGCTGCCTCACGGTCGACCACCACGTAGAGCCCTCGCACCTGTGCTGCGCGCTGCGCCCTCAGTACGCGACCCGAGAGCCGCCGCTCCAGGTCGTAGGTCGTGTACCGCAGTCGCTCAATGGCGGCACACTGCAGGCGCGACTCGACTTCGGGAAGGCGCGCCACTTCTTCCATCACCCGGAGGGATTCCTCCGTTCTCTTCGCATTCGCCCGAATCACCGAAACCAGGTCGCGCTGCCCTGCCACCCGCACGCCGCTTTCTCTGCCCACATCCGCAACTGAGTCGCGTGACGACAGCAGCCGAATGTCGAGGGGCTGGGCTAGTTGCGCCAACGAATGGCGAACATCACGGAGTTCCATGCTCAGCGCCCGGTCCTCGGTGATGAATCGGGCGATGTCCTCAAGGACCCTCAAGCCCTCCGAGGCCCGGTTGAGATTGGCGTCAAGCAATCGAAACAAGTCCGGAGACATGGCGCGCCATTCTACCACACGTCAAAATCCACGAATGACGTAACGAGACTCAACTTTCCCGGCGGCGCGGACACGATAACCGATCTCTCAATCGAACCGCCAAAGCCAGGATCACCATGGAACGAGAGATGGCGGACAGGCCGGCCTGTCCGCCATCTACGAATCACCGATGGGGGTCTAGTCTTCCCACTTGTTTCCGGCCCCACGCCACTTCGCGAAACACCAACCCAATCCAACGATAAATACGGCCCACATGATGATGGCCGTCACAATCGCTTGAGTAGACACAGTACATTCACCTCCTCTAGCTTTGACGGCTCCGTGTCTTTATCGACCCAAGAATGAAACTGAGAATAAGCGTGATTATCAGGGTACCCCAGATGGCATTGCTCGCCCAGCGAGGATAGCCTCCGTACGATTCCGGGATGTCCTTCAAGAACCCGCCATAGATGAGCACGAAGATGATGGCCGCGGGAATAACGAGCTTGACCATCCAATCGAACCATGCGCCGATCTTGAAGTCGGAAGACTCGTTGACGTAGTCCCGCAGGCGCTTGACCGGCAAGATCCATCCGATGACGAGACAACTGAGGGCTCCCGTTATCAGCAGCCCGTAGAAAGAGACGGCCCTGTCAAGAATGTCAGGCCCCCAATACAGACCTCCGTTCGTTGTGAACAGGATGCCGATGAGGAAGGCCACGATGCAGACGCCGAGCGTCGTCTTCGTCCGGTTCCAGCCAAACTTGTCCATGAGCGGAGCGATGACGCCGCCGTACGCCAGGAAATACGCGGACGACAGGCCGAGAAGGAAGAGACACAGGAAGAATATGATCCCGAACAGCGCATTTGCGCCTGGCAGCATCGATATGGCCACGGGCCAGGTGATGAATGCCAGCCCAACGCTCGCCGAACTGACGTCGCCGACGGCAACGTTAAGGGTCTGCATGATGAATCCCACCACGCTAAACACGGCGAAGCCGGCGAAGAAGCTCGTCGCACAGTTGCCGAAACCGGTGATGAACGCGTTATTGCTGACATCGCCGCGCGTCTTGATGAAGCTGCCATACGCGTACATGCCCGCCATGCCCACGGACAGGGTGAACGCAATCTGGCTGAACGCCGCAAACCACACATCAACGCTTCCGAGCTTGCTCCAGTCGGTTTCGAGGTAGTAGTTCAACCCCTGTGCCGCTCCGGCAAGGGTGACGCCTCGAACCACCAGCACCACCAGAAATGCCCACGCCGTGATCATCACCCACTGCGACACGGGACCGATCACTGCAGGTCCCCTTGTACACCACCAGGAAGATGATGATCCAGACGACCGCAAGGCCGATAAGAAGTGCGGGCACCGGGGCTCCGATGTTGGCAGGGCCGTCCGACAGTTGGAGCACCGTGCCGAAGTAGTAGTCCGAAGCACCCTGCGCCCCTGCCTGCCCCAAACCCCAGGCAACAGTGCCGGACGCTACCACGTAGCGAAGTGCCCACGCCATGACGACCGTGTAGTAGGTGTCGATCAAGAACGCCACCCAGACAGGCCACCATCCCAGCCATTCCCATTTCTTGCCGATGCCTTCAAATACGCCCGGTGCACTTCTCTGGAAGTACTTGCCCATGCCGTACTCCATGATGAGCCACGGTATGCCGATGGCAAGCAGCCCGACCATCCAGGCGACCAGGAATGCGCCACCGCCATTTGCATAGGTGAGGTGCGGGAACCGCCAGAGATTGCCCAGTCCTATCGCGGAACCGAGCGCTGCGAAGAGAAAATAGCTCCGCTTGCCCCACCTTTCTCTCTTTAACTCAGCCAATTAATCACCTCCTGAAATCAGATGCTGGCTATAGAATGCTGGACAACTCGACCTTTTGCCCCCTGCCGGAGGCAGATGTCTCACATCTTCGGAGATACATGAGAGGAGGGTTCGTACGTGAGTGAGCAGGTGAACGTCCCGATGCCACGGAGGTGTCTCGTGTTCCATAGTCACCTTCAGGTTGCGCCTGAAAACCTACCGGCCGTCTGCAACGGAAGGCGGATTCGGGGGATTCCCGCCCTTATAAATCCATTATTGAACCGACGCAAGCCGAATGTCAATAGCTTTGCGATACGCATTCCGGCGTTGCGTGCACTATGTCGGGTTGAAACGTCACCCCCTTCGTCCAACAGGCTCTCAGTTAGTCGAGCTCCTGGCGGGGTAATCTCCACGTGGCGTCACGGATGGTATACTTTCGCCGCCGTGGAGGGGTGACCGAGCGGCCGATGGTGACGGTCTTGAAAACCGTTTTCGCGAAAGCGAACGTGGGTTCGAATCCCACCCCCTCCGCCAACGCCACACCGCTCGGGGATGCCATGGCGTCCAAGTTACCCGGAGTAGAGATTATGAAGCTCCATGAGTACCAGTCGAAGAAGTTGCTTTCGGACTACGGCATCGCCGTCCCTGACGGCCGGCTCGCCACAACCGAACCGGAAGCCCGTGAAGCCGCAGCGGAACTCGGCGGCCGTGTCGTGGTGAAGGCCCAGGTCCACTCCGGAGGCCGGGGCAAAGCTGGGGGCGTCGTCATGATAGACGGCCAGGAAGCGGCGGGGGCCACCGCCGCCCGGCTCCTTGGTGCGAACCTCGTTACGGCACAGACCGGGCCGAAAGGACTGCCGGTGCACAGTGTTCTGGTGGAACGCCCCGTAACTGCAATCCGCGAGTTGTACCTCGCCCTGCTCGTTGATTCGTCTCGTAAACGGCCGGTATTCATCGCAAGTGCTCGCGGCGGAATGGATATCGAGGAATTAGCCGGGTCGCACCCCGACGAACTCACCACCGTGGTTGTCGACCCTCTCACCGGCCTCCTGCCTTTTCAGGCGCGCAGGCTTGCGCGTGCGCTGGCTCTCACCGGCCCCCCCGCGGTACAGGCGGCACAGGCGATGCGCGGACTCTACCGCCTGTTCGTCGACAAGGACTGCAGCCTTGTTGAGATCAATCCGCTGGTGCTCACGGACCGCGACGAGTTGGTTGCGCTCGACGCCAAGGTCACCATCGACGACAACGCGCTATTCCGCCAACCGGCAATGGCTGAGTTGCGGGATGACAGCCAGATCGACCCTCTCGAGAGGGAAGCGACCCTGGCCGGAGTGAGCTACGTGAAGATGGACGGCGCCATCGGCTGCCTGGTGAACGGAGCCGGACTTGCGATGGCTACGATGGACCTTATCGGCCTCCTTGGAGAGAAACCGGCGAACTTCCTCGATGTGGGTGGTACCGCCGACGAGAACAGGATATGCCGCGCCATCGAGTTGCTTCTGGACGACCCCGCTGTCAAGGTGGCATGGATTAACATCTTCGGGGGGATCCTGAGATGTGACATGGTTGCTCGAGCGCTGCTGCGCGTCCATCGACAGCGTCATCCGTCCATCCCATTCGTGGTACGTATGCGCGGCACAAACGCCGATGAAGCGCGCAAGCTGCTCGAGTCCGGTCCAATGACCCTGATGCTCGAACCGGATATGGACAGGGCCGCGCGACTCGCGGTGGCCGCAACCGGTACCCCATCCAGGAAGACGGGAGGCCGCGCCAAATGATCCTCGTCAACGAAGACACGCGCCTTCTTGTGCAGGGAATCACGGGCAAGGAAGCCACCTTCCACACGCTCCGCTGCATCGAGTACGGCACTCACGTGGTAGCAGGTGTGACTCCCGGCAAGGGCGGCACAATCTGGGAAGACTCCCTTCCCGTGTTTGAAAGCGTTGAGCAGGCCGTCGGCGAGACCGGCGCAACCGCCAGTGTCATCTACGTGCCCGCTCAGTACGCCTCAGACGCAATCATCGAAGCGGCGGACGCGGGCATTAAGCTCATCGTGTGCATCACGGAGTTCATCCCGGCTCTCGATGAAGTGACCTGGCACCGCTACATCCAGGGGCTGGGTGTAGTCGTGGTGGGCCCTAACTGCCCGGGATTGATTTCCCCACCCGCCCGCTGCAAGGTAGGTATCATGCCGGCCGCCGTCCACATCCCCGGACACGTCGGCGTGGTCTCACGCAGTGGAACTCTGACCTATGAAGCGGTAGCACAGTTGACCTCTGAAGGCATAGGTCAATCCACGTGTGTCGGAATAGGGGGCGACCCGCTGCCCGGGACTGATTTCCTGGGCGTATTGCGCCTCTTTGAGGCCGACCCGGACACTCACGCCGTCGTGATGGTCGGAGAGATAGGCGGCTCGATGGAACAGGACGCGGCCACGTTCATTCGCACGATGAGCAAGCCGGTCGTCGCGTTCATTGCAGGCGCCAGCGCGCCTCCAGGCCGACGGATGGGTCATGCAGGTGCAATCATCTCAGGTCCGGCCAGTACCGCGCGGCATAAGATAGAGTGCCTGCGTTCCGCAGGAGCTATCGTCGTGGACAACCCCTCCGAGATAGGCGCGACGATGCGCAAAGCACTCGAATCAGCGGGGTCTCAAGTAGGCCTAAGCGTTCTGCTCGACCCTTCGATATCGAGCCTTGCCCTCTTCATACAGGTCCCCGCCCATGGCGTCGTCCACCACGGTGACCGGCAAGTCTTTGACCTCGAGGCGTCGCAGTGCTTCGGGACCGAGGTCCTCATACGCGACCACTTCCGCTTTAACGACAGCCTTCGACAGCAGCGCTCCGGCCCCGCCTATCCCTCCGAGGTACACCGCATTATGTTTGCGCAATGATTCTCGTACCGCAGCCGACCTCATGCCTTTGCCGATCATCGCCTTCAGGCCGAGTGCGATCAGCCGCGGAGAATATGGGTCCATCCTGCTCGAAGTCGTTGGCCCCGCCGCACCGATGGGTCGCCCGGGCCGTTCCGGGGTCGGCCCCATGAAGTAGATCGTGGCCCCCTTGATGTCCAGGGGAAGGGGCTCGCCGCGATCAAGTGCCGCGATCATCCGTTTGTGAGCCGCATCACGCGCGACATAGATGGTGCCGCTCAACAACAGTGCGTCGCCGGCACGCAGTTGCCGGACCATCTCATCGTTGAACGGAAGGGTGATTCGCTTCGGTTCCGCCATGTTTCCCCCTTCTTAGATGGTCACCGTTCCCCTGCGCGCGCTGTGACATTGCAGGTTGACCGCGACAGGCAAGCTGGCGATATGGCATGGAAATGATTCAACGTGCACCGCGAGTGCGGTGACTGTGCCGCCATAACCCAGCGTTCCGATTCCGAGCTGGTTGATGCGCTCCAGTAGATCGCGCTCAAGTGCCGCGTTCTCGGGATCATGGCTCGGCTGGCCCACCGGGCGCAGGAGTGCTTTCTTGGCCAGCATCATCGTCTTTTCGGTTGTGCCTCCGATGCCGACTCCAACCACGAGCGGCGGGCATGGATTACCTCCCGCTTCATCAACGACCGACGTTACGTAGTCGATGATGCCCTGCCGTCCCATTGCGGGAGTCAGCACGGTCAGGCGACTCATGTTTTCGGAGCCGCCACCTTTCGGCAGCACCGATATCTTTATCGTCTCGCCCGGCACGATGTCGACCCACACATCTGCCGGCGTGTTGTCGCCCGTATTGACCCTGGATGTGAAGGGCTGCCGGACGACGGACTTGCGCAGATATCCTTCGCGATAGCCCTGGCGCACGCCCTCATTGACGGCGTCCATGAAATTGCCTCCCACGAGGTGCACATCCTGTCCCAGTTCGATGAACACCACCGCCAGGCCCGTGTCCTGGCAGACGGGAATCATCTCGCGGGGACCGTAATCCGCGTTTTCCAGCAGCCGCTCAAGAACGTCGCGTGAAGCCGGCGATTCTTCCCGTTCGCGGGCATCCCGTAACGCGGCAATCACGTCATCGGGCAATCGATGGCAGACGTCCTGGAACAGGACGGAGATTGTGTGTGTCAGAACCGATACATCTACTTCGCGCATTGCCCGGTTTCCCCCTGACCGATTTGCTACGTGCCACCTCACTGTGGCGCGCTGCCAATTATAGCAGGGCTCCCGTACCCGGCGGATGGTCCGAAGTGGGGCCTGCGCGTCGTGCACGGCCCGGCGCAGGATTGAACCGCACTGTCCCGGTAAGCGCTCGCCGGGCGGGTCTGGTATACTGTATCCCCAGCTTGAAACTGCGCCTTATTACCATCGATGGGCCCGTGGCAGTCGGCAAGAGTAGTGTCGGCCTGTTGCTGGCAGAGAAGCTGAACTTTCAGTTTTTCGATACCGGCGTTATCTATCGAACCTTCACGTGGAAAGCCCTGGCTGCGGGACTGTCCGCAACGGACACCGAGCAACTCATCCAACTGGCAGTCGCCACCACGTTCCAATTCGTTCCCGGCACCGGCGCTCGGCTGGTGGTCCTGGTTGACGGGCGGGACGTATCGCGGCTGATCGGTGCGCCCGAGGTCGAGCGAAGCGTTGCCCTCATTGCCAAGATCCCTCGCGTCCGCGAGAGGATGGTCGCCGAACAGCGGCGCATGGCCGCTGAGCTGCCCCTCGTCATGGCAGGCCGCGACATCGGAACCGTGGTCCTGCCGTGGGCCGACCTCAAAGTGTTCCTGCAGGCATCGGTCGACGAACGCGCCCGGCGGCGCTACTGCGAGTTGCTGGGTCGTGGAGTCGAGGCAGTCTACGACACCGTGCTTGCGGAGCTGCAACAGAGGGACCACAATGACATTACACGGGCGGTTTCTCCATTGAAGCCCTCACCGGACGCGATTATCATCAACACCGATGGGCTTGTACTCGAAGAAGTCGTGGACAGGATTCTCGCTCTCGCCGCTGAGCGTGAAAGCGCCTGCTGACTCGCGCAGGAATGCCGTTCTTCCGGGAGGCGTAATCGCGTGAAACCGAGTGCACGCATCGCCCTTTGGTTGTTCAGAGTGGCCTTTCGACTATTGCTCCGGTGGAGCGTCACCGGCACAAGCAACGTTCCCGCCCGCGGAGCCTGCGTTCTCATCGCCAATCACATGGACCTGGCCGACCCTATGCTGCTGATGCTGGCGTTTCCTCGACACATCACTTTTCTCGCCAAGGAAGAACTATTCCGAATTCCTGTCATCGGACAGGTGATGCGCGACGGCGGCATGTTTCCCGTCGCGCGGGCCGGGTCACTGGAGCAGAAACGAGACGTTGTCCGTCAGGCCGAAGGGCTACTTGCCGAGGGCAACGTGCTTGCCATCTTTCCCGAAGGACAGCGGTCGCATGACGGAGTGCTGCAGAAGGCAAAGCCCGGCGCCGCCGTCCTCGCTTTGCACGCGGGAGCGCCGCTCGTGCCGGTCGCCATAGTCGGCACCGAGCAACTAAAGAAGCGGGGATGGTTCCTGCATCGACCTCGGGTGACCGTAACCATCGGCGCACCGTTCTACCTCCACTCCACGGGCGCCCGCCTCTCGCGCTCCGAGTCCGCGGCCCACACCGAAGAGCTGATGCACCGGCTCGCTGCCCTGCTGCCCCCGGACAGGCGGGGGTACTATGCAGACTGAGAGGGCCAGTGAACTGGGACTGTGTTTCGGCGTGCGGCGCGCGCTGGACCTGCTGCGCGAGGCCTCGCTGAGATACGGCGCCCTGCAGACGCTCGGTCCGCTGGCGCACAATCGCGTCCTGCTTCATGAACTCGAGTCTAAGGGCATCGAGACCGTCGATACCATCGAGGGACTCACCGGCCCGGTCGTGATCGTGTCGGCGCACGGCGTCGCACCGGACACCATGCGCCGGCTCCACGAACGTCACTTCACCATCATCGACACCACGTGCCCCAACGTCGCGAGAGCGCAGCGCATCGCTGCTCAGATGGCCCACGATGGGTTGACAATTGTAATCTTCGGTGACGAGCACCATATCGAGGTTCGCGGACTGCTGGGTTGGGCCGGAGTGAACTCACTTGCCACCCGCGATGCGGCAGCCCTTGCCGCCCCCACTGCGTCGCACCTTCGCCCAAGACTCGGCGTCATCTCCCAAACCACGCAACGTGAAGACGAATTCGCCGATTTCGTGACGTCCGTGCGCGCGACGGCTCTCGCTGAAGACCGCGAGGTCCATGTGGTCAACACGTTATGTGACGCCACACGTCGAAGGCAGGCGGCGGCAGCCGAACTCGCGTGCCGCGTGGACGCAATGGTCGTCATCGGCGGACGCAACAGCGCCAACACGACGCGACTCTCGGAAACCTGTGCCGCAATCGTGGAGACCTATCTGGTGGAGACCGCTGAGGAACTCCAACCGGACTCGCTGCGGGGCAAGACGCGGATCGGAGTCACGGCCGGCGCCTCGACCCCCGATTCGAGCATCGAGCAGGTCGAAGCACGGCTTCGCGAATTCTAGGCCAGACGGTGACCGAGGTGTCGTCCCCCTACCAGGTGTATGTGAAGATGCGGCACCAGCTGGCCGCCATCCGGGCCGTTGTTGATCACAAGCCTGTAGCCGCTCACGGCAACCCCTTCCTGTTCGGCCAGTGCCCTGGCGCGAAATATCATCCGGCCCATCAGCCCTACGTCGTCAGGCGCGAGCGCCTGAAGCGACTCGATGTGGCGCACCGGAACTATCAGGATGTGAACGGGCGCCACGGGATGGACATCGCGAAACGCAACAATCTC
The DNA here is from genome assembly GCA_963761225.1 of uncultured Chloroflexia bacterium. Taxonomy (GTDB): domain Bacteria; phylum Chloroflexota; class Dehalococcoidia; order GIF9; family AB-539-J10; genus SKVJ01. Next base: position 94,123 of record CAVXGE010000007.1, on the reverse strand, counting down.
ATCGTCGCGGTAGACAAAATCGGCCGGAAGTTCTCCGGCGATTATTCGACAGAAAATGCAGTCCTCGGACATCGCTCTCCTCAGTCGGTCGCAGTCCCGCCTATCCCCTCTCAGGCTGCGGCCCTAACCTCGTACTCACCCACGATGAATTCGTAAGTCTTGCCCGCCTCAACGACCACTTTCTCGCCATCGAAGGCAATAGTGGTCTGCCCGACCACGGCATCCTCGTACATGTCATCGAACCACTGCCACCCGGCCGGCCAGTTGCCCATGCTCTTGGGGCCGGATTTGCCATCGATAATGCCGTCGCCATCGCCGTCGACGAGGTGAACGGAGTTCACAACTTTCCCATCTTTGAGGTACTCGACCTTGGCGAACAGACCATTCGCGTTCATCGACTCGGCGGTAACCCTGATAGTCTGGGCGTAAGTCGTCTGTCCGCAGCCCGCCGCCGCCATCACCATTGACACAAGCATGCAGGCGAGCGCCAGAACGCCAAGGCGGCCAAGCATATGCAGTCTCTTGCCGGTGTGTGCGTGCATGTCCATCAGTCATTGTACCATCGCTGCAATCGTCCAGAAAGACTCGCGTGGACGGAGTGACCAGTCTGCCTTACAATAGCTGTTCACAATCGAGCGAGACTCACCGCACGCCGTAAACAGGAGGCAGCACATGACTCGAATCTCTTCCGCGGACGCCGAACATGAAGCGATGCGCACGGTAGCCAACCTCATGGCCGCCGCGGCCCGCACCGCCCCGAAGGGGAGAGGCGTTGACGCGATACGCACGATGGTGGTGGAAGGCAAAGACATCGCCACCATAGCCGACAAGATGGTGGAGGTTGCGCCGGGTCGACCGGATATCGTCACCAATGCCATCCGCAGGGATGCGGGCAGCGTTCGAGCCTCTGACTTCGTCGTTCTCATCGGCATCTCAGGTGCCCCGAAGAAACCCGAAAAACCTTTCGATTGCGGCGCCTGCGGACTGCACACGTGCGCCAATATGATTCATGCACGGGAGAGGGCGAAAGCCGATACGGATTACTTCGGTCCCAATTGCGTCATCGCCGCCCTGGACCTTGGAGTCGCACTGGGCTCAGCCGCAAAGGTGGCCTCGGACCACAACGTCGACAACAGGCTGATGTATACGATGGGAATAGCGGTGACGAAGCTCAAGTGGCTGGACGCTGATGTAGTTATCGGTATTCCGCTGAGCGCAACGGGGAAGAGTCTGTATTTCGACAGGGTATAGACTGCCTGCGCCCGCATTCAAGCCATGCGCCGCCGGCTCTCCTGGAAATCCATCGCCTGTTTGCGGTACTCCTGTATGAGGCCGTGATCGGCGAAGCTGTAGTGTTCGTCCGCGCCAACGATAACATGGTCAAGGACCCGCACATCCATGTAGCTCGCGGCCAGCACGAGGTCGCGGGTTATCTGGCGGTCCTGCTCGCTCGGCTCGACGCACCCTGACGGATGGTTGTGCGCGAAGATGACCGACGCAGCTCCGCCCTCTAGAGCTACCCTCAGCACCTCGCGTGGATATACCACGCTGGAAGTGAGCGTGCCCTCAAACAGCGTTGTCTCGGCAGTAGGCTGGTTCTGTGCGTCGAGATACAGTGCCCAGAATGACTCACGGTCAAGTGGACCCATCGAAACCTTGAGGTAGTCGACCACGGCTTTTGAACTGCTTAAAGGCCCCCGTTTGGGGAGCGCCTGCTCGTGGTAATAGTATTCGGCGAGCGCCTTGGTAAACTTGATGGTGCTTGCAGTCACTTCGCCGATGCCCTTGATCGTTGCCAGCTCCTCGCTCGACGCATCAAGCACGCCCCGCACGCTTCCGAATCGCTTGACCGCGCTCTTGGCGATAGCCTTGCAATCACCGCGCGTGTGTGACAGAGTCAGAAGGTACTCGATCACCTCGTAGTTGTGATAGCCCACGAGGCCGTCTTTCTCGAAACGCTCGCGCAGCCGCTTGCGATGCCCGGCGTTATCCTGCGGCAGAGAGTGTTTGCTCAACACGAAGGCATACTCTACTATATAACCCTCCCGCAGGAACAGAGCCTCTCATGCCGCATTACCATATCTGGACCATCGGCTGCCAGATGAACAAGGCAGAATCCCAGCGCATCGCCGGGATGCTTGCGGCTGCCGGATTCGAGCAGTCGTCCGGATTGGAAGCCGCTGACCTCGTGGTGCTCAACACCTGCGTGGTAAGGCAAAGCGCCGAGGACCGTATCGTGGGTACGCTCGGGCTGCTTGCCGGCTGGAAGAAGGAACGGCCGGAGATGAGAATCCTCGTTACCGGGTGCTTCACGGCTCGAGATCGAGAGCAACTCCACCGGCGTTTCCCTCACGTCGACCTCTTCTTCGGCCCGGGTGAATACGATGCGCTATCGGACTGGCTGGCATGTCAAGACCGGCCCGCGGACACCGGCGCGCAGGATATGTCTTCGCCACTCTCTGCCTGCGCGGCACAGACGGATGAGCTGTCCGAAGTCTCTGCCTATGTGCCCATCATTCGAGGCTGCAACAATTTCTGTACGTACTGCATCGTGCCGTACACCAGGGGACGCGAAATCAGCGTGCCCATCGAGGATATCGAAAAGGACGTGCGGGATCTGGTCTGCGGAGGAGTCAGGGAAATCGTCCTCCTGGGCCAGAACGTCGATTCATTCGGTCACGACCTGCCGGGGACCCCATCCCTCGCCGACCTGCTTGTCCGCCTGCACCCCATCGAGGAACTGCGGCGGCTGCGCTTCTCTTACCAACCACCCGAAGGACATGAGCAGTACATTGATCAGAACGATGGCAGGGTTGGACAAAGTCTGCGAGCATCTCGATCTCGCCCTTCAATCAGGTGATGACGACATCCTGCAGGCGATGGGGCGGGGATACACGGTGAACGAGTTCACCCGCCTCGTCTCCGACCTCCGTAGCGCGATGCCCGAGGTATCGATCGCCACGGACATCATCGTCGGCTTTCCGGGAGAGACCGAGGAGCAATTTCAGCATACGCTTGCGGTTGTCGAACAATTACGTTTCGACGTCGTCCACGTCGCTGCATATTCGCAGCGGCCCGGGACGCTGGCCACGCGGCGATTCACCGACTCGGTATCCGATGAAGCAAAGAACGTCCGCTTGCACCGCATCGAAGTGGCGCAGGAGGAGATTGCGTCGGAGATCAACGCCCGGTATCTGCACCGCACCGTCGAGGTGCTCGTCCAGGGCACGCGGCGCGGCAAGTGGGTTGGCAGAACAAGAACGCACAAGCTGGTGTTTTTTGAGGGCGAGGGCGACTTCGCGGGCAGGCTGGCACAAATCACCATTTCCAAGACGAGCCCGTGGGCATTGCAGGGCAATCTTGTACAATAGCATCGTACGACTCTAAGGAGGAACCCACAGTAATGAGTGAGCAACTTTCCGGTCTACTGCCGCTTCTATTCTTCTTTGTGCTGATGTTTGCCGCCATGTACTTCTTCACCATCCGGCCCCAGCGCAAACGCCAGAAGGAACAGGAGGAATTGCTCCTGAGCCTGAAAAAAGGAACGAAGGTCGTCACCAGCGGCGGCATCTACGGCGCGGTGGAAACCGTTGACGATAGCACCGTAGTCCTTAAGACCGAATCCGGCGCCCTCCTTCGCATGTCGAAAATGAGTGTCGTCGCGCGCCAGGCTTAAGCCTGGCGCCGACGCCTCTCTTCTCTTACACGTGGTTGCCCTTGGACAGCTTCTCGGCGAGGTAATTCATAAACTCGTCAGCCTTGGCTGTTGGCGCCCGTGTGACGAGGCTGACAACGACGAATACCAACGTGCAGACAATCAATCCCCAGACGCCCGGCCACCAGCCGAGAGGCTTGGCCGCGGTTACCTGAAGCACGAACACTACGACGGCGCCTGAAACAATGCTGGCAACCGACGCCGACGCCGTTGCCCGCCGCCAGAAGAACGCCCCAAAGATGCTGGGCACCACCATGAGCAGTCCCGCTGACGCAGCAGCGGACAGTGGTGCAATCATGAAATCCAACCCCGACTTACTGGACGCCTCCCACGCGAAGAGAAGCGCGATGACGGCCATGATCGGTATGACCCATTGCCCGACCCTCAACTCTCGTTGCTCGCTCGCACCGGGATTCATCACTCCCCTGTAGATGTCACGCGCCCATACCGAGGAAAGGGTGAGCAGGATGGAATCGATCGTGGAGACCGCCGCCGCTACGATCCCAATCATCGCGATAAGTGCGATTCCCTTGGGGATGAACGACATCGCCAGGAGCGTCGGAGTAGCCATGTCGGCGTTGGCCAGTCCGGGCACGAGCATCTTCGCTCCGAACCCCCACAACACCGCGATAAGTGTGTAGACGAATCCGAACACCAGGAAACCACCCATCATCTGCCTCATCGCCTTGACCGATTCCGGTATGAAGAACCGCTGGCTCACCTGGGGGTTTGTAATGCTGAAGAAGAACCAGGGCAACGTCAGCCCTATGAACATGTTGATGCCCCACAGGCCCGAGCCCGATGGCACCGTCAGCAAGTCCGGATACTGTACTTCGAAATTCGAGAAGAACGCCGGCAGCCCGCCCAGTTCGGACATGATGAGCGCGACGAGGATAATGGCGCTTACCATCATCACTACGGCCTGAAATGCATCCGTCCAGGCAACGGACCGCAGGCCCGCTATCCGCGACCACGCAATGGCGAGCAGCGTGGCCACGAGGATTCCGGCAAGAACCGGGATGCCGCCGCCGCTGATGCCATTCAGAAGGAGCCCGATGCCCAGCAACTGGGCCGCACTGTAGGGAACCAGGAAGACGAGAGCCAGCAGCGCCGCGACGGCTCCCACCGCCTTGCTTTGATACCTGTCGGTGAGCAGGTCCATGGGCGTGATATACCCGTAACGCCTGCCCACAAGCCAGAACCGCGGCAGGAAGAATACCGCCAGAAAGAGCCCGCACAGGTACGTCATCTCGAAGCCCAGGGCCCCGACGCCTCCCGTATAGCTCAAGCCCGCCAGGCCGATCAACATGAATGCGCTGTAGGTGGTTGCGCTGTAGGTGAGAGCTGAGATGACACCGCCCACGCGGCGGTTAGCCAGGAAGAACTCACTCATCCCCCCGCCCACGCGCTTACGGGCAGCCAGCGCGATTATGAACCCGAGAACCACGTAGATGCCGATGGAAAGCCACGCCCATGCCGTGCTACTCATTCCCGCCACCTCAAGAACAGCACGAACATGCTGGCAATGGCAACCGCAGTCCATACCACCCAGAACAGAAAGGCGCCCGTGAAATGCGCGTCGCCGCGCAGGGCGTACCAGGGAATCGCAATGTCAAGCACCAGCAGGAGGCACAACCATAGCCATACAAATTTGCTCTTCGTAATCATTCTCGGATTATATAGAAACGTAGATTTCCGATTGCAAATGTCGGTCGTTCGTAACCGAGCCACAAAGGGGTTATTCAACGCGTCAATCTGCTCTCGAGAAGCACCGTGACCGGGCCGTCGTTGATGAGTTCCACGCGCATATGCGCCTGGAACACTCCCGTGGCGACATCGATTGCCTGCGCTTTAAGCGCTTGGACGAATCGTTCGTACAGGGGAAGCGCGATGTCAGGCGGCGCAGCGTCGTTGAACCCGGGCCGCCTGCCCTTCCGGGTGTCCGCCATCAACGTGAACTGGCTGACGACCAGCACCGCGCCGCCGATGTCTTGCACCGACAGGTCAAACTCCGCAGTCCCGTGCGGGAACACACGGAGCCCGGCCACTCTCCCCGCGAGATAGTCGGCATCCGCCTCACGGTCGTCCCGGCCGACGCCCAGAAGAACCAGTAGTCCCGGCCCGATGCGGCCAACCTCAACCGAGTCAACCGTTACCGACGCCGACAGCACACGTTGCAGAAGCGCTTTCATACGTAGGAAACGGTATTCTAGGCTGCCGCTCGCAGGCGGTCAACGCGCACGGCTCGGGCGTCGGACGCTCCACATTGAGTGCACTGAACCCAACCACTATAATGCGTGTAACATCGTGACAACCCCAGATTCCATCTTCCATCAGGTCTCCCGGCCCGCCAGGTACACCGGTAACGAGTGGAACAGCAGCACCAAGCCCTGGGACAGCGCCGAGTTGCGCGTCGCCCTCTGCTATCCGGATGCCTACGAAGTGGGCATGTCGAACCTCGCACTGCCCATACTCTATGAGGCTTTGAATTCGACGACCGGTGTTGTCGCCGAGAGAGTCTTTGCGCCATGGTCCGACATGGAGCAAGTTTTGAGGAGCAGCGGACAGCGCCTCTTCTCTCTGGAATCCAGGCACGAGCTATCCGAATTCGACGTGATTGCGTTCTCGCTGGGCTACGAACTGACTTACACGAACGTGCTTACCGTCCTCGATTGCGGCGGCATCCCGGTTTCCAGGGCGGAAAGGACATCCCGGCATCCCGTGGTGCTCGCCGGAGGTAGTTGCGCCGTAAATCCGGAGCCGATGTCTGACTTCGTGGACATCTTCTTCATCGGAGAAGCCGAGGACGGACTGCGTGAACTCGTGGAGGTCTTGCTCGCGCACAAGAGCGACCGCCCGCGCCTGTTCAAGGCTGCAGCCGGCGTCTACGGCGTGTATGTGCCTTCGCTCTATGAGGCTCGCTACACGGCTGACGGCGCCTTTGCCTCCCTTGCTCCGCTCGTTGACGGCGCTCCACCCGTCATTGCACGTCGCATAGTCCCGGAATTGCCACCACCGCCCACCCGTCCGATAGTTCCGTACATGGAGTCGGTCCACGACTATGGCAGCATCGAGATCCAGCGGGGTTGCACGCGAGGCTGCAGGTTCTGCCAGGCCGGCATGATCTATCGTCCGGTGCGCACAAGAGAGCGGGGCCAGGTGGTGGAAGCGTGCGAGCAACTGGCACGAACCTGCGGATACAGTGAGCTGTCACTCTTGTCTCTCAGCAGCAGCGACTATCCCCAGATCGAGGAACTCGTCTCCGACCTCATTCCTCTGTGTCACCGCGAGAACATCTCACTGTCCCTGCCGAGCCTGCGCCTCGGCCCCGAATCCGTGCGGCTGCTGGAGGCCCTCCCGGGCCGGCGCGGCGGTTCCTTCACGTTTGCCCCCGAGGCAGGGACCGAAAGGCTCAGACGCGCGATAAACAAGAATGTCACGGAAGAGGACATATTCTCGACCGTGCAAGCCCTTCGTGACGGAGGATGGACCAAGCTGAAGTTCTACTTCATGATGGGGCTTCCCACGGAGACCGAGGAAGACGTGGCTGGAATCGCCTCGCTGGTTCACAGGGTCGCCGCGTTTGACCCCGGCTTGCGGCTCAACGTGGGGGTGTCTCTGCTGGTGCCCAAGCCGCACACGCCCTGCCAGCTCGACGGACAGGATGACGTCCATCTCGTCGAAGCCAAGGTGAACATCCTCAAGCACGGAATGCGTTCGGAGCGGGCGAAACTGTCATGGCCCGACGTGAGGGTCAGTCAGCTTGAAGCCGCGTTGTCACGAGGTGACCGCCGCCTCGGGCAGGTCATCCTGCGTGCATGGCAACTGGGCAGTCGCTTCGATGCGTGGGGAGAATGCTTTGCGTTCGGCAACTGGCAACAGGCGTTCGAGTCCTGCGGCCTCCGCATAGAGGACTACGCCAATCGAGTGCGCGAGCCGGGCGAGCCACTTCCGTGGGCGCATATCGACACCGGTGTCTCTCAGGACTACCTCGCGGCGGAGCATACGAGGATGATGGAAGGGCAACCAACTTCGGATTGCAGGATTGACACATGCAATGCGTGCGGCCTGCACAATCGCGCCGAAGGTTGCGCCCAGGCATCTAGAGTGACGCAAGAAAGTGGCTGATGGCCCGGTTCGTCTGCTCCGGCTTCTCGGCGAAGAAATGGTGCGTCCCGCCCTCGATGACCACCATCGTTGCATTCGGCATGTGCTCCACCAGATAGGCGGCATACTTGGGCGGCGTGAACACGTCGGCGCTGCCGCAAAGCGCAAGTGTCGGAGTCTGGATCTCGTGCACTTTCTGCATCACGTCGAACCGCTCGCAGCAGAGGAAGTCGTTCAACTGCACGCTGGCCCCAACCTGAGCCATATCTGACAGTATCTGCTCGCGCAGGCTGCGGTCGAGGCCCGCACGGCGGGCCGTCACGTCGAATACTACGTCTTCAACCGCCAGCAACTGCGTCGCCACGAACTCCCTCAGCCACGGCTGGGGGGCCTCTATGCCTTTCTCTATGGCGGCGAGCACATGCGGCGCCACGCGGAGTCTGGCGCCGGAACCCACGGAAACAAGCCCGCCAATCTCATCCGGGTAGTCCAGCGCATACTGCAACGCGATGGCACCACCAAGCGAATGGCCCGCAATGACGGGCGTGGCGTACCCGTTTGCGGTCACGTAGTCATGCAACCACGCTGCGTAGTCCTTCACGCTGGTGCGTGGCTCGCCCTCTGAGAGATGTCCGGGCAGGTTGGGCGCATCCGCGTCGCGGAAGAATTCGGTCTGGTGCTTCCACACCACCCCGGTGCCGCCGGAGCCATGTACGAATATCAGCTTCATCGGACGCCTCCCCCTCAACCGACTCGCGGTCCCGGCCGCATCTACTCTTCCGCGGCGATGTCCACTTCTCCGGTGGCGGTGACCGAAACGACGGTCTCCCCCGGCTCCAACGCCATGAGATGCACGCCACGGGCATTCCTGCTCTGCACGGAGATCTGCTCCATGGGAATGACTACCACGTTGCCCGTGGAAGACAGCAGGATAAGCGATCCCTGGGGCGGTACCAGCCGCGCCACCGCCAGTTTGCCCGTTTCGAGGCCGATCCTGTGCACATGCAGGCCCTTGCCCCCACGTTTATGTACCGGTATGGTTTCCACGCGAGTCAGCTTCCCGTATCCCTTCTGCGTCACCGTGAGGAGGTACACGTCGATGTGGACACGGTCCATGCCTACCAGGTCGTCGTCCCCCACCTTCAGGCCACGCACGCCGCCGCTGCTGCGCGACGCTGTACGCAGATCTTCCACAGTAAATCTGTTCGCAAGGCCGTTCTGGCTCACGAGCACCAGTTCGTCGCGGTCGCTCACCACCTGAGCCGACACCAGATGGTCATCCTCTTTCAAGTTGATGGCAATGACGCCCGTCTTTCGTATGTTGGCGAAAGCATCGAGAGGTGTCTTCTTCACCACGCCACGACGGCTCGCCATGACGAGAAACTTGTTCGGCTCGAACTTCGGAATCGCGAGCAGCGCAGTGATGTCATCTTTGAGATCCACGGGTACGACATTCACCAGCGCGGTCCCCTTCGCGGTACGCGAAGACTCTTCCGGTATCTGGTAGCACTTGACGCTGTAGACCTTCCCCCGGCCGGTGAAGAACAACACGTTGTCGTGCGTGTCCGCAGCCAGGATGTGACGCACGGTGTCGTTCTCGCGAGTCACCATGCCCATCACACCACGGCCACCGCGGTGCTGCACCCGGTATGTCGTCGCCGCCAGCCGTTTCACGAAACCGTTGGCACTCAGCGTGACGATCATCTTCTGATGCGGTATGAGATCCTCTCTGCTGAATTCAGTGGCCTCTTCCTCTATGACCTCGGAGCGGCGCTTATCCGCGTACTTGGTCTTGAGTTCGATGACGTCTTCATGAATCAAGTGCAGAATCTTCTTGGGGTTCGCGAGCAGGTCTTCAAGATACGCGATGGTCTTGAGAAGTCCTTCGTACTCCTCCATGAGCTTATCGCGTTCGAGTTGCGCCAACCGGCGCAACGGCATGTCGAGAATCGCCTGAGACTGTTCCAGTGAAAGCAGGAATCGCGACATCAGGTTCGTGCGGGCTGCTTCAACTGTCTCAGAACCGCGAATGATTGCTATCACCTCGTCGAGATGGTCGAGCGCGATCTGCAACCCTTCGAGGATATGCGCGCGCTTCGAGGCCTTGTCCAGGTCGTAGCGCGACCTGCGCGTAATCACATCCGTCCGAAAATCAACGTAGCACGTGAGCGCCTCTCGCAGGTCTATCGTCTTGGGCTTTCCGTTGACCAGGGCAACCATGTTCACGAAATAGGTCGTCTGCATCGGCGTATGCTGATACAGGTTATTCATGATACGGCCGACCTGCGCTTCTCGCTTCAGGTCGATGACCACACGGAGTCCTTCCCGGTCGGACTCGTCCCTCACCTCGGCGATGCCGGTAATCTTCTTTTCGCGGGCCAGAACCGCGATTCGTTCCACGAGAGCCGCCTTGTTCACCTGGAACGGTATCTCGGTGATTACAATCTGGCGTTTGCCGGCTTTGTTCGTAATCTCCTCGGCCCGCGCGCGCATGACAATCTTCCCGCGGCCCGTGGTGTAGGCGGCCCTGATCCCTTCCGAACCCAGGATAATCGCTCCGGTCGGAAAGTCCGGGCCTTTGACGAACTGCATCAAGTCCTCGCTGGTCGCCAGCGGGTTCTCGATGAGGTGGGCGATCGCGTCGCAGACCTCTCCCAGATTGTGAGGCGGGATGTTTGTCGCCATGCCGACTGCGATGCCGGACGCCCCGTTGACGAGAAGATTGGGCAGCCGTGCCGGCAACACTGAGGGCTCTTTCAATGAGTCATCGAAGTTGGGTACGAAATCAACAGTGTCCTTGTCGATATCGACGAGCATCTCCATCGCGATAGCGGACAACCTTGCTTCCGTGTAGCGCATGGCAGCCGGAGGGTCGCTGTCGACGCTGCCGAAGTTACCCTGTCCGTCAACGAGAGGGTGACGCAGGGAAAAATCCTGCGCCATGCGGACCATGGCGTCATACACGGAAGAATCGCCGTGGGGATGATACTTGCCCAGTACTTCTCCAACGAGGCGGGCGCTCTTCTTGTAGGCGGTGTTGGGACGCATTCCCAGGTCTTCCATCGCGAACAGAACCCGCCGTTGCACAGGCTTCAGGCCGTCCCGCGCATCCGGCAGCGCGCGGGAGACGATGACGCTCATGGCGTAATCGAGATACGAGCGCCGCATCTCCTGGTCAATGCCGATGGGTTTGACAAGCCCGATTCCGGTCACTCCTGACCCCCCTCTCGTGGTTCTTCTACCATCGTGAATCCTTCCAGAAAGCCGCGGTCTTCTTCCTCTACGAACGGCTCATCAAAATCGCCGTGCATGCCCCGAAGAGCCACCGTCTTACGCCCCTCGTCGATGATGGGCGGCGTTTCAATCGGCGACACCCTGCTCGGGTGGCCATATAGCCGGTCAGCCTGAGTCGGTGGGAAGGATGGCTGTCCTGCCTGCGACGGATGTTGATAGTCTTCCCGCACGAGGAGTTGAGTTCCACCCTCATCTGTCGCCAGAATCGTCGCGCTGTACTGGTTGCCTCCCTGTATCAGTTTCGCCAACCGCACTCCATGCTTGGGCTCGAGCTCGCCAAGCAGGCAACCATCCAGATCTTCGACGGTCACTTGCTGGCCTCGCCGCCTCAAGTTGACGGCGCCTCCGATGCCGATTTCGGCCATCCGGTCAACCGACGTGACGCCCGTGACTGCGACGACTCCGGTCTTACCGACTGTGGAAGCAAAGAAGTCTTTGCCAAGCGTCTTCGCCCTGGACGGTTCAAGCTTCCCGATTCCGTCCCATGACTTGAGACGTTCGAGGTTCTTCGACGCAATGCTATTGTTCGGCTCGATTTCGAGCGTCTTGCGGTAGGCTGCCTCAGCCTCGCTGAACCGCCCCAGTTCGATGAGCGCCCGTCCGAGCCGGTTGTACGCAGCCACATCGTCCGCGAAACGGGCGATGATTGCGCCGTTGGCGGCGACCGCTTCCTCCCACCTGCCCTGAACCGCCAGGGCAATTGCATCCTGAGACAATTTGCGACTCAAGCGAGTCCGTTCTTCTTCCTGTTGAAGTGACACCGTCTTATGACTCCTCTACACCGTCTGCTGCAACATCATTATCCGCGCCACTGAACTCCACTTCAAATGCCTTGTGCAATGCGCGCACGGCTTCCTTGACCTGGCTCTGAGCGATGATGCAGGTGATTCTAATCTCGGACGTCGTGATCAATTGAATGTTAATGCATTCATCGGCAAGGGCGCGAAACATCCTCGCTGCATAGCCGGGCGTATTCTGCATCCCCGTGCCCACAATGCTCACTTTGCTCAGTGACTTGTCACTGGTGACCCTCTGCGCCCCGATCGCCCGGGCAACCGGCTCCACGATAGACAAAGCCTTCAGTACGTCCGTGCGGGCCACGGTAAACGTCACGTCGGTTACACAATCCGTACCTGCATTCTGCACGATGGTGTCAACGCTGACGTTGGCGCGCGCCAGCGGCTCGAAGATGTCCTTCGCCGTGCCCGGACGGTCCGGTACGCCGACCACCATTATCTTGGCGACGTTCGTATCATGCGCTATTCCGCTGACCTTATTGCGCAGTTCCATCGTGCCCCCCTTGCAGATAAGTGTGCCCTGGACCTCGCTGCTGCTCGATGCGACCAGTATGGGCATCTCGTACACCTGCCCGAGTTCCACGGCTCTCGGCGCCATCACCGCCGCACCATACGTGGCGAGTTCGAGCATCTCCTCATAACCAATCGTCTCCAGCTTGAAAGCACCGGGGACGATACGGGGATCCGCCGAATACACCCCTTCGACATCAGTGTAGATCTCGCACACCTGCGCGCCGAGGCTCACTGCGAGAGCCACCGCCGTGGTATCGGAGCCGCCCCTGCCCAGCGTCGTAGTGTCCATATCCTGGGTGACACCCTGAAACCCCGCAACTATAACGGCATTGCCGCGCTGAAGTTCGCCCAGGATACGCTGTGGCTCTATGGACGTGATTCGCGCCTTGTTGTGAATCGTGTCAGTGTGTATGCCGGCCTGCAGCCCTGTGAGACTGACCGCATCGTGGCCCATGCCTTTGAGCGTCATTGCGAGCAGGGTGCTGGATACAATCTCGCCGGTGGACAGGAGTACGTCCATCTCGCGCTCGTCCGGCCGTTCCACCAACTGGTGCGCGAGAGAGATTAATTCGTCCGTCGTGTCCCCCATCGCGGAAACCACCACCACCATTTCGTTGCCGGCCTCACATCCGCGAGCGATGCGGGATGCCACATTACGGATCTTCTCCGCGTTGGCTACCGAACTACCGCCGTATTTCTGCACAATCAATGCCATGACTAGACCTCTCCGGCAGTAAACTCGGTCATAAGGCGAAATCCTTCTTCCACCACCAACCCTGTGCCGGCCGCTTCGCTCTCCGTGAAGTGAGCCCCGCCACTCGAAGAAACCCCCTGGCCCCACATCAGGAACGGCACGGGGTCGGACACGTGTGTCTGTACCTGGATGGGCGTCGGGTGGTCCGGAGCGACGAGCACACGAAAGCCCCGGGGGCCCTTGCGGCGCAGCGCAGCCACCATGTCGCGGTCGATGCGTTCGATAGCCTCAACCTTGTCCATTACCGAGCCGTCGTGACCGGCTTCATCGGGGGCCTCCACGTGCGCCACCACGAGGTCATGGCTGCGCAGTGCGTCAAGCGCCCCCTGTAGCTGCGCCGAGTAGTCATTCGCGATATCTCCCGTGACTCCCGGGATGGACAGCACCCTCATGTCCGCCATCTTCGCGAGCCCCAGCAAGAGGTCAACTCCCGAGGTCATTGCCGCTTTGAGGCCGAACATCTCGCGGAACGCAGGCATTGGAGGAATCTGCCCGCTGCCCCAGAAGAGCCAGATCATTGTCGCCGGAGGCTCTCCTCTCGCCCTTCGACGAGCGTTGACCGGATGGTCCGCCAGCACCGCTGCCGACCGTTGCATGATGTCACGAAGGTACTCGCTGCCCTCGCCTCGAGGCAGGTGGTCGGCGATAAGCCCTCCGGGTATGTCATGCGCGGGAGTGCACATAGCCGCGAGTGTCTCCTCGTGGCCCCGTATCTTGCATATATGACGATAGCTGATGCCGGGGTGAAAGCTCACCTCGTCGCTGCCGAGTTCCTCATTCAATGCGACAACAAGCTCGTGCGCCTCATCGTTGCCGATGTATCCGCAGCTATAGCTCGCCATTCGCCCATCAGTCACGCTGACCAGGTTGCAGCGGAACACGGCCTCTCCACCGCCCACGGGCAATTCCATGCTGCGAGCCTCAATCGAGCCTCGCCCCTTGTAGTACACCCGCGGATCGTAGCCAAGAAGGGACATACAGGCACACGCACTGCTCGGCTCCATGCCGGGGGGAACGGTCCGGACGACACCCATCCTCCCCTCGCGCGCGAGCGCATCGAGATTGGGTGTCTCTGCGAGTTCCAGGCAAGTCCTGTTCCCGTAGGCGGGGAGCGCCCAGCCCGCGGCGCCGTCCATTATCAGGAAGAAATACTTACTGTTTGCAGCGCCCATTGAAGCACACTATAATAGCACGAGCACACGGGGCGTAGCGCAGTCTGGTAGCGCGCAGCGTTCGGGACGCTGAGGCCGGAGGTTCGAGTCCTCTCGCCCCGAGTTCTTTCTCACGCACCTGTCTATTTCTCCTCCTTGCCGCCGCTCTCTCCCGTCGCTGGTAGCGTACACGCGCCCTATGGTAAAATGGCCGTCGGTATGGCCTTACATAACTAAGGAGGGCTCATGGCGCTCAAGACTCCCGAGCAGTACAAACAGGCAATGCAGAAGCTCAAGCCGAACATGTATAAGTTCGGCAAGCTCATCGTTGATGTCACCACCGATCCGAACACGCGAAGGACGGTGGAGGGTCACGCGCAGTTGTATGCAGCCGCGCTGGACCCGGAATACGCCGACCTCTTCTCCACGGTATCTCACCTGACAGGAGACCGAGTCTCCCGCTACCTCGCCATCAATCAGTCCGCCGAGGATATGATTGCCAACTGCAAGATGAAGCGGGAGGCCTATCACCTGACGGGCACGTGCACCGGCGGACGATGTGCCGGTTACAACGCCCTCAACTCCATGTGGGTGACCACCTACGAAATGGACAAGGAGCTGGGGACCGACTACCACAACAGGCTGTCGGACTGGCTGCGCTACGCCCAGGACAATGACATCACTGTGTCGGGGGCACTGAGCGACCCAAAGGGCAACCGGTCACTCACTCCCTCGCAGCAGGAAGATCCCGACATGAACGTTCATATCGTCGAAGTGCGCGACGACGGCATCGTCGTGAGAGGCGCAAAGATCATGATCTGCGGGACTGCCGCCGCGCAGGAGCTTTTCATCCTCCCCGGGTCCGGCTACAAGGAAGCAGACAAGGACTACGCGGTATCCTTTGTCATCCCTAAGGACACCGCGGGAGTGACTATCGTAGAGGCGCGGAGGCCCAGCGATACCCGTGAACTCGAAGAGGGCTTCGACGCTCCGATCGAGATTGGCGGCATCACTCAGGCTTACATCTTCTTCGAGGATGTCTTTGTGCCTAAAGAGCGCGTGTTCATGGCTGGCGAGTTCAAATACGCCGGCGCCGCGGTCATGAACTTCATCGCCCCGTATCGCGCCGCCATCGGCGGGTGCGTGGCAGGGCAAGGGGACGTCATGGCGGGAGCCGCCGCCCTCATCGCGCGCGCAAACGGCCTGTCCACGAAGGCGTTCAACGAAAAACTGACTCAGATGTACGTGAACAACGAGACTACATTCGGCATGGGCGTAGCCGCGTCCGCTCTCGGCAAGAAACACGAGTCAGGCGAGTGGCTCACCGACCCGTTGCTGGCCAACATCAACAAGGTTCATGTGGCCACGTTGCCGTACGAGACGAAGCGGCTCACACAGGAGATTGCCGGCGGCATCGGAGAGACCGGCTGCCTGCCTTCCTATGTCGACTTCAACAATCCCACCTACGGTCACCTGGTTCAGAAGTATCTCAAGGCCGCGTCGAGCGCCGAGTCACGCGCCAAGATCGCCCGCCTCATCGAATGGCTCACCCTCGGGGCAGGCGTCCCGGGCTGCATGCACGGAGGCGGTTCACCCGAGGGAGCAAAGCTTATCGTAAGAGTCAACTCGGGCCTTGAGAAGTCTGTTGGCTACGCCAGCCGTCTCATCGGACTCGAAGAGGTTGTCGCGGAGCCGGCCCCCAAGAAGTAGGCAACTGACCTTGCGTCATTAGACAAGTATGGGCACGAATTCCCGCCGTCCGAACGGCGGGTTTCGTGCCTGAAAGCACCGTTGCTGACAACAGCACGAAATCGATAGATTCGGTAACATGAACAGTGAAGTTGCATCAAGGAGGTAGTCCAGCCATGGGCAAGTTCCCCTATTTCACCGAGGAGCACGACGCGGTCCGTGAGATCGCTCGCGGCGCCGCTGAAGAGTTCAAGAAGACGGCGGTAGAGGCCGACAGGAATCACGACTACAACATAGTCAAGAAGAACCTCAAGCGACTCGCCGAGCTTAACCTCATCGGAATCCACATCGCCACTGAGTACGGCGGCGAGGGTCTCGACTTCGTCGGTCACTGCGTTGCTCTGGAAGAGATTTCCAAGGGCTGCCTTTCGACTGCGTTCTCCTACAATACGCAACGGCTGGCTATGGACGCCATCAGGCTGGGCGGCACCGAGGCCCAGAAGAAGAAGTATCTCACTGCTGCTTGCGCGGGTTCTATCATCTCATTCGCAACGACCGAGCCGGAGGCGGGCTCCGACGTGGCTTCGATGAAGACCACCGCAGTGAAGAGCGGCAATGGTTGGGTTATCAACGGCACGAAGCACTACATCACGAATGCCATCATCGCCGACGCGCACGTGCTCGTCGCCAAGACCAGTCAGGAAGGCGCGCCCAAGCTGGAATTCACCGCCTTCATAGTGGATGCCGATAACCCCGGCGTGAAGATCAGCAAGGTGGAGAACAAGATGGGCGCCACTGCTTCGCCTACAACTGAGTACTTTCTCGAGAATTGTCGGGTAAGCGATGAAGCCGTGCTCGGCACGGTGGGCGCCGGCATGCCTCTCGCGCTGTCCGCTCTGGAGATTGCCCGCATCGGCATCGGCACGCAGGGTCTCGGCCTGATGCAGGTGGCTCTCGAGCAAGCTATTGCCTACGGCAAGGAACGCGTCCAGTTCGGCAAGCCAATCTTGAAGAATCAGGCGATGCAGTTCCACATCGCTAACATGACCTCGCGCGTCGAGATTGCCAGGAACCTGCTGTTCCACGCGGCATGGTTGAAGGACCAGGGTCTCCCTGCGGGGAAAGAGGCCGCCATCGCCAAGCTGTTCGCCACCGAAGAGTGCACCTGGGTCTGCAACATGGCCATGAACATCCTCTGCGGTCCCGGTTACACCACTGATTACCCTGTCGAGCGGTATCTCCGCGACGCCAAGGTGCTCGAGATGGGCGGCGGCACGTCCGAAATCATGCGCATGATCATCTCGCGTGAAGAGTTGGGCAAGTTCTAGCAGTTTGACCATCGAGATACCATCGCCGGGAGCGGTGCTCCCGGCCGTGTTTCTCGTGGCGGTGCGGATTGCGAGACGACCGCAAGAAGGAGGTGAGTCCAGTTGCATATAGTCGTGCTGGCCAAACAAGTACCCGACATCGAGAAGGTTAAGTTCACCGACGGCAATCGGGTCGACAGGAAGTCAACCGATGCCGAGATAAATCCGTTCGACCTGAATGCCATAGAAGCTGCCCAGCAGATGAAAGAGAAGTTGGGCGCCACGGTCACCGTGATGAGCATGGGGCCCGCGCCGGCCGAGGCCGTCCTGCGCGAAGCCATCGCGCGAGACGCGGACCGGGGCATCCTGCTTTCCGACGACGCGTTCGCCGGCGCCGACACGCTCGCGACCTCCTACACACTGGCCGCCGCCATACGCAAGCTGGGCGCCTTCGACCTCATCCTTTGCGGTGAAAAGACGGTCGACGGCGACACCGGTCAGATAGGTCCGGCCCTCGCCGAGAGGTTGGGCATCACGCTCCTGCCTTTCGTTTCGCAGATCACCGAAGCCACCACCGACCACGTTATAGCGGTCACCGAGACGTCGGCCGGCTCGCTGAACGTTGAGGCTGCATTCCCTCTGCTGATCACCGGAACCAAGGAACTGAATACCCCGCGACTTCCCACTCTCAAGGACAAGTTGCGCGCAAGAAAAGCGGAGGTCGAGAAATGGTCCGCTGCCGACCTGTCAGATGCCGACGCGTCGAAGTTCGGCGCCGCAGGGTCGCCCACATGGGTTGAGAGCATCACCGTGCCCCCCGAGAAGAAGCGCAAGGGTGAGGTTCTCAAGGGCGAGGATTCGGCGAAACAACTCGTTGCAGCGCTTGACAAAGCGGGCCTGCTGAAGGGGTAGTGTGATGGACAACAAAGGCATACTTATTTACGTCGAACAGGAAGGTGGCCGCGTCCACCCTATCTGCTATGAACTCCTCGGCAAAGGCCGCGAACTGGCGGACAAGACCGGCTCGAAGGTCTGCTGCGCGCTGCTCGGCTCCGGCATCTCCGGCGCAGCGCAGGAACTGATCGCGTACGGAGCGGACATCGTCTACGTGTATGACGACGAATCCCTGGCAACATTCGACTCGCTCGCTCACAAACAGAATCTCGTGGCGCTCATCGGCGAGGTCAACCCTGCATTCGTGATGTTCGGCGCGACCTTCACCGGCAAGGCGCTTTCTCCACGCGTGGCCGCTGCGCTTGAAGCTGGGCTCAACTCAAACTGCGTGGCGCTTGAATTGCAGGCGGACGGTTCGTTGCTCCAGGCGCGACCCGCCTTCACCGGCAACTTCCTCGCCCATCTCAAGACGAAATCCGTGCCCGCGCTCATGACTGTGCGCTACCGGGCGCTGGAAACCGGCGCAAAAGACGACTCCCGCAAGGGTCAGATAGTCAAGAAGGAAGTCCAGAAAGTGTCGAGCGCCGTCAAGGTGCTCGGCAAGGGCGCCGCCAAGGAGGCGAGTATCGCAGCCGCCGACGTAGTAGTCTGCGCCGGACGTGGGCTGAAGAAGGCCGAGGATTTCGACCTGGTGAAGAAGCTTGCCGACGCTCTCGGAGGCGTGGTCGGCGCTACCCGGCCGCTCGTCGATGACGGTTGGATCAGCAAGGACCATCAGGTCGGCTTCAGCGGCACCATCGTCAAGCCGAAACTGTATGTGGGGGTCGGCGTCTCGGGCTCGCCGCAACACCTCGCGGGAATGCGCGATTCGGGCACAATCGTCGCCATCAACTCCGACCCGTCTGTAGCACTGTTCCGCATCGCGGATTACGCGGTTGTTGGTGACCTTTACGAGATAGTCCCCCAAATGGTGGACTTGCTGAAGAAATAGCCTCGTCACAGACATCTAAGGCAACGAGAGAAAGAAGGGGCGGCTCAGTTGAGCCGCCCCTTTCACGTGTGTCCGATTTCCGGGTTCTTCCAAACAACTCACGCCCGCGCGCCAGCCCAGAGGCTATCGCCACCGAACGTCTCACCGGCGAGCTTCGCCTTCAGCGCCTGTTCCACGTTCGCGACGGGCAGACGTATCTGCGCGAGGGAATCGCGGTCGCGAATCGTCACCTGATTGTCTTCGAGGGATTCAAAGTCCACCGTTACGCAGAGAGGTGTGCCGATCTCGTCCTGCCGCCTGTAGCGCCGGCCGATGCTCTGCGTGTCATCGTACTCCGTGACGAAGCTCCGGCTCAGGTTCTCATGGATCTGTCTTGCAAGAGGTGTCAGCTTCTCATTGCGGCTCAGCGGCAATACCGCTACCTTGACCGGCGCCAATGAAGGATGAAGCTTGAGTACGACGCGCGTTCCGCCTTCGAGGTCCTCCTCACGATAGGCATCTACAAGGAAAGCCAGCACTGAGCGATCCGCTCCCGCCGATGGCTCAATGACGTACGGCATATAGCGCTCGTTGGTCTGTGGATCGAAGTAGCTCAGGTCCTTGCCGCTGAACTTTGAGTGCTGCGTCAGGTCGAAGTCGGCACGATTTGCAATCCCCTCCAGTTCGGACCAGCCGATGGGGAACAAGTACTCGACGTCCACACAGGCCTTCGCATAGTGCGCCAGCTCCGACTTATCGTGCTCCCGCATGCGCAGATTCTCGCTTCGCATCCCCAGGTTCAGGTACCACTGGTGCCGTTCTTTGGCCCAGTACGCGTACCATTCTTCATCAGTCCCGGGCTTGACAAAGAATTCCAGCTCCATCTGCTCAAATTCGCGCGTTCTGAAGGTGAAATTGCCCGGGGTAATCTCGTTCCTGAAGGACTTGCCTATCTGGGCGATGCCCAACGGCAATCTTTTCCTGGTCGTCGTCACGACGTTCTCGAAGTTCACGAAGATTCCCTGCGCCGTTTCAGGCCTGAGGTATACCACGGCGGCGTCCTCTTCCACCGGCCCCATGAACGTCTTGAACATCAGATTGAAGTTTCGGGGTTCAGACAACTCGCCGCCGCAGGATGGGCACGCGGGCTTATCCAGTTGGTCCGCCCGCCAGCGCATCTGGCAGGACTTGCACTCAACCAGCGGGTCGGTGAACCCTGCGAGGTGTCCGCTGGCCTTCCACACCATCGGATGCATCATGATGCTGCAATCCAGGCCGACAACGTCACCACGTGTCTCCACGATACTGCGCCACCAGGCATTCTTGACGTTGCGCTTGAGTTCCACTCCCACCGGCCCGTAGTCCCAGCAACTGCCCAGACCTCCATAGATCTCACTGCTCTGGAAGATGAATCCTCTGCGCTTGCACAAGGAAACAATCTTCTCCATGGTGACGCTCTCTGACATGTGTCCGTGACCTCCAAACGCTCTAGATTAGCAGCTTTGCGGGGCGACACGCAAAGCCAACCCCCGGGGGGTTGGCGGTGCCGCGCCGGATAATGTCGGGGCCTACTTGGTGAGACTCTTCACGAACGGCGATACGGACCGTGCGATGGATTCGACAAGTTTCTCGTCCGGTCGTATGTATGCGTACACCACGTTGGTGCTCGATGTGAACGAAAGGTGGTTGATCATCTCGTATTCGTCAGCTTTGATGGAGTCGGCCCAATGCAGTAATTCTCTTTCGCCCCTTGAGTCCAGGTACAGCAGTTCGAACTCCACCCCTCCCAGCGTGACCCATCGGCGGCGAAATTGTTCGATCTTATCGATACCGGCTGGTATGAAGCGGTATTGACCCTTCTTGATGAGATGCGCTTCGCCTGGAAGGGCGCGTTTGCACTCGAACACGAGGTAGAGCTTGTCGTAGGGCATCGTGAAGCGAGCGACGGGATAGTACAGCATGCTGACGCGTGGTCTGAGTTGAAGAGAAGCTCTTACCATCTTGACGAACTCATCCTGCACCTTGTATTCAGCGCGATAGCCGACGTACCCGCCAATCCACGTGTACTTCTGGTCCACCGGCTTCAGTACTCTTTCCAACACGGAGGCATAGAAGGTCATCAGGTTTGCGTTGGTGCGCCGCCCCACGAAATACGATGCGGTGGTCAGTAGCGCAACTCCCAGGACCACGGGGAGCAGCCAGGTCGTTAGTTCCATGAAGTACTTCCTTTCCTCTGAACTATCTCGTCTTCCGCGTCAGTGGTCCCCGCCGTTGAACAATCCGGCAAGAGTGCTCACGCTCCGGGTACCCACTCGTCGAAGTCCACCAGTTGCCCGATTTCCCCAGACACGACAAACCGACCGGCTCTACTTCCAGGTACGGCAAGGTGCGGACGGGCTTCCGGAGCGCCAGCTCGATGTCTGCCAGTGTGCGCGAGTCCGATACCCTCTGGCCCACCTTGTTGACAATCACGGGGCCGATGGGCATGCTGAGTTGCGTGAGTGTTTCAAATGCTCTTCCGGTCTCGAATAGAGAGAGCTTATCAGGATTCATCACCGGCATTACCCGGCTGCGAGCTGGATCCGACTGCAGCGACATCATCCGCCGCATGCGCTCCACGTAGTCATTCAGCTCGTGCATCACGGGGTCAGCCTTCTCTTCGACAGGAAGTTCGTATTCCTGACCCTCGAGCACGAACTTCCGCTGCCCGCTCATGCGTTCCACAGTACGGCGCTTGTCCAATATGTCCCTGCGCAAGCGGGACAGGCGGTCACCCCAGAGCAGTGAAACCTTTGGCAACGCCAGCACCCTGAGCGTCAGCCCCGTCGGAGGAGTGTCGAACACAATCACGTCATAGTTGCCCTCGGCTTCTCCAAGGAGGCCCTCCATCGCTTGCAGAGTGGCATATTCCTCAATGCCGGGAGATAGTCTCAATGCATCGAGGTAGCCATCGAGATTGATGGTCGTGAGATAGCCATACATCTGGCGCAACTGTTCCCTGCTTGAGGCCAGGTATCGTTCTATGGCGGCATCCATGTTTACTTCAAGCGCTTTCAGGTTGGGGGCTACCTGTTTGGGCTTGTCCGACAGCGCGTCCCCGAGTACGTCGCCCAGGTTATGAGCCGGATCCAAAGACGCGACCAGCGTGGAACGCGTCTCGGCCACATGGAGAGCAAGGGCGGCGGCGCAGGTTGTCTTACCTACGCCGCCCTTGCCCACGGAATACACAACGTGCAACATCGGCGTCTCTCAGTCGATGAACAGACCCGCAATCTGCCCCGAGATGTCGTCAAGGTCTCGTGCTGCCCTCTTCATCACGTACAACTCCCGTACCATGTGCGGCATAAGCCGCAGCGACAGGTCGGATGGAGGGCTGGGCAGTCCAAGGAACGAGCTATACAGAAGCAGGGCTAAGACGTTCTCCATCTCCCTGAGTTCGAATTCGACGTACTCAGTCGAATGCAGTCTTAGCCCGCTTCCGATGTCTCTTATGAATTCTCGGAGTCTTGTCAGTATCACCCGTTAGACTTTCTTGGGACCGGCTCTGAGCGCCGAAATCGCTTCGATGAGCAGCATGACTGCCAGCACAATGAGGACGATCATGAAGATCACTGTCAGAATGCTTGCGGTTGGGCCGACCACGAAGATGTACCAGATCATGGCCGCGAACACGGTGATCCACAGGAAGAACGCGGGGATCAAGGTGATCCAGCATTTCTGGCCACTTCGCAGTACGTTGGTCGAGAAGACGCACGCCGTCATCAGCGCGACCGCGGCGAGCATCTGATTCGCCGCACCGAATGCCGCCCAGATCGCGGTGAACACGCCGCCAGTCAACGAAACATACACGCCCACGCCGCCGGCTATTATGGAAGCAAGCCACTTGTTGGTCCAGAACTTGTAGCCTCCGCCCGTCTGGTTTGCCGGTTTTACGATGCGCGCGAGCAGGTCCTGCCACGCGAACCGCCCCAAGCGGCAGGTCGTGTCAAGCGACGTAAGCGCAAATGCGCAGACAACCAGCGAGGCGAATGTCGTACCGAACGTCACGGACATGCCAAACGCCTGGTTGGCGCCCATCGCGTAGGCCGCGCTGAACTGAGGAATACCCAGCGCCACCCAACCCGCGATTCCCACCTGCGCGGAGGTGACTTTCGCAACAGTGAGGCCGAAAGCGCCCAACGAGCAGATGACGATGGTCGCCAGGAAGCCCTCGGTCAGCATCGCGCCATAACCGATCTTCAGGGCGTCCATCTCATTGTCGAGCATCTTGGAGGTCGTGCCCGAGCCCACAATCGCATGAAACCCGGAAAGGGAACCGCAGGCGATGATCAACGGGACGGTAGGCCAGAACGGAGACGGCTGCCCGCCGATGGTGTAGGCAGAGAAGTTGGTGAACGCCGGCCACGACATCGGGGCATTGATGATGATGAACGCCAGCCCACCGAGCGCCAGGAACGCAATCAGCAGATACGAATTGAGGTAATCCCTCGGCTGCAGCAGGATGGTCACAGGCAGTGCCGCCGCACAGATTATGTAGATAAGAATGACCCACGTCCACGTGGTCTTTTCGGCTACCATGCCGTTGCCAAGCGAGAACCAGATTGCCGCCGCAAGAAGCACCAGACCCAGTACGGTCATAGCCACAAGGCTCTGCTTCTTCCAGTACAGAAGGTAGCCGATGAGGACGGCGATGGCGATGAACAGGATGGACGCCGTAGCCACCGACGGCACGCCCACAAACGTGGCCACAACCACGTTGGTAAACGAGGCGATGATCAGGATCATGGCGATGTAGACGAAGATGCCGAAGATGATCGATACCCTCGGCTTCATCACTTCGCCGGCCACCCACTGAATCGACTTACCGTCGTAGCGGATGGAAGCCACAATCGCCATGAAGTCGTGAACCGCGCCTATGAAGGCGTTGCCAAACCAGACCCACAGTATGGCCGGGGCCCAGCCCCAGGTGACGCCGATGATAGGACCGACGATGGGGCCCGCACCCGCGATGGAGGCAAAGTGATGACCGAACACCACCGGCCACCTGCTGGGTACGTAGTCCACCCCGTCGTACAACCGATGCGCGGGAGTAACATTCTTAGAACTTAGCTTCGCTACATTCGTGGCGATACGCTTGCCGTACAAGTAGTAGACGGCAACGTAGAGCACGAACGCAACGACAATGATTAGCGTGGTACTCAATTGTGCTCACCTCCTGTAAAAAAGGGTGTAGCTGGGGAAACTGTGAAGAGAGACGCCCGGATGCCGACGATTCTACATAGGCCTCACCTCCGCGTAACTGCAAGTCGCATATATCGCAACACGATGTAAGGCTAGTGAAAACATGCTAGTTCTGGACCTATCCCATTGTCAATAGGTTTGAACGCCGCAGGTGCTTTTGTCAGCGGCCGTTACCGGGCCGGGACTCACATCGGGATACTCCGGGTGGTTGCGCGATGCTATACTTGCCGAGGCCCTTCTCGCAGCAGCGGCAGACAGAATGGCCAGGCGCATGCCGTCCACGAATTTTCGGAGACGTGGCCGCCCGGTGCGCCGAGCGTCCGGAATCGTCGATGCGACAAGGCAGCACTTCGCAGAAGCTCATGTCCCTGTTCAGGGACGTCGTACTTCCTCTCGCTGACGCGTACAGCGCAACCCGCGCGAACTTTCGTTGGTCGGCCACCGATGCGTCACTCGTGGTGGCCGGCACCCGCATCCGAGTCGACTCTCTCGAACATATCTACCTGGTGGGCGCGGGCAAGGCGGGTGTTCCCATGGCCCGCGCAGTGGTGGACACGCTCCGCGAAGACGACCGGCTATGGGAGAGGTTCGCGGGAGGCACAGTCAATGTGTATCGAGAACAGGCCGAAACCGTGTTGCCACGGGTTACGTTTTTCCCGGCCGACCATCCCAATCCGAATGAGGCCAGCGTGGAGGGTGCACGCGCCGCTGTCGCGCTAGTGTCCTCCACGACTGACCGCGACCTCGTCATCGCAGTGATTTCGGGCGGAGGCTCGTCCCTGCTCACGCTACCGCGGAACGGCATCTGCCTCGACGATTTCCGCACGGCCAGCCGTGTCCTCGTCGCCGGTGGCCCGAACATCCAGGACATCAACACGGTTCGGAAGCACCTTTCGTCAGTGAAGGGAGGCCGGCTACGGATGGCGGCCCCCAACGCACTGTTCGTGACGCTGGTTCTCTCAGATGTGATCGGGGATGACCTGTCCAGCATCGCCTCGGGTCCCACCGTACCCGACCTCACGACGTGTCGCGACGCCATCACCGTGCTCGAGCGACACGGTCTCTGGGAGCGCATCCCCGAAGCGTGTCGTTCACAACTTCTTCGGGGGGACCCCGACGAGCAGGAACGTGAGAACCTGTGGCGAGACCACCTCGCTCCACGCACCTACAACGTCATCGTCGCATCGAACTCGGTGGTGCTTGCCTCGCTACAGCGGGTTCTGTCTGAACCGGCATATTCCGGATTCGCTTCGCGTGTACACCTCGAAGCGACACCCGTGACCGGAACGGTCAGCGCCGCCGTCGACAGCCACTATCGGCGTGCGGTCGATCTATCTGAGACCGGGGGCGCACTCATGCTGTGCGGCGGAGAGCCTCTGGTCACCGTACCGCCTGAGGCACATGGACTGGGAGGGCGGATGCTGCATTACGCGCTGCTGGCCGGCATGCGGATTGCGGGTCGCGATTGGACCGTGCTGGCCTCCGGCACTGACGGCATAGATGGCACGTCGCCCTCAGCCGGGGCCGTAATCACCGGCGGTACCATCGCCGCTGCACGGAACGTGGGTCTCAACGCGGAAGCCTATCTCGATGCGTTCGATTCATACGGCTTCTTCCGCGAATTGGAGGCCCGAACCGGCGACAGTTTCCTTATCAATACCGGTCCTACCGGCACAAATGTAAATGATATAATGCTGTGGTCGTTGTGAAACATAACGTTTGCCCGAAAGGAGTCGCATGGAGAGAAAAGCTATCGTACTCAACAGTAAGGACAATGTGGCCACGGCGCTGGCCGACCTGGCCGCGGGCGACACGGTTGCTCTCGAGGTAGACAAGAAGCCTATTTCCGTCAAGCTGGTGAGCCCGATCCAATTTGGCCACAAGTTCAGTCTGAAAGATATTAAGGCGGGCTCTCCTATACTCAAGTACGGCGAAGTCATTGGCGAGGCCACCCGGGACATCAAGACCGGCGAGCACGTGCATGTCCAGAATGTGGCCAGCACGAGAGGCAGGGGCGACGTCGTGAAGGCGGCCGCGAAGTGAGTTTTTGGGGCTACCCTCGTCCGGATGGCTCCGTCGGCACAAGAAACTACGTCGCAATTATTCCTACGGTCGTATGTGCCACCGCGACCGCCCGGCAGGTGAGCGACAGCGTCAAGGGTACAGTGCCATTCCTGCATCAGCAGGGCTGTGCGCTGACGCCTTCCGACTTGAAGATGGCGAACCACACCTTGATGAATCTCGCGCTCAATCCAAATATTGCCGCCGTCGTGCTCATCAGCCTCGGTTGCGACCCCATCGATATCGACGGCATCGCCGAGGGGATTGCTCGAGAGGGTAAGCCCGTTGAGAAGCTCGTGATCCAACAGGTGGGCGGCACCATCGCGACGTTGGAGAAAGGCACCAAGATCGCTCGCCAGATGGTGAGCGATGCCTCACGCGTCACGCGCGAGCAGTTCGACGACTCGAAACTCATGTTTGGCTCGGAATGCGGCGGCTCGGACACCACCTCCGGACTGGGATCAAACCCTGCAATCGGTGCAGCGTTCGACATCCTGGTAAGGAAGGGGGGCAAGGCCGTTTTTAGTGAGACGACGGAGTTCATCGGGGCCGAGCATCTGCTTGCAAGGCGGGCGGTTTCACCCGAGGTTGGCGCACAGATCACCGCCTATGTCCGCCGCTATGAGGAGAGATTCCTCGAGAGGGGCGTCGACATGCGGGGCACCAATCCAACGAAGGGCAACATCGAGGGCGGCTTGACCACTATAGAGGAGAAGTCCCTTGGCGCCATCTCCAAGGGCGGTTCGGAAATCATCCAGGAGATGTACGACTACGGCGAGCGTCCGAAGGACGGCGGACTGTCCATCGTAGACGGTCCCGGCTTCGACGCTCCATCTTTGACCGCTTTGGCAGCCGCGGGTTCGACAGTCATCTTCTTCTCTACGGGCAGGGGCACGCCTCTCGGTTCTCCTTTCGTTCCGGTCATCAAGGTCACGGCGAACGGCGCCACCTATGAGCGGATGAAGGACAACATAGATTTCTACGTCGATCTGGCTCAGAAGGAGCACATCGGCGCGATCGGCGCGGAACTGTACGCCGATGCCCTGCAAGTGGCGTCAGGCAGGCAGACAAAGTCGGAGATTCTCGGCCAGGACAGGGACAACGGAATCTTCATCGTGGGTCCGCTCGCATAGCGGCATGTAGCAACAGGAGGAAGCATGAGCGATACGAAGAAAGTGACTCTTCCCATACTCGCATGGTACGGTGACACAGAGCTTGAAATCGACTTTCCCGCATCATGGGACGTGACGGTCGCCAAGCATAAGGGCGATGGCGCCGCTGCCCTCAGCGATGCGGGCATCCGCAAGGCATTTGCGAACCCCATCGGCACTCCCACCATCCGTGAGGGCGCAAAGGGCAAGAAAGAGGTCTGCATCCTCTTTGACGACATGTCCAGGGCGACGCCCAGCGCCGACCTCATCCCGTATGTGCTCGAAGAACTCGCGGCGGCAGGCATCAAGGACAACCAGATCCGCTTTATCGCGGCCATCGGCGCCCATGGTTCCATGAACGGCATCGACTTCACCAAGAAGCTTGGCAAGGACGTGATGGGGCGATTCAGGGTCTACAACCACAATCCCTACGAGAACTGCACCTCCGTGGGACCGAGCCCGCAGGGCATCCCGATGCAATTCAACGCTGAGGTGATGCGCTGCGACTACAAGATAGGCATCGGATCCATCGTTCCTCACCCGTACAGCGGGTTCGGTGGAGGCAGCAAGATCATCCTCCCCGGCGTGGCGTCCATCACCACCATCGACCTCAACCACACCAGGCTCTTCCCGAGTCCCAACGCGGGCATCGGCAAGTACGAGGGCAACAATCTGAAGCGGGACATGAACGACGCCGCCCGAATGGCAGGACTCGACATCAAGGTCGACTGCATCTACAACTTCAAACGCCAGGTGACCCACCTGTTCGTCGGCGATGTCGTCGATGAACACGTCGCCGGCGTCAATGTCGCCCGCGAGTACTGGGCGACGGACCACATCCCCGATTGTGACATCGCCATCGTCAACTGCTTCTCAAAGGCGGATGAGATGGGGCTCGCGTTGCCGGTGACCGCTCCCCTGCTCAAGAAGAGCGGCGGCGACATGGTCGTTCTGGTAATCACTCCCGAGGGACAGATCAACCACTACTGGGCCCGGAGCTTCGGGGTCAACATCGGTGGCCGCTCTTACCGGCCGAAGACCGCGCTGCCAATGAACACCAAGCGTTTCACTATCATGCAGCCGTATCCCGATTTCGTGGGCCTCGACTGGGTGGCGCCCTACGACCAGACCAACATCACGCGCGCCTGGCCGGAGACGCTCGAGATGCTCAAGAAGACGTACGGCGCGAAGGCCAAGGTTGCCGTCGTGCCGGACGGGACCGCTCAGTACTTCCCCGAGCACGCATCTATCTGCTAGTTCCGTCAGCTACCGGAAGTGGGGGGAGAAGAGTCGACTCTTCTCCCCCCACTCTTCACTGTGGACAAATCGTTCAGGCCCGCTATTTCGTGTCCCACCTACGTTGCTTTAACCGGTCTGGTACAATAGCCTCGTTATTGTCAACGTGCACAGAACCACCACGAAGGAGGCATCATGTCCCTCAGCAAAGAGCAGGTAGCACAGATATCGGCTGAACTCATGAAGGCGGAGAAGACATGCATACCCATTCAGGCACTCACGGAACGCTTCGCTGACGTGTCTTACGAGGATGCTTATGCCATCCAGTTGAAGACATTCGACAGCTACGTCAAAGACGGCGCCGTCATCGTCGGCAAGAAGATAGGCCTTACGAGCAAGGCGATGCAGGACCAGATGAATATCCGGGAACCCGATTACGGGATGATTACGCATAGAATGGTGGCGCGGGAAGGCGCCCCGATACCCATGAAGAGCCTCATCGTGCCCAGGATCGAACCCGAGATAGCGTTCCTGCTGAAGAAGGACCTGGTGGGGCCCAGCGTCAACGTGGCGGAAGTCATCGAGGCAACTGAAGGCGTGATGCCCGCGTTCGAAGTGATCGACAGCCGCTACAGGGACTGGAAGATCACCGTCAAGGATTCCATCTCAGACAACGCATCGGCGGGTATCATGATTCTCGGCGGCAAGCTTACTTCTCTGAAAGACCTTGACCTTCGTTACGTGGGCATGGTGCTGGAGAAGAACGGTTCACTGGTGAGCACAGGCGCGGGCGCCGCAGTTCTGGGCAACCCCGCCCAGTCGGTCGCCTGGCTTGCCAACAAGCTCACTGAATACGGCATCACCTTGAAGAAAGGGGAGTTCGTGATGTCCGGAAGCCTGGTTCAGGCCGTGCCCGTTGAAGCCGGCTCCAATTTCCGGGCGACATTCGACCGGCTTGGCTCGGTATCCGTTTATTTTGAATAGCCTGTACGTGTTCGCGCCCATCTCGTGTGCAAGTATCACGTGACAAATAGGGGGACAACATGCCAAATCTGGCGCAACTAGTATCCGGTTCGAGTTACCTGCTCCAGGGAAACGAGGCCATCGCGCGCGGAGCTTTGGAAGCCGGCGTGCAGTATTGTGCGGCATATCCTGGAACGCCATCCACTGAGATCCTGACATCGCTTGCAAGCGTCGCGAAGGAAGCGGGCCTGCACGCGGAATGGTCCGCCAATGAGAAGGTGGCCACCGAGGCTGCCCTGGCGGCCGCATACGCGGGCCTCCGCAGCATCAGCTCCATGAAGAATGCGGGGCTGAACGTGGCCATGGACACGCTGCAGCATATCAACCTTGCCACCCTGGGCGATCAGCACGGTGCGATGCTCGTCGTCGTGGCCGATGACCCGCAGTCGCATGCCAGCGGAGACGAAGAAGACACGCGCTGGGTAGCGCAGATGGCCAACGCACCTCTCATGGAGCCATCGAACTTTCAGCAAGCGTACGAGATGACCAAGTACCTCTTCGACCTGTCCGAGGAGTTCCAGATATTCTGCTGGCTCCGGGAATACACCCGCCTGGCTCATGCGCGGGGAAGAGTGACAGTCGGCGAGTACACGAAGGCCACGCGCACGGCCAAGTTCGACCGCACGAAGATGTTCACGCCCTACATCGCGCCACCGAAGCACGCAATCCTCGTCGAGAAGATGGCCCGGATCCGCGAGCGCTTTGAGGAGTCGCCGTTCAACTCATACGAAGGCCCGGATAGGCCGGAGTTGCTGATAGTCTGCAGCGGCAGCGGCGCCCCGAGTTCGCGCGACGCCATCGAGGAACTTAATCTCAGCAACAGGGTTGGCATCCTCACGCTTGGCACCCTTTGGCCGTTCCCGTCCCGACTCGTCGTCTCTCATATACAGAAGGCCCAGCAAGTTCTGGTGGTCGAAGAAGTCGACCCCTATGTTGAAACGCACACCAAGGAAGCCGTGGCGGATGCTCGATTCGCGAATCCCCCGGAGATTCTCGGCAAGGCGTCGGGGCACATCAGCTACGTCGGGGAGAATAACCCCGACAAGGTAATCGCAGCCCTCTCCCGGATATTCAACGTCCACTATGAAGCACGTACTCCCGAGTATCAGGCTGAAGTGAATGAACTCACGGGGAAGCTGGTTGCTTCTCGAGGTCTGATATGGTGCCCGGGCTGCCCGCACAGGGCGAGCTTCTACTCTATCGGAAATGCCATCAAGCGCGACGGCCGGAACGCTGTCGTCACCAGCGACATCGGCTGCTATACGATGGATGCTTTCCCGGACGGCACGCAGATTACCAACCTCCTGCACTGCATGGGTGGCGGCCTCGGAGAAGGATGCGGCATGGGGCAGTTGGAGCAGTTCGGCT
This sequence comes from uncultured Chloroflexia bacterium, assembly GCA_963761225.1. Lineage (GTDB taxonomy): Bacteria > Chloroflexota > Dehalococcoidia > GIF9 > AB-539-J10 > SKVJ01. The sequence goes on along the minus strand of CAVXGE010000007.1, from coordinate 62,852 downwards.
TCGAACAGCCCGTCATCAGCATCTGCGGAGATTCCACATTCTTCCATGCATCGCTTACCCCTCTCGTCAACGCGATCTACAACAAGTCGGACATGACCGTCGTCATATTGGATAACTCCATCACGGCGATGACCGGCTTCCAGCCACATGCCGGCAGCGGGCGCACAGCCACACAGGAGAAGACCGAGATCGTGAGCGCCGAGGAGCTCTGCCGCAACCTGGGCTGCCGCGTCGAGGTCGTTGATGCGTTCGACACCAAGGCCGCGACCGCCAAGCTGACGGAACTCATGAAGGACAAGGGTGGAGTCAAAGTCCTTATCCTGCGCCACAAGTGTGAGCTGCTGCGGATGCGGCAGGAGAAGACCCATCCCTATGCGGTCCGTGTCGATATGGAGAAGTGCAAGGGCGATAAGTGCGGCTTCTGCTACCGCATCCTCAAGTGCCCGGGCATCGGATACGACAAAGTGACGGGCAAGGCCAAGATTCAGGAGGCGCTCTGCGCCGGGTGTGGACTTTGCGCCGACCTCTGCCCCAGCAAGGCGATCGTGAAGGAGGAACAAGCATAATGGCTATCTCTGCTGATCCCTTGAACCTCATCATCTGCGGCGTCGGCGGCCAGGGGAACATCCTGCTGTCAGGCATGGTTGGCGGCGCCTACCTTAAGAAGGGCTACTTCGCCACCATCGGCGAGACTTTCGGCGCGGCGCAGCGCGGCGGAGCCGTATTCAGCAGCGTCCGCATCTCTAAGAAACGCGAATATGGCCCGCTCATGCCCGACGGTCAAGCGCACCTCATTCTTGGCCTGGAACCGCTGGAAACCCTGCGTATGGTCCAGAAATACGCCAATCCGGAGACCGTGTGCATCAGCAACGTCTATCCGGTCATCCCTGCGAGCGTTTCAGCCAATCGTGAAGAATACCCGGACATGGACAACCTCGAGACCGTCGTGTCCACGCTCTGCAAGAAGGCGTGGTTCGTCGATGCCACCACGATTGCCCTTGACCTCAAAGCGCCCATCGCAATGAACATCGTGATGGCCGGCGCTCTGCTCGGCAGCGGGCAACTCGAACTCACGGTCGAAGACCTCAAAGCTGAGCTTCGTGAGAGCCTGCCTCCTGACCGCCTGGAGCTGAACTATGAGGCTCTGGCGCGAGGCATGAAGGCGGTTGTGAGCTAGCGAACACGAACACGGAGCGTAACCGAACAGCAGTGTACAAAGCGCCTCGAGGAACGGTCGATATACTACCTGCGGAACAGGCCTACTGGACGCACGTCCAGCAGCGGGCGGCAGATATATGTCGACTCTATGGCTACGAACGAATAGACACTCCGATCTTCGAAGACTACGGACTCTTCGCGCGGAAGGATGCCGGCGGCACCGACCTCGTCGAGAAGGAAATGTACGTCTTCGAAGACCGGAGCGGTCAGAAGCTGGCTCTGCGCGCCGAGAATACCGCTCCCGTCTGCCGCGCATATCTCGAACATGGGATGTCGAACCTGCCGCAGCCTGTGCGGCTGTATTACATCGGACCGACTTTCCGCTATGAGAGACCTCAAGCGGGGCGCTATCGCCAGCACCATCAGTTCGGCTGCGAGGCCGTGGGCGATGGCTCCGCAGACATGGACGTCGAGATCATCAAGCTGGCCCTTGACTTCCTCTCATCACTCGGGCTCACGCAGCTATCGGTTCTGCTGAACAGCATCGGCTGCCACGACTGTCAGCCGAAATACGTGCAGGTCTTGCGGGCTCACTATGAGGGGCTTGCCGCACAGGTCTGTGATGACTGTCGTGTAAGGATGGTGCGCAATCCGCTGCGGCTGCTCGACTGCAAGGAGCCGGCCTGCAGGGTGATTGCGGACGAGGCGCCCAAGATTTCGGACTACCTGTGCCCGGACTGCGCCGTGCATTTCGCGGAGGTGCAGGACCAGCTCAACCTGCTCGGGATCCCATTCACTCTCAATCACAAGCTCGTGCGAGGCCTCGATTACTACACGCGCACCGTCTTCGAGATTCTGCCACTGCGGGAGGGTGGTCAAAGTGCGATCGTGGGGGGCGGCCGATATGACGGGCTTATCGAACAGATCGGGGGGAGACCCACGCCGGCCGTCGGTTTCGCCACCGGCATCGAGCGGATAGTCCTGAACCTGAAGGAACAGGGACTGGCGGTGCCGCATTTGCCGGCGCCCGCCGTGTATCTGGCGCACATTGGCGATTCCGCCCGCAAGGCATCAGTTTCACTCGGCAGCATGCTCAGGTCGGCACGCATCGGCGTCGTCGTCCTCGCCCGGGGGCAAGAGCCTCAAAGCCCAACTCCGGCAGGCGAATTCGCTTGGTGTGCGGTACACGGTTATCCTTGGCGACGACGAGGTCGCGCGTGGCGAGGCCGTGGTGCGAGACATGACCGCAAACACGCAGGAGACCGTCTCTCAACAGTCTCTCGCCGCTCTGTTGCTTCGGGATTGACCTGTTTCGCCTCAGGGCGGTTCGTAGCTGGAAGCCCTTCCTTGTGGTATACTTTGCGTGTGTTGCTAGCTACGGTGTTATTGCGTGATGGTTGTTCACGACCTCACGGAAGCCGCCTCTCCTCGGGATTACAGACAAGCCGATAGCCGCCAGGGAGTATCTCCTTATGCCTGCCGCTGAAAACGACAAAAGCCGACGCCGGGACTACACATCCGGCGACATACAGATCCTCGATGAGATAGAGGCCGTACGTCTTCGCCCCGGCATGTACATCGGCGGGACCGGCTTTGAAGGGCTGCAACATCTCCTCTATGAGATTGTCTACAACAGCATCGATGAAGCGCTGGCCGGCTACTGCGACCGCATCCAGGTCATCATCCACGAAGACAACAGCATCACCGTGAGAGACAACGGACGCGGCATCCCCGTCGATCTGATTCCTAACACGGACATCACCGCCCTCGAAGCGGTCATGACGAGGCTGCATGCGGGCGGCAAGTTCGGCAATCACCTGTACAACGTCTCCAGCGGATTGCATGGCGTCGGCGCGTCAGTCGTTAATGCACTCTCGCGCCGGACCCGCGTCGAAGTCCGCCGCGACGGCAAGGTCTACCTTCAGGAGTACGAGCGCGGCATCCCGACGTGCGATATCACCGTGATCGGTGAGTCTGACACGACCGGCACGTGGACCACGTTCCTGGCCGACTCTGAGATATTTGAGGACATCAATTACGACTTCGATGTCACGGCACAGCGACTGCGCGAGGTAACGTTCCTCAACAAGGGAATCACGATCCAGTTCTCCGACCGGCGCGTCAACCAGGAGCGGACCTACTACTTCGAAGGTGGTATCGCGAGCTATGTCGCGCGCATGAGTCACGGCAAGACCACGATTCACCCTCAGCCCATCTATCTGACGGGGACCATCGACTCGTCAGCCGTCGAAGTGGCCATGCTCTATAACGACGACATGTCAGAGAATGTCCTTTCGTTCGCTAACTGTGTGAATACCCGCGATGGGGGGACCCACCTCACCGGATTCCGTGCGGCACTCACCCGTGTGCTCACCGACTATATCCGGAAGAGCAAGCTCACCAAGGAAAGTGACCCCGGGTTGAGCGGAGACGATGTCCGGCAGGGTCTGGTGGCAGTGATCAGCATCAAGCTGTCCAATCCTCAGTTTGAAGGTCAGACCAAGGCCAAACTCGGCAACTCCGAGGTCAGGGGCCAGGTTGAGTCGATTGTCGCCGACCAGCTCAGCCTGTATCTCGAGCAACATCCTGACGAGGCCCGCCAGATCGTCGAGAAATGCCTGGTGTCCGCCAGGGCTCGCGAAGCCGCCCGCAAGGCCCGTGAACTCGTCTTCAAGAAGAGTTCATTTGAGACTTCCACTCTTCCCGGAAAGCTGGCGGACTGCTCCGAGAAAAACCCCGAATTCTGCGAACTTTACCTGGTCGAGGGTGATTCTGCCGGTGGCTCGGCGAAACAGGGCAGAGACCGTCGTTTTCAGGCCATCCTGCCCCTCAGGGGCAAGATCCTCAATGTCGAGAAAGCGCCGAAAGACAAGATTCTGGCGCACGAAGAGATTCGTAACCTCGCGACGGCCCTGCGCGCCGGAGCGGACGGTCTCGATCTCACGAAGCTGCGCTACCACCGCATCATCATCATGACGGACGCAGATGTAGATGGCGCACATATCCGTACGCTGTTGCTGACGTTCTTCTTCCGGCACATGCCTGAACTGATAGAGGAGGGACATCTTTACATCGCACAACCTCCCCTCTACCGTGTTCATTCAGGCAAACGCGAGATGTGGGTGTATACCGAACTTCAGAAGAACGAGGCCATGCAGACTCTCGGCGCAAAGGCAGAGGTTCAGCGTTACAAGGGCCTTGGCGAGATGAGTCCGGAACAACTCTGGTCCACGACCATGAATCCGGATACCCGGACGCTTCTCAGGGTGGAGATTGAGGACAGCGCCATAGCGGACGCATCATTCCAGATGCTGATGGGCAACGAAGTGGAGCCGCGCAAGAACTTCATCCAGGATCACGCCGAAGCAGTAGAGAACCTCGACATCTAGAGGCCATCCGTCCGCTCCCGGGATTCACAACGCGACACCGCCCGGCATTCCTCGGCGCTTGCCCCGGAGGTCACGGCGGACTTCATCAGACTGGCCGTCAATCAGGCGGCGCCGGTTGGGGAGTAGAGACCATGCGCGATGATGTATCGCTCCACGGCCCCCGGCACCAGGTAGTCTATCGGCAGACCTTTCGACACGCGGTCCCGTATTCCCGATGAACTGATGCCAATCATCGGAGAGTCAAGAATGGTTACATTATCCGCCGATATCCCCCCGAGCCGCTGGGCTACTTCTTTCAGCTCGGGCAGATTACTGCCGTAACGTGGAACCACGACCAGCCGGCACAGTGTCACCAGTCTTTCGGCATCCTTCCACAGTGGCAACTCGACGAAGCTGTCCAGCCCCATCAGAAGGTACAGGTCTTCGTAGTCGTGCTTCTTCCGGAGCGCGTCCAGTGTATCGACCGTGTACGAAGGGCCACCCCGGTCGACCTCAATAGTGCAAACCCTGAAGTGCGCGTGCTTCGCGATAGCGAGGCGGACCATCTCGATGCGATGCGGCGCCGGCGTAATCTCATGAGTTGCTTTCAGCCACGGATAACCTGCCGGCACAAAGAGGACTCGGTCCAGACCAAGACGGATTCTTGCTTCTTCTGCGACGAAGATATGTCCTGCGTGAACCGGGTCGAAGGTCCCACCAAGAACACCTATCTTCATGATGATTGTTCTGATAGTTCAGATAATAGGGTGTTGGATTATATCACTGGTCACAACAGTAATAACCGGACTAGGTCTTAAGAGGGGTTGCTCAACAGCCGTACGGGGTACGGTAACGATTTATCATTGGTGACGAGAGGGTTGTCGACAAACAGAACTAGTTCTTTCGGGTAACTATCAACAGGTTGTTTACGTCGTGCGGGATGAGGGGAGGTGCTCGATGATTCGAGCGAGCTGCCTTTCGAGCTTGGGATTGCCGGCCAGCTCGCTCAGTACCTTGTTGCAGCCATGGAGCACCGTGGCATGATTGCGGTCTCCCAGCTCGCGGCCTATCTCGGCGAAGGAGGACGTGGTCTGAGTGCGCATAAGGTACATCGCCACATGACGCGCGTAGGAGGTCTTCTTGTCCCTCTTCTTGCCCAGGAGGTCTTCAAATGGGACGTCGAAGGCCTCGGCGACCGCGTGGATGATGGATTTGCCTTCGCCGCAGGTGGTGATGCTTGTAAGCAGTCTGTGCACAGTCTGTGCATTGATGGGCTCGCCGGAAATGCGGGTCTGGGCCGACAAGTAGACGATGGCTCCCTCCAGTTGACGGATGTTGCCCCTGATCTCTTCTGCGAGGAGGTGGAGGGCATCGGGCGGGATGACTATGTCGGATTCGGCCGCCTTGAACTCGAGGAACGCGATTCGTGCCTCGAGGTCGGGTGGTTGTATGGCGGCGACCATGCCGCTCTCGAGGCGGCTACGCAGCTTCTCGGTCAGCAACTGGATATCGCGGGGATGGTGATCTCCGGCGACCGCGATCTGGCAACTCCTCTGGTGGAGCTCGTCGAAGATGTGGTAGAAGCATTGTTGAGTGCCCCGCTTGTTCGCAAGGAACTGGATGTCATCAAACAGGAACACGGATAGAGTCTTAAACCGCGCATGGAAATCCTCCATCCGCTTCTGCTTCACCGCCATCACGAAGTCGTCGGTGAACCGCTCTGCAGTGATATAGATGACCTCTCTGTCCGATTGCTGAGCGCTGTGCGCGATGGCCTGAAGCAGGTGGGTCTTCCCCTGGCCCGTGCCGGAATAGATGTACAACGGATTGAAAGTGCTCAGCGGGTTCTCGGCCGCTTCCAGGGCAGTGGCATAGGCGAGGCGGTTGCACGCGCCTACGACGAAGTTATCAAACGTGAAGCGTGACGCATTGCTGTATTCGGTACGTGCGGGTGCGACCGCACCCCCATCGGCAAAGGCGGAATGAAGCTGCGGCGCACTCTGCACAGGCGGACGATCCTGGACGATGAACTGCACGTCCATCTCGGCGCCAAGCACACCCGAGAGCGTCTTGCGCACGAGTGAGTGCAGTCGTTTCGTGAGCCATTCAGCCACAAATGCGCTGGGTGTGCCCACGACGAAAATGCCGTTGCCATAGGATGCGCCATAGCTGTTGCGCAACCACGTATTGTAATTGGCTCGGCTCACCTGCGTTTGGAGCTCGCCCAACGCCTTCTGCCAGATTTCTTGCGCCGACTCCAACACACCTCCCATAGCATCACGAAGATGCAATCACCAATGAGCGACCGAAAAAGAAGAAAATTAGAACCGGGGAGCTTGTAACCGGGTTGGCGACGTGGGGGTCAAGAGCATGGAAATCAATCTACCAAAGGGTTTTAGGGTCCGCTAGGGAACCTTTGACATAAACGGGAGAAATCCCTGAAAATGTCCTCACGTGAATACGCGAATCGTATTTATGGGCACCCCTTACTTTGGTGTTCCCGTACTGGAGTCGCTCCTGGGCGGAGGCCGGGAAGTGGTCGCGGTATATACCCGGCCGGACCGGCCCGCCGGGCGCGGCAGACAGCCGTCGCCCTCTCCGGTCAAGGTGGCCGCGATAGCCCGCGGGATTCCTGTCGTGGAGCCTGTCACTCTGCGGAATGAGGCGAGCGCAAGAGAATTGGCGGCACTGCGCCCGGACCTGGTAGTGGTCGCCGCGTTCGCTTACCTCTTGCCGCCGGACGTGCTCGGCGTGCCTCGCTGCGGCTGCCTCAACGTGCATCCTTCGCTGCTGCCACACTACCGCGGGCCTTCTCCGGTGGCGTCGGCACTGTTGAACGGAGACCGGGCTACGGGCGTCAGCATCATGCTGATGGACAACGGACTGGACACAGGCCCCGTGCTCAGCAGTGAGACGGTACCCATCGGCGATGATGAGACCACGGGGACCCTGACAACGCTTCTGGCCGTCTGCGGTGCGCGGCTGCTGCTCGAGACGATAGATCGCTGGCTGGAAGGGCGGATAACGCCACAGCCGCAGCGGGACGAAGATGCCACCTGCAGTGCCAGAATCACAGCGGCAGAGGGGCATTTGAACTGGGGGTTGCCCGCCGTGACGCTCTCGCGGCAGATACGGGCGTATCAACCCTGGCCCGGTAGTTATACACTGTGGAGGGGGCAACGCTTGAAAGTGCAAAGCGCGATGCCACTCCCACTGCGGCTTTCGCAGCCACCGGGCGCCGTGGTGCAACTGAATCCGCCCGAAGTTGCAGGAGTCGTAACGGGGGATGGGGTACTGGCATTGCGGCGCGTGCAACTGGAGGGCAAGCGGCAAGGCACCATAGAGGAGTTCACGTGCGGACACCGCGACTTCGTGGGGTCGCATCTTGATGAGCGAGCGCCGGAAGACAGGAGTGAAGCCAATGACAAGACGCGTGCTTGAGCCATTTCAGCTGGGACCATTGAAACTCAAGAACAGATTCGTGTTTGCACCGATAACGACCGAGTATGCCGGCGAGCACGGCGAGGTGACCGAGGTGCTCAAGGCACACTATGACGTGAGAGCGAGGGGCGGGGTCGGGCTTGTCATCGTTGAAGCCACGTATGTGGATCCCGTGGGCCAGGTCTTCAATCACCAGTTGGGCATATATGACGACCGTCTCGTGCCCGGCCTTCGAGAGCTTGCAGGCGTCATAAAGCGACATGGTTGCGCGTCGGCGATTCAGATTCACCACGGCGGCCGGATGGCCAATACAACCTTCACGAAGACACGGCTGGTGGCGCCTTCGGCGCTGGCCGCAGCCCGCAGCGAGGTTCCCCGGGAGATGAGCGAAGCGGACATCCGTGCCACCGTCCAGTCATTCGTTCGTGCCGCAGTCAGAGCCCAGGAGGCGGGATTCAACGCTGTGGAGATACACGGCGCTCACAACTACCTCGTCGATCAGTTCATCTCGCCGGCGTCGAACCGGCGAACGGACCGTTACGGAGGCGCCGTCGCCAACCGCGCGAGGTTCCTGGTCGAGATACTGGAGGGTGTCAGGGCTGCAACCGGCCCGGGCTACCCGGTCTGGGTCAGGATGAACGGGCGCGAATACGGCGTGGACGGGGGCACCACGCTCGAAGATGCGCTTGAAGTGGCGAAGATCGCCGAACGGGCGGGTTCGATTGCCATTCACGTGTCTGCATATGGACCGTCGACGCCCACCAACCGGACCACGGCTGTGTTCAAGCCCGCCGTCATCGCTGACCTGGCGGCGGCCATGAAGGGCGCTGTCTCGGTTCCGGTCATCGCGGTCGGGCGCATAACGCCTGAGGCCGCGGAGGACATGCTGGCCGCGAATGGCGCGGACCTCATCGCTGTCGGCAAGGGTCTGCTGGCGGATCCCGACATCCCGAATAAGTTGGTGGCAGGCCGGGAAGACCGCATCACGCCGTGCATCGTTTGCATGCACTGCCGCGATGTGCTGCAGATGCCTCACCTCGTGGGTATCACCTGCCAGGTGAACCCCCGGCTCGGCAGGGACATGGAGCCGGAGGCTAGTGAGACCACGAATCCCAAGAAGGTGCTCGTAGTGGGAGGAGGACCCGCCGGTATGGTGGCGGCAGCCATAGCTGCGGAACGTGGCCACTGCGTCACTCTCTGGGAGAAATCAGGCTCGCTTGGAGGTCAACTTCAGCCGGCGTCGGTGCCGCCTCACAAGGACCGGCTGCGCACCTACAATGAATTTCTGAAGCGCGAGTTGGCCCGCACGGGCGTCCACGTCGAACTGGAGAGGGCAGGAACGGTCGAGTCGATTGCGGAGGCGCGTCCCGATGTGGTGATCCTCGCGTCCGGCCCAAGGCAAACACTGCCGGACGTTCCCGGCATCGAGTCCTCGGGAGCCGTGGACGCGGTGTCGGTGCTCAATGGCGCCGTCAAGGTCGGACGAAACGTCGTCATCATCGGCGGAGAGCTGGTGGCCTGCGAGACCGCGGAGTTCCTGGCGGAGCGGGGCAGCCTCGTCACCGTCACGAGGCGCGGACCCGAGATGGCAACCCGCGTCGGACCATCTTTAAGGCAGTTCCTGTTGGACCGTCTGAAGCACAAAGGCGTGACCCTGATGCCGGGAGTGACGTACCTGTCGGCACGCCCGGGAGTGCTTGTGGTGCGGACCGCGGATGGCAGCACGATAGACCTTGAGGCTGACACGTTGATATACGCGACGGGGTCAACCGGCGACGCGCGGCTCTGTCAGGAACTGGAAGGGATGGCCGCCGAAGTCTACATGGCAGGCGACTGTGCTGAGCCTCGACTCATCGGCGACGCGGTGCGGGAAGGCTACGCCATCGGGATGCAGATTTAATCGGGGTCGCGCCTACAGCCCGATCTGTTCGTGGACCTCACGCATGCCCAGTATGGCGTCTTCGATAAGGTCGCGAAGGTCAACGCCCAGCATTTGCGCGCCCTTCTCAATGACCGGGCGATTGACTCCGGCTGCGAAGGACTTGTCCTTCCACTTCTTGATCACGGACTTGGCTTCCATGTCGGACACGCTTTTCGACGGCCTCACGAGTGCTGCCGCCGTAATGAGCCCTGTCAGCTCCTCCATGGCGTAGAGTGTCTTTGCCATGTCCGTTGTGGGTTCCTCGTCGGTGCAGAGTCCCCAACCGTGGGATACGGCCGCCTGGATGTACTCTTCCGGCCACCCGCGCTCCTCGAGTAGCTCGCGCATCTTCTTACAGTGCTGTTGCGGGAAACGCTCGTAGTCGAGGTCGTGTATCAATCCCACGATAGCCCATTTCTCCTCGTCCTGGCCCTGCTTCCTCGCCATGTAGCGCATCACCCCTTCGACCGCGTACGCGTGCTTCAGCAGACTGTCAGTCTTGTTGTACTCCTTGAGCAACGCCATGGCTTCGTCGTGCGTTGGTGTGTGCGTCTGCATAAGTTGGCCTCCTTGCCGGGCGGTTGCGGCTTGCAGATAGACTATAGACGGAAAGGTGCGCCGGGGGCAATATCGCGTCCGGCTGCCGCCAGTGCGATGAAACGTACGATGCTACAATAGCACGCTTCTATGAGTGACAGGCGCGCCGGACAAACCCCCATAGTTGAGAACCCGGCGTCCGCAGATCCACATCGGCGCGCCCGAGCCGCATTCTGCGTCGCCACCTTTCTCTATTGGGCCTCGCTCTACCTCTACGTTCCCATTCTGCCCGTCTATGCGCTACCCCTCGTGGGAAGCCTCGGCATGGTCGGGGTGGTCATAGCGTCCTACGCACTGCCGCAACTCTTTCTGCGTATCCCCATCGGACTGCGTTTCGATGCGGTGACGAAGAGAAAGCCACTGGTCATGCTGAGTCTCGCCACGTGCGTGGCCGGTGCTGTCGGGCTCGCGTATTCCACCGGAGCCGCGACCCTTGTTCTATCCCGCGCGATGACCGGCGTTGGCGCCGCCGGCTGGGTGGCATTCACAACGTTCTTCACGGGCTATTACCCCCCGGAACGTTCAGCTCGGGCCATCGGCAGCATCAACTCGGTGAACCAGGTTGCTCTTGTGGCGGCCACCGGTTCGGGTGGCGTGGTCGCCGACGCGGGCGGGTATCAGCTGGTCTTCCTGGTGGCGGCCGGCCTGGCCGGACTGGCGCTGCTGGTGCTGGCGTTCACGCGCGAGCCCGCGGGTGTCCGCAGGGGCGCCGCCCCGGCGAAATTTCGCCAGGTGGCCACAAGTCGCCTCCTGATTGCCTGCGGCATCATGGCGGTACTGATGCAGTTCGCCGTATTTTCGAGTGTCTTCGGGTTCATTCCGTCGTATGGCGCGAGCATAGGTGCGTCCAACAGTCAACTCGGGGTAATCACCATGCTCACGCTCGGGGCCTCGGCGATTGCGTCGCTGGCATCCGTGAGGCTGGCGGAGCGTTTCGGATACTCGATCGCCCTCGTCGTGGGCGCCGTCCTGCTGGGAGGCTCGCTGCTGCTGGTGCCGTCCACCTCAACTCCCGAGGCTCTCGCGGTGGTGCAGTTCATCAGCGGCCTTGGGCGTGGGGCTCTGTCGACGCTGCTCATGGCCCTGAGTATCAGGTCGGCTCCTCCCGGCGCGCGCGCAACCGCCATGGGGGTCTACCAAGCGATATACGCGGCCGGGATGCTGGCGGGACCGCTCGTGTCTGGTTTCGTGGCTGACAGCCTCAACCTCAGCGCCGTGTTCCGCCTTTCTGCACTCCTCGCGTTCGCGGTTGCGCTCATCGCGCGCCGGGAAATCGTTCGCAGCGCATAGCCGGTTCCGCGGGCTATTTTGCTCCGAACTCGTCGCAGGCCGCAATCACCTTCGTCACGTAGGCGAGGGAGGGGCCTCCACCCATCTTGACCGCCACGAATCCGGCCTCCATTATCTCGCGTCGCGTCGCGCCGGCCTGGACCGCTTTCTTGACGTGCGAAGCGATGCAATAGTTGCAGTGCGACGTCACTCCGATAGCGATGCAGATGAGTTCCTTCGCCTTGACGCTCAGCGCGCCTTCTTTGCCGCCCTGCGTGCTGAGGGCGCTCCACGCGTCGAGGAAGTCCGGGTCTATCTTCCTGACCTCCTCCCTCATGGTGTCGAGTTCGTCCATGTAATGGTGCATTTCTCCCGATGACATGATGCGTATCCTCCTCTTCGTTCCGATGTTGCGATGCGATACGGACTGCCGGTCCGCAGCCGTCGGTCTCACGGCACGGGCGTCAGGCGACAAGGTACACGAGCAGAGCGACAATGGCCAGCGCAATGAGCGGCGGGACGATGAGGCGATAGACATCGCCCAGGCGTGACTGGAAGTATTCCACGGTCAGCACGAGACATAGGTGCAATGGCGAAGCATCGTAGCCCACCATGCCGCTCAGGTACGCGAGGAACAGCGCGGCTGTGTTCAGGCCGTCCCCACTGCCCATGAAGGGCAATAGCAGCGGAAAGGAAATGCCGACGAACGCGACGGACAAACCGGTGGCAAAACCGATCAGCATTGGGAGCGCGAGCAGCATGACGGCTGACGGCACACCCAAGGCCGACATATCATCGAAGAGAGCGTAGGCTGCGCCTGTTTGCTCGACGATGGTCTTGTAGAGCATCACGGAGAACAAGAGAAACAGAACCCTTGGTCCCAACGCGTAGCGCAACGCCTTGCCCAGCTCGGCTTTCGTGGCACGCTGCTGCACGGCCAGCGCCACGACGATGATAAGGAACGCGATGCCGGCTTCCAGTCCACCGATGACCAGTGCGACGAGCAGTAGTACCGGCCAGGCCGCTCGCACGAGGTCGCGGACAAATGCGCCCGCGCTCAGCGTGTGGGTTCGCTCGTTGGGGACGCCCTTGAGAACCCTCCAACTCACTATGGCGCCAAGCAGGGCCATCACAAGAATGGATGGCAGCATGGTTCTCACCACGGTCCCGAGCGGAACGGCGAGCACGACGCTCGCGGCAACAACCGCCGGATACACCGGGATCGATGCTTCCCATAGATGCCTGAACCAGAAGTTCACGTAGGTGGCCTGGGCGGGCGTAAGCCCGAGCCGTCCCGTGAGACCCTTGACCGCCGTGGCGGACACCAGCGCGCCACCCGGCATCGGCACCAGCCCGATGATAGCCGGGACCACGTGCAGCGCCACCTTCGGGCCGACCGATTCGAGAGTGTGAGACAGGCTGACCAGCATCCCCTTGATCTCCATCAGCTTGCTCATCGTCAGGGAGCAGAGGATGATGCCGAACAACAGAAGGGTGTCCGTGCTGGTAATCGTGTCAAACATAAGTGCGGGAGCCCGCAGCGGAGGCAAGATCAACAGAGACAGCACGAGACTGCCCACAAATACGGACAGTCCGGGCGAAAGCTTAAGCCGCAGCAGCACCAGTATCGTCGCGATCGACAGCAGCAGCGCAATGGACGGGCTCAAAGCAGGTGCACCGCCTTGCCAGGCGACACAACCGGAGCAGCCCTCGTCAGGCCCGATGAGTACGGATCAAACACGTTCTCTTGGAGCATGTGCACTACCCGGACGGGACAACAAGACGGCTATTATAGGAGATTGGACTGCGACGCGGCAAAGCAACGCGGATGCCGGGTTGGCGCTATGGACCGAACAGGAAGTAGAACACGACGAGCGTGGTCAGTATCGCAACCGCCGGCGGCACGAGGAGCCGGTATACCGATTCGATGCGCGCGTGGAAATACTCGGCGGAAAGAACCAGGCACAGATGCAGCGGCGACAGCATATAGCCCAGACCGCCGGCTCCGTAGGCAAGAGTCAGCGCTACTCCGTCCACCGCGCCGCCGGACCCGAGGAACGGCAGAAGCAGCGGGATGGAAATGCCGACCATCGCCGATGACAGGCCGGTGGAGAAGCCGATCAGGAAGGGCAGCGCCACGAGAATCACCGCATGGGAAAGCCCTGCGGTCTGCATGTCCGTGAAGAGGGCATTGGCCGCTCCTGAAGCATCGAGGACATTCTTGTAGAGCATGACGGAGTACAACAGGAATAGTATCTTCGGTCCCAGCCCGTACCTGAGTCCGGCGAGAACCTCCACCCGTGGCATCCGTTGCTGGATGACGAGCGCTACCACGGTAATCAGGAAGGAAGGTGCGGCATCCAGTCCCGCGAGCACGAGCGCAAACATGAACAGCACCGGCCAGGCGGAACGGAACAACTCACGAGGAATACTCTCGCCGCTCTTGCCGCTGCTCTCGGGCGCCGGAACGTGACGGAGGATCCGCCAACTGACGATGCCTCCAAAAAGCACCATGAGTATCCAGATGGGCGCGAGGTGCAGCAGCATGAACGAGAGGGGCACGGTCAGAATGATGCCGGCCATGATGACACCGGGATAGACGGGCGTACCGAATTCGCAGAGGTGGCGGAACCAGAAGTTGATGTACGTCGCCTCGATGGGAGAAAGATGAAGGCGCCTCACCAGGTCCTTGACTGCGGCGGCCGAAACCACAGCGCCGCCGGGCAAAGGCATCAAGCCGATGGCGATGGGCGCCACGTGGATGGCAAGCTTCGGGCCGATGCCTTCGAGTGCGTTGGCCAGCCTGGTCAGCATGCCCCGCCGCTCCATCAGGTAGCTCATCATGAGCGCGCAGATGACGATAGCGAGCAAGCGCAGGGTCTGCGTGTCCGTGGCCGTCTTGAACAGCAGCCGGGGGGCCTCGGCAAGAGGCAGCACGAGGAGCGACAGCAGGATGCTGCCGGCAAAGACCGCGCCACCCGGATGCAGCTTGAGACGCAGGAGGAAGAGTACGACCAGGATGGACACAAAAAGGGCGATCGTGGGGTTCACCGGCCGGTCTCCTGCTTCAGCATCTCGTCGGAACTCAACTGGTCGTGCCCGGCCCCCGGTGGGCTATCGGTGAAGCGCCATACACTTGAGCATTCCCGTTGCGGATGGCTCCGCGTATTGATTCCATCGTGGGGTTTGCCTGTCCCATTTCGAGCAACAACCTCCGAACTATAGAAGATTGGCACGAGACTTGCAACGTAACGCGAGGTCGTGGGCGCAGCCTACATGTGGCCCATGACGAAGTAGAGCGCCGCAAGCGAAATGACTATTGCGGTGGCGGGAGGAAGGAGGAGGCGGTATACGGACACGAGCCGCGCATGGAAGTATTCCGCGGAGAGGACCAGGCAGAGGTGCATTGGCGACAGCATGTGCCCCATCCCTCCGGCGCCGAAGGCCAACATCAGGGAAGTGCCATCCACGACGCCGCCGGGCGCGAGAAAAGGTGCAAGAAGCGGGATCGAGATGCCGACCATGGCTGACGACATGCCGCTCGAGAACCCGATAAGCAAGGGCAGCGCGATGAGTATCACCGCGTGGGAAAGACCCGCGGCCTGCATGTCGGTGAATAGAGCATTGGCCGACCCGGAGACGTCGACGACGTTCTTGTACAGCATGATCGAGTACAGCAGAAACAGTATCTTGGGCGCCAGGCCATGTTTGAAGCCTTCCACTACCTCGTCGCGGGGCATGCGCTGCTGCAGCGCCAGTGCCACCACGGTGAGGAAGAATGCCGGCGCGGCGTCCAGACCTGCCAGGACGAGTGCGAACACGAGGAGGACCGGCCAGGCAGACTGAAACAACTGGCGTGGAATGCTCCCGCCGGTCCCGCCATTGCCATCCGGTGCCGGAGTGTGCCGGAGGATGCGCCAGCTCACAATGCCGCCGAAGAGAATCATCAGCATCCATATGGGGGCAAGGTGCACCAGCACAAAAGAAAGAGGAACGGCGAGGATGATGCCGGTCATGATGACGCTGGGGTAAACGGGCGTTCCGAACTCGCACAGATGACGGAACCAGAAGTTGATGAACGTTGCCTGGACCGGACTGAGATGCAGCCGCCGCACAAGGTCCTTGGCGGCGGTGGCGGAGACGACGGCGCCCGCGGGCAGCGGCATCAGGCCGATGGCCAGTGGGACCACGTGGATCGCCAGCTTGGGGCCGATGCCCTCAAGTGCGCCGGCCAGGCTGGTCAGCATGCCGCGTCGCTCCATGAAGTGGCTCATCGTGAGCGCGCAGATGACGATGCCCAGGAGCCTCAAGGTTTGGGTGTCGACGGCAGTCTGGAAGAGAAGGCGCGGCGCCTCCACCGCAGGGCAGCACGAGGAGCGATAGAAGCACGCTCCCGCAGAAGACCGCTGCACCAGTGTGTAGTTTGAGGCGCAGCAGCACGAGCACAAGCACGATGGATACCAGCAGGGCGGCGGAAGGATTCACTCGGGGGACACCACGTTTGACATGATGGGCCCGACATTATAGTTCCACTCGCGGCGCCACGCAAAGTGAACGCGACGGCGCCGGCTGGGGGATGCGGTGGGGCTGTCGAAACAGCAACATAACGGATACGATAGTGTTCCGGGGTTTTGCGTCCGTACGCATGGACGCGACCGCAACGGCAAAGGAGAGAGCAATGACTGAAGTACGCAGAGACGACGAACACCTGCAGCCGATCGAACGACCCCAGCCCGAACTCCCCGAGGGGTGGAGCGAATTACGCAAGGCCAAGGCATCGGCGAAGACGGGATGGACGTACTACCGTGAGCTTGTGAAGCTGTTACACCGGGAACTGGGCGAAGAACAAACTGCCGGGCTCATCTGTAAACTCATGAAGGGAATGGCGCACCGATACTTCGATGCCTCAATGGAGAAGTTTGGCGTCGAGGGCAACGACGCATGGGCTCTAGCGAGCTACTTCAAGTTGGCTACGGGCGACGTGGTGGGCTACAAGGCGGAACTCATCCAGGAAGGGCCGAAGAAGGTGGTCTACCGGCTGTACCCGCCGTGTCTTTGGTTCCCGGACCTGGACATACCCCCGGCCTTCTGCCTCGCCGAAGACTGTTTTGAGGAAGAGGTCGCGCGGACGCACAACCCCAAGGTGAAGGTCTACTGCCGCTCGCTGCTCACCTGGGGAGACCCGTACTGCGAGACGGTGTTCGAAGAGGTGGACTGACCGGCAGACTGCCGGGATGCGCCGGGCACGAGGTGCTCACACCCGCTTGCGCATGTGGAAGACGCAATGGGCGGCGCCTTTGGGGTCGGTGAAATACATCACGCCGCCGAGTTCGGCGTAGTCGGAGGCCCTCACGAGTTCCATGCCGAGAGAGGCAAGCCTCTCCAGTACTTCATTCTCGTCGTACAGAAGGAACGAGCGGTCCTCCCCGTAGTCGGCATCGAACAGCGTCAGTATACCCTGCCCATGTTTGAACATGAGTTGCAGGACTCCCGAGGGTCCGAGCACTCGCACGAACTCGGGCAGCGTGACGCCGAATACGTCGTTCGCTGGTATGTGCTGCAGGACCGCATTACAGAGCACGAGGTCAAAGCTGTCGTCCGCGAAGGGGAGCCTATCGGTGAGGTCAGCGACCGCGACCCGGTCAGCAATCTCGGGGTGGAGCTGCCGAGCGAGGTCGATGTTTTCCGGCACGGCATCGATTCCCCACACGTCGAGACCCATGCGCTGAAGGGCGTAGACATCACGCGCACCGGCTCCGCAGCCCGCGTCGAGACAGCGTACGCCGGGGGCCAGCGAAACGGCACGGCGGATGAGGTCGGAGTCGTTGGCAAGAAGCGGGTGAGACGAGTCCACGTACACGGATTGGAGAAATCCTTCCGCCACCTCGGCGTAGCGCCGGGCATTGCGCCGGTAGAACTCGGGTGACGTGTCCATCATGGTTGACGTCTCCTGTTGCGATAACCGCGGGCGGTAGCTAGGCCGCACTATTGGAAGGAGTTGAGCCCAGAGGCAGCACTACTTCCACGGAGGCACCCATGCCCGGGGCGCCCGATATGGTCAAGGTGCCTCCGAGGGCCCGGGCCCGTTCCCTCATGCCGATTACCCCGAATGACCGAGGGTGCTCGATCTCTGCGGTGGTGATCCCCTTGCCGTTATCCGACACGGTCAGCGCTACCGACGCGTCTCTCCGGCTGAGCACAACATTGACCTTGGACGCTTGTGCGTGGCGGGCTACGTTCGTGAGGGACTCCTGACATATCCGGAACAACACCGTGGCGTGCTGGCCGCCGATTTCAAGCGTGTCATCGACGACCGCGTCGCAGTGAATGCCGCTCCGCTGCTGAAAGTCTTTTGCAAGCCATTCCAGTGCGGCAACCAGTCCGAGGTCATCGAGCACACCCGGCCGCAACTGCGATGACATGCGCTGCACCGACGCGATGGAGGTTTCGGTCACGGACATCATGCTGCCCAGCTTATCGCGTACACGCCCGGGGTCGATGGTGTCCAGGTGGCGGGACAGCCACGAGATGTCCATCTTCATGGCCGTCAGAAGCTGCCCAAGCTCATCGTGCAACTCGCGGGCGATGCCCGTGCGTTCGTCCTCGCGGACGGATTCCTGGTGCAGCGACAGAGCTCTGAGCTGTTCCTGGGAGTATCGAAGGTCCTCTTCGAAACGTCTTCGTTCTGTTACGTCGCGCAACACGCTGATGAGGGAGCGCCCGCCGTCGGGGTCCGCGAGCGATGCGGCGACAATCTCATAGTCGCGCTCGCCTATCCTGCGCGAAAGACGGACGGACCCCTGGTCTCCCATCCAGGCCTGTGACAGGCCGCACTCGTCGCAGCAGCGGTCTCTTCCGATTGCCGCCCAACAGGGCGATCCGGCGTGAACGCCAAGGTGGGCGCTCGCGGAACGGTTGAGAAAGCGGATGGTGCGATCCTGACCGGAGATAAGTACGCTGTCATCCATGCCGTCAAGCCAGCGTTCAAGGTCGTGACGCGCCCTGAGGGCGTCGTCGTACAGCCGTGCGTTATCCAGTGAGATAGCCATCTGCCGCCCGAGCGCCTCCAGAAGACGTCTGTCTTCTCCCGAATACTGGCCCCGCGAGCGTTTCTCACCCAGCACGAGCAAGCCGGACAGGTGGCCGGCGGCCGATGTGACGGGCACGAGCAGGTGCGCATCGAGCGATTCGAGCAGGCCCCGTTCGTTCTGTGAGAGACTCTGCAGCCTTGGTTCCACATCGAGCATGCGATGCGCCAGTATCTCGGGGTGCGCCACCAGCCAGTGCACCAGTGCCCCGCGCGCGGAGAACGAGCCACCTTCGGGCAGCGGCTCCAGACCCTCGCAAGACACCAGTTGCAGATCCCCCTCCTTCAGCATCGGCAAGAAGAGGCACGTGCGGGTGGCGTGCAGGGCCTCGGTGACGAGGCGTGTGAGGCGGCAACTGAGGACACCCAGGTCCACCTCGTGCTGCGTGTCGCGCCCGAACTGCTCCAGCGCGCGTAGCGCGTCATACCTGTTGCGGTAGAACAGACGGTTGACCATGTCCTGCGCCGACGAATACAGGGGCCGGAGAAAGAGCGCAAGGAACAGGGTGGTGATCAGATAGCTCCACACTCCCTCCAGCCGGGCACCGAATACCCGGTTCAGGAAGATGAGTGACAGTACGTACGGCACCGCCACCATTACTCCCAGGACCAGGTAGGTCAGGGTGCGGCGCGTCACCTGGGGGATGTCCAGTAGCCGGTACTCAAGCAGCGCGATGGCACTGATGCCGCAGAAGGCGATATTGGTCCAGATGCCAATCGGGGGAAGATTCGAGACTATGTCGAGAACAGTGCCGGCAAGCGGAAGGAAAGCTCCGGCAATCAGATACAGCAGACGGGTCTTCTCCTCGTACGAGGTGGTGGTCCGGTAGCGTTGCACCAGCGTTCGCACGCCGGCGAGCAACAATGCCAGCGCGGTGACCACCGCGGGGACAGCCAGTATCCCCGGTACGGGAGCATAGCCATAGCTCTCGACGCGAAGGCCCTGGACCAGCGTGCCTGCGGGCGTTGATACCGCCAGAACCGCTACCAGTACATACCCTACTCTCAGGGCTTTTCGTTGGCCGAATGTATTTGTGTACCGCAGCGAGAAGTGGTAGAAGCCGAGGAACATCAGCATGATAGCCGCCGCAGCCAACTGATCCCATACCAGAGCAGCCTTGATATCGAAGCTGACTCGCAGGCCGAAAATGGTCACGCCCCACAGAACGAGACCCGAAACCATCATGATGAACAGTTGGCGGTTTCGGGACGACGGCGCCCAATGCAGGACGATCGCAATTATTGCCAGTCCACTGGCCGCCGCAATCGCCGGCGGCGTGATGTAGGGCAGGCTCCCAATTTCAGTCATGCAACGGAAACGGCATCTTCAGAAAGTTTACGCAGCGTCTGAATCGTCTCGTCCGAAGGATTGACATGTGGCGGCTTCATGTGGGCCGGGTCGGCGCCGGCTCGCTTCTGCATCTCCGAGTAGCGTTCGAACGAACCCCTGGGAAGCAGCGTTGCCCTGATAGGTTGAAGCCCGAGGTATGACTCGATATCGCGGTAGTCGACGTCAACCAGTTTCAATTGCTCGTCGACGAGCGCTGCAACCCGCTCGGGGTCCGCATCTTCCTTGAGCTCTACATAGAGCCGCACAAACGCCTGCTCGCCATCATACTCCTTGCAGGCAGACCAGTCGACAATCTTCAGTGCGGTGTTCGCGAGCGCCTGCCAGATGGTTCGCTCGTCAAGTCGGGCCAGCGCCGCCAGGTCGATGGTCTCTCCCACCCTGCGCTGGAACTGGATATGCGGCAACTGAACCCCCGTCTGATCGTCCCGCAGACCCGTCACCCGCACCAGGTCCTTCATGCGGTAGCGCAGAAGCGGCATACCGTAGAGTTGCGTGATAACAACCTCGTACAGTTGGCCCTGCTGCAGCTCATCGAACAGCACGGTGCGGGGCTGATAACGTTCGTCAGCCTGCCACTTGCGGACTTCGTTCTCCGGTATGAACTCGAAGAATGCGACGTCCGGCAGGAAATACAGGCCCTTCTTGTTCCATCCCTGCATGGCGAGGATCAGCCCTTCGGCGCAGGCGTAGAACTCGCATGGTTCAGAACCCCAGTAGCGTTCGATCGCCTTCTTATAGATGGCGGTGTCCATGCCGGAAGTGACGATGGCTTTTGATGGCCAGAGGTCGCGAGGCAGCATCGGACGATGCTCCCGTCTCGCGCGGAGCTGAGCTCTCAGCAAGCGGGTGACGACCGCGGGGTGCAGCATTGAGGCAGTGAGTTTGGTGCGCGAGGCATGATCCTCGAACTGTTCGCCCATCTTCACGAGCACGCTCGCTATGGCGCCTATGACATCCACGCCGTCCCTGAGCGCCATCTGGAAACCGGCGGCGACACGTTGCTGGAACGGTAGACTCAGTGTGCTGTCCCGCGGCGGCAGCGCGCGGAAGGACACGTGTTTCGCCATGGAATCGATCAACGCGCCCGACATATACGGGGCCGGTGGCAGCACGAGAAGGAAGTGAAATCCCGGCGCGTAATTGATCTTGCCGCGCTCATTGGTGGACGCCAGGGTCACAATCGAGAGGCAGGCCTTGTTGGCGCGTTCTAGGAACTCGGGACAGTGCGGGAACCACTTGAAACGCCCCATACGCCCGGAGGAGTGACACCACAGGGCAGGCGTGCATGCCAGCGCGTCCTCCCGTTTTTCGCTCAGGTACGGCTCGTAATCGTCGTAGCTTGTCAGCGGCACCGATTCCCGAAACTCGGCCACCGATGACGGTTTCCGGGGACCCATGATCTTCTTGCCGAGCGTGCTCGTCCAGACCTGATCAATCTGGTCCACCAGCAACTGTTCCTGCACACCCATGAACTCCTTCACGCTGAAATCCAGGAAGCCGCAATAGCGTTTCCAGAGCTCCTGCTGAGTCAGCGACTGAAAGTACTTGTCTTCAGGTTGCATCGGTAACTTCCCCCTTCTCCTTGAGCCCGCTTGCGATGTGGTCGCGGTAGACCGGGTCGCTGGCTATGGTCAGGTCAACCGCGCCGTGGGAGCGCAGCAAGGTCTCTAAATCGCTTGATGTGTAAGTGGTCGGCCGGCGCCGCAACGTGAGTGGGAGATAGACGAGTCCGGTGAGCATCGTGCGCGCAAAGCGCGCGGCGCGATTGCAGGACTGTGCAGCGGAACCCTGCAGATTGTGGCTCAGCAACGAGGCGCCAAGGCCCGCGCCCTCGGCCCCGGCCGGGAAGCTTATGACAAAGCGACCACCGGGCTTGAGCACCCGCATCAGCTCCGAGACGACTAGTTCGGGCGTGGCGACGAAGTCCAGTACGTGGTAGCACAGCACGCGGTCGAAAGTCCGCGCGTCGAAGGCAAGGCGCTCCACGTCCATGCGCGCAAGCGACGTGGTACCCGCGTACCCGGACGATTTGCGGCCGGCGCTCACCAACGCGGTGGGAGAGAGATCGACGCCCACCAGGTCGAGCACCGGTTGGTGAGCCCTGAGGCGCGTCATCTCGTTGCCCGTGCCGAGTCCCGCGCACAGGATGCGTTGCCCGGCGTCTATGCGCAGATTCTGAACGAGGGTCTCCTGTGCCTCCGCGTACTTGGACAATCGCGCTGTGGTCGAATCGTACAGTGGATTGTAGACGGCGTTGAAGTACGCCCGCGTCAGGCGCTCCCGAAGCAACATCTTTCCAGTATATCGCACACAATATGCTGCATACCTGTAGGAAATGTGACGAATCTCTTGTAGGGTTTTGTCCTACGCGGCACGCTCCTGCGGCTCGAAGTCGCCTACTATGGCATCGAAGCGATGATGCCGGAGTAGACCAGTCCCTTGAGTATCATGTTCACGGCGATGGAAGCCAGCAGCAGGCTGAAGATGCGCGATACCGCTATCAGTCCGCCGTGTCCCGCGAACCTGAGTATCCGGTAGCTGCCGAGGCATATCAACCAGGCGACGATTACGTTGGCCAGGAACGCCTCGAGAACGATGCTGAGCGAGATCTGCGACGTCAGCAGGAGCAGCGTGGTGATGGTGGCCGGTCCGGCGAGCAGGGGAGTTCCGATCGGCACGATCGCGATCATCTCATCTTTCGTTGCTTGTACGGATTTGCCGGTAGTCAGATTCAGTACGGCCTGCACCATGAGGATGGCTCCGCCGGCAATCGCGAATGCGCCCACCGAGATGCCCATCAGGGTAAGGATGAGCCGGCCGAAGAACAGGAACGCGAGGCCCACGAGGAGTGCGGTGAGCATGGCGATGTGCACCATCTTCGTCTGTTCGCGCAGGGTCATTCCTTCAGTGAGTGAGGTTATGATGGGGGGCAGGCCGAGCGCATCGATGACGATGAATAGCGGCACGAATGCTCCGGTGAACAACGGCCACCATTCTGCCATGATGCACGATGCTAGGCGAAGCGCAGTCGTGTGTCAACCAGACGCCGGGCGGAAGACATCGTAAAAGGCCGTGCTCGCCGGTGCTTCCATGCCTTCATTGCCGGCCGCGCCGGAGGGCAATGGCGATGCAGCCTCTTCCACGATGCAGGTCATCCGGGTTGCGGTGGTCACACCACGGGCAGCGACAGATCGGCCGGATGCGCAGCCGATAGTTTGAGCCCGGGCGCGTGCCGCGCCATGATCTCCCTGATGACGTCCGCCATCTTCACCTTCTCGCGGGTGAGGCTGGCGTGCACGCTCTCTTCGATCCAGGGTTTATACAACTCCATCTCGGACTTCGCGGGCTCGATCTTGAAGTAGCATGGCGCTGCAACTCGCGCGATCTCCGGGGTCTCCATGATGCGGTATTCGCCGCCTAGTGAGTCGCAGATCGAGACGTACACGTCGAGGGGCACGCTGACGGCCTTGCGTATCGCCGCCAGGATGGGCAGGGAGACGTCTGAGGTTGGGTTGAAGGTGTTAGCCCCCATTCCCACTACCACACGCGCACCGGCGGGACTCGCGTGTCCGGAGAAGACGGAGCACTTGAATACGGTCTCCTTCGGGATGAATCCCTGCTCCCGCATTCTGTTGACGATTGACAACACGCCCTCGTCGTATACGAGAAAGCCGCGGAATCCTGCATCGATGTTGCGCATCATGTCGGCCAGCCAGTACGAGATGTTGTCGGAGCCGCGCAGCCGTAATCCGAGCATCGCGCCCTCCCAGTTGCACGATTCCTTGGCGCCGACGTCCCACGCTTTCCTGGGACCCATGGCCATGATGATTTCTATGCCTTCGTCGTGCCCCATCTGAGCGAGTGCCTTCAGTTCGCCCGAGTCGAGATACGTCGAGCCGCCGACCGTCGCTATAGCGCGGTGTACGGGGACGCCCCGTTTCCGGGCTTCGTCGACCATCGCCTCCATTGTCGAAGCGCGCTCGATTCCCGAGATCTCGACCCGCCAGTGGGCGCCGTCCGGGAATGTAAGTGGCGAATCGGGCAATGACCACAGGTCGCGACCGGGTATTCCCATCGAGTCCATGAATGCGCGAATCTCACCGAGTGTGTGCACGTGACAACTCCCTCCTACGTGGCCGGGCGGACGCCGGCTCTCCAGTCGATGACTCATTTTAGAGAGCGCGCACCCGTTATAGCAACAGTCGATTAATTCGCATGCGAGCATTGACACCGCCAATACCGGAGACCATAATGCGCCCAGTTTCGCAGAAGCCGTAACGTCATGTCAGTAGCTCTGCAGTTCAGCCGGTCTTTCGGGAGCATCCTCTCTGGCATGGGTACCGGGCTGCTGGCCTCCTGAGGTTAGCAGCCTATTCACAGCATCTCATCCGATGAAGTGTCGTATACCCTGACCCGCCGCATCCGGCGCCGGGTCAGAATCCATCTCTGGAGATGATGCTATGGAACATGCGCAATTCAGCTCAGTCGACAGGCTTCGACTGGTGGTCCTGATTGAAAACTCGCCTGCCTACGACACCTACCTCGAAGGGTGTTTCGGACTGTCGCTGTGGCTGGAACTGCACTCCGGAGAAACCGTGCGCCGTGTGCTGTTCGACGTCGGTCCCCGGGCGGATACGCTGTTCAGAAACGCCGACAGGCTTGGCATTGCGCTTGACGACGTAGACGCAATCGTCCTGTCACACTGTCACTTCGACCACACGGCCGCACTCTCCGGCGTGCTGACCCGAATCGGCCGGCCCGTCCCTGTGTACGGGCACCCGGCGCTCTTTCGACCGTGTTTCATCGTGGCGCCCGAGTTCATGGATTATTCGATGTCGGGCGACAACTCACGGACGGCTCTCGAAGCGAATGGCGCGCGCTTCATTCTATCCGACGCTCCTTCGGAACCCGTGCCCGGCCTGTTGCTCACCGGCGAGGTGACGCACGCCACCGGCTTCGAGGAGCAGGGAGGGGTCTCGTGCTTCACGGTCGACCGCGACGGCAAAACGGTGCCGGACCGGCTCGAAGACGACGTGTCTGCGATGGTGAACGTCCGGGGACTCGGACTGGTCGTGCTGAGCGGTTGCAGTCATGCGGGCATTGTGAACATCGTGAAACAGGCCAAGCGCGTCTCAGGCGGCGCTCCGGTTGCGGGTGTGGCGGGAGGGTTTCATTTGCTGCAGGCCACACGGGAACGCACGGCGCAGACGATCGCGGCACTGAAAGAACTGGCGCCTGAGATTTCGTTCATCGCGCCGATGCACTGCACGGGGCTGATACCGAGCGCGCGATTGGCTGAGGCATACGAGGAGGCATTCCGGGAGTTGCATGTGGGTGACGAGGTGACCTTTGGGGCGGTGGCATGAGGGGAGGATGGCCGAACGGCGGCCGGCAGTACAACCTTAACCAGCGACCCAGAATCTGGACGGAAAGGAGAGTGAATGTCACAAAGCAAGTCAGGACTCAAGCGTGACGTAGGCCTCTTTGGCGTGGTCGCGCTCGCCGCCGGCGCAGTAATCGGCGGTGGCCCCTTCGTGCTCGCGGGCCCGGCCTCGGCACTCGCCGGCCCCGGAGTGTGGCTCGCCTACCTCATCATCGGCTTGCCGATGATTACGGTTGCGGTCAGTTATGCCTCCGTGGCATCCGCCATACCCATCGAGGGGGGAACCTATTTCTACCCCAGCAGGATACTCACCCCGTTCTGGGGTTTCCTTGGTGGTTGGGCACGCTGGTTGGCGTACATCACGCCACTGGCGCTGACGGCGTTCGTCTTCTCGGACCACATACAGACCGTCGCGCCCGGCATTCCCGCGGGATTGCTCATGGTGGGCTTCATCGGCTTTTTCTATGTGCTCAACGTACTTGGCATCAAAGTGTCGTCGACCGCGCAGGCCATCATGTTCTGCATTCTCGTCGGAGGATTCCTCGTATTCATCTTTGCCGGCCTGCCCAAGGTCAATCCCGCCAATCTCACACCGGTCATCCCGTTCGGTTGGGACGGTGCCGTGAAGGCGGCTGCGCTCCTGTTCTTCGCGTACGTGGGGTTCGATGCCGCGGCGGAGATCGGGGAGGAAGTGAAGAACCCGTCGCGCAACGTGCCCTGGGGCATCATCATCGGCCTGCTCATCTGCATCGCACTCTATGTGCTCATGTCCGTGACCGCCTCCGGCACGCTGCCCTGGACCGAACAGGCCAAGAGCAGCACGCCCATTTACGACGCGGCGAAGCTGGTGCTTCCCGGCGTGGCGGCAACGTTCCTCCTGCTCGTCGTCGTCATGGCGGTGAGCACATCTCAGAACGGGTTCCAGACGGCCGCGTCCCGCATCGTTCTGAGCCTTGGCCGGGACAGGGCGATACCAGAGCGCCTGGGCTCGGTGAACAAGCGTTTCGGCACCCCCGTGTGGGGACTCACTGCCAGCGTTATCATCGCGCTCATCTTTGTGTTCTCCGGCAAAGGACTCGTCTTTGCCGTCTATACCTCTAACCTGACCTTCCTGTTCAGCTATATCCCGGTAATGGTATCCGCGATGCTGCTCAAGACCAGAAGGCCTGAACTGTATGAGAAGGCGCCCATCAAGCTGAAGGGATCGCTGCGCTTCATCGTTCCCATCATCGCAATGATCGTGTCGGGCATATTCATGGCATTGCAGCAGCCCGAGGCGATGCTGTGGTCGGCGGTTTGGATCGCGGTCGGTGCAATCATCTTCTTCGTTCGCAAGAAGCAACTGGCGAACGAGGGCATCGCCATGGAAGAGCTGATGAGTCGGATTCCCAAAGACAACGCGTAGGTGATTCGGACTCTGCCGGGCGCGGCGCCGCCGCCTAGAGCGGGCGCCGCGCCCTCAGTTTATCCGTGTGCCGCCCGCGGTCACCGCAACACTCGAGCTATCCGTACCACGCTGTGTGTGCACCGCAAAGGACATTTGGGCCCGCGCAGGTGGTACAATCCGGTGATTCCGTGTCGTGGGGGCGGCGGTTGATGCTACTGAGAAACCTTAGGGTCGCTCTGTTTCTTGTCTCGAGAGCCATCTGGCGCGGCAACCGGGGAACGGTGCTGCTGACGATGCTCATCATCACCCTCGCTTTCATCAACATGTCCTTCATGGCCTCGATACTCAACGGCCTTGTGGCGACCATCGACCAGCAGGTGATTGACAACTACGTCTCGAGTATCGTGGCTGAGCCGACCCCTGACGATGAGTACATAACCAAGGTCGGCGACCTGATCATGACGGCAGAGTCGACGCCCGGGGTTGTGGCCTGCAGTCCGCGCTACTCGTTTGGAGCGACGATGTCGTACGACCCGCAGGTGACGGGCCAGGCCGTGCGACACGTGGCGTGGCCCGTCACCTCGATGGATCCGGACGCCGACAGGGAGGTGACGCGCATCTACCAGAACATGGTCGCCGGCGAGTACCTCGACCCTGAGGACCGGGACTATATCCTCCTCGGCCGCGAGCTGTCCGGCGGCTATGGAGCATTGATCAAGCTGCAGAGCCTGGACGTGGACATCGGCGACAAGATCAACGTTCAGTACAGCAATGGTGTGAGTCGCAGATATACCGTGAAGGGCATCTACGCCACTAAATTCCCTTTGACCGACATGGGAGCGTTTGTCACGGAGAAAGAGATGGAAGGCGTTCTCGGCCTTCACGACAGGGCTTCCAAGGTGCTGATACGCACCGATACGAACGGCGATCAGGCTGCATTGATCCAGACGCTTACCGAGCGCGGCCTCACCAACGTGCAACTACGGCCATGGACGGACTACTTGAGCTTCTTCAAGGGGTTGACGGATAGTCTGATGAGCATCGTCGCAATAGTGTCCGTCATCGGCCTCGTGGTCGCCGGTGTCACTATCTTCATCGTCATCTACATAAACGCATACACCCGGCGCAGGCAGATCGGCATCTTGAAGGCGATCGGGATGAGCGAGCGCATCATCACGACGTCATATGTGTTCCAGGCGCTCTTTTACGGCTTCGTCGGCATCGGACTGGGCGTCGGCGTGATGTACTTCGTGCTGCTGCCTCATTTTCAAATGAGTCCTCTGGACTTTCCCATCGGCAATGTCAGCCTGGTTGTGACGAACAGCGAATTGATTACGAATGCGGTAGGTCTTGTTGCCGCCAGCCTCGTTGGGGGATTCATTCCGTCGCGGCGTGTCGCAAAGGAAGATATCATCAGGGCAATCTGGGGATGAGCGCACTGTTGTCGGTTCGGGATCTGAGGAGGACCTACGGAGGCCGCGTGCTTGTTGAGGCGCTCAAGGGGGTCAGCTTCGAAGTCCAGAAAGGCGAATTCGTCGCTATCATGGGGCCCAGCGGCGCCGGCAAGTCGACGCTTCTGCATATGCTCGCCCTGCTCGATACACCGTCGGGCGGCACCGTCATCGTGGACGAGACGGATGTAACCCGTCTTTCCTCGATGAAGAAGGCGCAGTTCCGCCTGAGGGAATGTGGCTATGTATTCCAGGAGTATGCGTTGATGCCGGAACTCACCGCCCTGGAGAATGTCTATCTGCCCCTGTTGCTGACAGGCGCTCCTATCGATGAGTGCGTGAAGACCGCCACATCGCTGCTTCAGCGCGTGGGACTCGAGGAGCGGCACGGGCACCTGCCGCACGAGATGTCAGGTGGCGAGCAGCAACGCGTAGCCATCGCGCGTTCCCTCGTCAACGGACCGAAGATTCTCTTTGCGGACGAGCCTTGCGCCAATCTCGATTCGGACAATCGCACGAAGGTGCTGACATTGCTGCGCGAGCTGTGCGACACCACGGGCCAGACGATCGTTATGGTGACGCACGAGATGGAGGAGCGCGCCTACACCGACAGAGTGCTGTGGATCAAGGACGGCCTCCTGGAGCGGCAGGAGGATGTTCCCCGCGTTGCAGCCCGAAAGTGAGGCTGGTACACTGTCGGTCCCTGCCTGGCCTTAATCGGGTGACGATGGCCGGCGCTCGGAAACTCAATCCCCATGAGCGATAGTCGCCGCCGTTCAACCCCCGCAGTCCGTCCGGTGTTCAACCGTGGCTGGCTCGTGTTAGGCGTCGCTTTCCTCGTCATGTCGGCGGGCTTCGCCCTGCGCAACGCCTTCTCCGTATTCTATCCGGCCATCGTCGACGACTTCGGCTGGAGCCGGGGTGGCGCGGCCATCATGTTCTCATTGAGCATCCTGGTATATGGATTGTTGTCCCCGCTGGTGGGTACGCTGGTCGACAGGTTCAGGCCGCAACTCGTTGTAGCACTCGGCGTGACCATCCTTTCCGTCTGCGTTGCGCTGTGCAGCCTCGCCACAGAGGAATGGCAGTTCTACATACTGTACGGTGTCATCGGTGCAGTCGGCGTTGCCATGATGGGCATCACGACGCTCGCCGCCACCGTGATGCCGTGGTTCACCCGCCGCCGGGCGACCGCGTTCGCGATCCTTGCCGCGGGATTCGGCGTCAGTCTCGTCGCTGCCGCGCTCGTCCAATTCCTCATCTCCTCGTACGGCTGGCAGCGGGCCCTCGTGTACTCTGGTCTGTCGGTTCTGGTGATCGTGGTGCCCCTCGTGCTTGTATTCCTGCGCAGACCTTCGTTGCGTCATCCCGCACCTGACATTGAGATGGATGTCCAATCCGCGGTCTCGTCGGCGGATGCCGGAACCGGCTCCGGCGCCGATGTTCTGATACGTCCCCTGACAGGCTGGCAGTCGCGTGAATGGACGCTGCGCGCCGCACTCAAGACGCCTCAGTTCTGGATGTTGTGGGTGGCTGGTTTCTGCCAGCTCGGGCTGGCCGAGAAGATGTCCATCGCGCACCAGGTGTACTTCTTTCGTGATGCGGGATACTCGGCGCTCGCGGCGGCCTCCATCTACAGCGTCTTCGGCGTGGTGTTTGTCATCGGAAGCCTTGCCAGTTCGCTGTCTGACAGGCTGGGTCGGGAGAACGTCTACCTGCCCGCGTGCGGGCTTGCCGTCGCCGGCGCGCTGCTCATGTTCGGAATCGGCGATGCGACTCGGCCGTGGATGGCCTATCTCTACGCAGTGATGTTCGGCTTCGGCATGGGCATGATGCCGCCGATATTGTTTGCCTCCATTGCCGACCTCTTTCACGGCAAGTCGTACGGCGCCATCCAGGGAATGGTGGCGCTCGGATTCTCGGCGGGGGGAGCTATCAGCCCCTGGCTGGCGGGATACATCCATGACCTCACGGGAAGCTACTACCTGACACTATTCATGCTGGTCGGGTCTCTGGTTGCCTGCGGCATCCTCGTATGGACGGCGGCCCCCCGACGGCTCAGTCCCATTCGCTGACCAACTGCCGGGGCGCGGTCGCGTTTGGAATCGCCTCATCCGAGCTTGGACGGTCGTGCCATTCTGTTTGTCCCTCTCCGGCGCAGACTGTAGAATTGCGAACGGAAGAGAAATCGTGAGTACCACTCGGTCGGATGACAACACGCCCACGTGTGGAGACACAGCCGGCACGCAATTCGAGTCGCTGCCGCTCAGCGCTCACGCTCCGGCGCTCCCCGTTCCCCCTGAAGAGGAGGGTTTCTGGGTCTCCGCGAGGAACATGGAGCAGCTTGGCCGGGTGGCTTCGCGCTCCGCTCGGGGAGAACAGATCAACGTGCTCATACGCGGTCCCAAGGGGTGCGGCAAGACCACGCTCGCGCGAGTGTTCGCAGCACGCTGGCGCCGGCCGTTCTACGAGGTGCATTGCGGCGCGTTCGTGGACGCCGAGCAGTGGTTCGGCAAGGACCGGCTTGCGCAGGGAGACACGTGGTACCGTAAGGCGCGCTTCATCCATGCGGTCGAGACCGCCGGCTGCGTGGTTCTCCTCGATGAGATCAACCGAGCCCACCCGGAGGTGCTGAACGCGATTCTGGGACTTCTCGACTGGCGCCGTTCGCTCTGGAGTGACGATCTGACCTACGAGGTGCGCGTCGCGGCCGGAGTGGTCTTCTTCGCCACGCTTAACGAAGGAGAGGAGTTCTACGGGGCGAATCCACTCGATGCCGCAGTGCGCGACCGTTTTCCGCGGACGGTGAGGCTCGACTATCCGCCAAGACGCCAGGAGGCGGCCATTCTCTGCGCCCACGGACTGGCGCCGCGCACGGCTGAGAAACTGACCGAATTCGCGCACACGTTGCGCAAGGCCGCGCGTCCCGTGCCCATATCGACACGGCAACTGCTCGTTGCCGCGGAAGACATCTGCGACGGTGCATCGCTGCGGGAGGCCGTGGAAACGTCAATCATTTTCAACACCGAGGACCCTTCCCTCGAGAAGGCGGCGCTGCAGGCCCTTCAGTGGGTGGAGGATAATCCTTTCGTGGCCGACGCCGATGAGAGTTGACGGCGCTGCCGACGGTCCATCGCGCAGTCTATCTGACTACTGGCGGTTGGATCGCTCGACCGACCGCTCTCGCGAACTCGCTTCAATACTGGGCGGCGCCGCCACCCAGGCCGAGCTGGTGCAGTACCGCCTGAGGCGTTCCGGCAGCGATGCGCGTGCTCCCGTTCCAGCACCCGTCGTCCTCGACCCGCGATTGCTGAGCGGGTTCGGCGCCCCCGTTCCCGGAGAGGTCGTCGACTGCATCGTAGGTCTGGCTGTGCGCGCGGCGGCGCTTCGTACTCTTTCGGTTGACAGCTCGGGCTGGTCGGGATGGATCCAACTGGATGCAGACCGACGTCGCGAGTTCACCTTCGTGCATCGTTCGCTTGAGGAAGTCTACGTGTCCCAGCGGCTCAGCCGGCTGTCGAAGGCGCTGGCGGGCTACCTCAGGGCGATGCGCCGGATGGTAGGTGTCCGGAGCCCTGAGCCCATTGATTTCCGCGATGCCGGGGTGTCGCGCGATGTCTTGCTCGGCCAGTGGCTGCGCACGCGGCTGCTCGGCGAGCGGGTGTCCGGTCAGACCAGCCCCGACCTTTCCGCCGCCCTGCGGAGCCTCGACGCGAGGTGTGTCGTGTACCTTAGAACGCGCAATGCCCGGCGCAGACTGGAACTGGCGGGCGAGATATGGGCCTGGCTTGCTGCATTCCCTCCCGGCCGGTCGCCTTCCGTCCGGTGGTGGCCGTGGGGCGCTGACGATGAGGGGGGTGTCGCTGGTCCGTCCGCGTCACGGCAGATGCGCGAGAACCTGCAGGGTGGTGGCCAGGGAGGCGACCTGATGGACCTGGGGCGGTATCCGGGGGATGCCTCGCCTGCACCGTCGAATGGTGAGGGCAAGGAAGGCTCCGTCGGCGGCGCAGCCATCGAACTGATTACCGATGAGCTGCGCGAACTCGGCGTGCGCGCGGCGGTGACCGCGTTGAAAGATGCGCGCTTCGACCTCGACGACTATGAGCGGGTCTGCGCCGAGATGGCCCCGGATATAGCTTCCATGCGCCATGTGTTCTCCAGGCTGGATGACGCGCGGGCTCGCTGGCGGTACGGACTGCGGCGCGGCAGGATAGATGGGCGCGGGCTCACCAGGGCGGCTGCCGGCAAGGACAACGTCTTCAAGAGCCGCGACCATCGGCGTGGCAGCTCCATGGCTCTCGTGTTCCTGGTGGATGTGTCAGCGTCGATGCGTTCGTACATGGCTGTGGTCAACCGCGCCTCATGCGTGGTCTCTGAGGCGCTCAGAGAGCTGGCGCCGCGGGTGTGGTACGAGGTCGTCACCTATACGAGTGGAGGTCTGCATCCGGGAGCGCCGGTGCAGATGACGCGCCTGGCGGCGTCAGGCATGCGGCTCTCGCTCCGCGACGTGTGGAGCGACGGTGGCACCCCGACGGGCGAGGCGATCGCGGCGGCGCTTGTTACGCTGAGGCGGCGGCAAGCCACGCGGAAGCTCGTGCTGCACTTCACCGATGGGCATCCCAAGGATACGTATGTGGTGAGGCAGGCGCTCGAGTTGTGCCGCAGGTTCGGCGTTGACGTGCTCACGGTGTCGGTGGGAGCTTCGCAGGACGCCCTGTACGGCGAGGGAAAGTGTGAGGTGGCGTATTCGGTGCCGGAGCTTATCTCGGTGCTGGGCCGACTTCTCCCGCGCATCTATCGCAGGATGTAGGTTACCTCGTCACTGGTCCAGCATTCTCCGGTGGGCCTCGTCTATCTCCGACTGGTCGGGCATCTTGGTGCGCGACTCCACATACTCTTCGAGCATACGGCGCTCTTTGTGCCGGCGCAGTAGCGTCTGCGCCCCCCGGCACATGAACTGGCTGACCGTTTCGCCGCGGGTCTGGCTCTGTTCCTCGACCTCGGAGAGCAACTCCCTGGGGATGGCAATCTCTATCGTTACATCGTTATCCACGGGGCACGCTCCTCAAGGCAATCGACAGTCACGGCCATTATAGCGCGCCCGTTGATGAGGGGGACAAAGTCGGACAAGCTATTCGCGCCGATTGACCGGGCAGGAAGAGAACACTATACTCTCGCGGACGCAAACGGGCGGACGCGGTCGGATTCCGGGTCCGGGAGAGGTACAGATGGAAAGCACTTCGATCGCATCGCGCACGAGCCGGTTGCTCGAGCATGAGGAGAGCAATTCGGCTTTCAAGGTGGCCGCGGTGCAAGCCGCGCCCGTGTTCCTCGACCTCGATGCCACTATCGAGAAGGGCTGCAGCCTCATCGCGGAGGCCGCGGCGGAGGGTGCCAGACTCGCGGTGTTCCCCGAGACATGGGTGCCGGGGTATCCGGTCTGGGCGAATGCCGACTCTCGCTGGAACTACAGCCCTTCCAAGAAGCTGTACGGCCGGCTCTACCGCAACGCGGTGGAGGTTCCGGGTCCCGCCGTTGACCGGCTGTGCCAGGCGGCGCGCGCACACTCCATCGCAGTGGTGATGGGCATCAACGAGCGCGTCCTCACCGGGACCATGTATAACTCGATGCTCTTCATCGATCGTGATGGCACCCTCCTTGGGATACACAGGAAGCTGATTCCCACGTATCACGAACGGATGATCTGGGGTAGAGGCGATGGGTCGACGCTATCGGTGTTCGACTCGTCGGTCGGCCGCATCGGCGGCCTCGTCTGCTGGGAGCACTGGATGCCCCTGGCGCGCTATGCCCTGTATGCACAGGGGGAACAGATCCACGCCGCAGTGTGGCCCAGCGCTTCTGAGACCTTCCTGCTGGCGTGCCGCAACCTTGCCTTCGAGGGGCGCGTCTTCGTGGTGGCCGCGGCGAACTACCTGACGAAATCGATGTTGCCGCCGGATTTCCCGCTCGCCAAGGAGATGGAAGGCCTGTCCGAACATCTATGCCTCGGCGGCAGCGCGGTTATAGGGCCGGACGCACGGTTCATCGCCGGACCTGTCTACGATTGCGAGACCATCGTCTATGGGGATATCGATCTTGACCGCATACCGGAGGAGAAGGAACTTCTCGACGTCGCGGGTCACTACGCCCGCCCGGACGTATTCTCTCTATCCATCAACCGGCGCCGGATGGATCCCGTCACGCCGGTCGAGTTCTAGCCCTGAGCTAGCCGATATAGCCGTCGCGCATCAACATCTCGGCCGTGAGCACCGCGCCACGGGCGGCGCCCATCTTGGTGTTGTGTGAGACGAGCATGTACTTGACGCCGTTCTGCAGCACGACGTCCTGCCGGACGCGCCCGACCGTGGTGGCCATGCCGCCGTCGTTATCCCGGTCCAGCCGCGGTTGAGGCCGGAACGGGTCGTCGCTCACCTGTATCAGGTGCTTTGGCGCTGAGGGCAGGCCGGCCACTCCGCAATCTCCCGCGAAATCACGCATCGCCTTTTCGACCGAGGCCACGTCGCACGGCGCCTGTGTAGACGCGAATACCGATTCGGTGTGTCCCTCGAGCACGCACACCCGGGTGCAGGTGCAGCTCACCGCGAACGGGGCCGGACGGATGTGGTCGCCTTCGAGGACCCCGAGTATCTTCTGCGTCTCACGCTGAACCTTCTCCTCTTCGCCGGGGATGAAGGGGATGACGTTGTCGAGAATATCCAGCCCGATAACGCCGGGACTTCGCCCGGCGCCGGACATCGCTTGCATCGAGGTCATGATAACGGCGTTGAGACCGAACGCGTCGAGCAGTGGTTTGAGCGTCATGGCAAGGCCGATGGTCGTGCAATTCGGATCGGGTGTCACGAACCCCTTCCAGCCGCGGCGTTTGCGCTGTGTATCGAGCAGGCGGGCATGTTCGGGATTGACGCCCGGGATGAGTATCGGGACATCCTCTTCATAGCGAAAGGCCGACGCTGTGCTGATGACCGGCACCACAGCCGCGTAGAGCGGCTCCAGCGTCTTCGCCGGTCCCGATTCGATGGCGCTGAAGACAAGGTCGATGTTGGCGGTATCGAGCTCATTCGCGTTGACGACCGGCATGTCCATCACCTCGTCCACCGGCGGCTCGCTGCAGAACCAGCGCATCGCGCCGGACGCCGGGTCGGTGATGGCCTTGCGATAGCTCTGTCCCGCCGACCGCTCGGAGGCCGCGAGCGCCGCGACCCGTATCCACGGGTGGGACTTGAGAGCCACGAGGAACTGCTGGCCCACGATTCCCGTGGCGCCGACTACTGCTGCCCGTATCATCATCGCTTCGTGCCTCCTGTCCCGTTTGTGAGCCGTAAAGTGTACCACAAGGGACGGCGGCCCTCAGGCACGGTCAGGTGCGATAGTCGCATGACGAGCTCGCGCACCCTGAAAGCCGGTATGTAGTAGAATTCCGGCTCGGGAACGCCATTCCTGGCAAGGAGCAGTATGAGCACCTCGAGTCTCGAAGCGATATTCAATCCACGCTCGATCGCGATAGCCGGAGTTTCGACCAAACCCGTCCGGGGACAACTCGGGGGCAACAACTATCTGGAGGCCATGATCGGTTGCGGCTACAAGGGCAAGCTCTATCCGGTGAATCCCAAGGGCGGCGAGGTTCACGGTCTCACCATGTATCCGTCAGTGCGCGATATCCCGGGGCCGGTTGACTATGTCGTCTCGGCGATACCGGCCAAAGGAGCGCTGCAGCTCACACGTGATTGTGCCGCGAAGGGCGTGAAGGCCATCCACTTCTTCACCTCCGGGTTCTCCGAGCTTGGCCAGCCTGAAGGTATCCAGCTGGAGCGCGACATCCTGGCGATTGCGCATGAACACGGAATACGTGTCGTTGGGCCCAACTGCATGGGCGTCTATTGCCCAAGTTCGGGCGTGTCCTTCCTGACCGACCTGTGCAATGAGAGCGGGCCGGTGGGCGTCATCTGTCAGAGCGGTGGCAACGCCATCTACGTGCTGCGCGAGGCTGCAAACCGCGGCGTCCGTTTCAGCAAGGTCGTCTCCTACGGCAACGCGAGTGATGTCAATGAATGCGACCTCATGGAGTACATGGCCGACGATCCTGAGACGGGCATCATCATGGCCTACATCGAGGGCGTTAAGGATGGTCCCCGCTTCAAGGCCGCGCTGGAACGCGCCGCCAAGAGGAAGCCTGTCATCATGCTTAAAGTTGGCGTGACCGAGTCCGGAGCACGCGCGGCCGCATCGCACACCGGCTCGCTGGCCGGGTCCGACCGTGTCTGGGACGCGATGCTGCAGCAGGTGAATGCGGTCCGCACACAGACCATCGAAGAGTGGATCGACATGGCGGTGACGTTTACGTTCTTCCCCAAGCCGGTGGGCAGGCGCGTCGCGCTGCTGGGGTTGGGGGGTGGAGCCACGGTTCTGGCGGGCGACGAGGCGACCAAGGAAGGACTCGTGATACCCATGTTCCCGCAGGAGATGCGGCGCCGCACCGCGGCGCTCCTCGGCACGGAGGCGGGCACTATCATCAATAACCCGATGGACCTCTCCGCCGAGGCCTGGAACATCGGCTACTACCCGGTATTGAAGGTGTTCAGCGAATACAAGGACATCGACCTCACCATCGTTCACCTGTCGCTCGGCCTCATCGCCCGGCCTCTCGATACGCATCGGGAGATCTGGGACAAGCTCGTGGACGATGTGGTACGCGGCTACAAGGATTTCCGCAAGCCTGTGGTGGTCGTCATCCAGATGATGACATCGGCCGACCACTACTGCTGGATGCTGGAAGCACGGAAGAAGTGCTACGACGCCGGCATCGCCGTGTACAACTCGATTCGCCACGCCTCCAGGTCGATCAACCGTCTGATTCGGTACTACGAGAGAAAGAACGCCGCAACTCGTTAGCGCTACACCCGGCGCCCGAACAGCTTCTCCATCTGTGCGGCGTCGAATCGAACGACCGTCGGCCTGCCGTGCGGGCAGGTGCGGGGCTGTTCGCAGTGCTCCAGTTGTTGGATGAGCTGGCGCATCTCGTCCGAAGTGAGGCGGCGACCCGCCCGGACCGCGGCATGACAAGCGGCGGTTATCGTGAGATGCTCGAAGAGATTCGCGCGGCTCACGCCGGATAGCTCGTGTAGCAGGTCACGCAGCAACGCGACGGCGTCTTCGTCCTTGAGCGCCGCAGGCACCGTCCGCAGCAGATAGCTGCGGTCTCCGAAGTCGTCGAGCGCAAACCCCATTTCCGCCAGTTCCGCTCGCGCCGCAGCCAGCAGGGCGTCTTCCGCCGGGCTCAACTCCAGAGCGAGCGGCTCCAGCAAGCCTTGCACGTCTGTGCTGCGGCCCACGCCGTGCGCACTCAGCGCTTCGTACACGATCCTCTCATGCGCCGCGTGCTGGTCGATGAGATAGAGACCGTCCGGCCCCTCGGCGACGATGTAGGTGGTGAGGACCTGACCGAGTATGCGCAACGGAGGCAGCGATTCGGCGCCGTGCGTCGGCGTGGATACCTCGGGAACAAACGGGACTGAGGCGTCGGGCTCGCTGACGGTCCACCCAACCTGCGTGCCGATGGCGGACAGCGTCAGGTGCCGCGACTCGCTTGCGACCTGCGAGGCTGAGAGGGCGGTGCGGAGTGCATCGCGCACGAGTCGGAACAGCGCCTGCTCGTCGGCAAACTTGACCTGCGCCTTGCTGGGATGAACGTTCACGTCCACGCGGTCGGGCGGCATCTCGATGTTGAGGATTGCCACAGCGTTTCTGCCCTCCTGTAACAGGCCGTGATACGCGTCATCGACGGCTTTCTGCAGCAGCGGACTGCGGATCCACCGGCGGTTGACGAATATGCTCAGGTGCCCCCGCCCCGCCCTGGACAGGGTCGCCGGGGCGGCGAGCCCCGTGACGCGGTGCCCATCGGATTCGTGGTCCACCTGGAGCATCGCGCGCGCCAGTTCGGGCCCGTACAGTTGCGCAATAACGTCGCGCAACTCCCCATTGCCGGGGGTGCGCAACGCGAGCCTGTCTTCGAGCATCAGGCTGAAGGCGACCTCGGGAAACGCCAGGGCATACTGGCTCACCACCTGTGCTGAATGGCTGTGCTCGGTGTTCTCCGACTTCAGGAATTTGAGCCGGGCCGGAAAGTGGCGGAACAAGCGCCGCACGGCGATGGTCGTGCCTCGTGCCCGGGGCCTCCTCTCGTGCTGGACAACTTCACCCGCGTGCAGGTACAGAAAACTCCCGAGTTCCTCTCCCTCGGCCCTTGAGGAGAGTTCGATGTCCGCGACCGCTGCGATGCTGGGCAGCGCCTCGCCCCGGAAGCCGAGCGACTTCACGTGAACAAGGTCGTCGAGCGTGTTGATCTTGCTCGTGGCGTAGCGAAGGAAGGCGGTTTCGACGTTCGTAGACGGTATGCCGGCTCCGTTGTCGGCCACGCAGATGAGCTCCACCCCACCACCTCTGCACTCGATGTCGATCTTGCGCGCGCCGGCATCGAGGGCGTTCTCGACGAGCTCTTTGACGACGGACGACGGACGCTCCACCACCTCGCCTGCGGCGATGCGGGAGGACACTTCCGGGGCAAGTACGTGCAACTCCACTTCGGGCCAGTCTACACGGTTGCGTGTAGCACTGTCAACGGGGAAATCAGGAGAGGCTGTCGAACCGCTCTACCTTCTCGAGGTGCGCGAGACTGAGGAGCAGCCGCTTCACGCCGATGTCGTCGAACGCCACCGTCACCACCAGGTCGCTCTTGTCCGGGAAGCAGTCCATCACCACGCCCTGCCCGAACTTCTTGTGGAAGACCCAGTCGCCTACCCTGAACTCCTCGTCCGACATGCCGTAGGTCATCGGCTGGGCGTATACGGCGCTGCTCATGTCGACTTCCGTCTCTTGCCACAGCCCGCGCGTGGTGATGAGGTCGGAGCTGATGCGTTCGAGGTACCGCGATGGTGGATTGGCCAGTCCGTTGCCGAACAGGCTGCGGCGGTGTGCCCGTGAGAGGAACAGGTACTGTTGCGCCCTCGTGATGCCGACGTAACAGAGCCGGCATTCCTCCTCCATCTCGGCGGGGTCGTCAAACGACCTGCGGTGGGGCAGGATGCCATCCTCCATACCGACGATGAACACGGCGGGGAACTCGAGTCCCTTGGCCTGGTGCAGCGTGATAAGGGTCACGGCGTTGGACGAATCGTCCATCTCGTCGACGTCCGACACGAGGCTCACCTTCTCGAGAAACGCGGACAACGCTTCATAGGGAACAAGGTCGGCGTACTCCAGCGCGACTCCCTTGAGTTCCTGGACGTTCTGCCAGCGGTCCTCGCCGTTCTCATCTTCCATCAGGTACTCGCGGTAGGATGTCTGCGCCAGGATCTCGTCGATCAATTGGGGTAGCGGCGTGAGATAGCTCTTTCCCATCAGGCCATCGAGCATCTCAAGGAACTTGGTAAGTGCGTTGCTCGCCCTCGCCGCCAGGTCCTTCTCGTGCACCATCTGGGACAGGGCCTCATAG
Organism: uncultured Chloroflexia bacterium; assembly: GCA_963761225.1. GTDB lineage: Bacteria > Chloroflexota > Dehalococcoidia > GIF9 > AB-539-J10 > SKVJ01. Next base: position 22,930 of record CAVXGE010000007.1, on the reverse strand, counting down.
ATGGAGATCTCCCGCTCGGTAGCCCAGGTCTGCAGCTTTGTCAGCGTGCCCTGCCCGATGCCCCGCCCGGGGGTGTTGATGATGCGCGACAGGCTGATGCTGTCATGAGGGTTATGCACGACCCGCAGATAGGCCACGATGTCCTTGATCTCCTGGCGCCGGTAGAAGCGCGTGCCGCCGACGAGCCGGTACGGGATGCCGAAGCGCATGAGGCTTTCTTCGATGGCGCGCGACTGTGCGTTGATGCGGTACATCACCGCGCAATCGCCGTAACGCAGGTTCTCGATCCGCACGAGTTTCTCAACCGTATTCACCACGTATTGGGCCTCGTCCTTCTCGTTCAGGCATTCGCTCAGCACCACGGGCTTGCCGGTGTCGTTCTCGGTCCACAGCGCCTTGTCCTTGCGCAGTGGATTTGCGGTGATGACCTGCATCGCCACCTTGAGAATGGTCTTCGTCGAACGGTAATTCTGCTCGAGTCGCACGACCTGCGCGTCCGGGAACTCTCGCTCGAAACTGAGGATATTGCGCACGTCGGCGGAGCGCCACGAATAGATGGACTGATCGGGGTCGCCCACCACGCACAGGTTGCGGTGCTCCGCGGCGAGCAGCTTCACCATCTGGAATTGCGCGGGATTTGTGTCCTGAAACTCGTCGACGAGCACGTATTGATACTTGGACTGATATCGCGAGAGAACCTCGGGCTGTGTCTCGAGCAGCTTCACCGTCTTGAGCAGGATATCGTCGAAGTCCACCGCGTCGCTTTGCGACAGGAGCGCCTGGTACCGCTGGTAGACCCTCTGGACTATCTCCTCGAAGTAGCTGTCGACACCCTCCGCATGACGTTGCTCGGAAAGCAATCGGCTCTTGGCTGAGCTAATGGAGGACTGGATGACTCGAGGAGGGTACTGCTTGGGATCGAGCTTCAACTCAGTCAGGCTCTGCTTGATGAGGTTTATCTGGTCGTCATCATCGTAGATGACGAAGCCGCGACTGAGGCCGACTCCCAACCCGTCCGCGCGCAGGATGCGGCAACAGATGGAGTGAAACGTGCCGATGCTTGGACGGTCCGCAGCGCGTTCGAGGTCCCGGTCGAGCCGTTCCTGCATCTCGCGCGCCGCTTTGTTCGTGAAGGTGACGGCGAGGATGTGGTGCGGGCTCACTCCGCAGGAAGTTATCAGGTGCGCGATTCGATTCGTGATCACCCGGGTCTTACCGCTGCCGGGACCGGCGATGATCAGCAAGGGCCCACCGCTCGCAAGGACTGCCTCTCGTTGGGCCGGGTTCAGGGATGACAGTGCTTCCATGGCGAATACCAGCGATTATACCATCGCGCCGCCGACGCAGGGCAAACGGCACACGCGAGACTAGAAGACGGAAAGGGGGAGGAGTCGGTGATGACGTTGTTCGCGCCCGCGAGCGCGGTCCTGATGTGCTTCGGCAGCGCGAACATACCCTCGTGCGCCTGGCCGTCGTATGACCGCAGTTCGCCGGTGATTCTGCACGCGATACGCTCGTCCACCTCGCTGCGAGTCATGCGTTCGGGCGCCAGCGTCTCGGATGCGGCGGTGAAACCCCAGAGGCTGGAGAACGAGGGAACGTGAACCTGGTACGGCGCCGTTCGTGAAAAGACGTCCGAAATGGTGCGGACGATGGCGATGAACGCCTGGAGGTCGTACCACCTTGAGGATTCCGACTGGACTGAGATGATGCCCCCGGGGGCCAGGCGGTGCTTGACTGCCGCGTAGAACTCCCTCGTGTAGAGCAGTTGCGCGGGGCCGACCTCGAGGGGGTCCGGAAGGTCGATGATGATGACGTCGAATGTGCGTGGGCTCTCTTCGGCGAACCGCCGTGCATCTCCGATGATCAGTTCAGCCCGCGGGTCTTCGAAGGCCCCCGCGCTGAACGATGAAAGGTGCCTGCGGCAGACGGACACCACCTGCTCATCGAGGTCGACCATCGTCGCCTGTTCAACGGAGCGGTGCCTCAGTACTTCGCGCAGCGTCGCTCCCTCCCCGCCGCCCGCGATAAGTACGGTGCGTGGGTCGGGATGCGCTATCATCGCGGGCTGTACCAACGCCTCGTGATAGATGAATTCATCCGCGGCGCTCGATTGAATCTTGCCATCCAGAACCAGACAATCGCCGAAGCTGCGCGTTCGAATCACCTCGATGCCCTGGTATGCGCTGCGTCCGGCGTAGAGATACTCCTCGACCCTGTGCACCATGCCGAGGTCAGGCGACAGCCCGTCGTGGAACCATGTGTGCGTGATGGGTGAGGTATCGCTCATTGTGTTGCGCTTTGTACCGGACTGGTGTGCATCAAACCGCGCCGAAGCTCGATGATAGAGCATTCTCCGGCTTCAAGGGCCTGCATGATGTAGCGTGCCGCTTCCTCGGGCTCCACCCTGTCGCCGCACGTAAACACGTCGACCGCCGCATAGCCGCACTCGGGCCACGTGTGGATCGAGATATGTGACTCGGCGATGTTGACCACTCCGCTCACGCCCTGAGGAGAGAAATGGTAGAACGAGTCGCCGACTACCGTGGCGCCGCAGCGGTCCGCCGCCACATAGAGGGTCTCTTTGAGATAGTCGAGGTCGTTCAGCAGGCTCGTGTTGCACTGCTTTAACTCTACGAGAAGGTGTCTCCCCAACGCGTACAAATCACCGTCCTCCTTGGAGCAATTGATGTCATAAGAGAGAATGCCCAGCATGGCTGGGCATCCCTGCGAATTGTATCGTGTGAGGGCAGGGGGGTCAAGGAACGAGGTCGCTGCCGGCAGGCCGCTCCATCGACTGGCGAAGTGCGCGCATCTCTTCAGCGAGCCTGTCGACACGTGCGGCAAGGTCGTCCGAACCCGCCTGCCGCGTGCCGGAATGGTCCCGCAACGCCATGTTCGAGACCAGTTCCTCGCCGAAGGTCCCGCTGAAAGGCAAGTATGGCCTTGCGTTGCTCTCGACACGCATGATGTCCCAGCGATTGTCCTTGCCGGTGGTGTCAGCCGCCGCCTTCCTGAGCACTATGCGGTCGAAATCGATGTCGGCGTACAGTATCGCCTCCTCGTCGTACACGGGCCCCGCAAGATAGTCGCCTTCGGGCCCCACGATCATGCTGCCGCCAAAGAAGGCCCAACCGGCGTTCCCGAGTCCGGCGCGCGCGCCGACCGCGGGGTCGATGTACATGGAGGAGGCGACCACGAAGCACTGTCCCTCGATAGCGTACGCTCTAGTCTCCACGTCGAAGACACCCTTGTTGCTGCGGCCGTTCGAGAAATTCGGCCAGCCGGGCCAGCAGGTGCAGTGGATCTGTTCGCCCTGCGCCATGAGCGTGTACTTGCTCAGCGGCTGAAGGTGCTCGTAGCAGATGAGTCCGCCCAGGCGCCCCACCGCCGTGTCATACACCTTCAACGATGTGCCATCCCCGCGCGCCCAGAAGCAACGCTCGCGGTTCGAGGGAGTGAGCTTCCGGTGGACACCCAGCAGCGTGCCATCGGCGTCGATAAACACCAGGGAGTTGAACAGCATCCCCGCATACCGGGGGACGGACTCGTTCACCCCGATGCATACGCAGCATTGCGCCGACCGGGCCGCCTCGCACAGCCTGGCGGTTTCCGGCCCCGGTACCTGAACCGAATTGCGCGTCAGGGTGACGAGGTTGCGAGCCCATTCCGTGGGATTCTGCAGGTCGATCGACCAGTTCGGGTACATGGGAACGAACGTTTCCGGCAATACCGCAAGCCGCGCCCCGTTTCGGCCTGCTTCCCGGATAAGCGAACACGCCTTATCCACGGTGGCATCCTTGCTCATGGGAAACACCGGCGAAGCCTGGATCGACGCGACTTTTATCATGGGATCCTCCGTTGAAGCGACGTGCGGAACTGCGAGGCGGATGGTACTCACACCGCGTGCTGCAATTCTATCCGATAACCACGTTGGAGTAGAACGCTTTCTGCTAGAATTATCGCAGGGTACGATGGCTGCGAACAATGCACTGGTGGTCTTGTGCCGCTCCAGACATGGGGCAGCCGAGATTATCAGGGCCCGCCTCGAGGACCAGGGCATTCCGGCCGCACTCAGCTATGAGAGCGCCGGTCTTGTCTACGGGCTGACGGTGGATGGACTGGGTGAAGTGCGCATCCTGGTGCCCGAATCACTCTATGAGCAGGCTAAGGCCGTGCTCGCAGCCGACGGCCACGCGGAGAACTGCGGGGACGATTCCCCTCCGTAAGGTATCCCTGCGACCGTGTAACTGCGCAGTGCGGCGCCCGGCTGCGCTGCGAAGGACAAGCATGGGTTCACGTCTCGACCGCGTCACCGACGAGCGTCTCAAGACGCTTGACGACATCAGGGCAAGGGGCATAGACCCCTATCCGCACACCTATCATCCTTCCCATTCCGCGTGTGAAGCTCGTCTCCTCTGCGAACGCGAAGGAGAGCGCACGCAGGCAGTCTCGGTCGCAGGCCGCGTTATGGCCAAGCGCACCATGGGCAAGATGGCGTTCCTCGATATCAGGGACAGCTCCGGAAAGCTGCAGGTATGCCTGAGAAAGGACCTGCTTGGCGAGGAACGCTACGAGTTGCTGAAAGACATCGATGTGGGCGACTTCGTGGGGGCTGAGGGGCCGCTCTTCCTCACCAGGACCGGCGAGGTGACCGTCGAGGTGGCTGCGTACACGTTGCTCGCGAAGTCGCTTCGTCCGTTGCCGGAGAAGTGGCACGGGCTTGTCGACGTCGAGACCAGGTACCGCCAGCGGTACCTCGACCTTATCTCCAACGAGGATGTCCGCCGCACCTTTGCCATCCGCAGCGGCGTGGTCAGCGCCACGAGGAGGTTTCTCGACGGCGAGGGATACGTTGAGGTGGAGACTCCGGTGCTGCAGGGCACCGCGGGCGGAGCCGCGGCGCGGCCGTTTGTGACCCATCACGAAGCTCTGGACGAAGACCTCTATTTGCGCATCGCGCTCGAACTGTCGCTCAAGAAGCTGATCGTGGGCGGCATCGACCGCGTATACGAGCTCGGCAGGGTGTTCAGAAACGAGGGCATCTCGATACGTCACAACCCTGAATTCACGCTGATGGAATGCTATCGGGCCTATGCCGACTATGAAGACATGATGGACCTGACCGAACGCCTTTTCGCCTCGGTCGCGATGTCCGTGCTCGGCACAACCAGGGTCGACTTCCGCGGCCACAGCATCGAGCTTGCGCCGCCATGGCGCCGCCTGTATCTGCGTGATGCGGTCAAAGAGGCGAGCGGCATCGATTTTGAGGACTTTCGAGACAGGGACACGCTGCACGAGCGCATACTCCAGGCCGGCGTCCGCATCGAAGGGCAGCCGGGAAGGGGAAGGCTCATCGATGAACTCATCTCAACCTTCGTTGAGCCTCAACTCGTACAACCCACGTTCCTGCTCGATTACCCCGTCGAGATGTCACCGTTCCCGAAGAAGAAGCGGGGCAATGACCGCCTCGTCGAACGATTTGAGGCGTTCATCTGCGGCCTCGAGTTCGCCAACGCCTTCACGGAGCTGAACGACCCCGTGGACCAGCGTGAGCGCCTCGAGCAGCAACTCCGCGAGAAAGTGGGAGACGAGGACGTTCAGGTGGCCGATGACGACTTCATAGAGGCGATGGAATACGGGATGCCGCCCACCGGCGGACTCGGCATCGGCATCGACCGGCTGGTCATGCTGCTGACGGGGCAGGATTCCATCCGTGACGTGATACTTTTTCCTCAGCTAAGGGGGAAGCGAGATGCTTGACATCAGGATGATCCGGGAAGACCGTGCGGTTGTCGAACGAGCGATGGCTCTGCGTGGGATTCCCGATATCCTCGGTCCGGTCGTCGAAGCCGACGAGCGCTATCGCGCACTGTTGCGTGAATCGGAAGATCTGCGCGCACGGCAGAACCAGGCGAGCAAGGAACTGGGGCGCACCAGGGAGAGACCTCCCGAGTTGCTCGACGGCCTGCGTATCCTCGGCGAGCAGGTCGCGGAATTGCAGCGCGCCGCGCGCGAATCGAAAGAAACGCTCGATGCACTGCTTCTGGAATTGCCCAATATCCCTCGTCCCGGCGTCCCTGAGGGGAAGGACGGTGACGACAACGTCGTGGTGCGGGAAGTCGGCGTTCCAAGACAGTTCGACTTCACGCCATTGCCTCATTGGGACATCGGCGAGAGCCTCGACATCATCGATTTCGCCCGGGGCGTCAAGCTCTCGGGGAGTCGTTTCTACGTTCTCAAAGGCATGGGCGCTCGCTTGCAGCGGGCCCTCATCTCGTTCATGCTCGATCTCCACACCAAGGAACATGGGTACAGAGAGATGTATCTGCCGTTCATGCTGCACAAGGAGTGCATGGTTGGCTCGGGCAACCTGCCCAAGTTCGCCGACAACCTGTATCACGATGCGGAAGAAGACTACTGGTTCGTTCCTACGGCAGAGGTCCCGCTCACCAACCTGCATCGTGACGAGATTCTCGACGGCGCCAGCCTGCCCCTCTACTATGCAGCCTATACGCCGTGCTTCCGCCGAGAAAAGATGGCGGCCGGCAAGGACACCCGCGGCATCAAGCGTGGACACCAGTTCGACAAGGTTGAATTGTATAAATACGTGGTTCCCGAGACTTCCGACATGGAACTGGGAAAACTCGTCTCGGATGCCGAAGACGTACTCAAGAGACTTGGCCTGCCCTACAGGGTCGTCCAGCTCTGCACCGGAGACCTCGGCTTTGCCTCGAGCATGACGTTCGATCTGGAGGTCTGGGCTCCAGGCTCGAACGAATGGCTGGAGGTCAGTTCGTGCAGCAACTGCGGTGATTTCCAGGCGCGCCGCGCCAATATCCGGTTCCGGCCGGACGCCAACGCGAAGCCTCTGTTTCCTCACACGTTGAACGGCTCGGGACTTGCTCTACCGAGGGTACTTATCGCCGTGCTTGAGAACTATCAGCAAGCGGACGGCTCAGTACTGGTGCCGGAGGTGCTCGACCGATACATGTGATTCCGCCTCTGACTCGCGGCTCCTGAGCTCCCCACTTGTTTACTGCAGCAGCCGATGCTGAAGCAAGAGGAGGGAGAGATACATGGCGCGTTCATCTGCATCCAGCTACTCGCATGGGGGTTCCTCGACCCCGCTCATCGGACTCACCATCCCCGCTTATCTCGATCGCATCACCTCGCGTTTCCCGCAGAACGAAGCACTAGTGGATGTCCCGTCCGGCAGGCGCTGGACGTATGCGCAGCTAAGAGAAGACAGCCGTCGCATCGCCAGGTCGCTGCTGAGATTGGGCGTCGGTCGCGGCGACCGGGTCGCCATCTGGTCCACCAATCATCCGGAGTGGGTGCTCGTCCAGTTCGGCACCGCCATTGCGGGAGCCGTAATGGTGAACGTTAACCCTGCCTGCCGGACCCACGAATTACAGCATGCCCTGCGGGATTCGGGAGCCGGCACACTACTGCTTATCGAGCGGTTCAAGACCTCGAACTACGTCTCCATGTTTGCCGCGGTATGTCCGGAGGTTCAAGAGTCGTCACCCGGTGCTTTGCAGAGCGAGCAACTTCCGCTGCTGCGTACGGTGGTTCTGATGGGGTCAGGCGCGCATCCGGGGATGTACACGTGGGAGCAGTTCCTGGCGCTCGGCTCTGACGTCTCTGATGCGCAGTTGGATGAACGCCAGGCGTCACTTGATATCGACGACGTTATCAACATCCAGTACACGTCCGGCACGACCGGGTTGCCCAAGGGAGCCTCGCTCAGCCATCACAACATCCTCAACAACGGATTCTTCGTCGGCGAAGGGATGCGGTTCGGCGATCAAGACCGGCTGTGCATCCCCGTGCCCTTCTATCACTGCTTCGGCATGGTGATGTCCAACCTCACCTGCATGACGCACGGAGCTACCATGGTGTTGCCGGCGGAGAGCTTCGACCCGCTGGCGACTCTGAAAGCCGTGGAGCAGGAGCACTGCACGGCGCTGCACGGGGTGCCCACGATGTTCATCGCGGAACTGGAGCAGCCGGAGTTCGATTCGTTCGACTTGACCTCGCTGCGCACGGGCATCATGGCCGGCGCGCCATGTCCTATCGAGGTTATGAAGAAGGTCGTCACACGCATGCACGCGAGCCAGATGACCATCTGCTACGGAGAAACCGAGTCGTCCCCGGTAGTCACTCAGACGCCGGTTGACGCCTCGCTCGAGGACAGGACCGGCACCGTGGGGCTGGCCATGCCGCACGTGGAGTTGAAGGTGGTCGACAGGGAGACTGGAGCCATCGTTCCCTGTGGCTCGCAGGGGGAGATCTGCTACCGCGGCTACAACATCATGCGTGGCTACCACAACAATCCCAAGGGCACCGCCGAGGTCATCGACGAGGCCAAGTGGCTTCACAGCGGGGATCTGGCCACGATGGACGAGCGAGGCTACTGCAAGATAACGGGCAGAGCCAAAGAGATGATCATCCGTGGTGGAGAAAACGTCTATCCACGGGAGATCGAGGAGTTTCTGTTCACCCATCCGAAGGTAAAGAACGTGCAGGTGATCGGTGTGCCTGATGAGAAATACGGCGAGGAGATTCAGGCGTGGGTGCAATTGCGCGACGGAGAGGAATCGACCGAGGAGGAGATCCGTGCGTACTGCAAAGGCAAGATAGCGCACTTCAAGATACCGCGCTATGTGAAGTTCGTGACCGAGTATCCGATGACGGTCACGGGCAAGATTCAGAAGTACAAGATGCGCGAGGCCGCTGTCAAGGAACTCGGCCTGGAACGGGCTGCCGGCGTCAAGATGGCGTAGACCGGTTCGGGACATCAAAGGGGGGCAGTATTCCTGCCCCCCGTCGTTATCTAATCCCCGTGCGTGGCCCGGACTATCGCGTTACGGGGCTGTTGACGAGATTTGGAGGCGTCTGACCGTCGAGCGCTGCCAAAATGTTCTTCACGGCCACGTGGCCCATATTGGTCCTCGTCTCCCAACTTCCACTGCCGATGTGTGGCGTGAGCACGACGTTCGTCAGCGTGAGCAGTCCGGGGGTCACGGCAGGCTCCTTCTCGAACACGTCGAGAGCCGCACCGGCAATCGTCTTGTTCAGGAGTGCCTCCAGCAGGGCCTGCTCGTCGACCACCGGGCCGCGCGAGACGTTCACGAGAAATGCACTGGGCTTCATAAGGGACAGACGATGCGCATTGATGATGTGCCGCGTTTCATCCAGGAGCGGTACGTGCAGCGAGACAAAGTCAGACTCGCCCAGCAAGGTGTCGATATCCGCATACGTAGCCGACAGTTCCTGTTCGGTCTCGGGCGTGAGACGCCTGCTGTTGTAGTAGAGCACCTTCATGCCGAATCCGAGTGCGCGTCTTCCCACCGCGCGTCCTATCCTGCCGAACCCGATGATGCCGATGGTCTTGCCCCATACATCGGAGCCCAGCATGGTGAACGGAGCGAACCCCTGGAACTTTCCCGCGCGCACATGCGCGTCCGCTTCCACCACCCGCCTCGCCACCGCCATCAGAATTGCCCATGACAGGTCGGCGGTCGTTTCCGTCAGCACGTCGGGGGTATTGGTGACCATTATGCCCTTCTGAGCGGCGTACTCGGCGTCGATGTTGTTGTAGCCGACCCCCCAGTTGGCGATGATCTTCAGTCGCGAGCCGACATGATCGAGCACGTACTTGTCCACCCTGGCGCCGACGCACAGGAACGCGTCTACATCGGACAATCGGGCAATCAGCTCGTCACCGGAAGGGACGACGGGGTTCTCGTTCACCTCGACCGTATGCTTCTCCCTGAGCACGTTGAGCGGCGCCTCGGGGAGCCAGAAAGATACATACACCTTCATGGATACCTCCTCTCGTCCAGACAATGAGAATCCATTATAACGCACGAGCGGTTTCAATCCAGCGGGACCGCACCCTCGATGTGCTCGGCCCGCGTCTGGCGTCCGGATTCGTCAAGTTCGATGGCAACCACATCGATGCGCCAGCAGGCGTCATGAAGCTTCTGGTGCGTAGCGATGTAGTCGAGCGCGCACGTGACCATCTTGTTCTCTCTTGCGCTCGGTGATAGACTCCTCCGGCGTGCCGAAGTCGTCACCCGTTCTTGTCCTGACCTCAACGAAGACGTGGCAGTTGTCCTTTCTCGCCACGATGTCTATCTCGCCGTAGTAGCCTCGTACGTTCGTCTCGAGCACTTTGTACCCGCGCTTCTTGAGGAGCGCGCGCGCCAGTTCTTCGCCGCGGCGGCCGACCTCAGCGTAATTCACAGCAATCCCGCGGCGATGAGGCGGACCGGCGTGTAGCTCAGCCGGTGCTCCGGGCACACTCCCAACGAGGCGAGTTGCCGCAGATGGGTAACCGTGCCGTAGCCCTTATGGTCGGCAAAGCCGTAGCCACGGTACTGGTGGTCGAGCTCCTTCATTATCCGGTCGCGCGTCACCTTGGCGATGATCGACGCACTCGCGATGGAGAGGCAATAGGCATCGCCTCCGGGTACTCCTTCCTGCCGCGTGCGGAGCGCCGGCAGCGTGAACCAGTCGATGAGCACGTAACCGGGCATGATCGTCAGCGATTGCAGTGCCTCATACATCGCCTTGCGGGAGGCTGCGGCTATCCCTATCCGGTCGATCTCCTTGCTCGGCACGATGCCTACGCCTACGGACACGCTGGCGCCAACGATAATTCCGTACAGTTTCTCCCGTGCCGCTTCGTTGAGCTGTTTGCTGTCACGCACATCGTCGTGCCAGGGTAACGGGTCGCACCAGTCGGACACGACGGCGCCGGCAACCACGGGCCCGGCGAGCGCGCCCCGTCCGGCTTCGTCAACGCCCGCAACGGGCCAGGCCCCCTGTTCACGGAGCGCCCGCTCACGGTCGCTCGTTGGTACCACGCCTTTATTCTGCATCGCTGACCCTTCTGAATGTCTTCGAGACGATTCCGCCACCGATAACTGTAGCACCATCGTAGAGCACCACCGATTGGCCCGGGGCCACCGCCCGCTGAGGCTGCGTGAATTGGACCGTCGCTCCGCCTTCCGTGAGGGCCACACGAACATTCGTGGGGCTCGAGCGGAAACGCACGAGAGCCTCAGCGCGGAAACGGTCCGCCTGGGGCGGAATCAGCCAGGACATCCCTTCGAGATGAGCGGCTTCGCTCATCAGTTGCTCCTCGGAGCCTACGGTGACGGAATTGAGGCGTGCATCGACGCCGACCACATACACCGCAGCGCCCAGGGCGATACCCAGTCCGTGTCGTTGCCCGATGGTCACGAACGGCAGACCGCGATGTTGACCGAGAATGCGGCCGTCGGCGCCGATAATGTCGCCCTGTGACGTGGACAGCCGCCGCGAAAGAAATTCACGGTAATCGTGCCCACCCACGAAGCAGATGTCCTGGCTCGACCTGCTCCGAATGAGACCCTGCTCTGCGGCAAGCGACCGTACATCGCGGCGCAGCAAGTCGCCAAGGGGGAAGGACAGATGTGCGAGCGCGGATTCCGGCAGCGCGTACAGGAAGTACGACTGGTCGGCATGCTGGTCGGATGCGCGTTGCAGCGCGTAGCCGTTTCCTCGAGGCGTAACCCGCGCGTAGTGTCCCGTTGCCAGCCGGTCTGCGCCGCACTCCAGAGCCGTCTGCAGCAGCAGGCCGAACTTGATGTCCCTGTTGCATGTGACGCAGGGATTGGGTGTTCTGCCCGCAGCGTACTCGTCACAGAAAGGGCCGATGACCTTCGACTCGAAGGCATCTACGGCGTCAATGACCTGAAAGTCCATGTGCAGCCGCAACGCGATGTCCCGCGCGTGGGCCGCTTGAAGTTCGGCCTCGATGGTGTGCGTGAGCAGCAGGTGTAGCCCGAATACGTTCACGCCGGATGAAAGGAGTAGCGAAGCCGCAAGCGCCGAATCCGCGCCTCCGCTGAGTGCTACTGCGACGCGCTCTGTCATCGCGGTGTCCCCGCAGTCATTTCCCTACGGCGTTCTCAGCAGAAGGTTGTCCCGCCGATGGGTTGGCTTTGAGGAGGGAGGACACTCGCAGCCAGATACTGCGTGCGGTGACGGTGGGTGGGGCCGGCGGCATCAAGCACCAACCAGCGGGTAGGTTCCCCGCGAGCCAATTCAAGGTAGCCGGTGCGCACTCGTTCGTGAAACTGTGGCGTTTCGTGTTCGAACCGGTCGCGCGCCTCCTTCTTGCGCAGCAACGCACGGGTCGGGTCCATGTCAAGAAGCACGATGAGGTCGGGACGCAGCCCGCCCGTAGCGATCCGATTGACCATGTTGACGTCGTCCAGAGGCAGTTGACGACCGTACCCCTGGTATGCGACTGTCGAATCCGCATATCGGTCGCATACCACGATGTCGCCCCGCCGCAGGGCCGGCAGGATGAACGTCGATGTCAGTTGGCTGCGCGCTGCCCCGAATAGCAGCAACTCGGCTTCCGCGGCGAAACCGCCGTCGCGTACCCTCTTCAGACAGCGGCGCAACTCTTCGCCGAGAGGAGTGCCACCAGGCTCGTAGGTAAGCGCCACGGGATATCCGTCCTGTTCGAGTCGAGCGGCGAGTCGTTTCGCTTGCGTGCTCTTCCCGCAGCCTTCTCCGCCCTCAAACGTGATGAATAGCCCCACGAACTAGCCGGTCCCCCTGGAGGTTCGCTCACGCGGACGCCTGGCGCCTTGAACCGCTGCCCGGTCATCGTTGAGGAGCTCCTGAAGCTGATGGACGTAGTTGGACCGCGAGAGCCCGGGGGCGATGGTATGCAGGCACTGGCGCAACTGGTGTACGTCGTTGCCCTTCAACGCGTAGATGGGAATGCCGAGCGTTTCGGCATCCAGCACACGCTGCGGTTTTCGACGGTAATGGGTGCGCGTCGTCAGAAAGAGATCGGAACCCTCGATGTCCTCCACGACCTCTATCGGGATGCGTTCCTTCTTCGCGACCGATTCGAGGCGCGTCCGGTTGACGCCGAACGGGTAGATGCGGATGGCCTTTTCGCGAGACGAAGCCGAAAGTTGCTCCTCCTCATCGGGAACCGTTTCGGTCCCGGCCGATGAAGAAAGCACCGTCTCCTTGCGTATCTGGTCGTCGCCGTCGACCCATCGGTTTTCCAGGCGGACGGGGCGGCGCGTAAGGATATCGTCGACTGCCTCCTCCACATCGGTGTGAACCGAGACGCGGTAGAAGTCCTGTATCTCAACGATCACATCGAAGGTTGCGGGCGCCTTGCGCTCGAGGATCGACTTCTGTGTATGCCGCCGGCGCGCTTCTTCGTCGCCGAGAGTCACGGACTGTGTGCCTCCGACAAGATCGCAGAGGGTGGGATTCAATATCAGATTCTCCAGGTTGTTTCCGTGAGCGGTGCCGATGAGTTGCACTCCCCGTTCGGCGATAGTGCGTGCCGCCTGAGCTTCAAGCTCCGTGCCTATCTCATCGATAACGATAACCTGTGGCATATGGTTCTCGACCGCCTCGATCATCACCGCGTGCTGCCGTTCGGGACTCGCCACCTGCATGCGGCGAGCGTGGCCTATGGCCGGATGCGGGATGTCTCCGTCGCCAGCAATCTCGTTGGAGGTGTCGATGACGATGACGCGCCTGTGCGCGTTGTCGGCGAGGATGCGGGCCGCCTCTCGAAGCATGGTGGTCTTGCCGACTCCCGGGCGGCCGAGCAGCAGGATGTTCTGGCCTGACTCGATAAGGTCGGCTATCATGTCGACCATGCCGAACACGGCTCGTCCCACCCTGCAGGTGAGGCCTATTATCGTGCCATGCCGGTTCCTGATGGCGGAGATACGGTGCAGCGTGCGCTCTATGCCCGCCCTGTTGTCACTGGTAAACTCGCCTATATGGTCGACCACGTAGGCGATATCGCTCTGGTCGACCTCTCTACACCCGATGACTGTTTCGGACTGAGGGAAGCGAGCCTCCGGCGGCGAACCAAGGTCGATGACTATCTCGATAAGGTCGTCGATCTGCGCGTGCGCTCGAAGCGCCTCTCGCATGTGGGGCGGAAGTACGTTGAGCAGAGCGTCGAGGTCGTCGGCTACTACCTTTCGCACCGGTCTTCCTACCAGCCTCTGGAGGCAAGGAGTTCCTGGGGCGGGATCGTGGCGATCTCGATGCCTGGCATCGCTTCGCCGAGCCCCCGTGACACGCGGGCGATGATATCCGGGTCGCGGAAGTGCGTCACCGCTTCGACAATCGACTTTGCCCTCGCGGGAGGATTGCTGGACTTGAAGATGCCCGAGCCGACGAATACTCCATCGGCGCCGAGTTGCATCATGAGTGCCGCGTCGGCCGGAGTAGCGACTCCACCGGCGGCGAAATTGACTACTGGCAGTGTGCCGCTTTCGTGGAGGTCCAGGATGAGCTGTAGCGGCGCTCCGAGGACTTTGGACTCGGTAACCAGCTCTTCTTTCCCCAGAGACTTCACCCGGCGGATGCCTCCCTGCACGGCGCGCATGTGCCGCACGGCCTCGACGATGTTGCCCGTGCCGGCTTCTCCTTTGGTTCGTATCATCGCGGCACCCTCGGAGATACGGCGCAACGCCTCTCCGAGCTCGCGGCAGCCGCACACAAACGGCACCCGGAAGTCGTGCTTCCATACGTGAAAGCTCTCGTCCGCAGGCGTGAGGACTTCCGATTCGTCTATGAAATCAACGCCGAGCGACTCCAGTACCTGCGCTTCCACGAAATGCCCGATGCGGCACTTCGCCATCACGGGGATGCTCACCGCTTCCATGATGGCTGAAATGACCGTAGGGTCCGCCATTCGCGCCACGCCGCCTGCCGCGCGTATGTCGGCAGGGACACGCTCCAATGCCATTACGGCACATGCCCCGGCATCCTCAGCGATGCGTGCCTGCTCAGGCGTCACGACGTCCATGATGACCCCGCCCTTCAAAGATTGGGCCAGGCCGCTCTTCGTGCGAAACGTACTCTTCTCCATGGCGGTATTATAGGTCAGGTCCTGCTACGACGCAAAGGTACGGTGCTGCGTGCCCGGCCGAAATGGAAAGGAGGGTTCGCCTGAGGCGAACCCTCCTTTCAGCGTTTTCAAACGACTAGCACCTGCCGGGCCCTCCGGGGCTCAATCAGGGTCGTCTAGCCTTTTTCGTTGCCGGCGATGATGACGCTCACGCTACAGGTGGCAGGAGTGCCACCGAGGTTATGCGTCAGTCCGAGGCGCGGATTCTTGATCTGCCGCCTGTCTGCCTTCCCTTGGAGCTGTTTGTATACCTCGTACATCATTCTCAGGCCGCTTGCACCGATAGGATGGCCGAAGCACTTCAGTCCACCGTCGGTGTTGATGGGCAGTCCGCCGTCCAGCTTGAAGAAGCCGGCGTCAACATCCTCGGGCGCCTTTCCGCGCTCGCTGAATCCCAGGTCCTCCATGATGACCAGTTCGGTGATGCTGAAGCAGTCATGTACTTCCGCCATGCTTATCTCTTCACGCGGATTCTTGACGCCTGCCTCGGCATACGCGCGCTGTCCGGCCCTGACGGTCTCCTCGACGTGCGACCAGTCGTATTTCTGGCTCATGTAGCCTTCGCCCGGACCGACGGCGATCTGCAGTCCCTTGACGTAGATGGGATCCGGCCTAAAGTTCTTCGCCAGGTCCGCCCTCGTCACGATGGCCGCGGCGGCTCCGTCACTGACGCCGCAACAGTCCATCAACCCGAGTGGCGACGCAATGATGGGAGAGGCGAGCACCTTCTCGAGGGTGGTCTCGGCCTGGAAGTGGGCCTTGGGAGCCAACGAACCGTTGTAATGGTTCTTGACCGAGATGCTCCCGATGATGCGCTTGCCTTCCTCGTAGCTGAGGCCGTACTTGTCGAAGTATTTGGTCGCCATCATGGCGAAATGCCCGGGCGGGCTGAAAGACCGGCTCCGGTAGGTATTCAGTTGCCTTCGATGTATCTCGAAGTCAGGCAATCCGCTGTACCCGGAGTCCTTCAGCTTCTCTACGCCTACGGCCAGTGCGATGTCGCAGGCACCGGACGCAACCGCATAGCATGCATTGCGCAGGGCGTCTGAACCGGTGGCGCAGGCATTCTCAACTCTCGTGACCGGAATGAAGTCGAGCTTCAACGCGCGCGACAGCATCTGTCCGGTCCACTCCGTCATGTAGGTGCCGAGCCACGCGGCCTGGATATCCTTAGCCTCGACGCCCGCATCCTCGTACGCCTCGTAGACGGCGTCGATTATCATGTCGTCGGCGCTCTTGTCCCAGTTTTCGCCGAACTTGCAGCATCCCATTCCGACTATGGCAACTTTGTCCTTAATTCCGTCCATGTTTCACCTCGTCTCGTGCTATCGTTCCTAGTCTCTCTTCGGACGCGCTTTCCACCAGTAGGTGTAGAAGCCGCCGATGTATCTCAGCACCCGGAAGACCATCTCGATCGGTATTCCGATCTTGATCTCCGCCGGTTCCCTATCGGTCATGTCGCAGGTTATCCTGCCGCCGTCTGCGAAGTCGACTGCCGCAATCGTCGTGGGCGGGTCGGCGCTCACGCCCAGGGAGTCATGACTAAATGTAGCAAGAATGGCGGGTTTGTCCGAAAACGAATAGTCGGTGAAGTCGTCTTTCGAGCCGCACTGGATGCACACGCGCTGTGCCGGATACTGCGGCATGCCGCACTTGGCGCACTTCACTCCGTGCAGATCGAGGCCGCTCTTGTTGTCGCGCCACAGAGCCACCGGTGACGGTTGCTCCATTGGTGCGGTCGCGGGGGGCTCTACCTCCACTATCTCGCGCCAGCGCAGGTATTTCGCGTAGGTGGAAACCATCAGTTTCGTGGAGCGATAGTAGGCGATGTCACGCTTGGGCTTCGCGGACGCGATCTCCGGTGTCGCCGTCATCGTCATGACATCGGAGCCGTTGCCGTAGGACACAGCCAGTATGCGATCGCCCGCGGCGGCCGTTTCGAGCGCGGCGGCGAGGGTAATCAGTATCTGCGCGCTACCGGTGTCGCCAAACTCGTTGAACATCGTGTCCTGTACTTTCGCGGGGTCCAGCTTCATCGACTTCGACACGGCCTGTAGTTGACGCTGGTCGGGCGAGTACATGACAATCTTTGAGAAATCTGCGAGCGACCGGCCGTTCTTGACCATTGCGGCCTTCACCGCCTGCGGGACGACCCGGCCGTGTCCATCGTCACGCACGAAGCGGACTTCCCACGACTTTACGTAACGGTCGCGGTTCGACCTGAAGATGTCGATGATCTCGTCGGACAAGCTGTAGACCGAGTCGATGGTTGCCACGACGCGCTTTCCGCCAATGAGCAGAGCCCCTGCGCCGTCGCCGAACGCCATCTCATTGGCTCCGTTCGGGAGCGCAAGGCGGCAGTCGGCAGCAACCACCAGAACCTGTTTGAGCGAGCCGCTATTCACGGCATCCACGGCGGCACGGACCGCGTTGGTCCCGCTGCGCAGCGAACCACCGAAGTCGGCGGTGTAGGTCTCGGCGCTCATGCCGAGGACGGCCGCAATGGTCGCGGCAGACTGCTTCTCGTTGTACGGAGCGGTCGTTGAAGCGAACAGGACGCCGTCCACCGAGGCGATATCAATGCCGGCGAGACACTGCTGGGCTGCAGCCACGGCCATGGTGAGGCTGTCTTCATCGAAGGCCCCAACCGCCTTCTCTCCCTTGCCTGACTTGCCCCACGACTTGCCTATCTCAGCACGGTCAAGTCGATACAGGGGCAGATATGCTGCGTACGATACGATTCCGGTCATTCTCCTGACTCCTTCCTTGTGCCTGCACAAGACGTGTAGCTGTTATTTGTTCGTATAGTCGTAGAACCCCTTTCCGGTCTTTCGACCCAGGTGGCCCGCCTGAATCATCTTCTTCAATAGAGGCGGAGGGAAGTATGCGGGGTCCTTGGTTTCTTCGTAGATGGACATGCACGCGTTGTAGTGGATATCGAGTCCCACAAAGTCCATCAACGTGAACGGTCCCATCGGGTAGTTGAGCCCGAGCGACATCGCACGGTCGATGTCTTCCTTGGTCGCCAACCCGCGCTCCCACTGGCGCAAGGC
Organism: uncultured Chloroflexia bacterium; assembly: GCA_963761225.1. Lineage (GTDB taxonomy): Bacteria > Chloroflexota > Dehalococcoidia > GIF9 > AB-539-J10 > SKVJ01. The sequence continues at coordinate 4,909 of CAVXGE010000007.1, read as the reverse complement.
CACCAGCGTGTAGGGCAGGTAGAGTTGATTGACGATGAAGCCCGGGGCGTCCTTGCAGACGACCGTTTCCTTGCCGACCGCCTTGCCGTAGTCGACGCCCACTTGCACCACGGCATCGTCGACCATGATGGTTCGAACCACCTCAAGCAATTTCATGACCGGCACCGGACTGAAGAAGTGCAGGCCGAGGACTTTATTCGGCCGCTTGGTTGCGCCGGCAATCTCGGTGATGGACAGCGACGAGGTGTTGCTGGCGAGAACGGTCTCGGGCGGGCAGATACTATCGAGAATGCCGAATATCCGCTTCTTCTCGTCCATCTTCTCTATGGCGGCCTCGACGATGAGTTGACACGGCTTCAAGTCTTCCATGTTGGTGGTGCCCTTGATTCTGGCAAGGGTCGCCGACCTGTCCGCCGCGGTGGACTTCCCCTTGTCTACGGCCTTCTGCGTCGAAGACTCGATCCTGGCGAGCCCCTTCTTCAGGAACTCTTCATTCACTTCAGTGACGACAACGTCGAACCCTGCGCGGGCGGTTATCTCGGCGATGCCCGAACCCATCAGTCCGCAGCCGACGATTCCGACCTTCTTGATATCCATGTGCCGCGTTCCTCCTTGCTTCTCGTTGCGAAGCGTTGAATCCTCTTGAGCCGAAGTAGTCCCGGGGGCTACGCTATGAACACACCGCCGTTGACGCTCAATGTCTGGCCGGTGATGTACTCAGCCTCATTGGAGACGAGGAAGAGGATGGCTGAGGCAATCTCCGAGGGTTCGCCCAGCCGCTTCCAAAGGATAGTACTCTCGTAAGCGCGCGCCAGATTAGGCCTCGATTCGCGGGTGGAGTTCCACATCGGCGTGTTGATGAGTCCCGGAGAGATGCAGTTGACGTTTATCTTGTAGCGGGCCATTTCCGCCGCGAGGTTGCGGGTGAATGCCACCACCCCCCCCTTCGATGCTCCATACACGGCCTGACCTGTGCTGCCCACCCTGCCGGCATCGGAAGCGATGTTGACAATCTTGCCTGACTGGCGCTCGATCATTCCGGGAACGACTGCGTGGCAGCAGACTATGGTGCCCAACAGGTTGATGCGAAGCACACGATCCCATTCCTCTACGGCGCCATCGGTGAAGCGCTGCGTCAGGTGGGTCCCGGCGTTATTGATGAGGATATCGATCCTTCCGAATGCCTGTTGCGCCGATGCAACCGCTTGGTATATCTGAGAAGAGTCTGAGAGATCCATGTGCAGGGACCGGGCCTTTCGTCCCAGCCCGCGCACCTCGTTGGCCACGTCTTCCGCCCGTGGCGTGATGTCGCCGAGGATGACGTCCGCTCCGGCCTTCGCGAATGCGAGTGCCGTCTCCCTGCCGATTCCACCGCCTCCACCCGTGATGAGCGCGACTTTGCCCTCGAGAGAAAACGGAACAGGCCCCATGAGGAGTCTCCTTTCAGCGGTTTGCCCGTATCCTACCATATTTGCCGTGCCGGTTCAGTAGCATGGGGTGGTGTTGCGTCACAAATGATGTTACCCATAGGGCATGAGAGGAGAGAGTGTGAAGGAGTATGCAGAAGCTCTAGGGGAGAGGTATCGGGGTGGATGCCGGCGGACGAAGTCTGAGGTCTTGGACGAGTTCGTCCGGGTGACGGGATATCACCGCAAGACGGGGATTCGGCTGCTTGGAGGCAGGGAGCGGCCACGTAATGGACGAAGAGGGCGGAGGCAGCAGTATGGAGTAGAGGCGCGTGAAGCGGTGAAGGAGATCTGGGAGGTGCTGATGCGGCCATGCTCGCGGCGGTTGCAGCCGCATCTGGGGGAGATGGTGGAGGTGATGACGCGACGGGGCAGGATGGCGCTGAGCACGGAAATGACGCGGCAACTGTCGCAGATGAGTGCGTCGACCATAGACAGGTTACTGCGGCCCTATCGGAGACAGGGGGGTCGACACGGCTTCAGCACGACGCGACCGGGGACTCTGTTGAAGCGGGAGATACCAATACGGACATTCTCCGATTGGGACGAGGCTTGTCCCGGGTTTCTTGAAGTCGATCTGGTGGCGCACTGCGGCGAGAGCACGGAGGGGTTCTATCTGACGACTCTGACGACGGTGGACATCCACACGGGGTGGGTGGAGTGCCAGGGAGTATGGGGCAAGCAGGAACACAAGGTGCGAGGAGCCATCCACGAGGTGCGCAAGCGGCTGCCGTTTGCCTGCAAGGGGCTCGACTCCGACAACGGCAGCGAGTTCATCAACCGGGAACTGCAGCGCTACTGTCTCGAACAGCAGATCATGTTCACACGCTCGCGACCGTACAAGAAGAACGACAGCGCCCACGTGGAACAGAAGAACTGGTCGGTGGTCCGGCGCATCATCGGCTATGACCGGTACTCAACGAGGGAGGCACTCGAGCAGCTACAGTACGTCCATGGCCTCGTCCGGCTGTACTTCAACTTCTTCCAGCCGGTCATGAAGCTGGTCACGAAGCACCGGGACGGAGCCACAGTACGCAAGGTATACGACAGGGCAAGGACTCCCTACCGCAGAGTCCTCGAATCCCCGGACCTGTCAGACGAGTCGCGACAGTCGCTCACCCAGCTGTACATCAACCTGGACCCGGTCACCCTCCGAGATCAGATCAACCGAGCACTGGACACCCTGTGGAATCTCACAGACCAACGACTGGGTCGAGGTCGTTCGGTAACATCAATTCTGACGCAACAGGAGGCCCTTCGGTAACCGTTTCTATTGACGCAACACGTAGCGCGCAGGTAACCGGCGCGGGCGATCAAAACGGCTGCCCGCGCTTGAAACACCGGACTCGCCAGGGAGCTGGCCCCGGACAACGTCCATGCGGCGCATCAACCCGCCGCCAGAACTACAGCGGGGACTTGAAAGGAACTCCCGGGCGCCGCGGATACTTGGCGGGAGTCGGCGCGACTTTTGTGGAGCACACCAGATACCGCTGGTCGAGGAGTTGAGGCAGGGTCACCTCGATGAGACGCGCCCCGGCGCCGCCGAGTCGTTGAATTGCGGCGCGAGCCATCTCAACTTCCGTCACCAGGTCGCCCTTCTTCTGCGCGACGAATACCCCACCGATGCATACGAAGGGCAGGCAGATCTCAGCCAGCGTGGCCAGTGACGCGACGCCTCGTGCAACGGCGACGTCGAACGCCTCGCGGCAGGCGGCAATGTGAGCTATGTCTTCAGCGCGCCCGTGCAGAATCTCGATGTCGCCGAGCTCGAGCACCTCGACCATGTGGCGGAGGAACTCCACCTTCTTCCCGGTTGCCTCAAGCAGCGCGACATGGGCGTCGGGAAGAACCAGCTTGAGCGGAATCCCGGGAAAGCCGGCTCCCGAACCCACGTCGACGATGCGCAGGCCGGCGCCTGTTGGCGTATGCGTGCCAAGCGCGGGCAGCACGCTCACCGAATCGAGGAAATGGCGTGTCTCGATGTCGTCCGGCTCCGTGATGGACGTGAGGTTGACGCGCTCGTTCCACCGCATCAACTCCGTTCGGTAGGTTTCGAACATCTCGATCCGTGCGGAGCTGATGGGGTGTCCGAGTTGCTCCAAACCCTCGACAAGTTGTGTCAGCATGCTGTCTCTTCTTGCTCCCCGGAGGTCCGGGCGATGCGCGATATCGCCGCACCGGTGGCCGGCCATCGCGTTTGCGCGACTATACGCGCTGCGTTATTATGCCAGCTATGGATGTCGAGACTCTACTGAAGGAGGCGAGCGCCTATATCCCTCCGGACAGGCTGGAGTTCATTCGCGCGGCCTACGTGTTCGCCGCGAAGGCTCACGAGGGGCAACTCCGCGCGTCGGGAGAGCCGTATCTCGAACATCCACTTAACGTGAGCCTTACCCTGGTGGAGTTCCAGCTTGACGCTGCATCGATTGCGGCCGCGCTGCTGCATGACGTGGTGGAGGACTGCGACGTGACTCTCGACCAGATCGCCGCCCTGTTCGGCTCGGACGTGGCGAAGCTGGTGGACGGCGTGACGAAGCTCAAGCGGCTGGCGAGCAGGAGTGAGGAACGTGAGTTCGACTCCAGGACCCAGGCCGAGAACCTGCGCAAACTCCTTATGGCCACCGCGGATGACCTGCGCGTCGTCCTTATCAAGCTTGCTGACAGACTGCATAACATGAGGACACTGGGGGCGTTGCCGCTCGGCAAGCGCAGAGCCATCGCCCGACAGACGTTGGACGTCTACGCGCCGCTGGCACACCGTCTGGGCCTTCGCCGCACCAAGTGGCAACTCGAAGACCTTGCCTTTCGCTATCTCGAACCCCGTCAGTACCGGCGCTTCACGCGTCTGATAGCGACGAAGCGCGCCGAGCGCGACGGCTTCATCGATGATGCGATTCAGACGCTGACCGAGGAACTCAAGAACGCGGGCGTTGAGGCGAGAGTGCTCGGACGCCCGAAACACATCTACAGCACGTATCTCAAGGCGAAGCGCTACGCGGAACAGGGCAAGAGTTTCGGTGATATTCACGACCTCTTCGCGTTGCGCGTTCTGGTCGACTCCGTGTCGGATTGCTACAAAGCCCTTGGCGTGGTGCACACGTTCTGGCATCCGATAATCGAGGAATTCAACGACTACATCGCGAATCCAAAAGAGAACGGATACCAGTCGCTGCATACGACGGTTCTCTGCAATGGCACGACCCCGATCGAAGTTCAGATACGCACTCAGGAGATGAACCAGGTGGCGACGTTCGGCATCGCCGCGCACTGGCACTACAAGGAAGGCGGCAAGCCTGACAACTCGGTTGACGCGCGAATCGCGTGGCTGCAGGAGCTGGCTGAGCGTCGTGATGAACTGGACGGCGAGAGCTTCATCGAGTCGCTGAAGACCGACGTGCTTTCGGACCAGGTGTTCGTGTACACGCCGAAAGGCGAGATTAAAG
>CAVXGE010000006.1:0-201507 GCA_963761225.1 uncultured Chloroflexia bacterium | reverse complement strand
AGGAACAGCATGGCCATCATCCCCTCGCAACGGCACCTGTTCGATATCCCGGAGGACATCGCCTACTTCAACATCGCCTATTACTCCCCGCTGCTGAAGGAATCCACGAATCGACTGGTTGCGGCTGCCAGAGCGAAGAGCCACCCGTGGGAGCGCACCTCCGCACAGTTCTTCGAGGACGCGGAGACGATTCGCGCGCTCGCTTCCGGCATCTTCGGCGGCGACCGGGATGGCTATGCAATCGTGCCGTCCGCAAGCTACGGCGTGAGCATCGCGGCGCGGGCGATTGAACCGCGGTTGAAGCCCGGCGACCGCATCCTCGTCATCGCCGAGGAGTTCCCGAGCGATGTTTTCCCGTGGATGCGCACTGCACAGGAGGTTGGCGCGGCGCTGGTGACCGTGCCATATCCAGCAGATGGCGACTGGGCCGCGGCGATCACCGATAGAATCGACAAGAGTGTGAAGGTCGTCAATGTATCGACCTGCCACTGGACGAACGCGGCCTACATCGACCTCATTCCAGTGGCCAGGGCGTGCCGGGATGCAGGCGCACTGCTGGTGGTCGACGCGACGCAGACGCTCGGGGCGATGCCGTTTCCCATGACCGAGATTCAACCTGACTTCCTCGTGACCGCGGGCTACAAGTGGCTCCTCTGTCCCTACGGATTCAGCCTGCTCTACGTCTCCGAGCGCTGGCGCGACGCTCGGCCGCTTGAGGAAGCGTGGCAGGCGCGCAGCAACGCCGAGGACTTCACCTCACTGGCCAACTATTCGGACACCTATAAGCCCGGAGCACGACGTTTCGACGTCGGAGAGAAGTGCACCGCCCTGCTGCCCGGCGCGATAGCCGCACTGGAACAGATAGCAGCATGGGGCGTGGAAAATATCGCCGCGACTCTATCCGAGGTCAATTCGAGGATTGCCGCACACCTGGAGCAACTGAGATTCAGGCTGCCGCAGAAGGCGCACCGCTGCCCGCACATGCTGGGCGCACAGATGCCGGAGGGCCGGACCGGCAACATGGTGGCCGCCCTGAAAGAGCGCAACATCTACATCAGCCAGCGTGGCAATTCGCTCCGCTTCGCGCCGCACCTCTACGTCAACAGGCACGACGAGGAACGCCTCTTCGAGGCACTGGATGAATTGGTCGGGTGATTTGGCGGAAAGGCGCGTGATGCCTGCGCCGGATTGCCCGTGCGATGCCGCCTGAAGACCTGCGGGCAGGCATTGCGGCCTGCCTCCCCAACCGAATTCGCGGGGTGGTGGCAGCCAGGACCTGTGGCACTCGGGACTGCGGGAGAGGCATGCCTCTCCCCTACGCCAGAAGGCTGGGGTTACAAGGGGCGGATCGTGTAATGCGGCGTCGCACACGAGACTCGCGGGCTGTTCACGAAGGCCCCTGCAGAGTCGTGACGGACCATTCGAACCGCCAGTGGCTATCGTAGATTCACACCCAAGATGGTATCCATTGCAGGTGACCGGGCTCCCTATCCCACGCGGTTCACGTCACCCGAAGCCGTCAGCCATCGGCCAGTCAGGTCCTCTGCCTCGTGTCGGCTTCAAATCCTCGGCAGCAGAAATTCGTCCTATAATTTGATTTGGAGTTGCCTCTCCTGTCGATGCCATTCGGGGCGGATGGGGCGGCAGTCCAATCGACAAGGACGAAGGGAGGAGGAAGACGATGGCCGTTCCACTCGATGTAATCCGGGCTTTCCACAACGCATTCCGCAAAGACCTGGCCGCAATAGACGCGGCCGCTGACAACGCCGCCCGCGGCAAAGGCAACCTTGATGGGGTGGTGAAGCGCTACCGGTTCTTCAATGAGGCGCTGGTCTGGCATGCAAGGGGAGAGGAGAAGTACGTATTCCCGGCCCTGGAGAAAGTTGCTCCCCTGATGCCTGAAGCCTACCAGCGCGACCACCGGGGACTCGACACGCTGTATGAGACTCTCGACAAAGCCGTCCAGACTTCAGACGCCCTCGCGATTGCGCGGGCGACGGCTGCATTCAACTTCTTCTCGACGTTCCACCTGGACAAGGAAGAGGCGCACCTGTACCGGATATTCAACGAGAAGTTCTCCGTTCCCGAACAGGCAGGCATCATCGCACCGATGGCCAAAGAAGTGCCCCAGGAGCGCTTCCCCGAAGCCGTCTCGTGGCTGTTCACACTGATAGGCAACGATGACCGCGAGAACCTGATCAGGATATGGCAGCAATTCCTGCCCGCGCCGGTCTACGCCATGGCGACCAAGCTCGTGAAGTCCGCCATCGGAAGCGACTGGGCCGAGTTGACGCGCCGCATTCCGGAACTCAAGTAGGCAATCCGTATCCTGCGGAGCCGAGGCGCAGGCCGGAGGCATCGTGCGCGCTGACATCTTCGGCGCGCACGATGCTAGAATAGCGGCCTTTCATGCCACAGACAGGTTCCGGACCGGCCTACTCCGGTGAGAGTGTGCCGAACAACGGCCGGTTGCGGCGGTCGCGTGTCGCATTCTGCATCGCCACCTTCTTTTACCTTGCCTCATTCTTCATCTATGTGCCGTTTCTGCCCGTCTACGCACGGTCCCAGGTGGACAATCTCGCCATGGTCGGCGTGATAATCTCAGCATACGGGCTTCCTCAGCTACTTTGCCGCATCCCCATCGGCCTGTACTACGACTCCGTCGCCCGCCGAAAGCCCATCATCATGATCAGCATCGCCATCGCGGCAGTCAGTGGCGTGGGATTCGTCGTTGCAGGCAGCGCAGTGACACTCTTCATCGCCCGGGCCATGGCCGGAATAGCGTCAGCCGGCTGGGTGGCGTTCACCATGTTCTTCACCGCCTACTACCCTCAGGAGCATTCCGCACGCGCCATCGGCCTCATCAACGCGGTCAACCAGGCTGCAATGGTCGTGGCAACTGGATCAGGTGGCGTGCTGGCCGACGTCTTCGGCTACCAGGCAGTCTTTATCGTAGCGGCGGGACTCGCCGTGCTGGGACTCATCGTTATGTCATTCGCTCACGAGCCTGCGGCTGTTGTAAGAAGCAAGTCAGGCGGCAACCTTCGTGCAGTGGCAACTAGCCCGCTGCTCATCGCCAGTTCCGCCATGGCCGTGCTGATGATGTACGTGACATACGCGAGCATCTTCGGCTTCATCCCCTCGTACGGCGCCACCATCGGTGCGAGCGACAGCCAACTCGGCGTCATCACCATGTTGACGCTCGCGGCTTCCGCAGTCTCAGCCCTCATTTCAGTGAGGCTGGCGGAGCGCATCGGCTACACCGCGGCGCTCTCAATCGGGGCGGTGCTGATGGCCGCCTCTCTCCTTGCGGTGCCGGCCACTACGACGCCGGAAGCCCTGGCGCTGGTCCAGATAGTGAGCGGACTTGGGCGGGGCACTCTCCTCGCCCTGCTGATGGCGCTGAGCATCCAGTCAGCGCCTCCCGCCGTCAGGGCGACGGCGATGGGCATCTTCCAGGCGATGTACGCCATCGGGTCCCTGGTGGGCCCCATAGTCTCCGGCGCGGTTGCGGACCGATTCGGCCTCGATGCCGTCTTCCAGTTGAGCGCACTGCCCGCGCTGGCGATTGTCCTGATCGCGTGGCACCGCGTCGTTCGACACGCCGGAGCGGGCAGCACTGTGGTCGATACGTCCCGGACCCCGGACTGATACACGGCCGCTTCCTCGCCTTCAGAGATACGGGGGAGCACCCTGCGCTCCTGTGCTCACGCAACGGCGCGAAGCGCCCAACGCACGATGCTAGAATAGCCGTCTTCGATGTCGCCGGCGAATGTCGTGCCAACCCCAGGTAACGAGACCTCGAGCGACGCAACTCGGGTGCGCCGGTCGCGCATCGCGTTCATCATCGCCACCTTCTTCTTCTGGGCGTCCATCTTCATCTACGTACCCATACTGCCCATCTATGCGCGGACGAAGGTGGACAACCTTGCGATGGTCGGAGTCGTGCTCGCGTCCTACGCGTTGCCGCAACTCCTCTTCCGGGTCCCGGTGGGCATGTATTACGACGCCATCACGCATCGAAAGCCCATCGTGATGCTCAGCATCGTCATCGCGGTGGGGAGCGCCCTCGGACTTGCGGTTGCGGGCAGCGGCTTCACCCTCTTTCTTGGCAGGGGAATGGCGGGGGTTGCCTCCGCCGGCTGGGTGGCGTTCACGATGTTCTTCACCCGGTACTATCCCCCGGAACACTCCGCGCGAGCCATCGGCACCATCAACGCGGTGAACCAGGCTGCCATGGTTGCCGGTACAGGGACAGGCGGCGTGCTTGCGGGCGCCTACGGGTACCAGACGGTGTTCCTGGTTTCCGCGGGACTGGCGGCGCTGAGCCTGGCGATAATGGCAATCGCTCACGAGCCCGCTGCAGTCCCAAGAACGAGGACAAGCTCCAATTTGCGAGGCGTCGCGCGCAGTCCGCTGTTGATAGCCAGTGCCGCCATGGCGGTGCTGATGCAGTTTGCCACGTTCTCGAGCATCTTCGGCTTCATCCCAACCTATGGCGTGAGCATCGGTGCGAGCGACAGCCAGATAGGCGCCATCACGATGTTGACGCTCGCGGCGTCCGCGGCGGCGGCTCTCGTCTCGGTGAGGGTAGCCGAGCGCATCGGATATGCCGCGGCGCTTTCGCTCAGCGCGGTGCTGCTCGCCGGCTCGCTGGTCCTCGTGCCGTTGACCGCGACCCCCGAGGCGCTGACGCTCGTGCAGATAGTGGGCGGCCTGGGACGGGGCAGCCTCCTGGCGCTCCTGATGGGGCTCAGCATCCGTTCTGCGCCCCCCGCCGCCCGTGCAACGGCGATGGGCGTGTTCCAGGCCGTGTATGCCATCGGTTCACTTTCGGGGCCGCTGGTCTCCGGCGCGGTTGCGGACGTACTGGACCTGCCCGCGGTATTCCAGCTTAGTGCGGTGCTGGCGCTCGCCATCGTCGCGGTAGCGCAGCTTCCGGTGGTTCGCCGCTCTATGTCCGGCTACACGGTCGTTGATGCCGGTCCCGGGCAGAGGTGACTCAGAGCGTGGCGTCCCGGGTGGCCGGCAGCGTGGTCCCGTGAACCCGCAACCCTCCGCCGAGGGGCAATCCTACTTCCGCTTGAACAGCCGCCCACCGACGACATCAGACAGGCCGCCAACCAACTTCTTGACTGGCCCAAGCGACGTGTCGTAGTAGTAGTCGGACTCGAACCAACCTTTCGCTTTGTAGTATTGATAGTCCTTGAATTCGGGACCGGCGGACTTCGCGCCGCTACGTGTCATGCGAAACAGCATGACCCTGAAGAACGAAGGCACCGGCATGGGGCGCATCAATTCCCTGTAGAACCTCGCCGACGCTTTCCCGACTTGCCGCGAGAGTTTCTCCCGCTGTGCGGCGGTCATGGGCTCGAGCGTGTTGACACAGCATCCCTTCGAGGCATGGAAGCCCATGTTCTCACCTGCGGTGCACAGGTACTTGACGAGTGCGCCGCCGCCCATGACGCCCTGGGCAACGACCGCCGTACACGCCTTCCCGAAGAACCTGGGACGGTGGTAGATGAAGGCCATGCGGTCAAGGAAGTTCTTCATCCGCGCCGAAACCTGGAATGCGTAGTTCGGCGACGCGAAGATGACGCCGTCTGATTCCTGCAGCTTCGCCAGCAGCACGTCCCGGTCATCCTTGCAGGGGCAATACTCCTCTCCTTTGTCGAAACAGAGCTTGCAGCCCCGGCAGAACTCGAGATTGTAGTCGCTGAGAAACACGTACTCGAAGTCGATGTCGCCGCACTGCTTCAGAACCTTCTCGAACTCCTGCAGCGCCAGGTACGTGCCCCTTCTGGTCTGAGTTCCTATGAGCGCCTTCACTTTCTTCATTTCGGCCCGACCTCACGTCTCTTTGTGGGAATCGCGCAACGCCATCCATTCACCACGTTCTGCGGGAATACGTGCCGGGGCGAACGGAGATAGCTGTCCTGTCCGCAACCGGTATCACCACAATCTTCGCCATTAGAATCTAGCACGCGGACGGGACGGTCTGCGTTGGGCTACCGGCGGGTGGCGGGGAATTCCTCGTGCGCCGTCCAGCAGGCATCCTCGCGCCTCACCGCTCTCTCCTAACCACCCACGACCAGCTTTCCGCCGTCAAGGCGTCAACGCACCGGTTGCCACACCGGCTCGACACCCTTCAACAAGCGCACCAGCAGGTACGGAGTCTCGCAGAGGCGCACCGGCACCATGCACAGTATCCACGCCATGAAATACGGAACCCAGGCACGCGAACCGGACCGGGTTGCAAGGCGCACCAAGGGCTTGCCATACGCCAGAAGGTCGACCCCTACGACACCTGCAACTCCCAGGCCAAGGGCTGCCCCGTTTCCGGTCGCGAGGCAACCAACCGTCCACAGGAAGAACGCAAGCGATACGCCCGCGGCATAGGTCAACGTCGCCATCTGTTCCCATCCCGGAAACGAGCCACGCAACAGGTTTCTCAACGCCCTGATATTGCGCCATCGCAGGGTCTGACGCACGAAGTCCGGATAGGTGGGCGCGCCCTTTGTGCGGATGCGTGCATGGTCCGCAAGGGACGTTGAAGCCTTCCAACCGCACTTCATCGCCCGTTCGCCGAAGTCCCGGTCGACGCCTGCGCCAGTCTCCGCGAAGCCACCGATATCATCCCAGACTGCACGCTTGAATCCCATGCTGGCCCCGACGGGAGAAAAGACCCGGGGAGCCGCGGGATCCCACTTGACGCGCTGCTTCGCCTCCTGAATCTTTACCCACCAGCCGCCGTCCGCGGGGGTCTCCCACAGCCGGATGGTCCCGTATGCCAGGTCGGTCCGGTGCAATTCGGAAGCCATACCTCCAACCCACGATGCCGGAACCATGCAATCGGCATCCGTGACGAGGCACATGGAGCCACGCGCAAGACGCACCGCGCGATTCAGCGCAGCTCCTTTGCCCTGCCTGTCCTGCAACACAAGACGCACGCGTCCGCTTCCGTCAGCGATATCTGCGACGACGTTCGCCGTATCATCGGTGCTTCCGTCATCGACCACCACGACCTCGAAACGGTCCGGTCCCGTGCAGTTCAGCACCGAGCGCAGGCAGGCTGCGATGTTCGCGCTCTCGTTGTGAGCGGCGAGCAGCACGGATATCGTTGGCCGGCTGTCGCCATTTCCCGCCTCCATGCCGGTAGCCTGTGCACCGTGCTGAGTCACACGACACGCTCCCGCACATCCGTAAATCCGCTTTCGCCGGGCAGTCTCACGTTGGAGACGAGATAGAGATGCTTGCCCGCAGGCGTGAGCTCGATGTGGTCGACGATGTCAACCTCCACGCGCACGTCATCGCCGAGCCATCCGGTAAACAGAGCGCCGACCCCCGCCACCAGCGCGCGACTGCCCGCCGAAGAGAGTCCCGTATTGGCAACCACTCTGACTGTGACGCGGTCGAGCCGGTCCTGCACCAACTGAAACTGACGGACGCCCAGGGGAACGAGGCCGGAGGAGTCAAGCGTGTTGGTTGACAGCCTCTTGCCCGAAGGCGTGTGGAGCACACCGCCGATACGGCCGAAGACGGCGGCCAGCCTCGGGAGAGAGCGGCCGCACGGGCAGTCGCCTGTGGCGAATGTACTCTCGTCCGCCGTGTCGTACCGGATGAGCGGCATGCCGTACTCATGAAGGTTGGTGACGAGCACGCGTCCGATTCGTCCGGGGGCAAGCGGCCGCCCCTCGTCGTCGACGACCTCCACGATGAGGTCCTCGGCCGCGACGTGCATCCCCGTGTGCGCATCGCACTCCATGGCGATATCGTAGTTCTCGAAGGAACTGTACTTGGAGAACGGTTCGCTTCCGAACACCTCGGCGAGCAGCCGGCGTTGCACGTCGAATAGCTGTTCCCCTCCGGTCACTATGGCCCCAACAGGAGGGGCCGGCAAGCCGGAGTCCCGGATAAACTCGGCCACGACACATATGGCGCTCGCATAGCCGCGCAGGGCACGTGGGCGGAGCCGGCGCATACGCTGCACGACACGGGGCAGGGTTGCATCGGTGAACCGTGACGGGTCCTCAAATACCTCGCGCGATAACGCACGAACGAGGCCGTGGAGCGGAGCCTGCCTGACGAAGCCATCGTGTCCTGCGCCGGACATGCGCAGTACCCGGTCTCCAGAATATACGCCGGCCCACTCCAACGCCCGCAGCGACCTCGCCGCACCGTGGGACCACCGGGCCTGCCGCGAGGAATAGAAGGCCAGTGGCGTACCGGTCGAACCGCTCGTCCGGCCTGCCAGCAATTCGCGGCGTGGAAAGCCCTCGGCGACCAGTTCGCCGGCATGGTGTCTCACGTCACTCTTCGTGAGGACCGGAAGCAACCGGAGGTCCTCGGCGGTTGTGATGGAGTCCGGCGACACACCGGCGGTATCCATCACGCGGTGGTAGTACGGAACACGTTCATAGGCGTATCGAACAAGTCTCTGAAGGCGCTCCGACTGCAGCCGTTCGACGCGCTCTGCAGGCCACCACTGCGACTCCTCCAGTTCCCTGAGACAGCGCATGGTGTGCGTGCCCCTGAGGAGATCGAGTGTGGGGACAAGCGCGCGTCTAATCAACCCACTGGGTACAGACATGCTGCGCCGCATTATGCACAGAGGGGTGGGACCACACAAGAGGAGTCCGGCCGGGATATTGCGGCGAGTCCGTGTTACTCGAAGGCTGTGGGGCCGGACAAGGTGTCGCCTCTGTGCGGCAGCGTGAGCGGCCCAATGCGCCGCGCTTCGCAGAGTCCCGACTGCAGGTCGCAAAACCCGGAGCAAACCTTGTTCACCCCCCGCAACCCACTTCGGACAACCAGGGCGCTTGAGCTGTGCCATCACGTCAAGCGCTGCGCCAGGCGCCTCTAATGCAAATCAAAGGCGAATAGTGGTGAACCTGTGTGTCAGTGCAAGGGGAACGCCTACGCAGAGCAACATACGCTTAAGTGGTAGGTCAGGTGGTCAGGCGAGATCAGGAACCGAGTCCAGTCAGCCTCGACGCTGAAGCCGCGCGGAAGTCCGTCACGACTGACTGGAACACCGGTATCTTGAAATAGGTGAAATCGAGTCCGGCGCGCTCGTGAATGACGACGCCGAGATCAAAGGCGAATGTAGTGAGGTTCGAGACCTGGAGGTAAACACAGCAAATGGCTATCGAGGAAAAGAAGATGGAAGCGACCAAAGAACCAAAGATTATGTCGATGCCTCTGCCGAGGATATTGGACGAACTCGAGAGGTACATCGAGCAGGTGGAGGAGCACGTCAGGGCTTCGAAGGAAGCCGCGGCCCTATCCGCTCAGAAAGCCGATGAAGCAAAACTCTCCGGCAAGCTGGCGGGCGAAGCCGCGCGCAAAGCCGCCGAAGCAGCGGTAGCTCAGGTTGAAAAGAAGACTCAAGACGAGTTCGCGGCCCTCAGGGCCGAACTGGCGTCGGTAGCGGCAATAGCCGGCAGCGCTCTCGCTTTGGCTCAGGCCATGAACCGGGGAATCGCCCTCGGCGTCAAGGGCTACAACTCCGAGATCGAGAAGCTATAGGGTCAACCGGGGCGCAGCTCCTGCAGTCCGCAGGAGCTGCGCCCCGGCGGGCCAACTCAACGGACCACGTGGCGCGGGCATCCCCGCCTTGAGTCAACCGTCCCCGCTTCACTGCACCGGCATCGTCGACCCGCCGGACCCACGCACTCGGGTCGCCGAGTTCAAGCATTGCCGCCGGCGACGGCGCAAGAAGAGAAGGCATCCAGCAAGACCTGGCACCAGGGCGCAGCCTTATGTCACGTAATTTCGCGCGCGCAGCGGATCCATTGGTGACCGGCCCGTTGGCGTCCGCCGCGCCGATTGCCGTGCGCAACACAATCAGGTACATTCTCTCTGTCCGGGTCGAAAGAGGCCGTGGACAGCAGGAGGAGGCTCAATAGCGATGAAGTACCGTCAAGAGCATATTCATCTCACCACACAGTCCGTGGACAAATGGTCCGATTGGTACGTCGATTCCATGGGGGCGACCGTCACCAGCGTCACGGGCTCATTCGGCGTACGAATGATCAACCTCGACCTGGGTGGGTTCCCCATCAGGATCTCGAATTCAACCGGCGTGGAGAAGAAATTGAGCCAGGAGCGCGGTGAAACCGTGCTGCCCCCGGAAGGCTATCATCATCTTGGATTCCTGGTGGACGACATCGATGGGTGCATCAAGGACCTGGTCTCGAAAGGGGCGAAGATTGAGACCCCAATAGCAGCCGCGTCTCCGACGATGCGCTGCGGATTCCTGCGGTTGCCGGACGGCCTCAGAATCGAAATCTGCGAGAAGCACGAGTAGCACAGGCGAGTCCGCCGCGCCGGGAGCATCGGCGCGGCGGACTCGTTTTCGATCCGGAAGCCATGGCCGTCTCTAACGCAGTTGCGGATGTTCCGGTCGAGTGCCGCTCCGCCCCGGTCGGGCGATGCAGGTGCACGTACCTGTTGCCACCGGCGCCCGGCTCTCGACGCGCGCCGCACGGGATAATAGCCCGGCTCGCTTCCGGTTCAGGGTCCGTGGAAGGCGCATTGGAGTACGATTGAAGGTGAGGGAAAAAGCGATGGGAACTTTCCGGGTCTCTGCAAAGGTGCGTCTCTTCGTGGCCGTGTCCCTGTGCGCCCTCGCGGCGGGCTGCACGCCGTCCGCACCTCCGCCCACGCAACCACCTCAGGATAAACAGCCCATCGACGTTGTCTCCGTGGAGGGTCCTCTGCAGCCATTCACCCCGGGTGGTCCGACAGTTGAAATCACTTTGAAGAACACCTCCGATGAGCCGGTTGTCTCGCTGGATGCGACTCTCGAACTCAGCAGACCGTACGTTTTTGTATTCGATGTCTCTTCGCTAGCCCCGCTGCTTCCAGAAGCGACCGCAACGGCCAGGCTCACGCTCATCGCCGGAGGCTTCGACAACGCCACCACGTATACGCTTAGCATACACGGGGCGATGGAGGATGGAACTGCTATCGACCTCACGAAACAGGTCCTGATTGTGGAACCCGCCGGCGCGTAACCCGGGCCAACGCCTGAGGCGGACTTCGCAACCGTGGTCTCCACTCTCCACAATCTCCCGACGACGACGCACAGTGCGTGACGCCGGGCATTGCCCGCTGGAAGAAAGACTCAACCTGAGGTCCGTTGCCAATTCAACTCCCGTCGCACGCAGCGGCTACACGGCGTCGCGTCACTATTCAAGTTGAGTGGGCCAGAATCCGACGTGCGCGTAGCTGGCCGCGAGGTGACCGGCGAGCGCCAGCAGGAGGATTATCCAGAACCAGGCGTGAAACTGATAGTAGCGTCCGTAAACGCCGGCGAAGATGTTCCCACTGCGAAACCACTTGAGTACCGACGCGCACGAACGGCAGTTGGAAAAGACAAGGGCCACCGACAGTAGCGTGCTGCCGCCAAAGATGAGTATCAACCAATGAATGAGCTCATCGGGGTCGCCTGCAACGGGGAGTTCGGTGTGCAGGATGCCGACGAACATGTGCATCGGCAGCACCAGGACCAGTCCGTACCAGAAATACGGGTGCAGTCTGAAGACAGCCTGATATGGCGCTGATGCGGTCACTGTCTCCAGCCCGAACCGGGCCATCAGCGATACGAAGTTGCGGCACGTTAATCCCATCCCCACGAAGAGACCGAACGTCAGATATCCCAGCAGTACAGCCAGTCTCTCTCCATAGAGTCCCACATCACCGGTCAGCATCTTCCGCACCTCCCTCAACCACGGCCGCATGAACCGCAGCAGTCCGAACTCGTGAGCGCTCGCCTCGCGGTGAAGTATACCAGTGTTCACCTGTCAACTAACCAGGCCACTGTCCGGGCCAGTTTCCGCCGTTCCAAGTGGCACGGCAGATGGAGCCGAAGCTGCGCCGCAGGCTCAGCAGTCACTCCACGGGCTCCTCCTTCAGGCTATAATCAGAAGTAGACGTATCGGAATCCGAGGACGAGCCGGCATGAAGATATGCATTTTCAATGGAAATCCCGGCGACATCGGAGGCGCGCTGGACGCCTACCTGAGCCGATTCGAGGCGCTGGCGACTGAGCGCGGACACAGCGTGAAGTCGTTCACCCTGCGCGACATGGACATCAAGTATTGCACCGGCTGTTTCGGCTGTTGGGTTAAGACCCCCGGCGAGTGCGTGGTGAAAGATGATGGGGGAACGCTGATTCGGGCATTCGTGCACGCGGACCTGGCGGTATTCGCCACTCCCATCGTGATGGGGCACGTCTCGGCGCTGTTGAAGAAGACCCATGACAAACTTCTTCCCATCTTTCTTCCATACTTCACCACCATAGAGGGCGAGATACACCACCCGCTGCGCTACGGACGCTCGCCCGACATGGCGGTCATCGCGGACAGGAACGGCGCCGACGACGAAGACATGACCCTCGTCGAGCGCGCCTATCGCCGGCTGTCTCTCAATCTGCACGACACACTGCGTTGTTTCTCGACGACAGACACGCCGGTTGAGGAGGTGCTCGATGCACTTGCTGCTGATAAACGGATCCCCCAAAGGTGAGCGCGGCAACTCAAACTACCTCCTCAAACTGTTCATGGAGGGCGTCGACGAAACACCGGGCCACACTCACGAGATGGTGAACCTGGTGCAGGTCAAGGAGCACGCACGCTTCGTTGACCTCTTCGCAAAGGCCGATGCCGTCGTCATGGCGTTTCCGCTCTATACGGACATGATGCCCGGCATCGTCAAGGCGTTCATCGAGTCGCTTGAGCCACTGTGCGGCAGAAAAGACAACCCGGCCTTCGGCTTCATCATCCAGTCAGGATTTCCCGAGGCGGTCCACATGCGCGCGCTCGAAGCCTACCTTGAGAAACTGAGCCGCCGGCTGGGATGCCGCTACCTGGGAACCGCCTTGCGCGGCGGAGGCGAGGTGATCCAGACTGTGCCCCATCAGTTCATAAAGGGTTTCATCGACAACATTCGGGCTCTCGGCAGTGGCTTCGGCATGACAGGCACGTTCGACGCCGGGGTGATTGCAAAGTTCGCCGGGACCGAGAAGCAATCGCGCCTGAAAAGGCTGCAACGCGTAATCGTCGACGAGCCCATGACCAACCTGATGTTCTGGCATCCGCAGATGAAGCGTAACGGCGCCTACGAGCAACGGTTTGCGCGTCCGTATTCTGAACCGCCGCACGACTGGTAGCAGACCAGGCATGGCGAGGTGATGAGTACCTTGACTGCCATGTCAGGATCCTCCCGTGGCCTTCAGGGGCACCGACGGCCGGGGAGTCCCGGGGGGTATCCTTGCGCAGGCATTTCGGGGGGCGTCACGCTCGATTCATCGTCGTGCCCACAACCGGCAACCGATGCGCTTACACGCATCGACGACGTTTCGGGGCTGAGGACACAAGCGAGGTGCCCCGCTGTCACATGCGTTTTCCGGCATTCATAAACGGGTGCTGTTCCCCGTGCGTTATGTCCATAGACGAACCAACGCATCAATAGCGTCTCTCGTCCGGTGAGGTGGGTTACCATTGTTGTGTCTGGCGGAGCAAGCACCCGGGCGAGCGCCGGAGGTGTCGGGATGAAGAGAGTGTTGTTTCTGGTTTGCGCCCTGGTGCTCGCGCCGGGGTGTTCCTTTGACTCGCCTGAGTCGAATCAGTCGCCCACCGCCCACGTTCCGGCCATTTCCTACGAGATTGTTTACGGCGACACCGTCCAGTTGAGTGGATACGGTGACCGATGAGGATGGAGAGGTGGTGGGGTATCGCTGGCGCTCGAACCTGGATGGAGAGTTGAGCAGGTCGGCCACGCTTCGAGACGGATTCGCTCTCAGTTGGGCGACCATGTCATCTACTTCACGGTGCAGGACAATTCCGGCGCATGGTCCGCGCCGGCACGGTATCGGTCAAAGTGCGTGCGCCCGCCCCGACACCGCCGACGATCCACTACTTTCACGGCGTCGCCGTCGACCGTGCGGACGGGAGAAAACGCCACATTGCTCGATTGGACGTCTCCGAGGCGACATCTGTCGTCATCGACCGGGCAATCGGCACGGTGCCGCTCTCCGGGAGCACGGTCGTGACTCCTGATGAGACTACCACCTACATCCTGACGGCAACCGGCAGCGGCTCCGCAGTAGCCACTGCCAGCGTGACAATCACGCTGGACCCCCCGCACGTTGTCATTCTTGCTCCAGGCACCGACCTGTCGGGTTATGTCCGCTTCAGCGGATACGGGCCGTACGGGGAGGTCTACGTGGGTGACGACGAGGCAGACAGAGGACTGAGAGGCTTCCTCACCTACTTCATCACGGGAATACCGGAAGATGCCACTATCGCCCGCGTTATCGTCCACATGTCCGGTTACGACACCCCGTACGACAATCCTTTTCCGGGGCTGGGGTGCTTGAGTGCTTTCGAACATCCCTATAACTCCCTTCAAGGCCAGTACCGTGTGCCTGGACTCCCCGGAGTGCTTGAACAGTGGTGCAGCGTCTCCGAGCTGGCCCTGCCTAGAGAGTCGGTGGGCATCAGAGACGCCCTGCAGGCACGGCTGGGCGATGACAAGTTTCAGTTGCGTCTTCAGTTTGCCGGCATGGAGTCGGACGGAGACGATACGAGAGACTTCCTGTGCTGGCGAGCAGGCAATCTGCCCACGTTGACCGTCGAGTACTACACGTCCACCCACTAGCCCGCACCATGCGTTCAGTGCCGCTCCGCCGGCGGATGCACCTGCTATCGCGGTCCACAGCTCATCGCCACCCCAGCGGCCGCCGCAACGCCCGGAGAAGGCACTTCGGATCCGGCAGGGCACTAAGGCCCGAGACACATGCCGGAAGTCTCCCCACTGGCAACGCCCACGTTGACCGCACGAGAATAATTCCCTACGATGGCCCGACCGGGAATCGGAGCAGGAGGCGAGAGATGACCAGGATTACGTCTACGGACGCCGAACACAACGGCATATTGACCGTCGCGAACCTGATGGCGGTTGCGGCTCGTACCGCTCCCAAAGCGAGAGGAGTGGACGGGATTCAATCGGTTATAGTCGAGGGTGAGGACATGATGGCTTTGGCCCACGCCATGGATGAGGCCGCCGTCGGCCGTCCGGACATGCGGGCGAACAGTCTGCGAAGAGACGCGCAAAACGTCCGCAATTCGGTGTGCGTGGTGCTGGTAGGGGTAACCGGCGCACCACGCAAGCCCGAACTGCCTCTCGATTGCGGTGGCTGCGGATTTAAGAATTGCGCGAACATGATGAAAGCGCGCGCGAAGGCGACTGCCGACACTGATTTCTTCGGACCTATATGCGGCTTCGCGTTCATGGACCTTGGCATCGCCCTCGCTTCCGCGGCCAAAGTGGCCGCCGACCACAACGTCGACAATCGGATGATGTACACGATCGGCGTCGCAGCGATAAAGCTCAAATGGCTGGATGTCGACGCGATAGTCGGCATCCCGTTGTCCGCGAAGGGCAAGAATCCCTACTTCGACAGGGGCTGACAGTGCATAGCCGGCACATATTGCGGCCGGAGAGTTCGTGATGGCGCACCCCGCGCCGGAATGACACGGTCTCGAAGGCTGAATCGAGTCGAGAGATTCTCATCCTGAGCACTGGCTCCGACCCCAAGCCGCGACGGCACCGTGAGCTTGTCACTCCTCGTCGGGTATGGCAGAGTGTTCGCCGGGGCCGGGCTCCAGTTTCGAAGACCAGCCGGCAGTTCACTAAATTCGCATACCAGAAGGAGGGACAGATGACCAGACCGGTCAGGTTCGGGCTAACGAGGGATGTTATCGACTCCGAGGGCCACTTCATCGCCCCGGGACCGGGGCTCAAACTCCTGGACGACATGCCCACGGTCAACTACCAGGTCTTCTCCGAACTTCTGCCCGAAGCGACACCTGAGCAGATAGACGGCTACGACATGGTGGCAAGTCTGACGCCCAAATGGACGACCGCCAGCCTCCGGGGCAACAACCGTCTTCTGTCCGTGCACCGTTTCGGAGTGGGCTACGACATGGTGGACGTCCCGGCGCTCACGCAGGCAGCAGTGGCCCTGTTCATCACGCGCGACGCCGTACGGCGTCCGGTCGCCTCCTCAATCCTCGCATTCATCCTGGCACTGAGCATGAAGATGCTGCTCAAGGACAAGCTCATCCGACAGGGCGGATGGTCGGAACGCGCCAAACACCATGGGATGGGTCTCGTAGGCAAGACGCTGGGCGTTATTGGGGTGGGAAACATCGGCCATGAGGTATTCAGGCTGACCATGCCGCTCGACATGAAGCATATCGGTTGCGACCCGTACATCCGGCAACAGGATGTCACGGACGTTAGAGTACGTCTGGTCGACATGGATACTATCCTCAGGGAATCCGACTTCCTCAGTCTGTGCTGCCCGCTCAACGCGGAGACGCACCACCTGATCGGCGAGGCGGAACTGAGGAAGATGAAACCCTCCAGTTTCCTCATTAATACGTCGAGAGGTCCGGTTGTTGACGAGAAGGCGCTCACGCGCGCGTTGACCGAGCACTGGATACAGGGCGCCGGACTGGATGTATTCGAGCAGGAGCCGACCCCCACTGACAATCCGCTGCTGAAACTGGACAATGTGGTGTTGGCCCCCCACTCCCTCAGTTGGCTGGACCAGACCTTCATGGGCATGTGGGACAGCATCCTGCAGCAGGTGGATGCACTCAGGCGAGGCACACTGCCACCGGGACTGGTGAACACGGAAGTGTGGGATGACCCGCGGTTTCAACAGAAATTGAGCCGATTCCTCGAAGCGACCAGATAGAGGCGGATTGCGGTCCGAAGCAAGCGGGACGCGAAGATGCACGCTGCCTGGAACGACTGAAGTAAAGGCCGCACGAAGATAGACAGTAAGAAGGGAGTTTCATCATGAATGCAACCCTGAACCTGAAGATGAAGATGGCGTCCGGGGAGAAGACGTACGCCGTGCTGGTGGGACCGGGCAACGACCCACTGTCAACCGTCAAGGCACTGAGCGAGATGGGCTACGACTGCGTCATGCTCGACCGGGAACACAGCCTCATGAACCCCGAAACCATCTATGCGTATGTCGGGGCGGGCAAGCAATTGGACGTGCCTATCCTGGTCAGGCCTGAAGAGAACGATGCGAACTGGCGCTGCCTGCTTGACAGTGGTGTCAGCGGCCTTATGCTGCCGATGGTCAATACCGTGGCGCAGGCAGCCCGGGCCGTGGACAGGGCCTACTTCCCACCGATCGGGCATCGCGGGATATGGGCTTGGCATGTGCCGCTTCCCACTGGACGGCATGGACCCGGACCGGGTACCGCATGTCGAAATGACCGGGTACATCAATAACAACACACTGCTGCTGCCCCAGACTGAAAGCCTCGAGGGCATCGGCAATCTGCGACGAATACTCGCACTCGAAGGCGTGCCCGGCACGGCGGTGGGGACCTATGACCTGGCCCTCGACATCGGGGGCGCAGAGCCCGGGACCTCGAGGCTGGACATGACGAGGTCACCGGCGGTGCAAGCGAGACTCGCCGAAATAGCTCGAATCTGTCAGGAAGCCGGCAAGGTCGCCGCCATCGGTGGAGTCCCGCCGGTGGATATGGCCGGATGGGCGGCCCAGGGCTACGGGATGTTCATCTTCGGCACTGTCACGGAGGGCCGACTGGATTCGGTGGATACTGCCCTGAAGGAGACCAGGCGGCTTATCGGTTAGTGCCGGAGCACGTGACGAGTGCCGTGCACCAGAACCGATTCGATTGCGCCTGCGTCGCAGTCCCGACGCCGGAAATATCGACGTGAATTTCGAACACGGGAGGTTGTAACATGAGACTTGAAGGAAGAGTGGCCATAGTGACCGGAGGCAACCGCGGAATCGGCCGGGCGACGTCCATTGCCCTGGCGCGAGAAGGAGCAGCGGTAGTGGTCGTTGGCAGACACGAGTCGACCTGCAACGAAGTGGTTGCCGAGATTGCGGCGGGCGGCGGCACCGCCATTGCCATTCGCGCCGATGTTTCCAGTGAAGCCGACGTCGCCACGATGGTTCGTACAGCCATGGAGCATTTCGAGAGGATCGACATCCTCGTGAACAATGCCGCGGTGAATCTCACCTACAGGGCGGTGGTCGACCTCACTCTCGACGAATGGAATCAGGTCATTGCCACTAACCTGACGGGGTCATTCCTGTGCTGCCGCGCGGTGCTTCCCACAATGATTGCCCGCAAGAGCGGCAAGATTATCAATATGTCCTCCAGGGGTGGCCGTCACGGTGAGGCGGGCAGATCGCCCTATCGATCCACGAAGGCAGCCATCATCAATTTCACCGAGTGCCTTGCGGCTGAAGTCAAAGAACATGGCATCGACGTCAATGCCGTGTGCCCCGGAGCCGTCGACACCGACATGATGAGCCAGATCACTGAAGGGAACGTGCCGTCGTACGCCATGCCACCCGAAGACATCGCTTCCGTAGTGGTGTTTCTGGCATCCGATGAGAGCAAGGCTATCACCGGCACAGCCATAGATGCGTTCGGCGCAGGAAACCCGCTGTTCAGAGGAAAGAGTTACCTGTCCCCGAAGGCGAAGTGACAGAGGGGAACTCTCCAAGACGGCGGCCGTGTGGACACGGTGCCCGCTGCTTCAGCGGTACAATGGATTGGGTGTCCGGATCGGACCGCCAATGCGATACGGTTGGTGGAGCCGGCAACACCGGATGGCGGATAACGCTGCGAGGTTCGGCAGAGCGCCGGGTTCCGCGGCTGGGCGGACGCCGCACTGTCGTGATATTATCCGGCGGACAACCAATCCCGCATTGTGGATGGTGTGAGAGCGCACGCAAGGGGGGACTCACAGTGCATCACCAGTTAGTTCGGCTCTCGACAATCGCTCTACTGCTCGTGGCCACCGGCGGCTGTGCCGCACCGATAGACAGCACGGAGGCCGCCCTCGGTGAACAATTCACCCTGTCAGTGGGAGAGACTGCAATCATCAGCGGAGAGGACCTCTCGATCGAGTTCATCGGAAGTGGTCTCGGACAGTCGCTGTCCCAGCGGAGCTACCTGCATCTGGGCTGGAGAAGCCAGTTGCCTCATCGAAATTACTGATTCGGGCTCGATCTACAGCATGGTGCTGACGCAACCGGGATTCACCACGCCCAACGACGGCCGATTTCACGCGGCTATCAGATCGCATTCGACATTCAACCGTATCCCGCGTTAGGCAAAGAACTGAAAACGAGCGACTATCGTCTGCAGTTGACGGTGAGCAGAAATCCCGCATGACCGCAACGCTGGGCACCGGCTGATGCGGCACTGACACGCTGCGATGGGCGAACACGGCTTTCGCACCGTTTCATTGACAGAGGGGGAGGTGACGGGGAAATGGAGAATTCGGCGCTGAAAGGGTCAGGAAAGGACGAGTTGGTCATCACACGAGACTTCGACGCCCCACGCGACTTGCTTTGGAAGGCGTGGACGGAGCCAAAGCACGTCATGGCCTGGTGGGGCCCCAAGGGATTCACGTCGCCGGCCTGCAAGATAGACTTGCGGGTGGGTGGCAAGTTCCTGAGCGCGATGAGGTCACCGCAAGGCGACGTGATATGGGGAGTGGGGACCTACCGGGAACTCGTAAAACCGGAGCGCATCGTAGTCACCGATTCGTTCGCGAACGAGAAGGGTGAAGTCGTCCCCGGCACACACTACGGCATGTCCGCCTCGTTCCCGCTCGAACTGCTGATTACACTGACATTCGAGACAATCAGCGGCGGAACCAGGATGACGCTCAAGCATGCCGGGATCGGCGGCCTGTCAGACGCCGACAGGGAGGGCATGCGACAGGGCTGGAGCGAATCATTCGACAAGCTCGCTGTGTATCTGAAGAAGATGTGAGGCGGGGGGCAGGACCGCATCGGCTCTGGACCCCCCTGTCTGCGCCGTGATGCCGGCCTGCATGCTATGAAGCCTTCTTCCGGCCCCGATGGCGAACCGGCCCCCAACACGGTGACAGCAAGCCGGTGGTGGCCGTGGCGACTTGTCTCCCTGTCCGCAATGCCACGGCACGGCGCGTCGAGCGCCGCCATTGGATTCTGGTAGAATACGAGCAATTCCGGTGAAGTGCCGGGGGTTCGCCCACAGTCATGCAATCGTGCGGAACGGGGGCAGCAACCCCGGGATTGTCCGGAGCAGGGGAGTTCTCGGAGACGGGTATGAACGGCTCCTGATACACGTGCGCCTGTAGCTCAGCGGACAAGAGCATCGGTCTTCGGAACCGAGGGTCGTGGGTTCGAATCCCTCCAGGCGCGCCATCCTCGTTTCCTTCCCAGCACGATACCGAGGCAAACAGGTGCAGAAGCCGCAACAAGGTGGATGGCGAAAACTCCTCGACTCGTTGAATTCCGCGCGCCGGCTCGCCTTAATCACTGTCGTGGCCACAATGTTGTCCCCCGCGATGGGGTGCGCACGGCCGACGCCGACAATGCTTCCACCAGTTCCCGAGCCGCCGGTCGTGGTTTCCCCAAGCGCAAACCCCCTGGCGGGCAGCGACTACATCGACAAGACGTTCGAGTGGACGTACTGGCGCTTCGATGACATCGTCTGGAAGGTGACCCTGCACATTCCAACGGCCCTCTACGATGATTACCGGTCAAGGCCCCGTCCCTCCACCATAGACTACACGGTCTACGCCGCCGACGACGGCGACGTCGCGATACTCACGGACCTCGGCGTGACGCTCAAGGCATACGCAGAGCAACTCGGCCTCAGCGAACTTGAGACCGTCCACTTCATCGCCACTTTCGTGCAGCAGTTGCCCTATACGCTGGACCTCGACACGACCGGGTTCGACGACTACGGCCGCTATCCGGTTGAGACGCTGGTCGAAGACGGCGGTGACTGCGAGGACACCGCCATACTCCTGGGCAAGCTCATGAAAACCATCGGGTACGATGTTGTCCTCGTGCGGTTTCCGGACCACATGGGACTGGGCGTCAAGGCACAGGAAGGCTACGTGGGTACCTACTTCACGCATGAAGGTGTGAAGTACTTCTATCTGGAGACCACCGGCCTGGGTGGGAGGATCGGCCTCGTACCGGAAGAGTACGTAGGACTGCCGGCCTATATCTATGACTTCTCTCCGCGCGCGATCGTGACTCACGACTGGACGGGCGAGCGCTCCGGCAACACATACACGATGGTCGTCACCGTGCACAACTACGGGGCAGCGGCCGTCGAGAATTGCACGGTCCGGGCGGGGTTCGATGCGGGCAATGACAGTATGTGGAACGCCGTGGAGAGTGAGCCATTCGCACTGCCCCCCAAGGGCGAGACGACCCTCACGCTGAAGCTGGAGATACCGAACTACAATCACACCAGGCTCCTGGTGTTTATCGCACATGATGGCACGGCACTGGACAAGAGCCAGTCAAGATGGTTCGACGAGTAGCCGCCGACGTTCGTGACGTCAGAAGTCGGCCCGCGTACCGGACGGGGTTGAACACAGGTGCGAGGTGTCGTTGTGCCGCACCAGGACTCGACGCCTGGCAGAGCAGGTGAACTCTGACACACCCGCCAGATCGATCTGGATGTCCCAGAAGTGTGAATTGTCCAGCCCCAGCAGCGAGCAGATGGCGACCTTGTTGACCACCCGGTGAGACACAAGGACTATGACTCCCGTCTTGCTGAGCGCCGCCTCCAGCACTCGTGCAACGCGCGCTGACACGTCGCTCAGCGATTCTCCCCCGGGCAATCGGACGAGATGCGGCGTTTCGAGCCATGTTCGGCGGATGTCGGGGTACTTCTCCTTGACTTGGTTGTCGCTCAAACCCTCCCATTCCCCGCAGTCCAGGTCGGTAAGGTCGGACTCAATGCGAACAGTCCCTCCAACGTGCCTGCCAATGGCGGCGGCGGTGTCTGCCGCCCGTGCCAGTGGACTCGATAGAATCGCGGCGATCTGTTCGCACTCAAGACTGCGGCCGAGCATTTCGGCCTGCCGCCTGCCCCTTTCGCTCAGGGCGACGTCAGCCCGTCCGCGGTACACTGAGTCCGCATTCCACAATGTCTCGCCGTGCCTGACCAGAAGCAGACGCATAGTGACTCCTCTCATTTGGAATGGAAAGCATCGTCCAGGTTCGTGGCGTCATCGCGAGGTAGCCGCAACGGCCCCAGACCGTCGCAGAGGGCCGTCATCGACAACCAGACTCGCGCTTCCAGGTTGCGGCACGCTGCAGCAGTTCCTGCGCACCGAACATCGAAGGCTCGCCGAGATTGCCGAGCATGTCAGACAACTCGGATTCACGTGCTTTGCCCGTGAGTTCGGTGACCTCAACAAACGTACGGTCGCCTGCGACCTTCTTCCGGACCTCGTACTGGCTGTCGCCGTAGGCCGCGACCTGCGGTAGATGCGTGATGCAGATGACCTGATGCTCGCCCGCGAGAGTGGCCAACTTCTTGCCGATGACTTCACCGCTGCGCCCCCCCACTCCCATGTCGATCTCATCAAACACCAGTGTCGGCACCGGGCCGCCACGAGAGAGAGCACAGCGCAACGCCAGCATCAATCGCGATGTCTCTCCGGTGGATGCGGTCCGGGCAAGAGGGAGGTAAGGCTCACCCGGGTTGGGGCGAATGAGGAACTCTACGTCGTCGATGCCGTCCCTGGTGAATCCACAGGTCGAGCCATCGCTCAATTCCAGTTCGCCGTCGCCCTCGGCGCAGCGAAAGGAAACGGTGAAACCCGTTCCGGCCATATTCAGGTCAGCCAGTTCCCGCTCCACGGCGCACGACAGCGAAGAGGCTGCATCCTTGCGCCGCTCCGACAGTGCCTCTCCGAGTTGGGCCAGTTCAGCGCGTATGCGGCTTCTGTCGAGTTCCAGTTCCTCACGATTTTCCGTGCTTGAATCGAGCGATGCCAACTCCTTCTCCGCGTCTTCCGCGTGCCCTAGCACCGCTTCGAGTGTCGGCCCATACTTCTTCTTGAGAGTCTTCAGCAGGTCGAGACGCTGCTGCACCTGTTCGTGACGAACCGGGTCGTACGCCAGCGAGTCGCGGTAGCTACCAAGCTCCCTTCCGGCGTCCTCGACTTGATAGAGGGCGGACTCAACCGTCTGCACGAGTCCGTCCAGCCGACGATCGAGATGGGCCGCGTCGCGCAGTTCGCGCAATCCCTCACCTATCCTGTCCGACCCGGAAGGGATACCCTGTTCGCCGCCATAGATGTGATCGCACGCCCGGGCAACCGTCTCCTGCAGCCTGTCCATATTACCCAGCCGTTCGTTCTCCAGTTCGAGTTCCTCGTCCTCCCCCGGGACAGGCGCTGCTCCGCGTATCTCGCCCATCTCAAACTGGAGCATGTCCCGCCGGCGGGCGAGCTGACGCTGGTCCGTCAATTGGGCATTGAGAACCCTGTTCACCTCCACCAGTCTGTCGGCGAGCGACGAAAATCCCGACCGCAAATCAGTCGCAGCCGCGAAGTCATCAAGCATCACGAGCTGCTCCCGTGAATCGAGAAGCGAGAACTGCTGGTTTGGGCCATGAAGGTCAAATGCACTCGACGAGAGGTCCCTCAGCGTCCGCACCGGAACGGCACGGCCATCGACAGACGCGTTGCCCCTCCCGGACCGCTCCACCTCTCTCCTGAGAGCTACCACGCGCACGGAACCTGTCTGTGCGTAAATTGCATCCTGGGGCAACGTGACTTCGGCTTCGATAACCGCGGTCGAGGCGCCTGAGCGAATCACTTCCTGGCCTACTCGACGGCCCAGCAGGACGTCAAGAGCATCAAGGACCAGAGACTTGCCGGCGCCGGTCTCACCGGTCAGTACGTTCAGCCCCGCGGAGGGGCGCCACTCCAGGTTCTCGATGATCCCGAAATCTTGAATTGTCAGTCTCTTGAGCACTTGGCGGTGGCTCCATGACGCGCAGAAAGCTTCAGGATAAGATAGCCTTACGACGAACACACGTCAACACTTCGCGCCGGCGCCCCGCGTGCGTTACACTTGTGCGATTACCATGCCAACGTCCGACCTTGGCAGAATTCTGGTGGCCGTGGGACTCGTGGTCGTCATCGCCGGAGTCCTGCTCCTGCTGTGGCCGCATCTTCCGTTGCCCGGGCGACTTCCCGGAGATCTGTCGTTTCGCCTCGGTGGCGCGCACATATTCCTACCCATCGCCACGTCCATCATAGTCAGTTTGATCCTGACACTGATCATAAACATCGCGCTGCGTATGTTCAGGTAGTCGATTCAGACCGGGGAATAGCTGGCCCCATCTACGTGTCACCAAAAGGAAGAGGGCGCCGACTCACGTCCGCGCCCTCCCGCAAATTCACCTATTTCCCTTCGCTCTCCACATGTTCAGTTGGGCTGAACTCCCTTTGCTCAATCACCTACACTTGAGCGTTCACGCTTCACCGAAGAGTTCCGGGTTCCTACGTGCTCTCCGCCGATTCTTACTCACCAACCACTACCTATTCATCACCCGCGGAGAGCTGCCAACCGGAAACACCCATTGGCATAACAAAGCACGCTGTTTCGCCATGCCTCGCCTCCTGCCTGGAGGGACTCTCCCTTCGCTGGGCCTCTTCCCTCCCGCAATTTCGAGGTTACCACGTGGACTTCAAAACGTCAAAACGAACGGTTAACTTGCGTCCGAGCCCATCACCCCGCTTCCCTCCCGCGCCATATCGCATGGAGCAAATCCGCCAAGCCGACGTCGGCGCTCGCTCCGGCAGAGCACCATCGGATCATGGCAGTTCACGTTACGGGGCTGCCTCCTCGGTATCGTCCGCGCCACCCGGCTTCCCGCGGTTATCCTCCATCCACACCCACGAAAATCGGCCGTTGTACCGCTCAAGGATACGGATGGTTCGAACACCGAGCAGTCCCAGAAATACCGCATTGCCCAATGCATGGATGATGTCAAATGGTGCGCTTGCGGCCCACGTGAGCACGAACGTACGCAATGTGAGAGGATACACGAACGTCGTCCAGGTCCACACGTTCATGATGACGCCGAACAACAAGCCCCATATCACACCGAACAGCACGAGCCACGTGGTCTTCAAAGCGAACCGGCGCAGCACAACCGCCGACGCACCAGCCAGCCCCCATGCGAGCACCTGAAAGAGCGTCCATGGACCGTGTCCAAGAAAGAAATTGGACACTATGGCGGTCAGCGCCCCGACCAGAAAACCGGCAATCGGCCCGAACACGTAACCCGAACAGATGACCAGATACGTACTGGGCTGCAGATTCGGAATGGCGGCAAACGGTACGCGGAACAAGGCGGACAGGCCTCCGAGGACTGCGACGATGGCGAGGATCCTGGCATGCATGCCGGACGACTCGAATCGCACGGCGAACGCGAGGACCACAGCGGACGCGCCACCCACCACGACGAGCGTCCAATACGTACCATCGCCAGACACGTCGCGGGATAGCACGACAGCGAGCGCGGTGAGCGCCACGGCGACCACCGCACCGAAGCCAATGCGGCGTCTCATCGGCAGGCCTCGACGACATCCTCAACGGTCATAAATGCCCCCGCGTCTTCAGGCCGGTAATAGGGCCTTGCGAATCGCGTGACGTCCGGTTGGAACAGTGCCGACCCCGCAAGCACCGGACGCCTCGGGCCGTCGGCAATCACCCGACCTCCGTCAAAGAGAAGAACCCTGTCAGCGTACCGAGCCACCGTCTCGACGTCGTGCGTTATAAGCACCACAGCTCTTCCGCCGGCGACGTAGCTCATAAGGAACTCCATCAGCGAGTGCTTGAGCGCGCGCTCCAGGCCCCTGGTGGGTTCGTCGAGCACCAAGACCGCGGGCTGCGCCGCTACCACGGAGGCAAGTGCCACACGCTGCCGCTCTCCGCCGCTCAAGCTCCGCGGGTAGCGTCCACGGTAGGTCTGAAGGCGCAGCAACGCGAGTACAGCATCGAGACGATTCTGCGCCTCGGCCGGGTTAACCTTCAATTGCTTCAGCGTGAACAGTATTTCCTCCTCGACAGTGTCGCAGAAGAGATGATCGTTCGGGTTCTGAAATACCAGTCCGACGGTTCGGGACAGTTCCGGCACGGAGGCGGTCGCCGTGTCGACGCCGCACACGCGCACCGTGCCACTCGACGGCCTCAACAGTCCGTTGAGATGGCGCGCGAACGTGGTCTTTCCCGTTCCATTCCGTCCCATCACCGCAAGGAGTTCTCCCGCCCGCACGCAGGTGCTCACGGCCCGCAAAGCGGCTGTATCTCTTTCGTAGCTGAATGACAGCTCTTCCACGGCTATGAGCGTGCGGCCTGCCGGTCTTGTCGGTGCCTCAGGTCGACGGGGGGCATCCTCAGGCAAAAGGCGCCCGAAGGCAGCCCGTGCTTCGTCGAGGCTGGTCGGAGTCGTCCCACGCCAAAGTCCCGCATCTCGAAGCGCGCACCCGAGTTCTACCATGGGCGGCAGGCCAACGCCGTGAGGCGTGCCGGAAAGCGCCTTAAGCACAGTTTGCCTGCTTCCGTCCGCAATGACCCTCCCACCATCGAGAACGACGATGCGAGGACAATACTCGGCCACCCGCTCGAGGCGGTGCTCGACGAGGATTACTGTCATGTCACGTGTGGCGCGAAGACTCATCAATGTCTGCATGAACTCACGGGCACTCTCGGGGTCCAGTTCGGACGTCGGCTCATCAAGTACCAGAACCGATGGATGCATTGCCACCGCAGCCGCCAAAGCCGCCTTCTGCTTCTCACCGCCAGAGAGATTCCCCACGGGCGTCGAACGGAGCGGGAGAATTCCAAGTGCACCCAGCGATTCTTCCACTCGCTGTGCAATTACCCCGGGTGGAATTCCCAGGTTCTCCAAACCGAACGCAACATCGCGCTCGACGTCAGCACCCACCAACTGGTTCTCGGGATCCTGAAACACCATTGCCACAGTGGCCGCAAATTCGTGCGGCTGGTGTTGGGTGATGTCCAATCCCGCGGTACGTGCGCGGCCCGACAACGTCCCGCCATGAAAGTGAGGAATCAAGCCGTTCAGACAGCGGCACAGCGTCGACTTGCCTCCGCCCGAGGGCCCGGTAACCAGTACCATCTCGCCCGCATGCACAGTCAGTGTTATGTCGCTCAGCGCCGCCGCGCTCTGCCCTGAGTATGCGAAAGAGAAATGCTCAAACTGAATCACGAACTCTTCCTCGTAGCGCGGCCACTCCGAGCAGGACCAGGAGCACCGTGATAATCAGGCCAAAATTGAACGAGACTCCGGTTGACATCGAGAGGTAGCCCAGCACCGGATAGTAGTCAAAGCCACCGGTTCCCAAGGCCCGTGACACCACAATCAAGCACGCCACTCCAAGCAGGAGGACTACAGCCACCGCCTCCGGTCCCACAAGGCGCCTGTCCCGGTAGAAGGTGCGCCGCACCCCGGCGCCATAGCCACGCGACTCCATCGCTTCGGCGACCTGCACCGCGCGGTCAAGGGAATTCGACATCAGCGGCAGGATTAGTGCCCCTCCGTTCCGGATACGCTGCAGCAGGTTGCCCTTGTCGAACGCAAGCCCCCGTGACCGCTGCGCGTCGGATATCGTCCGGGCATCCGCCATGAGCACCGGCAGGAACCGAGTTGAGAGCGACATCACAAGCACGGAACGATACGGCAGACGCAGCTTGATGGCGGCGCGCATCAGGTCATCCGGATGCACGCACAGGTTGAGCAGTGTGAACGACGACACAATTGCCGCCAGCCGCAGCGCCATGGCGCCTCCGAAGGCGAGGGCCTCAGCGGTGAGCCGGGGAGTCCCAACGAGCGGCAGTGGAAAGCCGGCCTCTGCCAGCACGTGACTGCCCTGCTGACTCACAATCACGTTGACCACAACGATAGCTGCGCTCATCCACAGCGCGTACCTCATCATCGCCCGCCACTGGCGCCCGACCCGAGCTACATAGGCGACCGGCACCGTCGTCAAGAAGAGCGACACACAGCAAAAGCGGATGCTGCAGCGTCATTGCAGCCACGACCGTCACCGCCACCCATGTCAGCATCACAAACGGATTCAAACGATGGATATCGCTGTTCGTGGGCCGATACGCAAGCGCCAGATTCATGGTCCTCGTCGGTTCCCTGTGCCGCGGTACACGGCGGGCACGGCCGTTGCAGAGTCGGCCCGAAATCAAGCCGTCCGCAGTGGTACTTGCAGCACTACTCCGCCACGCACCACGGCACCGCACCAGGTACTCATCAGGTCTCCACTCTCAACCAGCGCATCCGCTGCAGAACGAACACCGCCGGGACCGGTGCCGGAGACCAGCAACACCACGGACTCACAAGCCCCTATGCCGCCCGCGTTCCACGGATTCTGCAGGGGCTGCAGGACGCCAACCACGTCGTCGCCCATGACCTCTTCCTCGCCTGAAGCGGTGAAGACCGACAAACCGTCTTGGTCCAGTCGCGTGAACAGGCCAACCCTGTCCCATATCTTATAGACGTCTCGCACGAGAGCATCTTCCGCGCCCGCGATGATGATGAGGTTGCACTCGCGTTGCCATTCTTCGGACAGGGACGACACTTCGACGCGACTCACCGAGGTGATTCCCCGTTTCTCCAGCGCGTTCAGAATCGACGCGGACTCAGCCTCATACCCGGTCTCGTAGGCGACCACCGTGGGTCGAACCGAGCCGCCGAATCCGTGACTGAAGAACGCAGGAAAGCAGCCTAACGTGGCGGAAACATTGCGGCGAAAACCCCATTGCCGAAAGTCCCAATGCTCGAGATCACCATCGTGCAGAGTGACGTCTGTGGAGCCACGATCCGCCAGTACACCGTTTATCGCATAGAACCAGTCCGTCCTGGAGGTGCGTCCCTCCCCGATGCCCTGGATGCTCTGCACGAATCCGCCACCGTATGCAGTGCCGACATCCGCCACCGACTGCAGGGCCTCGATTGCGGTCATGTTGTCGGTCAGTGCCACCTGAGAATCGACAATCAACTCAGCGCCGAACCCGCTGGTAACGATGACGCGCGCTGCCGAAGAGTTTGACGATGCGGGCGCTGCCGAAGCCTCCGGCACGGCACCATCCCGTGCGGAGTCTGCGGAGCACGCCGACGTCAAAGCCAGCAGTCCGAGCACAGGCAGCATTGCCAGTCGCCGTGCCGCCTTCATGCGCGCATCACGCATTGTTTCGGGTATCCATGCTATCAATAGGACGAGCGTCGAC
Organism: uncultured Chloroflexia bacterium; assembly: GCA_963761225.1. GTDB lineage: Bacteria > Chloroflexota > Dehalococcoidia > GIF9 > AB-539-J10 > SKVJ01. The sequence continues at coordinate 172,346 of CAVXGE010000006.1, read as the reverse complement.
CCAGGAACACAAGAACAAGGACAATGGCGAGAACCAGCGCTCCTATGATGGCTACGATGAGCAGCGTCGTACTATCCATGCTTATCGAGCCGAAGAAGTCCGTGACGCTCTTCATTATCCCCGAGGACGCCGACCCCGGATACGCGAGGGTCACCACGGTCTCAGCCACCGGCAGCGTTACCTGCAGCGTCGAGTCATCCATGACGGTTCGCGGAATCTGAGTCCACTCGCCGTTCACCACCTGAAAAAGGGCGGCGTTTTCCGCATCCGTGAGTTGGTCGAATTCAAGCGCGAAGGTCCCGCTTCCTTGCGGCTGCACCACGTATGCGCTCACGATATGAAAACCGGGAGGGTCGCTTGGAATGCTTGACACGGGATACGGCATCACGGTCAATTCCGCAAGGTCGGGAGACGCATACGCAAGCCGCACGTTGGTGAGGCCCGATGTGTCAAATCTGAGGAACGTTGCCACCACGCTACGGTTATTACTCATCACGATGGTCGCCGTGGGTGCGGAGCCCCCCGCCTCGCCGGACCAGCCGACAAACGCGTACCCCGGCGATGGGATGGCAGTCAGCACGACCGTAGTTCCCGGTTCATAGCCGGACGCTCCCGGGGCCACGCTTCGCGTGACCGTCCCGCCGCCATCCGGTGTCGCGGTTACCACGAGCAGGTACGCCACAGGAGTGACGACCGTTTCCGTCTCCGCCGGCTCTATTGTCAGAGTCACCCTGATGGTCTCGGAGTTACTCGAGTCGTCGTCGTTCTCGACGGTGATTTCCCCGGTGAAGGTGCCCTTGTTGAGTCTCGAGATATCAACCTCGACGTCGATGGTGTCCTTTTCTCCGCTGGACGTCCCGCTCTCCGGGCTGACAAACAACCAGTCCTCCTCGGTCGATATTGTGTAATAGAGCCGCCCATCACCTGAATTCCAGATCTGAAAAGACTTGCCGTCGGGGTCATCCCCGTCATCAACGGCATCGAACGTCAGCCTCGAAGGGCTGAAAGCTATCTCCGTATCAGTCGTCGATGAGCTGCCGGTCACTTCAAGAAGCACCGTCACCGTCCGGGGGCTGTTCTCCGCATCATCCGACGAAATCGTGATTGTCGCCTCGTAGTCATCCGCGTCAAGGTCGCTCGCGTCCACGGACACCGTAACCTTGTCATGTTCGCCATCCGAATCTCCGTCGGAGGGACTGACATCGAGCCAGTCCTCGTCCACATCGACTTCCCATTCCAAGTTGCCGGGACCCGCGTTCCACAGCTCGAAGAATTGGTCAGACGGGTCGTCTCCTCCTTCGGAGGTAAACGACAACTCTTCCGGAGCAACCGCGAGTTCGGTGTCGTCCGCAGCCTCGGCTACGTGGACCGTCACCGAAACGGTGCGTGGGCTGTTGTCGGCGTCGTCGCTCTCGATGGTGATGGTCGCGCTGTGATTGCCTGCGGACAGTCCGGAACTATCCACCGACGCCGTTATCTTGTCGTGCTCTCCGGACGAACTGCCACTCGTCGGGCTGACCGACAGCCAGCTCTGGTCGTCGGATACCGTGTACGCCATCGTGCCGTCACCATCATTCCAGATGTAGAACCACTGGTCGAGGGGGTCATCACCGTCTTCGGTGCAATAGAACGCGAGACCGGTGGGCGACCTGGTGATGACTGCGTCGCCGGATGCACTGCCGGTACCGGACACCGGATACGGTATTCCCAGGAGCGCCTGAACGGCATAGCACGTCATCCACTGGGGATTGGTTGAATGGCCGTCGGTGAACTCGAAGAAGCCATCTGAGTCCTGCAGAGAGAGCAGATGATCAACCGGCGAGTCACCGCCCCGTTGCCACGCACTGGCCGTGGGTCCTCGCCAGCGGCAACGATGGCAAGGATCACCCAGGCGTCGGACGCGGCATTGGAGTCATCTCCCGGTACCTCGGGAAAGCCTCCGTCATCATTCTCCGCGTCAGCCAGGAAGTCCAGCGCGTTGTCTATCTCGTCGTCACTGGAATCCGCACCGGCAGCAATGAGGGCCATAATTGCAGCAGCCGTATTGTCGACGTCGCTGTCGTCATCGACGCCGATGCCCCAGCCACCGTCGTCGCTGTTCTGGAGGTCAAGAACAAAGTCGATGACGTCCTGATCGATATCCTCCCCGGCGGCGGCCAGGGCCAGCATGCCCCAGAAGTCATCGTTCAGCGTTTGGGGATCGCCTATCTGCTCGTAGTCCTCCCCGGTGACATCTTCCTCTTCGAAGGTGTCTTTCAAGCCGGCGATGTAGTCCTCGCCGCCGAAGTCCTCCGGATCTCCACCCCCGGCGACTATGGCCAGTATCATGCGCGACCAGTCGGTGGATTCAAACGAGTCAACGTCGGCCTCGTCTTCAAGATATGACATGAGGTCTGAGACGGCGGACGATTCGTCGGCGGCGGCGAGCGCCATCACAGCCCAGGCCGATACGTCAAAAGACCCGATGCGCCCACTGGAATTCTGCGAATCCACGAGATACGTGACAGCGTTGTCGATCTGGTCATCACCTGTGTCAAGGGGAAAGCTGGACGCGGCATTCGCTGGGTGCGGCTGAACAAAACCCGCGGCGAGCAGAGAACTCAGGCAAAGAGCAACGGCCAATCGCGCGACAGATGTCATTGTCATTCGTTAACTATATCTCCGCCCACGTGTGAATTCAAGCCGTCGGCTCGTCCGGACCGGAGATTCCGCGTCTGACAACCACCGTCACCAGCGCCACGGTGCAGAAGCAGAAGACCGCGACGGCAGGGACCAACAGCAATCCGATTTTGTCAGGCAGCGCCGCCTCGCCGCCCACCGATACCTGAGGCGCCGCGGCTGACGCCTGATAGTAGCTGCCGACGAGCGAAATGATGACGTCCGATGTCGCTCGTGCCAGCCCGCCAAACGAACCGTCATCCGCCTGAGATGCAAGCAGGTAGTCTATCGGACTGGACGCTCCGGGCACCCACTCGCTTCCACCGGGATCGCCGCCGGCGGCGCTGATCGCGTCCACCGCCCAGGCAGTGGATTGCACATTCACACCCATCCAGATGCTTCCGAATCCACCACCGTCATCCTGACTGGCGTGAAGATATGACAGCGCATGCTCAAGGACCGAAGAGCAACTGTGACCGCTCAAACACAGCGCAACCACTGCGGCGGCGGTGTTATCGACATCGGTGGAATCCGGGGCGTACCACGTATGTTCCGGCGTCCCCCAGGTCCAACCTCCGTCAGACTCCTGCCAATCAATGATATGTTGGGCGGTGTTGCGAGCCATCGACGAATACGGCGACTGGCCGGAAACGAGCAGCGCCCGCAGAGCCCAGAAATCATCGTTCAATGTGTTCGCGCTGTCCGGGTCGCCGGTCAGGTCCTGCAGGAACTGTGTGCCGTCGTAGAGCGTTTTCAGGGCGGACAGGTAGTCGCCATTCACGACGTCGACGCCCGCACTGGACCCGGACCATGTGCCAAACGCCGACGGAGACTCGCCGGCGGCAACCGCCGCGAGCACCATCCGGGACAGAAATGCGCCCATGTTGAATTCTCCGGAGAGATCCGACGGGCCCTCCTTCAAATAGTCAACGAGCGACGGTCCTCCGTTGTTCCACAGGTTCGGGTTCTCGCCCGCCGCCGCGATAGCGATGCAGGCCCACGCTGAGTCCGCGAAGCCGCCGATGCTGCCGTCACCTGTCTGTTGACTCTTCAAGAACGCAAGTGCGTCCTGCACCGCGTCGCTCCCGGCCGCAAGCGGGTATCCCGAATCAGCCGAGGCGCTACCAATCGGTGCAAGGGTTAGAGACACCAGCATGAGCACGAGCATGGCCCTGGCAGCGTACTTCACGGGCTAGACCTCCTCACTGCAGCGCCTTTCCGGCAAAGTTTCAAGATGTGTGGATATTATACAAATCATCCTGATTTAGCAACGGCGCGGCGTACTGCGAATACGCACCCCGCTGCACAGACGCAGCCGGCCACCAGCCAGGGTGCGTGCCCTGACAGCGGAATCGGCGACTCTAGAGATGCGTCGACGTCTTGCGGAGCGGGTTCCGCGTCGTTCACGTCAACGTCAAAGATGAACTCCCTCTCCTGCGGAAACGGGGCGCTGGAACTGCCTGTCTCCCACGTGGCGGTGACATCGACACGCACAACCCCGTGAGTCTCCGCTGACGGCACCGGGGTCTGGATCCAGACCTGGACCACGTCCGCATAGACCATGCCTCGTTGCGGGAGCCAGATAGACTCCCGGCCGGTCCCGCTCCACTTGGTGCCGTTGATGTCCGGCGTCGATGGTTCGATCGTCAGTGTGATTGACTCGGACGCGTGGTCGATGTCTCCGGGCCGCCCGAGTGTCACTCGCCAATCTGCAGGAGCTTCAGATACCCGCACCTCGAGCGTGGTTGGCACATTGCCGTCGATGTTGTAGAACGCAAGCGTCGTGGCGGCCGGTGAGCCGTCAACCACATGCACTTCGCGCTCTTCCTGCACGCTACCGAGGGAGTACCGAGCGTCATCGGCACTCGCCGGCCTCGCCGCGGCCAGATTCCCGATGATGAGGAGGACCATGCAGGTAATCGTTGCCAGGGACAGGCTTTGGGTTGCGGCAGGGACAGGCCTCATCCCACTTCCCCGATCACGCGATAGTAGAACTGACCGGAATAGCTGCCGTACGCCTGGCCGGCCGGAATGGTAATCCAGTGCCAGACTTCGATATCAGTCGCCTCAGCCGGATGCACCTGCGCGATGGTCACGTAGTCGGGTGTCACCGGAACCGCGCCGTCGCCGCTGCTGTTCAGTCCCCACGTGACACCTTCGAGCGGCAGCGGCGTACCGTCGCCCTCGAGCCCCCCGGTGCCTCTGAGTTGCACATCACAGTCAACCGTTGTCTCGGACCCCACCTGGAGCGTCACCGCGCCAGAACCGGCCGTCTGAGCCCTCTCCGGCGCGGATACCGTGCCAGGAACTACTCTGCCAAAATTGATCCCCTGCTCACCGTGGTCGACCAAGGTGAAGGAAATGACTTCATACGGCCCGGACACTTCAACCGATGCACCGCCGGCGGGCACGTAGTAGTAGCTCCCATCGTAGCCCGCGCAGGCATCGAAACTGTGCACGCCCAACTGTGTCAGCACGAAATCGGCTTCCCCATCCTCGCCGGTGACCTGACACAATCCCCCCGTGCACACGGTGGCGCCTGGAACCGGGACCCAATACCCCTCCGAACCGGCCCCATCCACAAACGCTTCAACAACAACGTTCGACGCCGCACCGCTCCGGACTTCAGATTCAAGCGGTGAGACGCGGAGCGGCAAGCAGCGATTAGCATAGCCCCAGTAGAACAACACCTCGATGTGCGGCGGAGGCACGCTGGCGGAATCGTAACCCAGGAGAAATCGTTCAACGGAATCCTGCGGCGATGCCGCCACGGTGTCATTCCACACGCGATACGACCAGCCTATCGCACCGGAACCCTGTTCACCAGCTATCGAGGTCACGAAGAACCCCTGGCCCGGATAGAACGAATCGGTCACCTGGTAACCAAACCCACCAAGACGGCTCCCCGCGTCCAGAGCAGCCAGGACGCTGGTGGCGCCCAGTGCATCATCGCCGGCTCCGAGCACGCTGGTTTCGCCGTTGTCGAGACGAGTCGACTTGTATATCCCATCTTCCACGAACAGGTGGTACTGTCGACCGTTATTTGCGGTGACTGTCAACTCGCGGGGCACTTCCACTTCGCCCGACCACACGGTTTCATAGACTCCGGTCTGTCCGAAGGTCACACGGTCGGCCGGCCCTTCGACACGCACCCGCACCGATACAAATCCCGCATCGGCACGCGCGGCCGGTACGTCTCTCAGCCACGCGAAACCAGTGGCCAGCGTGAGGCCACACACGGCGATGACTGCGAATGCGCGCAGACACCCGGCAAGAACAGGCCGCGCGCGCGGCACGTCTGATTCGCGTACCCGCGACGGTCCGCGAAAGAAGAGTAATTCAAGCATTCTTGACATTAGTCCAACAGACACGATGGTATCACCGGACCACCGGGCTCGCAAGGTCGGCGTTGCCAGTACCATGTGACAAGGCGCGCCGCACCTCTGGGGCTCGATACAACTGACCCGGAGACAGCCCGCAGCTGAATCAGACCGGAACTGTGTGACAGTCGACACAATCGCCAGCAAGCCCGGGGGACAGGCATGTGCAACGCGACGTGACGAATCGTCGGCAAGAGTGCGTTCGGAAACGGCTCGCCGCCTGTACCGCAGCAATGACGTTGAGGGTGAACCGGGCTAGACGCCACGCAACTGGACGGACGCAACCATCGGGCGAACAGCTTGGGCAAACTCGCGCAGAGCATCCGGAGAATGGGGTGCGGCAGCCGCGTACTCAGGGGCAATTAGCCCCGGCGCAGCGCGGAACTGCTGCAGTGCGTACGTCTCGCTCTGACCCAGCAAACTGCCAATAGTGACGACGTCCTGCATCTCAACGATGCCTGGAACGCAGGTCGTGCGGAACTCGTGCTCGATGCCGCTCACCTTGATGAGCGCGACCGACTGCAGAATCCTCTGCGCGTCGACCGGAACGCCCACAGCCGCCGCGTACCGCTGTGGCGACGTCTTCACATCCATCGCCACGTAGTCCACGAGCCCCGCCTCGAGCACGTCGCTCAGGGTCTCCACCTCGTAGCCGTTGGTGTCCAGCTTCACGGCTAGCCCAGCCTCCCTGAGCATCCGCAGAAATGCCGTTAGTGCCGAGCCGTCAAGAAGTGGCTCTCCCCCGGTGATCACGACTCCGTCTACCAGTCCGTTTCGCCGCAGAACCGCGTGAAGGACGTCCTCAGGGGCAAGAGCCGGCAGCGACTCCGGCCGCAGGACTAGGTCCGGGTTATGGCAGAAGGGACAGCGGAAGTTGCAGCCCCCCAGGAAGATGACCGACGCGATGCGGCCGGGGTAGTCAATAAGCGACACTCCCTCAAAACCGCAGATTCTCATGACACCCCTCTGGGGTGGCGTGTCGCCGCCCAAAGTCCTGTACGAGGTCCGGGTCGCCGTTCGCAGATAGCTCGGGGTGGTGACCATCGAGGTGTGGGGCCCCTCCGCCGAATCCGGAGGGCGCACGCAACGGTCTGCCCCCGTGGGCAGCCGCGACACGTCGTCTCCCGGACGGCTGAAAGGCCGCTCTTTTCCAGAGCCGAAACCCAGACAGCAGGCTCATGCAAGGGCGCCAACCGTGAAGCCGCGGCGCTCTTTGAATTCCTCTCGTTTGCCCTCATTCCACTGCTGTACAGGCCGAAAATAGCCGACGACGCGCGAGTACACTTCGCAACGCTCTCCGCATTCCGGACAAGACGTCTGTTCGCCACGGATGTAGCCGTGGTTGTGGCAGATGGAGAACGTAGGCGTCAGAGTGAAATAGGGCATGCGCACGCTGGCGGTCACCCGTTTCACCAACAGCTTGCACATCTCCGGATCGTCGATGCGCTCCCCGAGGAAGCTATGAAAGACAGTCCCCCCGGTGTACATCGTCTGAAGCCTGTCCTGGTGCGCCAATGCTTCGAACAAGTCACCCTCGAAGTCTACCGGCAGCTGGGTGGAATTGGTGTAGTAGGGATAGTCGCTACCCGCTGCGATGATGCCGGGGAACGCCTGCCGGTCAAGCTTCGCCAGCCTGTAACAGGCTCCCTCGCCGGGCGTGGCCTCAAGGTTGTAGAGCTGCCCCGTCTCAGACTGGAAGTCGGCCAGCCGCTCAAGCATGTACGTCAATACCTCATTGGTAAACTCCTCCCCTTCGGGGGTGTCGATGCCTTTGCCGAGGAAATTGAGGCATGACTCGTGCATACCGATGAGGCCTATCGTTGAAAAGTGATTGGCCCAATAGTTGCCGAGGCGTTCTTTGACGGACTGCAGGTAGTAGCGCGAGTACGGATAGAGTCCATCTTCAGTGAAGCGCTCTATCGCTTTGCGCTTGATCTCGAGGCTGTCTTTGGCGTAGACCATGAGCCGGTCGAGGCGCGCCAGAAAGTCCTCTTTGGATGCCGCGAGGTGGCCGATCCGGGGCATGTTGATGGTCACCACGCCCACGCTTCCGGTGAGCGGGTTGGAGCCGAACAATCCGCCCCCTCTCTTCCGAACAGCCTCGAGGTCGAGGCGCAGACGGCAGCACATGCTGCGGGTGTCCTCCGGCCTCATGTCGGAGTTAACGAAATTCGCGAAATAGGGAATTCCGTACTTCGCCGTCATCCGCCACAGCATGTCCAGTTGGCCGCTGTCCCAGTCGAAGTCTTTGGTGATGTTGTACGTGGGAATCGGAAACGTGAAAATGCGGCCCTTGGCGTCGCCCTCCATCATAATCTCACAGAATGCCTGATTGAGCAGATTCATCTCGGCTTGAAACTCACCATACGTTGCGTCTTGCAGCACGCCACCGATAACGATGGGTTCGCCGGATAGATGTGACGGCACATTCAGGTCCATCGAGAGATTCGTGAACGGCGTCTGGAATCCGACGCGCGTAGGCACATTCAGCCCGAACACGAATTCCTGCATCGCCTGTTTCACGCCCCTGTAGTCGAGGTTGTCATAGCGCACGAACGGTGCCAGCAACGTGTCAAAGTTGGAGAACGCCTGTGCCCCCGCGGCCTCGCCTTGAAGCGTGTAGAAGAAGTTCACAATCTGACCGAGGGCGCTGCGCAGGTGCTTGGGCGGGGAGCTTTCCACCTTCCCACGCACCCCACCAAAGCCCCGCATCAGCAGGTCTTTGAGGTCCCAGCCACAGCAATACACGCCCAATATGCCCAAATCATGCAGATGAAAGTCGCCGTTCGTGTGCGCTTCACGAATTTCCGTGGGGTAGATGGACCCGATCCAGTAGCGAGAGGCGATGCCCGCCGAGACGTAATTATTCAGGCCCTGCAGAGAATAGTCCATGTTGCTATTCTCATTCACCCGCCAGTCAAGGCGCCCGATGTAGTCGTCCACCATGTCCCGTGCGCCCTCGAGGAGCTTCCTGGATTCGCGCAGGTTCGCGTGTTTCTCTCTGTACAGAATGTATGACTTCGCAACCGCGGCGTAGCCCAGGTCGATAAGCGCTTTCTCGACGAGGTCCTGGACCTCCTCTACGGTGGGTATGCGGCCATCCCTGCAGGTGATCCCGAGGATGGAGACAACGTGTGCGGACACGCGCTCCGCGATGGCCAGGTCACCCTCGCCGCTCGCGCGCACCGCCTTGAACACGGCTTCGGTTATCTTCTCGGGGTGAAAAGGTGCAACGTTGCCCTCACGCTTGCGTATCTGTTCTATCTTGTGCTCCGTCATGCCCCTGGCCTCCTCCGCCGATGCGTCTCGCATAGTGAGCGGTGAAGAGCGTCCAAGTGAACGGGGGAGCCGCCCTCCACGACCCGACCACTATATGTTGTGGATGCAGAATGGGTTTGTCAACATGTAGTGGTCATAACAGTCGTTGACAGGACTATTAGTGGGGGGTCGAGTCCAACCGCAGCGTGGCGGCCGGATTCTCATCGGGCACCGGGAAGCGCGAGATCCACGACGGTGAACTGAAGTCCTGCTTCGTTCACGCGTTCAGAGATGCGCGGCAGGTCCGCCTCCGTGCATACGAGCAAACAGGGGATGCCTGCTGACGCCGCTTCAATTACCGCTGCGGGGGCGGCCCACCGGCAATGCGGCTCGATACCGGCCAGGGCCAGCGCCACCTTGGATTCGACTCCGACCGCGGCAATCAGACCCGGGCCTTTCGCGAGCCTGCGCAGCCGCGCAACATCCACCCGGCGAGAGCCGCCGTCCTGAACCGCCGGCACGTTCGCAACAACGACCTCTGATGTCTTGAGCGGGATAACCCCTTCGATCCGGCTGATTCCGGCATCGCCGCCTTCTCGCGCTTCAGTGATAACCAGACCGCTGGTCGGGTCACCGTCGCGCCATAAGCGAGCGTGGAGCTCGCCCTCACGCATTTCGAGCGCCACCTTTCGACCCTGCTCGAGAAGGGTGTCCGCTATCGCAGCGGTAACAGATATCTCGCGCACGATGCGCGAGATGCGTTCCGAATACGACTCAAGTTCACGCGCGTGACGCAGCAACCAGTCCACGCCGGAAGGAGTGACGGAGTAACTTGCCCGGCCACGGGTCGTCACGAGTCCGGCCGCAACCAGTTCCTTGATGCGCTCGGACACCGCCTGCACAGTCACGCCCAATTCTCTGGCGACGTCCTTCTGTTGCACGGACGGCTGCCGCGACGCGATCTCAACGAGTATTCGAAAACGTGTCGATATGCTACGGCTCTCAGGTGCTTCGGTCATCGGTGCCGGCATTATACACCGCACACCCCCGTGCGGAAGGTCGCGGACCTGTACTGTGGGACTCAGGCGCAGCGAGAAGGGCGCTGCAGTAGGCGCTCAAGGTCATTGCTGCAATCGTAGGCCCGCCACACCTCCGTACATGCATGAGCGCATCAACATGAATGGGACCAGGGCAACCGCACGAGACGTCGACACTGCGCCGTCACTTCACGGAGTCTGACCTGCCGATGCCCCCGGCTCGCCTTCGGCAACCGGTGCGTGCACCATGACGCCTGCCCTGGCCGCAATGATAGCCGCATCAGTGCGACTGCGTGCATGCATCTTCTCGATCACGTTGCGGACGTGTTTCTTGGCGGTATCAAGCGTAATGCCCAACTCGGCGGCCACCATCTTATTCGAGTATCCGCTCGCCATCAGCCGCAACACGTCGATCTCCCTTTGGGTGAGACGCGCGGCCTCAGTCGTACGTTCGGCGGCCGTCTTGCGTCCGTTGCTGAGCAGATCCGCCACCGAATTACGAAGCAACTTCGTCGACATCTGGGTACCACCCCGCAACACCCCGTGGATGCTTTCCAGCAACACCTTGGCGGTCATATCGTGGAGCAGCAGGTAGCCTCCGGCCCCGGCCTGAATCGAATCGATGACGTACGAGTCGTTCGCATTCGCAGTCAACACGAGAACCGCCGTGTTAGGAAACGCCTCGAGAATGCGTCTCGTCGTTTCCACGCCATGCAGACTTCCGCTCCTGGTTTCAGTAAGAACTACGCGAACCGGCAGTCCAAGCGACTCCTGGCGCCCGATGTACGCCAGTGCTTCGTCGACATCCGACGCATGAGCCACCAGTTCGATTCGCTTATCGACCGCCAGCATGGCCTGCAAACCATCGCGCACGACCGGGCTGAAGTGCACGGTCAGCACCCTCACGCGCTCGCTCGCATCCTCAGTCGCATGCATTTGAGGTCACTTTTGGAGCCACTATCTATTCGGAGTACCACGGAATGGCACCAAATTGCGCCACCCTGTAATCATATTAGTGACCTGCTTGGCACGCGTGTCAAGCGCCATTTCGTACTAAAGCGCACTAAGTGAGGTTGTGAAGCACGGCCGCGCGCCCAGACTGCATTTTGGGGGAGTGGTGTTTGGAGGCATTCGACACGTTACCTCTGCCTGCGGCACATTCGCCCGCATCCCGGTGCGTGGGCACGTTGATGATGGCGGCGGTGGCTCTCCGTGAGGCGCCCGCACGCATCTGAGGCGCAATCATGCATGACGAACAACTGTACGCTGAGGAGTTGCAGCAGATCGGCCCCGCTCAGGACCAATTGTCCGGCGGCGACGAACGCACGACACACACCTGGACGACCGCACACGCGTGCTCCGTCGCCATCTGCTCTCCTCACGAGCTTGACGCCGAAGGGCTGGGCGACATCCTCCGCGACGCAGGCTGCGTGCTATCCTGTCCTCCGCTGAACCTCGACTCCCTGCTTGGTGACCTTGGCCGGCGTCGACCGGACGTCGTTCTCCTCGATTCAAGCTGGTGCGGCGACGGGATGAGTAATGTCCGGATGCTCAGTCAACAGGGACATTCGGTAGTCGTCCTGGTGAGCCCGGAGCACGACGAAGGATTCGTCCAGGAACTGATGTCCGCCGGCGCAAGGGGCTGCCTGTCCGTTCTTGACGCCCCCCAGCGTTTCGCCGAATGTCTGAAGCTCGTCTCGCGAGGAGCGGTAGCGATGTCTGCCGACCTTGCTCGGACTATCGTGCCTGCTATGCCTAAGGCCGAACACGGCCCGGACGGACATCATCTCAGCAAACGAGAGGAGCTGATTGCATTGAGGGTCGCGGAAGGTGCATCCAACAAGGAAATCGGAGACGAATTGCTTGTCTCGCCGTATGTCATCAAGAAGGAATTGGAGCATATTCTCAATAAGCTGCAACTCCGCAACCGTCTGCAACTAGCTGCATACGTGGCCGACAAGGGCTTGCTGCCGGACATTCACTTGAGGTGATACTCCCACAATCCGCTCAGACGATAGAGCCACGACCAAGGTTGTCGGCGGCCGGCGTTTCAACCCGGGGTGACTCTTTATCCACGGCTTCCGTTCAGCCCAAGCTTCCCCACCCCACCATCGACTGGAGCCTCGCGTCCCTCGCTCCCTCACATCTAAGGCAAAGGCACCGCCGCTCCCTGGCGTCGGGAAGCCAGAGTGTCACGGCTCTATATGAACCGCTCGAAACGGTTCTTCTTGGCCTTGCATATCGGGCAGACGTCAGGCGGCTCTCCCCTACCGCAGAGGTAACCGCACACCTTGCAACGCCACACAGGCTGCGACAGGCCGGCGAGGTCCCCAGTCTTGCTCGTGCTCTTGCCCTTTCTGGCGGTCGCCTTCTTCCGCTCCTCGGCAGGAGGCCGGCGCTCCGGGATCGAACTCACTTTCTTCGCGCCACTGTGAACCTCCTCGGAGACATACAGCGCGCAATAACAGGCGCCATATTCGCTGAGGTCCGGATCCCGGTAGTCGCACGGGCACACTATGTCCAGATCATCTGCCTCCTTCCCTGACGCGAGCCGGCACGGACACGAACGGTACCCGTATCTCCGTTCGTTGGTGATGAGGCCCTTGACCAGTCCCTTGGTGAATTCCACGTCGGGATGCAGAAGATATCCGCCCGAGATAGCCTCCCGGTTCAGTCTGTCATAGAGTTCGTCGACTTCAGCCGATGTAATCTCTTTCTCGCTCACTTCCCCAGCGCCTCCCTTATCTTGTCTTCGCGGAATCCGGTGATGCACTTGCCTCCGTCGATAACGATTGTCGGAAAACTGGGAGACGGATTGCACACGGCCGCCTCGCGCATCACCTTCTCCCGTTCAGGCCCGCTGGTCTGGTCGACGTATATGTAGTCATACTCGTTACCGAGGCTATCCAGCAACTGCTTCGTCATCCGGCACCAACCGCAGGTGCTGAGCGCATACAACATCACGCGATGGGCGCCTTTGCCGTTTACATGTACCACAGGCATCTGCCTCAACCTCCTTGTTTCCCTGTGCGGATATTCCATGTTACATCAAGAGAACAATTCACACGACACCGGCCGGGAGCGCACCGTTCGACAAGTGATGTTGCGACCGGTCTATTGGCTTGGGACACGACTATCGGCGCTGGCCTCTTCGGCGTTAATCTCGGCCGTCGGCGTGGCGACTGCGGCGACGGCGGTTCTTCCTGCCAGACTTACGTCGTGCGCGTTTCCGGTTGCCGCAGAGCGCACGTCCGCACGCCAGGAACGACCATTGAGACGTCATCTCACCGGAAAGCTCATCTGCTGGCCGGATAGGGACAATTGACAGTCTGCGCAAGACGCACTACGGTATTGAAGACGGTTGCACCTGAATGGCAGCCCGCGGCCGCAGGCTGACATCACGTCGCTGCAGGAAGAAAGTGGGAGGCAGGTATCCAATGAGCGATACGCAGTCAAGTTCGGCGGGAACCCCGATGCGTCAAACCCACGAAGAGGCGAGGAAGCTACGCGACGAGGCGTGGGAGCGTTCCGCACTGGTATACAAGCAGGCCAAAGAGCACGCCGACATAGTCTATGAGGCGGCCAAGAAGCTGGCCGTGGACGCGGAAGCCAGGAAACGAGCCGATGATGCCCATGAAGAAGCTCTCAAGGAAGCCAGAAGACTTCGCGAGGCGATCACGCGCGTGGCTGACTGCCGTCTTCTCCGATTTCTGGAACACTTAGCGTCGATACTCGACCAGCGACAGATCATGCTTCCTGATGCACGGCGGATCGCAGTGTACCGGAAGTCCAGCCGCCCGGGCGTGAACGACGGATCGTGGCATCGCGGTTGCCATCGCGAATTGGCCCACCTTCACCCATCACACACTTGACACGTGATGGTGGTGCACCGCTATTATCTTGCGAGATTCAGCATGAACAGCTCTATGCAGTCAGTCTCAGTCATGGCAAGCCTCGTACTTAGCCTCGTGCTCGTGGCCGTGCGCACCGTGCGTGCGACTGGGAGGCTGCAAGCCTAGCGATTTCACAGTTGAGTATTCGCAGAGGGGCCCTCCCAGGTGGAGGGCCTCTCTTTTTTGTGGAGAGAGTGGCGCCAACGATGCAGAAAGGCAGGGATACGCGATGAAAACCGGAGCCGAGATCATATGTGAAAGCCTCGTGAGAGGAGGGAGTTGAAGTGCTTTTCGGACTTACGGGCGGGGCAGTGGTCCCGCTCTTTGACGCCTTCTCACGATATCCCGCAGCTCCGCAGAGTGCTGGTCCGCCATGAACAAGGGGCGGCGCACGCGGCAGCTGGTTACGCTCGCGCCAGCCATCAGGTCGGTGTGTGCGTGGCTACTTCGGGCCCAGGGGCAACCAATCTCGTGACCGGAATCGCTGATGCCTATATGGACTCGACACCCATGGTCGCCATCACAGGCCAGGTGGCGGGCGGCGCCATCGGCAAGGACACGTTTCAGGAATGTGACATCACTGGCGTGACACTGCCCGTCATCAAGCACAACTACCTCGTACGCGACGTACGGGACCTCGCGCGTACGATGAAGGAGGCTTTTCACATCGCTCGCTCGGGCAGGCCGGGGCCGGTTCTGGTGGACGTCCCCAGGGACGTGCAAACCGCATGTGCCGATTTCTCGTACCCCGATGACGTCGATCTCCCCGGTTACAGGCCGGTGTACGCCGCAAACGCATCCGACGTCGCTACCGTTGCTGCCCTCCTCAACCAGGCGGAGCGGCCGGTGATCATAGCTGGAAGGGGCGTAATCATCTCGGAAGCGTACGAGGAATTATTGGACCTGGCCGAGATGCTACATGCTCCCGTTGTCCACACGTTGTTGGGACTGGGCTCGTTTCCGCCCACCCACCCGCTGGACTTTGGAATGATAGGCATGCATGGCTCTGTCTACGCCAACCGGGCGGTGCAGAGCGCCGACCTCATCCTGGCATTGGGAACGCGGCTGGGCGACCGTGCCACCATGCGTGCGAGTGGTTTCGCGCCCAACGCAGTGCTGGTCCATGTCGACATCGACCCGGCTGAAATTGGCAAGAACATCCCGCCGTATGCGTCCCTAATCGGAGACGTTAAGAACGGTACTGCGTCAACTACAACCCGACTTCTGGTGCCCGCAACCGGGCCGATGGCTGCGGCAGGTGTACGACTGGCGGAACGCACATCCTCTGGCTTTTCACAGTCCGGGCAAGAGACTGCTGGCACGTGAGGTCGATAAGAACAATATGCCGCAGCGCCGACGAACGCACCATCATCGTCACGGGCGTTGGGCAACATCAGATGTTTGCCGCACAGGAATTCGCTTCGCCCCGGCGCAACGGCCTTATCACGTCCGGTGGACTGGGCACGATGGGCTTCGAGCTTCCGGCGGCGTTGGGCGCGCAGATCGCGTGCCCCGGCAGAGACCGTGTGGGTAATCGCAGGTGATGGCAGCTTCCAGATGACGATGCAGGAACTGGCCACGGTGGTCCAGGAGGGGCGCCCGTCAAGATCGCGGTCATCAATAATGGCTACCATGGGATGGTGCGCCAACTGCAGGAGTTCTACTGCAGTCGGCAACTACGTGGACGTGGCGCTGTACACGCCCGATTTCGTGCAACTAGCCAAGGCATACGGCATCCCGGCGCAGGCGGGTGACCGCGGAAGAGGAAGTAAACGACGCCATCGAGCGTCCACGTGAGACCGACGGACCGTTCCTGCTGGAATTCTCGGTCGAGCCGCGAGAGAACGTCTATCCGATCGTGCGCCGCCGGAGCCAGCCTCGACGAGATGATTGAGGCGCCGGATGCTGAAGTTTAGACAAGCGCCATCCACGCATGTCCCCAGCGGTGATCCCGCGACAGCCGTCGCTCGACACGGCGAAGCCACCTGCGGCGTCTGGGACGCCGACCAGCGGTAGCGGTTGCGTGAACCAGCGCTGCCCGCTCGCAATTCAACTCGTGCAGTCCTTTGCACAAGTGTCGCAGTTCATGCCACCATGGTGTGCAGGTCTTCCCGCCGGCGTATGCCGCGGGCATTCGGATAATCCGAATTCGAGGAGGCAGACATGAAAGCATTGGCCATTTCCGGCAGCCCCCGCACGGACGGCAACACCATGTTGATCGCAAGGCACACGCTCAACTCCCTGTCTGAGGAGGGCGTCGAGACGCAACTCATCTCGTTGTCCGGACTCTCCATCCTGGGCTGCACTGCCTGCATGGCGTGTCTGAAGGACGAGCGCTGCATCATCGAAGACGATCTGATGCCCCTGTATCACAAGATACGGGAGGCGGATTGCGTCATCCTCGCTACGCCCGTGTACTTTCGGTTCCGCCACGGCGCTCATGAAGGGATTCATGGAGAGGACGGGCTACATCATGAGAAATAACCGCCTCAATTGCGTGGGGAAAGTCGGAGGACCCGCTGGTGGTCGGCGAGGCGAGGTGGACTGACGTTCACGCTCGCGCAGATGCACTACTGGTTCTCGACGCTTGAGTTCTACATGCCCGGCGTTCGCACATGGAACATCGGCGTCGGCAGAGACCCGGGTGACGTCGCCAACGACAAAGAGGGCATGGATGCCGCCTGGCGTTTCGGCAAGAGCCTCGCGACGCTCATGAAGGCGATTCACCGGTAGCGCTCGGAGTTCGTGCTCCCACCTGCCGCTGTCAGGCCATGCGCAGTCTGCTGCATGCGCACCGGCATCCGGCCGCGGGGCCTTCCCGCATTCATCGGATACGACTAGAATGTCGGACGGATGGGAGTCAAGTTCAAAGGAGGCAACATGGCCATCACCAAATGGGCGGAACTGGGAGAACAGCTCGATACGCTACTCAAGCTAAGGACACCTCCCCTGGGAGTCAAACTCTACAAGAAACGCGGAGACGCCCCGAAAGACGTCGCGCCTCTGCAGTTCCCCTGCGCCGCGTGCCAAGTGGCCGGCTTCTCACGGTACTACAGGCGACCGGTGTTGATGACCAAAGAACAGGCATATCACTGCCAGGTCGGCGGCGCCGCTCTCGGCTTCTGGGATATCGAGGATGACTTCAAGGACGGGACGCGTAACGCGGGCGGCTGGGCCAGGGACGCCGCAGCGACGGCGAAGTTGGCTGAGGGCGATGTCATCCCCGCAGGCTCATTCGAAGCAGCACTGTTTTCGCCCCTGAGCAAGATGATTGAGGAGCCGGATGTGGTGCTCGCGTACGGGACACCCGACCAGATGTTGAGCCTTGTGTACGGCCAGATATGGAACGGCGGAGACAGGGTAAAACTCGAAACGAACGGACACGGAGGCACCTGCCGCGAATGCATCGCCGCACCGTACCTGCGCAATGAGTTGAGACTGGCAATCACGGACATAGGCGAGCGGAAGTTCGCGATGGCGTACGACTACGAGATGGTGGCCGGCTGCCCTTACGGCAAGTTCGAATGGTTGATGGGAGGGCTCACTGAGGCTCTCACGAAGGGGATCTACGTCAGGCCAATCGCGCCTTGGGGATTTCAGGCCTGGCCGGATGCCGCTAGAGACAGGACCGGGCTCACCACGATGTTCCCACATTGAATTCTGCCAATCAGAAATTGCCCGTTGAAATGGCGCGGCAGTGACCTCACGGGATCGGCGTCCATGCGACCGGCCGTTGCCCCCGAACGCCATTGCGGTGACCGGAGCCAGTAGTTCGGTTATGGGTATCGGCGTTTCGCGAAAGCGGCCCCTGGAACGTAAACGCGCTCGGGCACACCGAATTCAGCACACACGCGCTGCAGACAGGTCTGCGAGCGTGGCAGACACGGCGGCCGAGTTCAATCAGAAGCAGATGGAATCGGTACCTGTCTTCAGGCGCGACGATAGCTTCCAACGCGCCGTGCGCCGCATCCGCACTAAGCTGGGGGTCGATGAGTCCGAGGCGAGCGGAGACCCTGTGAACGTGCGTGTCAACGGGCATGGCAGGCATACCGAGCGAGAACAACAGAACACAACTCGCGGTCTTCAATCCCACCCCCCGCAGCGAGGTGAGATATCGCCGGGCATCGTCAACACTGCGCGCTTTCAGAAAGGAGAGCTCAAGCGAGCCGTTCTCCTGCAGCAACCGCGCCAACAGGTCACGGATGCGCACCGACTTGATCCTCGATAGTCCGGCACTGCTGATAGCCCGTTCTATCTCTTGAACGTCCGCCGCAGCCACTGCTTCGAGCGAACCGAATCGAGTGATGAGTGACAGATACGCGCGATGAGAGTTCACATCCGACGTATTCTGGGAAAGGACCGTCTCGACCAGCACATCCACCGCCCGTCCGCGGGAAGCGAACTCGCGAGGCCCATACTCGGCTTCGAGGCGCGCCAGGACGTCGGCGATGAATGAGCGGCGTGTGTCATCGGAGTCGATATCACGGGGGCCCCCTGCCCGGCGGTTCGACTCGCGTGGACTCGACATGGCACCTGCACGTTTCATGTGGTAGTGTAGTGCGAAGTGGCAATCAGTGTAGCATTGGACGTCGACCCGGGCATAGACGACGCCCTCGCGTTGATGCTCGCGTTGCGCTCACCCGAACTCAACCTTGCACTCGTCACGACAGTTGCCGGCAATGGCCCCCTCGAGATGACCACTCGCAACGCGCTCCGTGTGCTGGACTATCTGGGCGCGACGGACGTACCTGTGGCGGCGGGAGCCAATGCCCCCCTGATGAAGTCGTTCTGTGGAGCGCTGGGCTACCACGGCGCCGACGCCCTCGGCGGGGTAGATCTCGCCGACGGCTGCATCACTGTCGAATCGACACCAGCAGACGACATGCTGTTCGATTTCGTCGCAGCAGCGCCGGGGCAACGCGTCATCGTTGCCACCGGCCCCCTCACCAACGTGGCGCGCGCCTTCATGCGCCACGAAGACATGCCCTCGTTGGTCAAAGAACTGATAATCATGGGCGGTGCGTTCCAGTTGACCCGGTACGGAGACGGCAACACGACTCCCTGGGCAGAATTCAACATCTGGCAGGACCCGGACGGGGCCCGCATCGTGTTCCACTCCGGCGTCCCGCTGACAATCGTTGGATTGGATGTCACGAACGATCCGTCAGGAGCCCTGGTTGGCGGCGATCTCACGCGTTTGCGCACAGGCGGAACTCGTGAGGCGGCGCTCGCCGCGGATTTGCTCGATTTCGCGCTGAGCACTCACCCCAACTGCGCAATGCATGACCCGCTCGCCCTCGCGGCCGCGGTTGCTCCCTCGCTCTTTGAGTTCGTCACCGGACAGGTTGACGTGAACACGAGCGACGACGAGCAACGCGGCAGGACATTGTTCCGCCCGGATGATGCGTCCACCCGCCTGGTTAGCTCCTCACGGGTCGCGGTCCGCGTCGACGGCCCACGTTTCAAGGAACTGTTCATCTCGCGGATGCTGGAGAAATAGTATGGCTACCTTGCTGGTATCTGGCGCCATCAACTGGGATACGACCTGTCTTGTCGAGCACTTGCCGATTCCGGGAGAGGAAGTCACCTGCGACAGTGTCAGTGAAGTGCCGGGCGGGACCGGTGCGAACGCCGCCGTAGCGGCGGCCCGAATCCTCGGTCCGGGAGAAGTAGCGCTGTTCGGCGCACTGGGCAAGGACAGTATCACAATGATGCAGATTGCCGCGCTCGCGGCGGAGGGAGTGCTACATGAAACCGTCGTGCAGGTGGCCGGAGAATCCTCCGGACACGCGTACATCTTTGTGGACCTTGCCGGTCAGAACGTCATTGCCAGCCATCTTGGTGCGAACTCCGCACTGACCGTACGCCACGCTCGACAGGCGAGACTCTCCACGCTGCTTCAGGATTGCCGCCACGTGGTTCTAACTGACCCCCCACTTGCCGTCGCCGAGTATCTCCTCCGCGCCGCTGCGGACCTGGAAATTCCCGCAACCTGGGACCCGGGAATACTGGTTCGCAATGGATGGAGCCTCCTCGCACCATTGACGCGCAAGGTGGATACGCTCGTGCTGAACGAAGCCGAGGCCCACCAACTCTTCGCTGCGTGCGAACCGCGCGACATCATCCGCAGCATCGATGTTCGACAGGCCCCTGCCTGCCTGCTGCTCAAGCAAGGTGCGCGAGGCAGCCAGTTGTACGAGTGTTCCACAGGCATCACCACGACCATCCCGCCACTCCCGATCGATGCGCTGGGACTGAGCGTGGTCAGCACCGTGGGCTGTGGCGACGTGTTCCTGGGCGCCTATGCCGCATATCTCTCGACCGGGATGCCGCGGTGTGATGCCCTCGTCATGGCATCGGCCGCCGCGGGACTCAACGCCACGCGGCCGGAGACCCGAGGCGGCCCCTCCAGAACGGAACTCGAGGACTTAGTCCGTAGAGCCGGGCCCCTGGGATTCAACCAAACCGACGGCGACGTACCATGAGCGGCTCCCACGGACCGGGCCCCGACTCTACGCTCAAGCCCGACCCCGCTCTGAAACAAGAAGTGAGGCTCGGGTTCCTGAGAGGCTTCCGGTCCGGCATCCGCGGCTTCCTCTGGTCACTGAAGATCATCGTACCCGTCTCGTTGGCGGTAGCTCTGCTCGACTGGACGGGCTGGCTCTACGCACTTGATCCCGTATTTCGCCCGGTCATGGCGCTCATCCATCTGCCGCCACAGGCTGCCTTGCCCATCCTGACGGGCATATTCACCAGCTTCTACGCGGCGGTCGCCATGATGGTCACCATTCCGTTTTCCCACGCTCAGTTCATCCTCATGTCCATCTTCGTCTGTGTTGCCCACATGCTTGTGGTTGAGGGCGTGATTCAGCACAAGTCGGGGATCCACATTGCAGCCATTACTTCCATCCGTTTCGTCACCGCGTGCGTCGCCGTCTACGTCGCGTCGTTGTTCTTCACCGGCACGGAGATTCCGGTCGTGATGCCCGAGGCTTTCGGGCAGCATGTGCCCCTCTCAAACGCGCTGCTCGCGTGGGGTATGTCGACCGCAGACCTTCTGCTCAAGCTGTTCGCCATCATCGTGTCCGTCATGATTGTCCTTGAGATACTCAAAGTGCTGGGGTACACCGACCGCATCGCGAGGGTGTTTCGCCCCTTCATGGCGGTCCTCGGACTTACGCCAAACGTGGCAACAATGTGGGTGACGGGCGCCTTCTTCGGTCTTGTCTATGGCAGCGCCGTCATCGTCGAGGAGTGCACCAGCGGAAGGTTCAGCGAGGACGAACTAATACGCCTGCATATCTCGTTGGGAGTGGGGCATTCGCTTGTGGAAGACCCCGCGCTGTTTCTGGCTCTGGGAGTTGGACTGCAGTGGACGCTGTTGCCTCGATTACTGTCGGCCGCCGGCGCTGTGCACGTCTACCGTCTGATCCGGGCGATCAAGACGCGGTTGCATAGCCCCGCCGCGAAACCCTCTCGCTGAGTTACGCATCCGGTACTTCCAGCACCTTGTGGCGCCCCGCGCCACCCGACAGCAGCCGGACATCGCGAGCAGGCACGCCATAGTAGCCAGCGACCGCCCGCAACACGGCCTCATTGGCCTTGCCCTCCGTAGGGGGCTCCTTAACGCGCACCACGAGATGGCCATCAAGCATCTCGATGCCGGGCACCCTGGCGTTTGGCTTCACATCGACGCGCACTTTCACATCAGCGCCTCACCCAGATGCCATCGGCGTCCACAGTCTGGAGTGTGACCTCCTCCAGCGTGTTCTGCAGCGGGGAATCGCTGTGACACAACAGGCGCAGATAGTTGTCGCTCGTGCCCGCGTACACATCGCTGCCCGGCGAGACCTCCTCCTCCCACAGCACCTGCTGCGTCCTGCCCAGCCAGAGCGCGATGAATGCTGCGCGACCGCGCGAGTCCACTCGCTCCATCTCCGCTACCCGTTGTCGCAGGACGCCGCGGGCCACTTGCCCCGCCATCTGAGCGGCAGGGGTACCGGGCCGGCGTGAATACGGGAACACGTGGATACGAGCGAAATGCGCTGCGTCACAGAAGGCCAACGTATCGGCAAACTCGGCATCCGTTTCCCCGGGAAACCCGACGATAACGTCAGTGGTAATCGCGGCGTCGGGCAACTGAGCCCGGATACGCTCAAGCGCTCCGCGGTAGTCACCGGGGTCGTAGTGTCTGCGCATGCGCGCGAGCACCGTGCCGCTGCCACTTTGCAGAGAAAGGTGGAAATGACGGCAAAGCCGGCTGTCGGTCCACAGGCCCAGCAACTCGTCTGATAGCTCCTGCGGCTGAAGCGACGAAAGGCGCAGCCTGGCGAGCCCGGGAAGCTCCAGCACCCTCCGGGTCAGGTCGGCTAGCATCGATGCGCCGTCACGGTACGCGCCTATCTTGGTTCCCGTGAGGACAATCTCTTTGTAGCCGTCTCGGATGCGCGCCTCGACCATCGACAGGACTCCGTCCAACTCCAGCGACCGCTCCCCTTTCCTCACGTACGGCACGATGCAGTAGGTGCACGGCGTCGCGCATCCCTCTTGCACCTTGACGAGGCTCCTCGTGCGGCCCGTGCCGGGCCGCACGACTGCCAACAGGTGAGCCGCACGAACCACCCGCGCGGGTCTCCAATTCGGAGACGACGATGTCGATGATCCGTACCCTGTCAGCGTTGGAGACAAGCAGGTCTGTGAGCGGCACGAGTTGCGCAGACGAGCGCTCGACGCTGCAGCCGAAGGCAACAACCAGAGATTGAGGATGCGTGCGCCGCACCATTCTCAACCATTGGCGCGCCTTGCGGTCGGCTTCAGAAGTCACCGTGCAGGTGTTGACGACGTACGCATCGGCGTCGTCGCGCGGACCGACTACCTGGAAGCCACGCGCCTCAAAACCGACCGCCAATTCCTGCACCTCGGCCTGGTTGAGCTTGCAGCCAAATGCATGCAGGGCTATACGGGAGAACGGCCTGATATACACGACGCCCGATTATAGCCGCCCCCGAGAGGCAAGAACAAATACTCACCGCGTCACGTACAGCGCCGCAAACCGGCCGCTGTCTCGTATGGTATAGTAACGAGGCTTGAATACCTCGAGTTCCAACACAGCTAGCGAGGCTCCTCCACCTCTGCATTGGAGGGTCAAGACCACTGCTCCCCGCGACTATGTGGACGCAAGTGGACAAAGCACGCTTGTAGCTCAGCTTCTATTCAACCGCCGCATCGCTCTCGCGGACATCCCCGCCTTCCTGGACCCCGACCTCGCCCACGAACCCAGTGTGTTCGATTTGCCCGACACGGGTAAAGCAGTCCGTCGCATCAACCAGGCGCTGATGAAACACGAAACCATCGGTGTCTTCGGTGATTTCGACGTTGACGGTGTCACCTCAACGGCGGTTATCTCGGAGGCGCTGACATGGCTGGGGGCGAGAACGGTAACACACATCCCGAACCGGTTCACGCAGGGCCACGGACTGCACGCCTCCGGCGTCGCAGAACTCAAGGGGCAGGGAGCCACACTCGTTATCACGTGCGACTGCGGCATCTCAGACCTTGCCGAGGCTGACAAGTCGGCGGAGATGGGAGTGGACCTCATCGTAAGCGACCACCACGTCCCTCTGGCGAAGCTGCCTCGAGCCGTCGCGGTCGTGAACGCCAAGAGGCGCGACAGCAGCTATCCATTCACCGAATTCGCCGGCGTCGGCATCGCGTTCAAGCTGATGCAGGCGGTATACCATGGGCGGAACGACGAGAGCCGTCTGGATGAACTCCTGGAACTCGTCACGCTCGGCACCGTGGCTGACATGGTGGCACTCGTCGGGGAGAATCGCGCAATGGTGCAGCGCGGTCTCCGCGTGCTGAATCGCACCACACGACCCGGGCTTCAAGCATTGATTCAGCTGTCGGGGCTTACGCCGGGCAGCATCACCTCCGGAGATATCTCGTGGGCGCTCGGACCGCGCATCAATTCATCGGGCCGCATCGATGACGCCGACATGAGCCTGCGGCTGCTTGTAACTTCCGACAGGGTGGAAGCGGAGCGCCTCGCGTCCGAACTGAACGAGATTAACGGACAGAGGCAGCAACTGACAACCGAGGTCTACGACAAAGTTTCGACGCGTTTACTCGGCCAGGCGGACCGGCCGCTCCTGTTCGATTCAGACCCAAGCTACCAGGAGGGGGTCATCGGACTGGTGGCGGGAAAGGTCTCGAAAGAGTTCTACCGCCCTGCCGTCGTGGTGACGACGGGCGATGAACTATGTAGAGGAAGTTCGCGCAGCATACCCGAGTTTGATCTTGCGGCGGCGCTGGAACGATGTGGAGACCTGCTGGTCAGCTTCGGGGGTCATCCGCTTGCCGCCGGCTTCGCCGTCACGCCACAGAACCTGCCACTCTTGGAGGAGCGCCTCGTTTCAGATGCCCAGGAGTGCCTGGCCGGGCTGGACCTGCGCCCTCGGCTGGATATCGACATGGAAGTGAAGTTGCGCGACCTGGGTGGCGAAAGCTACAAGGAGATGCGCACGCTTGAGCCCTTCGGCCAGCAGAATCCTGAGCCGT
Organism: uncultured Chloroflexia bacterium; assembly: GCA_963761225.1. GTDB lineage: Bacteria > Chloroflexota > Dehalococcoidia > GIF9 > AB-539-J10 > SKVJ01. Next base: position 147,560 of record CAVXGE010000006.1, on the reverse strand, counting down.
CCTTTCTCACGCGCGGCGTCGAGGTCGTTGAATGCCGCAGTTTCCGCAATCACGAGAAGTGGACCAGCCTGCGGCTGCGACAGGAAGGGGTTGTGCTGGATGCGGTGGACTTTCGGACCCAGAGGGGGCCTGACGACATCCCCCGGCTCATCGATCTTGTCTACAATCTGCGAATGCGCCGCTGGGGCGGAGAGGACGCACTCCAGGCTCACGTTCTCGATCTGGCCCCGTCAGCCATCGACTGACTCTATCTCCTGCCGCGCTTGCCGGCGGAAGTTTCGCCACTTCACTATCAGGATCGGCACGCACACCGCCATAATCCCGAGGCCGATAACCTGCGCCTGCTGCAATCCCCACAGGTACGCATCGTTCGTCCTGAAGAACCGTATCGCGAAGTCGCCCGCCGCATATAGGCTCACGTACGTCAAAAACGAAGCGCCGTCGGGCTTGGGTCGCTTGCGCATCAGAAACACCACCAGGAAGACCACCAGGTTCCATCCGATGAGATACAACTGGGTCGGTTGCACCGGGATCCCGGGATAGTCCGCGAAACTCTGGGGATTCGTATACGTCACCGAGCAGAACGAATCGGTGGGCCCCCCGGCACAGCACCCGTTCAGGAAGCAGCCGACCCGGCCAATGGCCTGACCAAGTGGAGCACCGAGAGCGACGGCGTCGCCAAGCCGCGCCAGTGTTACCAACGGTATATGCATGACGGCAGTGTAAATGAAGGCCGAAATCGGCACGCCCATGACCGCCCCGTACAATGCCAGACCGTCGAACCCAAGCCAGTCGATCGGCTGCCCCGGATTTGTGAAGAAGTAGTCGACCACATGAACCAACCGAGAGAAGACGAGGCCACCGATCATGCCCCACAAGAACAGATTGTAGAGCAAGTCCTCCGAGATACCGAGGCGCTTTGACTCCTTGCGCATGACGAGGAATATGGTCAGCACGGCGAGCGAGACCATGATTCCATACCAGCGGACTGAGAGTCCGCCGATGGAAAACGCAATAGGGTTCCAGTCGGCGATAATCATGTAATCACGATGAACCGAGCTCTCGTTGCTGCCCGCTCGCGTTCACCCGCTCGTAATCCTAGCACAACATTCCGTAATCGCCGCATCGCAACGCGCTTCACAGGCATAGCGCGGCAGAGCGCCACGATTCAGGTTGATGCGAGCGCTTCGAGCAGGGCGATGGCGCCCTCCTTGTCCAGGGGGTCGTTGTTGTTGCCGCACTTCGGCGACTGTATGCAACTCGGACAGCCATCGAGGCACGGGCAATCCTTGACGAGTGACAGGGTTGCGCGCCACAGGCGCTGCACCATCTCGTAACCCAGTTCAGCGATACCCACTCCACCCGGATACGCGTCGTATATGTACACCTGCGGCATTGAAGTCCGCGCGTCGGACGGTGTCGACACGCCGCCTATGTCGTTGCGGTCGCACAGCGCGAACAATGGAAGGACACCGATAGCCGCATGCTCGCACGCGTGGATGGCGCCCGCAAAGTCCGCCCTTCGGGCGGCAACGCGGTCAACTGCGGCCGCGGACACATCGAACCAGAAGGCGGTGGTGGCGAAAGTGGTCTCGGGTAGGTCCAGCGGCTGCTCGCCAAGAGATTCTTCCGTGTATTGCTTGCGCTTCTTGAAGGCTACCACGTGCGACGTGACCTGCACGGACCCGAGGTGCACGGCCGTATCCCCACATTGCTTCTCTTCGCGTACGGACGTCACCCGTATGTCATTCAATTCACGTGCGATGGTATAGTAATCCACGTCGCGACGCTCCGCCCATGCGGTGCGATTTCGAATATCCAACTCGCGCACGACATAGGTGTCACCCTGGTGTAGATACACCGCCCCGGGATGCAGTTGCGACATCGCCACCGCGCCGTCGACCGTCTCCAGCAACGCTCGCCGCGACAATTCCATCACCTGGTACGGTGTTCCAGCGGACCTGATATTGACCCGTTGGGCCGGGTACTCGAGACTGACATCCGGATAGAAACGCCCCCTGCGTTCCCTGAGCAGACCCTTCTCGAGGAGGCGTTCAATCAACCCCGGAGCCGTCTCAGCCAACGTGGCTACCTCTTCGGCCGCCAGAGGCTTCTCCCACGCGGCACACAACAGGTGAGGCTCCAGCACATACGGATTCGTGGGATTGATGAGGGCCTTCTCGAATCGACGTGCAAAGAAGAATGCAGGATTGCGCATGAGGTACTGGTCGAGTGGTCCGTTCTGCGCCACCAGTACGCTCAGGGACGGGTTGCCCCCCCGGCCGCTCCTCCCCGCCTGCTGCCATGCGCTTGCCATGTTCCCCGGATAGCCGGCGAGTATCGTGGCATCAAGGTCTCCGATATCGACGCCCAACTCCATCGCGCTCGTAGCAACCAGCCCATCGAGGTCGCCTCCAGTGAATTTCCGCTCGATGTCCCGGCGGTCGGCAGCAAGATACCCCGCGCGGTAGGGACTGATACGGGCCGCAACATCGGCGGGTAGCCGCTGCCGCGCATACACGTAGATAAGCTCGGCGAGCCTGCGCGTCCGTGCAAACACCAGGGTACGCACGCCACGCGTGACCAGCTTGCACAGGAATGAACTCGCCTCGCTGTTGTGGCTGCGGCGCGTCGCGCGTTGCTTATCCACTATCGATGGATTCCACAATACGAAGTACTTTTCCCCGTGGGGCCCGTCCGTGCCTTCCACGTCCTCGAACTGCACGCCGCACAACCGCCCGGCATGCTCCTGCGCGTTGGCGATGGTGGCCGAGCAGCACACAAACACGGGATTCGCCCCGTAGTACACGCACAGCCGGCGCAACCGGCGGATTATGTTGGCAACGTGCGACCCGAGTATTCCCCGGTAGACATGCGATTCGTCGAGCACGACGTAGCGCAAACCGTGGAGGTACCTCGACCATAGTGAGTGGTTCGGCAGGACACCCAGGTGCAGCATGTCCGGATTGGTGAGCACGATGCGCCCCCGCTTCCGCACGGACAATCGCGTCTCCTGGGCGGTATCTCCGTCGAAGGTCTCAATGGTGGATGCGGGCAGCAACTTCGGGCACGCGAGGCCGCGGAGGCTGCGTAGCTGATCCTGCGCCAACGCCTTCGTGGGAAAGAGATACAGTGCGGTCGCGTCCTTGTCCTGCACCAGCGTATGCAACGTCGGTATCTGGTAACAGAGGCTCTTGCCGCTCGCGCTGGGCGAATTGACCACCACGTGCTTGCCGTCGAGCAAGAGGTCAACCGCGTTCGCCTGATGCCGGTACAATGCTTCGATGCCGGCCGCGCTCAGCCGCTTGGCCAGCGCCGGCGCGAGTTCGTGCGAAAGCTCACCAAACACCGGCTCGGATGCCGGTATCTGCTCAACGTGTACCAGTTCTCCGTCATAGTCAGGAGCCGTGATGAGCTGATGCAGGAACGCAGAGGGAAGCATGACACCCGCTACTGAACGGGAATAACCTCCACCTGCACTTCGAGCACTTCGATATCGGGATAGTTCTCAACCACAAAAGACACAGCGTGGTCTATGGTTTCGCGTGCGTGTTCGGCATGATTGCTGACGTACGCCATGCCGACCGTGCATACTTGCCACAGCCCCTGCCCTTCTACCTCTGCAGCGGATACGTGAAATCGATTCTGCAGCCGGGCTGTCATGGACCAGACTATCTGCCTCTTGCCTTTGAGCGAGTGGTTCTCAGGCAGTCGAAACTTGATTGCGCACACTGCGACATTCATGTGTATTGGGGCTGAGGGTAGCCGGTATCACGTCTCGTCGTCGACGAGATGTTCGACATTCGAGCCGAACGCCCGGCCCATCATCTCATCCCTGTCGGAGAGCACCATTTCCGCCGCGATGCCCGCCGCGTCGGTCATGATTTCCCGGCAACTGAGTGCATGTTCGCGGCAGAGCCACTGGTCCTGCCACTTCTTCGTGAGTTCGCGACACAGCGTGGAGCCGTATTTCTCAGCGATGCGATTCGGAATCTGATTGAACATCCGGTAGATGCCCGGGCGGCCGTAGAACTGCTCCTTGGATTTCGCAGCCGCGTCCCGCGGCTCACCATCGGGCAATTGCCTGCGTCCGTGCGCGGCACTCACCGCCAGCACTGCCCCGGTCAGAGCTCCGCACGTGTCGCCATACAATCCCACCCCTCCACCGAATCCCGTCGCGAGACGCAGCGCATCCGGAGGCAGCCCGAGGTCGCATTCCCCCATTACCGCCTCGAATACCGCTTCAGCACAGTTGTAACCGAGCGAGAAGTTCTTCCGCGCTCTCTGACGCGCCCGCTCGACAGTCTCTTCGTTGCTCATCACTAAACACACTCCTTCTTTCGCCCGAAGTATAATAGGCGACCTGGAGCGTGAGTTCAAACATGAGTTACTCAGTTGACTGGAGCGGCGACCACGTCCGAATGCTGGACCAGAGACTGCTGCCACGGGAGGAGCGGTACCTGGACCTGACCACTTCTGACGAGGTCGCGGAGGCTATTCGAAACATGACGGTGCGCGGAGCGCCCGCCATAGGCGTTGCGGCGGCGTATGGCGTAGTTCTCGCGGCGCGTGGTGCATCCCGGCAGGACCGGATGAGCGCCGTTGAGACGGCCATTGTCACTCTGTCGGGAACCCGACCCACCGCAGTCAACCTGTTTGCCGCGTTGAATCGCATGCTGCGCGTGCTGCATTCCAGCGACACCGACACTGTCTCGGACAATCTTCTGCGCGAGGCCCAGCTGATACACCAGGAAGAAGTCGCCGCATCGGCGGTCATCAGCCGCCTTGGCGCGACTTTGATTCCCGCGGGAGCAACCGTTCTCACTCACTGCAACGCAGGCATGATAGCCACTGCCGCGCATGGCACAGCCCTGGGCGCGATCGTTGAAGCCTACCGCCAGGGGCAAGAGTCGCGCGCGCCATCGCCACCGAGACCCGCCCCCTGCTTCAGGGAGCCAGGCTCACCGTGTGGGAACTGGCCGGCGCGGGAGTCCCCACAACCCTGATCACCGACTCCATGGTGGGCTACATGATGCGTAGTTGCGGCATCGGCTGCGTGTTCGTCGGAGCGGATCGCATCGCTTCCAACGGCGATGTCGCAAATAAGATAGGCACCTACGGCATCGCGGTGCTCGCCAGGGCACACGGCATTCCGTTCTATGTTGCGGCGCCCACCAGCACCGTGGACCTGTCACTGCGCAGCGGCGACACGATACAGATAGAAGAGCGCAATGTGGACGAAGTGACCACCTACGGAGGCGTCAGGGTGGCGGCTCGCTGTCAGGAGATTCGGAATCCCGCCTTTGACGTCACTCCGCATCGGCTGGTGACCGCCATCGTCACTGAACGCGGTATACTTACCTCACCCTATACGAGGGCACTCAAGAGACTCGCAGGCGCACAGGGAGGGAGGAGCAGTCGACGTGACAACCCGTGAGTATCGCTGCACGAGGTTTGGGCTGGTGATCCCTCTGCAACCCCTGTCCGCCGAGGTAGGCGCTCCGGAGTGGCCCTCCATCATCAAACCCTTTCGCCCATCCAACCTCTCGAGACCCGCCGCAGCGATGTACACGGACATGGGTAGCCGGCCGGACGGCTTGCAGGAATAATCGACCAACGATAGAGGAGCACTATGGACCTCTCACCAAGGGCACAGGAACGTCTTGCACGGATAGGAGCGCTTTCCCCTTCGGAGCAGCAGCATCTGCAGCAGGAAAGGGAGTTGGAGGCTGCGCTCTCGCCGTACTTCACGGGCGCGATGACTGCGGAGGACCTCTGGCAGCGCGTGAAGGACATGGCGGAGTCGGAAGGCCCGGGCATCGTCAAGCAGGCACAGGAGAGACTGCTGGCTACGTTTCGCCTGCAGATGAGCGCGGACGACTTCGAGAAGCGCAAGGCGGCCCTTCTGGCCCTTGAGACTCTCAAGAAGAACGGCAAGTACTCAGCCCTGGAGTTGCTGCTGGGCTCCATAGTCTCGTTGCGCCAGCGGTACGAAGACGTAAAGAAGCAGGCTCTGGACCAGGTTCGAGAGCAGATGGACGACCAATTGAAGGCCGCGGCCGAGCAGGCGCGTCGACAGGGCGTGCTGGTTGACACCGCGAGCACAATCGAGGCGAGTCTCAAGGCGAGCCCTGAATGGCGCGAGTTCATCACCAGACATGACGCCACCGCACAGAAGACGCTCAACGACTACATCGCGCGTATCAAAGCCACGCTCTAGCGCATCGCGATGGACCTTCTGTCGGCACGCGCGATAATCCTGGCCGCAGGTAGGGGACGGAGGATGGGGGCCCTTACCACGAACCGCCCAAAATGCTTGTTGCCGCTGGGCGGCGTAGAGTATTCTCCAACGCCAGTTGACCCTCCTGTCCAGCCTGGGTATTGCGGACATCGCGCTGGTGGTCGGATGGCAAGGTGACCAGATAGCGGCCGGATTCAGCCGGGCCGCCACGATATACCGGAATCCCGCCCATCTCGACTACGGGCTCGGTCCACTCGCTCCAAATGGCGGCTGACTCCCTGGAAGGTGATGTCTTCATTCTCAACTCGGACCTGGTCTACACGGCTCAAATGCTGCGGGATATGCATGCTGTCAATGAAGATTGCGTTCTGGCTCTCCATCCGAGCCGGCGCTACACGGCAAACGTCGGCACCCTGCTGTCAGGCAACCTGGTTCTCGACGTAGGCAGACACATCCCCACAACCCGCGCCGCGGCGGTGTTCTCCGGCGCAGCATTCGTGCGCGCCCGCGTAATAGACGAGTTCAAAGACGTAACGCTGCGATGCGACCCTTATCTCGCCGGCATCGGATGGTCGATGGTCTTCGCCGCAATGATACGCAAAGGCTATCGCGTCGGCGCATGCATACACGGCGGCCCGGTGTTCGACGTCAATTCGGTGTCGACCTATGCAAGTGCAAAGGCTTATGTCGCCGCAGAGAACCCTGCCGCCACGCTGCGCACTTAGAGTTGGGTTCGCAACCCGTGCCGCATCGTCACACCGCAGCGCGCCATCGCTGCGGCCACCGTGCCGGCGGCGAACAGCGCCATCCAGAGCAGCCTCACGTTAAACACAAGGCCAAAGAGCGTAAAGGAAGGCACGAACGCGTCCAGAGCGCTGGCTACCAGCACGTGCGGCAGATAGTGCAGCCCCGGCATCACGAGCAGGACCCTGGCAGCCGTCCCCAGCTTCGACACGAACTCTGGAGGCGCCTGCCGTCCGACTGCGCCCACCTCAGGCGTCACGCCCCACTCATAGGCCACAGCCCTTACCAGAGGCAAATGCGACATCGTGAGCATCATCCCGACGGTGGCCACCAGGCCTATCACCACCACATGCAGTCCGCCGAGCCCCCGGTACAATCCACAGGCCATGCCCGCCACCCCCAAGACCCATCCCACGTGGCAAGCGAAGTCGTCGAAATAGGTGCCTTCCGGCGACGATGTCCCACGAATCCTTGCCAATTCCCCGTCTACGCAGTCCAGGACAACGGTGCCGTACCGCGCAACAACAGCCCCCATCCACCACCACGCGCCCGGCATGGCGAACATCGCCGCGACGCCCACGCTGAGAATCAGCCGAAGCAGCGTACACTGGTTGGCGGAGATTCCCAATCGGAGGAATAACCACGTCACATACGGAGAGACTCGCCTCGTGACGTGTCTGCCCACCCACGAAGTGGGATGCACGGATTCATTGCGGCCAAGCAGCCCTCGGTGTCGTTGGTCATCAAGCGACGAACTCATGCGCGGACACATCGTACCATGCCTTGTTCGAACGTGGCACCCGCGTCGCGCCGAAGCCCGGGAGAATTGACACCGTATCCATCCGCACTTACCATGCCAGTTTACCGAGCCTGATACCCGCGCATGACAGAACCTATCGGCATCATCGCGAGCGACCTTACCGGCGCCATGGACACCGCTGCTGCCTTCGCGGAATCAGGCGCCGACACGATACGTACTGCTCGGCGCCGAACATGGGGCTGCAGCGCATAACACCGTTCTTGTTACCGACAGCGCCGTGGTTCCGCCGGGCGAGGCGTACGCCCGCGTGCGCCGTGCCGCTGCACATCTCTCCGGCAGGCAGCTTTTCAAGAAGATAGACTCCACCCTGCGCGGCAACGTTGGACCGGAACTGCGGGCCGTGCTGGATGAGTACAGAGGTGCAAGGGCCATGGTCTGCTCTGCACTCCCGCGCGAGGGGCGCGTTGTCAGGCAAGGCATCGCGTTGCTGAACGGGGTTCCCGTCCACCTGACATGTTATGGGACTCATCCACTGACGCCATGCCGGGTATCCGATATTCGCGTGCTGCTGCGGCGGAGTGGCGTCGACGCGGTTCTCGTCGGAGTTGATGATGTACGCCGGGGTTCCGATTGCCTGAGGCGAACGGTAGCCTCGACCACCGAGGAAGCTGTCGTGCTCGACGCCGAGACGGATGACGACCTTCGCGTCATTGCGGAAGCGTTTCCGCCTGGAGACGCAGCGTGGGTGGCCTGCGGCTCGTCAGGATTGGCTGCCGCCGTGGCAGCGGCCAGTGGCCGTGACTCCAGGCGACTTCCGCATAGCGTCGCCGCCGCTCTCCATCCGGCTCTGTGCGTCATCGGCAGCCGCAACCCCACAACGGTGGCACAGGTGGAGGCACTATCGGCGTACGGCAACGTCGCGACCATCATCGACATCGACGCACAAGAACTGGTTGCGGAGTATCCGAATCGTACGACCGCTCGATGGGTTGACTTCGCCTCGGCCGCACTGGCCGAAGGTCGCGCCGCCGTTCTCACGACAAGCCTCGGCCCCCTCATCGATCATCGTCGCGCTGACATTGCGATGCGGCTTGGCGACCTTGCACGAACGATATCCGGCCGCGTTTCAGCCGGCGCCTTCCTTCTCTCGGGCGGCTCAACCGCCTGGTCCGTGTGCCGCAATCTCGACGTCGAAGCGCTTGCCGTCACGGGCGAAATAGAGCGCGGAGTCGTGACGGCAACCGCCCTCACCGGCGAACACGCCGGTGCGCCTATTCATAACCAAGGCGGGCGGATTCGGCGACGACGGGACGCTCGCGCGGATACTGGCGTTCCGGAGACGAGGCGGCGATGAGTAGACCGCCCGCGCCATCCGGACACTATTCCTACCTGGCCGTCTCGTTGCTCAGTTTCCTGTCACGTGGCCGGTGTCCCGCATTGCCCTCGCGCATCCACCTGCAGACCCAGACCCTGTGCAACGCGCGTGCGCCATCTGCCCGTACCCGCGCGTGAGCAAGGACTGGCAGCACGGCGCCATGGAGTGGTCGCTCTATGACGACCTCGTCCGACAGATAGCGTCGGACGCCCAAGCAACTACCGTGCTGTATGACCTGCACAATGAACCACTACTGAATCCGGACATCTTCCATTGGATACGCCACATGAAGACCACCGCGCCGGCGTCGAGGTGCATACTCACTACCAATGGCGCGCTACTGGACCGTTTCGAACCATCCGATATTGAAACCTCGAAGGTCGATCTCCTGGCAGTGTCACTTAACGCATACAAGAGGGAGACGTACGAGAAGCTCAACGGCGGCCTCGATTTCGACCACGTCGTCGAGAACATCCTTCGTCTCGCCGAAGTCCCGGCCCTCAGGTCACGACTGCGCGTCGACTTCGTCACGACCGAAATCAATCGTGCAGAAATCCGGGAAGCGAGGAACGCGTGGAGCCGGCGCGGAGTTCAGACGTTCTGTAAGCCCATGAATAACCGTGCCGGCGAGATTGACAACTACAACGTCCTTCACGTCGCCGCCCAGTGGGGCGTTCGACATGTCGAGGGTTCGCCGCTTCGCACGATGGCGCATCGGCTGTCAGCTGCCCTTCAACCAGTTGAACGTACTGCACAACGGTGACGCCATCCTCTGCTGCAACGACTGGGGGCACTCCTGCATGGTCGGCAATTGCTCCCAATCGCTTCACGAGATATGGAATTCGCCGGCATTGCAGCGCATCCGGCATGCGCTCCTATCCGGTCGAATCGAGGATATAATCCCCTGCCGCGACTGCTCCCTCGCCTCCCGCTAAGAATCGCCACACAGTCGCCGCGTCTCTATTGTTGGCCGCTGCGGGTGGACGCCGCCGAATTCCTGACTGCGTACGTGCGCCATCTCCGTCACGTGCGGGTCGAGTGCCCTCACAAAGAGCCCGGTGCACGTCTGTCGCCATGCGGCTCCCAGGGGCCCGTCTCGCCAACCGGCACCCGCGGGGCCGGGTTCCAATGGTTACCGCTCCCGAACCCGTCCGTAGCACGCGGGCCCGAAGCCGCCGGACGGTAATACGCTCGCAACGCCTCATCACCGCAGGGCCGCGAGCGGCCGTCTCACGAACAATTGGCGAATGCGAAGCGCCCCCTATTGACATACCCGACCCTACTGACTAGCATGACCATGATGGTCGTTATGGTCAGATAGGTCCATGCAGTCCTATCGCTCGTAATGGTCACACTGCCTGCGAACGAGGAGGAATGGGATGCTGAAGAAGATCTCGGCGCAGAAGGCCCGGCAGAACTTCGGGGAGATGATGGACGAAGTAAGGCTGCGGGGTGACAGGTACATCGTCAACAGGGGGGACAAGCCACTTGTGGCCGTCATCCCGGTTGAGGAGTACCTCGCCTGGGAACAGGCACGCGAGCGATTGTACAGCCGGATAGTCCATTGCGCGACCGTGTGCGCAGAGAGGACGCAGAGGCGCTCGAAGGCGACATCCGGCAGGCCATCGCGGCAGTGGGCTGAGGCCCGGACACCTCGCGACCCCATGTGGAGAGTGGTACTCGATTACGGAGTGATTACGAGTGCCCTGCTCAATCCGCACGGCTCACCGGCGCGGCTTCTTGATTTCGCGCTGCAGGGACGATTGCGGCTCTTCGCCACGCCTCGAATGGTGACGGTGATAAGCAGGGCATTGCGCAGTGACGCCCTGAAGCAACGGCACGGCATGACCGACAGGGAACTGTCGCGTTTTCTGACTGAACTGCCGGTACTATTCTGCCTCGTGCCGGGAGTCGACTCGTCTCGACCGAAAGCTCCATACAAGCATCGTATCGGAACTGGTTTCGTGCGCGGCGCAGAGCCACGCCGATTTCCTGGTGACCTCGCTCGCCCTGGACGCGGCCACGGCAGAGCAGGAAGGAACGCATATAGTTACGGCCGACCAGCTTCTAAAGCTGGTCGGCCGTGATGCTTCTTGATGGTAGCTGTCAGCGGCTGATACGCGTCCCGCCACCCTTGATAAGCGTCTCTACCTCCTGGAGCGTGCACCAGTTGATGTCTCCCGGATATCGAGTGCTCCAGAGCAGCGTATGCGTTGCCGTAGCGGAGGCCCTTCTCGGCGTCACCGGTTACGTAGCCGTACAGGAATCCCGAAGAGAACGAGTCGCCCGCACCGACGCGGTCGATGATCTCCACGTCATAGGTCTTGTCCTCATACACCTTGCCGTTCGCGTACACGATGGCCGTCCACTGGTTCCGCAACACGCTCAAGTCCGTGCGGATGGTGATGCAGACCGCCTCGAATTTGTAATGCTCGGCCAGCTTCTTCGCGACATCCGCGTAGCTGTCGCCCTTGATCTTCAGGACCTTGGCCGTGTCTTCCTCGGTGGAGATGAGGACATCCACGTACTGCATAAGCGGGTCCATCACCCGGTGCGCTTCGTCCTCGGTCCACAGCCTCACCCGGTAGTTGAGGTCGCAGGCCACCTTGCAGCCCATCGCCTTCGCGGCCTTAAGCGCCTCAATCGTGGCGTCCGCCGCCGACTTGCTCAATGCGGGGGTGATGCCAGTGGTGTAGAACCACTTGACGTCCTTCAATATGGCGTTCCAGTCGAAATCACCGGGCTTCACCTTGCTCATCGCGGAGTTTGCGCGGTCATACACCACCCTGCTCGGTCTTGGACTGGCGCCGAACTCCACGAAGTAGATGCCCACACGATCCTCTTTGGTCCACAACACGTGTGACGTGTCGACGCCCTGCTCGCGAGCCTTGTTCCGAATGAACTGCCCCATCGAATTGTCGGTCATCCGCGTGACCCAGGCGCTCTTGAGTCCAAGACGGCTGACATTGCATGCAACGCTCATCTCAGCGCCGCCCGCATTTACGTCGAACGTATTGGCATGCTCCAGTCTGCGGTAGTTGGGCGGCGACAGCCGCACCATGGTCTCGCCAAACGCGACTACATCGTACATATCTGACTCCTCCTGCCTTTGCGTCGGCGCTACGAGGAACGGGCCGTCTTGACCGCCTCGATAAACTGGCGCGCCTTGTCGCTGATGATATCGAATTTCTTGTCAGCCAGCGCCTTCTTGTCCACCAACGCGGTGGCCACCGAGACGCAGGATGCGCCGGCGCGGATGAACTCCGGAGTATTCTCGAGCGTCACACCGCCCGTAGGTGTCAGCCGTATCTGGGGCAGCGGGCCCTTGATGTCCTTCAGATACTGCGGCCCGACCACTCCCGCCGGAAATACCTTCACGATGTCGGCGCCCGCGTCCCACGCAGCCAGTATCTCCGTGGGCGTGAAGGTGCCGGGGATCACGAGTTTGCCGTAGCGGTGAGCCATCCTGATGACTTCCACATTGAGGTTCGGACTCACGATGAAATCGGCACCGTTCAGAATGACGATGCGCGCCGTCTCCGGGTCCAGCACCGTACCCGCACCGAGCAGGATGTCGCTGCTCGCAGTCTTCTTGAATTCGCGAATTGCGTCGATGGCGCCGGGAACCGTCATCGTTACCTCGATGGCCTTGACGCCGCCACGGGATACCGCGCTGCATACGTCGACAGCATCGGCCGCGCTTGCCACCCGGACAATCGCGATGATTCCGGTGTCGAGTATCTTGTTCAGGTCATCCATCATGTTATTCATCATCCCTCCTGAGCCTCGTTGAGTCCGGTATTCAATACTGTCTCACCGCGCCGCACGCCTTCGGCCTACTTCTGTTTCGCCTTAGCTTCCGACAATCTCTGCTCGAAATCCTTCCGGGCCGGCGAGAAGACGTCAATCACCCTGCAGGTCTGTCCGAGCGTGACGGCGCTGTGCGGCACACCGCCCGGTATCACCGCCACGTCGCCGGCGTGCACCCTGTAGAGCTTGCCATCCAGTGCCACGTCCAGTTCCCCCTCGAGCACCACGATGGCCTGCTCCTCGGGATGGCTATGCATCTTCGCATCGAGCCCGGGAGACAGCGTCAGAAAACTCAACGTGAGGTTCTTCCCCGGTACGATGGCAGTGACGGAGCCGGGACGCAATTCCACGCGCGGGATAGTGTCTACCGCGGTTATCAGTGACTTGCGCTCCTCATCGGTTGCGCGAACAAACTCGGTGGTCATGTCAGATGTCTCCTGTCATCAGCACTTCGCGGCTTTTGCCTGCGCGAGCTTCTCCTCGAAATCCTTGCGCGCGGGCGTGAAAATCTCCAGGAACCGGCAACTGCTGCCGTGACTGATTCCGGTGTGCTCGATGTTGCTCGGGACCCACATCGTGTCCCCGGCTTTCAGAGGATACGTTTTGCCGCCAAGCACGAGGTCAGCTTCTCCTTCGAGCACGTAAATCATCTGCTCGTGAGGGTGGCTATGCATCTTGCCCGCGGAATTCGGCTCGATTGAAGCGAAGCTGAGGGTCAAATCCTTGCCACACACGATGTTTGTGTTAATGCCGGGGCCAAGGCTCACCGGCGGTACTGTAGAGACCTTCACCACGTGAGCGGCCCGCTCCTTCGCACTGGCCTGAGGATACTGTTCAGTCATGGTCACCTCCTCACTATGCAATCTGGAGTCTATTCTGTCACCCGGGACCTGACGCATCAAGCGAATCGGCGTCCCGGGGATGCCCGCGAATGATAGCATAGGGCTTTGGCCCGACCGGGCGTTCGTCCTGAGAGCCACCACCGGTGCGAACAGCAACCGGCCGGCATCGCCCGGAAGGCTGCCATCTCTTGACACGGCGGCCTCATACGCTCACTATCCTGAATGCGGCCGGGCGCGCCGCGGAAGGGGGTTGGTGCCGATGTACGACAGACCGATGTTGGGACTGAATGACGCAGACAAGATCATAGATGCCATGATTGCACACAGCAAGAAGGAGAACTCCGGTCCGTTTTCGATAGCTGTGGTCGACTACCGTGGCGACCTGGTGAAGTTCGTGAGAATGGACGGGGCGAGCTGGAACTCCGCCCGCGTGGCTCAGATCAAGGCGTACAGTGCCGCTAAATTCCGTCGTGAGACGTCGCTCGTGCGCGAGTGGATGGACGGAATGCACATCAGCCTCGGCGATTGGGCGGACCCGAACGCCACGTCATTGGGCGGCGGAGTGTGTATCTGGGACGAGCGAACGTCTCCTCGCACAATCGTCGGCGCCGTTGGAGTGAGCGGGTTTCCAAAACCTGAAACGGACGAACAGTACGCGCGGATCGGCATTGCCGCATTGGGGTAGCCCGCGACTCCCGTAGGGCGGAGCCGCCCCGGACGTCACATCGGCGGGTATGCCATGCGGCTGCGCAAGTGCGTCGTTTGATGCCGCCCTAGCCCGCACGCGAGGCGCCCTGCGCCATTTTCCGTTTCAATCGCCCGACGGACAAGGCGTACGTTCGGTTGAGCATGCCTGCATGCCCCCGCGTCATGCCTCCAGATTGACACGCGCGCCAGACAAGGGTACTGTCAGCATGTTGGCGGGCAATGGATGACGACGACGCAACCGTGGACCGATATGCAAGAACCCCTGGCGCAGGAACTCCTGTCCCAGGAAACTCCCGATATTAGAGACCAGGCCCCGTCCGACACCTCCGGAGACGACCTCCGAATCGCTCTTCCCCTTGACTACGACGACGCGCTCGACGACTCGGTGCGTACGTATTTGTGGGAGATAGGCAAGGTGCCGCTCCTGTCAGCGGTGGAAGAGCGACAGCTGTCCCGCGCCATTGAACGCGGCCGCTGCCTCACCATACTTGAGGAGACGTCATCAGCCGGAAACGGGTCCTCCCTTCCCGCCGTTCACTTGACCCGGGAACTCATCGCGCGATTAGTCAAGGCGGACTCTGTACTGGAGGCGGTGCGCGGCTATCTTTGCATTGAGAGTCCCCTCACGCTCGCCGATCTCGCCGAGACGGTCCAGGTGCGTGACGCAATTGATAACGCGGTCAACCCCGCCCTGACGGACACCGTGGCGAGGGTTCTCAATAGACAATATCCGGATGCCGAACAGGCGGTTATCAATCTGTCGGTGAACAGCAGCCTGTTGCCCGCCCGCGTCCTCGAGTTGTTTGGGTCGCTCACGATGAATGACCTGCGGATTCTTGCCCAGGAAGACGGATTGGCAGAGACGCTCGACCCCTATGCGGCTGAATTCGACGGACACTTCGATGCTATTAAGGCTGCCGCCCTCAAGGCTGAAGTGCACCTGACCGAAGCAAACCTGCGTCTGGTCGTCAGCATCGCCAAGAAGCACTCGGTGTACGGCATGGGGCTGCTCGACCTGATACAGGAGGGCAACATCGGCCTCATGCGAGCGGTTCAGAAGTACCGCCACAGAAAAGGCTTCAAGTTCAGTACGTACGCCACATGGTGGATCAAGCAGGGCGTCGGCAGGGCCATCGCGGACCAATCCCGAACCATACGGATTCCGGTTCACATGGTCGAGATGATGAACCATGTGTACCGCGCCACCCGGGAATTGACCCAGGAGGTCCAGCACGAGCCAAGCTGCGCGGAGATTGGCGATCGCATCGGTCTGAGCGCGGAGAGAGTGGCGGAGGTTCTGGAGCTGTCTCACCGCCAGCCCATCTCGATGGAAACGCCCGTCGGCGAGGACGGCGATGCTCGGTTGGGCGATTTCGTGGAAGACGAGACCAGCCCCGCCCCATCGGACCTCGCGACGCGCGAGTTGCTCAAGGAGCAGATCGACAAGGTCCTCGACGAACTGACCCCGAGGGAGAAGCGCGTGCTTCAACTCCGTTTCGGACTGAAGGACGGACACGCACGGACGCTGGAAGAAGTGGGGCAGGAATTCTGCGTGACCAGAGAGCGTATCCGCCAGATAGAAGCCAAGGCGCTGCGCAAGCTCCGCCATCCCAGCCGCAGCCGCAAGCTGAAGGACTACCTGGATTAGCGTAATTCGCGAGAGTGTCGCGTCTGTCATACCTCGCAAGCACCGTGCACCCCCAAACGAATTGCGGTGCCGGTAGAACTGATCTGCACAGCATCCCGTTCGGCAACGCCGCCACACAACGATCGGAGTTACGAGATTCCCATCCTAGTTTCGCCCTCCCTTCACCGTCCACTGGCGTTTCGCCGATGTGCGCAACGTAGGGTTCACTCGTGCACACGGTCGTCAACTGTCACACACCATGCACGCTGCACATCATTCAATCGGTGTCACAATGACCAGCCAACCTCGGCGTTCAATCAGTTGGCGGGATGACCCGGGCTATGGTGTCAATCGCGAACCAGGGACTGTATAATGCCTCCGGTTTAATGCGGCTAAGGTGACGCTCCCCGGATTATCTCAGCAGTATGCTCCGAAGGCGGCGGGCGAGCCTTCGTCCTCTCTCCACACCACGGAGCACGACTGACAGCATGAGGATTTGTTTCGTCGCCGGACCCGGCTCGATTCACACGCAACGCTGGGCCCGGTGGTTTGTGAATCGCGGTCACGACGTTCACCTGGTGTTCCCGCATAGTTTCCTGAGACGCAGCACGCTTCAGATCCCTGGGGCCACGATGCACCCGCTCCACACCACTCCGGTATTCTTCGAGTCATCGCATCTGCTGCTGCAGCCGGTCGATCGCTTCAGGATGAAACGCCTGGTCAAGGAGATACAACCCGACGTGCTGCACGCACATTATGTCAGGGACTACGGGTACAGAGCTGCCGAGACAGGATTCCATCCACTGGTGGTGACTGTGTGGGGCTCTGACGTCCTGGTAGACCCGGTGCGCAGTCGTCTGGTCCGCTG
Source organism: uncultured Chloroflexia bacterium (assembly GCA_963761225.1). GTDB lineage: Bacteria > Chloroflexota > Dehalococcoidia > GIF9 > AB-539-J10 > SKVJ01. The sequence continues at coordinate 130,585 of CAVXGE010000006.1, read as the reverse complement.
GGAAGTGGGCCACGCCCTCCACAAAGCCGACCTGATTACCTGCGACTCCGGCCACATCGTGCCGGCCATCCGTAGTCTCTCCGGACCGGATGCCGACATCCGCATCGTCAATTTCGGCATAGACACGAGCCTGTTCGCACCCGGGGCTCCCGACAATGCTCTAAGAGAGCAATTCGGTCTGGCTGGAAAACGAGTGATCATCAGCACCCGTTCTCTGAGGCCTATATACGACATCCCAACCCTGATCAACAGTATGCCCGGGGTCCTCGGCCGCGTGCCGGAGGCCGTCTTCGTCATCGTGGGTGGCGGGCCGGAAGGCGAACATCTGCGCTCGCTGGCATCCTCCCTGGGTGTTGCGGACAGCGTCCGTTTCGTTGGCCCTGTACCGAATAGCGACCTGCCATCCTATCTGTGCGCCTCGGACGTCTACGTGTCGACCTCTCTGTCTGACGCAGGCATCGCCGCCAGTACGGCCGAGGCTATGTCATGCGGGCTACCTATCGTCATCTCTGATTTCGGCGATAACCGTGACTGGGTGGCTGACGGGGGTGGATATCTGTTTCCCTGCGGCAACCATGAGGCACTCTCCGATAGGCTGGTTCAGGCGCTAACCAATCCCGGAATCAGGACTTCGGCTACCGGCGTGAATCGCGCAATCGTGCTGGAACGCTGTGACCGTGACACTGAGATGACCACGATGGAGCAGTACTACCACGAGTTGGCGGCCGGGGCGGCAACATGACCGGAGCGCTCACGGCTCTGGCACGATCGCTAAGAAAACCCGACCTTCTGCTGGCGGGGGCCGGTTTCGTGTATGGCCTCTACCAGGCATCCCGGATACTGCCGTCAAGGCCGTTACATCCAATTGTGCTGGCAGTCCTCATCGCATCAGGCGCCTACCTCGCGCTCCAAGAACGTCTGCAAGCCGCGAATTTCGCAAGTCCGCACATTGCTTCCCGCTTCGTTCACAATGCCAGTGACGTCATCTTCTCACTCTCGTGCGCGGTTGCTCTCCTGACATGGCACGGGGCGCTCTATGTGCTCCCCCCGGAGCACTACTTTGCGCTGGCGGTTGCGGCCGCGACGATTCTGCTGGACATCGTCAACGGCAGAACCCAGAGACGCGGTACCGCAATTGTGCTCGCAAAGATCATCATCCTGGGACTACTCGCCAGGGGTGCGGCCTACACACTATTCCCCGGGCCGATAGGCTCGGACCCATGGAGGCACACCCTTATCACACGGACACTGACTGAAACGGGGCACATCCCTGTCGTCATCCCGGACGCGTTCGAAAGCCAGAATGCCTATGCTGCCATCCCCGTGTTCCATCTTCTGACCGCAAGTCTGGGGCAGATTGCCGGTGTTTCGACCAAGGCTGCACTCTTTCTGTCGGGGAGCCTCACACTCGTCCTATCCAGCGTCTTCATCTTTCTCATTGGCCGCGGGCTCCTCAGCAGCCGTGCGGGTTTGCTCGCGGCCATGCTCTACTGCGTGTCCGACTACGCCATCCTCTGGAGCGTACAAGTCATCGCGATGACACTCGCCAGCGTATTTGGCGCGTGTCTGCTGTGGCTCTTGTTGTCCGGTCGACCGTCATCCGGCGCCTCCATCGCCCTCGTCATGCTCTTCATGGTCGTTCTGGTGCTGTGCCACACGGTCTCTGCGTTCGTGATATTCATTTCGCTTGGTGCTGTGGCCATCGGACTGGTGCTGCTGCGTGCGGCCCTGGGCGACAAGCCCGGCATCGGGACAACTCCGCTTCTGAATTCATCCATCGTTGCGCTCTATGGCACGTTCATGCTGATATGGTGGATGACGGTTCCGACTTCATCGGGTGACAGTTTCTTCGCCGTACAAGCCGACAAGCTGGCCAGCGTGCTTGCGACGTCCACAGAATCTCAGTCGACCGTATCAGTTGCCGCCACCTCGCTGCCTTACTTCACGACGCTCCAACAGCATGCGGGCGATGCGCTGCTCATTGGGCTCGGTCTCTTTGCCGTGCTGTGGTCGCTTCGCCTGGCGCGAACGAATAGTCGCTATCTTCTTGTTTCCATCGCTGTCAGTGCCCTTCTGACAGTTCAGGCCATTGGCTCGACATCACTCCAGGAGGCCGTAATCGGTGCCCGCTGGGTCATCTTCGAGTACATGCTTCTGGCCCCCCTCGCTGCATGGGTATTGCTTGCTCTGACGAACATGTCCAGACGACGAGTGCCTTGCGATTGCTGTTTGTGACCACACTCTGCGTCGTCTATGCCTTCCCGATGATTACGAATGCGACGGCCGTACAATCAAGCCCGTTCTCATCTCCGTCAACGCCGCGTCTTGGCTATGCCGCTTCCGAGCAGGTCGCCTGGCGAACGTTACTGGCGGAATTGCGCGCTCGGCCTGTGAGCGACGGCTATTACGTCGGCGCGATGGCCACAGTCACCAGCCGCGAACAGTACAACACGCTCGCCACTGCGAACCCCGAACTGTTCATTGAACGGCGCAACTACATCGCCCACCCCGAGTTGAACGCAAGTTACCTGACGGTCATCGGCAATATGGCGGATGTGCATCTCGGCTACTATCGATTGGGTGGGCAGCCCCACAATCCGGCCGGTTACTCAGCGGAACTGGCGCTAACCGGTGGCGTAGTCTACGCCAACAACACGACCAGCATGGTGCAGATGCTATCGTGAAACACTCAGCGCCAAGAGAAGACCTTTCGGCGCATCTCTCTGGCGAGGGACCGTGCGACTTCATGTCGAATCCACCAGTAGACATCGACCCATCACTCACGACGGCTGCTCTGGGCAAAGGCAGTCTCACGGTGCTCTTTGCACAGGGATTGCAGAGTGTCCGCGCAATCGTCCTTCTGCCATTCATCACGCGGATGCTGAGTGCGGGAGACTACGGGCTGTGGGTCCAGGCGGGAACGCTGGTGTCTCTGCTCAGTCCCATCGCCACGCTCTATCTCGGAAACGCCATCCTGCGATTCTTTGCGGCCGCCCTGGAGCCTCGTAAGGTCGCGCGCTCGCTGGCCGCCGTGTTCGCCATCGTCACCGCACTGGGCGTCGGCCTCACGCTGGTCGCGATGCTAGCAAGCGGCAGCCTCGCGGCGGCGTTCTTCGAGGGGCAGCCTGTAATCGTGCTGCTGGCCATGGCTGGTCTGCTGCCTGACGCTCTTGGTTCCATCTGTCTCGCCTACTTCCGCACGTTCAGGCAGATGCGCCGCTTCTCTTTCTTCAGTGTCGCGCGCCCCTATGTCGAATTGGTCGTCCTGATTGTCTTGCTGTGGACCGGCCACTCGCTGCCCCAACTACTGGTGGCGATGATAGTGGTCCGTTCCGCACTGACCATCGTGATGATAGTCCTCATCGTGCGGGAGACGGGGTGGTCCAGACCGGACTTCTCTCTGTTGCCGAACTACTTGCGCTTCTCCGTCCCACTCATGCCAACCAATCTCATGTTATGGGTGACCAACGCCAGCGACCGATTCGTCATCAGCTACTTTCTCGGAGTAGCGGCGGTGGGTTTCTACAATCCGGGCTACGCGCTTGGCAGTGTCGTCGCGTTTGTGTCCGCTCCCATCATGTACGTCCTGCCTTCCTTCGTTTACGCACACTTCGACCAGGGACGCCGCGAACGTTCTGTGAACTATCTGGCTAATGCCATACTCCTCGTGAGCGTGACTGGCCTGTTCATGACGGCAGTGCTTGGCGGACTGTCCCTCCCTATTCTCTCGCTGCTTGCGACCGAGGAAATGGCGCAACACGGATACCTGGTGACTCCGTTTGTCGCACTAGGCGTCACCGCTCAGGTTTGCACGATTGTGGTGAGTATCGCTCTCGGTTGCGTCAAGAAGACACATCTCATGGCGTATTCGGCGCTTGCCGCCGCCGGATTGAATCTGGGACTCAACATCATCTTTGTCCCGCGTTATGGGATAGTCGCGGCCGCCGTCACCACTCTGATTGCTATGCTGGTTGACCTGACCATTCGTCTCGCTCTGGCCCGGCGGCACTTGCCGTTGGCGATTGACTGGCTGCGACTCGCCAAGGCGATGGTTGCTGCCGGCGTTCTTGGGAGTATTCTGTTCTGGCTCTCACCCACGGGTGTCGTGCCACTGATAGGGCTGACTGCTATCACCCCGGTTATCTTTATGGCACTGTTACTGGGACTCAGGGTTGTGAGCATTAGCGATCTTGAAAAGGGTGGAGAGTTCATATGGCGGGTAACCAAGCGATAGCAGCGAGGAGCCGGACTGCGGTCGACCCGAATGTGCCCAATCCACCCACAGAATTCGGCAGCGTCTCGCACCGAGAACGTACTGGCCACCGAGGTGCGCTAGGCTTCGGAGCACACAGGGCCACTCTTCGGCGACTCGGCGACAACACGTGCGATAGGAGGTTGGATGACCACGCTCTCAAGGTTCTTGAGCAAGTTCATTAGAGTTCACCACGCGTTCATGTTGAGGCACGACTTGGGGCCGGTCCCTGATGTCCCTGTCCAACTCGAGGGCCTCATGGTCAGCGTCTACTTCGTTCCGTGTACGTTAGCACAGTATGAGACTTGGGTCAGGGCGTGCGTGGAGATCCCTTCGTTGCCGCAGACAGTTCCGTATAGGGGACAACGGGACCTAGGAACCATCGTTTTCTGGACCACGCTCGGACACACACGTGTCAGCTGTACAGCCGTATCCACGCAGGTCGACGACTCGGTATACGCCGTCCTACTTCCTAGACTACTTGGGGTCATCCCTACCTCGGGGACAGTGTTCGAAGGAATCACCGAGACCGCACTACAGTTTCGACGCAAGGGGGTCTATGCCTGGCAGCAGACCTTCCAGTTGCGATTCCTCAGAGACTACGGCTTTCACCATCGCTTCTCACTCGAAATGGAAGATCAAGAAGGTCCAAGACGGGTCCAAGAACGCAACGGCGCGGTGTTGGTGGGCGAACTCTGCTTGATACTCTTCCCCGCGTTTACCCGGTCTTCACTTCGCCTATCAGCTTGGTTATCCAGTCCGCGCCTCGTACGCGCATTGCCCGCAATCTAACGGATGAACCCGGTGCAAGCGGGCGCCACCCAACATACGCAGGCTAACGGGCCGCGTAGCGCGCTGTTGCGTGGCTACATCCGACTCCGCATGAGACCGTGCTCTCAGTCCGCAGAATTCGCCAGCAGGCGAGCAAACTGCCCGGCCATCGCGCACTGGCTGTAACGCATAACCGCGCCCAGATCGCTGCGACAGGCGGCGACTCCAGAGGCGAGGTACTCGTCATAGTACATGCGCATAGCAGAATCAGCCTGTTCCGCCGATTCGCACGACACCCCTGTCCCGGTCTCCTCCAATTTCGTCGTTTACGATGTCCGGGTGCCCACCTATCGCAAGAATGGGCCTTCGCGCCGCGAGATACTCATAGAACTTGGACGATATCATCCCCTCAAGGGCAACCTCGCTCTTGGGAATCAGCAGCACTTGCGACTCACGCTGCCGGGCAAACACTTCAGCCTGCGGGAGAACACCATGTTGAGTGACCACTCCATCGAGACCCGCGGCCTCAATTTGTGCCTGGACCCACTGCTCCATGGGACCGTAGAACCGCACCCGCAGCTTATCTCTGTCGATTATGCCGTCTTCCAGCAAATTACTTAGAACGTCGAGAGTCATTCGAGGTTCGCGAAACCCTGGACTCCAACCGCCGGTGTACGTAATGGTGAACTCTTTGCTGAGAGGAGTCTCATCGGTGGCGAAAAACGTTGGGTCGAATCCGTGTTCTATGCAAACCACGCGTTCCGTCCCATGCAAGGTCTCGAGCTGTTGCGCCAGGGGAGATATTACCGTGGTCAGAGTCGCACCCGCCAACGCGCGAACCTCGAGCCGACTGTCGAACCATCGCCTTACGCGACCATACGGCACGCCGTGGTCCTGGGACCACAAGTGCGGGAAGTCGGCCACCCACGGAAGGCCGTAGCGACGCTTGAGCTCAGAGGCAACGAGATGGCTGGATACGGGCGGAGAAGTGCTGATAACTGCGTCGAATTCCTCGGTTTCAAGCAACTCGAGGGCGCGTCGCACAGCCAAACGTCGCCATTCGCCGTACGCGTCAGGGTATTCGATCACCTCCCGTATCGCCTTGAATCCCCACTTCATCACTGCGTTCTCGGACGACAAGTGAAGCATCCGAGCAAGCCGGCGTCTGGGTCCCCCTTCGCCGGCAAGGTGAAGCCTGCGGGCGGCACGCGCCCCGGCCCTGTCTCCCCCTACCGTCACGACGCGATAGGGGAGCCTTGTTCCAGTCGGCACAGGCTGTGTCAAAACCACTGGCTCCCAACCGTGCTCCGGCAAGTACTTCGCAAGGCCGTGCACGCGTGCACCGCCACCGTGGTATTGCCAGACGGACCCCACAATCAGTACACGTTTCATTCACTCTCTCTCGTTAGCACTCAGCATGCACCAGTACACTTCAGTCCGCCAGCGTGTCGCGTTTGGCACCTCTCTCGGCACCAGCCGTGGCGGCTGCGGAGTCAGTGACCCGAATCCTTTAGCGGTTTGCTCCACGCACGCGGTCATGGCAGGAGCGGCGGCGGAATCGGCAGACCGGCATTGGCCCGACGTCTAAACAAACGCTAGCCACGAGCGCTAGTCTAGTCGCTTTGCACACCGGGTGTCACGCACTCCCGTGATTCCCCGACCGAATTCGCAGACGAACGGCCTGAGCGCACACGGAGTCAGTCCGTTCCCGAACGGCCTTCAACGCCACGCGGCTGCGTGCAATCCCCGGTCATGTGTGACGCTCCATCCGAAAGAATGATGAAGAACGGAACGCCTCTCGGCCTCCAGTACTCCGCAACAGCATGGAATACTTCAATCGCCGGCCGCAAGTCCGGCCCAGCACGACGAACCAGTGAGTGGAATGCGGCCAGAAACAGTACATATCCGGAGGCAGGTTTCCAGGACAGGTCCGTAAGGCACTCATACAGCGCGTCCCAGTTCATCCCGAAGTACGCAGGAAACTCGAGTGCCCGAGCCATCTCCGTCAGGAATCCCGACTTGCTGTTCACCTCGCTCAGATCGACGCGGGTGAACTCAAGTCCCCGGAGGGCGGCCGCCGCACGTATGTCCACATCGTTGACGTCCGGTCCGACGTGGTAGACGCCGGACCTCTCAAGCGAATCAAACACCGCATTCCAATCACCCATGCGTCACTCCACCACCAGTCTGAACGAAGTGTAGTGGTCATCGGTGTAGTAGCGTTCGCCGCTCTCACCGACTACAATCCGCCGCGCTCCGCGGTCTGGCGAACCGGGCGTGGGGACGGTGAACTCGCGATAGTAACCGTCAGGCTTCGGGGGCAGCAGCCCTTCGTAGTTGTGGAATACAGTTCCATCTTGTGAATACGGGAATGGGCCACCATCCTCGATCACCTGCAGCGTGCCCTTGACCTCGACCGGCAACTGCCCTATCGAGACTACCTCGCCGGACCACTGCGCCGCTTCGACCGGACCCGATTCGTCCGCTGTGCCAGATTCCGGTGCGGGGACAACCGAGCCCTGACCCGGCAGGAGATGGTCACATCCGGCCCCTCCCGCGAGGCACCATCCCGCTAGTACGGCCAATATCGCCGTACGCTTCAGCCAGCCGTGTGTTCTATGCTGCATGCCGTCACCCCAACACCGCGCCTGCTCCGGGCGGCATCCGCGGGCAGCAGCGGCTCAACCACGCGCTCCCCCTATTATGTCGACGATTGCCCTTGCCATCTGGCGGGAGACAGCCGAGCCAGCTTACGTTCCGCCGGCATCCGCATGTGCGCGCCTGTACCGGGGACGCAAGACCGGGCAACTCAGCACGCGACCACCCCATCGAGTGTCCGGGCCAGTTTCCGGCCGCAAACACAACCTGCGTTCACGGCTCACCGGCCGGCAAGAGTGCCGTCTACTTCAGGGCCTTCACAAGGATGGACTTGACGCCACTGCCCCCCTTGCGTTCCACGAACGCGAGAATGATTGGTATGAATTTGGCCGCCATTCCCGAGCTCATCCCCAGCTTGGAGAAACCGCCAGCCAGGGTCAACATCTCGCCGAGAGAGCCGCCGGCGGAGCCCCCAAACTCGGACGCGAGCCCCCCGAGTCCGCCCAGCACACCGCCACCGGACGATGGCGCTTTGCCGAGGAGCCCCTGCAATGCCGGCACCGCCGCCATAATCTGTGAGAATTCGCCACTGCCAAGCTTCTGTTGCGCCTCTTTCAGAACCAACCCGGCGCCACCCTCGGCTTGAGCCGGACTCACTCCGAGCGTCTTCGTCAACTCGTCTACCAATTCCATTCCCCCACCTCCTTGTCACGCGCCCCTGCGGACCACAGTCATAGGATACCCCAAAGCAGAAAGAAAGCGCAGCTTCCAAACCCGCCAGAACAGAGACTGCTTTGCGTTTCGCATCTCGCCCGTCCGCTTCTTACAGGAGAACCGGCTCATCGCTGCGAGGTGGTACGGCACCCCATGCCCGGGTTGCAGTTTCCGCCACATCCGGCTTGAAGATTCAAGTCGACTGGTTCACAATCGATGGGCACCGGTGTCACGGGAGGTGGTTCATGCGCGGACCTGGGGACTTCGGTCAATTCCTATCGGGCAAGCCGAACTTTGCAGTCGCGGCTGCCCTCGATTGTGTGTCACCGATTGACGCCATACAACCCTCCGTGATGCGCTTATCCTTTCGGCCCGGGCGCCGCGTTGAAGCCGAGCGTCGCCGCAGGCCTTCGCCGGCGCCGTCGGGAGGTCGCCCACGGGCCGACGCACCCCAGCGAAGACGAGACTCGGCGGACCAACGCGACTATGAAACCGGCGGGGGCTCCACGGGCGGAGGCATGTTCGGCTCGGGGTCGGGAACGGGCGGCACCGGAGGACCACGCTTCCGCTCCGGCAAGAGCGGGGGTTCCGTCTGGTCCAAGATATTAACCGGCGTGATTGTGGTTGTCGTGATAGGCCTCTGGCTGAACGACCAGTTCAATTCAGGAGGCACTAGCCTGCCCGGCTCGATTCCCACCGACAACTACGGCGCAGGGCAACTGTCGAGCGTTGCCCCTGCCGGAGATTTCACCACCGATTATCCTTCTCTTCCCGCCGAAACGCCGGCCATGAAAGGTCAAACATGGCTTGTCATGCTCTACCAGGACGCCGACGACCAGATACTGGAGAAGGATATCTATCTTGACCTGAACGAGGCCGAAAAAGCCGGCGCGTCGGACCGCGTCACGGTGGTGGCGCAGATTGACCGCTACAACGGCGCCTACAGCGGCGACGGCAACTGGACCGGCGCCAAACGCTTCCTTATCTCCCAGGATGATGACCTCGGGAGGGTCACGTCTCAGGAGGTGGCTGACCTGGGAGAGGTCAACATGTCTTCCGGCCAGACTCTCGTGGACTTTGCGACGTGGGCGATGAGCAACTATCCTGCCGACGAGTACGTCCTGATACTGTCAGACCACGGCATGGGCTGGCCCGGAGGTTGGACCGACCCCACACCACAGTCGAGCCCCGACACCAGTAGTCCGCTCTCAGCCCGTCTCGGCAACATGCTATTCCTGAACGAGATGGACGACGCCCTGGGACAGATCCGGTCGCAAACCGGACTGGACAAGTTCGAATTGGTAGGACTCGACGCTTGCCTCATGGACCAACTGGAAGTGCTGACCGCTCTGGAGCCGCATGCCAGCTATGCAGTCGTCTCCGAGGAAGTTGAGCCCTCCCTCGGCTGGGCCTATACCGAATTCATGCAGCAATTGGTCGGCAATCCCGACATGAGCGGCGCGGAGTTGGCACGGTCTATCGTGCAGAGCTACATAGAAGATGACCAGAGCATCCTTGACCGCCAGGCAAGGGCCGACCTGCTGAGCCAGGGTTCGCCGTTCGGGGGACTCTTCGGCCCTCCCACCGACGTCTCACCGACGCAGCTTGCACGGGAGATTGGTCAGACAAGCACGCTTTCGGCAATCGACCTGTCGAAGATCGGGACGGTCAACGCAGCACTGAATCAACTCGCGTTTGCGTTACAAGGCACGGACCAGAAGGTGCCCGCCACGAGCCGCGCCTACGCGCAGAGCTTCACAAGCGTCTTCGGTGACCAGGTTCCTCCATCGTATGTCGACCTGAGTAGCTTCCTCCAGTTGCTGAAGCAGAACTCGGCCGACAGCGAGATAGATACTCTGGCGGACAACGTGCTCGCGGCCATCGGCGAAGCGGTAGTCGCAGACAAACATGGACCGCAGGAGCCCGGTGCCGCAGGAATGGCCATCTATTTCCCCAACTCTCAGCTCTATCAGAACTCCCTGACCGGGGCACAGTCATACACGGCGATCGCCTCCAGGTTCGCGATACATTCGCTCTGGGATGATTTTCTCGCGTATCACTATGCGGGTCAGTCCTTTGCCGAAACTGCTACGCGGGCGGTTGTACCCACAGGTAGCCTGGTGCGCTCCCCGGCTGCCGGCCAAATCAGCGTGACCAATCTCTCCGCCGACCGAACGGACGTGGGAATCGGACAGACGGTCACTCTCAGCGCGGATATAAGCGGAGAGAACCTCGGGCAGATTTATCTTTTCGTGGGTTACTACGATAGGGGTTCAAACTCCGTGTTCGTAGCCGACCAGGATTATCTCGAAAGCGGAGATACGCGCCAGGTGTCCGGAGTCTACTACCCCGACTGGGGCGCCGGCGACTTCACGCTGGATTTCGACTGGGAGCCGGTCGTATTCGCGGTGAGTGACGGTAACGTACTGGTTCCCGCCCTGTTCCGCCCGCAGGACTATGGACGGACGTGGGAGGAGGCCGTCTACACGGTCGATGGCACCTATACGTTCGCCGACAGCGGCGAGCAGCTTCCGGCACGACTAAATTTCATCGACGGAGTGATGCGCCAGGCATTCGGGTTTACCGGCGAGAGCGAGGCCGGTGCGCCCCACGAAATCACACCGCAAGCGGGAGACACCTTCACCGTCCAGGAGGAATGGCTGGACTTGAACAGTACCGGCAATGTGGTCAGCCGCGCGTTGCAGGATGGAGGAACGCTAACGTTCGGCGATCAGATGTTCACGTGGGAGACTCTCGATGCAGCAGCCGGCGAATACGTGGTGGGGTTCGTGGTGGAAGACCTCGACGGCAACCGGCAGGAGGCCTTCACTCCCATCAATGTGACGTGACCAACAGAAGACGTTGAGCAACAAACTGAGCCGGGAAAGCGCCGGATGACGACTCGATGAATGCTGCGATGCGGGAGGGGTGCCATGTTCCTGATACTGGCCTTGATTGTGCTCGTTATCTGGCTACTATGCAGGGCTCTGGGATTCCTGGCCGGAATGCCACTGTATATTCTGCTGGTCGTCGCCGTAATCTTGCTTATTATCTGGCTCGTTCGGCGAAGGAAATAGCGGCGCGGCCGGGATTAGCGATATTGGCGCCGCCAGGGATTTGCAGCCCTTGTGAAAGTGCGGCATACATTCACACACTAGCGGGTATCCAGTTCAATACGTGAGACGAGCGGACTCGACGCGATGGGCGCCCCGCCGAAAGAGAGAGGAGGTTATCATGCTGCGATTGTTATGGCTACTTGTGGTGATACTGGTGATAATCTGGCTGGCCGGTCTTGTCCTGGGCTTTCTTACAGGCATATCGCTCCACTCCATATTGGTCATCGCGATAATCCTGTTCATCGTCTGGCTGATATTCGGCAGAAGGTAGAGACATAGAGAGCACAGCACACCGTGGGGATACCATCAGGCGAGCTGCGTGAGCAGCCCGCTCAGTATTGCTCTGGTGGTTCATTCACAATGAGTTGGACGGGCCGGACTGCACTCCGACTCGCGGAGCAGTCCGGCCCGTCAGCGGCGTCTCACCGGTTCCGATTACTCGGAGACCTGGAGGCAGCATTCCGATAGAGGCTGGCGACCGTCGCGCAGTAGTCGGCCAAGAACGAGCCAGTTCCGGAAGCGGTGCGACATCCGGTCTTCCAGCGAAGCGTCCGGCAGGCACTCCGTCTTAGCGTGCAGCGGAATCCACGCGCGCGGGCGTTGTTCCACTGGGAGGCACATCGAGCGGGAAGATGGGTTTGCCCGCAAGCCCCGCCTGAGCCGCGATAATGGCCGCGTGGGTGCGGCTGCGCGCCTGCATCTTGTCGATGACGTTGTGGACATGCTTCTTGGTGGTGTCCAGCGTGATGCCCAGGGTTGCGGCAATTACGCTGTTCGAATCGCCGTTTCCCATGAGCCGCAACACGGACACTTCCCTCTCAGTGAGATGGGCCGCCTCCGCCGTGCGCTCGGCGAGCGTCTTCCGGCCATTCTGAAGCAGATTCTCCACAGCGGTGTGCAGCAACGCAGTCGTCATCTGGGTGCCACCCTCAACGACACGATGGATGCTCTGCAGCAACAACTCCGGCGACATCTCCTTGAGGAAGATGTATCCACCCGCGCCGGCGTGGATAGCGTCGATCACGTACGCATCATTCAGGTTCTCCGTCAGCACGAGAACAGCCACTTCGGGGAACTCGTCCTTAATGAGCCTCGTGACCTGCACGCCATCCAGTTCGCCATTCCGGGTCTCGGTCAACGCCACATTGACCGGCCTCCCCATACGGCGTGCACGTCTGATCTGCGACAGAGCCTCGTCCGCATCGGGAGCAAGACCGGCCACTTCAATCGTCCCGTCCCCGGCCAGAATGGCCTGGAGTCCAGCTCGAACCACCGGGCTGAAGTCAATCAGCAGAACACGCAGCAATTCGAGTTTCGCACTCTTTGACGGTCATCGCGCATCACCCTCGTCTTAACTGGCGCACTTTAGGTGTATCCATTCCCGCACCTAGGTGCCCGCGCCATCATATTACCCTAGTCACATATGCTGCATGTCAACTCCGGCCGGTCTACGTCGAAATGGGCGGCGACCGGCAGAAATACGCATGGTCCACACCCACCGCAGCGGCTAGTAGCGCCCGACGGAGGAGCGCACACTTGTAGGTAGTTGTGCTGGGCTGTTGCGGGAAGACAGCAGGGGGAAGGAGTGGATGTGACAAGCTGGGGAAGCTGCCTGAAGAGTGGATGATGACGAGTTGCCCAGGTCCCGCGCGCCCAGCACAACAACCTGACAGCCCGGCCTGAACAGGGAAGATAGAGAACGGAGCGTTGAGTTCGGCCTCAGCGCTGGGCGCCGATGGAAATAGACAGGAGGAGGTTATCCCATGCTCAATCTGCTCTGGATAATTGCGGTCATCATCCTGGTTCTGTGGCTTCTTAGCCTCGTCCTGGGAGTCTTGTCGGGTCCGCTCGTCAATATACTGCTCGTTATCGGCATCATCATGCTGATTGTCTGGCTGGTGCGGCGAGGGACATTTAGAAGGTAGCTGCGGTGGGCCAAGAACCGAACCAGCAACAGTCGAATCTAGTCTAGAAGTACGTATGGAGGCAAACATGGCAAGACAAGTAAGAAGCGACAAGACGGTAGGCAATGCGGAGAAGGACCTGGGTCTGTCCACCGGCGCCATCAGGAACAAGGATGGAAGGGACACCCGCTCCGACAAGCAGATTGGAACCATCAGAAAAGAGCAGGGCAAAGAAGTAGACCGCCCGGGTACCGGGGGCACTTGCCCCATTGAGACACGGTTCGGGGCTGCTGATTTCCCGAAGAGATGGCGGCCAGGTTTCCGGACCGTGTCGCGTTCTCACCAAGGAGGAGTACAGTGAAGACAGAAACACGAGATTCAGCGAGATTCATTGCAACCAACAGACTGGAACGATACGACCTGGTCAACGAGAAGGGCCAGGACCTTGGGCAGGTAACTACTTTCGTGGCGGACATGCTGACGGGGCGCATTGCGTTCGTCATCGCCGCATTCGGAGGCTTCTTCGGCCTCAACGACAAGTGGTTTGCCCTGCCGTGGGACATCATGACGTGGGACCCCGAGCAGAAGAAGTTCGTCGTTGATATGCCGCACAAGGTCCTGGAATCCGCGCCGGGCATGGACAAGGACAACTGGGTGCAGCAACTCAACACCGACTTCCTGGCCAGGTGCTACATCCACTACGGTCTGGCCCCTTACTGGGACAGTGACCTGTCTCCGGAGGAGCAGAAGAGGCAGTTGGCTTACGCCATCTGGCAGAAAGAGGGAGAACCTGAAGGCAGCGCCGACCGTCACTACTACCGTGCTCAGCACATTCTGACCGTGCAGGGCGTCGTAGGACCGCCGAGCGGCGGAGCCAAGCAGCCCGAGGAAGACGACAAGACATAGGTCCCGCAGTGAATGCGTGCCATACCCCCGGAACGCCTGCCCCTCGACTGGTGCGGAAAGAGGCGTTCCGGATGGCTGGCGGGCCCGGGGCAACTGACAGCTCAAGCCCGAGGGTCGGGCACGTAGACATTGGATTGATGTCTGAGAACCACAAGGCCAGGGTAGGGGATCGACCTCCACGGCGAGGCGAAACCAAGGAGGGTAAGAAGATGCCAAAGAAAGATGGGACTGGGCCGGCCGGCAGCGGACCGCGTGATGGGCGTGGTCAGGGAGTGGGTAGAGGGAGTGCGACGGGGACAGGCAAAGGTGAAGGAGCCAAGACCGGGGGCAAGAAGGGCGGATGCAAGTAGAAGGCACTGCGATTCGGTTCCTTGTCTTTGCACGGGTTCGGCGGCTAAGTTCACTGGCAGTCATGTCGGCTAGCCGCCGGAAACAGGATTGGAAGGAGATATACCATGACGAGTCAATCGAAGAGGTTCGTACCAAGCATCAGGTTGGCACGGTACGATGTAGTCAACAAGAAGGGCGACGACATGGGTCAGGTGCAGACCTTTGTGATCGACATGCGCGAAGGTCTCATTGCCTTCGCGTTGGTCGCATTCGGAGGCTTTCTTGGCATCAGCGACAAGTGGTTTGCCATACCCTGGGCCGCTTTGAAGTGGCACCAGAAGACGGCGAAGTTCATTCTGGATATGCCGGAAGAAGTGCTCAAGGAAGCTCCGGGCATGGACAAGGACAAGTGGCTGGAAGAGATCGACAAGTGGCAGAAAGAGACAGACCTGGAGTTGCTTGACCGCTATTACACCCATCATGGGTATGAGTCATACCTGGGAATAGTCCAACAGCGGATAACGAACTGGGCAGCCATAAGCCGGATGCCAAGTTCGAGATAAGCAAAGATGTAGCGGGGGAATTCAGGTTCAAGCTGGTGGCTATGAACGGAGAATGCATCGCAGTATCTCGAGGGTTATTCGAGCAAAGACAATGCGATGATTGGCATCGAGTCCGTCAAGCAGAACGCGGCTGAGGCTGTGATAGAAGACAAGACACTCGTAGAAGCCTGCTGACCAATCCGTTCCGGACCTTTCGTTGGCGTTTCCGGGGCGGACCGCCGTCAAGAGGTGATGGTCGAAAAAGCGACTCGCCTGCCTGGGTGAGATCTACAGTGGCCGCGGCGAAGCCCATCATGGGCTTTGCCGCGGCCACTGTGTTCCAAGCCCCCTCCGGCCAACCCGGCGGAGCGCACCACCAACGTAAGGAGTCTCCGCCGGGCGGCCCGGCAAAGCGGAGACCCCTACCGCTTGATTGTCTCCAATCGACCATACGCGTTCCTCCACTTGTCCGCTTGGGAAAGAAACGCATCGTAACCGCTGGCGCGAATGAAGGCCACGGCTTCCCGGTACTTGCGGTACTTCCGGCCGTTCTTGGAGTAGAACTGAGTCAACGCACCGCACGAGGCGAACTCGGGACAATCGGCACATGTCTGGAGCCCCCGAGTCAGGCAACACACCTTCATCAGGCACCTTGCCTTTGACAGGTCACGCCCGCCGCCCTCGTACCCGAGCTTGCAGCCCTTGCAGTGACCGTCGATGTAAGGCCGGCACGTCCTGCAGTAGGCGCCGCAGCAACCGACGTAATCGGGCGCGTTCCCCTGGTGCGGCAGTCCGGCCCCTGTGGAAGTAGTCACGTCACCATCCCCCGTCTCGTTCCCGTCACGGGATGCCTCGGCCACATGATACCGTCCCGGGCCGTCCGTACGCGATCGGCACGCAGGTGAGGCGATACGCACACGGCTGCCGCAAACCCGCACACGCGGTGCCAGGCACGCCCATCATGCTAGAATCCATGAGCGCAAGAGTACACCATAACGTTTGCCGGTACGACGGCCGCAGCAAGGAGAAGGCATGAGACGAAAGCACAGTGAGATACTTGACTCCCGCGAAACCGAACGCATTCTAGTACCGCGCACATCGGGCGGATGGCGAGCAACGACAAGGAAGGCTATCCCTACATCACTCCGGTGAACTTCGTGTTCCACGAGGGGAACATCTACTTCCACTGTGCGCCCGTGGAGAGAAGCTCGACAACATCGCCAGTGATCCATCGCGTATGTTTTCAGGTGGATATCCCACTCGCTTATCTGGACGCCGGCTACGATTCCCAGCGGCGCGCGTCCAAACTGCATCAGCTCTACCATTGCGTCATCATCCGCGGCGAAGCGTCCGTTCTTCCTGACGGTCCCGTCAAGACGGTGGCCCTCAACGCATTAGTGGCAGAATTCAGAGCCGAGAGTGCCTGTGCAGCCGGTGACGGAGGACCTGCCCCATTACACAGCCTGCGCGGTCGTCCAGATTCGCCCTCGGACGATTACCACGAAGAGCGACCTCGGCCAGAACAAGACTCCCGAGGAACGGCTGGCCCAGGCGCGGTATTTCAAGAAGCGAGACAGGCCTGGAGACCTGGAGACGGTCAGGGCGATGGGATTTGACCCGGATACACTCTGAGGCGCGTCTCCGAGCGCCACTGCCCCCTGCCCCGGGTTGCCCCGGCCGTAGACGATTCGCCATCCGCGGCGAGTGGCCGCTCGCAAGTGTGGCGAGGCGCCAACCGACTCCGACCGAATTGCGGCGAAGGCACGACTCTCGGTGACTTCGGAGCACTAACCAGACCGGTGGAACGGCGTTGCCGAGGTCAGTGCACTACACGCGTGGCCTTTTGTCTCTGTTATCGATAGAATCTGACTAGAGGACGAGACGATGAACGATGCAACCATAGGCATTATCGGCGGTAGCGGGCTATACCAGATTGACGGACTGAGTGAAGTCTCAGAGCGGCATGTCGAGACGCCCTACGGCCCGCCCAGTGACGTGATAGTGGTCGGGACTTTGGGGAGCCGCCGCGTTGCGTTTCTTCCCCGTCACGGCCGGGGCCACCGCATTAACCCCACGCAGGTCCCGTATCGCGCCAACATCTATTCGCTCAAGACGCTTGGGGTTCAGCGGATAGTCTCCGTCAACGCGGTGGGCAGTCTGCGCGAGGAACTCGCGCCGATGGATATCGTCATTCCGGACCAACTCATCGACCGCACAAGGCACCGCGCCGACACGTTCTTCGAGGACGGCATCGTAGCGCACGTCGCATTCGCCGAGCCATTCTGTCCCGAGATGCGCCAGACCGTCGCTCAGGCGGCACGCTCCACCGCGGCAACGGTGCACGTCGGGGGCACGTACGTCGTGATGGAGGGACCGCAATTCTCTACCCGTGCCGAGTCCGAACTGTATCGGGCATGGGGAGCATCGGTCATCGGCATGACGGCGCTTCCTGAGGCGAAACTCGCCCGGGAGGCCGAGATGTGCTATTCGGTGGTTGCGTTCGTCACCGACTACGACTGCTGGCACCCCAATCATGACTCAGTAACCACCGAGATGATTATCGGCAACTTGTTGAAGGGCGCCGACACGGCACGAACGATCGTCAGCCGGGTGGTCGACCTATTGCCGGTCGAACGGACCTGTCACTGCGGCTCGGCTCTGAATGATGCGATTGTGACGGCGCCCGACCTTGTGCCGCAATCCACCAGAGACAAATTGGCTCCAATCGCGGGACGTTACCTCGGGAAGCTATGACGGCACATGATTCGCATCATACGATCAGCCGCCGTTGGCAGCTGAATTCCTGCCATGGAATCCGCGTCTCTCGACGCGTCCCCGCCGTGCGGCATGGAGAGGTCATCGCGCGGGCGCCGCACACATTCCGCAGGGGTGCCGGGTGAAACTCACCATCGTCCCGTCCCGGAGCGTTGCGGGGAACATGCCACGGGAGATTGCCAGGCGCCTCAGGTCGATTCTGCCGTGGCGATTCATCGTGGCGCCGTCGCTGGATGATCCTGCTCCACCGCCGGGCGGAACCGCCATGCCCGTCGAGGAGTTGCTGTCCCGGTTGCCCACGGTAGACAAACACGACGAGTTGATGATAGCCCTCACGGCGGTCGACCTGTCAGCACCCGGCCTGGACTATGTCTTCGGCTATGCCTCGCCACTGCGCCACGTCGGCGCGATTTCCCTGCACCGCCTCGTCACTGACACGGACGCCCGACGCCACAGGCATCGGCTACTCGTCGAACGCGCTGCAAAAGAGATGCTTCACGAGGCGGGCCACCTGATGGGACTGCCCCACTGCGACGACTTACTCTGCGTCATGCGATACTCTCAGGCGCTGCAGGACACCGACATCAAGCGCTGTCACTACTGTGCACGTTGCCTCAAAGAGCTCTCCCGAATGCCGGAACCCGCCGGAGAAAGATGAGGAGGACAACGGGGTGGATTTCGAACTTGACGAAGAGCAGACTCTATTCCGTGCGGCGGTCAGGGAGTTTGTAGCCTCCGAGGTGGCGCCCCACGCCGCCCGCTGGGAGGACGACGAGAGCTTCCCGTGGGATGTCTGGCGCCAGGTTGCGTCTCTCGGACTGTGCGGCGTGGCGCTGCCGGAAGAATACGGCGGAGGGAGCGGGGGCAAGACGCTGTTGTGCATCGCCACCGAGGAGCTCGCCTACGGCTCAGCCGGCCTCGCGCTTGCCTATCTGGTGAGTTGCGGCATCGCGATGGACGGCATCTGCATGCATGGCACCGAAGAGCAGAAGCGCACGTACATTCCGCGCTGCACGCACGGCGAAATCGCGTTCTTCGCCCTCTCCGAGCCGGAGGGCGGCAGCGATGTCGCCGCGATGCGCATGCGTTACCGTCAGACGGCCGACGGATTCCTGCTCAACGGCGCCAAGACGTTCATAAGCAATGGCCAGGAGTCCTCGTTCGGGATTGTCTTTGCCACAGAGGACGCGGCGCTCGGACACAAGGGCGTGAGCGCATTCGTTGTGGAGAAGGGCTTGCCGGGCCTCACCGTAGGACGAAGAGAGCGGAAGACGGGTCAACATTGCTCGTCAACTACCGAACTGATATTTGATGACTGTGCCGTGCCCCGGAGTGCGCTGGTGGGAGAGGAAGGACAAGGACTGACCATCGCCCTCGAGTCCATCGACAAGAGCAGGGTCAGCGTAGCGGCCCAGGCGCTGGGTATCGCCCGGGCTGCATACGACGAATCCGTCCGGTATGCGAAAGAACGGCAGGCTTTCGGCAAAATGCTCGGTCAGTTCCAGGCGATACAGTGGATGCTGGCTGACTCTGCCACCGAGTTGGAAATCGCGAGGCTGCTCACGTACCGCGCGGCGTGGCTCATCGACCGGGGAGACATAGGCATCAAGGAGTCCTCCATGGCCAAGCTCTACGCGAGCGAGGCAGCCGGCCGCATCTGTCACCGCGCAGTCCAGATATTCGGCGGCATCGGTTATACCCGCGAGGCGCCGGTGGAGCGGTACTGCCCGCGATCAGCGCGTCACGGAGATATACGAGGGCACCTCGGAGATGCAGCGCTGGGCAATCGCACGGCAGGTGCTTCGGGTCAAGTAGCACCAGGAATCGGCGCGCATGCGGAGCCCGACTGTCGCCGCCGCGCCTCGGCTGATATAATTGCGTGTCGGTCTGCACAAGGAGGTTCTGTCACATGAGGAAGGTAGCGATTGCCGGCGTGGGACACACGCCATTTACCTTCGCCGCGGAGAAATCTTCCGTTGAATTGTTCAACGAGGCCGCGATGGACGCCCTGATCGAATCCGGTCTCACGGCGAAGGACATACAGGCCATCTACGTCGGAAACGTCCTGGGTGACTTCTCCGAGGGCCAGATCATGATTCAGTCGTATATCGCAGACGACCTGGGCGCGTTTGGCGTGCCGGCGACTCGATACGAGGGGGCATGCGCCTCTGCCAGTCTCGCGATACGTGACGCATTCATGTGGGTGGCGTCCGGATTCTATGACATCGTACTTGTCGGTGGAGTGGAGACATCAGCGAAGATGGGCACGCCTCTGGCCACGCGAACGTTCGCGATGGCTCATGACTCCCATTATGAGTACCCGGCAGGCCTGACGTTCCCGGGCTTCTTCGCAATGCTGGCGCATCTGTACTCGGACAGACATGGCATTCCTCTGCAACAGTTGAAGGAACAGATGGCAACGGTGTCGGTACAGTCCCACAAGTACGGCATGCACAACAAGTACGCTGAGTTCCACAAGGAAATAACCGTCGACGATGTCCTGAAGAGCTTTATGGTCTGCACGCCGCTGCAGATCTACGACTGCTGTCCATTCTCGGACGGCGCTGCAGCGATGATACTCGCGTCCGAGGACGTCGCAAAGAAACTGACCAGCAAACCGGTCTACATCGCCGGAGTCGGCCAGGCCTCGTCCGGCAAGCTGAGCGCACAGAAGGACTATGCGCCTCGCATCCGGGCAAGGGAACTATCGGTCAAGCAGGCGTACGACATGGCCGGCATCGGGCCCGATGACGTGGACGTATGCGAATTGCACGACTGTTTCAGCATCGCCAGCCTCATCGCAGCCGAAAGCCTGGGCTTCGCCGAGTATGGCAAGTCGGGGGCGATGTGGGAGGCCGGACAGTTCGACCGCGGAGGGAAGGTCGCCATCAATATGTCCGGCGGGCTGAAGTCCAAAGGGCATCCCATCGGCGCAACCGGCGCCTCACAGGTAGTGGACATCGTGCACCAGATGCGCGGCGAGGTGGAGGCCGAACGTCAGGTCGAGAACGTCAAGATAGGGCTCACCGACACGCTCGGCGGCGACGGAGTCCTCTGCAACCTGGTACTTCAGCGGGGCTGGTAGGCTCCAGAGAGGAGACGTACGATGGACTATAAACTGACGTTCAAGGAATACAACAAGGCCCTCAGGAGAGGCAAGCTGCTGGGACTCAAGTGCATCGACTGCGGCAAGATAACCTGTCCACCAAAGATGGCCTGCCAGGAGTGTGGCTCCACCAACATGGAGATAGTGGAACTCAAAGGCGATGGCAAGGTGGTTACCTTCACGGTGTCCTATGTCCCCGCAGAAGGGCGCAGTGCCGAAGTGCCCTACACCGTTGTGATGGTTGAACTGGACGAGGGGCCATGGCTCCTCGGAAATCTTACCGACATCGACCCATCCAGGGTGACAACCGAACTCATGGGACAGAAGGTGCAGCTTGGCTCGAGGATGAAGTCTCTTCCCGGCGACACTTACCAGGCGGGAGACAAGGAGGCGGAGGGGTCCTTTGCCCGAGCGACGTTCGTGTTCGCATAACGAACCGACCAGGGCCATACCACCTGTTTCTTCTGAAGAACTGGCAGGGGCACTGAGGAGGCCGGAGGCATATCCCCACGGTCCTGACCGTGTGGACATGCGGCAGACTCAGATGTCCCTGCTTTTTTTTGCGGGCGACCTCGTTTACAAGGTCAAGAAGCCGGTGAATCTGGGGTATCTCGACTACTCCTCTTTGGCGGACAGGAAGCGTTTCTGCGAGCGCGAAATCGAACTGAACCGTCGCCTGTGCGCGCAGGCCTATATCGCAGTCGTACCTATCACGCGGGCCAACGGCGGCCTTGCAGTCGAAGGTCAGGGCGAGCCGGTGGAATACGCCGTGAAGATGCGCCGGCTGCCACAAGAGCGGATGCTCGACCGGCTGCTGTCGGAGGGTACGGCTTCCATGGACATGATGAATGCGATAGCCGGCCGCGTGGCCGCCTTTCACGCGCGCGCAGCATCAACCGCTGACATTGCCGCGTTCGGGTCGCTCGACGTGATTCGAGGCAACACCGACGAAAATTTCACCCAGACGCTGCCCAATGTCGGCGTCACCGTCACCGCGACAACTCACTCCCTGCTGCGGCGATTCACCGACGGCTCCTTGGACACGCACCGCGACCTGCTTCAGCGCAGAGTGGACTCGGGGCGCATCCGTGACTGCCACGGAGATCTGCACGCGGCACACGTCTGTATGACCGAAGAGGTGTGCATCTACGACTGCATCGAATTTAATGACCGGTTCAGGTACGGCGACGTGGCTTCCGAGGTCGCATTCCTGGCGATGGACCTGGACCGCTTCCGACGCCACGACTTGTCCAGGAGCTTCTCTGATTCTTATGTCGCCTTGTCTAACGACGCCGGCGTTGCGCAGTTGCTGCAATTCTACAAATGCTACCGCGCAGTCGTGCGAGGCAAAGTCGAGGGTTTCAAGCTCGGTGACACTCTGATGTCCGGCGATGAACAGCGCGCAGCCAGATGGCTCGCCCGCACGTACTTCGAACTGGCAAAACAATACGCAAAGGGCGAAGGCCTATTGGTGCTGATGTCCGGCGTCACCGCAAGCGGCAAGAGCAAAGTTGCGCAGCGGCTGGGAGAACTGCTCGCAGCCACCGTGCTGTCCTCCGATTCGGTCCGCAAAGAAATGGCCGGAATCTCTCCCGGGAACACCGCTACGAATCGTTCGGACAGGGCATCTACTCGGACGATTGGACCCGTCGGACGTACGACGAGCTGTTCACACGGGCTGTTTCCGCCCTCGCGGCAGGTGGCTGTGTTATTCTTGACGCGACATTCCTGCGTTCCGGCGAGCGCGGGCGCGCCATTGAGGCGGCGAAGCGAGCAGCGTCGGCTATCATAGTCGTGGAATGCGTCGCTCCCCGCGAGACGCTCCTCGAGAGGCTGACGCAACGTGAATCAGAGACCACTACATCGGACGGCAGACTGGAGATACTCGAACAACAGCTCGCATTGCGCGAGCCGGTGAGTGAGTTTGCTCCCAAGAATCACATCACCGTGGATACGGCCAACGACATCGAAACCATCATGGAGGCGATATGGGCACAGCTCTAGACAGCAGCCGCTACGATATCAAGGATCTGGCGCTGGCGCCGGAGGGGCAGAAACGCATCGACTGGGCGGCTCTGGACATGCCGGTGCTGCGGCAGATTCGCTCCCGCTTCGCTGCGGAGCGCCCGCTCGAAGGCATGCGCCTGTCGGCGTGTCTGCACGTAACCACTGAGACCGCCAACCTGATGCTGACACTCGTGGACGGGGGAGCTGACGTGGTGCTTTGCGCCTCGAATCCGTTGAGCACCCAGGACGACGTCGCCGCCGCGCTGGTCGCGAGAGGCATTCCGGTGCATGCCGTGAAAGGCGAAGACAACGAGCGGTACTACCGCCACATCGTCGCCGCCATTCAGCACGGACCTCAACTCACCATGGATGACGGCGCGGACGTCGTATCGACGATGCACAAGAGCTACAGGCAGATGCTGTCAGCAGTTCTGGGGGGCACTGAAGAGACGACGACCGGCGTGATACGCCTGCGCAATATGGCGCGCGACGGCGCGCTCGCCTATCCTGTCATCGCGGTCAACGACGCCAAGACCAAGCACTTCTTCGACAACCGATACGGCACGGGACAGAGCACCCTCGACGGAATCACCCGCGCCACCAATCTCCTCTGGGCGGGCAGCCGGGTGGTGGTGTGTGGCTACGGCTGGTGTGGCCGCGGCGTCGCACGACGGGCGCAGGGAATGGGCGGCAGAGTCATCGTGACAGAGGTAGACCCCATCGCGGCTCTCGAAGCCGTGATGGATGGATTTGAAGTGATGCCACTCATGGAGGCGGCCCCCCTGGGCGACGTGTTCATCACATTGACGGGCGACACCGACGTGATTGACCGTAAGCACTTCGAAGTGATGAAGGACGGGGCGATCATGGCGAACAGCGGCCATTTCGACGTCGAGATTTGTGTCGCCACGTTACGGAAGATGGCATCACGGGTAACGACGCTTCGGCCCATGGTTGAGGAGTACCTCATGCCGGACGGGCGCAAGCTCTACCTGCTGGCGCAAGGCCGCCTTATCAATCTCTCGGCTGCTGAAGGGCATCCGGCCAGCGTGATGGACATGAGCTTCGCGAACCAGGCGCTGTCGGCGGAGTACCTGTTGCAGCAGCGGGGAACTCTTGCCCCGGACGTCTACTCCGTGCCTACAATCATCGATGAAGAGATCGGCAGGCTCAAGCTGCAGGCGATGGGAATCACAATAGACACACTCACCGAAGCGCAGGTTGCCTACCTGGCTGGTTGGGAAGCCGGCACGTAGCATCTGAAGGAGGACTGATGCCCAACAGTTTTTGCGCATCCAATTCGTATCTCATCACGTCGGAATCGGTTACAGAGGGCCACCCCGACAAGCTCTGCGACCAGATATCGGACGCGATCCTCGACGCGATATTGACGAACGACCCGTACGCGCACGTGGCCTGTGAAACGGCCGTGGCAATGGGCGTCGTATTCGTGCTGGGAGAGGTCACCTGCGAGGGCTACGTCGAGATACCGGACATCGTTCGCCGGGTCATCCGGGAGGCAGGATACACCAAACGCGAATACGGCTTCGACTACGAGACCTGCGGCATATTGGTCTCGCTGAAGCCACAGTCGGCTGACATCAAGGCCGGCGTCGATAAGGCAGTCGAGGTCAGGAACGCACTTTCATCCGAGGCTGCCCTGGATACGACCGGCGCGGGCGACCAGGGAATGATGGTCGGCTATGCGTGCATAGAGACGCCGGAACTCATGCCGCTGCCCATCTCGCTGGCACACAAGCTGTGCCACCGATTGGCCGAGGTGCGCAAGGATGGCACACTGCCCTACCTGCGGCCGGATGGAAAATCGCAGGTCACTATCGAATATCAACTGGGATTGCCGAAACGCGTGGTGTGCATCGTCGTCGGCGCGCACCACGATCCCGGAGTCGACCGTCCGACTCTCGAGCGCGACATCCGTCGACATGTTATCGACGCAGTCATACCATCTGAATTGATGGCCCCGGACACCGAGCTGTTCGTCAATAGCGCCGGCCAGTTCGTCATCGGTGGGCCGGTCAGCGACACCGGTTTCACGGGCCGCAAGATTATCGTCGATTCCTACGGCACCGTATGTCCTCATGGCGGAGGTGCGTTCTCGGGCAAGGACCCGACCAAGGTCGACCGTTCGGCAGCATACATGGCGCGGTACGTTGCCAAGAATGTGGTGGCGGCGGGGCTCGCCGACTACGCCGAACTGCAGGTCGCCTACACTATCGGAAAGGCGCACCCGCTGTCGCTGTCGATCGAGACACTGGGCACAGGAAAAGTGCCGGACACAGTGATCGAGGAGCTGATCAGAAAGCACTTCGACTTTCGTCCTGAGGCTATCATCAATTACCTGAACCTGCGACGCCCCATATATCGCGCACTCGCAGCCTACGGACACTTCGGCAGGACGGATATCGATGTCCCGTGGGAGAAGACTGACAAGGCCGCAGCTTTGCGGTTTGAGGCGGGATTGTAGCATGGTATCAGCAATCAAGTTCGGGACAGACGGCTGGCGTGCGGTCATCGCGGAGGACTATACCTTCGACAATGTACGCCTGTGCGCACAGGGCTTGGCGACACATCTCCTCAACTCAAGCGTTCGCAAGCCGCACGTAGTGATAGGGTACGACACGCGATTCGCATCAGAGGACTTCGCGGCGGCCACCGCCGAGGTGCTCGGCGCGAATGGCATCCATGTCTACCTCAGCACGTCCGCAGTGCCCACTCCCGTGGTAAGCCACGCGGTCGCCAACCTTCGGGCGGAAGCCGGGGTGGTCATCACTGCCAGCCACAATCCCGCGCGATGGAATGGATTCAAGATAAAGGGGCCGGACGGCTCGAGCGCTCCAATGGATGTCATCGCAGGAGTCGAGGCTCAAATCGCCTTGCTGGCGGATGCACCGCTCGTGGAAGGTCGACCGCGCGTAAGGCGAAGCCCGCTGCAGCAACTCGTGGAATCTGGTGGCGTTGAATGGTATGACCCAACGGTGCCCTACCTGGCGGGAATCAAGAAGCTCGTCGACGTCGACGCGATCAAGAATATGGCCGGCACCGTCGTGATCGACTCCATGTTTGGCGCCGGGTCGGGCTATTTCGCCGGGCTCATCGGTAGCGGGCGACTGCACGTCGAGGAACTGAACGGAGAGAGAAATCCGTCGTTCCCGGGCATAAGGCCGGAACCTATCGGTCAGAACCTCGAGCGTCTGCGACGCCGCGTACCTGAAAGCGGAGCGCTGATGGGCATCGCCACTGACGGAGATGCCGATCGCCTGGGAATTGTCGACGAACATGGCAACTTCCTGAACCAGCACCAGGTGTTTGCGCTCCTCTGTTACTACCTTCTTGGTGTGCGGGGTGAACGTGGCGACATCATACGTTCGATTACCACCACCGAGATGATTTCGCTGCTCGGTGCGCACTACGGCGTGCCGGTTCACGTAACACAGGTGGGCTTCAAGTACATCGCCCCGCTGATGAAGGAGTATGACGCACTCATCGGCGGAGAGGAGAGCGGCGGCTACGCCTTCCGCGGACACGTCCCCGAGCGCGACGGGGTGCTGGCCGGCCTCTATTTCATGGACATGGTACGCCGGACGGGAAAGCCACCGTCGGTACTGTTGGAGGAACTGTACGGCCTCGTAGGCCTTCACTGCTACGACCGCGTCGACCTGGAGTTGGAGCCGGCCGACCATTCGCGTATCGTGACGGCACTTGGGGCCCTCGCGCCTGATTCCATCGGAGGAATGCCCGTGGCACGCGTCGACCGCATGGACGGGGTCATGCTGGTGCTCGGCGACGGCTCATGGGTCCTCTACCGTCTGTCAGGTACGGAGCCGCTAGTCCGCATCTACGTCGAGACGGACAGCCCCGAGAGGGTGAAACAGTTGCTGACAGCAGGGCGTGCCCTGTTGGGGCTCTAGGCCGGTTGACGCTTCTCGGCATCGGCCGGCGAGTTGGAGCACGAGTAGCGAGTCCGCTGTCGTTCGCGGCAACGGGGTCTGACGCGACGCCATTCCCGAACGCCGCAATCCGATGCGTCAGGCTTTCGCTCAGAGCCGACCTGCTACAGCTGTGGCGCCCGCTAGTCCTCAGGAACCGCCGCGACGGCTTCGATTTCGACGAGCCACTCGGGGTTACCAAGACCGGCCACAAACAGCACAGTCACGACGGGCAGCTTCGCGGCGGTTCCCCATTTCGATTGGAAAGCCTCAAACCCCTCCCTCGGGTTCACCCCATTAAGAAGGTAGACATTGAATTTTACGATATCCTCCAGCCTGCCTCCCGCCGCTTCAAGAACCGCCTCGATGTTGAGCAAGACCTGCTGCGTCTGTTCTTTCAGACTATGCCCACCCACGAGCTTCCCGTTCACATCGACGGCATTCTGCCCGCCGATAAATATGATCCTGTATCTCCCGCTGAGTGACACCGCGTGTGAATAGCCGGCGCCCTTGACCAGGTTCGATGGGTCGATGTACTCGATGCTCAACCTGTGTGCCTCCTTTCACAGTTTCAACTCGCACGCAAGCCGGAAGCGTATCGACACGACGACCCGCGTCTATCTACGGGCCGGCTGTCACCGCTCCGCCCCTGTAATGCGCACCGGCTCCGCAGCAGGCATCGCCCGCGCGGCCTTGCGAACGTCCTTGACACGAAACTTGACTGCCCGCTCTACGAGGTCGTAAGGCAGAGCCGCGTTGAGAGGAAAACGAATGGTCCCCTTGCCTTTGACGTATGGCGCCAATTCTTTCTCAAACGCGGGGGTTCCCGCAGGAACCGGGTACAACGCAACGTGCGTCTTCCAGGCAGCAACATACAGCAGGTGCTTCCCCTGCACATCGAATGTCGGGATCCCATACCGCATCGTCTCCTGAACGTCCGGAACGAGCTTCAACACTATCGCCCTGATTCTTTGAACAACCCGCCGGCTGTCGTCCGGTAGACCACGCACGTATTCCTCGATCCCGCTGGACTGATTGGTGTCAGGCACCGGCGAATCCCCCGAATACGAATTCCGTCACCGAAACCCCACGGTGGCCACCCCACGGCGCCCGGGCGCCGTGGACATCACCGTGCAGTAAGAGGGGGGCAATGGTGCTGTTCCGCCCGCGGTGCAGATGCCGCACCGGCGTGGCGTACCGATGGCTCGAGGGGACGGCTTGAGCAGGCACCATGTCAGGCCCGCTCATACGCGCGCTTTAACGCCGCGATATCCAGCTTCTTCATCTTGAGAAACGCTGCAGTCACGCGTGCCACCCGCTCATCGTCATGATCCCTGAGCATCAACGGCAGGACAATCGGCACGATCTGCCATGAGAGCCCATATTTGTCTTTCAACCAGCCACAGATCTCAGCTTGGGGGACCGCCGAGAGTTTTCCCCAGTAGTAGTCGACCTCGCTCTGATCTTCGCAATTGACGACGAACGATATCGCTTCAGTGAATGGACTGTCATGTACGCGGGCGCTGTCCATGGCGGCGAACTGCTGTCGCTCCAGCGTGAAGCCGATATGCCTTAAGGTGCCTTCCTTGTCCGGTTCTTCGCCTTTGCCGTAGCGCGAAATTGCGCCGACAGCGGAGTTATGGAACACGGACACGTACCTATTGACGGCCTCTTCCGCTTTGCCCCAGACGTTTCCAGCGAACATCAACGTAGGCGTGATCTTCTGACTTACCGGGCGGTCAGTAAGCATCAATTGCCATGATAGGCCATAACGATCCTCGATCCATCCATACCACTTGCTGAACGGGTATTCCCCCAACTCCATGCGCGCAAGACCGCCCGCCGACAGCACCTTCCACAACGCATCGACCTCGTCCTTCGCCTTGCAGGCGACCAGGAATGAAACCGCGGGAGTGAACTTGTAAGACGGGCCGCCGGAGATAAGAGAGAATTCATGGCCGAACAGTTCGATTGTCAGAACATCCACTGAACCGGTTGGAGTGTTGCGCAGGGTTCCGGAGTAAGTAATCCTCGAACCCTTGAACGCTGAGGTGTAGACCTCCGCCGCCTCCCTCGCGTCCTTGTCGAACCACAGATGAGACGTAATCTTCTGCATTCCCCACCTCCCCCTTGATGTCATTGAATCTGTCACGGAGATATGGACTTGTCAAGTGCGCACTGATAATCACCGAACGTGCAATGTCCCGTCCGTCCATCACACGTGTGGGGCAGGGCAACACCATGATTCAACTTGCCATGAAGCCATGTATCCGCACAGAAGAACTACGGGGTGGGAATATGCCCGGTTCTGTACGGGCACGCTTGCGGCGGAGACCGGCTGAGGTCCACGGAACTCACAAGATGGCGGGACGCCTATTGCAGGAGCAAGGCGCGCCAGCAGGCGAAATGGCACTAAGCTAAAGTTGGGCGACGGAATCGCTCAGGACATCTGCTTCAGCTTCACGGCGAACGCCCGCGCGCCGTCGAGATCACTCCGGTTGGGTCTGCCCTTGTTGATTCCTCCGGCGAGGTACTTGGTGAAGCCATAATCCATGAAGCCCCTGCACACGAATTCATCAACAACGTCAAACCCTTTGGCCGCCAGCGCTGCCTTCAGAGGCTGATGAGGTCGAAGATAGCAGGTGCTTGCGGTCGAGAAGATGAAGCATCTTCCGTTTCGAGGCGTGTCCAGCGAATCGACAAGCTCGAACAGGCTGACATGATGCCTCCGGTTGTAGATACCTGAACCAAAGCCCACCAGGTCGTACCGGTCCAAGTCTCCGGGTGTTACCTCAGAAGGGTCCCTGATGTCCGCGCCAAGCACCTCAGCCACAGCCTGCGCCACCTTCATCGTGTTACCGTGGTGAGTGGACTTGCAGACTATCAGCGTCTTCATCGGAAGCCCCCTCCGGCGGTTGAGACTGCTCCGGCAGGACGTTGTCGGGCTGGCGGAGGGAGCGGGATTCGAACCCGCGACTCCAATTACTCGGAGTAACCGCTTAGCAGGCGGCCGCACTAGACCTCTATGCGATCCCTCCGCGCGAAGTCGCTAGCAACAAACGGCCGACTCGTATTATGCCACAGCGGGCAGCATCGAACCAACCCCAGTGAAAAGGGCGCCCGGGAGAGTGGCCGTCTTTCCAGCCGCACGCGAAGCCTAAAGCGTTGACCATTGTTGCAGCTCGATGATGTTTCCCTCAGGGTCAGTCACGTACGCAAAAGTGATGATGCCGACTCCCTCGATACGGCGCTCGACCAGCTCTCCGAGCATGGAGCCTCCGTTGTCGAGCACGAGAGACATTGCTCTGGGAACGTCGTCGACCTCGAAAGCAACATGCCCGAATCCGAGGCGGTTCGCCGCCGGGGCAGGTTTGTCTAACACCTCCGAGTACTGGAACAACTCAAGCGTCGGACCAAATTCACCGCCGCCCGGCAGTCGCAAGTGCAGGCCTTCGAGGGCCGCGCCCGGGACTCCGGTCGCCTTAGCCAGCCACTCGCCCTGAAGATGCCGCTCCGGGGGCACCGGCACGCATCCAAACAGTTCCACATAGAAGACAACGAGCCTCCTCCAATCTTTCGCTACCAGGTTCACATGCGCAAACCGTGCCTCCATCGTCCGCTCCTTTGACTATTGCTTAGCCTTGCATGCAACATGGCCAGTCGCTACTCTTATGCCCGTGTCCGCGGGGGAGGTGTCGCAGATGAAGATGGCAGACAGGCTGGCCGCAACGCTGTGCCGAGAAGAAGACATTCCCGAATCATACCGCGCCGGCTCGCCAATTGAGCAACACGAGTATCTCTCCGGCGGTGAACTGCGAGTGTGGCGCGGGCCGATGCAGGAGGTTCGCTCGGCGCCATTCTTGAAGACAAGCGGCAGACCCGAGGCGAGACTACTCGGCAGCTACCCGTTGCTTACGGGAACTGAAGCTATGGCCGCGTTGGACGCCGCGGTCGACGCCTACGGCAATGGCACGGGCCCCTGGCCGTCACTTTCCCTCGAAGAGCGCATCCGGTGTCTTGAGAACTTCACCCTCCTGATGATTTCGGAGAAGGCTGAAGTGGTCAGGCTGCTGATGTGGGAGATTGGGAAGTCGTACCGCGATGCGGAGACCGAATTCGATAGAACCGTGCAGTACATACGCGACACCATTGACGCGGTGAAGGAACTCGATCGAGCGTCGGCTCGCTTCTCCATCCAGCAGGGCATCATCGGGCAGATCCGCCGGGCCCCCTGGGGCGTCGTACTGTGCATGGGCCCATACAACTACCCGCTGAACGAGTCGTTCACTACCCTGATTCCCGCCCTGGTGATGGGCAACACCGTTGTATTTAAGCCGCCACGCATCGGCGTTCTGCTTCACCGGCCCCTCCTGCAAGCGTTCCGCGATGCGTTTCCGCCGGGTGTGGTCAATACCGTCTACGGCGATGGACAAATCACCATAAGTCCGCTGATGGCTTCCGGGAAGGTGAACGCACTGGCCTTCATCGGCACCAGTCGAGTCGCAAATCACCTCAGGCGGCAGCATCCCCGGTTGAATCGACTGCGCTGCGTGCTCGGGCTGGAAGCCAAGAACCCTGCGATCGTCACATCCAGCGCCGACCTCGACACAGCGGTCAGTGAGTGCATTCTCGGGAGCCTGTCATTCAATGGCCAGCGCTGCACAGCGCTCAAGCTGTTGTTTGTACATCGGAAGGTGTACGGCGAGTTCCTCGAGCGATTTGCAGCGGCTATCGAGCAACTACACATCGGCATGCCCTGGGAATCCGGTGTCTTCGTGACGCCGCTACCTGAGCCCTCGAAATTGGAGTACCTCGGCGGCCTCGTTGCCAATGCCCAGCAACTGGGGGCTCGGGTCACCAACCATGGCGGCGGGGACTCCAGCTACAGCCTCTTCTACCCGGCGGTTCTCGCTCCAGTGACGTCTGCCATGCGCGTCTATCAGGAAGAGCAATTCGGTCCGGTTATCCCCGTGGCGCCGTTCGACGACATTGCTGAGCCGCTTGCCTATGTAGAGCAGTCCGACTACGGCCAGCAGGTAAGCGTATTTGGAGAGAACACGGGCGAGATTGCGCGACTCGTCGATTCGCTTGTGAACCAGGTATGTCGCGTGAACATCAACAGCCAGTGTCAGCGGGGCCCGGATACCTTCCCGTTCACCGGAAGGAAGGATTCCGCAGAGGGCACGCTTTCGGTGTCTGACGCGTTGAGGGTATTCTCGATTCGAACCGTGGTGGCCACCAGGGGCAACGACGCAAACAAGCAACTGCTGCGCACCATCGTGCGCGACAGGAAGTCGGGCTTCCTATCCACTGATTTCATATTGTAGTGTCAGGTTCAAAGCGTATGCGTGGAATGTTCGTCCGAAGTAAGGGGCGCGGCGATTCACACGCCGTCAGCCCCCCACCACGGGGAGGGGTCACCATGAAATCGCTCGTTGTCTATGATTCGGTCTACGGCAATACCGAGACAATTGCAAAAGCCATCGGCATCGCTCTGAGCGGGGCCGTCCTGGTCCGGCGAGTGGGCGAGGCGAACCCTTCGGACCTCTCGTCAATCGATCTCATCGTCGTTGGTTCCCCGACCCAGGCCGGAAGGCCAACGCAGGCAATTCAGAAATTCCTCGACGGCCTGCCGAGGCTTGCCGAAGGGTTCCGGGTGGCCGCGTTCGACACCAGGTCCTCGTCCCGATGGGCGGCAGTGTTTGGATTTGCCTCGAAGAGGATTGCCGAAGCATTGAAATCGCACGGCGGAACGCTGGTGGCCCCGCCCGAAGCTTTCTATGTGACGGGCAAAGAAGGGCCTCTAAGAGACGGAGAGGCCGCTCGGGCAGCCACGTGGGCGAAGATGCTGTCAGAGAGCAGAGATTGAACAGCGTCTATCTCGGAGGAATTGACATCGTTCTCAGGACCTTGGCGTTGCGGGAGCACTGGTTGTGGAGGACCATCCAGACAGAGCACACCGGGCGATTGCGCCGTCGATGGCCTTGTGCCTCACGAGTCCCGGCAGTGGAATTGTCCTGGCCAACTGAGATTCGAGTGCGCGGTGAGCATCGCGAAACGAGACATTGACGAAAGCCAATTGAACAGGGTAACTAGAACAAGGCGGCGGCAGTGACACAGCACTATGCGTTCCCCAACTACGGGTCGGGCCCGCGGGAGAGCCGGATGCGCCAGGGCAGCGGCTGCCGCCAGGCTTCTGCCACGGCATCCGGTTCGGAAGTTGGCGTAGTCGCCAGGAGGGTTACGGTGCGGCATCGTCGGCCGCAACGCCGGCCGGCCAGCCAAGCCACGAAATAGGTTGTCAATTGGTCTGCGGCTTGCAAATCAGGAGGAGAGAGGAGGATTGCATGAATTGGAATGAAGCTCAGGATCAGTGTATCTGCGGTATGTGTCCAACCTATACATTCTGCGATGAAAAGATCGCCTTCTGCATGCCCGAATCACCCATAAGCAAGTGCATCAAGGTCGAGAATGGGTGTTTGTGTCCAGGCTGTCCGGTGCAGAAAGACATGAAGTTCAAACACCAGTTCTATTGCACGAGAGGCAACGAGCGTAAGCTGGCCGGCGGCTAGCAATGGGGGAAAGATGGACAAGGTGGTGTGGAACCATGAATCTGACGTGGTTGTGGTGGGAAGTGGCGCTGCGGCCTGCAGCGCAGCGATCAGCGCACGCTCCCACGGGGCGAAAGTTGTCATCGTCGAGAAGACCGCCCTTTATGGCGGTACCACACTGAGGTCGGGGGGCGGCTTCTGGATACCAAACAACCGTTTCCAGAGGGAGAAAGGCATCGAAGACAAGAAGCAAGACGCGGTGCGATACATGGCCAGGTATTCCTTTCCGCAACTCTATAATCCGGCCGACTCGCGATTGGGATTGCCCCAGAACGAATACGAACTCATCTCCGCGTACTATGACAACGCGTCTCCGATGGTGGACCACCTCGAGAAGGTCGGTGCGCTCAAGGCGATTCAGGAAATCAACTGGACGGGCAAGCCGCAGGTGGATTACATGGAGATGCTGCCCGAAGACAAAGGGATTCGGGGCAGGCTTCTGTATTCGATGGGCGCGGACGGGAAACTGGCCTACGGCGGGGAACTCGTCCGGCAACTGAAAACATGGATCGACGCGCATCGCATCACGGCGTATCTCAACCACCGGGTGAAACGAATCATCCGCAACCCGAGGGGAGAAGTGATAGGAGTCGAGGCCTCGAGCAAGGATGAGACTGTGCGTTTTCGAGCCAGAAAAGCAGTAGTGTTCGGCTCCGGCGGCTTCACTCACAATGCTGAGTTGATGTTGCGATTCCAGCGTGGTCCGCACTTTGGCGGATGTGCCGCCCCGGGCAGCACCGGCGACTTTGTCTACATGGCTGGAGCCATCGGTGCGCAATTGGGCAACATGGCGGGCGCGTTCCGCGCCGAGATTGTGCTCGAGCAAGCTCTGCTCGATCCGAAAGGCGTGCACAACGTCTTCTACGTCATGGGGGACAGCATCCTCGAGGTGAACAAGTACGGGCTCAGATTCGGCGATGAGAAACGTAACTACAACGACCGTACTATGACACACTTCGTGTGGGACCCGCTCAAAGCCGAGTGGAAGAACATGCTGGTATTCATGGTATATGACCAACGGACAGCCACCCTGTGGCAGGGCTTCCCACCATTGCCGGTCGCCGGTGTACGCGCCGATCATGTCATCTCCGGGAATACGCTGGATGAACTCGCTGCAAACATCGGGGCGCGACTCGCCAAGCTATCGTCCAGCATCGGTGGGTTCAGTCTCGACACTTCGTTCGCTGAGAATCTGAAACAGACTGTGTCCCGGTTCAATTCGTTTGCCGATAGCGGCATCGACCTTGATTTCCACAGGGGTGATTTTGACTACGACCGCGAGTGGACCACTTTCCCACCGACTGCTCCAGGCACGAAGTGGCCGCCGGAGGGCACGAAGAACTACACGATGTATCCCCTGAGCAAGCAGGGTCCGTATTTTGCGGTGATACTGGCCCCGGGGACCCTGGACACCAATGGAGGTCCCATTATTAACGCCAAGGGGCAGGTTCTAGACACGGAATATGCGCCGATCCCGGGACTGTATGGCGCCGGCGATTGTATCGCCTCTCCCACGGCAAATTCGTATTGGGGTGGAGGCAGCACGATAGGGCCGGCCATGACGTTTGGCTACCTCGCCGGGCTGAACGCGGCACAAGAGCACACGAAACGCGCCAGATAGGGCAAACAGGCTCACCGGAACATCGCGCCACGGTCGAGCCCGAACCACCGCTGTAGGTTCCGCGTTCGGAGCCCACGGCGCCGGTGGTTCGTATGCCTGAGGAGGACATGCGCAACGACCGGTGCCCGGGCCGACATACCGGCGACATCGCCGCAGTCGGGCAGTGTGTGCCGTGGGCCCCTCCGAACGGTCCCGGATTCCAGTCCGTCAGGACGATGCTGATACAGGCCCCGCGGCATTTAACGTGAACACAAATCGTGACTCGCAGTTCGCTGGAATGAGGGGTGCTACGCGCTCAGTGCCGTAAGGTGTATCTGTTTGGAAAGGTCATACGCAGTCGGAACATCGCTGTCGCTGTACACAAGCACGCGGCCCAGAACAAGAACCGAATTGTTCGGCGAGGATATCTGCTTCATGCCGTCCGGCACGGCGCCCTTCCAGCCCGGGCCGCTCACGAGGTAGTCCCCGGCCACGGTACCCGTGGTGCGTGTGCCGACATAGCCGAAGTCGGCGCCATCCGACGGATCGGTGAACTGCACGCTGAAATAGCGCCCCGAGAAGTCCGGTACGTGCATGACTTGCGGCCCTTTGGAGAGGTCGAGCCAGCCGCCGACATAGAGTACGTCCCGGGTCCCTGTTCCCAACAGGCTGGAGTCTGACGCCTGAGCAGAAGAGAGGTGGGGCGCCGCATACAGTGTATTGACGGGAACAGGGTCGCCTCCAAGCCCACGCTGGATTATCGCTCTCTTGTAAGCGCTGTACGTCATGCGCGGCCATAACTGGATAAAAACGAACGTCCCGAGTCCCCACACGACGACGGCCGCTGTGGCGAATATGGTCAGGTCAGTGCCCCCCGACACCAGCCTGTAAACGACCCATGCGAGGATCGCCAATATTACGAACGCGATGAGAAACCTGTGTTTCAGAATAAACCTGTTCATATCATTGCACTCTAATGACAGGCGGCACGTGGTACTCGCCGTCGAGCACGGCACGACCGGGCAGATATGCACGGAGCATCAGCTTGAAATTGCCTGCCGGTGCGGGCAGCCAGTTGGACTCGTGCCCTGTGGGTGCGGTGCTCTGGACATGAATGTCGATTGCACCATCGGCGTTCGGCACGAGGTCTGAGCGACTGCCGACGCTATAACGGTCGATTGAGTTGCTCACCATGTAACCTGCAACATCGGTCATGGTCAGCGACCAGAATGCATCGTTCGGCGGGAGCTGTCCGGCTGGAAAGTGCATGACGTAATCGTGCCGACCGTTCAGCGTCCTCCCTTCACTGTCGATGGTCGTCGTCCAGTATGCAGCCTCTTGCGCCACATTGACCGCAGGCAGGGTTCTCGCGCACGCGGCGCGTACGAGGATGCCATTGCCGGGCTGGCCGCACTTCATGGTGGTGCTCCAGCCGTTAACAGTCGTTGTCGCGGACTTCATGGCAACGTCCATGATGACATTTGCCGTTATAAATGCCAGCACAGCGCCGATAATGATCCCCTGCACGACGTGAGAGGCTAACAGCAATGCAAGGACATTCATAATGGCGAAACTATAGCTCGTTTTAGAAAGTCATGTGAAGCTGGCGCCGCATCCCTCTCGAGAATTTCCCTGCCTTGCGTTTGCCCTCCGCCGGGACAGTCAGGGGAGGAGCCGCGCGAGATGGCGGAACGTTCCCGGATTAATCAGTTCGAGTCCGCGAAGGCGGCCAGCCGGCTTGAGCGAAGAGTATGCCTCAGTTTCTTCGGGGCGGTGAGCACTGAGCGCGTGCGACGTCGGGCGAATTTGGCGGTCAATGTGCCGTGGTGGAGCTGAGGGGATTCGAACCCCTGACCTCCTCCGTGCAAAGGAGGCGCTCTCCCATCTGAGCTACAGCCCCGAGAATTGGATTCGTATTATATCATGCTATCATTCGGGTTCATGAGGGACCTTCAGCGCGTCAGGAAGCGTCAATGATAAGTGTCTCACTCCCGCTGGCGTTCGGGCTTGGCATCGCATCGTTTGCGTCGCCGTGTGTGGTTCCGCTGGTGCCCGTATATCTGGCAAACATTGCGGGACTTTCGGTGCTGACCGACACCCCCCCTTCACGGCGGCACATCATGCTGAGCACCCTGCTATTCGTTGGCGGCTTCTCACTGGTTTTCATTCTCATGGGCACCGCTCTGCAGATTGCGTTCGGCAGCATACCCATCCCGATCAAGCAGCGCATCGCCGGGGGTCTCTTAGTACTGTTCGGCGTGTTCCTCTTCTTGAGCACGAAGGTACCTCAGTTTAGCTTTCAGCGCCGGCTCAGTCTCTCCAAAGCAAAGGGAACGGGCTACGTCCGTTCATTCATGCTTGGCGCCATATTCTCCATCGGCTGGACGCCCTGCATCGGTCCCATCATCGGTGGAGTTCTCGCTATGGCCGCATACGGCGGTGATGCCGCAGCAGCTGTGCCACCTCTCACGGCTTACAGCATGGGACTGGGGGTTCCTTTCGTTCTGATGGGCGCGCTGCTCGGCACAGGTGCGGGCAAGCGTCTCATGCGCGTGTTGACCCAGAAGGCATATCTGGCAACCGCCATAGGCTCATTGACGTTAATGGTGGTGGGCATCCTCATGCTTGCAGGCAAGCTGTGAGTCGCCCCGCGACACTCGAAAAGGGGTAATACGAGAAATGATGAACAACCTGCATTCAAGCCCGCGGCGCGCAGCCGTGATGGTCATTCTCATAGGAGCATTGCTTGCAGTTGCTGGCTGCTCCAGGGGAACCGACACTACCACGCCCCCACCAACGTCACCCGCAGACATCGGACTGCAGGAAGTACAAGTGTTCGCGCCGGATTTCACGCTGCCGACACTCGACGGCGGAGAGATGACGCTGTCGGGTCTGCAGGGGCATATCGTGCTCCTCAACTTCTGGCAGCTAAACTGCCCCCCGTGCAAGGAAGAAATGCCGTATCTTGACGCAGCCGGAAAGGCGTTCGGAGCGGATGTCAGCATCGTGGCAGTCAACATTATGGACGGCGAGACCGATGTCCAGCAGTACTTTGGCGACTCGCAGCTCAACATGGCGGTCCCTCTCGATAGCGCGGGACGGGTGGCAGCTCTGTACTCAATCGGATTCACGCCGACGACATTCCTCATCGACTCCGCGGGAAACATACGTTTCGCCAAGGTCGGCGCGTTCGCCAGCTACAGTGATCTCGCTGCGGCTATTCAGTTCACGCTCCAGATAGACGCGGAATGACTCACAGTGACGTGAAGCGCGGAGAAGCACGGGCGCGCGCGTCGGGGGTTCCATCCAGCCGGGCTTGAACCTCGAATCACACGCGGTAATTGCGAAGGTGTTTCCGTGCAGGCAATCAGCAGATGACAGCCGACGATTTCGCCGCCCGAACCCGCCCTTCAGCAATCTCTCCTCAGGTCCCGCAGTCGCCCAAAATGGACCCGGAACCCATGCGCCTGGCCCTCAGGCGTCTGGGACTGCTGTGCGAGGGTGAAGAAGCAGTATTGACGCCGCTTGCCGGGGGCATCGCCTCGGATATCTGGAAGGTCGAGCTGCCGCGAGAAACCGTCTGTATCAAACGCGCTCTTCACAGATTGAAGGTGCCGGTCGAGTGGCTGGTGCCGATTGAGCGCAATCTGTACGAATGGTTGTACTACCGAATAGCGGATGTAGCCTCCCCCGGCGTGGCGCCACGGCTGATTGCGCAAGATACCGGCGCCTACCTATTTGTGATGGAGTACCTGAAACCGGAAGACTACCCGCTGTGGAAGCACCAACTGCGTGACGGCGTGGCCGACTGCGAGTTTGCGGCACAAGTGGGCCGCCGCTTGGCAACAATTCACAGCTACACGGCTGCACGGCCGGATATCGCCGACCAGTTCCCAACCGACGCAATATTCTACGCGTCACGAATGGAGTCTTATCTCGAAGCAGCCTCGCGCGTGCATGAAGACCTGCATCACGAGCTGTTCAAGCTGATTCATACAACGATGGAGACCAAGCACGCCCTGGTGCACGGTGACGTCAGTCCGAAGAACATCCTCAGCGGACCTCGTGGGCCAGTGCTGCTCGACCCGGAATGCGCGTTCTATGGGGATCCCGCGTTTGATCTCGCCTTCTGTTTGAATCACCTGCTGCTCAAGTGTCTGTGGACACCCCGAGCCAGCATTGGCTTCCTTGCCTGCTTCGCGTCGTTAACAGATGCCTATTTATCACTCGTGGACTGGGAGCCGCCCGCTGACATCGAAGCGCGGGCCGCGCATCTGCTGCCGGGCCTGTTTCTAGCCCGGGTTGATGGCAAGTCGAAGGCAGAATACGTCACGATCGAGCGGGACAAGGCGCTTGTACGCAACACTGCTCTACCTCTGCTGCGGCAGCCGGTCGAGCGGCTATGCGACGTCGCGGCCGCATGGCAACAGACACTGCGCTCTACGTACTGATATCAGGCGGCCAACACGGTCAAGAGCAGGCATCCTCAGCATCGTGACGTTCGACGTCAACAGCCTCTCGCGGGAGTACCTGTCAGCCTTCGAACTTGCCCAACACGAGGACGGCATTCGAGCCGCCAAATCCAAAGGATTCAGAAATGGCGAGGTCGATGTTCATCGGACGCGCTACGTTGGGCACATAGTCGAGATCGCATTCCGGGTCCGGATTTTCCAGATTGATTGTGGGAGGCGCGACAGATTCGCGGATACTCAGCAAGGTGAAGATGGCTTCCACAGCTCCCGCACCAGCCAGCAGGTGTCCCATCATGGACTTATTCGAACTGATGGCCAGCTTCCGTGCGTGGTCTCCGAACGCGCCCTTCAAGGCGCCGGTCTCGGAACGGTCATTGCTTTGTGTGGACGTACCATGCGCGTTCACATAGTCCACTTGTTCCGGTTGCACGTGCGCATCCGCCAGCGCCAATCGTATGCACCGCGCCTGATTGGCGGTATCGGCATCCGTGATGTGATACCCGTCTACGTTGGTCGCGAAACCCAGCAGCTCACCGTAGATTGGTGCTCCACGTTTCAACGCGTGCTCAAGCTCCTCCAGGATGAGAGTCCCGGCACCTTCGCCAAGCACGAAGCCGTCCCTCTCCTTGTCGAATGGTCGAGAGGCGCGCGTCGGCTCATCGTTTCTCGTCGACAGGGCGCCCATGCGAGCCAGTCCGGCGACGCCGACAGGCAGGATGTACGCTTCGGAGCCTCCGACGATCATCGCGTCGGCTTCGCCATACTGAATATTACGGAATCCGTTGCCTATGGCGTTGCCGCCGGTAGCACATGCAGTGATGACGCATTGCGCGGGCCCCTGCGCCCCGTGAGCGATGGCTATCTCAGCAAGAGCCATATTCGGGATGAACCCTGTGATGAAGAATGGAGATATCTTGTCGGCGCCGTCCTGAGTCAACGCCGCAAGGTTTCTCTCATACGTGGTCATGCCGCCTATGCAGGTACCGTAGACTACTCCGACCCTGTCGCGATTGTGCTCGTCGATAACCAGCCGAGAATCCTCGACGGCCATGGAGGTAGCAGCCAGGGCGTAGTGTATGAAGGGGTCGGTGCGCCGGATGCGTTTCTTGTCGATGAAGTCTTCAGGCGTGAAGTCCTTCAACTCGGCAGCTATCCGGGTCTTGAAACCGGTAGCATCGAATCGCGTAATCGGTCCGACGCCTGACTCGCCCTTGAGCAGCCGCGACCAAGCGAGACTCACTCCGGTACCGATCGGCGTTACGGCGCCGACTCCGGTCACGACAACTCGACGTCGCCCCGTCATGCCAACTTGGCCGCCACGTAATCCATCGCGTTCTGCACCGTCTGGAGCTTGCCCGCGTCCTCGTCAGGAATCTCGATCTTAAAAGCCTCTTCGACGGCCGTCAGCAATTCGATTATGTCGAGGCTGTCCGCCCCGAAATCATCCATGAATGATGCGGCGGGCTTAACCTCGTCTTCATCAATCTCAAGTAG
This sequence comes from uncultured Chloroflexia bacterium, assembly GCA_963761225.1. Lineage (GTDB taxonomy): Bacteria > Chloroflexota > Dehalococcoidia > GIF9 > AB-539-J10 > SKVJ01. The sequence continues at coordinate 89,440 of CAVXGE010000006.1, read as the reverse complement.
TTCAACTATCAGGTCTCTGAGGCGGGCGAATATGTCGTCTGCGTTCATTCTTGCTTCCTCTCTCCGAAAAGACTAGGACCCAAAACACGTCCCCAGCGCGGTGCACAAACAATTAGCGTCTTGGCCTGCAAATGATACACAGTGGCAGGGCGGCCGCGCAACGTCATGGAGCGTCTACCCGCCGCAATACTCCGCGATCTTAAGACGACGAATGGGGCGGGGTGACGTCACCCCGCCCCGTTTGCGCTAGCCTACCTTGGGAAGGTCAGCGAGACACTCACGAATCTTCTCGTCGGGGTACTCGTAGTCCTGCAATTTCCCGGTCAGGTATGCTTCGTAGGCATTCATGTCGACATGACCATGCCCACTGTGGTTGAAGAGGATAGTCTTAGCCTCGCCGGTTTCCTTGCATACCAGCGCCTCGTCGATGACTGCACGAATCGCATGCATCGTCTCAGGAGCGCTGATGATGCCCTCAGTTCGGGCGAACGTGATACCGGCTTCGAAGGTCTCCAGCTGGTGAACCGCCCTGGCTTCGACATATCCCAATTTCAGCAGGTGGGAAATGATTGGCGCCATGCCGTGATAACGCAGACCCCCTGCGTGGATAGGGGGAGGCATGTAACCGTGACCGAGTGTGTACATCTTCACTATGGGCGCCATCTTGGCGGTGTCGCCGTAGTCATACGCGAATGGTCCCTTGGTCATGGTGGGACAGCTGTACGGTTCGACGTTGATGACCCGGAGGTTAGGCTTGCTGCCCTCTATCTTGTCCTTAACGAACGGAAGGAAGAGTCCAGCCGCGTTGGAACCGCCGCCGGCGCAACCGATGATTATGTCAGGATATTCCCCGGCTTCCTCCATAAGTATCTTCGCCTCAAGACCGTTGATGGTCTGATGCAGCAGAACATGGTTAAGAACGCTGCCGAGCGAATAGTGGGTATCATCCCGAGACATCGCGTCTTCAACAGCCTCGCTGATAGCCAGACCCAGGCTTCCCGGACAGTCCGGATCCTGGGCGAGCACGCTTCGGCCGACGTTGGTGTCAGGACTCGGACTGGGAACGCACGTACCGCCCCAGGCCTCCATCATGATGCGTCGATACGGCTTCTGATCGTAGCTGACCCTTACCATGTAGACCTTGATCTCAAGGCCGAACAGGGCGCCGGCGAACGATAGTGCGCTGCCCCATTGACCGGCTCCGGTCTCGGTGGCGATACGCTTGATGCCTTCTTTCTTGTTGTAGTACGCCTGCGCGACGGACGTGTTGGGCTTGTGGCTCCCGGCAGGGCTCATTCCCTCGTACTTGTAGAAGATCTTGGCCGGAGTGTCGAGCAACTTCTCCAGACGGCGTGCCCGGAACAATGTGGTCGGCCTCCACAAGCGGTACGCGTCCAAAACTTCGTCCGGAATCTCGATCCACCGCTCGGTGCTGACCTCCTGCATGATGAGGGCCATTGGGAACAAAGGCGCGAGATCGGGCGGGGTCAGTGGCTTGCCCGTGACCGGGTGCAGGGGTGGAGCCATCGGCACAGGCAGGTCGGCCTGGATGTTGTACCAATGGCGAGGGATATCTCTCTCGTTCAGTGTGTACTTGACGATGTTGTCAGACATTCTGCTCCTCCTTCAATTCAATGGGGCCGCTATTGGTTTGTGAGTCGACTATTGAGTGGCGCCGGCAGGCGCCACCTGCGGGATATTCCAATCATGGTGCCTCCTGACAAAAAAGAGCCTCTCGCCGAGGGGCGAGAGGCTCTTGCTTCGCGGTGCCACCCTCATTCGGTCTTGCGACCATCTCGACAGGTACCGGCCAATACGCCGAAACCCCGGGTTGTGATAACGCTACCCCTGCGCCAAAGCCTACTCGGCAACTGCACCTTTCGGTCTGGGGCTCCCGGGCCCATTCCAACCCTGCGCCGGTATCGGCTCACACCTTACCCGACTCTCTGAACCTCGCCTCGGGTTGTACTAATCCCGTTCAACGCCTTTGCGTATTCGATTGACGGGCATGGTAGTACGCACCGCGGCAGTTGTCAAGTCGACGATGTGGGGGAACTCCGCGCGGGATTGGGGCCACTTGCGTCCAACCTGACGAGCAGTTCACCAAGATCGTGCAGTGCCCCATTTGCATCACCTGTCCGATCAAGGTGAAAGGCGACAAGTCCCGCGGCTGACGCACTCTGATAGTCACGAAGGAGATTATCTCCCACGTGCGCCACCTCGGAAGGTTCGGCCCCAACTTCGCGGCACAACCACCGGAAGAAGTCCTCATCCTTCAACATTCCGCGTTCCGTCGTTGAGGAGAACATGCGCTTGAACGAAGGCTCAACGTCACGGAGCAGTGGTCTTAGAAACTCCATCGGCGTGGAAGATGCAACTACCAGGGTAAACCGCGTCTCGAGCGCCGCCAGAACGGGCGCTACATCGGGATAGATGTGTATGAGTGAGCGGTGCGACTCTATTACCGGCGCAGGTTCTCCCAGTTCGAGGCGGCGAAACCAGTAGCCGATATCGAACCATTCTTGTCTGTCCGGACCAATCTTTGCATACTCCGCAAAGACGTGATACGTCGCGTCGGCCAGCGTAAGTCCATGTTTCCTACCGTAGAGCCGGGGAATTGCCTCTTGCCAGATTGTCCGCGAGAACAAATGGCTGGCAAGGGTTCCCTCTGCATCGAATGAAATGACGCGAATACGCTGTTTACGCACATTCATGATGGTCGAAAATCCTACCACAGCCGGCCAGCGGCATTCACGCGATTTGTTACTTCCGGGGCTACGCAGCTACAATGCGAACAATGGAAGACAACACAGACTCGAGTGGACCCAGCTGCGGGTTTGAACTGGGACCGATACGTCCGCCCAGTGAAGCGTACTCGCTCTTGATACGTGCGACGCGAAACTGCCCCTGGAACAAGTGCCTCTTCTGCCACTGCTACAAGGGAACCGCATTCTCGCTGAGATCGGTCGAGGAGATAGAGGCAGATATCGACGCAGCCGGCGAGATGCGCGACCGCATCGTCGCGGCGTCGCATGACCCCGCATTTGGCGACAACGTAAGGCTCGCCTCGGCGACCCTGCTGAGCCAGGCCGGCGATGACCCATGCCTGCGCAACGTCTCCCTTTTCCTTTACGGAGGAGGTGAATCCGTCTTCCTCCAGGACTCCAATACGCTTATCATGCGTACGCCTGACCTCGTGCGTATTCTGCTCCATCTCCGCGAGGTGTTCCCCGGTCTCACGAGGGTTACTTCGTACAGTCGGTCTCACACGGCCGCCCACAAAACACTTGAAGAGCTCAAACAGATACGGTCGGCCGGCCTCGTGCGCATCCATATGGGCCTGGAAACGGGCTACGACCCGCTGCTGGAGTACATGCTGAAAGGCGCCACGTCAGAGCAGCAGATAGCGGCCGGGCAGAAACTGAACGCCGCCGGATTCTCTCTGTCCGAATATGTGATGCCGGGCCTTGGCGGCAAGGCGATGGCGGAGGGGCATGTGCGCGAGACGACTCGAGTGCTCAATGCCATCAACCCGGACTTCATACGACTGCGCACTCTCCACGTGACGCCCACCATGCCGCTATGGGAACGCATCGAGGACGGGAGTTTCCAACTGCAGAGCGAAGACGATGTGGTTCGAGAGATACGTGACATGATCACGGGGCTGGAGGTGACCAGCCAGCTCAAGAGCGACCACATACTCAACCTGCTGATGGAGGTCGAAGGCACGTTCCCACAGGACAAACAGAAGTGTCTCGACATCATTCATCAGTACCTGGAGCTGCCCGACGAGGAGAGGTTGAACTTCCAGTTGGGCCGTAGAATGGGACTCTATGAGACGCTGGCCGATATCAAAGAGGCCGCAAGGCATGACAGAGTTGCGGCTACGATTCGCGGAATCCGCGAACGGGGAGACGACGTGGACACCGTCGTACGGCGACTCAAGGACAGATTCATCTAGCGGTTAGCGGTCACGAACCGTTTCACCATGTATGGCTCTTCCAGCGAGTAACCCAGATTGCGGTAGTACTGTCGCACTCCTACACCGCTCAACACACGCAGTTCCACGGCGCCGTAGCGCGTCTCTGCGAGGCGCTCCGCTTCTCGAAGCAGAGCGCCGCCCAAACCGTGGTGCTGTGCCGCCGCTCCGCTCTTTTGTCCCAGGGCTACTTCCGGTCCGAAAACGTGCAGTTCCCGAACTGTCGCGATGGGCGTGCCAACGACGGGCTTGCTCGAGCCGCCGTTGATTATCGACAGTCGCAGAAGTCCGTACAGCGTATGCTCTGCGTCCTCATATGAGAGCATGACTTCCATGCCTTCTGCTACGTCATATGAACGCTCACACAGGCGAGGTTCGCTGCCCTTCCATCCATCCCTGACGCGGTACCCGACTTCGCGACACCGGATGCACTGACAATCCAGACCCAATGCCTTCATTCGAATCTTGACGGTATCCCGCAACGCCAGGTCGTCACAACCGGCCACTATGAACGTGCGCGGGATGTCGCGCATCAGCCGTGAAATCCTCACGTATGGCGGAACCAATTGTTTTATCTGTATCAACAGGTCCCGCATCTGAAGCGTGCTGCCCGGCGTATAGCGTCCTTCAGCGTACCACTCCGCCAGCGTCGACCCCTGCACCACAACCGTCGGATACAACTTCAGGCCATCGGGACGGAACTGAGGTTCGTCGAACAGACGCCTCGTGTGTGCTATGTCGAGTTCTGGCGTCGAGCCAGGGAGCCCCGGCATCCAGTGGTAATACACTTTGAATCCATGGCGTCGCAGGCGAGCCGTGGCGTCCACAACCTCCGCGACACCGTGCCCCCTGCGCGTCAGCGCGTGGACCCTATCGTCCAGAGTCTGCACCCCCAGTTCAACACGCGTGGCGCCGAAATCATGCAGTCGGACAATCTCGTCTTCGCCGCACCAGTCGGGCCGCGTCTCAACGCAGAGGCCGACGCACCGGACGGCCGCGGATTCGTTGATGGTTCTGGCCTCGGTCAGGTCGCCAGCCACGATGCCGTTCAGCGCGTCGTAGCATTCTTTCGCAAACCAATACTGATAGTCGACAGGACACGCCAGGAAGGTCCCACCCATAATGATCAACTCGACCTTGTCGACTGGATGCCCCATGTCACGCAGCGAACGCAACCGCAGCAGCACTTGTTCGCCCGGGTCGAAGTTGCAGTGGATGGCCCGCAGTACCGCCGGGGATTCGGTGGTATAGCTCTTTGGAGCACCTTCGACCGTCGGGCAGTAGACGCATTGTCCGGGACATGGATATGGCTTAGCCATCACCGCAATAGGCGTGACGCCGGACATGGTCCTTGTGGCTTTCCTCATGTTAGGCTTGAGTCTAACAGGCGCTCAAAATGCAAACAAACAGACAAGCGTTCGACGCCATAGCCCCGACATGGTACGGCGTACGGCACTGGCCACTCCTGAGGCAGGAATTGGAAGGACTCGCACAACGCTGGAAGCGCGGCAGAATCGCGAACCTGGGCTGCGGCGCCGGAGCGGACTTCATCCCCTTTGTCTCTGGATTCCATCTGGTGGGGCTCGACTTTTCGAGAGGCATGCTGCGGGAGGGGGCGCGCCACAATGCGAGACATGACGTGAACGCCTCGCTGGTGCAGGGCGAGTTAACGCAACTGCCTTTCCGCAGTGAATCCTTTGACTATGCTATCGGGGTCGCCTGCTATCATCACATACCCGGGGAGTCGGGCCGTGTCGAAGCCTATAGTGAATTGAAACGCATCCTGAAACCCGCAGGCGAGGCATTCGTCAGCGTCTGGAACCACGACCAGCCAAGATTTCGTGCTCTGCCGCAGGACCAGCTTGTGCCATGGCGCGTCGGCGAAGTGACCGTGCAACGGTACTATCATCTGTACGTCGCGAAGAATTGGCGCAGGCGTTGCAGCAGTCGGGTCTGGAACTCATGAGACTGGACTTCGGACTTCTGAGGGGCAATCCCTCTGAAGAGGACTCCCGCAACCTATGTGCTCTGGTGAGACGACCGTCTTGATGGCCTGTCGTAACCTACTGGCTCTCGATGGGAGGCGTGTGACTCACTCTGTCTTTCCGTGGCAGACCTGCCTCGACCTCCTCCACAAACAGTTGCACCAAGTCCGGGTCGAATTGTAGCCCGGCACCCTGTTTCAAGCGCTCCAGTGCCTGTTCGTCGGCCAGCGCTTCCCGGTATGGGCGGACCGACGCCATAGCCGCGAAGGCGTCAGCAACGGCCAGTATCCGGGCGCCCAGCGGTATGGCCTTGCCGCGTAATCCCTCCGGATAGCCACTGCCATCCCATTTTTCATGATGGTATAGGATGTTGCCGACACATGGGGCGAGGTCGTGGACATTGCCCACGATATTGGCGCCCAGACGTGGGTGTGACTTGATAGCCTCCCATTCCCCGTCGTCCAGTTCCCCTTTCTTGTTAAGGATGCTGTCAGGCACTCCTATCTTGCCGATGTCGTGCAGCAATGCTGAAGTGCTGATGCGGGACACTTCATCGGAGGGCAACCCAACCGCCTCGGCCAGAACCACCGCATATATGTTCACCTTACGAGAATGGCCGTACGTGTAATGATCCTTGGCGTCAACCGCGGCAGCCAGGGCATACACGGCGCTGAGTCCACTGCCACGGTGATTGCTCTTCCCGGCCAGAGTCTCTTCAGACTCCGAGAATATCTTGGATGACACGTAGGTTCGATTGCCCCCGGTGTTCTTGGCGTAGTACAGGGCGGTGTCGGCGGTAGTGACCAGCTCGCCTGACATCACGCCGTCCGCGGGATAGCTGGCGAGCCCGATGCTACACGTAACTCCGCTCTGCCTCGCCTCCATTTCTTTGGAGATACGCATGCGTACGCGCTCGGCCACCATGAAGGCATCCTCCGGCACGGTGCGGGGCAGGATAACCGCGAACTCGTCTCCCCCGTAGCGGAAGGCCTGGTCGGACTCGCGAATCGCGTGAGCCACGTATTGTCCGATGAGTTTGAGCAGAGCGTCACCGGACGGATGACCATACATGTCGTTGTAGGCTTTGAATGAGTCCAAATCAATCATGAGCAGGGTAAAGACGCCATCGTGACGTGAATGTCGGGACACCTCTTCCTTGAGCCGCTCCTCGAAGTGCCTTCGGTTGAACAGAGCCGTCAGCTCATCGATGCGGCTTCTCTGTTCAGCCCTTGAGTACAACGTTGCATTCTCGATGGGGGTAGCAATCTGGCGGGCGACCTGCTCGAGCAGCTTGATATCGTCGTCTCCGTGAACGTCTGCTTGACGGCTGGCCACCATCAGGCTGCCAATGACCTGGTCACGCACAATGAGCGGCACATGCACCAGCGAGCGAATCCCCTCCCTCAGGTAGTGGCCATCAGGCCAGAACCTGGTCACGGACTGCAGATCCGGCTGATAGACCGAACAGCGATGCTTGGCCACCCATTCTGTCGCCGTGCCCTGAATCGAGTGAGACATGCCCGCAAGGTCCGTAGCCATCACTTGCCCGAATATCGCATGCAGGCGCACCCTGTCGCCATCGCTCAGCGCCACCGCCGCAAAATCGAGCGCTATGACCTTGCTCAGCTCGCGAGCCACACCATTGAACACATCTGTCATCTGGAGGCTCGAGGTCACCACCGTCGCCAGACGATTCAGCAACGTCAGTTCGCGTTCTTGCTTCTGAAGTTGCTCGTACAGATACTGCTTCTCCATGCTCGCCGCCACGCGACTTGTGACGATGCGCATCAGTTCAAGCTCTTCGACTGAATACGGTTTCGCTCCAGACTTGCCTCCCACCGCCATCACCGCGACCGCTTCGTCGCGGTTGGTGACGGGAAGAAACACCTCAACCTGAGCAAGATGTATCTCGTCCCGTTCCTGTTTCCACAGGGCCTGAAACTCCGGCATGATGCTCAGATACCGCACGGGCAATAATTGTTTTTCAGCCTTCAGCCAGGACACCACCGGGCTGTCATGCTTCAGAACAAGTGAGCGGGGCCCGCCCAGATCCCCCACAGCCGGATACGCGAACCGGGTGATGAAATCTCCGGTTTCAGTGTCCGGCAGCAACAACTGAACGCTTCTCGCCCCGGTGGAACGCGCGAGCAAAGACACTAACTGTCTCCCGAACTGACCCAGAGTCGGGACGTCGTAGATACGTTCAACGAAATCAGTGAGCTGGCGGCGCGCCTCGAACTTATTGCCAACGAACGCGGCCTCAATCTTCATCTGCAGTTGATCGCGCACCACGTGAGTGAGGAACATGACCACCGGCGCGCCAATCACGACCATCGCCAGCGCCGTAGGCACATCGAAGTGCACGTGGAACACGAATTCACTGGCCACCAGCAACAGGAGCACGGCGATGATGCCTCCGCCATACAACAGCACCATGACCACGCCGCGGCGCATCAGCACCCCGATGTCCAGGAGGCGGTGCGCCACAACTGCGTAACTCAGCACACACGCGACGAGGAGATTGCCCACATGCGCCACCGGATAACTGCCGAAGCCGGGCACGAAGGACAGCAGCAGGAAGAAGCTGAACAACGCGATTCCGGCGATCAGATACGACGTCTGGTTTCGTTCCGCTGCATCGGCCGCGAGGCGATGGCATCGAAACAACAGCACGGCATCGCGGACTCCAAGCATTGTGAAGATGAGCACAGCAATCACAAGAAGAGGCACGCCGTAGTAGACGGTGACCCCTTCCTCACTGACGATCGTCTCTCTTGGTATAACCCCTGCGATGCTGAGTCCCACAACCGCGATCACAAACAGATACGCGAGCGGGACGCGTACCGGAGTCTTGCTGAAATAGAGCCGTATGAAGTAATGGAACTGGACCACGGTCCAGATAGCAACGCAGATAACGATCTTCGCGAGCAGTTCCTTGTCATCGAGAAGATAGTCGCTACGGGCAAAGAGGTCAGAAAAACTGTAGGCAAAGGCTACAGACACAAAGGCCACAAACAGCTTCTGCCGCTGCCCCCAGGGGCGATTTGCGAGGAGGACCCCGAGCAGTCCAAGGTACGCGACCGACGCGATGACCGGTATCACCACGTGGGTGTTCATTGACCAATTATGGCACAAAGGTATTCGCGGTCAACACATGGCCAAAGTACTGGGTCCCTTCGTGGGGCAATGAACACAAGACGCGACAGTCCCATGGCGTGGTACGGAAGTCATGGTCGCCGGCCGGAATTGCAGGAGGGCCGGCCGCAAGGAGGAGCGCTCCTCTGTGCGGCCGGCGCTACAGATGCCCTGAACGCTAAGCCGCGACGCGGCCCGGCGCTTCTACAGCAACCCTCACCACTTCCACCACCGGTTCGGACAGCGCTGCCAGAACGGCATCAGAAGGGTTGATATGGGGCGGCTTGAGGTGACCAAGGTCGGCGCCCTCATTCTGGCGCTTGACGATGAAGCGCCGGAAAGCACCCGACGCCAGGTATGAGACTCTGAGAGGTAGATCGGCCGGAGCATCTTCCTCCTCGCCGAAAATGGAATAGATGTTGAAGTTGTAGCGTTTATCAAGTTCCCTGAATTGGCGATACAAGGCTGATGTGAATGCCCTTTCAGAGGGAACGGGCGACCCGGAGGCCTCCAGATAGACATGCAGAAACGCCTGGTCGTCCTCTATCTCCTTCCTGGCCGTCCAGTCGACGTACGGGACTCCCGAGTTCTCGATGGCTTCCCAGATAACACGCTCGGTGAGGCGGCCGAACCCGGCGATGTCGATCAGGTCATCCGCGCGGCGTTCGAATACCATTTGCGGGAGATTGATGCCGGCGGCTTCGTTACGCAGCGAGGTGATACGAATCACGTCGCCGACACGATACCGGGTGAGCGCGCCACCATGCAGGTTCGTTACGATCAACTCGTAGACCTGACCCTCCTCAACTTCATCGAGCAGCAGCGTCTTTGGCTTGTAGGAGTGGTCCACTTGCCACTTGAAATGCTCGCGCTCCGGTATGAACTCGTAGAAATTCAGATTCGGAGTGAATGTCATCGTCGAATAGTCCCATGCCTGAAATGCGTAGAGCCCGCCTTCCGAGCCCGCGTACAGCTCCAGAGGAGTGCGTCCCCACAACTCGTCAACACGCTTCTTGAACACCGCGGAATCGGTCCCACCGCCCAGTATTCCCTTGACCGTCCACAAGTCACGCGGCAGCATCGGCCGGCCGGCAAGTCGACTCCTCACGGCTCCCTTCAGGACGCGCGTGAGCGCCCCCCAATGCTTGAGGAGGTCCGCCTTATCCATCTGGTTGGACTGTTGGCGTATCTGCTCGCCCACTGTCACAAGGACGGAGGGCAGGCCGCCAAAACCATCCAGTCCCTTTTCGAGCGCCTCAGCGAATCCCTTCTTCACTTTGTCGGTGAATGGTAGACTGTCGGAGTCGGCCGGCAGGAAGTCGCAATTGACTGCGCGTTGGAGCAGGGACGCGATGACGCCCGACGCATACGGCGGCGATGCAAAGGTCGACAGCACTTTCAGGTGCTGCTTCATGCGGCGCATGTCGCCTCTGTGATTGGCCATGCAGAGAATGACGATGGCCCCGCATAGTCGCTCGAGCTCCTCCACAAACCGCTCCGACAGGGGAATCCACTTGACTTCGTAGTGCCCCGTGTAACCTGACGTGCGAACCCATTGAACGGGAACTGCGGGCAGTGTTTCTTCCCGCTTCTCAGTCAACTCCGGAATGTAGTCATCGTAGGTCGTCAGAGGTACAACTGCACGAAATTCGTCGATGGTTGAAGGCATGGCGCCCCGCATCAATTTGCGACCAAGGCTACTTGCCTTCAGAAATTCAATCTGTTCAGCCATCAACCGCCGTTGAATGGCCATGAATTGCTCCAGGTTCATATCGAGAAAGCCGCAGCACATCTGCCACAACTCATCCTTCTTTCCTTCACGCAAGAGTTCTATCGGTCTCATTGCCACGCACCTCCGTGCCCTATTGTCATTCGGCACACGACACACCGGACTGTTACGGACAGCCAGCACACTGCCGTACGCAGGTAACTATGACAATAGTCCGGGGCCATGCCTAGCGGTTGAGTTCTAGAACAATGTTCTAGTCAGAATGCGGCAGCCGTGCGAATTCACAAAGGAAAAAAAGACCGCCCCTCGCGAGGGGCGGTCGAATTGTGTGTCTCTCTGGATTTAGTCGCGGTGTGAATGCGCCAGATTACGCAGTTTGCGACTCAATTGATCGAACTCCTCATCGCGTGGTTCGCGTCCCAATTCGAGACCGTAGTTGATGAAGAAGTCCAGGAAGCTGCGCAAAAGCTCTTTTGCGCCTTCCTGAAACTGCACGAACTCTTCGCGTGTCACCACATCGTCACGGGGTCCGGACTGGGGAACGTTTTCGGACTTCTCCAGCAACTGACCTTCGATGAGGAGGTCCACAAATTCCGACCGGCTGCAGCTCGCCACGGTTCTCATCGATCTTTCGGACCAGGTCGGCGTCAACGACCAGCATTCTCTTCTCAGACATTGTAGTTCGCTCCTCCTTACTTGGGTTCCGTGCTGGCGGAACGTGGTAACCTGTCCGGTCTAGTAATCAGTCTCCAATGTCGAGTATCTCCATCACAGCGTCAATGCTCTTCAGGAGATCGGTCCCCTTTCTGGTGACATGGTATCGAACGCTCGGATTTCCGACTTCAACGGCCTGTATCAGCCCGTTGCTCAACAGAAACTTCAGATATTTCTGGAGTTGGGCATAACTCATGTTCACCGTGTACATGAGCTCGGTCTTGCCGGCGCCATTCTCGCCGACCTTCAGCATCTCCGCGATTATTTCGATATTTGAACGTCGCTTGTTCATGCCGGGACCGTACATTACCTTCGTACGCGTACCATACTACCATAGGGCGGTCCCTTGTCAATAGAAGATAGTTCTATTCCGGTGCATTACGTTGGAACATAGCCGATCACACCGCGATTATCGCATTCATCGGTCCCGCCGCGTGGACGTGCGGAATCGCGCCACGTTCGGAGCGCAGATCGCGGCCCGAGAGCCTAGCGCTGACGTTTGGAACTGATGTAGATGAGGATAAGAATGATGAGGATGACTAGAATCGCCATAATGAACCAAACCCATGCAGGTGTGCCCTCGCCTGGCAGAGTTGATGCAAGCAGTTGCAGGCCCGACGGTGGCGGCACCACCTGAGGAACCGGCTGTGGTATTACAGTGAACGTGCCGAGCGACCATTCGCTTGGATTGGGCTTCAAGGCGCGCACCCTCCAGAAATACGTGCCGCCCCAGTCAAGCGCGCCTGGATACACATACGCAGTTCTATTGAGGTCCTCTCTCGCGAGAAGGAAGCTGAACTGATTGTCACGAGCAAGTTGAAACTCGTAGAGAGCGGTCGATGGGAAACCGGTCCAAGAGAACCCTGGCGTGCGTCCCACGCCCGAAGCGCCAGCCTCCGGTGCTTCGAGAATCGGAGCGACGTGCATGTGCTCCACGGTGCTGCCGGCACCGACGAGGAAATGCATCGGAGCGGACCATCTACTATGGACGGCTTCTCCTTCGGTCGTGCCTGTGGCCCGCACTTGCCAGTAGTAGGTCGAGCCACAGTCGAAGTTGAAGGGCAAGTCGTCACGGCAGATACCTGGAGCATCGCAGCAGTCGGGCTGGAAATCATCCCATTGGAGTACGACGTGCTCAAAGTTCTCATCGAGCGCTATCCAGATATCCCACCTCAGCGCTTTCGGCAACGGCTTCCACTGGAAACAGAAATTGACCGACTCACAATCGCATACGTCGCAGGGCATTACTTCTCCGAGGGCCGGTGATAAGGGCCACGGCGTCGGCAGAACGAACGCGTCTCCATAGACCCAGAGTCGCCCCACCTCAGATTCATAGTTGTAGGGTCTGTCATCGATGTCCCAGATGTTGACGTCATCGTTGAGCGTCACACGCAGTGTGCCAGGACGGAAATCCGTACCCCCGGTCAATCCCACCGTCAGGCGATCCCAGTCGATGTTCCTGACGTTGACGTCGCGGGGCACCAGCGTCCTGTCTACGCCTTGACCGAACGCTCCATACAGACACGTCCTCCGTCTGGGCCAGTCCGCTGAAGCCAAGGTCCGGCGGCTGCAATGAATTCCAGTCGACCGCCCCTCCCACGACCCATCGATAGATGGCGCTGGACGAGTCCTCGGTAGCAGCGTACAGGAGTTTGTTGCGGGAGAAGTCCTCGTCGAGCGCCATGTGCACCGGGCCCAGCACCGGCAGAGCGGGCAGCAACTCAAATGTCTCTCCTCCGTCCTTCGATACGGCTATCTCGCCTTCATCGCCATTGTCCCCGACGAAGATGTACGTGTTGCCGTGGAACGCCAGGGTGTACCCTGATTTCAATCCGGTGTCGATGTCGTACGTCCACCGCCAGACGTGAAAACTGCGTATCTGGGTCCACTGGCCGATGGCCAGCACCTCGTCCGAGAGCACGTATATCCGCTCGCTGCTCACAATTGCAACGTCGGTCAGGTCATCCGGACAATCGCGTATCAATTCCCATTGCCGGCCCTCGTCCTCCGACCGGTACAGCAGATTCGTGCCCCGCACCGCGTAGAACTCCGCGCTGCCCGAACCGAACTCGGGAGTACGCCGCAGTATGAATGTCGTCCGTGGGACTGTCGAGGAAGTCCACTCGTTCCCAATACTGTCCGATGCCCTCTATCGTCAGCGACGTGGTCTTCCAGATGCTGTCCACACCGGTACCCGCCGATGCCAGATACGCGATGTTACCTGGTAGACGGGTCACCGTCCCTACCAGCCACAGCGAGTAATCGCACAGTTGAGCGATGTCGGTGTCAATGAGGCTTATCTGGTTCCAAGCTTCGTACTTGTCGACGTCCGTCGCCGTCGACACCGAGCTCTCGTCCGGCGACCCCGCGGCATTGCCCATCCAGGGTCCTCCCGGCAACGTCAGGTCTTTCCATTCGGCGGGGGTGGTGACCTGATTCGTGCTGGTCGCACAGATTCCCAGTGTGCCCTCCGGAACGCAGGCTACGATCGCATTGCCCACCCCGGTGCCGAAACCACCGGAGGGACGCTTCTGCGGATCATGCCACTGAGGGTTCGACGACCTCGGTTCATCACAGTAGTGAATGCGAGCCCGACCGGTGGCTCCATCGGCTGACACTTCGCCGGCAACGAGCATGCCGGACGTGTCGAAATAGGCCACCGAGTAGATGGACACCTTCAAACCAGACTTCAGGTTCATTCGTCGGACGCTCGAATCGTCGACCCGGTACACGTCGTCCGTGTCGGCGGTGGATGTGTATGAGACGTAGAGCACGCGGTTGGACGAGCTGTCTCCATCGTACGAAGATGGCACCGCGATATCGGAGTAGATGAGTTCACTCTCGAGTGGCGAGTCCTCATTTGGCTCGCTCAACTCCACGAGATGGGGGTCCTTTACCTCCCACAGCGTCGTGTTCGCAGCCATATTCCGGTAACCGGAGACAAGATACGTCCCGTCGAGATCGCTCGCCACGACCATGATGGTGCTGTCGCTGCGATAATTCGAGGAGAACGCCACGCTACTGACATCCATGGCGAGTCCCTGCTCGAGCCAGTTTCCCAGAACTCCTGCATGCAGCACCCATGCGTCCCCTGCGGCGGAGCCGTCGGGCAACGCGTACCAACGGCGATGTCCCGTTGACCATCGTCGGTATAGTCGGGCGACACCGCAATGTCCGAAATGAGATGTGCTACTATCCCATCCAGCCGTCAGCCCGATGTCCAATCAGCCCACGTGTCTCCACCATCCTCCGACAGGTAGACCTCCTGTTTGTCTTTCGTCACCACCACGACGAATGCAGGATCGTCCGGGGCGGCGGCAACGTCCCACACCGGCAACGTGGGGGGAATATCCGCAGCCATAAGATTGTTCAGAATATCGTCCTGCCACGTTAGTCCGCCGTCCTCTGTGCGGTACAGTTCCGAGTTTGGTATGTCTGCGGCGTACCATACGCTGGGAGATACGACCGCGAGTGCGCTCACCTCCGAAGGGTCAACCACGACGAAGCCTTCATGACTGGGCGTACGTATCGGGGACCACCTGAGCGTATCGAACTGCGCCGACACCTGGCCGACAGGAAGCAGTATCGCGGTCATCGAGCACGACACGAATAGCGAAACTGCGACAAGAAACGAAACCAGTCTCCTGGTCATTCGTAGTCTATTGTCTTGTCGAAGTAGGCATTTGTCAATACATGGCTCCGGCGCGCTGCGCCTTGATTGTACGGCAAGGTGTGCTACTATCAAGATATGATTATGAACAAGGCGCCGACCAACGCAGCACAACCCATACTCGATGACTTCGTCGAGCGGCTCGGCAAGCAGGGCTACACCATCGCCCGCGAAGGCGAAGGAACGGAACGTACCGGCAAGTCCGGAGCGACCCACCGGTTCGACATGGTAGCTACGCGCGAAGACGGGTTCTTGAGCTACACCATCGCAATCGACACGCCCACCCCGGACAGCGATGAACCCTTGGGACTTGGCGCCGTCTTCGCATTCGATGACAAGTGCTATGACTGTGGTATTCGCGACAAGGTTATTCTGGCGCTTCCCGGCTTGGACGACGTTGCGAAGCAATTCGCACGGAACCAGCACATACGCGTCTTCGAGAAAGAGGATATCGAGAAGTTCCTCGCTACACCCATACCGTCCGCGCTGCCCGAGAGCGCCAGCATCACGCAACAGAGTAATGGGACGGGCGTTCTGGAATCTCTGGCAGCGCTCGGCTACCGCATAGAGAGTAATGCCAGGTTGACAGGGCGCTCCGGAGCGGAATACACGTTCGATGCGCTTGCCACCTTCGACGACGGCTTCATCGAGCATCGGCTGGGGATCGACGAAGTGGACGGGCCGCACGTGACTCTCAGCCGCGTGTCGGTCTTTGACGCCAAGGCCTACGATGCCGGCATCCTGGAGAAGATACTCCTCGCTTCCGGCGAACTGACGCCCGAAGCCCGACAATTCGCCGACTTGCAGCGCATCCGCACCGTCACAATCCCGCGCCCCGAGTCCGCCGAAACCAAGACACCGACCGAGACGGAGACCTCTAGCTGAGACAGTGAACACAGAGTCCTCGGTGGCTTCGTCCCCGAGTCTGCAAACCGCTGTTGAGGACATACTGGGCCATGCCGAAGGCAACCGGCGTCATACGTACGCGGACCGACCCGAGCTTGCTGAACCTGATACCCGAATCCATGGCGCGCCGTTTCAAAGCCATGCCGCTGTCGCTGGTGAACGACACGCTGCAGGTGGCGATGGCTAACCCATCCGATATCTTCGCCCTTGAGGCTCTGGGACTGCAGAGCCGAAAGAGGATCGAGCCTGTCCCCGCGACCGAGAAAGAGGTTTTGGAAGCGGTCGACATGAACTACCGGGAGGCTTCAGCGACATACAGGCGCAACTGTCCCGGATGCCGGGTGCACGCCACCGAGATGGATCGAGCAGTCCCTCATCGAAGCCGCCGAAGACACACCGGTGGCCAGCGCCCTGCGGCTCGTTATCGACGAGGCAGCTAAGGCACGCGCCTCCGACATCCACCTTGAGCCGCAGGAAGACCGACTGCGCGTGCGATATCGCGTGGATGGCACGCTGCAGGAAGTCATGTCGCTTCCGCTCAAGATTCACCTGCCGCTTACATCCCGTGTCAAGATTCTGGCGGACATGAACATCGCCGACCATATCCGGCCCCAGGACGGCCAGTTCTCCGCGGACACGAAGGGCCGAGAGATAGATATCAGAGTCGCCACGGTCCCAACGGTCCATGGCGAGGCCACGGTCATGCGCCTGCTGGACAAGTCACTCGGGCTCATCGACCTGCCTCACCTCGGCTTCTCCAAAGAAGCCCTGGCGCAGTACCAGAACATGTTGAAGGTGGCATTCGGCATGATACTGGTCAGCGGGCCGACCGGGTCGGGCAAGACCACCACGCTCTATGCGTCGGTCAATCAGATGGACCGCACGTCACAGAACATCATCACCATCGAGGACCCGGTGGAGTATCGCTTCCCCAACATCAACCAGATACAGGTCAACGCCAAAGCGGGCCTGACGTTCGCCAGTGGCCTGCGTTCCATACTTCGTCTGGACCCGGATACAATCCTCGTAGGCGAAATACGTGACGGAGAGACGGCCCGCATCGCTGTGCAGTCCGCGCTCACCGGCCACCTCGTGCTGTCCTCAATACATGCGAATGATGCCACCGGGGTGGTATTCAGACTGCTGGACCTCGGCATCGAGCGATTCCTTGTTTCCTCGTCCATTATCGGCGTGGTGGCGCAACGGATGGCCCGCAAGATATGCACGTCGTGCGTGGTGGAGAGAGAAGGAACTCTGATGGAGCAACTCGCCTATCACAACGAGACTGGAGAGCACCGCAGCAAGTTCCGCTATGGCAAGGGATGCGACCTGTGCGCTCATACCGGTTACAGAGGGCGCATAGGATTATTTGAAGTATTAGCGATAAGCGACAAGCTACGAATGATGATACTCAATAACGCCTCCACCTCGGAGGTGAGGCAACAGGCCATCGAAGACGGCATGGTACCCCTGATGAAAGACGGCATGCTTAAGGTCAAAGAGGGCATCACCACGCCCTCGGAAGTGTTGAGGAACGCGTACTTCATAGAGTAGATACGATGAACTTTGAATACGTAGCCCGAACAGATGACAACCGGATAGTCCGTGGCAAGTTCAGTGCCAGCAGCGAGGAAGCGGCCAGCGAAGTCCTCGGCTACGGCGGACTGAGCGTCCTCAGCCTCAAGGAAGTCGTTCCGTTCTTCAAACCCGGCAGCAAGCTCACCATGAGCCTTACCCCTGAGGTGAAGCCCATGGAGATCATCATGTTCTCTCGCCAGATGGCGCTGCTGCTGGAATCCGGCACGGACGCAGTCACGTCTCTTGAACTGCTCAGCTCGCAGGCTGAGAACAAGGCTCTGAAGCGCATTCTGGCGGAAGTCGTTAAGGACGTTCGCGGGGGACTTCCCCTTTCCGAGGCGATGGCCCTCCACAAGAGAGTCTTCGCGCCCATGTATTCCAGGCTTGTAGCCGTAGGGGAGAAGACGGGCACGCTCGAGACGGTGCTCAGGCGGGCGGCCGAGTATATGGAGCGGAGCTACGTAACCCGCAAGAGTGTGAAGAACGCACTGACATACCCGGTCGTCGTCATACTTGTCGCAATCGCAGTCATTGCCATCATGGTCACGTACGTGCTGCCGGCGTTTGTAGGACTCTACTCGTCGTTTTCGGCTGACCTCCCGGCACCCACTCGGGCCTTGTTGGCCTTCACAGAGTGGACGCAGGTATATGGAGTATACGTCGCCATCACGGCAGGGGTGCATCGTCGCCGCAGTGTTCATCTATACGAGAACTCCATCCGGCAAGCTCGAATGGGGCAAGTTGATGCTGACCATGCCTCGCATAGGACGTATCAACCTGCTGAACGAATTGTCAAACGCCTGTCGCAGTCTGTCTCTATTGTACGGAAGCGGGCTGCCCCTACCGGAAGCGATGACGCTCATCGTGCAGGGCACCACAAACAAGGCAATGGAGCAGGCGTTCACCGAGTTGCAGCAGGGAATGATCGCCGGCGCCGGCCTGTCCGGCCCGATGAGGAGAAACAAGCTTTTTCTCCCGCTGATGGTCCAGATGACCGCAGTCGGTGAGCAAACCGGTAACCTCGACCATACGCTGTCGACCGTGGCGGAAAGCTACGAGGCTGAATCTGATGACAAGACCAAGGCAATGATTGCGATGCTGACGCCCACGCTGACAATCATCATTGGCGGTATCGTCGGATTCATCGCGGTGGCGATGATGTCGGCTATGTACTCCATCTTCGGTCAGGCGTTTTAGCTGCCGGGGCACAAACTTGAGTGGCAAAGTGCGATGGGTGAGGGGTATCCTGAAGGAGCGTGATTGGGCATGTGGCCAGCTCCTCATTGAGGTCCTTATCGCACTCATGATATTCAGTGTAATCTCCACCGCGTTCATGGGGGCCATCTACACGGCTCGAACATCCACGGCGGTGCTCAACGAACAGACTACCGCTGAGAGCCTTACCAGAACGCGAAATGGAGTACATGAAGGAATCCCCTTACTGGGGACTCGGCTTCTCGTACCAGGTGCCCGGCTCCCCACCACCGTGGGACACCGCCAGGACCGCCCTCGAGGACGTGTATGCGACCTATTCGGTGACAGTTGCCGGAACCCCGATAGACACGTCAACTCATGTCCATCTTGCCGGCGGCATCGACCATGGCATGCAGGAGATTACCGTCACGGTCGTCCGCGGCGGCAAGTCCTCATGACCACTCAAACGATAAAGGTAAACCGGTGAGACAACTGCCGACGGCTGAACAAAGGGGAGCATCGCTTGTAGAGCTTCTGGTAGCTTTGCCCATCGCGGCGCTGATCCTTGCCGGCGTCGCCGGCATCCTGTTCCAACTGAGCAGCGCACATGTCTATGCCACGAATATCATACAGTGCGACCGGGAGCTGCAGAGAGCCGGAGATGGATCGAGCGAGGACGCCGCCCAGGCACAATCGGTCAACGACGGCAACTTCTCGAACGCGGGCACGGTGCAGATAGCCGCGGCCCAGGACGGACATGTCGCCGGCACCGAAGTCTTTGTCGTCCAGTGGGCCGACTGGAACAACAACGTTCAGAAGGTCTCGTACTCATTGCTGCCTGTCGGCGGGTCGCCGCTCAGCACCCTGCAGAGAACGGTACAGCTGAACGGGTCCACAATCGAGAGCCACATCGCCGCCGAGCATATCGATAACAGCCTGGACCCGGCGACTCTGCTGCCTCTCACGCGATTCGAGTGGACATCCAGTGACAAGCAAGTAGTGCGGATGATTGTCACCTCTGAATATGGCGACCAGTCCGTGACGAGAGTCTATGAGGTTCGTCCGCGCTCGATGGTGTGAAAATGAAGCAATCGAATAATCACGGGTGGTGGGGTCAGCGGCGTTTGGGACCGACTGTAAGTCGGCTCGCTCTGGACGAACGAGGCCAGGGCGCCATTATCGCGGTGCTTTCCTTGCTGGTGTTGGGGGGCCTCATGCTTCCCGCGCTGCTTGGTTTCGTGAGCACCGGCCTCTTAACGGAGGACGTCCACGAGACGAACATGGAGGAGTTCTACGCCGCCGACGCGGGCATTGAGGATGCCCTTTGGCAAATCAAAGCCGACGAACTTCCCATATTGTTCCCAACCTACGATAGGTACGCGTACGAAGACTACGACGGCACGCACTACACCTACTCCGACTTTCCCGCCACCGCCAGCGCCCCCGAACTCAACGACAAGGACGTGGACGTCACGATAGAGAACGTGTGGATTCCAGCGGTGACCGATATTGCGGCGCCTTCCGCCGAAGAAGCACAGCGGTTGATTGACGAAGGCAAGCTGGTAGTCACGGGGAGAGCGCTCGATACGAACACCTACCTCATCAGGCTCACCTACAACTATCAGGAGGTGGACGACCCCCACCCTCTGAACCTTCGCCTGGACAAGCTTGCAATCTGGCTGCCACCGGGATTCAGCTACGTTCCCGGGTCGAGCAATCTCCAACAGAATCAGTATGCGCACTACTACTGCGTGCCGACTTCGCAGTCTTACAAGAGCGGGCAGATGGTACAGTGGGACTTCAGTCCCGACGTACTCTTCACCGACATGCCCGGCACGATGTCGGGCTACCCATACGTTGCCACTGTCACCCTCGACTTCAGCGGACCCAGCGGCCGAACCCCCCAAACACCGCTTGCCTGGGTCACCACTACGGGGTTGTCCGACGACCTTTATGCCTGGGACGCGGATGTCCGGGTCTTCAGAATAGGCTCCACCGCCAGTGACGCTGTGAGCGGCTCACACACCGCCATCCAGGCGTACACCGCCAAGTCAGAGATACGGCGGCTGACATCCGCAATCCCGGGAGACTACTACGCAACAGGCAATAGCCTGATGGCACCGACCGGCGACGCCAACTATCGCGACCGGCTCTACAAGGAGACCTCAGCGACCGTCCCGACGGATGAGACCGGCAACAGCGGCATCCCCTCGCAGGGGATAGTCGAAGCGGCGTATCTCTACTGGACTGGATGGATCGACTGGAACACGTATCACCCCAGCTCAACCACGGTGTTCTCCGACAACTGCTCCGACTGGAATGCCCCCCCGGTGAGCTGGACCCACGGCAGCCATTGGAACTACGGTTACTACGACTCCTCTTCGCGGTTCAGAGGTCAAGGTGGCGGCACTTCGACCGACAGGACCCTCACCATGAGCAACGTCCAGAACCTGAGCGCCTACGCGCCGGGAACAGTTGCTGTTTCCTGGAACCAGACCACGAGCGGAAGCCTGGAGTCCAATGACTACCTCTACTATGCATTCTCCGGCGACGGCGGTAGCCACTGGAGCGCCAACTACGAGGCGTTCCATGACGACTATCCGACCCCAACTAACCCTTTCACTGTCACCGTCCCGGGAGACTACCTGACCAGCAACTTCAAGATGCGGTTCTATTTCACTTTCGACAGTTCCTATGAGTACGTATACCTTGACAACATCACCATCACGAATTCCGGCCCCAGCCTGAAGTATCCCGACAACCCGACCACCGCCAACCTGACGACTCTCATTGAGGACGCCGCGCGCACCAATGTGGTGATGCTGGATGCCGGGGGCTCCGACGCGGTGGAGGTGGTGGCGAATCGCTGGCAAATCGAGCCGACCACTGACAGCCCCGGCGACCATACCTACGAAGGCACTTGGTCCTATTGCTGCTTTGCCGACGTAACTCAACAGGTGCGCCAGTGGTCGGAGGACGGCTACGTCGCCAACAACGGCGGGGGCACGTATACGCTGGGCCACAAGATAGCGACGAACGAATCCGACCAGGGCTACTCGTACAGCCTGTACAATCCTCGGCCCCGACCCGTCGACAGGATACCCTCTCGGGACCCCCGCGCAGTTGAAGTGCCAAGAAAGGTACCAATGCGGTCTATTGCGACGCGGTACAACTACAGTCATGCCGGCTGGTCGCTCGTGGTCATCTATACCAGTCCGGAGACGCTGGGGCATCAGCTCTACCTGTTCGACATTCAGGACCCGGACTTCACATTCACCGAGGCATGGGGACCGTCGGGCACCGGCAACCCGGACTTTGATGGCGACGGGACTCCGGGCGGCCGGGTCAGCGGCTTTCTCGTGCCCGAGCCGGTCGCGGGAGAGTGCCTGGCCGCGAAGATGACCGTCCTCGTGGGAGAAGGCGACAGCACCATCTCCGGCGACTATTTTCGACGTCAACGGCGTCAACAGGTCCAACAGCGCCTCGCCGGCGAACAACGTCTGGAATTCGGCGTCGCCGGGCATGTCGGTACCTGGCGTGGACATCGACACCTTCACCATCAACTGGAACGAAGGCATTCTCGAGCCGGGCGATACTGAGGCGGATATCGACATGCCAACGGGCAGCGACGGCTTCAACCTCGCCTATATTATCCTGTCCTTCCGCAGCCAGACCATCACTGGTGGCACCATGGGGTTCTTCATCTCCGGCTAGCTTCAACTCGGTGGCGAATGAACAAGGTCCTGCGCGTGTCTCGTGCGATCCGGTGCGCATATCGCCGTGCCGGCACGGCGATGAATCCTGTGCTAGTGGATGTCGCTGCGGGAATGTGCTCAACCACCCTTCGTGCGCCGGGTCACTGCGAACTCGTGCATGGCATGCACCCAACCCACAATCTCGTACTACGTCGGAAGGGGGGCCTGTCCCGCATGTGGACATCTTCGCTGAACGCTTGGGGGAGAACAGAATCGTAGACCATCAACATCGGAATCCGCAACTATTGACTTACCGTACGAGCCCGTTTACACTGGCCGCGTTGACGATACGAGAGATAACAATATGGCACGTTTGCCGGCCCCCAGCATAAGAGTCAGATGGATACTCGCCGTCATCATAGTCGGTGGGTTGCTCGCTGTCGGATTCACGTACAACAACCGGCTCAAAGCGGAACAGTCAGAACTTCTCGCCTCGATTGCACTCTCCAACAAGACCATCGACATGTTCCGGGCCATTGACCTCACGCCACTCAAGGCTCAGGTGGCGGACCTCGAGACCAAGGCAAAGAACGCAGAGAACCGCGAAGCATCGTTGACGCAGAGGTACCGGGGATATAGTCACTCCATAGAGATAGAGGAGAGGCTCTACCGGGCGGCCACCGAGGCGGACGTCATCATTAACTCGGTTGCATGCGCCGGACCCAAGAATGAAGAGGACGGGGGTATCCAATTCGAGAGTTATCTGGTTGACGTCGAGGCGGAAGCCGACGTCCCTCCTCGCTCTGCTGAACTTCCTGCAGAAAGTGAGTTCAGCTTTCCAGTCCGGCACCATCGGGTCAATCAACCTGGCGGTGCCTCGCCCCCCCGAGGAGGGTACGACCGACGAGAAGACGCTCTCACCTTCCAGATTCGCGTCGTCTTCATTCCTCAGGAGGCAGCCTGACACATGGCCAGGGACGCCACCGCAATCTACATCGATGACTCGGCCATACGCATGCTCGACGTGAGCGGCAGGCGTGCACGACAATGGGCCGTCGAACCGCTTAAGGCGGGGCTGGTGCGTGATGGCTTCGTGGTGGACGAGGCTGCGGTAGCCACCGCCATCCGGACACTCTGGGCCAAGGAGCAACCAGGGTCGCAGCGGGTAATCGCAGGCATCAGTGGTATCAACTGCCTGTACCGCTTGCTCACCCTGCCGGAACTGCCGCGGAACCTCTTGCCGGAGGCCGTAAAGCGAGAGGCCAGCCGTGCTTTCGGTGTGCCGCTGGAACAACTCCACATCTCCTGGCAGACGCTGCCAGGAAAACCGAACGAGACGCTTGTGTACGTTGCGGCCGCCCCTCGCAACACCGTTGACGGCCTCATTCGGACGCTCAAGCAAGCCAACCTCAACCCTTATATGATGGATATCGCGCCTCTCGCTCTTGCGAGATCGACCGCAGAGCCGAGCGCGCTCATCGCCGACCTTCAACCTGCCGGGCTGGATATCGTACTCAAGATGGCAGGCATGCCCGAAGTCATCCGCAGCGTATCAGTCACCCCCGGAGCTTCACTGACCGAGAGAGTGGCCGTGGTGCGGCAGGAACTGCAGCGGGCCGTCACGTTCTACAATTCCAGCCACCCGGATACGCCAGTGGGTGACGACATCCCCCTGCTGGTCGCCGGAGAGTTGGGCGAGCACCAGGAAGCGTGGCCGGAACTGCTGGGCAGGGCAGGACGACGCATCGAGGCTCTCCAACCTCCCCTTGAGAGTCCGGCTGGATTCATCCCCTACCTCTATGCCCCGACCATCGGCCTCGTCCTGAAGGAAACAGCCGGTAAGGCTCTTGAGGGTTACTCACGCGTCAGCGTCAATATGCTGCCCGAGATCTACATCCCCAAGCCCCGCCCCCTGTCCGAGCTCTCTGTTCCCGCCCGCAGTGCTGGTAGGGGTACTGGCTGTCGCTGCACTCGGCTACATCCTCTACAATGCCAGCGCACTTACCGGGGCGTTGAGGGAACAGGCGGACGCGAGCAGCCAATTGGTGACCACGCTGGGCGCCGGCACCGCCGCACAGAAGCAGGCACTGGAAGCGCAAGTCTCCACGCTGCAAACCGAGGCGAGGCCAAAGAAGTCGCGCGCGGACCTGCTGGACAACCAACTGCGCGGGTATGCCACGAACAATGACGCGATCAATACCGACCTCGGAGAGGTCAACCGGACGCCCTCAGGCGTGGACCTGGACACGGTGACGGCCTCGGGTACCGGGGTCACCGTCAGCGGCTGGGGAGCAACCGAGGCATCCGTGTTTGACTACGCGCGGCAACTTCGTGCAAGCGGCAGATGGTCCCTCGTGGTCCTTAACGCCCTGTACACGGACGGCATCCAGACCGCGTTCTCACTCACATTGCAGCGTTAGTCAGACGCCCGCCCTGACTCCACCCGCCGACGCAGCACGCAATGCATGTCCAGCCGTTCGCCCGGGCACGCCCGCCTCATGCGAACCTCAGTCTGGCCCTCCGCCAATCAGGTGCGCGACTGCATCGCCCCGCACCACGCCGGTCGAACAGAGACTGCGAAGTCCGCGACGGGGCTTCACCGTGACACTATTCCGGCAGCTGTTATCCGTCCTGCGTCCTGACTCGCAAACCCACCCAATTTCAATCACAGAGGGGGCAATTGCGGTGACCTCGGGTTGCGTGGCAGAGGCAGCTTCTGGAAACAGGCCTCCACGTCACCTTCTGCAATGTTCTCCCCTTTCGCTACCGCCGCGGACAAGCCGCAATACACGTACCGAAAGCTCAGGAGAAACTTCTTGGCATGGTCTTCGCCTCTGAGACGAACGCGCGTCCCGCCCAGGAGGTTCAGTGTTGCTTCGATCAATTGCACTTGGACAGATGGATCCAGTTGGGTCATGACTTCCTCCATTTCTACGTCCCACCCGCTTTGCATCAGACTAACCGCTCGGCGCCCTCTCTCGCGAAAACGAATAGGCCAACCTCAATGGCGGCGCCGGCATATCCGCAAGGTTTTCAATTCCACTAAGAGTATCGTGTTGCATCTCACCTTCAAAACGACGCGCAGCCGGGTTACGCCTAGGCAAACAGAGCAGATTCTTCCGACTGACTGCCTTGTCAAAAGCGGATGGCACCCGACCATTGCCGGAGTTTCAAGAATCTGCACCCGAACGGCTGTTTCAGCACGCCGGGCTTGAACAAGCAAATGCGGAATGACACAATGCCGGAACGCTGCCCCCAAGGAAGCAACAGGACTCATGCTCTCGTGAATCACCCGACTGCAGGGGGCATACGCAGGAGGCGACCGTGGACCTGATAGATGAGCTTCGAAGCGTGGTAGGAACCGACTTCGTCGTCACACGCCGCGACCAGATGGAGCGGTACCTCCTCGATGAGACACCACAAGCGGTCAAACCTGTAGCAGCAGAACATGTCATCGTGGTGAAGCCTTCGGATGCCGCGCAGGTCTCAGAAATCCTTAAGATCGCGAATCGGACTCTCACCCCTGTCTACCCCAGAGGGGGAGGCACCAGCACAGTGGGCGGGCCAATCCCAACCAGTGACGGCATAGTGCTCTCTCTCGAACGCCTGGACCATCTTATCGAGATAGACCTGGAGAATCTTATGGTGGTGGCCGAGGCCGGTGTCACCATGGAGACGATGCTGCGCAGCGTTGAGGCCGCTGGATTGCTCTTCCCACCACACCCTGGCGACGAAGGCGCGCAGGTCGGAGGCGTAATCGCCTGCAATGCAGGCGGCTCTCGGGCCGTGAAGTACGGCATCGTGAGGAATTATGTCAAGGGCCTCGAGGTGGTTCTTCCTACAGGAGAGGTCGTGAACATGGGCGGCAAACTGTTGAAGAACAACACGGGGCTCGACCTCATGCACCTGATGATTGGCAGCGAAGGCACCCTTGGCATCATCACGAAGGCCATCTTCCGTCTCTACCCAATGCCCGCGTTCAGGGCGGTGCTGCTGGTGTCTTTCGACGAACGTCATGCGGCTGTGGATGCGGTACCGAAGGTCCTGCAGGCCGGCATCATCCCGCTAGCAATAGAATACGTGGAGAGGGACATCATAGAGATATCCGCCACGCACCTCGGTCTGACCTGGCCGGCGAAGAAAGGAAATGCGCACCTTATCTTCACCGTAGACGGAAATAGTGAAGAAATGGTCTACGAAATGTGCGAGCGCATCGCTGAAGTGTGCGACGCCAACGGGGCAGTGGATACGCTTTTCGCTGAAACCAGGCAAGACCAGGAGAACATCCTGAAGATGCGCAATGAACTGTATGGCGTGTTGATGCCGGACCTTGCCGAATCCCTCGACCTGGCGGTGCCTCCGGCCAGAGTGGCGGATTTTCTGGACGCCGTCGAACGTATCGCACAGCATTACCACAGCCGCATTCCCAATTACGGGCACGCGGCGGACGGAAATCTGCATCCTCACCTGATGATGGACCTTCAGAAACGCGGGCTCCTCTGGGAGGTTAAAGACGCCATCTACGAGGAAGGAGCCAAACTCGGAGGGATCGTGACTGCCGAACATGGGGTAGGCCGTTCGCGCCGCGTCTACTTTGACCGCTATACCGACGAGACATCGAAGCGTCTCATGCGCGGCATCAAGCACCTCTTCGATCCGAACAACATACTGAACCCGGGCGCCGCGATGACGTGAGCACACAGACAGGCGCATCGTCGGTGTGGCCGATATCGCGCCCGCAAACAGTGTCATGCGTCCCGCCCTGCAACGATTTCCCGATCCAGCGATCCATACGTGCTCTCACCAACCGCAGGAAACGCAGCATACTCCAGGAAAGCAGGCATGTCACAGCTGTTTGACCGCACGGTCCTCAAAGGCATGGAATTGCGTAACCGCTTTGTGCGGTCCGCGACCAACGAGGGCATGGCCAATGACGACGGCACGGTTAACGAAAGGCTCGTTCGCCTGCAGGAGGAGTTGGCCAAAGGAGAGGTCGCGCTCGTCATTCCGGGCAACGCCTACGTCAGTGCGGAGGGCAAATCACGGCCGGGACAGATCGGCGTGCATGATGACGGAACACTGAAGGGATTGGAAGCGATGGCCAACGTGGTACATCGGCAGGGTTCCGCCATCGCCCTGCAGATTTCACACGCAGGAGGTAATGTACACGTACCCACAGGCGCCGCGCTTCCTCTGGGTCCATCGGCCATCTGTGTCGCTGGCTATACGTGTGGGGAGATGGATATCGACGATATCCAACGCACGATCGCAGAGTTCACGACGGCCGCAGAGCGCGCCAGAAAGGCGGGAATGGACGCGGTACAACTCTTCGCTGCCCACACGTATCTACTCAATCAGTTCGTTTCGCCGTATTTCAACCGGAGAACGGACGAGTACGGTGGCACGCTGCAGAATCGAGCCCGCCTCGCCGTCGAGACGGTGCGCGCCGTCCGGTCAGCCGTGGGGCCGGACTACCCCATTCTTATAAAGGTCAGTTCTGACGACTACCTGGTCGGAGGATTCCCTCTTTCGGAGTTGCTTCCGTACGCGCTGATGCTGGAGCAGGCGGGTGTCGATGCGATTGAGATCAGCGGCGGCACTCACCTCAGCGATCCGCGATTCTTCTGTTCGCGGCCGGTCGGCACTGTCCCCAAAGACGAGGAACTCTACTTTCGGCAGGCTGCGCAGATATTGCGCACATCGGTACGCGTACCCCTTATCCTGGTTGGCGGGGTGCGGTCGTTTGACGTTGCGGACAGGGTCATTACGAGCGGGCTTGCAGATTATGTCGCCCTGTCTCGCCCTCTCATTCGCGAGCCTCATCTTGTGAAGCGTTGGCACGAGGGTGATACTCGTACTTCAACGTGTGTCTCATGCAATCTGTGCTTCGGTCCCGTTTGGGCGGGAGAGGGTGTGCACTGTGTGGCGCGCGACCGTGAGGACAGGAAAGTTTCAGACTGACATTCATCGCGCTAATCGAATGATGGGGCTCGTTCGCCAACACCCGCCGATTGACATGGCGGTCCGGTCCCGGTCGCTGTCAACGGATGACCATCAAGACTCCTTCTGCTAGAATGCCGCCGCCACGGCTTGGTCAGACCGCAACTATGACGTCTCCTCGCAAACCCCGCATCTTTTATGGCTACTGGCTCGTGGCCATCACCTTCATATTCATGCTACTGTCCTACGGCTGCGGCTCGTTCGTATTCAGTCTGTTCGTTAAGCCTCTTGAATCCGCGCTGGGATGGGGACGCGGTCAGGTGATGGTCGGGTTCACCATCTTCTTTGTCGTACAGGGCCTTCTATCTCCGCTCGTTGGTCGCATCGTGGACCGTCACGGCCCCCGCCTGGTGATTCCCTCGGGAGCGCTGGCAATGGGGCTTGGTTTTCTCCTTGCCAGTCGCACAAGCGACGTCGCGACGTACTACGCCGCCTACGTGATTATCGGGGCCGGTTCGGCGGGAATGGGCATAGTCCCGTGCAGCGCGATAGTGACGAATTGGTTCAGGCGCCGGCGAGGCACGGTGGTGGGCATAATGGCGGCCGGCATGGGCACCGGTGGGCTGGTCATGGCTCCCATCGTGGCGCACCTGCTCGAGTCTTTCGATTGGCGCGCCACGTATCTTTCGATGGCGATCATGATCTGGGTCGTTGCCATCCCGCTGGCGCTGGCCCTGGTCCGGACCAGGCCCGCTGACATGGGCCTATTTCCCGACGGAGACGCCGATGACACGGACTGGCTGAGAAGGCCCGAAGCAAAGGCCGCCGAGGGGCAGGGCCTGTCCCTGCGTCAGGCGTCCAGGACCGCCGCCATCTGGCTGATGGGAGTTTCCTTCTTCGCGAGCGGATTCAGCAACACGGGCGCCCTTCACGCGCCGGTCCCCTTTCTGGAGGACATAGGGTTCCCCACTGCCACCGCGGCGGCCGCCCTCGGCACGCTCGGACTCGGCAGCGCCGTCGGGAAGATCTTCTTCGGCTGGTTGTGCGACCGCGTGCCACCAAAGCGCGCGGCCGCTCTCGGCCTGGCGCTCCAGCTTGGTGGCATCCTGGTGTTGCTGGCTATTCGAGCCGACTCTCCATTGACGCTGATATGGGCATATGCGTTATTGCTGGGCTTCGGGCTCGGCAGTTGGCTTCCAACCATGTCGATGCTCGTGAGCAGTACCTTCGGCCTCTCGTTCTACGGCTCCATCTTCGGCGTAATCTCGTTCCTCGAAAGTGCCGGCACGTCGATCGGGCCTTTGTTCGCGGGCATAGTGTTCGACACCACCGGCACGTATTACTACGCGTTCGTGACTTTTGCCGCACTGTATGCCGTCGCCATCCCTGCCATCCTGCTGGTAAGACGTCCTGCCCGTCCGGAATAGAAGGCGGACCGGGGCGCCCCCCTTTCACGACGAAACGCGGAGACTCGTCGCCTCGCGTTTGGCCGCCACTGTCTTAACGGGTTGCATGGACTTCATACACAAGTTATATCCCGTGGTGTTAGAATCGCACGGTCCGAAGCGACCGGCGGAAGGAGGACATCACGTGGGCAACACGCAGTACATTATCAAGCCCGTGAGCGTAGGCACGTTGACCATCGAGAGACCGCAGTTTGTATGGGGACAGGGATGGGGCACTGAGGTTGAATGTCCCGTGTTGATGTTCTATGTGGAGGGTGGCGGCAAACGCATCATGGTTGACACAGGATGCGCCGACCCTGACTGGGCCACGAAGTACCACAAGCCGTTTGTGCGTACACCCGATCAGGAACCGCTGCAAGCGCTTGCCGCCATCGGCGTGAACCCGGCTGACATCGATACAGTAATCGTGACGCACCTGCATTGGGACCATTGCTACAATCAGGAGCTCTTCACCAACGCGCGCTTTCTGGTCCAGAGAATTGAGCTGCAGTATGCGGCAGCACCGCACCCCATTTTTGCCAACGTGTATGAAGCGCCAACCACCGGCATGACGCCTGCCTACAGCAAGACGAAATTCGAAGTCCTCGACGGCGACTACGACCTGGCAGATGGTTTGAAGCTTCTCTTCGCGCCCGGTCACGCGCCCGGCATGCAGTGCCCGATTATCAACACGGCAAAGGGCACGTGTTACATAGCAGGCGACAATGTGCCCATGTACGAGAACTTGAAGGGCAACAAATTCGGCCACCCCATTCCAGGCATGATATTTGAGAACCTGGGTACATACTACCGGACGCTTCGAGAAATGGAGCGCCTCGCCGATTTCGTGTTACCCGGACACGAAATGGGGGTGCTGGATCACGCACAGTACGGATAGGCGGGTCGCCCAACGTGAGGCACATGATTCGACCGCCGAGGCGATAGAAAGGAGATAGAGAATGGCAGGCACACTCTACAAGATAACCCCCATCAACGTGGGCACTCTGACGGTCAACAAGGCTCAGCAGGTATGGGGACAAGGATTCGACACCAAGATCCAGATACCTGTGCTGATGTTTCTGGTTGAGGGCGGAGGAAAACGCATCATGGTCGACACCGGATGCTCTTCCCCCGAGTCGGCCGCGAAGTACCACTATCCCTTCGTGCGCAAGCCTGAAGAAGATCCGCTGCGGGCAATACGGGCAACAGGTGTCGACCCCACGGAGATCGACATCGTAATCGCCACGCACCTCCATTGGGACCACTGCTACAACCATGAGTTATTCACCAACGCCCGGTTCCTCATTCAGAGAATCGAGTTGCAGTTTGCTGCCGCGCCATATCCCATCTTTGCGAATGCCTACGAGGCCCCTACCACCGGCATGACGCCACCATACAGCAAGACGAAATTTGAGGTGCTCGACGGAGACTATGATCTTGCCGACGGCCTCAAGATTATTTTCGCGCCGGGTCACACACCCGGGATGCAGTGTCTGCTCGCGAACACGAGCGAAGGCGTCTACTATCTTGCCGGGGACAATGTGTCGCTCTATGAGAACATCGAGGGCAATCGTTTCGGCAGGCTCATTCCAGGTGTGAATTTCATCAATCTCGGGGAATACTACGAATCCATGAGGCGCATGGAGCGCCTCGCCGACCACATTATTCCCGGGCATGACATGAAGGTGCTGGACAGAGCGTGCTACGGATAGCGTGAACAGACTGTCGCGCGCGTCCATGCAGACCAGGCTGAACCCCGTCGTTTGTGCGGTCGCGACGCGAATCGGTCGACATGGTCCACCGCAGGGCACAGCGATTCGTTGCCGACAGCGAAACCACCGGTCGTGGGTGGTTGGACAGCGGTCAGCGATTGCGCGATAGCACCCGCGTTCCGCGAAGAGGAGGCGAACAGCGATGGCAAGCTCAGACAATAAGCCGGAACGAAAGAAGACCACCCCGGCGGATCTTCTGGCCAAGAAACAGAGGGGCGAGAAGATCGTTCGCATCACCTGCTATGACTACCCCATGGCCCTGTTGGCCGACCGCGCGGGTGTCGACGCGATACTCGTGGGAGACTCCTGCGGCATGGTGGTCGGGGGACTCAAGAGCACAGTTCCGGTAACGATGGAGCAGATGATCTACCATTGCCAGGCCGTCTCGCGGGCAGCTCAACACGCAATGGTAATCGGAGACCTTCCGTTCCTGTCCTATCAGACCGATATCAGGGACGCCATTTACAATGCCGGCAGGCTGGTGAAGGACGGGGGGGCAGACGTCGTCAAGCTGGAGGGCGGGATGGATTTTGCCCCCACGGTGCGCGCCATCGTGAAAGCAGGCATCCCTGTTGTTGGACATATTGGCATCACACCCCAGAGTGCGGCGATGACAAGCGGTTTCAAGGTGCAAGGGACCGAGGTTCTGACGGGCCGCAAACTCATCGAAGATGCCCGGGCGCTGGAGGCCGCTGGCGCATTCATGCTCACGGTGGAAGGCGCCCCTGACCGGCTGGCCGAAGTCATTTGCCAGCAGGTGGCGATTCCGGTCACCACAATGGGCGCTGGTCCAAACACCGACGGCCAGACGATAAACATGTACGATATCCTCGGGTTGTTCGACAGGTTTACCCCCAAGTTCGTAAAGAAGTATGCCAACCTCGCCGAAGTGATTACGCAAGCCTTGCAGCAGTACAAGCTTGAAGTAGAGACAGGAGTCTACCCCGGCCCTGAACACACCTATCACATGAAAGACGAAGTGCTGAGAGACATTCTGGACAAGTGAAATGCAGTAGGCAGAGCATAGTCGCCGGATGCACGAAACTGGAGTGGGAAGGATACGACAATGGATGAAGGTACGATCGCGCGCCCGTCAAGAGGACTTCTGGAGGAGTTCAGAGCCATTCCAACAGCAACCATAAGCGACGTTCTGGACAGCATGAAGATTAGCGGGATCATAAACGGATTCCGCTGCCTCATGCCGGAAGTGCGAATCGCCGGATTCGCCTTCACCGTCAAGTCAATCGCCGGCGAGCGGGACACGTACACCGCCGCCGATTTCCCCATCGGCAAGGTCATCGAGAAGATGGAAGACGGCGACATGTTCGTTGTCGACCTGGGTGGCCGAGAGGTATCGCACGCCGGTGGACTGGCAGCCACCGCCATGAAGGCGCGCGGTGTGGCGGGAATGGTCATCGATGGCGGTTGCCGGGACATAGACCATATCCTCAGCATCGGATTTCCCGCGTATTCTCGCCACGTATGCGCGACTGGCGCGCGGTCTCGAGTCAAGATATTGGCTATCAAAGTGCCCATCGAGGTAAGCGGGATACGGGTGAATCCCGGCGACATAGTGGTGGCTGATGCGACCTGCGTCGCCGTCGTCCCATCGGCCGTGGCCCAGAAAGTCCTGGACGAATGCGCGCGTCGCGAAGCACTCGAGGGGCAATTCATGGCGAACCTCGGCAGAGGCGGAACTTTCGAGGAATCTCACAAGCAGTTGGGTATACTCTAGTCGCGTGCGCCACTTTCCGCGCTGGCTTCAGAAGTCGTTGCCGATTCCGTGGTGGCGCGCGGTTGATAGGAGCCCATGTCGCGAGCAACTAAAGACCCGATAGTGATTGGCGTGGCGTTCCTGTGGCGAACGGTGAGTTCCACGCAATTTGCCCTCGCGGTCATACTGCTCCTTGCCTGTGTCGGCCTGGCAGGAGTCCTTCTGCCACAGGTCCCGCAGGAAATGGTCTCCGACCCGGCATACCACACATGGTGGCTTCAATACGTTGCACGACCGGTTGTCGGCCCGCTGGTTGAACCGCTCGATTTCTTTGGTCTTCTCGATGTGTTTCACTCACCCTGGATAACGACCCCCTTCGCGTTGTTGGTCATCGGTATCATCGCGTGCACCGCTCGCCGCCTGACCGCCGTTCGTGCATTGGCGCGCGCGGAAACCACTGATCATCCCCTTGACTACTACCGGGGTCACCAGGCTGTCATCATCAACAGCGGCCTGGAGGTGCACGGAGCAGCGGATGCCGCACAGAAGACCATCACCTTGAACCACTACGAATTGAACCGGTCTGAGCGCGACGGACGAATCTACCTCGCCGCTGACAAACATCGCCTTTCAGCCTTCGGCACCATGGTTTCGCACCTGGGACTGGTGGTCCTTCTCGTGGGAGCCGTCATCGGCATGCAGTACGGTTTTCGCGTGGACGGATTCACCGTGACTGAAGGTGATACCGTCGACGTCGGACATGGCACCGGTCTGTCGCTGACTCTGGTAGCGTTCAATGACCAGTACTGGCCGGATGGAACGCCCAAGGACTTCAGAAGCGAAGTGGTCGTCGCGGCCGAAGGGGAGCCGGCAATAACGGGAGTGATCAGGGTCAATCACCCACTCGATTACCACGGTGTCCGGTTCTACCAGTCCTATTTTGGTCCCGCGGCCCGAATGACCGTGTCGGACAACATGGGCAAGGTACTCTATGATGGCACGCTTGCGCTCTCGGGCACTCTGGGAGAGGTTCCGCCTCGTCCGTCGGGCATTATATCGCTGCAATCCAGTGACATCGCGATCGGGGTAGTGGGGTCTGCCGCGTCGAGCGATTCCGCCATCGGCCCCGGACAGATCGGTGTTCAGTTGTACGTGGCATCCACTGGAGCCCCGCTGGACTGGAGTATTCTGGATGCCGGCACTACGGCCGAGGTTGGCAGTCTGAGCATCCACTACGAGTCAGCGGCCCAATTCTCTGGGTTCCAGGTCAAGCATGACCCCGGAGTCACTCTCGTGTGGATAGGCTCCGCGATGCTGGTGGCCGGGATGGCGGTGACACTATATTTGCCTCGCAGGCGGTTACGTCTCCTTTTTGAGGTGCAGGGCGCGGGCTCGCGAGTCTTCGTCTCATCAGGATCGGGCGCCTCTCCCAATACACAGAAGGAGTATGACACGATGTTGAACCTGCTCAACGTGAGCATCACCGGCCGCCCCACCGCAAGCGGAGGCCGTCACTCAAATTGAACGCCATAGAGACGGGTGCTTTTCTGGCTTCGGCTGTTCTTCTCATCGCTTCAGTCACCTTGCAGGGTCTCGCGTTGCTGCGCAGCCGGCGCCCCACCGCCGACCGCGCAACCCCGCGGGGCGTTACCGGACGAGGTCTGACAGCCGCCGCCCTCGCCTGGGCCTTTCTGACCGTTTCGATTATCGCACGAGGCATTCAGACGGGACACGGTCCCTTCTCAAACATGTATGAATTCACCGTGGCTTTCGTCTGGGGAGTGCTGGGCGCGCTGCTGGTGGTGTTCCGCAGGAATCGTTCGCCTGAAGTCACACTGGGCAGCACCGCTGTGGCCCTCGTTCTGCTCATCGCGGCATTCCTGATGCCGTCGCGGCCTGTCCCGCTGGTTCCCGCCCTCCAGATGAGCGGTCTGCTATCGGCACACGTTGCGTCAGCGGTACTCGCGTATGGCTCGTTCACCGTTTCCTTCGTCGCAGCGCTGCTATACCTCGTTCATTCGTCTCGCGGCGCGGAGAATTCGCAGCTTCAGAGCCTTGACGATCTCAGCTATCGCGCGGCGGCCGTCGGTTTTCCCTTCATGACCCTGGTAATCGTACTGGGCGCCCTCTGGGCCGACATCGCTTGGGGACGATACTGGGGATGGGATCCGAAGGAGACGGCGAGTCTCGTTACCTGGCTGATCTATGCAGGTTACCTCCATGCCCGCACGCTGCGAGGATGGCGAGGACGAAGAGCAGCTCTTTTTCTCGTGATAGGATTCGTCGCCGTGCTGCTCACATTCTTCGGCAACTACGTCTTCAACGGTCTGCACGCCTACGGATAGGCAATCCTGCAGAAAGAACA
Organism: uncultured Chloroflexia bacterium; assembly: GCA_963761225.1. Taxonomy (GTDB): domain Bacteria; phylum Chloroflexota; class Dehalococcoidia; order GIF9; family AB-539-J10; genus SKVJ01. The sequence continues at coordinate 53,619 of CAVXGE010000006.1, read as the reverse complement.
GAAGGGCTCACCACCTAGGTGGTGAGCCCTTCTCGGTTGCTGCCGGTCTAGAACGCGAATATGATTGCAAACTCAGACGCATGAAGGGCGAAGTACGCGATGGTCCATACGAGAGTGAGTATGTAACCGGTCCAGAGGAAGGCAGTGATGCCACCGTGACCTTCGGTTATCACCCGACCGAAATCGATAGAATGAGCCTGCGTGTCGTGGACCGAATAGTTGTGACCGCTCCACATTATCAAGGCCGTCATCACTACCCAGGCGATGGCCGTCGCCAGAACGATCCAGGCTATTTCAACGTTTGTCATCGCACGCGCCCCCTTCCTTACGACTCCCCGCATCGTCGCCGCACGGCGGTTCCCGCCGAATGCCGAGCATTCGATACTTTGGCTCTTCAATGTCCCGGAACTGGCCGCTGCGTATGCCCCATATCAGGAGTCCCGCAAAGACCATCAGCAACAGCAGCGACATCACTGTGAGCGCGATGGTTCCTTCATCCATTGGACTTCTCCATCAACTGCTTCGCGAATGGGTCCGAGTACAGCAACGCCCACTTCGAATTGTAGTCCTGCGGAGTCGAGAACCCCTGGATATAGAATATGGCCTGGAATATCTGATCATCCGTCAGCACAAGCTTCCAGGGCGGCATGTTCGTGGTCTCCACGCCTTCTCTCACTTTCCATACCCAGCGGCCGTAATTCGTGAAATCGGAGCCCGATTCCTCGAAGTTCGCAGGTTCGGGAGCGATGTAGCCACCAGGGACGGTGCTTGAGGCCGGCCCGTCCCCGTGTCCGTCAATACCATGGCACTGCGCACAGAAGAGGTTGAACACCTCCTGTCCATACTGGAACTCCTCCATCGTGCCGGCGATAGGAGGCAGGATGCCTGTTTGCGTATTGTACTGGTCGCCCTCCGCGTCCGAGACGTCGCCGGATACGGTACGGACGGCGCCGTCAACATAACTCAGTTCGTAGGTCGCGATCTGCCATATCGTGTTGTCGTCCAGAGACCAGCCCCACGGCGGCATAGCCGTGCCCGGAACACCTTCGTGTATCCTCCAGTAGTGGAAGTCCTCACCCGGGAAGAGCGAAATGCGTTCGTTCAGATTTGCGGGCCGTGCCAGAGTCTGGCGTGCATAGGGCCCCTGGCCGTTGCCGGAACATCCGTGACACGACAGGCATTTCTGAATGAACAACGCCTTCCCATCATCGAACAATGTGGCCCAGTCCTGACCCGCTTGAGCGGCCCCCGTGTACTCCTGAGTATCGGCATTGTAACCGGCGCTCACCTCCGTCATGAGCGGAATGTGTGGATTCACCTCATCTCGATATTCGTATGGCACCGGAGTCATGAACGACTCGGGATCGAGATTCTCGCTGCCGAGATTCTGCACATAGGCAGCTAGAGCCTCCAGATCCTGTTGGCTCAGGAATCCGAAGGGCGGCATAATGGAACTCGGAGACACCAGGCGCGGGTCGGTGTGGTGCATGATATGCCACGCGGTCGGCCTCTTGCCTCCGATCTGTCCAAGGCTCGGACCGGTGCGCTCCGTGCCAAGGAAATTCGGCGTCGAGTAGTAGAAATCGCCGGCCTGGGACGTGTAGCCCATCGCCCAGTCCTGAGGCCGCACGAACTGGTTGTGACAATAGAAGCAGCCCAGGCTCTTGTACAACTGCTGCCCCTGCAACTGCTGCGCGGACAATTCCTGAGCACGCCAGGTAGGGGCCTGCGTCGCGAACATGTAGGGCATAGCCACCACCATGAAGGTTGTCAGGAGGAACACGGTCATCCCCCCAAATACGATGATGGGGACGCTTATCTCCTGCTGACTTCTGCGCAGCCGTTCCGAGTGCGGTTTGTCGCTGCGTCCTTCAACTGCCTCGACTGTCTCCTCAGAGTGCAGTTCCCGCGGCCGAAGCAGCGTCATGAATATGTTCACCGCAAAGATGAACCCCGTAATAACGATCACACCCCCGGCCATCGCCCGCCATACGTAACCCACGCGTAATGTCGGGAGGGCTTCAACTACGTTGATATGACTCCACCAATCGGAATTAGCCACGAGCCCGACGACCGTCATCGCTGAGAAGAACGAAATGAATCCGATGAACGCCAGCCAGAACGTAAGCGCCATTACATGTTGGCTGTAAATCTTACGGCCGGTCATCCTCGGAAGGGTGTAATAGACCATCCCGACGGCCAGCAATCCGAACCCGCCAAGGAGTGCAAGGTGCGCGTGTCCAACCGGCCACTGAGAGAAATGAAGAAACGCATTCGTCGAGCGTACGCCCTGCATTGATCCCTGGGCCGAGGCCAGAACGTAAAAGAAGAAGGCTACGAGCATGAACTGGAGGGGCGGATTCCCGGCAACTTTCTGCCACGATCCGCGCATCGTCAACAGGATGTTCGTAGCGAAGGTAAGAACGGGAACCATCATGAGAACCGTCATCAACACCGCAATGGTCTTAAGCCACTCAGGAATAGGCGACTGCAGCAGATGATGTCCCCCTACTCCGGTGTAGAAGAACGCGATGCTGAAGAACGCGATGAGCGAGAGCAGGTGGCTGTAGAGTGGCCTGTTCAGTATTCTCGGTATGAAGTAGTACCACGCCGGTATGCCAAGCGTTGTGAACCACAAACCGAGCACATTATGTCCGTAGTACCAGTTAAAGATGGCGTCCGTGGTCCCGTTCAATGCACCCACGGGGGGATTCCACATCACGTTGCCGATAAAATAGACGATCGGGAAGAACAGCATCGTACCCATGTAGTACCAGAGGCTGACGTAGAGCTTCTTCTCCCGCCGGTTGGCCACCGTGCCAAACACGATATAACCCAGCAGGAGAAGGCTGATCATGACCGCAACATCGATAACCCACGGCAGTTCGGCATACTCCCTGCCCTGGCTGCCTCCCATGTCTATCCATATGATTCCAATCAAGATCGCCGCATTCCAGAAGATTGCCGCGAATTTGGCGAGACGTGGCTTGAACAGGGGGGCGGCGCAGAGTCGGGGCATGATCCACAACATGCCGCCCAGCAAACCGGAAGTTACAAATCCAAACAGCACCCCGTTCACGTGGGTAGGCCGTATGCGGCCGAAAGTGAGCCAGATACTGTCACCCAGAAAGTCAGGAAAGAAGAACTTGATGGCCATGAGGAACCCGAATGTGGCAAACACCGGGAACCACAACACGGCGAATACGAACCAAGTCTTGGCCGCCTCGTCGCCGGGTCGAAACTCTTCCGCGGTAGGTACCAGATCCTCGGTTATCTCTTTCTTTTCGACTGCCATGTACCCCTCCCAACACATTCGGCCAAGGTAGGTGGACCTGCTGCGGCTACTTGACTACCACCGGAACACGAACGATATCCGGTGGATCGAGAGGCGTGTCATCGGAGTTGACGAGTTGAACCGTGAACGTATGCGGTCCGGGCGCCACACCCATCCACACATGGGTGGTCGCCGTACTGATAACGTACGTACCCTCCGCTGTGGTGGCACTCTCGCCAACAGTCATAGGCGCCGTAACGTCAAGATAGTAGATAAGATGACCGGTGGCCATGGTCGGAGGTGTCCCTCCTCCAGGCAACAGCTCGAAATTAGTTACGTACGTCTTCACCGTGACGTCAGGGCCGCTCACGCTGGAGTCGGGCGACGGAGACAGAATATAGACGGTCGGATCGAGTGGGTCTATCTGCGAGGGATGACAACCAGCCAGACTCAAACTACAAATGGCGAACAAAACGATGCCTGCGGACAACCTCCGGCAATCCACCATCTCCCCCTCCTTATCCGCAACATCTCCCGCGTCTGAAACGCTCCACGGCGGGAACTGCCGCGCGCCTAACCGATCCAAGCGTTACAAACAGAATTTCGGAGGCTAATGTATTAGAGGTGGAGTTGATTTGTCAAGACGCGTTCATTCACGTCTTTCGCCATCCGCAGTACGTCCCGCCGGCGAGTATTCGGGACCATTTCCAGCACATCCTCTGCCCCGCAACCCACGGGGGGGAAGCCGCAGGCGGGCAGCCGCCGTGCTACCGGAATTCCGTTGCGCGTACACGTCTGCGGGTTCTCTGCCACGATTTCAAGGCTACCCGGCAGCTTGCGCGAGATGTTTGCCCGCGGCGCGATGTTCCCGGATGTCGGACACCAGCGACCTTTCATGCCTGTGCCGATGGCGCCATAACGGCAACCTGACTCGCCAACCCAAGAGGGGCTTATGCCACGGCCAACGGCTCACTTCCGCTTCTCTCCTCCTAAGAAGTACGCTGTGGTAGACTCTGTCGACCGTAGCGGTGCCCGCCCCCCTTGCTGAGCCTGGCGCCGAACGCCGGAAATACCGGTCCCCGCGTGCGTCTGACCAATGAACGTTACCGAGAAAAGGGGCATAACTTCCGCGGCCGCCTGCCACGCACTCGTGCATGTGCTTGAACTGGCTTACGGCGTTGTACTTATCGCCATCGCGACTGATCTCGGAATCACCTTGCTGGCTCTCGGAGTCCTGGCCAACATCTTCGGTCTGGCCTATGGCATCACCGCGTTGCCTATAGGTGTGATAGCCGACCGCAAGAGCGCCACGAAGATGCTTGGCATGTGTGCACTAGCCATCGGCGTCGCCGCCATCCTGATGAGCATCGCCCGCAGCCAAATCGCCCTTGGCGTGGGCCTTACTGTGCTCGGCGTGGCTTTGGGCGTCTTTCATCCCGTTGCCAACGCCTTCATCTCCAAGATAGCCAGCCGGGTCGGGCTGGGCTTTGCGTATCTGGGCATAGGAGGCACGCTTGGAGTTTCGGTTGGCCCCGTCGTCGTAGGTGCCATCGCGTCCGGTTCAAACTGGCGAATTGCATACGCGGTCATGGCCGTGCCGGCCATCGTCCTCGGAGTGATATTCCTCCGCTTTCGGAATGGCGGCGGACAAGCTCCGGAACAGGTGCCTTTGCATCTTGCCACCGCCCCAACCTCTCTACGCGAGTTCTTTGCCCCTCTGGTCGTTGTAGTCCTGTTGGGTACACTGACCGGACTCGTCTATCGCGCCGTCGTTACGTTCCTGCCAACGCACTTGAGCGCGAGCGTGGGTGCGGGCGGCGCGGAAACAGGCAGCGTCCTGCTCGCCGGCTCGTTCACCACCGTCGCACTTCTGTTCGGCGTGGTGGGTCAGTTTCTGGGAGGTTACCTCTGCGACCGGTGGAGCAGAGAGGGCATCGTGCTTCTCTCCATAGCCGTTACCGTTCCGGCACTGGTGGCTGTGTGGGCCACGGGCGGCCCCCTGTTGCTCGCCGCGGCAGCGCTCTTCGCGTTCTTCTACTTCATGTCACAGCCCGTGTTCAACGCGTTGATTGCCGACTACACGCCGGTGCACTGGCGCGGCCGCATGTTCGGCATCTACTTCTTCTGCTCACTGGCCGTGGGTTCGTTCTCCGCCACCGGCCTTGGATACGTCGCCGAGACACATGGTATCGCGTCCGTATTTCTGGCCTGTGCGATAATCGCACTGGCGGCGACAGTCGTCTCCGTACCTCTCGTAGTGTGGGCGCGGCGCCGTGCTCACGAGAAGCATCGTCTCGAAGTGCTGTGAGGCGCTCAATGGTTTGCATGAGCGACAGGCAACACCCCGTCGGATAGCACACACAGCACCGCGAGAAGGAGTGTTCCGCTCACTTGTTCGCGATAATGGGCCAGGTGTGTGCGCCGTGCGGCATAAGTACAACGCTCGGGTTGTCGGTGCCACAGTTCCTGTAAGCCAGGGCAAGGGCATCATCCATCGAAGCGCAGGCGCGCATACGCGCCTGGCTGGCCTTCTCGGTGTTCTCTGGTCTCGTCAACAGGATGACGGTCCCTTTGTCTCCGTCCTGCCATTGTCTCGTGGCTACGAATCCGGAGATGAGGAAGTTGGCGCGCACGGCCGTTTCCATTTCGAGTAGCGTCGGATGATTGAACCAGTCGATGAACTCCGCTGGCTCGCTGAAATCGGGGCACTCGGCCATAATAATGGCTGCCCCCCCCGGCTTCATCGCCGCGACGGCGTTGTGAATGGTCTTCTGCGACTGGTAGAGGTTAATATCCTTGGGGTATCCGCCGGCCGTGGCGATAACAATGTCAGCCTGCCGCCCGATCTCGACTCCGTACATGTCCTCGACGAGCCTCACCGCCTTCCACCAGGCGGATATCCAGTTCCCCGTATATATCCCGCATACCTGCCCTTCGAAATTGGGCACCGTATTGATAATGAAATCCGGAGGTGCGAACGCTGCCACCTCCATCATGTCTTCGTGTGCGGGATTGCCGGCAGTAATACCGCAATCGGTCGTAGGATTCGCGCCGAGTCCCACCGTCGTGTTGAAACACCACATGTGGCACTGCTGTATGGTCTTGAGCGATGAGAGACCGGGCATGATGCTCTTGCGCCCTCCCGCAAAACCGACGGCATAGTGGTATATCACTCCACCCGTAGTAATAAGACGATCGTGCCGGCGGATGAGCTTACTGAGGTAGACCTCGGTGCCGCGACTCGTCTTTCCATAGTAATCCATGTTCCCGTAGTCACGGCAATCATGATTCAGCACTTCCACGCGATGACACGCCTCCTCGCCGCACAGTTCGACGAATTCTCTGGCGGTGTTCATCCGGTGGGCACCAACCGCGATGACGATGGTGACGTCATCATCTCGAACACCATGGTCGTTCAAATAGTCCAGCAGCGTCGGCAGAAGCAAGTCATTTCGCTGCCAGCCGCGGGTTATGTCAGAGACGGTGATCAGAACCCGTTCGCCCGGCCTGACGAGTTCACCGAGCGGAGGCGAGTCAATCGGATGGTCGAGCGCATTCCGATACGCGGCAAGTAGATCAGCGGGGGCTGCCCTGCTGCGACCGACCAGCTCGTACAGGACCTGACTCTCGGGAACCTCAAACATCACGTGGCCCTTGCCGTACTTGAAATCGAACGGTCTGTTCATGTAGAGCCTCTCGATGCAGAACTACTACATACTGTAACACCATCAACGAAGGATTCATCCATGTCTTGTCGCGGAAGTCCCAGCGACGCCTTTTTCGCCCGTGCACGACAACCGATGCGAGACCGGATTCGGGGTAGCTCGACCGTATCACCTTCCACAGCGGCGAACTCCGACTTCCAGCGCCGGTTCGGCCATCACGTCGTCCGCTACCGGACAGAGGGGGGACATCGGCGATAATCAGCCATCAACAGGACAATCTTGCTGCCGTCTGGTCGCACCAGGCATGGTTCGCCGAGCCGCGATCTATCGACCACAGCGGTGAACGGGTCAGACCTCTGTGGTGCGTCGGCATGCTCCAATCTCACTAGACCGACTACTTGCGGTCCACGGCAAGTCCGACACGTTGCAATAGGTGGTAGCTCTTTTCGGTGCGAGTATCTAGCCACACGGGTGATGCGCACGATTGTGGCGCGAGCCATACTTCTCCCATGGTCGGGTGCAAGGGTTACCGGAGTTCCGGTAGCTGCAGCGGCCGGGGATGGGAAGGAAGTGGTACGGGGATACACTCGATCAATGGACGGAGCCGTAGTGCTCGGGTGGTGCGTGCGGATGTGGTAGCGGAGCGGTGTTGGTAGGTGGTGGATGGGCGGGTGTGGTGGTTGATGGGCATGTGAGGATGATGCGGGGAACACCGCGAGGCGTACGGCTCTACTGAGATTGGACGGGGAGGCGCCCTGGCGCAGATTCCTTTCGAGGAGATTCTGGTCGGAGCACCTCCCCGCCTCACTGTTGGAAATTCGTGGCGCTTCTACCTTTCCTGAAACGCCAGGTTGTGGCAATCCGCCTTCCGCCTTGGATCTTCTGAAAGCTCGCAATTCCGATTCTCTGCTCCTTTCTCACCGGATTCGTAAAGCGAACCGGCAGTCGCGGCACGGCGCCGTTGCGGCATTAACGGCACTGGTTGGTCAGGCGCGGCGGCAGTTCCAGGCATCACTCGTGGGCGGCGTTATCTGAGATGCATACCGTGCGACGATGCGCAGCACGCACCTGTTCAGGCAACCATTACGCCCGGGGCAGTCACCAGTTCCCCGACTCCGGACATTGGACACGGACCATTCGCGCAACTGAGCGTGAACGGCGCGCAGAGCCGTTGCGCGTCACATCGGGCGCATCGGACCGATGGCATGTGCTTCATCCTGCAGTCGGTCGACGCCGCCTCTCGAGAGCAACTGCACGCGGCCACAGATTGAGTGCTGCCTCCCTCACTGGCCAGGTTTCGACCGCCGGCATATCGTTGTACAATCATGCAACGGCGAGCTCGCCGGAGGGGTGGCCTTTGCTCGAAGCCAAGGAATGTAGCGCCTAGGTTGCTCGCCTGCAACCGGATGACGACTGAGCGGTTCGAGAACTTCGAGCCTCATGCTCCTTCAGACGGCATGGTGGAATCGCGCAGGATGACTCGACCGGGAGCGGGACCAGCGCTCAAAGCGACTCGCTAAGCGAGTTTCGAGTGGGGGGAGGTGGTAGCAGTGGATAACCCGCGTTCATCAGCTTCTCCGCTACAAGGGGTCTGCACTCTGGGTTCCAGGACGGGTCGATGGGTGCTCTCTGCAACTCTGCTGGCAAGCGCCGCGTCGTTCATGTTGTGGAGCGCTGTGGCGGTGGCTCTGCCATCCATCCAGAACTACTTCGCCGCGACCATCTCCGGCATCCAGTGGGTGGTGAACGCCTACCTGCTCATGCTCGCAGCACTTCTCCTCATCGGCGGTTCACTGGGAGACCACCACGGCCGCAAACGCATGTTCATCATTGGGATGGCAGTCTTCGTTGCCGGTGCCGCCCTCGCCAGTATCTCCTGGTCTCTCGACGCACTGATCGCCTTCGAGGGGCTGCAAGGTATCGGCTCCGCACTCATGGTGCCGCAGAGTCTCGCAATCATCAATGCGTGTTTCCCACGTGAGGAACGCGGACGCGCAATCGGCCTATGGGCGGGAATATCCGGCGGCATCGCTGCGTTGGGCCCCTGGGTCGGCGGCTGGCTGGTCGAAACCTTCGGTTGGCAGTCGATTTTCTGGATGCCTGTGCCAGTCATTGCACTAGCCATAGTGGTCACTGCTCGCTTCATTCCCGAGAACCAGACCATGGAGACCGGCAAGCTGGATTGGCCCGGGACCTTCTTCGTATTCTTGGGGCTGCTCGGCATCGCCTATGGCCTTATCGGCGGTCCTTCGGCGGGTTGGAATGCGCCCCTGGTCGTGGCGAGCCTCGGGGGTGGAGTTGTGGCCCTGGGTATATTCGTGGCAATCGAGATGAGAAGTGCGTCGCCCCTCGTCCCCCTTGTTATCTTCCAGAATCCACTGGTGTCCGGCGCCAACGCAGTCACGGTGCTGCTGTACTTCGCGTTCAATGGAGTCATCTTGTTCGTGGTTCTCAACCTTCAGCAGATCCAGGGGTTCACGCCCACAGAGGCAGGGCTGCGGATGCTGCCACCTGTAGTTGTCATCACTTTGCTTGCCGGCCCGGCAGGCACGCTCGCGGACCGCATCGGGCCACGGCCTCAAATGATTGCAGCCCCGGCAATCGTGGCGCTCGGAATCGTGCTGCTGATGCTGGGCGATCAGGGCACAGACTACCTCACGCATTTCATGCCGGGACTGATTGCGACCGGCATCGGTATGTCGCTCGTAATCGCACCCCTGACCAAGTCGGCTCTCTCCGTAGAGACGCGCTACTCGGGCGCGGCCTCGGGTGTCAACAACGCCATAGCAAGGACGGCAGGCCTTCTGGCGGTGGCGGTGCTCGGCGCGGTGATGTTGGCCGCGTTTGTTCCCAGGCTCGCGGACACCCTGCAAGCGTCGGCACTGAGTGCAGAGGAACAGCACGAAATTATGGCTCAGTATGACAAGCTCGGTGGGATAATCATACCTGACGACTACGGACAGGCCGCGCAAGCGGCCGCACGGAATGCGATTCAGACGTCTTTCATCTACGCATTCAGGTGGGCGATGGGCGTGTGCGCGGTGCTGGCGCTGCTCGCTTCCGTAGTTTCGTTCTTCACCATACACAAAGAGAACGAGTCCTCAATCAGATCGGGCGATGGGGCGCCGTAGTGGGACGCATCCATGCGTTGAGGTGATTGTCGACGATACAGGCGCTAGCCACCGAGGCTGGTGCCGCGGTCCGCGGGAACGAGACGGTATAGAGGGGGAAGTCGATGTATGCAAAGGCACTGATTGCATCCGACCCGTCGGAAGTGTGTGACAAGATGGTCTTTTGCACCGCAGGACTTAAAGCCATGGGCACCGAAGAGGTGGTGTTCATCCCGTGTGTTCCTACGGGCAATCCGGACACCTGGGCCACCAGCCTTAAGACGCGCTCGCTGCCCTCCCTGTCACCGGACGAGCAGGTGCGCCTCCTCGAACAGGCGGGTTTCTCCGTTACCGTCGAGATGGTTCTCGGAGTGCCACAAACGGAGGTGGTCCACATTGCCGAGCACCATCATTGCGATCTCATTGTGGTGGGCTCACACGGCCAGTCGAGGGTATCAGAGGTCATCGTCGGCAGCCTCGCGAACGGCGTTGTCGAGAACTCGCCATTGCCGGTACTGGTGCTGAGAATGAAGACTACCGGCGAACCGGGACGCGTCGCATGTCAGGCCGACGCCGCCCGCTATCTGGCGCACATTCTGTTTCCCACGGATTTTTCTCAGAACGCCGAGCACGCATTTCAGCACGTCCGCAACCTGGCTGCGCTTGAAGCACAGACGATCACACTTCTTCATGTCCAGGACTCAGGCAGACCCGGCAGCCGAGACTCCGAGGCCAATCTCGAGCACGCGGGCGCCGTCGCCGCGGAGCGCCTCCGCCACTTGGAGGACATCTTACGCGCGCAGGGTTCAACTGACGTGAGGACAGTGGTCGCGCAGGGCTCACCAGAGCAAGCCATCATCGAGCGCACCCGGTCCGATGACATCACTCTCGTAGTGATAGGCCGTCACGGCCACACTCATATCGGTCAGTTCTACCTTGGTGGAGTCAGCGGCGCCGTGGTGCGTAACTCCGCCGCCCCGGTCCTGCTCGTGCCGATGCCAAACTAACGACAGGGACCGCAGGATCGTTGCGTCCCCGCGCGACTCCCCTTGTGCAGCCCTGACGCGGATCACGCAGGAGCCGATCACAAGTGGCATCCGATCAGCCGGATGCCACGGCGGTACGCCGGCGCTATGCCATGGAGCATGCCCACGTCATCCTCGTGAGTATCAACTCATCAGGCTGACCCTCGCCTGACAAACTGCACCGTCGCGACGTCAACTCTCTCCAACATGAGGCGTGACGACTACGAGCCAGCGGTGCGGTCGCCACCAGGGAAGCGGGGATTGCTCGGCGCCACGACCACTTCTACGCGGCCCGACACGGCGTGTCACTCTTCAAGGATGAAGGTGACTTTCAATTGAACGCGGTATTCCGACACGTTGCCCTTGGCGTCGACTCGAACCTCCTGGTTCTGAATCCAGGCGCCTTTCACATTCTTCAGGGTCTGTACCGCGCGGGCGACACCTCTCTTCATGGCATCATCGAAACTGACGGGGGAAGTTGACTTGATCTCGGTCGTCCTGGAAATGGTCATCTGCACCTCCTCCGATTCCTCATCCGGGAATCGTCCACCACCACCCGGTCATGTTAGCACTAATGGTCGCATGCGTCTACGCAATTGGCACCAATCTGACTTCTGAGATGTTGCCGCCCCGGCACCATCGTGGCCGCCCTCCATCGGGTGACTGTCCGAGCGAGAACCGGATGATTCGTCTTCTTTGCAACCCGGTCCCACTTGCGCCGTTCACGTCTGCATAAGGTCTCAGTCGGTTGTCAAAGACACTTCATTCTGCCACAGTGTGAATCTGGAGCGCGTCGGATTCGCGTCCAAGCACCCTGCGGCTCACAGACCAACAAAGGAGATCAGATGGACTGCGTAAGCATTGGCGAAGTGAAGTCTCCGGTCAAAGACGGTGTCGACAGCGGCTGGGGCAAGGTCGTCTCGGAGATTCACGTCAACCCCGAGTACGCCGGTGGACTTGTCGGACTTGAGGTGTTTTCTCACATCGTGATCGTGTTTCTCATGCACCGCTCTAGCTGGAACCCGGGATCCGACCTGGTTCGCCGTCCACAGGGGCGTGAGGACATGCCTCGCCTCGGCATATTCGCTCAGCGAGCCAAGCACCGACCGAATCCTATCGGTGTGACCAGCGTGCGCCTGCTGTCCGTGAAGGACAACGTGTTGACCGTTCAAGGGCTCGACGCGATAGACGGAACACCGATACTCGACGTCAAGCCGTATTTTCCACAATACGATTGCATCGCTGACCCTCGAACACCAGAGTGGGTCGACACACTTATGTCATCTTACTTCTAAGGGCTCTGCAACCTGGCGGTGACTGCCGGTCCACATCTCCTGCGGGCGGCGTCGGTTCCCGTTTTCCGGCCAGGCTGCGGGCGAGTAGAATGTACGTGTGAACCTTCCATCTGCATTACCCCCGCTGCTCGGACATACGACAAGCGAACTGCAACAACTGGTGCAACAGATAGACCAACCGGCCTATCGCGGTGAGCAACTGGCGGAGTGGCTCTACCGCCGCGATGCGCGGACTCTCGAAGAGATGACCAATCTGCCGCAGTCGTTACGCTTCAAGCTGGCACAGCGCTACCAGGTCGGTCGTTCGCGCGTTGTCCTGGAGCAAAACGGCAAGGACGGCACGGTAAAACTACTGCTTGAGATGCGCGACGGTGCGCGGGTTGAGACCGTGGGTCTGCCATATCCGGACCGCTCGAGTTGTTGCGTCTCGACACAGGTTGGATGTCCCATGGGATGTGCCTTCTGCGCCACGGGCTTCAGCGGCTACACGCGTGACCTCGCTGCGGGGGAGATAGTGGACCAGGTTCTGGCGGCGCAAGAGCAGTTACAGCGGCAGCCGGCCGGCAGTCCCGACGGTTCGCGGCGCATTGACCACGTCGTCTTCATGGGCATGGGGGAGCCGTTGCTCAATTACGATGCGACGTTGAAAGCGGTTCGTCTGCTCAACAGTGAACTTGGCATCGCGATGCGGCAAATCACCGTCAGCACCGTCGGTTTCGTCCCCGGTATCCTCAAACTGGCGCGGGAGGGCTTGCAACTCACTCTGGCAGTCTCTCTGCACGCCCCCACCGACGACCTGCGCCGACGGCTGATTCCCGGAATGACCCGATGGCGAGTCGCCGTCATCATCGATGCGTGCCGCGATTACGTGCGCTTGACGGGTCGTAGAGTAACGTTCGAGTACTGTCTGCTCGACGGAGTGAACGACGGAATAGGACAGGCGCAGGAACTGGCGCGGTTGCTGCGTGGGCTCAATTGCCATGTCAACCTGATTTCGTTTAATCCGGTGTCTGAACTACCTTTCCGGGCGCCATCGCGCGAACACATCCGGACATTCCGCGAGATACTGGAAAGCGCGAGTATCCAGGTCACCCAACGTGCCGAGAGGGGTTCTGACATCGATGCCGCTTGCGGCCAACTGCGGTTGCGGGAAGCAAACGCGGGCGCGGCCGAGTAATGATGCACGCACTCCCGTTCCGCCTTATGTCGCCCACTACACGCCTGCCGGGGCGGCCAGACCACAACACAAGATGACTCACGGCCATGCGACGTCAGTTAGCCTCACGAAGATACTCGCCCATTTTGGCAAAGGCGGGCGTCATTGCCGCACCAAACTTGAGCCAAGATCTGGTCGGATAACGGACCCCTAGCGTATGCGTTCTCTCGAGCGCGGTCGCGAATGCATCCGCCATGATCGCGGGCAATGCGAGCGACGTCTCGTGGTCCTGCGTCAGCGCAAGCATCCGCTCCCCGGTGCCGGCTAGCACTGACTGGCATCGACCGGAAAGCACTGTCCGGGCTATCTGCTCGGCACATGAGGCGCCGCCCATGGATTGCGAGAGGACCGGCTCTCCGGTGACATAGACCACCGCCTGGATCATCCTTCCAATCTGGGCAGGGTTACCGTATATCACTACTACGTCCGGTTCGAATGCGGTCCGCTCAAGCGGGGCCATCACCACGTGTGTATATGCGCCGTAATCCAGCCGGGCCATGCCCTGCAACAGCCGGGCGGCCGACTCCCTGTCCTGTACCCAGTAGGGAATGCCGAAGCGTCCATCGAGGAATCCTTCTTTGGCGGGCAGAAGACCCATCGCAACCGCTCCAAGTGGGCAGAGCATATCGCTGGCGCCCATCGCCACCACAATCCCGTGACGGCGCGCCAGCGCGACGCCCTGACACAGCGGCATCGTCACACTGAAATCGCGCACGGGCATCTTCGACTTCACGGGCACCTCGCTCTCGGATCGCAGCAGCTTCACGGCCACCGGCGGAGTGTCCGTGCGTACATACGTCTCAACAGCCTTCGATAGACCAATGACGTCCATGTTTCCTCCCGCCAGCTGAGTCTTCGCGACTTCCCATCGCCGAACAACGAGTTGCCGCTGCGTGGGAGCGACACGATGTGCCAAGACTGACAGCCGTCACCGTGTCAGCACCACCGGCCAAAGTCAGCGAATTCCGTCCGCCCCCCGCGGCGGCTCAAGTCGCGCGGATTCTTCGCCCGCCAGTGCTCGGGTTGCGCGCCGCGTCAATTTCACACGGCGTGCAGACCGGTTTCTACTTGTGGGGAGATGCCTTCGGCTTCATCTTGGCCAACAGGTCCGGTCGCGGCGGATTGAAGACGTCCAGCACGCTTGCGCCATTCGGCCCCACATACCCTCCGTGCTCTTCGTCAGGTCCGAATATCACGATATCGCCGGCGTGCACCGAATACACCTTGCCTTCAAGCACGAAATCTATGTCACCTTTGAGGATGATGGTGACCTGCTCGATGTCCGCGTGACTGTGGGGCTCGGCGTAGCTGTTGGCCGGCATCTCGACGAAGCTCAACATCATCCGGTCGCCACACACGATGTTCGCCGTGCCATGGCTTTCGAGGTCGACGACCTCGCCGCGGCTGGCATGCATAACCTTGCTTTCGAATTCCTGTTTGCTCGCCTGGGGCTCTTTGCGTGTCATTGACACCTCCGGAGTTACTGGCGCGCGCGCCTGCACGGAGTATACAGCACAAGGCTGTTCCTTTCGTTGCAGCCCCAATGCATACGACCGGCATGAGAAGGCTCCAGCGTCAGATTGGGAGCGACGGATGCTCGTCCGGCGAAGTCGCCAGCCGGATGACTGACCCGAACGGCAGCCGTCAACGCACTATAGGCCGGGGACATCAAACGTACCGGGGCCGCTGCGTACGCGCCGAGATGGAGTCTGCGCCAGCCGGAACGCGCCTGCATCTTGCCGCTGTTGCCGGCCATCCATCAAGCTGCCACCACTGCTTCCGCCACCAATCGCCGCCCCCATCTCCTGAAGATGGTGCTGCTCCATCTCCGCACGCTCTTGTTCGTGCCGCGCATACATGGCGTCGCGCTCAGGCCCCTGCCGGCGGAACAATCCCTCCCAGCCACCTGCCTCTTCCTGGCCGCTAGCGACAGTTGACTGGTACGTGGTGGAGACTCCCTGTGAAGCCGCCGTCTGCCCTTTGCTGCTCCTGTTCTTTGGCGCCGTGCATGGACTGGTTCAGGTATGACTTGATGGTGTCCAGCATCGACCCCTCATCCACCTGCGCTTTGGGCTGGATCTGCCCGATGGTGGACAACGGCATCATTGAACCCAGCAGCGCGTTCAGCAGTTCGCCAGCCATCCTGTTCGTATCTTTCTCGCTCGCCACTTCAACCTGCTCTGGCTCGGCGCAGCTCGTTACTCACCGATTGCACCACTTGTGGGACACTGTCCAGTCGATTCCAGTCCGGCCTTATCACGTTGACAACCACGAGAGCGGGACGCCATCAGCCTGCCCGGAGGGCACGCTAAATTATGACCGCGAGGGCCCACTTGTTCCGGCTGACTATGCCGTTCTGAGGCTCAACATGCCAGACGCCATCCGCACACAAGGCGATGTTCCATGCGTGTCTCCGACTGAGAGCTATGCCGATCCCGTGTCCACCGAATGCTCTGAACGCGAAGGCCGCGTCATCGCAATCATTCACTTCGGGAACATAGTGCCACGGAGGGAAGGCCTTCGCTAGCCGCATCACATCGCCAACCTCAAGCAGTCGGTACTGTCTGTCCAGGCAAAATACGAACGGGGTCCGACACGCCCGCACAACCTTGAGGTACACCTTCCACCCTGACATCATTTCACGACTCTATGAATGGTCTTGTCCCGCGGAAGCCGCGAGCGGAGACTTCCAGGCCGACAGAAGCCATCTCGCAGCGGCTCGAGAACTACAGAACCTTCTTGAACGCGGAGCGCGACGGCGGACGAGTGCGAGTATACAACGGATAGCTCCAACTGTTTCGAAGGGCGGTGGCTATCCCGCCAAGTGAAACGATATACAACCGTCGCCGCTTCGGCGTACTGCGATGGTGCGTCGACGGGCATGGCGGTCAACCGTATCCGCGCGATTGCCGTACGGCGTCAACCGAACAGGGAAAGGATTGCCCACCAATTCAGCCCTGCCCGTGAGGTATCGTGGCGGGCAGCGCGCAGGCGCTCGTCCACGCCGGCGGATGTTAGAATGCCATTCGCCTGCGGATGAACTGGAAAGCTCCGGCAGGGGCTGGAACTGAAATGAACACTCCACTGACGACGGAGAGACGCATGGTAACGGCCTTTGCCATATCGCTCTCCATCTTCGTTTTGGAGTTTGTGGGCGGGTGGGTCTCGGGCAGCCTGGCGCTGCTTTCAGACGCAGGGCATGTTCTCGCGGATGCTATCGCCCTTGGCCTGACATGGTATGCTCTGACGCTCGCACGCAGGCATAGTACGGGCAGAGCCACGTTCGGTTACCACCGTGCCGGCGTGCTGGTCGCCTTGCTGAACGGCACGATGCTTATCGTGATAGCCGTTCTTATCTTCAGCGAGGCCTACGAGCGATTTCGCAACCCGCCCCAGATACAAATCACCACTTTGCTCGCTATCGCCTCGATCGGTCTGGTCGCGAATCTCTCGATGGTATGGCTTCTGCACGACGTTCGCCGGCGCAGTCTCAATATCAGGAGCGCCTGGCTTCACGTCCTCAGCGACAGTCTCGCGTCCGTAGGAGTGATCGTCTCCGGAGTGGTAATCGAGGTGACCGGATGGACCTATGCAGACTCCATCGTCAGTGTGCTGATTGGAGGCATGATTCTTGCCGGGGGATGGCGTGTGATCCGCGACGCCGGTGCTGTGTTTCTGGAGTTGGCCCCACGTAATCTGGACTCTGAAGAGGTTCTCCGCGTGATGAGGGAGGTGCCAGGCGTGTTGAATGTCCACGACTTTCACCTGTGGATGATTACTCCGCAGATAATCGCGCTGGCAGCCCATGTGCAAGTAAAAGACAATGCGGTCAATGCCCCGATATTCGCCGAACTCCAGAAACGTCTCCAGAACCTGGGGATCGTGCACACCACTCTGCAACTCGAACGCCGGGATTGCTCGTCAGGTGAAACATACTGTCACCTTGCGGGCGCCGCCGACCGGGAAGAAACCCGGCCATAGCCTGACTCCCGATGGCTGGATACAGCAAGGTCCGTGCCTGATGCGTGGTGGCAGGATTCAGGCTGCTTCCCGCAGTCACGCCCTGACGTACGTCCCTGCCGATCCTCCTTCGGCAGCCCCATCAGGCGCCGGCTCGCGCGCGGTGGCAACGCGGACGGGCTGCGCTGGAATTGTACCCCACCTACCTGCAACTATCCTCATGGACCACCTGTTGAACCGTTTCCGGATGCCAAGCTTTGCCTGCTCAAGCATCTTAGGCCGTTTCACTGCGACGACAACGCCACCACATCAGCCCACGTCACCGCCGCGCACAGATTCCTTCCCAATTTGGGAATGTGCAAAATTCCACTAGACTATTGTCAATGAATATGCGAGGGGGCCACATGAAAAATAGACCTGGCATCATTGCCTCTCTGCTGGCCGTGATGTTGTTCGTACTGCCATCCTGTGCGGCCGCTGGTTCGGAGTCTTCGGGCGGGCCCGGCACTCCCGCGCCTGGCAGCCCGACGGATTCCGCCGTCTCCGGTGAGGTCGCGGACGCGCCGGTGACAATCGGCGTGGGGGAGTCTCCATCTCTGGTCGATTTGGCAGATCCAGTTTACGACGGCGATTCATCCGATTCGAGCGCCACAACCGACGCAGCTCTTCCGTTGTCATCCAGCGCCGGCACGGCCGCTTCGACGGCGAACGATGTGGCTGAGCCACAGTGGGAGACCGCAACCTTTGCCGGGGGCTGCTTCTGGTGCATGGAGGCGGGGATCCAGTCGATTGACGGGATAGAGGACGTGGTCTCGGGGTTCACCGGCGGAAGCACCGAGAACCCCACCTACTACCAGGTGGCATCGGGCTCCACCGGCCACTTTGAGTCTGTGCAGATCACCTACGACCCGGCGAAGATAAGCTACGAGCAACTACTCGGGTACTACTGGAAGCTCATCGACCCCACCGATGCCGGAGGCCAGTTTGCGGATCGAGGGTCGCAGTACAGGACCGCCATCTTCTATCACGACGAGTTGCAGAAGGAGCTCGCTGAGAAGAGCAAGCTTGACCTTGAGAATTCAGGAAAGTTCGACAAGCCGATAGCCACTCTGATTCTGCCGTTCGACACCTTCTATCCGGCTGAGGAATATCACCAGGACTACTTCCTAAAGAACCCGGATCATTTCCAGGCGTATGAGTGGGGTTCCGGCAGGGGGCCATTCCTCGAAAAGACCTGGCATTAGACCTGAGGCCGGTGCGGTGCCGCCCCACCTGCGGGCATGGCGGCACCGCAGCCGTTCAACGCTTGCGCTTCGAAGAGCTGAGGAACGCCGTTTGCCTGCTATTCCTTTCGATACAAGAATTCGCCCCCAACCATGGTCGCCACCACGGGAATGCTGCCGATTGCATGAGGGTCCGCCGTCGTCGGGTCCGCGTTCAGAAACGCCAGGTCTGCCAACTTCCCAATCTCGATGGACCCCTTGACGCCCTCTTCGAATGAAGCATAGGCGCCACCCAGTGTGTACACACCGATCGCCTCTTCGGGAGTGATCCGCTGGCCCGAACCTATCGCTTCTCCGCCACGGCTTTCCCGGGTTACGCAGCTCTGAATGGCCACCATAGGGCTCCACGGTCCGCAGGGATAGTCAGAGCTACCGGCGATGGGGATGCCCGCGTCCAGAAAGGAGCGGTGAGGCAACATCATTTCCAGGCGCTTCGGCCCGTAAGAACTCATCTTCTCTCCATGGTAGTAGATGTACTCGCCGAAGGGCACCGCCACTACTCCGAGGCGCTTAATCCTTGCCAGCAACTCCGCATTCATCACGCTGCAGTGTTCGATGCGGTGACGGTGGTCCGGGCGGGGAAAGGCGGTCAGAGCCTTCTCATAGGAATCCAGGACCATTTCAACAAAGCGGTCGCCGTTGGCATGTATGCCGATCTGGAAGCCGGCTCGATGAGCCGCAAGGACCTGCGCATCCATCACTTCCGCGCTGATCCCCAGAACTCCGTAGTCATCCTGAGTTCCTGCGTACGGTTCCCACAAGTAGGCTGTCCGTCCGCTCAGCGCTCCGTCACCGAGCAGCTTGATTCCTCCCAGGCGCAACATCTGGTCCCCAAATCCGCTCTGCACACCGGCGTCAATCATCTCATCCAGGTAATCGACGTGGATGAAGGCATTTACGCGCATCTTCAGGTCGCCTCCAGCCCGCCCCGTCTGAAAAGCCTTGAGCATGGTGGGGTCGGCCAGCATTTCATGCCAGCTCGTGATGCCGAGGTGGGCGGCCTCATCGCACACCAGCTGCAATGCCTGCCGGTCCTGCTGCGGGGTGGGATTGGGGATAAGAGCACGCCCCTTGTACCCGCCTCTGCCTATAAACTGATCCTGACCGGTCTCGAAAACACAGCCATTCAGGTCTCCTGCGGCGTCTCGTCCGTACATTCCGCCTGCAGGGTCATGTGAGTTCCTGTCGAGACCACCTGCCTCCAGTCCGCGACTGTTCAGCATCCCGATGTGTCCGCTCGAGTGCTCAACAAACATGGGGTTCTCGGGTGCAATCTCATCGAGTTCGGTGCGCGTGAGAAGGCGCTTCTCAGGAAGCTTGGCCTCGTCGTATCCAAACCCAAGAACCCACTGCCCCGCAGGGGTCGCCTGAGTCCGACCGGCCAGAGCGCGCTTCACGTCCGGAATAGACGGGGTTTTGTCCGGACTGCAGTTGGCGCGAAGCAGTGCGCGTCGCCCGGCATCCATCGGATGACAGTGGGCATCGATGAACCCGGGAGTAATGGTCAATCCACGAGCGTCGACCACCTGCGTCCCGGCGCCTATCAACTCCGACAACTCGTAGTCCAGCCCCACAGCAGCGATTCTGCCAAACTTCACTGCTATCGACTGCGCCCTCGGATTGGCAGGATCGACGGTGATGACATTACCTCCAAAGATAACGGTGTCAACGTCACTCGTCATTGCAACCCCCTCGCCTCGAATTCCAGCACTCTCATATTTTGACAGACGTGGAGAATACTACGTGACATGATACATGCATGTTAAGCGTCCGGACTGCGCTTCGCAGTTCGATGCAGGATTTCGTCTTCGGCCACCTTGCGGAAAAGGCGTCAGCCGGCAGGGCTCGCGCCCGCTTCAGCATCGGTTTCCGCCGGCGCCGAGAACAGAACGAATGGATAGAATGTCCTCAATTTCCGTCATGGTTTCGCACAGAGGAGCGTGTAATGTCAAAGGAAGCAGGCAAGACAGCGTCCGGTCCCGCGGCGCTCGTCGCCATTGAACAGTACCTTCCCGTCGAGAAGCGCATCTTTGACGATGACCTCGCATTCCGCGTCCTTCCCTTTGGGCTGAGAACATTCGTGCGCCTGATGCGACCTGGCTGGGCAAGGCGCCTCATGATGTGGGCAAGCGAGAGAACCATTCCAGGCATGTGGAGCGGCATGCTGTGCAGGAAACGATACCTGAATGAGAGACTCACCGAATCGGTCGGACACATCGACGCAGTAATCAATCTTGGCGCGGGGATGGACACCCTCCCGTATCGCCTTTCCGCTCTCTCCGGCCTGCCTGTCTGGGAGGTTGATTTGCCCGACAATATCCGCCAGAAGGAGGCCGGACTTCACCGGGCCTTCAAAACGCTGCCTCCGAATATCACGTTCGTTCCTATCGACTTCGATCGCCAGGACCTGGGAGTCGCGCTCGAGACCCATGGATACTCCACCCAGCTGCGGACGTTCTTTATCTGGGAGGGTGTGACTCAGTACCTTACAGAGACAGGGCTGAAATTGACTCTGGAATCCCTGTCGCGGGCCGCGACCGGCAGCCGCCTCGGGTTCACCTATGTGCGCAAGGACTTCATCGACGGCAAGGACCTTCACGGCTGGCAGAAAGCATTTGACCAATACGTAGCGAAGAGAATCTGGATCCTCGGGCTGGCGCCGGAGGACCTCTCCTCATTCCTGGGGGAATACAGATGGCGACTCGTCGAGGATGTAGGTTACGATCAACTCGCCCTGAGATACATAGAACCGACGGGCAGGACTCTGCCGACGACTGCCGTTGAACGAATCGCGTACGCCGAGAAGTCCTGAAGCGTTTCCGAATCGGCTACACCGCCATCTGGAACTCGATAATTGCAGCGTACGGAATCGAGCCGCGAGTCAAGCGGGAGCACGCCAACCACGCAGGCCCGCGGTATGGCGCGGACTATCGGTCGCCCTACCGATCGCGACGTTACCTTTCAACAGTGGCGAATGCCGCTTCGCGTCAGATTGACCAAAAATCGACGTTGGGTGGGCAAATATTCAAGGGTCCGCCCGTCCGGAGACGGCCACACGTGGCCGGCGGCCCCGGCGCGTCACGAGCCGGGACAGCCTCCACGTTGCACGTCGGCCGCAATACTTGAGCGGATCGCGCCGGGACCCGTCATTTCGACTTGGGCACGGCGTAGTTGACCATCCAGAACACGCCGAACCGATCCTTCACGCTGCCGTAGTAGTCGCCCCAGGGCTGGTTAGCCATCGCCATCTCGACAGCTCCACCCGCCGATAATGCCGCGAACACTCTGTCGGCCTCGGCTTTGCTGTCTGGGTTGAGTGAGATCCGGACATTGTTGCCCTCAACCACTTCCCGGCCGTGCGACGCAAGAGCATCGCTGCCCATGAGGATGTCACTTCCGCCTATCGGCAAGGCGATGTGCATTATCTTGTCCTCATCGGCCTTGGCAACAGCCATGCCCATCGGCATATCCTTGAACCGGACCACGGAGTTGAATCCGCCACCGAAGACGGTGCGATAGAAGTTGAACGCTTCCTCCGTATTCCCTGGAAAATTGAGATACACCTGCACCTTAATCATCCTCACCCCCTTTTCCCTATCCCGTCAGTGCTGCAGCTTCAGGTACGACTGTTCGGTTCGCTTCGACATCGCACTATCCGATCTCACTCGCAATCGCGAGAACTCACGCGTGCCACATCGAACTCACGTCCGGCATGCACATCCAACTCTTGTCAGTTCCGCGGCGCCGTTCTCGAACCCATCCACATCGTGCTCCGACAATATGACCTTGTCCACCGTAAGGAAACACAAGCTCGAGGCTTGACGCGCGCTGGTAATGGGGTGTTCTGTGACACGTTCCTCCACGTGCAATTGAAACGACCAAGTCATCACGGGGAAATCGCGGGATACGTCCCAATTTATCACAGCCGCACAGGTGCGAAATCGTCCCACCATTTGCGTTCGTATGGCGCCATCGCTACAATCGTTAGCCTTCAGAGTTCAGTCATGGCTTCGATATCCTACCTGTTTCTCGGCATCACTCTCGGCTTTGCGGCCGGCATTCAGCCAGGGCCGTTCCAGACGTTTCTTATCACACGAACCCTGCAGCATGGCTGGCGCAACGCTCTGCCGGCCGCGTTCGCACCGCTCATGAGCGACATAGTGCCGGTCTCATTGGCACTGCTCCTGCTGACCAGTGTGCCCGCGTGGGCCCAGAATGGCCTGTACTTCGTGGGTGGCTTCTTCCTTCTGTTCCTCGCGTACGGAGCCTTCAAATCGTTCAAGAAGTACGCGGTCGACAAGGCGGTACTGCTGGAATCGGGGCGCCAGAGCTTCTTCAAAGCGGTTGCGCTGAACCTGGTGAACCCGAATCCGTATCTCTTCTGGAGTCTTGTCACCGGACCGCTGCTATTGAGAGCCTGGAGCGAGGCCGCAACGAGCGGCATCGCAATGGTTTCCGGCTTCTACGCCACTATCGTCGGCACGTCGGCAGCCGTGATTCTTCTGTTTGCGGGCGTCGGAAGACTATTCCCCAGGGTCAACCGCCTACTGATAGGCATTTCGTGTGTGGCGCTCGCCCTGTTCGGTGTGTACCAACTGTGGCTCGGCGCCACGTCTCTGTAGCCATTCCTAACCGGTTAAGCCGCAATGCCCGGCTTCTGACCACCCTCAGTAGTCACGACGAACGGACCTCGCATGGCTCAGGCCGCACTAATTCTCTTCAAGACGTACGCCCTGCGCGGGTGCCGGCACGAGTGGTTTCACAGCCACGATCAGCACGGCCGCTGCCGCGGCGACGCCCGCGCAACACAAGAACGGGAACATGTAGCTGCCGAGCACGTCGTAGCAGTAGCCCGTGAATACCGGCCCTATCGCACTTCCTGCGCCGATGCTGAAGCCTGTGAGTCCCAGCACCGCACCATGGGCCCGGAGCCCGAACAGCTCGGCCACGATGTGCGAATTCAGAGGCACGATGCCCCCGAAAGCGAACCCGAACAGGAACGCGGAAGCATAGAGCAATCCAGCGCCCGCAGCTAAGGCAATGCCGAACAGGCTGATCGAGAGAAGGGCGAACTGTCCGGCCAGGAGTCGTCTTGCGCCCTGGCGGTCGGCCAGGCTGCCGGTGCCGATCCGGCCAACCACCCCCACCGCGCCGATGGCGGTCATTATGCCCGCTGCACCGGCCGAAGACAGCCCAAGTCCCGTTGCGTCTATCACCACGTGCACCATCACTGTCTGAACCGAGAATCCGAATCCCAGGAAGGCCAGAAGCAGCAGCCATAGCTGCCGCGTATGCACGGCACCCGAAAAGGGAAGGCCCTGAGCCGCCTCCGGCGCACGGGACAGGTCGATGCCCTGCTTACCGCCAAGAGCCTGCAATCCCATCGTGGCGGGATCGCGCTTCAGGAACTGGGCCGTGAGCGGCATGGCAACCATCAGCACTAGCCCGACAACCACGAACGACGAACGCCAGCCAATGGTACGAATGAGAAATTCGGCGAACGGAGGCATGATCATCGTGCCAAACCCGACACCCGCCATCACGATACCCGTCATCATGCCCCGCCTCGCGCGAAACCATCGCGCGGTCGTGGACATGAGGGCGACCGGTCCGCCACTGACCCCTATCCCTATCACCAATCCATAGACGAGATAGAGTTGCCAGATCGACCCTATCCTGGATACGAGAACAAATCCCAATCCCAGAACCAGGCCGCTGACGGTCAGGATCATTCGGGGACCAAAGCGGTCGTTGAGCCGCCCCACACCAATCGCCAAAGCTCCCTGTACGATCATGTTCAGCGAAAACGCACTGGATGTCACCGCGCGACTCCATCCGAACTCATCCTGCAATGGAGCGAAGAAGACGCTGAAACTGAAGATGGCTCCTGAAGAGAAGGCCATGCTGAGAAACGCCGCCGCCACGATGATGTAACCGTAGAACAAGGGCGGTTTCGGCGAAGCGGGCGACCTCGTGTTCATGGGTCTTTCAGTCGGGGGCTTGGAGGGCAGCGGGCTTCTATGACGTGCCGGGAGACGGGCGGCTTGAGTCGAGCGGCTGCCGTGCATACTGTATCTGCTCGCGATGTTTCCGTCCACAGCGGGGTCATGCCGGAGATGGCGCCTCGCGCCCGCGCGCCGCAGCGCCACACAACTGCATGGCAACCGTCGTGGATGCATCGCCTGCCGGCCCCACAACGGGCACAAGCGTTTGCCCGCCGCACAACAGCACAGTTCTATGTTCCGGGATAGAAGCGGTTGAAGTTACCTGCAACAGATACCTCATTCTGGTAATGTACGGGCCACGGCGAGAAGGCGTGTGCCGCGGCAATCGTACATTGTTACCTGCCGGAGTGACTCATCATGCGCAAGACCGCAACCCTGTGCCGCAGGCAATGACAGAGGAACGCCGAAAGTGAGGAGCAGCAAGCATGAAGATTGTACGGTATCGCATCGGCAACAAGATTGAATACGGAATCTGGGAAGGAAACACTATTCACGTGCTCGTGGGCAGCCCCTTCCGGGGCATCAAGCTGGCCGATCGCTTTGTGAAGTTGAGCGACGTCAAGCTGCTGGCTCCATGCGTGCCGAGCAAGATAGCCGCCATCGGCGCCAGCTACCGCAGTCATTGTCTCGAGGTTGGACAGCCTATACTGGACGAGCCGATGGTCTTCTTCAAGCCCACTTCCTCCCTGGTCGGCCCGGAAGACAAGCTCATCAAACCTGCGGGAGTGAAGCGGTTCGACTACGAAGCAGAGGTGGGCGTGGTCATCAAGCGTCGCGCCTACAAGGTGCCGACTGAAAAGGCCCTGGACTACGTCCTGGGCTACACGTGCTGCAACGACGTCTCCGTTCGTGACTGGCAGAACGTTGCAGCCAACTGGCAGTGGGCCAGGGCCAAGGGTTCCGATACCTTCTCCCCTATCGGCCCGTGCATCGAGACCGAGGGAGATCCCTACAACATGTCGGTCGAGTCCCACCTCAACGGCGAGCTGAAACAGAGTGGTTCGACAAGCGACCTCATCTGGGATATCCCGCATATGATCAGCTACATCACGGAAACCATAACTCTGCTGCCGGGGGACGTAATTGAGACCGGCACTCCCAAAGGCATAGGCCCGATGAATTCCGGCGACGTCATCGAGATCACCGTCGGCGGAGTCGGCACGCTACGGAACTACGTAGCCTGACAACTACCGCTCCCCGGCGCGGCGGGAACGAACGTCAACGGTGCGCTCGCGGAGTCTCCAACTCTGCCCGCCCCGTGCTTCCAGCAGTTGCCGAGCCGAGCAAGGTGCCGGGGAAATCATCGTCATTTCGTGCACGGGAGGGGTCAACCCCTCCCGTAGTCCTGCACCCGTGCCTTGAATCCCCAACCTCGATGTATCATCATCGTGATCCGCGCATGTCATGCGAGAATATCTGCGCCTCTCCACTCTCGATGACGTCCAGTATCTTCTGCGCCGCAAATTCCGCACTGTCAGCCGCCATTGGGCCCGTCGCTTCTATCTCGCTCTCAGGCACGGGAACTGCCCGAATCGTGTTCCTCTCGAAATTCGTAAGACGTGATGTACGGATAGACCACGCTTACCATTATCTTGTCCCCCGCCAATTCTTCTCTCGCAGTCAGGCTCAGGACTGACAGCGCGCTCTTCATTGACGCATACGGTGACATCCCCTCCAGGGTCATGAACGCCACCGCCGAACTAACGTTGATGATTGTGCCTCCCCCTTGTTTCCTCATGTGCGGTATCACCTGCTGCATGGCGATGACCGGACCAAGCAGGTTAAGGTCGAAGACGTAATGGAATGTGTCGAGGTCTATTTCCTCCACGGGTGAGTCGTAGCCGACGCCCGCGTCATTCACCAGCAGGTCTATCCTGCCGAAACGCGCGGCGACTTCCCGAACCATCCTCTTGATCTCGAATGCCTTGGCCATGTCAGCAGCAACTGCTATGGAGCCCGGCATGGTTTTCGATAGCTCCACGAGCTTGTCCTTTGAACGGGAGACCAGCGCTACTCTTGCGCCTTGCTTCGCCAGCAGTTGCGCGGTCGCCAGTCCTATGCCTGACGAGGCGCCGGTCACTATTGCGTTCTTGCCCTTGACTTTCATCGCCCTCCTTCACCTCAACCCTTATACGCATTCCCGAATCCCAGCAGTTGCCCGGATGCGAACCGGCCTCCGCACTCTATATCTGCAATGGTTTCAGGATACCACGAGGGCCGAAACGGCGGCGGCGCCTGCATTTGCATGTCGGCCGGTGTGGCATCCGCAATGCACGTCTCGCAGCACGAGCCGAAGACTTCCGGCCTGCGATATCCAGCGTCTATTACGTCTCATTGCCGGCGCCTTCTGTGATCTCCCGGGGATACCCGAGGTATCTCAACAGGGCCACCGCATTTCTCGTTGTGGCCACGCCAGCCTTCAGTACATAGTCAAACTTCAAACCCGTCTCATCGACACTGTCGGTGAAGTGGTAGAAAGCACATTCCCCGTTCAATCTATCGGCCAATTCCACGTCGTGGGTGGCGATAACGGTCAATGCGTTCTGCCCGGTCAGATACGACACTACGACAGGGAAATTGCCCTTCTCCTGCGCCGACGGCCAAGGGAATCCGCATCGCTGACTGAAAGTCCGTGCAGTCACCACACGGACAACACTATCGCATATACGATGAGTGCCACCAGGTGATAGCCGGCCTCGATGCCGAACAGCGATAGAGGCCTGCGTTCGAATATCATATTGACGCCGATGGTTGCCCCGGTGAAGCCCACCCACAGCACCACCGCCGCAACGACAGCATCACCAACACTTTGCGCGTTGACCGCGCGCAAGGTGACTCCCAGAACCGTCGCGACAATGAACGCCGCGACGAAAGCCAGTACATAGCTCACCGTCATCTTACTCTTTGGCAGCGCGGCCACTTTCTCGCTTGTCCACCCCGTCAAGCTGCCCCACGGTTTGCTGAACAACGGCCCGTACCAGATGAAGCCGATAACCATGCTCAATAGTGCGCATACAAACACCGCCAGCACATTCACGCCGCCCAGGTATCCCAGCATCGCAACACCTCCTCGTGACCAACCGCCCCATTGACAGACCACATCGGTAGTCTCGCCTGGAATAACGATACCATCTGTGAAAACGGTGTTGCTAACGGTGGGCGCAGCGACAGAAGTACTGGTTCAGGAATAGTGTGAATCTCGCTCACTCCCAAACAGACTCCTCGTCGCGTCCATCCAGATTCCAAACCGCACTGAGCAGACAAGGCGGCAGTGCCCGCAGACTGGTTGTCAGGTCGAACGCACATCACAGTCAGTGATCGAACAAGGGGGACAGTCTTCGGGTTTACAGGGTTCCGTGTGAATCAACACATTGGCGTTCGGAATCCTGTCCTTTATATCGCGCTCCAGGTGGTCACACATGTCGTGGGCTTCTTCAAGCGTGAGATATCGTGGCATCAAGATGTGGAGGTCGATGAAACGTTGTCTTCCCGACCGACGGCTGCGGATGGCGTGAAAGCCGACCAGTTGCGCGCTGTGCTCCTTGAGGCAATTATCCAGTGTCTCTTGTTCTTTCTTCGGCAACGCGGAGTCCAGAAGTTCACGGAGAGCACGGGTAATGACCTCATACCCCGCCTTCAACACCAGACCGGCCACTATCAAGGCTACGATCGGATCCAGAACAGCCAACCCTGACACACGTACCAGCAGCAGTCCCAGCAGCACGCCGGCAGCGGAATACACATCGGCCCCGATGTTGCGGGCCGAGGCATCGATGGCGGTGGAATCGGTAGCTTGCGCAACCCGGCGAAGGTGACGGGAAAGGAAGAAACTGGCCACAATCGAAATTGCCATCACAACGATACCCTCGTCAGGCTGTATCACGGTGCTATGGACGATGCGCTGAATCGCCGAGTAGACGATGAAACTGCCGGCTCCGAGAACCAGGACGGCCTGCAGCAGGGCGGAGAGACCTTCAGCCTTTCCGTGCCCGAAGGGATGTACCTTGTCGGCAGGAACATCGGACATCTTCAACGCCACGAGGGTGATGCCGATTGAGAAGACATCCAGAACGCTGTCCGCAGCCTGGGCAACGATGCTGATGCTGTTGGAGATGAAAGCAACCACTACCTTCAGGACGATGAGGCCGATAACCACGGCCATCGCGAGCCTGGTAGCTCCAGTTCCAGTCGACAGACTCCTCGTCACGTCCCGCACGATTCACCTTCCCTGTATGGCCGGCGTCCATCAGGCCGCCAGACCCCAATGACTGTGATGATACGCCGTCCGATTTCGTCCGGAGTGTGCCGCCCTCCTCAGCCATTAACCGGACCAGCGTCATGTCCTCGGCACTCGGCCAGGAAATGGGGAACTTCGGTGTAATACTTCATCGACCACGCCGTATTGATATGTGAACGGGGTCACCGTACCAGAACACAGGTTGAGGAGGAGAATCACAATGAATAGGCAACTCACAGTCACGGCGGCCATGATTACAGTCCTGCTGGCCGCGGGCGCGTGCTCACCCGCGTCGGCAGCATCACCTGCTACAGATGCGAGCATCGAGGTGACTATCGACGACTTCGCGAACACGCAGCAGGTTGTCAGGCAGGTCGAGGTTGCAGAAGGCGGCATACTGACTGTCACTCTGGGTTCCAACCCCACCACCGGATTCAGCTGGACCGAGGACGCGCGAATATCGGACCCGACCGTACTCCTGCAAAGTGAGAT
Source organism: uncultured Chloroflexia bacterium (assembly GCA_963761225.1). GTDB lineage: Bacteria > Chloroflexota > Dehalococcoidia > GIF9 > AB-539-J10 > SKVJ01. Next base: position 24,057 of record CAVXGE010000006.1, on the reverse strand, counting down.
TCAGAGGATGCCCGCGCTGGACCCCGATCTCATTGGCGCACCAGGCAGTCAGGTCTGGACGTTCGAAGCGCTTCAGAAAGGGACTACCATCGTGAGTATGGACTACGGCCGGCCCTGGGAGGGGGGTGAGAAGGGTGTCTGGACATTTGAACTCACGGTCACGGTGAAGTAGGTGCCCTGCCGTGCGCGTGAATCACAAGTGACGGCGACAGCGGTGGGAATTGAACTCCCACCGCGAATGGCGCGGAGAACCGTACCCGTCTCCCAAACACCGAAGCCGCGCCGACGGGAGCAGGGCAAGACCGCCTCGGCAGGCTAGTCCTCGGGCGAACAAATGATTGAGTGTCACCACCCCGGAATTTGCGGAAAAAACCCACCGGCTCCCGGTCTAGCGCTGAGTCGCCAGTCGGTACACGGCGTACATGGCCACGAGATAGCCCAGGACGCGTATCCCGATCAGGAGAGTACTCAGTGTTACCGCCAGTCCGAGCAGGGTGAGAAGGTGCGCTATGGCAAACAACCCGAACGCAACACCCACCAGCAAGCCCACGCGTGACTGTTTCCTCACGTACGCCCAAATGCCCATCACCAGGACAGCGGTAGCCAGAATCAGGTTGACAACGGTGATTTCCATTGTGTCTGTCCTCTCCTTCATCTCAGGCAATCGCCTGCGTCCGACATTACGTCTGATTCGATTATAGGTCAACCCTTCAGCTATCGACAGTTCTCCATAGATGTGAAGATGGAGAGGTGCCGGTTCGGCAACACGGAAAGGAACCAGGGTAACCTCCGCAAGGCCAAAACCACCCCTGGCAGATCAACAGCCTTCCCCATCGGATTGCGCCGAGTCGGATTGTGCAGAACGGGGTGTGGTACTCGAAACACAAAACTTGCCAGCTTTCCAATAGAGAGAGGCGCGGGCGCACGGCGCCCCCTCGGTTCCCTACGGCTCCACGAGCGTACCGCTCGGGAAGTACCGCTGCTCCATGTACTGAACGTAAACAGGGTCCGCGTCGGGCAAGCGCTTGATCCTGTCGAACAAGTCCTGATGGGTCATCGCGCGAAACCGGATATTGCTGCCTATCATGCTGGAGAACCGTTCCAGTTCCTGTTCGTGCCGGTCGGCCTCCGGCGAGTCGACACGGTACCACAAGTACAGGAGAGAGCAGCGTCCGTGATAACTGCAATTCAGACCAAGTATGTGCTTGATAAGCTGAGGGACATCGAGGTATTGAAACTCGGTCGTCGTCCCCGACCGTTGGACGACAGTCTTCGCAAGGGTTTGCACCCTGGGAATGCCACTCCACAAATCGTGCTGTGCGAGGTAACGGTCCAGGTGAGTGTCCGCATTGGCCCTCTTGGTCTTCCGGCGGTAGGTCTCCGTGAATTTCGACTCGATTGCCAGAGGACTGCGGCCGTCGAACTCGACGTCGAGGTGCGGCGGCGTCCATCCAACCGAATCGATCGGGTAGGTCTTCTCAAACTCCATGCGGAAGACGTCGCTCCCGGCGCCACAGCACGACGCGATGTCTTGAACCCTGTTGCGCCGTCGCCAGTAGTCAAATACGTTGACCGCAAGAGCCGAGGACGAGTGAAGGGCTCTCATGTGAGCCTTGTCGCCCGCCATCTCATGGCCTTCTTCCCTCTCGTACTCCCGTCCGGTCATCGGATGAAGTTCACCGCCGAAGATATTGTCGCCCAGGTTCACGGTATAGGCGCCGTCGAGGGCAATCCTCTTGCGGGTTGCCCACTCCACCTGGCGCGCCGCGATGCTATCGCGAGTCATTATTGTTGTCTTGGTCATCGGCACACGTTACTTATACCACGGATTGCCATGCGACCGCCGCCCAATCTGAGAAATAACTACTCTCCGCCTGCCAGTTTCAAACGCGGCCACGAATCGAGCGCGGCGGTCAGGTGTTCCAGGATCTGGATCTCGAATGAATCCGTGCCGAGTGGCGCCTCAGATCGACAAGTCTCCGTCGATGCAGGTGACGGCGGCTCCCCCCACCCATATGCTCAGTTCGCTCACCGCTATGCGCAACACGCCTGCCCGCCCCAGGATAGCGCCCTCCGATGCCAGGAATTCGTCTCCGAAATGAGATGTTTGCCCAGTGTGGCGGATGAAAGCGCCGACCGCACCATTGCCGCTGCCACACACCGGGTCCTCACTGACACCATGTGCGGGAGCGAATGCGCGAACTTCAATCCGCGCAGGCGCACCAGCCGGATACTCACCGAATACGGCCACTCCTGTGTTGTTGTCGTCAGCGTTTCGCACGGCCAGGCGCTGCAGGTCAGGCTTGTTCGCCAGCACGGCGACAGCGTCAGGCAATTGCGCCACTATCCAGCGCGCGCCCACGTCAACCAGGCAGGGGTTGAATTGGCGCAGCACCCGGACGTTCAGTATCGCTTCAAGTTCGGCAACTTCGGCGGTGTCCAATGGCGTCACCGTTGGCTGTGGAAGCTCAAACGAGATCCATCGAGTGCCGTGCGAATCGTGCTCCACCTTGAGATTAACCAGTCCAACGGCACATTCCTGGATGAGTGTCCCGTCTCTCGCGTCGACAAACCCCGCCTCCGTCAACGCGTGCGCGGTGCCGATGGTGGGATGACCCGCGAATGGGAGCTCGCCAACGGGCGTGAAGATTCGCACGCCGTAGTCCGCCGCGGGGTTCCGAGCCGGTATCACGAACGTCGTCTCCGACAGATTGGTCCAGTTGGCGATCTGCTGCATCTGGTCGGTCGTGAGTCCATCTGCGCGCAGCACGACTGCCACCGGGTTGCCCTTGAACCGCACCGCGGTGAAAACATCGACCTGCTTGAACGGGATAACGGGCATGGTAACTCCTCCACTGCGTTCGGCGGGAATTCCCTCAAGACCCGGACCTTGAGCTGACCGGCCTGCTCAGCACGCCCTCACCACTGCCCGAATCGCATCGAGCACCCGGTCCACGTCCTCGGCCTCAACCATGCGGTGGGTCACAGCGCGGAACCGGGGGCCTTCGCGATGGGCCATCTTCACGCCTCTCTCCCGCATGCCGTCGATGAAAGCGTCCGGAGGGACGCGCGGAGACAACCCGAACATCACGATGTTGGTGACCGTCTTCTCGGGGGAGCAGGTGAAGCCTGGAATCTGGGAGAGTCCAACCGCCAGTCGCTTCGCATTCGCGTGGTCCACCGGCAGGCGGTCAATCATCGTGTCAAGGGCCACAAGCCCCGCCGCGGCGATAACACCGGCCTGCCTCATGCCGCCACCCAGCATCTTTCGCGTCTTGCGTGCTCGGGTGATGAACTCCGCCGACCCGCACAGCACGGAGCCGACCGGCGCACTCAGGCTCTTGGACAGACAGTAACAGACAGAGTCCACGCGCCACGACAACTGAGCGGCAGAAACACCGAGGGCGACCGCGGCATTGAAGATGCGCGCACCGTCCAGATGAACGGCGACACCGTGTCGGTGAGCCAGGTCGCATGCGGACGCGGTGTACTCAGCCGTGAGCACCGTGCCACCGCAACGATTGTGGGTGTTCTCCAGACACAGCAGCGTCGTGGGCGGGTAGTGGAGGTCATCCGGCCGGATGGTCGCTTCCACCCGGTTCAGATCGAGACTGCCGTCCTCCTCGTTGGGCACCGTACGCAGGAGAACCCCACCCAAAGCTGAGGCTCCACCAACCTCGTACCAGAGGATGTGCGACTCGCTGCCGAGGAGCACCTCGTCGCCTGCCTGTGTGTGTGTCAGCACTGCAATGAGGTTGCTCATGGTGCCGCTGGCAGTGAACAGGCCGGCCTCCTTGCCGAGCAGCGCTGCGGACCTCTCCTCCAGCAGATTCACCGTCGGGTCCTCACCGTAGACGTCATCGCCGACCACCGCCTCGTACATGGCCCGCCGCATCTCGTCGGTGGGCAGCGTAATCGTGTCACTGCGCAAGTCAATCAGTTTCATCTCAGTCCCTTCCGGGGCGAACGCGTCTCCCCGCGTAGATTCGGCTTTCGCTGGTTTGTTGCATGCCGCGAAGATGCTACAAGCCAGCCCGGTTCTTATCAAGTGTCCGTACTCGCGGGATACCGCGCCCGCCTGCCTCTTCGGCCCCCTGTTCTGACGTAGGTGCGGGCTGTTCAGAGCTTTCGAGTGTCCAACCCCGCCTGGCCTGCTGTCCCCATGTAGCGGTGGGCTGCTATGCCTGCCCGCTATCCGGTTGACACACTCCCAGCTTTGCGGTTTCACCGACGCACCGCTCCGCCTACGCCCTCTGACACACGGCGCAGTAGTAGATACTCCCGCCCATGTATGCCTCTTTGCGAATGGTCGTGCCGCACACAGTACAGGGCTGACCCGCGGTGTTCCTGCTGAGCCTGGTCCTGTAACCTCCCGGTTTGCCGAAGAGATCGTTCTCCGTATCCCTGCCACCACCGGCCACCATTTCGCGAGAGAGTGGTCTTGATCGAATCGAACAGCACTCTTATGTCGTCAGCAGACAGTGAGCGGACCTTCTTCTTGGGATGCATCCCTGCATTGAACAGGATGTCCTGTAACACGCCGTTGCCCAGACCGGGATCCTCTGTTCCGTAGCCAGGAACGCTTTCAGGGACAACCCGGCGGTGTCCCCGTCAAACAGGGAGTTGTAATACGCGTCGTCAAACCGGTCGGCCAGAGGAGACGGTTTCTCCCTGGCGACAAGATAGTACCTGTTGTCGTTCTGGCCTTCGAGGAATGCGGACAGCCCGCCGTACATCTGCACCGAGCCCACGAGAAACGAACCATCGTCGAATTCCAGCAGCAGTTGGTGCCTGTCCGGAGGTCTCTCGCCCGGGGCGAGGTAGCGCAGGTTCACGCCGTCGCTGAACGCCATCCTCGTGCTGCCGGCCGCAATCTCGACCTGTCCCCCGTGGCTGAAAGACTGGCCGATGACTTTGCCCGTCAGAAGACTTCCGTATTCCTGCGGGTCGCCGCAATACCACGCGAACTTATGCGGCGTGTGGGCAACAGTGACCTGTCTGATAGTCTTCCCGCCAATTGTCGGGCTGATCTGCGCCGCCAGAACGGCTGCCTCCGGTAGCTCAATCACCATCGACTCCTGAAGCAGCGCAACTGAATCGGCCGCGCCCGGCCCCTTTGAGTCCTGCGCGGCTTCTATCGCCTCGCCATGGGTTTACCAACCCCGGGTCGGGCGACTTCGTCGAGTTCTCGTCATCGATGCCCGTTGACTCAGCCCTCAGCGCGCAAGCTATTCCAGGTATCCCCCTGTTTGCGGCACCAGTCAGCCATCATCATCACATCCCAGCCGATGCAAAAATGCCGGACCCCCATCTCGTAGAACGGCGCAGCCTGCTCCAGGCTCATCAGTTCCACGCGGGGCGCCACACCTGAATCCAGAGCCATGTCGATGATTTCCCGCTCCCTTTGCTGCAATTCCGCGCTGTTCGGTCTCCAGCACTGGCCGGTGCTTATCGAATAGTCCGCCGGCCCGAACTGGACCATGTCCACGCCCTTAACCGAGAGCATCGCCTGCAGGTCATCCATCGCGACCCGCTTCTCAATCATGACGGCAACGACTGTCTCGTTCATCGCCGCGACCCATTCGTCGGAGCCGACCCATCGGCCGTAGCCAACGTTGCGCGATAGCGTACAGCCACGTACGCCACCGGCTTCCGGCGTCTCAGGTCTCACGTACCGGATGCACTCACGCACGTCGTCCGCTGAACGGCAACTGGCGAAAAGGATGTTTTGAATGCCCGCCCCGATGGCTCGTCCAGCGATGAACGCTCGTCCGTGCTCCTCTACCTTCATCATGGACGACATGGTGGGAAAGAGTTCGATTGCTCGTCCGAAGTTGTCCATCTGCTCGAGGCTGAACGGCGAATACTCGCCGCTGTACTCCACATAGTCGAATGCGCCTGAGTGTCCGATGACTTCAACGATGCCCGGCCATGGAGTGACAACATGGGTGCCAAGTGTTGGTTTGCCTTCCTTCAGCAGTTGTCTCAGTCTGTTGGGTCTCATGCAGTCCACTCTCCTCTCTCTTCCGATGCGCGCCGACGTTCGCACGACAGTACCGCTCGGTGCCGTCAGTGTCAATAGTTGCAGGACCGGCTGCCGAACGCTGACAATTGTGTTCGCGAAGGTGCCGGGCCCAAATGATTGCCGACCGGTCCGAGGCTGGTGGTATCGAAGTACCTCCAGAGCGAGATAGCCCCTCCGCGTCTCGTGTTCAGTCGATGATCTCCACCTGAGTGCTGCCGATGCCTCCCCGGCTTCCATCGGCCCTCGAGCACCGTGCGACGAAAGGGTGCTTGCGCAGGTATTCCTTCATCGCTGTGCCCAGTTCGCCGGTCCCCTTGCCGTGGATGACCCAGACCCGATTTGTACGGGACTTATACGCCTTGTGCAGGAACTTGTCGACCAGGGGAATGGCCTCTTCGACCGTCAAGCCGTGGAGATCAATCTCATCGGAAGATGCTTTCATATGGCCGCCTTCAGTGCGGATAGCGTGATCTTCATCGGCCGCTGGTGCGATTCGCCGGGACACAACGATAAGGGCAGGCCCCCTTGTCTGCCCGCGATCGAGGCATGCTGTTGACTCCGGGTTCCGGGCATGGTCAGGGCGCTGATCACCTTCCCTTGGACCCGCTGTATATCCCGATGAGAATCATTGCCACCACGATGGCGGCGGCGAAACCGAGCCATGACGGGAAGGTGTACCATCCTTGCCACTGCCCGAGGAGTCCAGCCAGAAATGCGCCCAGGGCACCGAGGATCACCGTCATGATCCAGCCCAGTCTTTGCCTGCCGGGGAGGAGTATCCTTGCGATGATTCCGACCACAGCACCCACCAGCAGATACCACAGAATGCTCATGCCCCTACCTCCCTGGCCCGGGGCATACGCATGAGCTACTCTCGCCATCGTTCGCCGGGCTCAATTGTAATCCCGACCTTACGCCAATGCCATATGCGCAATCGCGAGGTCCGCAGTGTACGTTCACAAACCTGCCCGCCCGGGCCGGCGAACGCGTGTCGGGAACATCGGCCGTCTTACGGCAGCATCGCTATCGGACACTATAGCAGCGACTCCGGATGCTCACCTGGTTCGGACGACGGCCACAAGGCCGGCAGTCTGGGCCGTGTTTTCGCCCACGCCTGGAACTTCTCCGGGCTGGCACTCTGTCCGGCTCTGGCTTTCTCCACCGCCTGACCTGTTCCGCCTGCGCCTCAGTAATCTTGTTCTCTCTTCGAGCTGCCTCAGCGTTTCGCTCAGGCTCTGGACTGGAGCATGCTCCGGCCGTCCCTTGCCGCGCACGGGCGGAAAATCCGGATTCTCTCCTCTGTGTTCCGGTCGCCGTTCGAATGTGCTCATCGTTCCCGCCTCCTTGGCCCCAAATTCCGGCATCGCATCCCATCCGATCCACCTGGGCCCTCGGTCACCGAGCATCTTCATATTACTCCCAATGTGCCGGAAATGACCCGCAATGTATCTGTGCTCGACGCAGGGAGAGGATCGGCCATGGTACTCGAACCTCGCAATTCACCGCTGTGCACCTGCCTTTCGCCACTCGCGGCTCGTCGATCGAGACTCACAACACCGCGTGTGCTATCGTTGTCGCCAACTCATCACCGGAATGCGATTTTGAGAGGTGGAACATGTCGAAAACGATAGCCCACATCTGCATCCTGGTTGCCGACATCGACAAGGCGATTGAGGACTACAGCAAGATATTCAGCAGGGTCTGCCCGGGGTTGCTCAAGCGTGAAGTGGCGAGCCAGGTGCGCTGGGCGGGTGATGAAGAAGTACATCACTGCCTTCTTCGGCGCCGTGGGCGACGGCTGCGACGTCCAACTGCTGCAACCGCCTGACGCGGAGTCGCCGCTCTACCGAAGGCTGCAGAAGTACGGCGAGGGCGTCCACCACATCGCCATTGCCTCCGCGCACCTGGACGATAGCTACCGGCAACTCAAGTCAGACGGCATCGCCGTCAACGACTGCCTGATCCCGGAGCACCCCGAAGGGGACGACGCCACCGACGTGAACCACTTCTGGATTCTGCCGCGCTCGGCCCATGGAGTGCTTATCGAGATGATAGACCACTACCGCGTGGAGGACGGAAAGCTGACGGGAACGGACTGACGAAATTCAAAGCCTCGTCACCTTGACTCCGCAGCAGGATCGCCCGACCATTCCCGGCGCATCAGGAGATACGCGTCATGAACAGGACAAACAGGGTCAAGTCAGAGCTATCGAAGGACAACGTCGTATGCGGCTGCATGCTGGCTGAGATGCGGACCCCGGCCGTCGCCATGATTCTCGAGAGTGCAGGCCTCGACTTCTTCATCATCGACATGGAGCACGGGCTCGTTCACCTACCAGACCGCGTCCGACATCATCGTGGCCTGTCGCGGCTTGAGCATCGTCCCGTTTGTGCGCGTGCCGGGCATCGATCGTGAAGCGTTCCAGAAGGTCCTCGACGCGGGGCCGTCGGACTGCTGGTGCCACGAATCGAGACGGCCGAGGAGGCACTGCAGGCGGCAGACTTGCTTCGCTACGCCCCCGAGGGATCCCGTGGGCTTTCGCTGAGGCGGGCGCATAGCGGATTCGGCAGGCCTGACCGGGCTCAGTTCACCGCAGACGCCAACCGCATGGTGATGCTCATGGTGCAAATCGAGACGAGGAAAGGCGTCGAGAGTATCGACTCCATCAGTGACGTCGCGGGTATCGACCTGCTCTTTGTGGGCCCATCGGACCTCTCCCACTCGTACGGCGCAGGCGAAGCCGCGCAGGTTGAACCGGCCGTCGACCGCGTTGTCCGGGTCGGCCGGGAGAAGGGCATCGCCACGGGAATACACCACAGCAGCCTGCAGTACATCACCAGGCTTGCCGCCCACGGCATGCGTTTCTTCTCGGTCAATACGGAGGTCGGCGCCATTATCAGTTCATTTTCTGACATGACGGCCGCCGTCCGGGCCTGTAGAAAGAACGATGCGTGACCGGACGGATCCGAAACCAAGCAGAGTCGAGGCCGGCGCGAGCGGCGGTCACCACCTGGGAATCGACGTTGGGTCCAGCGGCGTGAAGGTCATGCTGGTTCGTTCCGGCGGGCAGCCCGTCGGAGTGGCATCGGCCGGCTATGAGACATCTTACCCCCACCCCGGCCACGTGGAGCAGAACCCCGACGACTGGTACCGTGCAACGTGCGTCGCGGTGAGGGACGTCCTCAAGAAGACCGGCGTTAGCCCGGACCGTGTCGGCGGCATTGGACTCTCCGGGACGTCTCACGTGCCCTCCATGCTCGACGAGCACATGAAGCTGGTGCGTCCGGGAATCCTGTGGAACGACATCAGGAGCGAGGCACAGGTAACGCGGCTGGCGCAAGAAGCGGGCGCGCTGATCGAGGCGCACACGGGTAACTCCATCAACTGCACGTGGTCGCTCGCACAGATGGCATGGGTCAGGGAGAATGAGCCCGATGTGTTCTCCAAGGTACGGCACGTGCTCTTCTCCAAAGATTATCTGGCATACCGGCTTACGGGCGAGCTTGCGGCAGACTACAGCTCGGCCGTCAGTTCCCTGCTGGTGGATGCAGACTCGCTGGACTGGGACCACGACCTGTTGGAACTGGCGGGATTGGCGTCCACTTCAGTCCCGCCCATCCACCCATCGACAACCATCATCGGAGGACTGGCGCCTGAGGCGGCGTCCGATGTCGGGCTGCAGCCGGGCGTACCCGTGGTCATCGGCATGCTGGACTCGGCGGCGGAACTCATCGGCGTGGGCGCCACGGACACATCGGTCGCGGTGATACGCCTCGGTACCGCAGGCGGCGTGATGACCCTGACCGGCAGGCCAACGTGGCGCAATGGCTGCATGCTCTATCCCCATCCGGTCCGGCCGTTCTGGTACTACCAGGCGGGAACCAACGCGGCCACCTCCTCGCTACAATGGGTGCTCAACCTCCTGGGTATGAGCCCCGACGCGGGATATTCAGAGTTGGACTCCCTTGTCGCGCAGGTTCCCGCAGGAGCCGACGGCCTCCTGTTTCATCCGTATCTGCTCGGAGAACGGGCGCCGTACTGGAGCAGCCGCATCAGAGGAGGATTCAGTGGAGCTACCATCAATCACGGCCGTGCTGCTTTCCTGCGGGCGGTTCAGGAAGGGGTAGCCTACTCGCTGCGCGACTGCACCTCGCTGCTCGACTGGGATGGAGTGTCGGACGTCCGCATCTGCGGTGGCGGCGCCAAGAGCGCGTCGTGGTGCCGGACCATCGCGGACGTGCTCGGACTGCGGGTCGACCAGATGCAGCAGCAGGATGCCTCGGCTCTCGGTGCGGCACTGGCCGCAATTGCCGGGTCTGAGCATGCGGACCTCGGCGTGGTTGCACAGGCCTGCGCTCGAGCGTCGGTGCGCATCCAGCCAAACCCGGCAACCCGCGATGTTTACGACTCCGGATATCGGAAGTACCGGGTCCTCGCGGACCAGTATCTGAAGACGTTCGACGAAATGCGGTAGCCGCAGTCTGTCCATACACCGACCAACTCCCTAGTGGTAGGGAAAGGCTGCCATTACCGCCGTTCGGCGTGGTGACGTTGGGGCGAACGCAAGGGGCCGGCCCCATGCACTGCCCGCCTCCGATGGCTGGGGACGGATGGCCTCGTACGGCCCCCGCAGAACTCCGAACGCCGAAGCCAGGACACACCAGTCACTTCGCGCAACGTCCTACTGTTCCCCCTTCCATCGCTGGATGAGGTGCAGGTCCTTCGCCCGTTGCCTTCCGATAGCCCTCTCGCTCTGCCGCCGTACCCGCTCGTTATGCCGAAGTTCGCCGGCGCGCGCCTCCGCCATCAATTGGAGATAGTGCTCCACGAGGTCGGCCGGCAGTTCGCCGGTCTCAACCGCCTGCCGCACTGCGCATCCGGGCTCGGACAGATGTGTGCAGTCGCTGAATCGACATCGCATGGCGAGGTCCTCGATCTGCGGGAATACGTTGTCGATGCCTTCCTCATCAGGCAGCGCGAGTTCCCGCATTCCGGGTGTGTCGATGAGAAGACCGCCTGAGGGCAGGACCACCATCTGGCGCTCGCTTGTCGTGTGGCGGCCGCGGCCATCATCTGCACGAGTCTCACCGGTGCGGCGCCTCTCCTCGCCCAGCAACCGGTTGATGAGAGTTGACTTGCCCGCACCCGAGGAACCGACCAGCGCCACGGTCCCGCCGGGGCTGAGGTACTCCTCGAGTTGTTCCAGCCCGCGACCACGAGCAGCGCTGATTGCAGCGACGGTCAGCCCGGTTACCGCCCTCTCCACCTCGGAAACGCGACTGTCCACGTCTTCACAGGTGTCGGCCTTGTTGAGGACTGCTATCGGCCGGGCGCCGCTGGCCCCGACGCGGGCGACGTACCTCTGTATGCGTCGCACGTTGTAGTTGGCGTCAAGTCCGGTGACGATGAAGACGATGTCGACATTCGCCGCGATGACCTGTCCACGCCCCTCAGCACCGGCTGCCCCTCGCGTGAAGACGGTACGCCTCGCCAGAACACGGTCGATTATCGCCGTGTCGCCGGCCTGCGGGACCGACTTGAGGGTAACCCAGTCGCCGACTGCGGGATATCCTTCGTCGCCAAGTGCGGCCGCCAGGCGCCCGGACAGCTGCGCGAAGCGTTCTCCGGCCGTGGACCAGACTATGTAGCCATTCTTGTGTTCACCGGCGACACGCGCCGGTAGTGAATCATCGTCAGGCAACTGCCGTTCGAAAAACGGGCTGAAGCCCAGAGTATCAAGTTCGTACACGTATATCCTCCATTAAGTACGAGTCAGTGAGTGGCGCACGCTACACGCGCAGACAGGTCGGAAGAAGAGCGACGAAGGTGTGGCGTGCAATCCGGTCATGTGTGCAGGAACGCCTCAGACCACCCGCATGGGCGGGTTCGGTTCTCTACACGCGACCTAAGTGGAGGACAAGTGCTGTCATAAGTCATCGGACGGAATACCGTCCACAGTGAGCTGGATGATAACTTGTTCCCCTTGCGAGGGTCAATAGGTATCCTGCGGACTGACGTCAACTCGAGGGCGGTGCACTTGCGCCTGCAGCGGGCCTGCTCAGAACGAGGACCGACAAACGCTGAACACCAAACACCCTTCGCGCGCCATCTGGTCCCCCGAAATTCTGCACGAGGCTCTTGACCACACCGCGCTGACGCCGGTACTGTACGCATCATTCGTCAGGGAGGCCGGACAATGAAAGCATTCTTCCATCCTTCACAGGACCTGCACATACCGAAGACCTTCTTCAGCCGGGGCAAGATGCGTGAGCCCCAGGAAATGCCGGAACGTACCGCGCAACTGCTGGTAGGCCTGAAGGCGATGGGCGTGCCGGTGCTAGAGCCCACCGACCACGGCGCCGGGCCGATTTCCCGGGTTCACGACCTTGGTTACCTGCGCTTCCTGGAATCCGCCCATCGGCGCTGGATGGAGATGGACGACTGGGGCGATGAAGTTATGTCAAACATCTTCGTGCGCTCACCAAATGCCTTGCACGGTGTCCTTGCCGAGGCTGCCCGCTACCTCGCCGACGGTAGCTCCCCCATCGGGGCCAACACCTGGGAAGCCGCCTACTGGTCGGCCCAGACCGCCCTCAGCGCCGCCGATGCCTTGCTGGCTGGTGACCGTACCGCTTACGCGGTCTGCCGTCCACCCGGCCACCACGCCCGCCGCGATGCCGCAGGTGGCTTCTGCTTTCTGAACAACGCCGCCATCGCCACCCAGTACATGCTTGGGCGGTTCCCGCGCATCGCCATCCTGGACACGGATATGCACCACGGTCAGGGCGTCCAGGAGATTTTCTACAGGCGCAGCGACGTGCTCTATGTCTCCATCCACGGCGACCCCACGAACTTCTACCCGGTCGTCACCGGTTTCGAGGATGAACGCGGCGAAGGTGAAGGGTACGGCTACAACATCAACATGCCTATGCCCCACGGCTCGACAGAGGACTACTTCTTCGGCAAGCTGGAGCAGGCGATGACGGCCATCCGGCTGTTCCAGCCCGATGCCCTGGTGCTGCCTCTGGGGTTCGACATCTATCAGAACGACATCCAGCATAAGGTATCGGTGACCACGGAAGGCTTCTATCGCCTTGGCAACCGCATCAGCCGTGCCGGCGTGCCCATGCTTGCGGTGCAGGAAGGCGGCTACGACCTGGCGGCACTGAGCACGAACGTCCAGCAGTTCTTCAAGGGCCTGAACAGATGAACCGGTTGCGGGATTCCCGAAATTCAGCGTAGGGGGTCGACTCCCACACCGACCCGGCGGGGTGGGGGGTGATTCTGGTTGGCTGCCGCAAGCCGTCCTGACTCGCTCGTACTCTCGCGCGCAACCGCCGCCGGCGCAACGCAGCCCGCCACGTTCGCGCCTCTTGCTCGGCGCCGGTTCTCGTGCCCGCGCGCCTCGCTTCCGGGGACATCATTCACCACAGTTGTCTTCCCGAAATAAGTATGGTGTCCCCGCATTTCGCTCGCGCCGATGTGCACGGCCCTGCTGTCCACGATACCGACCTTCCACGCCTTGAGAAAGCGGAGTGCGTCTTCACTGACTCAACGAGCAGGTTAGGGCACCCGCCCTTGCTGTGCACGACTACTCGTGCCCCGTCGAGCCCAGTGCGCGCTCCAGTATCTCCCGGACTACCTCCGTCTTCGAGTCTGCGTACTGCTGGGTGTACTCCCAGGCGCCGGCCGCCAGCCTCCTCTTCGTTCGCTCGTACAGGCGACGGTCATCCTCGTGCGTCCGCAGCCAGTCACGGAATACCACCATCCGGTCGATCTCGCTGCAGCCGAGCGAGAATACGTGAAGATTCCCGTCCACATGAGGCGTCTTCAGAAGACGGTGCTCAAACCAGTCCGGCTCGCGAATCCTCAGCACGAACCCCTGCGCCTCAAGCGGAGGGACATACGACGCCTCGTCGGCAGAATCCGCTACTGCGAGGGCCATGTCGATGACGGGCTTCGCACGCAACCCCGGGACAGAGGTGGAACCCACATGCTCGAGAAGCAGTACCCGGTCGCCAAGCGCGCAACGGATCAGTGCGGCCTGCCGTTCGTATTCTACAGGCCACTGTGGGTCATAAGCGGCCATGCGAATCGCACCGTTCAGGCGCTGCGGCCCGCCGACCGTCACGGCAACGAGGTACTCCTCTCTGCCATTGCCCCATCCGTACTGACTGTCCTTCCGTGCGCCAGGCCGCATCGGCATCCCTCCGGCATGTTCAAGACACCCGTTTCAGCCGCGACAGCATAGCACTCTTCGGCGGCTGGGGGGCGGTGCTCTCTTGGCGGAATATGCGCCCGCCTCTGCCCTTCCTGCATGCTCTCAGGGAAAGCCGACGTCTATGTGTTCTAAAGACGCAGTGATTATGGTAAGCTGCTTCGACCATCAGGACGAGGCACCCGCCCGGCCGCAAGAGGAATGGATGGAAGAAGGGAAGAGAAAGCTGGAGCTGTTGCCCCATATCTACGCCGTGTGCCGGCTGGACAACAACGCCCCGGTGCCCGCATGGGCGACCCGAGGGCCCTTTTGCTCCGTCACTCGCACCGCAGGAGAGCTTTCGCTGGTCTGCCCGGAACATCGTATTCCCGACGGAGTGACGAAAAACGGCGGATGGCAGGTCTTGAAGGTCGAGGGGCTGCTGGACTTGTCTCTGACCGGAGTCCTGGCGTCCCTGACGGGCCCCCTGGCACGGGAAGGCATCAGCGTCTTTGCCCTGTCCACCTATGACACGGACTATGTTCTGGTGAAGAAAGAGCAGCTGGAAAAGACGATTCAGATATTGGGGACAGAGGGGTACGAGGTCGAGAAAACCTGCGTGACGCGCGGTCATTAAGTGAGGCCGCTCTCGAGCGCATCGAATCTGTCGTGTGGATCAATCTGGAGAGTTCACTATGAAAGTAGCCGATAGAACCGAGACATTTCAGGAGTCCGTCATCCGCAAGATGACCCGTGTAGCCCAGCAATACCAGGGAATCAACCTGGCCCAGGGGTTCCCGGAGAAGGACCCGCCTCCGGAAGTCGTCAACGAGGCCGTTCGGGCCATCCAACAGGGGAACAACCAGTACTCCATCACCTGGGGGCTGCCGGCACTCCGCGAGGCGGTGGCCGGGAAGTTCCTCCGTTTCTCCGGCCTGAGTGCCGACCCGGAGACTGAGGTCACCATCACCTGCGGCAGCAGCGAAGCCATCGTGGCAACCTTGATGGCCCTCGTGAATCCAGGCGAAAAGGTCATCATCTTCGAGCCTTTCTACGAGAACTACCTGCCCGGATTGACTCTCTGCGGAGGCATCCCGGAGTTCGTCCGCTTGCGAGACCCGAACTGGGGCCTGGACCCGGATGACCTGAAGAAGGCCTTCTCAAAGAAGCCCAAGGCGCTCATCCTCAATACGCCATGCAACCCCTCCGGAAAGGTCTTCTCCCGAGAAGAGATGGAACTGCTTGCCGGGCTCTGCCGGGAGCACGGGACCATCGTGATTACCGACGAAATCTACGAGCACATCCTCTACGACGGCCTCGAGCACATTCGCATGGCGACCCTGCCAGGCATGTGGGAACAGACGGTCACCCTCAGCGGCATCTCCAAGTCCTACAGCGCCACCGGGTGGCGGGTGGGCTATGCAATCGCCCACCACCGTCTTATGTCGGCCATTCGCAAGTGCCACGACTATATGGTCGTCTGCGCCCCGACCCCCTTCCAATTGGGGGCGGTGGTGGCCATGGGACTTCCCGATTCCTACTACCTGGAGCTACAGGAGTTCTACCGGGAGCGCCGGGACTTTCTACTCAAGGTCTTTGAGGACCTGTCAATTCCGGTCTTCCGGCCCGCGGGAGCCTACTACATGATGATCCGCATCGATGGGCTGGGGCGGGGGGATGACGAGGCTTTCGCCATGGCCCTGGTTGAGAAGGCCGGCCTGGCCGTGGTGCCCGGGTCGAGCTTCTACCATCGCCCACGAGGACGGCCGGGACAAAGTCCGCTTCTGCTTTGCCAAGAAGTGGGACACTCTGAATCAGGTCCAGGAACGGATGGAGAGATTCCTGAGAGGCTAGCCCTCTTGCTTTGTGACACCGCACTACCGGCGATCGCCTGCGAAAGTTGCGGGCATGCTCACCATCCGCCGTCTCCCGGAAGGGGAAAGCTCCCATGCGCTGCGTGCCCGTGGCGGTCCGCGTGCGTCGGTGCGCGTCGGCGCTCCCCCGCGGGGCAAATACAACTCGCAACATGCCTATCGGATTGCGTCCGAATAAGCCTACAATAACTCCAAGTCTGGTTGACGGCTTGGGGGATAGTGATGTCCACGTTTCAAACAATAGGGGCAGTCATTGCGACCATACTAGCGGCCTTTCAGCTTGTAGACAAGTTCTCTACAGTTCGCCGGGCCTATTCGTGGGTGCTGCAACATCTACCAAGGATTCGACCGATGCTTAAAGACTGGCAGATTATGCGGAAGTACCATCCAAACTACGAGATCAATTCATGCGATGCTGTTGTTGTTGAAAATCGTATCGAATTGCCCATAGAGATTGTATATACGAGCGGTATTGATGATCATGTAGCTGACCTGAAGTGTGAGAGCATTCTGGTTGACATGAGTAACGATGATCTGGAGATACGGACCCTATAGGCTCCATGCTGCCAACACCACTTTTGACCAAAGATACTACCCGGTCAACCACTATCCTTGCGGTTTGTACTACGTAGAGAATTGGAATCTAGACCAGTGTTGAAATCAGTAACTAAGTGCAGGGTCATAAGAGTGGGAGCTGTAAAGTTATACGGTATGAGTGTCTACCGGGAACTCGCACCTAGGAAATTTGTTGTGAACGTGAGGAAGAGGGAGGAAGAACATGACTAGACCTTCTTTCCCTCGCACCATTTTCGAGTTCAACACATGGTTCCCTGATGAGGAAGCCTGCACCAAGTTCCTCATCGAATCTCGGTGGCCTAACGGCTTTATCTGCCCACGCTGTGGCTTTACCGAGTACTTCTGGCTTCCCAAGCGCACGTTGCTACAATGCAAATCCTGTAGCTACCAAGTCTCTCCCACAGCAGGAACTGTCATGCACCGTTCCAAGATGCCTCTGACGCTATGGTTCCAGGCTGCATACCTCGTCACTACTCACACACCTGGAATCTCTACTCGTCCAGTTTCAACGTCAGATAGGACTCAACAACTACGAGACGGCATTCACCATGCTCCACAAACTCCGAGCCGCGATGGTCCGTGAAGGCAGAGACAGAGTTGTCCGGTATCGTCGAAGTCGATGAGACCTACATCGGTGGTCCGAAGGCAGGCCCGAGAGGTCGTGGCGCACTCGGCAAGACGATAGTCGCAGGAGCGGTTGACGTGCGCGGCAGATCGGCGAACAGAATCAGACTGCGAGTCATACCAAACGTAACTGGTGAGACATTACTGGCATTCGTACGTGAGAATGTTGAGGAAGGCTCAACGGTTAAGACTGACGAACTGACCAGTTACAAGATGCTTCCACAAGTCAGGGTATGTACACGAGATTGACATGGACTTGGCACACATGCATCGCGTGTTCTCCAATCTGAAGGTGTGGCTGTTGGGAACGCACCATGGTGTCAGTCCGCAGCACCTGCAAGCGTACCTGAATGAGTACACGTTCAGATTCAACAGAAGAGGTACGCCGATGGCAGCATTTCAGACCGTGTTAGGACTGATTGGGACACGATTAGGTCCGACATATGCGGGGTTGTACGGAGTAAAGAAGGGGAAGAAGACATGGGTGCATCCGAACCCCATTCAGAGGCAACCCAAATGACAGAGATTGTCTATACAAACGTATTCGTGTGGTTTATTGTGTTTGCCATAGTGGGTGCTCTTCTAAGGCGTATGTGGGCGTTGTTATGGGGTTTTGCAGTGGCCTTTATCATTGCAGGTGTGCAAGTGCGTCAGTATTCTGACTTGCTTTTTCTTGGAGCGATTGTCTGCGCCATTATTGGAATACCATTCCTTGTCAGAGACTACCGATTAACCAAGTCAGATGATGCAATCAAGAAGTTAGAGCAGGACAACCGGCTGGCTCAGATAGAACATGTGCAATTGCTCGGATGGACTTCTCCAAGAGTCAAGAAGAAGGATTAGGAGTTAATCCGATAGGCATGACTCGCAATCCGTCACTCGCCGAATCGCAACTCCGGCTCTATCGGCCAATTGGTTTACTCGTCGGCCAAGTATCGCCCTCTCCATGCCAACTGGACCGCGTCAGACTCTGGAAGCCTGCCATCGTGACTTGGGTTGCCTGTAATCGCGTGCGGCGTTCGCGAATCGCTTTTGACGGAGCGGCAGTTTGCATATACGATGGTCGTATGCGATACTGAGGTCCAGGGCTTGTTCATCGATGAGGATCGATCACGGGCCTGATGGTATCTGTCTTCACACAGCACCCGGGCAACGCGTTCAACGGGCCCAAGCAAGCAGGTCTCCACATTTCCAGAGGCTCCACCTTCTCGCTATCGCTGGCTAGTGTGGTGGGCTGGCGGCGCGGAGTTGTTGTCTCCCCACCGAAGTGGCCCCGCTACTCTAACGCAAGGCCCGGCGTCGGTAGTTGGCCTTGAGTCGACGCTGATTTTCGAAAGCGGCCGTTCAGCCCTCTGAAGGGTGCAGAGTCTAGTCGGAAGGTGGGCACAAGACCGCTCTACTACGGGCGCCCGGCGAGCCGCCGGGGCCGGCAGGTCAATTGACAGCGTGCCGGGGACATGGATAGGGCCGACAGCTATCCCAATGTTCCCGATTGTGATGGGAAATGTCGGAAAGACACCGGAAGGACGCAGGAGGCAAGTGAAATGGCAACAGAAGAAACCGGAACTGAGAAGACGAAGACTTACATCGAAGCGAAGCAACTGCTGGACGATGCCTGGCAGCGGGCCCTCAAGCTTCACAAAGAGGCCAAACAGGAGGCAGACGCAGTATACGCGGAGGCCAAGAAAGCGGCACCTGACAAAGAGGCCAGAAAACGAGTCGATCAAGCCCACGATGAAGCTCTCAAGGAGGCAACGAGGCTTCGCGACGCAATCACCACTGTAGCTCAATCAGCTTTCACGGAATCGTTCAGGCAGAGAGACGCCGAGGCCAAGGCTGAAGTGGCCAAGTCAAAGGAACGCGTCGACCTCGCGCAGAAGGCCTACAGCGAGGCCAAGGTGCAGATGGACAAAGACCATCAGGAGGCCAAGCAACTGGCCGTGGACAGCGAAGGCAGGAAGTCCGCCGATGCGGCCCACAAAGAGGCCGGGAAGCGAGCCAAGGAACAGCTGGACGAGGCCATGAAGAACAAGTAGCGCCGCGGGGAAGCCTGCAGAATCCTGCCACCGCAACCGATTCCGGTATGCTCCCGAATCAGTGCAGCTGCAGGCCCCCCGGAAATCTGCGGAATACCTTTCACCGCTTGCGTCTGCGGTTCTCTTGTAGCGCGCGGGCTCCCATACCCGCAGGCCCCGGTTCGTCGGGGACGTGGCATGCCTCGCCCGTTGCGCCCGGAACAATTCCGCGCCGACTGGTATCACCGACGCCAAAACCACGCCCTCCCGTAGATACCGTCTTGCATGTCAATTCACGATGTTTTTGGGGGTTCGAACGGTCCGCCACGGCCCTGCAGGGGCCGTTGGTGAGCGGCCCGCGGCGCCCGTTCATCATGCCGTTCGGTGCGGCAGCGCCCCCCTTCCACCACCACGGGCGCTGCTCGAAGCGCCCTACATCGCGATTCCCGTTGTTCGCCGTTCTGGGGGGCAATGATCAATTGCCCGTAACTCCCAACTGGTGACCAGGAACTGTGTCCTCGCGGCAAAGCGCCACGTTCAACGCCATCTGGCGGCTGTTCGTCGTCGGCCCCCCCGTCCGTGCTGGTCCGTGTCCGTCCGTGCCGGTCGGTGTTCCCGGCAGGCGGATGAGACCCCCCATGCCAATCTGCCGCCGACCAGCGCCCGTCACTTGTCGCAGCAATGAGGATTGCGTACTGTACACGCCAGACGTCAAGCCACACGGAGGATGCATGCAAGCGCTTGAGGGATTAACCGTCCTCGACCTGAATCGCCGGTATCCGGGCGCCTTTTCCGCTATGATGCTGGCCGACTTCGGAGCCAACGTCATCAAGGTCGATGCTCCGGGCGCCAGCGTGAGCCTGCCCGACGCGGGGAACACCACCACTGAGAGGTTCGCAGCGTTCTACGCCCTCGACCGCAACAAGAAGAGCATCGTGGTCGACCTCAAGAAGGACAGGGGACTGGAGGTCTTCCGGCGCCTTGTGGAGAAGAGCGACGTCCTCATCGAGGGCTTTCGCCCCGGCGTCATGGACAGGCTGGGGGTCGGATATTCCCGATCTGTCGGAACTCAACCCCAGACTGGTGTATTGCGCGTTGACGGGATACGGCCAGGCCGGGCCGTATGTGTCCGTACCCGGACACGATATGAACTACGTTGCCCTCTCGGGGGCGCTGAGCATGATTGGTCCCAAAGGCGGCGCTCCGTGCCTGCCATCGCACTACCTGGGCGACATAGCCGGGGCCGGGCTGCACGGGACGATAGCCGTGTTGCTGGCGCTGGCAGCCAGAGAGAGGACCGGGCGCGGCCAGTACGTCGACCTCGCCTACCTTGATGGCATTATGTCACTTATGACGATGGAGGCCACCGCGTATTTCATGACCGGCGTGGTCCCAAGGCGGGGCGAGACGGCTCTGACGGGGGCGTATCCCCTGGCGCAGGTACTGAAATGCAGCGACGGCAAGTACTTCACCTTGGCGTGCTTCGAGCACTCGTTCTGGGTGAATCTGTGCAAAGCCATCGGGCGGGAGGACCTGGCGGCGTATGACTCTCCGGACGACCAGGCACAGAGGGATTGGGCGATAGCTGAACTGCAGAAGGTCTTCATCACAAAGACCAGGGATGAATGGTGGGAGTTCCTCAGGCCGTTGAACACGTGCGTTGCACCCGTACTCGACTACGATGAGGCATGTCAGAACGAACAGGTGCGGGCCAGGAACATGGTCATGGAGTTCGACCACCCCCAGTTCGGCAGCATCCGGCAGATCGGCATCGTGGCCAAGCTCTCAGACACACCGGGGAGCGTGAGAAGTCTCGGCACGCCCGCGGGCGCGTCTACGGACGAAGTGCTCTCATGGCTCGGATACGGCGCAGATGATATTGCCGGTCTCCGCGGCGACGCAGCGGTCGCGTGACGTGGCATCACCGCCCCCGGTATCCGTAGGGGAGAGGCATGCCTCTCCCGTTGTCCGAAACAGAACTGCTCCGACCGGTAACACCAACGCTGAAATCAGGTCTACCGTAGGGCGCGGGCTCCCGTGCCCGCCCGCAAGAGCGGTCCTGGCGGTGTTGTCCAGATATCTGTAGGGGTCGGTTCCCACACCGACCCGGTGGGGTGGAGAGTAGTCCCGGTTCGCTGCCGCAGGCCGTTGCTGTCCCTCCCGCAGTCTCGTGTTCGACCACGACCAACCGCCACACAACTTCCGCGTGCGGTTCCGCTGTAGTGCGCGGGCTCCCGTGCCCGCCCGCAGGCCCCCCCGTATCGGTCGTAGGGGCGATGGCATGCCTCGCCCGTTGTCCGGAACACAACCTCACCGACTGGCAGCACCAGTTCCGAAATCAGGTCTGCCACTGGGGAAGGCCCAGAAGCCCGCCCGTCAGAAATCCGGGGACATCATTCACCGCTTCGGCACGAACAATTCGAGTATGGCGTCCCCACATTTCTGCCCCCCGGAGCCGGCAGCAGCCAGTCTTGAACGCGGCTCAGAGCCGTATGTGGTCTCCGGCGATGGCCGGATGTGCTGCTCGATGTCTGGGAAAGACGTCTATTTCCCACGTGACAGGAGTATTATTTTTTTGTAGATTCCGCGGCGGACAGCAGTCTGCCGCGTCAGGAGGCATAGCGATGTCTGAAGACTTGGTGACGCAGGCGTCAATTAAGGCGGCCAACGCGGAAGCGCAGTTCATGGGCTGCTCCCAGGCGGTGCTCGGGCACTCCAGGAGGTCTTCGAAATCGGCGACGGCGAGTCGTTTCGTGCCGGAACCATCCTGTCGGCCGGCGTCGCCAGGCGCGGCGAGACGTGTGGCGCACTCATCGGCGCGCTCATGGCGCTCGGCATCGCACGTGGCAGAAGCGCCATGCCGGACAAACAGGCCTACAACCGCGCCATGGACGATGCGCAGGATGTGGTGGACGCCTTCAAGTCCGGCATTGAGAAGCACTACGGTCTCACCAGCCCCCTCCCCTCCACCATGTGCCCGGAGATCCAGACGCGACTCTACGGGCGCCCATTCATGTTCGTCGAACCAAAGGAGCGAATCGCATTCAACGACGCGGGCGGGCATGCGCCCAACGGATGCCCCACGGTCTGCGCTATCGCTGCCGAAGCCGCGGCCCGGAAGATCCTCGCGTTGCGCTAGACCCGAGTGGGGAATGCTGCAGGGACACCACCCACCATCTCGGTGCAGACGATTTGAGTACGGCGTCTCAACGTCGCTCCGGTGTGGGACGCACTGGCCCTGTAGGGGCCGTTCGTGAACGGCCCGCCACGCCAGTGCATAATGCCGTTCGGTACAACTGCCCCTCTTCCCCACCGCGGGCGCTTCTCGAAGCGCCCCCACCATCGCGATTCGTGTTGTCCGCCGTCCCGGGGGTCAATGGTGAATTGCCCGTAACTTACAACGCCCAACCCTACCTCCGGCTCCGCCGGCCATCCCATCACTCGCCATTCGCCACTCCGGCTCCGTCGGCCAACCCATCACTCTCCGCTCGTCACTCACACTGGCATCGCGCGGGCGACCGCCTCACAGAAGCCGTCCCCGGTTTCATGGTCGATCACCCAATCCGCGGCTGCACGGACTTCGTCAGAGGCATCGCCAACCACGATGCCCAACCCCGCCCACCTCAGCATGCTCACGTCGTTGGGGCTATCGCCGATGGCCACCGTCTGGCTCTGAGGAATACCGAGCCGTCCGGCCAGGTACTTGAGGGCATTGCCTTTGCCCGACGCGGCGTGGGCAATCTCGCAGAAAGAGTCGTGCACCTTGTTCACGATGACGTCCGAGCCACAAGCCGCACCAAGCGACGCTATCATGTCGGTCGAGCTCCGCCGATGTCCCCCTGGCGGCCATCTCCGTGGGCGGGCTATCCAGGGCCTTCGCGAGGTCGTCAACCAGATGTAACTCGACGCCATTATGCAGGGCATACGTGAGGTCTGCTTCACGATGCTCCTCGACGTACACGCTGCCGTCCACAAACGCGTACAGATGGGCGCCCGATTTCCGAATCTCGGAGACTATCGTTCGGGCCAGTGGCAGAGTCAGGGGCTTATGCCACAAGACGTCGCCATTGCCCGGCTCGCGGATCAATGCGCCCTGGTAGCAGATGAGGGGCGCCGTGATGTTCAGTTCCCCGGCGAAACGGTTGCTGGGTTGATACATGCGTCCGGTGGCCAGGGTGACGCTGACTCCGCGGTCGAGGAGACGCTGAACTGCGTCCGCGGCGCCGGGAACGATAGCGACCCTCCCTGTCGAGGACCGTGCCGTCCAGGTCAATGGCAACCAATCGGTACTTCAATCGTGGCTCACTCTCTTCGACTTCGCCGCGTTTGTGTTCGTGAAATGGGTAAGGGTTCCCCCATTTCCCGAGCGGGGGATAATGCCCTGGTATTTGTGGGCGATGGCATGCCTCGGCCGTAGACTCGCAGCGACCATCATCGTGTATCGTAGCGGCGCTACATCACGGCCCACACGCGGAGGCGGTTTTCCACACCAACCGGTGGCCGGTGTGCGTCGCTCCTATCTATCGCCTAGTAGTCGGTGTAGTCCGCCACCTTGCGGCGCATTTCCGCCTGCTTCTCTTCCGACAGGCCGTGCTTCTGCTCCAGCGCCGCGTTGCCTTCCAGCCTGCGGTCGACGATTGCACGCAAGGTGTGTGCAGCAGGCGCTTCCGGGTCGAAAGCGATTGCCTCCTGCAGCACGGGCAGGACCGTATAGAAGGAGCAGTAGTTCAAGTTGCCAAGCCGCA